>JBDOMM010000036.1:0-6648 GCA_039832695.1 Bacillus sp. (in: firmicutes)
GATGCGACGCGCGAATTTTTGGTGTACTGGAAGGGGGTACCCCCTTCCAGTACACCAAAAATAAAATACTGCTTAACATTGTTTTTCATGAGGAAATGAATTTACACATAATAATGGGCTTGACTGAGTTTTCCTCTGACTCTGTCAGAAGTTCGCTTGCCTTCTGACCGTGTTGATGGGTTTTCTGCTAACTCTGTCAGAAGTTCGCTTGCCTTCTGACCGTGTTGATGGGTTTTCTGCTAACTCTGTCAGAAGTCCGCTTACCTTCTGACCGTGTTGCTCGCTTTTCCTACATCTCTGTTAAAAGTCCGCTTGTCTTCTGACTATGTTGCTCGTTTTTCCTCCCACTCTGTCAGAAGTATCCTTACCTTCTGACAATGTTTCGTCTACTACTTCCTATTTTATCCGTAGTTGCCCCAACTCGGACTAGTCTTTTCTATTATGTTCTCAATCTACCCATATGCCCGACTGATTCCGGCCATCAGTACCCAATAAACATCGACATAAAAACAAAAAACCCACCACTAGTTTGGTGAGTCTAAATTAGAAGCTGCTGTTCCTTAGGATAAGTTTGGTTGTGATGTAGGTTTTTTTAGCGATTTTTCTGCCTTCGATTCTTTCAAGCAAGGTATCTACGGCGGTTTCGCCCATTAGCTCCGTGTAGACCTTTACCGTGCTTAATGCCGGAAACACATATTTTGATATGCTGATATCGTTGATCCCAATAATGTTCACTCGCTCCGGGACAGCGATTCCCTCCTCTAGCAATGCCCGCAATGCACCGACCGCAATCGAATCATTCCCCGCAAAAAAGGCCGTTGGCAGCTCATCTCCATGGTCCTCAATTGCTTTTTTCATTAGCCTGTTGCCATCATCCACGGAAAAAGAGCCATTGTACATGAACGCTTCATTTAACAATCCCATTTCTCCCAAGTATTGCTTAAATGTCTTTTCCCTTGCATCCTCTATCGCAGAAGTTTTGTCCTTAAACACCTCTCTGCCGCCAATATAGCCAATGTTCGTATGCCCTTTTTCGATAAAATGATCCAGCACTTTCTTCGTTGCCTTTTCAAAATCAATCACAACGGAATCAAAGCGTTCCTCATCTGGAGAGGTATCCACAAACACGAGGTTCTTTGTTCGCTTTTCCAATTCACTCACTTGCTTACTGCTAAATTTTCCAATCGCAATCAGCCCTTGAATCTCGTCATCTTCCTTTAAATCGGCTATATTATCCTGAAAGTACTTTTCTATCTGAATCCCATGATGTCGGCAGCGGTTTTCGACACCAAGACGAATGGACATATAATAAAGATCCTCGAGTTCCTCTTTTTCCGTATACCATTGCAGAAGCGCAATTTTTCCTGACTCGTGCTTTCGCACGGACTTCTTTTTATAGGAAAGCTCCTCTGCTACTTCAAAAATTCGCTTTTTTGTTTCATCGCTGACTGAAAGCGAGGTGTCATAATTCAATACTCGTGAAACGGTAGCAATCGAAACCCCCGCCATTTGTGCAATGTCTTTAATAGTTGCCATAAATCAAACTCCTAATGTTTTAGAAAAAAAACGATATGTCGTTGTAGAATAGTATAAATCTTCTGGTTCCAAGATGACAGTTGGAAATTCAGGATGATGAATGGCATCAGGTAATCCTTGTGTTTCCAGACAAACACCCAAATAGTTTCTAGCTCGGACACCCGATATGGAATAAGGTCCTTCCAAAAAGTTTGATGTATACACAACAACACACGGCTGATCTGTCGTCACAAGCAATGAGCGGCCACTTTCCTCATCGCTCAGCATGATCGTATTCTCACCCTCAGTTGTAAAAACAAGCGGATGGTCGTAGCCTTTCCCCACAAGGACATTCTGAGGATGAGAGGATTGAATCCCCGAACTCAGTCTTCTCCCTTGCTTAAAATCAAAAGGAGTATTTCGTGATGGCAGCACCCGCCCAGTCGGAATCAAATCAGCTCCTAACTCTAAAAAGCGGTCGCTATCTAATCGAAGAATGTGGTCGGCACAATCCTTTTTGAGGTTGCCGCTTAAATTAAAATAAGAATGATTGGTTAAATTGACTAGCGTTTTTTTGTCAGTTTTCCCCTGATAGGAGATAATCAGCTCATTTTTATTGTTTAGAACATAGGTCACTGTTGTTTCTAAATTACCGGGATACCCTTCTTCACCATCCGGGCTCAAATAGAAAAATCTTAATCCTACCTGATTTTCTTCCACGATCTTCTCTGTGTTCCAAACCACAGAATTGAAGCCCTTTTTGCCCCCATGTAAATGGTTAGGCGACTCATTTTCTGCCAGCTGATATTCCTTCCCGTCAAATTCAAACCGTGCCCCTTGAATTCTCCCTGCTACCCGGCCAACCACTGCTCCAAAGTAGGGTGATAAATCCAAATAATCCTCGAATTCGTCAAAACCAAGCACCACATTCTCAAACTTCCCTTGACGGTCAGGAACCAAGATTTTCGTGATCACACATCCAAAATTCAGGCATGAAACCGTCATGCCTGAATCGTTCACAAGGGAATATTCCCTGACCATTTCATCCTGATACTGTCCGACCCATCTTTCTAGTATTTCCATTCTCACTCACCACTCTATAAAGATTGGATAAATCGCTTAAATCCGCCCGTTCCATTTTCATCTCGTTTAAAAACGCCCGCATCCTCTAACGCTTTTAGAAACTTCTTGCCTACTTCTTCTCTCACAAGAGATTTCACATTGTCTTCATTCGCAACTGCTTCATAACGTGCCTTTAATTCTTCCGCCCAGCTTTGATGATAGTCCGTAACCTCGCCGCCATTACCGAGGATAAATCGTTCGACTTCTACTAGTTCATCCTTTAATCGGGCCGGTAAAACAGCGAGTCCCATGACTTCAATCAAGCCAATGTTTTCTTTTTTAATGTGGTGAACATCTGCATGTGGATGGAAAATTCCCATCGGATGCTCCTCGTTTGTCCGATTGTTGCGAAGAACTAAATCGAGTTCATATCGATCACCTTTTTTACGCGCAATTGGTGTAATTGTATTGTGTGGAGTCTCGTCTGTTTGTGCTATAATTCCTACCTGTTCATCACTGTAATTTTTCCATTTGGCTAAAATATACGCCCCTGCCTCTACAAGTTCACTAATTTGCTCAGACCGCAGACGAATGACAGACATCGGCCATTTAACAACGGCTCCCTCCACCTGTGGAAAGCCCGCCATCTTAAATGTCCAATCATCTTCCGCCTTTGCCATCGCAAATTCATGCTGTCCGCCTTGGTAATGATCATGCGATAAAATGGACCCGCCGACAATTGGGATATCTGCATTCGAGCCGACAAAATAATGGGGAAACTGCTCAACAAAGGCTAATAAGCGTAAAAATGTATCCCTGCTGATTTTCATATCTGTATGTGTTTCTGATAACACGATACAATGCTCGTTGTAATACACATACGGCGAATACTGTAAATACCAGGTCTTGTCTAGCAGATTTAATCGAATCATCCGGTGATTTGAACGGGCCGGGTGGCCAATCCTGCCGGCATATCCTTCGTTTTCTACACAAAGCAGGCATGTTGGATAGTCTGCTTTTTTCATTGTTCTCTCAAGCTCAATGCTGCGCGGATCTTTTTCTGGTTTCGATAGATTGATCGTAATATCTATATCACCATATTCCGTTGCTGCCTTATACTCAATGTTGTTACCTATCCGCTTCATCTGGATATAATTACTATTCTTGCTAAGTTCATAAAAATAATCTGTTGCCGTCTTCGGGTCCTGCTTATATTTTTCAAAGAAGAGTTGGTTCACCGTTGAGGGGCGGGCCATCAAGCAATTCATGATTTTACTAGAGAATATTTCCTTTTCGTCAAAAATATCCTCTATGACACCCTGCTGACAGGCATAGTTTACGATCTCTTCAAGCAGGTCAGGAATGCCTAGGTTGCTTCTCTCGGCAAAATCCACTTCTTTAAATTCTGTTAACCCTAATAAAGAAAGAATTTGGTTGCGGGCATAGATTTGGTCTTCTTGCTCGATTAATTGAACGGCCAACGCTTGGTCGATTAATTGCTGCACTAGTTGATCAATCATGATTTTCACCTCTATTTTTGATAGCCATTAGGGTGATGCTGATGCCAGTTCCAGGCATTTTTAATGATTTCATGGATGGAGGTTCTCGAAGGATTCCAACCAAGCACTTGCTTCGCTTTTTCAGAGGAGGCAATTAACGTACTAGGATCACCTGAACGTCGATCACCCATTTTGACTGGAATATCGATTCCTGTTACCTCTTTTGCTGTTTCAACAATTTCCCTTACCGAAAAACCCTGGCTGCTGCCAAGATTAAACACATTACTCTCCCCGCCCTTTTGCAGGTAACGGAGGGCGAGTATGTGGGCATCAATTAAGTCTTCAACATGAATATAATCACGGACACATGTCCCGTCTGCTGTGTCATAATCATCACCGAAAACGGTCACTGCTTCTCTTTTTCCTAAGGCCGCTTCCAATACAACCGGAATGAGGTGTGTTTCCGGATTATGGTCCTCGCCAATTTGCCCATCGCTTCGAGCCGATGCCACGTTAAAATATCTAAGCGAGACATATTTAAGATCAAAAGCCTTTTCACACCAAGCCATCATTTTTTCCATCGTGAGCTTCGTTTCACCATACGTATTCGTTGGAATCGTTGGCGCCGCTTCTGTTATCGGCACTACTTTTTGCTCTCCATAGACTGCAGCCGTAGAGGAGAAAACGATGTACTTTACACCAAACTCCTTCATCATTTCTAAAACTACTTGCGTCCCGAACACGTTGTTATCAAAGTACTTTAGCGGCTCAGTCATCGATTCACCAACTAGAGAGTTAGCCGCAAAATGTAGAATTGCTTCGATGTTTTCTTTTTCAAAAACAAATCGTAAAAACTCCCGGTTACGGATATCCCCTTCGTAAAACCGTGCCTCGGGATGAATAGCGTCTCTATGACCGGTTTGCAGGTTATCGACGACCACCACTTTAAAGCCTTGATCCTTTAACTGGTAAACGGCGTGCGAACCTACATAACCCGCCCCACCTAATACGAGAATACTCATTTAAATTAACGCCCCCATTTCCATTTCCTTAGCCCCGTCACCAATACTCGCTACATAGAAATCCGCATCATAACCAATTTTGTTCTTATAAGCCGCTCCCACATTGGCAATAAAGTTTTCCACCTCTTCATTGGCCACAATCGCAATGGCGCAGCCGCCAAATCCTGCGCCCGTCATACGTGCACCAAGGACACCCGGCTGATTCCACGCTGCTTCTACTAAACGATCAAGTTCCACGCCTGTCACTTCATAGTCGTCACGTAACGAAATGTGCGATTGATTCATTAGCTGTCCGAATGCCGCCAGGTTTCCTGCCTTCAATTCCTTAAGTGCTTTTAAGGTCCTGACGTTTTCAAAGACGGCATGCTTCGCCCGTTTGCGAACAACCTCATTCGTAATCAAGAATTGATTTTCATCAAACTCTGCTTCTGAAAGCTGGCCGAGCGCTTCGATCGGAAGTTTCGTCTGAAGCTCCGCCAATGCCGCTTCGCATTCTCCTCTTCGCTCATTATATTTCGAATCCGCTAATTCTCTGCGTTTGTTTGTATTCATAATAATGATTTTGTGATGGTCAAGCTGGATCGGTGCGTATTCATATTGAAGGGTCTGGCAATCTAGCAAAATCCCGGCATCCACCTTGCCCATTCCGATTGCAAATTGGTCCATGATTCCGCTATTTACCCCAATAAATTCATTCTCCACCCGCTTACCTAGCTTGATTAATTCAAGTCGAGGAATGTCTAAATGGAACAGTCCATTTACTAAAACGCCTGTTAACAATTCGATGGATGCGGAAGAAGATAGGCCAGCTCCGTTCGGAATATTCCCATTGAATGCACACTCAAATCCGGATGGAATCTCGTAGCCTGCTTCCATGATGTAGCGAATCATCCCTTTTGGGTAGTTCGCCCAATTATGTTGTTTCTCATAATCTAGTTCTCTTAGATCAAATTCAATTATGCCTTTGTCTGGAAAGTTTACCGAGTATAGGCGCACAAGCTGATCCTCACGCTTTTTCGCTACAGCATAGGTCCCGTAGGTAATGGCACACGGAAAAACATGACCGCCATTATAATCGGTGTGTTCGCCAATTAAGTTAATCCTTCCTGGAGCAAAGAATGCCTGCCTAGGTAATGCTTGAAACAAGTCTAAGAATGTTTTATTTAACGATGTGACGTTCATTTATGAGTCCCTCCAACTATGTCTGCCATTTCATCTTGAAACCCTTTTTATCTTAATTACCATTTTACTCCCGATAGTAAAAACCTTCAATCGTTTTTACTAAAATTTTTACTAAAAATTTTATTGAATAAGATAAAATTGGTTCATCTGAGTTATGAAGGACAAAATTCGGTTACATGACATGAAAAATGTCCTTCATCTGTGTTATGAAGGACAAAATTCGGTTGCATAGCATGAAAAATGAAGCTAGACTAAAAAACGGACACGGTAAATTGGCACTTTCGTTATAATGAATAACAAAGAACAATTAAAGGACGTGTCTATATGGGGAAACATTTTGATCTCGAATATAAAATACAGATCGCACA
>JBDOMM010000021.1:0-27920 GCA_039832695.1 Bacillus sp. (in: firmicutes)
TCTCATATGAAGTAAGTTTGGTCACTTCCTATCATAAGAGAGGTTAATAGAATTGGAAATCATGTGGCTCATTTTTTATGTGATCAAATCGTATATAAGTGGCTCAAATCTAGATTATCAAAAACAATATACAGCGTTTATATCTAAGGTCTCCCCTATATTTGGTGAAAAACCGTGAAATTTAGGAACAGCTTGTCCAATAGGAATTCCATCACGGCTAATTCCTTCGCCCGTATTTAGATACACTTTTCCAAACTGCCTAAATATCAGAAACAAAGAAAATATAATAAAAATCTGTACCACCCACAAACCAATGTTCGAATACAATAATAAATCTTTCATTCCATCTCCCCCTTTTTAAGGTTTTAATATTTTAAGAGCATTTGTATAGGTTGACCATACAATCTGAAATCCCAAATGAGATAAAGAAAGTACAATTCCTATAAAAATACACTCAAGACCAAAATCGTATGTAATTGTATTTCTATTAAAAATTAGTAGTGTATTACAATTATGACACAATAAATAAAAACGTCTAATCCCATATGTACCAAGGGTTTAGACGTTTTTGTGACCTGGTTTATTAAAGCGTTAATTGGTATTATACGAATAGTTCCCTCTTTTACCTATCCGTTTTACATCCATTGATCATAGATCTCTTTTTGTTCAAGGACAAGAAAGTCTAAACAATTTGGACAAAAAAGTCTAAACCACAATTATGAAGTATTAGATAATTTAGAACAAAAAAAATAAAGAATAGTAATAACTCAAATTTTTAATTTATGCTAAGAAATTGGGGTTCTCTACACCCATCCTTTAATTAAGTTTCGAGTGTTTAAGTATCTCAAATGCCCAAATTCTTTTTTTGTAATAAGAGAAGTATAAAAGTATTACGTCTACATACGGAATTTTACAACAGATGATATTTCTGGTCCCACCGGTTGGCAATCAAGAGGAAGGTATGATAACTATGTACAATACTGGACGAAAGACTATGTTTTTGGAGAAGGGCTCGATTGATTAATATGGTCAAAAGGGGTTGCTTTAATATAGTTACCACCCTATTTGACCGTTAGTTTATAAAGAAAAATCATTATTAAAATTTTGGTTAAATCACTTAATTTATTATCTTTTCACTTTGTATTCCTTATTCCCTAGTAAATCTTCACCAACAATATTAAGAATTTCAATCCATTTTTAATCTTGCTCTATTTTGTCTTTTAAAGATAATAAATTTAATAATGAGCTTAGTTGCCAGTCTGAAATGCTACAATTTCAGCATTTTATTATGTATATATACCTGTGAATTATTCTATATCATTAAATTCCTTTTTGTTTAATAGGTATACGTTCAGACTTTTGAATAAATCTTACTGGGATCTGAATATCGAGTTTACTTGTCGGCTCTCCAAGTAAAATAAATCGAATACTTTCATGTGCTTTAAGATTATCAAGATTTACTGGCAAGCCTACTCTAGAGTTTGCAGGAATAATAATTTGTTCCAACTCTTCTGAACTATAGTCGGATAAAAGTTTTAAGTGGGCTCTCAATTCAAATTCTTTATCATTGTTTATTACTAAATAGTAATTATTTTTCCCAACAACATTTGCCTTTATTAAATGTTTATGATCTTCATATAATTGCATAGAAAATAAATTTCCTTCTATGGAGTCTCCTAACTTCTCGACTGTTTTAAAATAATTTGATACTTCTAATAAATTATTATTACCATTTTTAACATCTAGTGAGAAGAAATTTTCCGAAAAAACCTTTTGGGATTGTATTTTTTCTAACTCATCTGAGATATTATTTTCATTATATTTTTCATTAATCAAGTAAATTATGTGTTTTCCACCCGGCAAATCGGATAAAGTAAAATTTATTTGCAGCTCTCCATCTTTGGGTACCTTAATAAAATGAAAAGGGGCCTTTTTTCCTTTTACATCCATTATAATTGGGGTTTTAACGCCTTCAATTAAAGCATAAAATATAAGAGTCTCTTCCTTTTTAGTATTATGAGTTATTTTATAAGTTGCACTAAATTCTCCATTAGAGTTTGTGGTAAACTCTAAATTATCACGATTAATTTCAAACATTTTATCTATGCTAACTTCTACTCTTCGTCTCTCGATTGTTTTTTCAATAGTTTTTTCAATAGCCTTTGGTTGTTCAATTTCCACAGTATACTCCTCTTTCTTTAAAGTCAGCCCTAAAATTGAAATGATTAATACTAATGTTAAAACAATAATTAAATGGAATTTATTCTTCATTTTAATTCCTCTTCACTAAAGATATTCTTGACGCTAAAATACAAGATAAATTAATAACCATAAAGAGATAATCTTTATGGTTATTACCTAAATTATTGTATTTTCTGTTTTTCCGTTGTTACTACCGTATCAGTAACCAAACCCAAATTGACATGGTGTATTCCTTCTGCAATCATCGTATATCCTACAGAACCCCCGGGTCCTTCTGGTTGTGCTATCACAACACCCTTTGTAAAGTATTTCGATGCTTGTTCCATATCAATGGTCGTTAACTTTGTAGAATTTGGGGCTTGTTTATATAAGGTTCCAACAACTGAAAAATCTGCAACTACATCATCAACAGATGTAGCGCTAGTTCCATACCACTCTAAACCATCTCTATTTAAATAAGATTGTGCTGTTCCTTTAGCTATCGCTTTAACGATACTCTGATTAGGATCTTCAACGTAGAATTGAACCGTTGAAGGTGGTAGGTTTTCCAAATCTGGATTATTTGGATCAATTCTCCCTTCAGCATTCCAATACCACTCTGGCAAATCCTTTTTACTCTTGATTTTTTCTCCTTTTTCAGCTGCAAAACTAACAGTAGAAAACGATGTTGTTAAAACAAGAACCATTGATGCAGCTAACAGTTTAATAGATTTCATAATTTTCCCCCAATGTAAAAAATTTACTTTCATACTAAATGTATCATTATGATTTAAGATTATCAATATTTTTCCACATTTTACTATAAATGGAGATATTATATGGCTTTCAGAACAAAACTTTAGGAATGTATTATAGTATGGACCTAAAAAGTGATTATAAATTAATAAAAATTAAGAACAAAATATTATAAAAAAATTAAATTTTAGCAAAAAATCAGAAGGGAAAAATTAGTTATTCCAGAATTATAGATTGTAAATACAAATTTACGAAATTTGTAGGTGATCAATATTAATTTAAAAAATTTTTTATGTGCTAGTTTCTATATTAATAGTATTAAGTCTTTTATACCGTATAACGCAAACGCTTCTGTAGCAAGTCAAGAGAAAGGTGAATTAACTCTTAAAAAAGCCGTAACCCTTGATTAGAAAGAGCTAAAGAATTATTAATGTAACCTTAAGGTAAATGACCACGCAAATTTGACATATCAAAAATGTGTGGTCATTTTATTCAGCTTTATTTAATCCCTCTTATCTCTCATAGAGCCAAGAGCTCAAGCCTCCGAAAGGTAAAAACAGATGCAATTGATGCCTATCATCTTTGTGAACTGTTTTATAAAGAGGAACTAGAGCTTTACAAGAAGCGTGGAGTTCAACTCTTAAACCTTCGTAATCTAACAAGGCAACAAGAGAGTATTGCAGAAATATCAGCGAAAACAAAGATAAAGCTACATTCATTAATTGACCAGGTCTTTCCTGAGTATCGAGGGGTTTTTGGAAGCCTCTATTCAAAGGTATCTTTGCTTACTTTACTAGAATTCCCTACTTCTAAGGCTGTATTAAGTGTGAGTGAAAAAGAATTAACGGATAAAATAGCTTCATTATGTACGAGTCGTTCGGAGTCTTGGGCAAAGGAAAAGGCACAGAAGTTAAGAGAAGCAGCCCTTCGTGATCCTTTTCAAAACAATCTCTACGATAGTCATATTTTTAACCTTGAAATCTTGGTTAAGATTGTTCTTCAATACCAAGAGCATCTGTCCAATATTGCGGATGAAGTAGATGCCCTCGCTAGTGAAATTGAAGAATATGAAATCCTTCAATCTATCCCAGGAGTCGGAGAAAAAATCGCTGCCACGATTATTTCTGAAATCGGAGAGATAGATCGGTTTAATGATGCCAAGAAATTAGTTGCATTCGCTGGAATAGATCCTAGTGTGTACTCTTCAGGAAAGTTTACTGCATCGGTAAACCGAATAACGAAACGTGGCTCGTGTAGGCTTCGCCACGCCTTGTATATGGCTGTTCAAAGTGGTATTCGGGATTCCCGTAAAAAGAAAACCACTGATGAGATCATTCCACGCAATAGAAGACTACGAGAGTTTTACGATAAGAAACGAGAAGAAGGAAAACCCTTTAGAGTAGCGATTATTGCATGTGTAAACAAACTCTTAAATTGGATTTACGCCTTACTAAAAAGCAGAACTCCTTTCCAAGATATAGCATAGGACCTATATCTAACTAAATACAACAAAACCTTCCAATAAGAGAATTTAGGAAGGTTATTTGGCATGAACATTTTTAGTATATCATGAGGTTATTAAACTTTTTATTGAAAAATGTTGACAAACTATAAGCTGGTTTAGTTTAAGTGAAACTCTTCACATCCTTTCAGCAAACATTAGGGTAATGAACAAAGTTCCTGTTGTTATAATAGTGCTGACATTTTGGGAGATTATAAAATTAGGAAGGAGTTAAAAATGATTAAAAAATTATTGATTATACTAACACTCATATTGATGAACACTTTTTTGAATTTTAACGTAACATATGCCTCAGACAACTCTTTAAAAAATGATGAATGTTCGAGTAACTTAAACAAAAGAATTTTAGACGATACACAAGGAAGTTTTCCCGAATTGAAAATTCTACAAGAGAAACAAGAAACAGGGAAAGTAACAAAATATAATTTAGATGATTTTCATAAGGCAATCATTATTGAGGGTAGAGAAAGCTCTCATATAAAATCGTTATTACCTCTATTCTCTGGCACTTCTCTAGGCGATAGACATCTTTTCATTGTTAGTGGAGAAGAAGCTCTACCTCCAAAATATGATAACTCGTTTATTGGATATTTGATATACAAACAGACAGATGGCGCAAATGTTATGATTAAATTAAGAAGAACCGATAAGGTTTGGGAAGTGGTAAGTAAACAAAAAGTAGCTGGAAGAAGAATACTCCCTACCAAAGAATGTTTGGATAAACTGATAAATAGCAATTAATCCATCCTTGAGATGCTCTCTTGGATGGTTTTTATTATTGGTTAAGAAGTTTTTTGTAAGGAAACTAGCCTACATCGTTAGAGCAGAACAAGAAAAGCGATTGCTCTTATTGAACAATCGCACCCGTTACTTTAAGTACATTTTTTCACAATCAGGGTTACATAAAAAAATGCAATGCTGTTAGAAGCATCGCGTCCAGTTTCCATAATGAGTTACTAAATTGCTTTAAGTTTAGTCCATCTTGTGGTATAAGCATATTTAATTTGGAATAAAATCCAAAGCATAAATAATATTCCACTTATAGTAAACAAAGCTATTGGAATTAAGAAAAACCAATCGGGAATATAACGATGAACAATAACATACTTTCCTGATTCCAATACCTCAGTTACTTGAAATCCCTCAGTTATAAAGTTATCTTTTTTAACTGTATTTAATGGAAACAAATATTCAGCTTCCTTTAAATCAGAATTCATATATTGTATGCTATTTATTCCATCATTTTTTACGTATATAGCAATACTTTCAGATGTATGAAACCTTTTATTAATAGTTTGGAGGGAATTTTCGAGTCGTTTAATATCTTTATTTGAAAGGTCTTTACCATTTATTTGATTTACAAAGTTGTCCCGAACCATATTGTATCTATAGCTTATAGAATCCGCAATATTAAAACTAATCACCCCAAAAACTAAAAACACAAGGAAAGCATAAAATAAACCCTTGCTTTTCTTATTAAAATAAACAAAATCCATTTTCACCCCTCCTGTAATTTTCTTAATAAAGGAGATATTCTCTGTTTAATCAGTAAAATCCTTCTTATTTTCAGGAAAATATAGCCACCTTTTCTTCCACTAATCTGCACTGTTCGTGGAACAAAAAAATGGGCTGCCGCAGCAGCCATATATTAAACATTAGTGTTTATTAGTTCAGATTATTCTTATCCGAAAGTATTTCTTTAATGATTTCTGAAAAGACATCCACGGTTCTATATTCTTCATCCAGAGTGTTTTCTGGTCCACCAATTTCTAACAACACTGAGTTACCAAAAAGATCTTGATTATAAGTATTTTGTTTTGGTGGATTATCTTTAACAAAGACTCCTCTTGATAAGTGAGGATATTTTTCTTCAACTTTATTGTGCAGTAGTTCAGCAAACTTAAAATTTTCTTCGTAATTGACACTTGAACGGGATACTATAAACGCCATCCTTGGGTAATCTTTTCCGTTTAATTTAATGGTTGTTTCACTTTTTTTTCTTGAATCTCTGTGTATATCAAATACCATTTTAATGCTCTTATTGTTTTCCAGGGCGGCTTTTAAAGGCTCTCTTGAGACAGTATATGTTTTGCTAAATGACAAGCTTTTTTCTTTTAGAATTGCCATTATATTGGTTTTATCTTGGATGGAATTAATACCTCTCTTTAACAATGATTGGCTTAATCTCTCACCAACTAATGTGATATTTTTTGTATCGTGAAAAGCTTGACTGGCATCATCAGTTTTAACTTCTGTGAAAAATGACTCTAAATTGTGTGACTGATATATATAAACTAAAGGTTCTTGCTCCTTAACTGAAGACGAGGAATTTTCATCTCTAAAGGAAGAGTAAAGATTGGTGGTAAGTATGTCTTTTCCACCATAGAAGAAAAACCATGATATTGCTATAAGACATATTGCAATACCGGTTGAGGCGAAAGAAAATTGTTTAACTCTTCTTTTTCTAGTTAATTTTCTTGCTTTTTGTCTAAGCTTATTAGAAGTTTCTAATACAAAATCTTCTCTAGGGTTGAGTGGATATGTTTCTTTAATTAGGTCAAATAAATCCTTATCAGTTTGCATTTCCAATAACCTCCCCTGCATCAATGTTTAATTTTTTCTTAAGCTCTTTTAAGGCTCTGTGATAATCTACCTTGACTTTTGATTCACTGCATTGAAGGATTTCGGATGTCTCCTTTATTGAAAATTCGTTTATGCCTCTTAGTATGACTACCGACCTAAAGTTTGGTTTTAACTTTGAAATTGCTTCATGAACCAGCTTTTTGGTTTCGTTTTGTTCGATTAATTGATTAGGTTCTTTTTCAGTGGATACGATTTGTTTGAAAAATCCTTCCCCAAATATTGAACTAAATTTTTTCTTTCTGTGATGGTCAATGGCAGCATGTTTTGCAATTGAAAAAATCCATGTCTTTAAATTGCCGGTGTTAAAATTAGACCAATTGTTAAGTACACGAATAAACACTTCTTGAGTCAAGTCCTCTGCATCATTTTGATTTCCTGTAAAGCAAATAAGAAACCGATACACATCTAAATAGAGATGACTATAGGTTTCAATAATCCTGTCTTCTAAGTTCTCAAAATTAGGCAATCTTTTCCCCCCTCGTTATGTATTCATTTATTAATCGTTCGAGCAATAGAAAAGGTTACAAGATTTTAATGTTAAATAAAAAATTCTTAACTAAAAAAAAAGACCCTCAAATGACGGTCATTTTAAATTGGACACTTATCTGTTTTTTGGTTACATTTTATACATTCTTCATTGGAGATGATTTTCCTTCTTTAATTAACCTGCCCTTTAGTTTAAGTGTATTTCATCACAATCTTTAGATAATAATAAAAGCGGTTATGTATTTTTATTATTAAATTAACTCCCATTGGTCTTAATCAGAGCGTCATAACAAGAAAAGACAGGGAAATGATTCACGGTCCCTTTTACCTTCATTAATTTGATCAGCAATAGTGTTTATTGAAGTGGAGTTTCCGGCTCTTAATTTTTATCGTAAGAAAATAGTGATTTAAAGTCTTGAATAAAATCGTTGTATATACCTAAACAGTGATAATTTTCAGCTACAGCAAGCATTATCCTTTTCATTTCCTGCCTAAAACGGCACCGTTCGTCAGGACCTAACATATCTTCTTGTGTATACTCGGATATTAAAGAGTGAAGGGCCTTTCCAATTAATTCGATTTCATCTGAAGCCGTTCCCTCTATCTGAATCTCCAATTCTTTTTCCTCTCGTTCATTTATATGTTTTAGTTGAAAACCCATATTTCTCAAAAACTTCACCCTCCGTTTAGATTAATTCCATAACTTTTTATCTAGTATTAATGGTAGTTTTCTTTTGTATTGTCTTATTACAGTAACTTTTAACAAAATTATGATTAAAAATCGTTAATAAATTGGTGTTAATGTTGGGTTGCCTGCATAGGAAACACGTAAACTTTTTCGTGTTTGTTCAATGGAAAGATAGTTTATAAGTTTCAAGAAGCAGTCATTTTAAGCATTAAATGAGCGTTAATTCTTAAAATAAGCGTTAATCCTTCTTGAATTAACGCCCCTGTTTGTTTAAGTACATTTTTTCACAATGTTGCTTACGCCATAAAAAATTTGGGACATTCTGTTTATTCGTAAAAATTAGGATTGTCATAAGACAATCCCTGTTACACTAAAGCTTTAGTTATTTTACTTTCTAAAATTTTCTAATCCTGCTAAGTTGGGTTTAAGGGTTTCTCTGTCTATTGGTCCATTAATAATTAATTCATTTGGGTGTATATAATTAACAACTTCACCCTTTTCATTGTAGGTTTCGTATTTTAGGAGTATTCCCGTATCTTTATCCACCCAAAATCGAAAATCGTTGGATTTATGTTTAACTTTAGCATACTCGTTTAATATTCCTTTAATTACAATGGTGTTATGACCAAGTAATTCTTCATTTTGTTTTTCTATCTCCCAATTGTTAAACTGCCCTAAATAATTATTAACAATTTCATTAGGGAATAATGAGTCTTGAGCAATACCTATCATTGGTCTACTGCCACCACTATAAGAATCTTTTACATAGTTTTTATGTTCATAATTTATTCGCCAGACATAATTATTATCAAAGTATTGTGATTCATTAATGCTTTTCTCTCCATTTGGACTAATAATATAGACTTTACTATATCCGCCTTTTTGCTCTTCAGTAGTAATAAGCTGGTAATCTACAATGATTTTCCCGTTCGCAACATTGTACTCTTCAAAACTCCCTTTTGCGGTTTCAAATTTGTTATTTGCACTGAGTAGAATAGACTCAGTTTCTTCTTTTGTGAAATCATCGTATAATTCTTCATTTGGCTTAGGAGTATAAACAACAGAAGTCTGTTCCGTAAGTTTATTTTTTTCCGCTCTAGGGTTGTTGAAATCTGATTGTGGAGTATTAGACGAATTGGCATTTTTGTTATCACCATCAAAATCCAACCCAATAAACGAAAACATTCCAATTAAAAATATAACAGGTACAGTAAAACTAAGAATCGATGTAAAAGACCTCTTAAATGATAAACCAGTTTCTTTCTTTTCTTTTTTATCGATTCTTTTGAAAACCGCATCCTTATTTTTTGAATCGAATGAAATCTCTCTCATTACAGTGGAATTCATTTTTTCGTCTAATCTTTGCAATTGCTTATCCAAAAATTTCGCCTCCTCCCAACTTTTTTTTCAGCATTTTCTTTCCTCTTAATAATCTTGATTTAATAGTGTTTGCATTTATAGCAAGTAAACTCGCTATTTCTTCAATAGATAAATGCTCATAGTAATAAAGGATAATTATTTCACGATATAATAAGGGAAGTGAAAGTACCTTCTCCGATATTATTCGGTTTTCCTCTCGTATAAAAAATTCCTCGTCCGCTGAATGATTGGTTAATTTCTGTATTGAACCGATTAAATCAGTAGAGATGAGATTTCTAAATGACCAACTTTTTAAATGGTCCTTACATTTATTGACTGTAATCCTATACAGCCAGGTTTTGTAGGATGAATCACCTCTGAACTCATCGATTTTTTCATAACACTTTAGGAATACATCCTGGGCTATGTCCTCTGCGACTGGTTTTGAACGAACATATGTATAAGCAAGCCTAATAATACTATTTCCGTATTCATCCATTAACAAGTTTAGTTTTTGTTTCTTATCTAAATCGAAATAATGCGAACCATATGTATTATCCTCTGGCATTTCCAACAATGCTATCCCCTCCTCTCTAAATATTAGACGAATCACTGGGATGGGTGGGTGCAATTTTTATTTTAGGGATATTGGAAATCTGGTAAATCCTCTTCAGAGTAGGTATAAGGAAGGAAAATAAATTATCTAATTAGAAATAACCTTCTGTTAAAGGAACCTATTTTTATTAAAAAGTTATTAGGAACATTATAAAGACTCTTATTGAGCTAACCTGCTTACGTTAGTTCAAGTACAAAAAGGAACGCCGCAGCAACCCCATTCTTCAACTCTTGCACCCGTTCGTAATATAAGGTTAGCCAGATTTTTCTGGTTGACCTTTTTTTATATAGTTTTATTATATCGGTAGTCGGGGGAGGACGTAGCACCCGTGGGACTTTGATCCCGTCAAGTAAACTGTCCACCCCCTACTTGTATAATCATGTTTCAGGCTGGTTGGGACTATGATCCCGTTTAACAAGCGAACCTATGACATTACAAGGAGCATTAGGGGTTACCGACTAATTTGTATTTCTAGGAGGAGGAGAAAATTAATGAATCCAGTGATTGGTCTGGATGTATCAAAAGGAGAAAGTCAGATTCAAGCGTTTTTAGATAAAGGTAAACCGTATCGTAAGAGCTTTAGTATTGAACACAATCTTGATGGTTTGGGGAAATTATTGGAGTTCCTAAAAGAAGTTGAAAGAGCAGCTGGTGGTTATCAACCTTCGGTTGTTTTAGAATCAACTGGACACTACCATTTTCCTGTTATTCAGTTCCTAGAGGAAGAAAAATATGTTTATATTATTGTAAATCCTCTTATCTCACATAGAGCTAAGAGCTCAAGCCTACGAAAGGTAAAAACAGATGCAATTGATGCTTATCACCTTTGTGAACTGTTTTATAAAGAAGAATTAGAGCCTTACAAGAAGCGTGGAGTTCAACTCTTAAACCTTCGTAATCTGACAAGACAACAAGAGACCTTTAAGGCTTTGCAATCTATAAACTTCCCAATCCGATATTTCTGCTCCACCTAACTCCCCACCTTCAACAAAACAAGTGATTGCAAAAAAGCCATTAGGTTTTAAAGCCCTTTTCACTAAATCTATGTAATTCATTCTTCTATGAGGAGCGATATGGTGGAAACAACCTGAATCATATACAATATCGTAAGTACCTTCTTCTATATTTAAATCAAAGATATTTTCATTAATAAAGTTTATACTGACATTTTTATCGTTTGCTCGTTCTTCTGCCCATTTAAGTGTTTCTTGGGATAAATCCACTGCATCAATCGTACAACCCTTTTGAGCAAAATAAATAGCATTTCGACCAGGACCACTTCCCAGTTCCAAGACTTTACCTGGTTTAAAAACGTTATTTTCAAAGTAACCAACTAAATTTTCATCGGGAGAATCTGTAAAAAAAGGAACACCTTTATTGCGGTCGGAATAAAAATTATTCCAAAATTCCGTAGGTTCCCTCAATAACGAGTCCAACATTTCCAATAAATCATCATAATCATAAATAGTTTCTCTCATAACTTACCCCTTTTGTACAATTATCGTCTTCTTTATAATTGTACAAAATTTTACAAAAGTCTTTGTTAAAGCAATATTAAAAATATATTATTTCGCATCGCAGACAAACTCCTAAAAATAGTTTTTTTACGCCCTGTGAGTATTTTAAGGGGTAATTTTCAATTGTTTATATCAAATGATAGTATCTCCTACTTACCTTTAATAAAACGTTTATAATATCCCTGTACACCGTTAGAAAAGGACAAGGGGATTTAATTTTTTATTTCTAGTGTTACAAATATTACAGCGGTGTTACAACACAGTTCTTATTGAACTAAACTCTCGTTACTTCAAGAAAGAAAAAGCGATTCTTCTTTATTGAAGCATCGCCCCCGTTAGCTTAATAAGGATTTAAAGATTTAATTTACATCTCCCCTTATTAGTAAGTACAAACCAATAGTCTTCTTCAAATTCCTCACTACTATCGATAAAACTTATTTGCCCATTTGAAGGGTCATCGTGAAATGTTAAAAATCCATTTTGAAGCAATTCGTTAAGCCAACCTTTTATTTCTTTCCTAGTTAATTTATCATTCTTGTGGGTTAAAAAATTTTCAACGTGAAAAATAGTACACTCTTCGTATATAAAAGTCTCTAAGATCAACCGTTCAATATCAAGCAAACAAAATCCCCCTAAACCCTCTCCAATATTTCCATCTATTAGGATAAATTCACGAAAAACATTTATATATCCTTCTTCAACTAACCTGCCCCTTAGTGGAATAAAAAAGGCTGCCGAAGCAGCCCCCTATTCTTCAAGATAAGCACCCGTTACTTCAATAACGAAAATAAATTCCATTTACCTTATCGGTCTTTTTGACCAAATATTATAAATCACCCCTGCTATCCCTGGAGGAATTATTATTAGATATTTTAAATGTTGAGGTAATGTAAAATATAGAATGGCTGAAATAATTATTGCTGGGACATATAAAACTAAATACTTTTTAATCAATAAAAACCACCGCCTTTTTAATACAACCAAATTGCCCAATACTTGCTGATATTCCAATAAAAAAGGGGCGTAAAAAAATCTATATTTCCCTAATAATATAATACAACTCTCTTTTTTCATCGTATTTAAGTTCTTCGTCATCCACATCTGCCATCAACGCTAGTTTAGTTTTATCCGGTCCCAGATAAAAGTTGAATTTTTTTCTGGATATCGTTTTAATTTCATCCTTAACCGAAGGAATACTATGATTTGAACTCATTGCAAAAGCACATCTTGAACCAACTAGGTTCCAAGTATAAGCACCATTTTTGTCTACATTAATATTTGCAATTGCAATTGAGTCACTTAAATTAGGGTTTGCAAAAATAATAAATTGTTCCCCACCAACTTGAATTTCATCAATGATATCATCTTTGGTAATTCCTTCGTCTTGTAGCCCGTATTCAACAGCACTTTTATACTTTATAAATGTGTTATTCGCTTGAGATGTTTTATTTGTTTGACAACCTACTAGAGTAATGATCATAAAAATTAATAAATAAAATTTTTTCAATTCAATCCCCCTTTATTAACAATTTTACCAAAAGTATTTAAGCCTAACTCTAATAATAGTCAATATTCCGAAAAATAGTTTGTAACGCTCATTTAAGTAAAGTGCATTTACAAGCAATCTATATTCCGTTTAAACTCCTTCTTGCATTAAACTGCTCCGTTAGTCCAATAAAAAGAAGCTGCCAAATGACAGCTCCTATCCTTAAACTCTTGCCCCCGTTTACTTTAATAACAGACCTCTCCACCAGGCAATGTAAACACGTCAAATCCATCGTCTCCTCGTAATGCCCATCCCTCAAAATAAGAACTAGCGTGAAATAATTCAAGTGTTAAATTTTCTTCAAATTCCATCGTAAATAATAACTCTCGATCAAAAGAAATGTTTAATATTTTCTTTGAAAGGAGTAGTTTTTTTACATTGTTATAAGAGAATCGTTCTGGTGCAGAAATACAGTCTGTTTCACCTAATACAATTTCCTGTCCTTTACGAATCCTCCAAGGACATTCCACCACCAGAGACCCTTTTTGAAAAATAATTCCCAAAGGTACATTTTCTTCAGTGTTTACATCTATTACTGCTTGCCCGATGAAATAACTAGAATCAATTTTATTTAAATTCCCCATTTTGACCAACTCCTGAAAAATCCATTTCTAAGTTCATAATTCCACAATTAAATTTGCAATTCCTTCTTAAACTATCCTACTTCGTTAGTCCAATAAAAAGAAGCTGCCAAATGACAGCTCCGGACTTAAACTCTTGCCCCCGTTAGCTCAAGAATAATTCCCTTTTAATTTCAGTAACCATTGGTTCATCAAAAGAAATAACATCAATGATATGGTCTAAACAGGCTATCTCGTAATGAACAAGATGTTCTTCTGGAAATACATCGTTAACGATAGTACCTTTGTTAATGAAGTCTAAATATCTTGATTTCTTAAATATTCGAAATGAATTTCCTTCAAAGATTTCATAGTCGTCTAAAACAGTAAATGATTCATTAATAATTGAATAGGATACATATGAATCAAAGTCTAACTGTACTATTGGCAATTCTTCATCTACTTCTAATGGGTGTGCGTCTTTAATAATATGATTGCCTAATTCAATATCTTCACCCTGCTGGCTAACTATACATCTATCAACAAAAATTCTTAACGAATTGGTTTCGGGTTCTATTAAGCTGTGAAGATAGATGTAACCTTTCTGATTCATTAAATCCCTATATTCCATAAAGAAATTCCTCTTCTTTTCTAGATTTTCATTATCAAATTCGCTAAATATATTTGATTTCCTTCTTTAACTAACCTGCCCTATAGTTCAATAAAAAAGAAGGCTGCTGCAGCAACCCTTTGTTCCACTAAAGAATTACTATAAACCATTAAAAACCTGTATTGATTTATAAATCGATACAGGTTTTTTAATAATGTTTATTGTCAATTTGATTTCCTATTATTTTTTTCTTCCGTTCGAATACATTTTATAAAGGACTTTTTTTTGAAAATATTTATCTCAGACGAAAGGTGATGATATGTTTTCCATTCTTACATTTCCAAACCCAATTTTGTTTCAAAAAGCAATGGATGTTGAAAACATTTATAGTGTAACTCCACTTTTGAATGAAATGAAAACGTTCGTGGAAAATTCGCCACATGTATTAGGAATTTCATTACCGCAAGTCGGCGTATCAAAACGGGCTTTTGTTGCTCGATTTACAACAGGAACAGAAATTTTAATCAATCCAAGTTTTGATATACTTGATCCAACACCCAACTCATTACCATCTGGCGAAGGATGTATCTCTCTCCCAGGGATTATAGGGATTGTTCAGCGCTACCTCATGATAAGGATTTCCTATTTATCAATTTTTGGTGAAAGGATATTCCGTGAGATGGGAGGTATGGATTCGATTATATTCCAGCATGAATTTGATCATTTGGAAGGAATTCTTTTTACAAGCAAAACTTTGCATGCATTTTAAAAAGGCAACGGATTTTGGGGCTGTTGACAAAAATAATAGGATTTTCTAAAACCTAAATAGAATTTTTTCTATACAGGTTTTTTATTAGGGGAAATTTTTATGATGGGTCGTAAAGATGAATATCAAAGTAACTTGAATTTATTGATTTAAAATGTTTGTTCTTCGAGGAACATTTTCAATGACTTTTTCTGCCCTGGATCTCAGAGACCAAAATGGCATTGACGTTTTACCGTCTATATTTGTTGAAGTTGGAAAACCATCTTCGTCCTTAATAGTCCATACTTTACGGTTTTTGACAGTCTCTTTCATAAATGCATCCCATTGTGCAGCTGATTGAGTCAAATTTAACACCTACTTTTAAAAAAGTTTAATATATTAAATTCTATATTGTTTTTTACCATCCCTTCTTCAACTGCATCGTTACTTCAATAAGCAAAAACGATCCTTCATTATTGAAGCATCGCCCTACTTTAAGTACATTTCTTCACAAATCAAGATGGAACAAAGGAATGAACCAATATGATCCCATACAGATATTCTCTTCTTTTAAATCAACATTTAATGTAAATATTAATTTTCTCTTAAACTTAAAACCATTGCATTATCTTTTAGCATATTAACTTCATCACCTATTTCACGGTATGCATTTGCCCTATTAGCATATAATTCCCATACATTTGGAAAAAGTTCTATCGCTTTAGATAAAAAAGTAATTGCCGCCTTATAATTTTTAAGTTCCATAAAACAATACTGAGCTAAAGTGCTATAAAATCCCGCCTTGTCCATATTTGTAGCTTTATTTAGAGGTCTAACAATATCATTTTCATTAATTTGTAATGTTGCAAGTTCCTTAAGTAATAAATCGCTTTTTTTATCTTCTTCCTCACTAACTTTTTCAATTACTTTAGAAACCAGTTCTGCATATAATTCTGGCTTTTCTTTGTTCAAAACAATAGTTTTTGTAAAAAAATTAGAGTGCCCCAGGATGGTAGTATTGTCAAAGTCTAGGACCCCAAACACTTCAAACGCTTCATATTCATTATGATCAGCATGTGCCATATATTTATGTCTTTGATTCAGTAATTCTTCGTGAGCATCGATGTATTTTTGTTCAAGATGGTTAATATATTTCCTTGCCTCTAAGGTAATTCCTCTTCCTTTACCTGGAGAAAAACAGCGAAAGTAAGCGGTAGTAGCAGTAAACCAAAGACTGTACTTTAAGGGGTAATTCAGTTCCTCATCAGCCAGGCGGTTGATATTCATAAACATACTTTTTACTAGTTCCAAATCAATCTTAATTTGTTTATATTCTTTTAATTGTTTTGCAACAAAAGAATTGAGCTTTATTAGAGGTAGTAAATTACTTGATAATTTCCCATTCTCTATACTCACTTCCGGACTTAAAATATCTTTTAACATTGTATTCCCCTTATATGTTACGGATTATAAGCAGCCCTTAATGCCGCTCACTTTTTGGAAGGATAAGACCCGTTTGTTTATGTGCTCCTTCAACAAAGTAACTCCCTTATATATGAGAGAATCGCACCATCTTTCTATTTGAATTTATCTTACATAATTTTACCATTAACACTTTTTTACTAAAGGCGATAGGGGTATCATTCCTTCCGATAGGCTGAACAGTGTTCATCGGAGATACGAAAATTTTCTTTACCTGTTAAAGCTGCTACTTCAACTATTTTATGACCAAGGCTATCCCATACCGCAACCGTATTTAAGGATACCCAATCAAGATCTCCTCTTGCAATTCGAAAGGAAAAATAATCATTATCGCTAGTTACCAATACCTCTTTATAGGTGATCTGCTTGTTCTTAAGGTTCCTTATTTCCAAAACAAAGTCCAGCTTTTCTTCTTTGGGCATTTGGATAATCCGTGCTCCAAACCTCCCATTAGCATTCTTCTTTGTTTTATACATCTTTTCTGAGTCTATCTTAAGCTTGGGACTACCTCTCATAATCTCTCCCTCATTTATCTACAATACCTTAATAGCATGAAAATCTTTGGCAACAACAAATGATTCACCAAAAGTAAAGATTTTATGTTTGGTACTTTCTTTGGTAGAAAATTCAATTATAGATGTTTTGTAGCCATGATCTGACAAAACCCTTTCGTGCACCTTTAATAAATTTACAGGTCCTTTACTAAATAACCCTTCTCCTTGTTTTAAAATACCTACTATATCTTTATTGTTATCATTAAGATTTAAATACTGCTCTAGAGGTAAATGACCGTTCACAAAGTTTGAATGACTACAAAACAGCTCTCCAATGACTTGGTTAATATCTGTAGAATGTCCCTTAATAAATAATTCTGCTGAGTTGCTATTGAACTCCCATAGAAAAACGTGTTCATCTAAAACTTCAAATTCTCCAAAGAAATTGACGTTTAATTTATGGCTTTTGAAATCTGTGCAGATAACTTTCCATAACTGTAATATTTTATCATCATCTTCATAAGTGACTTGAATTGTCAGTATTAGCTCATCATCGTTAATTTCTATTCCATCTAAACTTAGATATACATCACCTGAAAATTCACCATACTGTAAAGCCTCTGAAATCTTAGATATCATAAACCTTTCACCACCACATTCCATCTGTTGAGACTAATATAGAATATATTCAAAAGAAATTTATAGAATCCTTCTTTAAGTAACCTGCCCCGTTAACAATAAGAAAGGTGATTCCTGGTTCTTCAAGAAACACATCAGACAATGGGATTTCACTTGTCAATTATTCATACCTACTGCCTGCATAGAATATTTTTGCAAAAGCACTCCATTTAGCTTCTTCTAAAAGCAAGTCAGTATCACTTACCCAGGCTTCCATTGCATCTAAAAATGTATCTATACCTGTATTTTCCCAATCCCGCTCATTATCCAGATAATCCTGCTTCAATAAATTAATAAATTGAATAAAATCTTTTTTAGACCTTACTATATTTTCAATTTCATCAAATTTCATTTTTACTATCCTTATTTCACATTATTGAAGTAATGCTACTTTAATTCAATAAAACAAGGCATTAATCCTCCTCGACCAATGCCTTACTTATTTCAGCTAAGTGTCTCATTACTCTTGCACTAAGCTGCACCGAAAGTTTAATAGATAGAACAAATAACGCTAAACCACCAGAGGCTACGCTATACTTGATTTTTTTCCCTAATTCACTACCTTAACTCCGACCACACTATCAAATCCAACTCGCTCAAACTCCTTTTCCTTTATTTCAATTCGCAGCTCATGCGTAAAAATAAGACCAACATTTCAGGTGGTCTTTAGTTACTTATTCATTAACGCCCCCGTTAGTTCAAATTGGTGGCAATTTTTAGTGAAGCATTTAATCTGTTATTTAATTCTTTGTAATCCAAATCCCAGTAGTAGCCATTACTATCGAACAAAGCGTTATTTTCCGTAACCCATATACTACCCCCATAGGTAGTGTTATCTGTTGTTTGAATTAAAAGTTTTATGTATTTTCCAGACTTAGTTTGTGGAGTAAATGACTCAATTTTTGAATACTTTTTCCATTTCGAGGCATCTTCCGCAATTTTTAAAACCATATTTTTGTCTGTAATAAGATAGGTATGTTTATCTGTTTGAACAATTAAACCTTTTAACTCCTTTTTAGGAAGATTAAATCCCCAAATTGCCAGATGAGTTTGTTTATAATACACAAAAGAAACCAATATTAATAGAGCGATTGATGAAATAATAGTCGATTTTTTTACGGTCATTTTTATGCCCCTTAAATTGCGATTTTTTGATATTATTTCCATTTCGATTTTACCATAGAACCAAGAACAACATATGGATTTTATTAAACTAACCTGCCCCATTAGTGTAATAAGAAAAAAAGCTCCCTTTATGGCAGCCAGTTATCTTAAACTCCAATTAGCTAATGAGTTTTATTAATTACTTTTTAATAACTTTTAGAAACACTTGTTGAAGTAATATCATAAAAGAGCCAAACATTAGAACCAAAGCTGGTCGTTCAGTACGGTTAGCCAGAAAATATATGCTGATGATACCAACAATTAAGATAAATAGACACGATATAGTTACGATTATTTTGGGATTTTTCAAAATTAACACCTCATATATTCTTAATTTTCCTAACCTACTAAATTCGCCATATTCAGTCCATTTCCTTCTTAAACTAACCTGCCCCATTAGTGCAATAAGAAAAAAGGATCGCCGCAGCAACCCTTTCTTAAAATCAAGCATTTTATTTTAGTACACTATTTACATAATTTGTTTTAGAAGGAATGTTGTCCAATTGTAAATACCAGGATCAACAATACTAATCCAACACCGTCAACTATAATATCCTTCTTTGTTGGTTTTCCAAAAATAAAGCCTTGTATAAAAATCAATAAAGCCATTAAATAAAGCCATATTATAGAATGTGTTGCAGAAAATAGCCCAGTTGTTATACCTACCACAACACCTAGATACAAAAATTCCTTTTTTGAAGTCATTTTACGAAACAATCAGATCCCTCCAATAAAAACAGATAAATATATTGTAGCATTCGTTTAGAATATTGAATATTCCTTCTTGAACTATACTGCCCGTTAGCACAATAAGAAAACGGGATCGTCGCAGTATCCCGTCTTTTACATAGGCACCCGTTCGTAATATAAGGTTAGCCAGATTTTTCTGGTTGACCTTTTTGTTTATGGTCTTATTATTACGGTAGTTGGGGTAGAACGTCGCACCCGTGGAACTCGATTCCGTCAACTAAACTGTTCACCCCCTACTTGTATAAACATGTTTCAGGCTGGTTGGGACCATGATCCCGTTTAACAAGCGAACCTATGACATTACAAGGAGCATTAGGGGTTACCGACTAATATGTATTTCTAGGAGGAGGAGAAATTTAATGAATCCAGTGATTGGTCTGGATGTATCAAAAGGAGAAAGTCAGGTTCAAGCATTTTTAGATAAAGGTAAACCATATCGTAAGAGTTTTAGCATTAAACATGATCTAAAAGGGTTAGAAAGTTTATTAGAATTCCTTCAAACGGTGGAAAAGGCAGCTGATGGTCATCAACCTTCGGTTGTTTTAGAATCAACTGGTCATTATCATATTCCCGTTATTCAGTTTCTAGAGGAACAAAATTATGTTTATATTATCGTCAATCCTCTTATCTCTCATAGAGCCAAGAGCTCAAGCCTTCGGAAGGTAAAAACTGATGCAATTGATGCTTATCACCTTTGTGAACTGTTTTATAAAGAGGAACTAGAGCCTTACAAGAAGCGTGGTGTCCAACTATTAAACCTTCGTAATCTAACAAGGCAACAAGAGAGTATTGCAGAAATATCGGCGAAAACAAAGATACAGCTACATTCCTTAATTGATCAGGTCTTTCCTGAGTATCGAGGGGTTTTTGGAAGCCTCTATTCAAAGGTATCTTTGCTTACTTTACTAGAATTCCCTACTTCTAAGGCAGTATTAAGTGTAAGTGAAAAAGAGTTAACTGATAAAATAGGTTCGTTATGTATGAGTCGTTCGGAGTCATGGGCAAAGGAAAAGGCACAGAAGTTAAGAGAAGCCGCCAATCGTGATCCTTTTCAAAACAATCTCTACGATAGTCATATTTTTAACCTTGAAATCTTGGTTAAGATTGTTCTTCAATACCAAGAGCATCTATCCAATATTGCGAATGAAATAGATGCCCTCGCAAGTGAAATTGAAGAATATGAGATCCTTCAATCTATCCCTGGAGTCGGAGAAAAAATCGCTGCAACGATTATTTCTGAAATCGGAGAGATAGATCGGTTTAATGATGCCAAGAAGTTAGTTGCATTCGCTGGAATAGATCCTAGTGTGTATTCTTCTGGAAAGTTTACTGCATCGGTAAACCGAATAACCAAACGTGGCTCATGTAGGCTTCGCCACGCCTTGTATATGGCTGTTCAAAGTGGTATTCGAGATTCCCGTAAAAAGAAAACGACTGATGAGATCATTCCACGCAATAGAAGACTACGTGAGTTTTACGATAAGAAACGAGAAGAAGGAAAACCCTTTAGAGTAGCCATTATTGCTTGTGTAAACAAACTCTTACATTGGATTTATGCCTTACTAAAAAGCAGAACAACTTTCCAAGATATAGCTTAGAACCTATATCTAACTAAATACAACAAAACCTTCCAGAAAGAGAATTTAGGAAGGTTATTTGGCATGAACATTTTTAGTATATCATGAGGTTATTAAACTTTTTATTGAAAAATGTTGACAAACTATTAGCTGGTTTAGTTAAACTAAACGCCCCCCGTTAATGTAAATAGAAAACTATGAATCCTTCTGTCAGTATCGAAGTGTGAAGATAAATTCTTCAATCTCCTCATTTCGTGCATTTGCAAATCCTTTATTTTCTCCTGTTATTAGAAATCCACATTTTTCAAGAACCCGCCTCGATCCGATATTATCTTTTGCAGCACGAGCGTGTAAAGGACGTATTGTTACTAAAGATAGAAATTGTTTAAGTGCATCCGTTGCAATACCTCTTCCCCAATGTTCACGGTCAATCCAGTAACTTACTTCACGTTCTTCAAACATTTCAAAGCTGGAGATATGACCCACTACCCGATCTTCTAAAGTAATAGACTGCTTGATAATGGTTTCATCGGTTAGAATGCGGTTCCAGTGCTGACAAAATTGATTCCAGTCTGTTGGATCTTTTGACGTGAAAGCTGCCATCTGATTGGCAATGTCATCTTTCTGATGTTCAAAAAATATAGGTAAATCATTAGATTTGATATCTCTAAGTATTACTTTATTCATAGTAGCCTCCTTTGACATTGTTTTTAAACTAAACTGCATCGTTAGCACAAGAAGAAAAGCTGCATTAATGACAGCTCCGATTTTAAACTTTTTGCCCCAGTTGGGAAAAAGAGATGATTACATAGGAACGGCTCCCTTAGTAATCTTAAGTAATAGTTTCTTTAAGATTATTTGACATACAGTTAGTGTAGTAATTATCACGAGTAATTCCACAACTGTTCTAATGATATTTGTATTAAGGTATCCTGAAATCCAATTTCCCCCGTAGTAAATACAAATTAACCCTATACAGATTACGCCCATATATGAGAATACAACCCCAAAAAGTTGAGGTATTGTTAGCTTCTTATATACCATTTTGTTCCTCATAAATACTACATAAATACAAACCACGAAGAAAAATAGGATCATTAAAATATCCTTCATTCATAACTCCCCCCTAAATTAAGCTATTTCTCTTCCATATTCTTTTTTTCTCTTAAAAAGAACTTCTTTACCTACCCTGCTTCGTTAATACAATATGAAAATTAGCTGCCCGCCGCAAATCTGTTTTTACACATTATGCTCCTAGTCAGATCCAACAAGTGATTTAGCAAGTAGGAAAATGTTCAATAATCTGTCGAAAGGCAGATAAATATTTTTGTCGAATATTATGCCTTAAGGAGGTTTTTTGATGAAGTATTTTATACTATATGTTTTTTTCAATGATGAATATCCACCTGATGAGATTTATCTAAAAGGGAAATCTATTAAGTTTATGGAAGAACGGATCCAAAGATACTCAAATGGATGTTTGGCAACAAGTAAAGGAAGTATTGTAACTTCCAATGCAAAGTCATCTTTTATAAGAGAAATTGATTTGAAGGTTATCGAAAAGGGATTTTGCTATTATTAATGAAACGAGTAGTTACGATCAGTCTGATTTAGTATAAATATCCACAAAACTAAAATATTCTACTAATGACATCCTATTAAGAGAAGCTCGACTACAGATATTTTCGGCGAGCTTCTTTGTTGTGACATTTTGGAACTAACGCCCCCTTTAGTTTAAGTATATTGATTCACAAAGTAAGTATTATTTAATTAATCTTTTCTCCCAGCGTTTATAGGAACGAGAGAGTTCTTTATCTCCTCCATTCCCATCTGAATAGCTTTCGGAAAGATTATAAACTACAGAAACAACATCATACATTACCTTTTCCCCACCCAATTTAAATTTAGATAAAGCAGGCTTATTAACAAATGTTGCATCCTTTGGCTTAGACACAAAATCCCACTTTGCTGAAGGATTATTCTTAATAAATGTTTCTCCAAGATATATCCCAATGTCTGTAGATATAGCGGTTAAGAGTACACATAATTTAGAATCATTAATAAAATCGTATATAAATGAACCTTCATTTGGCAACCTTTCCTTTGGTACATCCCTTTTTAAGATATGATATGTGTATAAATTTATTAAACTTACAAACCAAGCCCATATTTTATCTAGAGATTCAACGCTATAATCAAGTGCAGCCTTATCATGACCATCATATTCATATAGCATTTTTAGAAGGTTAACCCTTTCTTGAATGTTACTGGTAAACCAATCAAAAATTATTTTTGCATCTTTCTTTTTTAATTCAGAAAAGTCTTCGAATTCTATTGGTGGTTCCATTAAATAATATTCCAAATTGTATCCTCTCCAAAAAATGCAATATAACCTCTTTATTTAAAATTCAGTGTTCAGTGCACAAATTCCTTCTTCAACAAACCTGCTCCGTATGTTCAATAAGAATTTCACAAAATTTTGGCGACAATCCTTATTGGATTATCGCCTCCGTTACTTGAAGAAGGTTTATAATACTAGACGATCAAAATACTCCTTTAAAACGCAATTAATCTGTGGGTTGGTTTCCCTAATTTCAAGGTGCGTATAAAATATCGTTTCACCTGAGTTTTGGTCTAGAATCTCCATATCAATTAAACCTGAATTCCAAACAGTCACTCTTCCCATTCTTCCAGAAGATATGTGGTCAGCATAAATCGCTGAATTATCTGTCATGGTTGGTTCTAAAATTAAGTCTGTTTTAATTCCTCTTTTCAATAGTTCTTCCTTATGTTCTTTAAACCAAGAAAAAAATAATTCTTTCACTAATTACCATCCTTTTAAGAACTCTTAATAACTTGTAATACGGTCGATACCAATATCACTTAAGCCCCCATTAGTTGAAGAAGAAAATTATAACTCTTTAATCTTACCTGTGCCGATCCTAGGGTAGCTTGCTTACCTCTTTGCATAGATTATTTAGTACGTTCATTTTTTGGGATTAGGTAGTCTTTTATAAAAAAAATATAAATTAACCCTAAAATCAAGAATGTAGTTTTATAAAAAACATTCCTATTTAAAGGTGTAACTAGAGTTAGAATACCAATGCTTAAAAGAATTTTTATAATAAGGTCTACTCTCTTTTTCAAGCAATTGTCCCCTCTTTTCATCGGTTCTTTTTAAAGTAATGCCCCCGGTAGTTGAAGAAGGGTGGAGTCTAATTTAGATTTTCTTTAGTGAAAATAAAATTTCTAATGCATCTGTAAATATCTCCTTTTGACGCTCTATTTCATCGAGTTCATTCTTCACCTTTAAGATAGAATTCAATAAAACTTCATCGCTAATAGATGAATTAATGTTCTCTTCAATTAGTTCAAATGAGTTTAATTGAACCTCATAGTTTCCTGTCAGTAGGTGGTAAACCAATGTTTCCAGATATGCTGAACAATCAAAAGGCTTTAATGCATATAACAATGAACCCCGATAACCTAATGTTTTGGAATCATTTATCATTTCAATCAGTGGTTTTACTGCTTTTTCATCCCCAATGTCACTGAGTGCTAATGCAATTGCATTCCGAATCCTATGATTCTCTGTGCTTTTTAAATAACTTATAAGAACAGGTACAGCTTTCTTGTATTTATTTTCCCCGACTTTATTTAATAAACTTTCGGCTTCCTCTACATTTTCACTGTCTAATGCATTTTTTAACGCTTCTTGTATTTTCATTTTTTCACTCCATTTATCTTTAACTAACCTGTCTAGTTATGATAAATTCTTCACCTTGTTTTTATTTTCCTTCTTAAACTAAACTGCCCGTTAGCTCAACAAGAAGAACCGCCGTAGCGATCCCATCTTTTGTTCTGGCTCCAATATAGTTGAAAAGGAAATCACTCTCAGCTCCACCAATCCTCTGGAATTTCTTCTTTCATAATAGACTCAGAAATTTTCAATTCGTCGTTTAAGAAATCGGAAAAAGCATCCCAACTAAACAGTATTTCTCCATCTTTTTTTATAGCGTGAATTTTACTTTTACCTTCTATAAAATATCCCAAGTTCTCGTCATCACTATATTGTCTTCCGCCAAAATGAAAGAGCTCAGTAGTATTTTTGTATTCATTCTTCCACCAGATATTTGCCGTTGATAACTCAAGTGGTTCAGGATCCAATCGATTTAAAATATTTCCTTGTACAATAGAAGGCGATAAGCCAAAAAGGTCTAGCCCATAGAAAGTACATCCATTGCATATAAGTAAAAAATCTTTGTAGAATTTAGGAATAACAAGTCCATATTTCTTCTGGTAGTTGCTTATCCAACTATTTTTCGCAGGTGCAAAAAGACGGATTGCAAAACTATAGACACCATTCCAAGGTTCATGGGCTATCTGTATGGTGTCATTCAGGTCTATACAAGATGAATATTTTAGATAATTTAAGGAATGTTCTTTTAATGGGGTTAAGTATTCTGGAAATTCTTCTACTTGTTCTTTAATTTGTGCTTTAATGGGGTTCATTATTAATCTCCTAAAAATGTTATAGCTGTCTTTTAATATAAATTCTTTACATAAAACTGTTATTCCTTCTTTAAATAACCTGCCCTTAGCTTAATAACAATTGCTGTATCAATTCCGTCATTTGAGTCAATAATTCCTGTAAAAAAAGAAAACGGGAGAGATGAAATTGTTATTATCTAAAGCATGGGACATGTACGAAGCTGACAAACGAATTGAAGGATTTTCACCTCAAACATTAAAGGCATACAAACTACAATCCAATTTACTAATCCGTTTTTTTAAAGATGCTGAACTCGAAGCAGTCACTACAGACCAATTAAAAGCTTACTTAGCCAAATCAAGCGAAGGCCTCAAGCCTGCAAGTTTAGCTCATAGAATTCGTTTTATGAAATCATTATTTCGATGGTCTCATGAAGAAGGACACCTCCCCAAAAACCCAGCAGCTAAAATAAAAGAACCTAAAACCGGGAAACGAATTCCTAAATTTTTATCCGAAATGGAAATTGAACATTTACGGGAAGCCTGTTGTTCCCCAATGGAGAATGCACTGTTTGAATTCATGTTTTCCACTGGATGCCGAATAGGAGAAATTGTTTCCTTAGACAGAGGCAGAATTAATTGGTCGAATCGGTCAGCCATAATAAGAGGTAAAGGCAATAAGGAACGGGAAGTCTATTTCAATATTCGCTGCGAAATTTGGTTAAAACGATACCTGGATAGTCGTATAGATAGGGACACTGCTATTTTTGTCACGGAACGGGATCCACATCGAATGAGCATTGCCCAGATGCGATATATTATTAAGCGTATTTCAAACCGGGCTAGCATTAACAAAGATATTCATCCGCACCAACTGAGGCACAGCTATGCAACCCACTTATTGAATAATGGAGCACCGCTTGATGTTATTCAAAGCTTATTAGGTCATGAGAAAAGTGAAACTACCCGGATATATGCCCAGTTAAGTGGAAGTATCAGACAGCAATTATATACGAAGTATTTTTAAATATGAATAAAGCAACGCATCTTGAATGCGTTGCTTATTTCACTCTTGCCCCCATTAGTTCAACAAGGAATTATAAATCTTTATTTAATTAGGTAGAGGATTGGAAACAGAAATCCCTTCTACCTCACATCTTATTTGGTAAAACTTTGACACTATTGGGTGAGTGTCATGATAAAACATCAAATGCTTTAATCTTCTTTTACCTAGTCTTTTATCAACCATTGCTAAAGCTTGAACAATAACATTCTCAGAACTTAAAGCTTCCTCGATTGAAAAATTAGGATATTGAACCAGTGCATCGTACACACGTTCAACATTAAAGATGCTTCTCTGTTCTAAAATCAACAGCGAATAGTCTAAGTCGCTTATTTTCCCAACGAACTCTGGGAAACATTCATACAAACAATCGGGAAAAGGCTTACTTGTTTTTCTCTTTACTTCTTCCCAAAGCTTATCGTGTTCCATTAAAAAAAGTGCTGACGAAACATTAAAAATTTCTTTGTTATCTAAAGTTATCCAAATCCTTCTTTGTTCCCCAAGAGAGACATTGTAACTTGTTGCATAGATATTTAATCGTTTTTTAAGCTTTTCACATATTAGATTTTCTACTAACGTTTTTGTCTTTGTCCAACGCATACTGTTAATCTCTACCCCTGACTTTTTTATCTGTATATAAGTATATTACCTTTTTTCAAATAGTCATTGTTAAGCTATCCTGCATCGTTAGCACAACAGGCAAAAAAGACCGCCGCAGCGATCCATCTTAAACTCTTGCACCCGTTCGTAATATAAGGTTAGCCAGATTTTTCTGGTTGACCTTTTTGTTTATGGTCTTATTATTACGGTAGTCGGGGTAGAACGTCGCACCCGTGGAACTCGATTCCGTCAACTAAACTGTTCACCCCTACTTGTATAAACATGTTTCAGGCTGGTTGGGACCATGATCCCGTTTAACAAGCGAACCTATGACATTACAAGGAGCATTAGGGGTTACCGACTAATATGTATTTCTAGGAGGAGGAGAAATT
>JBDOMM010000009.1:0-6277 GCA_039832695.1 Bacillus sp. (in: firmicutes)
ATCAATTTGCTCTTGTTCAACGACAGTTCCATCGTATTCTGAAAGCATTTGTAAGGCGGACTCCAGAAATAAACCATCGCTTTTATTCACTTCATAAACATATTTCCCATCTAGCCATTTAACATCTATTATTCTTCTAAATTTACTGGATACATAATCCTTTGTTGTTAGAGATAAAAAGCACATATACCTTTATTGGTACATGTGCTTAGATTATTTTATCATTTTCTTTTTTTTTGACAATCTTGTTTTTTTATTTTATTTGTCAATTCAATGAGCCCTCTAGCTGCTTTTTCCGCGTCAAAGGTTCCTCTTTCTGCATATTTCACCTTCATGATGAAATCACCTCATAGTAAAATATGCATTCAGGAAATATTTGGTATCTTGTCTGTCATAAATTTTTGATTAGTGGTTATTAACAATATTCCATTTAATAAAGCGATAATTATTCCAAAACGCTTCCAATAATCGGTTAATTTTAAATTAAAAAGTAAATAATACAATCAATGTAATCTGAATCTTAGTAAAAAAGATCATCAGATGATGTATAGGAGAGGTCTAATGTTCAAGAAAATTCTTTCTCTAATACCGGAATATAGCGTTTTCGTACAAGCATTTATTACATTTATAGTTCCGCTCGGATTTATAAAATTTTTTAAATGGATATATTCATTAGAGAAAGAGTGATGATTGGTGAAACGGCGGCAGCTAACCAAAAACCAGAAGGATATTGAAGAATCTTCAAAAAAATGCAAAGAAGATAAACAGCAATTTAAAGAATTAATTGAAATGACAGGTAATCTTACGACAAATTTGAATCTAATTCGCAAAGAGATTGGGCATAATTCAGATGTGAAATTTCGTGAGTTTCAAATGGGAACTTCGGGAATTCGCATTGCCATTATTTTTATAGATGGGTTTGCAGATACGGATGTAATTAATAATCATATTTTGGTCGATTTCATGTCAGCTTCACCAAAAGAAACGGAGCATTCACTAAAAGAATACACCTTAAAAGAGTATATAAAAAATCATGCCCTTTCTGTATGCGACTTAAATGAAGTTCGTACTCTTAAAGAAATTGCCTCTGGAGTAATGTTTGGGTCAATTGCGATTTTGGTCGATGGTCTAGAAGACGTTTTCCTGGTTGGCGCTGCTAAAGCTAAAACAAGAAACATTGATGAGCCTCCTACAGAGCCTTTGGTACGTGGACCCAGGGTAGGTTTTATAGAAAATTTAAAGGATAATACAGCTCTTTTAAGGCGGTATGGCAAAGATCAAAACTTATCTATATTAAGCTTTCAGGTAGGTGAGAGATCAAAAAAAGAACTTGTCATTACCTATATGAAGGATATTGTGGATCCTCAATTATTAGAAGAGGTTACGCAACGGATTAATAAAATAAAAATTGATGATGTACATGACTCAAGTTATATTGAACAACTAATCGAAGATAATTTTTTAAGTCCATTCCCACAAGTACAAAGTACAGAACGACTTGATCGTGTTATGAGTGCTTTGATGGAAGGAAGGATTGCTTTATTGTTGGACGGCTCACCGTTTGCGTTAATTGTTCCTGTTACCTTCCATATGTTATTGCAGTCACCTGAGGACTATTACGAAAGATGGATGGCTGCGACATTAATTCGTGTATTACGTTATTTTGCAGCATTTATTGCTTTATTTGTTCCTTCTTTATATATTGCTTTTATTTCCTTTCATCCGGGATTAATTCCAACCAAACTGGTATTTTCTATCGCAGCTAGTAGAGAGGGAGTTCCTTTTCCTCCTCTAATTGAAGCTCTCATAATGGAAGTATCGATAGAAGTATTAAGAGAAGCAGGACTTCGTTTACCAAAACCAATTGGACAATCGCTAGGGATCGTGGGGGGTTAATCATTGGAGAAGCAGCAGTCCAAGCAGGAATTGTTAGTCCTATCATGGTCATCGTAGTAGCTGTCACAGCCATATCTTCTTTCACGCTCCCTCAATATAACGTAGGGATTGCATTAAGAATTCTTCGTTTTGCCTCAATGCTATTTGCTAGTGTGTTTGGATTATATGGAGTCGTTTTGTTCTTCCTGTTGCTATGCAGCCATTTGGTCAGGCTTAAAAGTTTCGGCATTCCATATGTGAGCCCTGCTGTATCATTTCGATTGAGTGATTGGAAGGACTTCATGGTACGGCTCCCCCTATTCCTGATGAAACGCCGTCCAAAATTGTTGCATCCAAGAGATTCAGTAAGAAAAAGATAGCGGTTCAAAAGGAGTGACTAATTATGACTTCTAGTCCATCAGATCGCATAACTACTCATCAAGCAGTAATGTTTATCGCAAATTTTATTCTCGGGGCAGGGATTTTAACACTTCCGAGAACCATGACAGAGAAAATCAAAACCACCGATTCTTGGATTGCAGTAATTGTTAGTGGGTTAATTATTACTCTTGTAGCCGTAATCATATTAAAACTATGCCAAAGATATCCGAACGAAACTTTCTATCAATTTAATCAGAAACTACTTGGGAAATGGCTAGGATCGCTGATAAGTTTAACAGTTATCTGCTATTATATTGCGTTATCTGCATATGAGGTCCGAACTATGGCAGAAACTACACGATTATTCTTACTCCAGGGAACTCCAACATGGGCTATTATGATGCCATTTTTGTGGATTGGACTATACTTAGTTCATGGCGGGGTAAATGCCATTGCGAGGTTATTAGAAATTATTTTCCCAATTTCCGTTCTTTTTTTCCTTTTGGTCATGTTTTTAGGTATCGAATTATTTGAGGTTGATAATTTACGTCCGGTGTTAGGATCGGGGGTTAAGCCCGTCCTGAAGGGGTTAACAACCTCCTCACTTTCCTTCGCAGGCTTCGAAATTCTCCTCTTTATTTATATGTTTATGAAAGAAAAAAACAAGGTAACAAAAGTTCCATTACTTGGAGTTGGAATACCCTTTATCTTTTATACTATTACAGTGGTAATCGTAATAGGTTCCCTTTCAGTAGACGCAGTGGTGTCACAAACATGGCCTGTACTTACATTTATTCGAAGCTTCGAAATCAAAGGTCTTTTATTTGAACGGTTCGATTCCCTCATTCTTGTCATTTGGATTATGCAAATATTCGCAACGTACGTTATTGCTTTATTTATTGCAAATCTAGGGTTGCATCAGATTTTTTCGAAAAGTACTCACGCTTTTATTTACAGTTTAATACCTCTCATTTATTTAGTTTCAATGATTCCTCGAAATATAAATGAGGTATTCAAGATGGCAGATATGATAGGTAATTTCGCCTTTTATTTATTTTTTATTATACCGCTGGTCCTTTTCATTATTTCAATGGTGAAGGAAAGAAAATATGAAAAATTGTAAACATATTCTAAGAATTTCTTTTGTCTCGATGCCCTTACTTTTTCTGTTATCAGGTTGCTGGAGCAGCAAGTCTATTGAAGATCTGAATTTTGTTATAGGCACAGCTGTAGATAAATCAAAACATGGACAAATACGATCAACTCTTCAATACGTAATTCCAAAAGCAACCGGAAATTCAAGTAGCAAATCATCACAACAAAAACCTTATACTAATGTCTCTTCAACAGGAATTTCACTTGAACCAATTGGGTGGGAAACGACCTTACGAAGAGAGGGTCCAATTTCAGGCGCACATCAAAAAGCGGTGATTATTGGGCAAGATCTAGCTCGTGAAGAGCCAATTAGAGAAATTACAGATTTGTTTTTTCGAGATATCGATATTAGAGGGAGTACCTTAATCTTTATTTCTAAAGGAGAAGCTGCACGAACACTCGAAACAAAGGAAGCTGACTTAATACCTGCAATACGCTTGGTAGAAATTGCAGAACAGGAACTTACAACTAGAACTTTGAGACAACTCTCATTAATGAAAATTTGGGGAAAATCGAACTCTCAGACCAGCTTCCTTTTACAGCTGATTGATATTAAAAAGGGAGAAATTGAATTTGATGGAGCGGCCGTAATAAAAGGAAGAACAAACAAGATGGTAGGGATTCTTAATAAGGAAGAGATTGAAGGAATAAATTGGATAACAGGAGAAGGTAAAAGTGGAGCGGTAAAAGCCTTCCAATATGAGTCTGATAAACCCACATATTATCAGGTTCAGTCAATAAAGAGCAAAATTAAGCCTTATGTATCCGGGGACAGAATTTCATTTGATGTAAAAATTGAGTCAGAGGGAAGAATCGCTGAATACTGGAATCCTCACTTTAAACCTGCTTTTAAGAATAAAACTATTAAACACATTGAAAATGCGGTTGAGAAAGAAGTTATGCGCTTAGTTGAGGAAACCACCAAAAAAATGCAAAAAGGAATTGGAGTAGATGTTGGAGGATTTGGCAACCAATTGCGAATACAACATCCTGATGTTTGGAAAAATGTGAAGGATAATTGGGATGAAAAGTTTAGTGAAATTCCCATCAATTATGAAGTATCAATAACTATAAAGGATTACGGAATGATTGGATCAAAGAAAAAATAAAGGTCTGAACTATGTTCAGACCCTCGTTTTATTTCTCCCCTAGATTCACAATTTATATCTAATTTTCCCATCATTAATCATTTTTAAAGCCATTCAATTTCAATTGTAACTTCAGAAACTTCCTTTTTTGTATTATGATCTGTTATGGTATTGGATGAGAACCATATTTTTTTAATAAATGTTTTAAGGAAAGTATTACATTCTTCAGGTTCAAGTATACCTATCTTATCTAAGGTTTCAATGCTTTGTTCAAAACGATGTCGTTCTTCGTCATTATTATCAATATTTTCCAATTGGATATTTATGATTTCAATTTGCTGCTTTATCTGTTTAATTTTCTTATCGTTATCCTCGCTCAATTCCAGAAATTCGGTTTTAGTAATTTCTTCATCCATTCTCATAATTTTCAGATTTTTTTGTCTATTATTAAACCTTTCCATTTGTTTCTCTAGAGATTCCATTTGAATTTTAAATTTTTTTGCCTCATCATAGGTATCAAGGGCTTTCAATTTTTCTAATGCATCATCAAAATCTGTCTTTCTCTCCTTTACTTTTTGTAATACATATAATTCAACAGGCAGATATTTGTGGCCCCTATCTTTGCAGGTATTATTACTGATCTTATATGAACAAGACTTAATAAAATCTGTTCCATTACCATCCATTTGAATATATCTTTTTCTTCCGCAACAATTACAATACAGTAGGTTTTGAAGTCTTCTTGTTGCTTTCTTTTTATTAAAATAACTGCCTTTTTTGCTTTCCATTAATATTTTTTGGACTTCAAAAAAAGTTTGTTTACTAACTATAGGTTCATGTGCTTTTTCGACGAATACCTCATCAACTACTTTTCCATTAACTCTCCTGCAAGCTTTTACTACACCATAATAAACAACATTTTTTCGCGCGGAAGAAATATGAGAAGTGGTTATTACTTTACCGTTCCTACTCCTCCACCCCAGTGTATCTAATTGTTTAGCTATTTCATTTGCACTACATCTTTCTAATGTTTTTTCGAAAATATGTCTTATTATTTTTGCTTCTTTTTCAACAACCACTAACTTTTGATTCTTATCCTTTTCATATCCTAATGGTGCTTTATTACTCATCACCCATTTACCTTGCTCTGCAGATGCTAATCGACCTCTAGCTAAACGTTTACGGATTTGTTTATATTCAAAATTAGCCAACATTGCTTGAAATGAGAAAAGCATTTCATTACTTTCTTGTGTTAAATCAATGGTACCCTGAGGTGTTAAAATTTTAATATCATGAGCAATAAGTAATGCTTTGATTTGTTCAGCGTATGCATTATCTCGAGAAATACGGTCAATGTCCATTACCAGTAAATAATCATATTCATCTAACTTGTTCAATAGAAGATTCAATTGTGGCCTTTCCGTATTCACCCCACTAGAGATCTCTTGATAAATGTCGTATGTTAAATTATGTTGATTCGCAATTCTTTTTAAAGTATTTCGATGATTTGTTAATATTTCCTCAATATCTAATTGTTCCTCATTTCTTGATAAGCGTAAGTAAATAGCTGATATTGACATCGATATTTTTATCGCTCCTTTATTATAAATAAATCAGACCGTATTTTATCGATTAAAATTAGAAAATCAATATCTGTTACCCTTCCAACAGTCCCATATATAGTAATCACGACCGTATCACCGATCTTATACTTCGGTTTTCTCCTTTTTGCCATGTCCTCCCATCCCCTCAAATGTTAAGTCGTGAATTTTGATTAC
>JBDOMM010000046.1:0-5760 GCA_039832695.1 Bacillus sp. (in: firmicutes)
TGTGCGATCTGTATTTTATATTCGAGATCAAAATGTTTCCCCATATAGACACGTCCTTTAATTGTTCTTTGTTATTCATTATAACGAAAGTGCCAATTTACCGTGTCCGTTTTTTAGTCTAGCTTCAGAGTTCCCCTCTCATGTATTGAAAAATCATAAAAAACGCTCAACTTTATTAAAAAGTTGGGCGTTTTTTACTACATATAGCCTAGCCCAAGTCTGTCCCCACTTCCGCGTCTAAAGCATAAGCTATTACAAGCAAAACAAAAAAAGGCGGAGAGAGGTATGGGACTATTCATTAATAAGAATGAGCATCCGGAAGTTTATAAGAATAACCAAACGCTTAAGGAACCAAATCAGGTTTATTCACGGCGGGATTTCCTTACCGACCTTATGAATGAACAGGAAAAAGCAAATAAATCACTCAAACAGGCTCTAAACAACCTCCATGTTCGTACTATTCATCAAGAGGAAGCACAGGATATACATTGGAAAAAGGTCGACGGTCAGCTAAATGATTTGAAAAACAGCAACCTAAAGCAAAAGGACATGGAAGACCAAATGATGCAGAGCCTACAGGCCATTCATGAGAAAAATGCACAGCTAGAAACCATGTTAGAAAAGGAATCCGTGTCGAGATCATCTTTAACGGACCAGGTCAGTCAGTTAAACAAAAGCTATCAGGAAATTGTCAGCAGGCTGGAACGAAGTGAAGAGGCCAACCAGCAGCTTGCCTTAAAGATGCAGGAACAGCTGGAATTGCAAAAAGAAACAGCAGAAAAAATCACGAAACAAGAGGAGTTTCATGGCGGGGTGTTAGAGCGGCTTGATACTCAGGAAGCACTACTAGACAAAATCGCACGGCAAGTGAACCACATTCGTTCCATCCTATTTGAACGGACCAATTACCTGGCTGAAAAAATTGATGACGGCTATAAACTCACTTCTTCCTATGTTTACAAATTAATGACTGGCTCGGACCAACCGTTAACGTTTTTCTTATTGAATCATAAGAAAGAAGAAAAACTAGAGGAACTCGAATCAGTCAATCAAAAAGAAGGTTCACCGCTAGAATAATAAGCGATGAACCTTCTTTTTAACTATTTTAAAAGTAATTTGGAAATAAAATCCCAAATTTATGAGCAAAATATATATGTTAATAAAAACCAAAGGAGGCTGCCTATGACCAATATATTTGAATCCCTAAAAGACCTTTTTGCACCAATGGCAGACGGTGAGAGAAAGAATCCCTTACATATTGGAGAAGTGAACCACTTTTGGCTGTTACTTACCTTAGTAGAAGAAGGTATTATGATATTTGAGCTAGGGCTAAATACAACAACGGATGATCAATTAATTCATGCCTTTAGGAATGGACACCAATCCGCCAAAGACGTTAGCGAGCGCTTGCGTGCATTCTTTGTGAATGAAGGTATTCCATTGCCACCTTCCTCAGAGGATAAACCCAAATCTGATCCGAATGCTGTTCCACTTGGGGTAAAATATACCGATGAGGAGTTAGCAAACTTAGTATCTGCTAAGGTTGCAGCTGAGATTACACTTATAGGTCAAGGAATAGCTCTGTGTGTAAGAAATGATGCCTGCAAAATGTTTTTTGAAATACAATTTGAAATATTTAAGTATGGCTCTTCGCTTAAAAAGTTGATGCGTGAACGTGGATGGCTAAAGGTCCCTCCCTATTACTATCCACCAGGATCGCCGAACTAAACAAAAACCGCTCATGCCATCATCCGGCATAAGCGGTTTTTTAGTGAATATTAAAATTCACCTTTATTAAAGATATCTGTTAACACAGGAACAATTTGTTTTTTTCGAGAAACAACGCCCTTAAGTGTAGCTGTATTATTTGAAAGAGTAACATTGTAAGCTTTTTCCACAGCAGCAGCTTTGCTCCCCAACGCTAAACCAACAGAATCATTTGTTAAAATGTCAGTTACAACAAATAGGAATAAATCAAGGTTCTTTTCTTCGATGATAGAAGTGATTGCAGCTTCAATTTCCGTTTGGCGAGCAAGAACATCAGCTGTGTCAACCACGTTTACTTGAGCGATTTCTACCTTGCTAGCGCCCATTTCAAAGCCTTTTGCATCCAGGCTTAACAATTCAGCGATGGATTTGTCACGAACATCTGCTCCAGCTTTCAACATTTCAAGGCCGTAGCTTTCAGCATCTACACCTGCAATGGCAGCTAATTCACGCGCAGCTGCAACATCTTCTGGTGTGCAAGTTGGAGATTTGAATAGTAAAGAGTCAGAAATAATCGCAGATAACATCAAGCCAGCGATCTCAGGCTTAATTTCTTTACCGTTTTCTTTATACATTTTATTTAAGATAGTCGCCGTACAGCCTACAGGCTCACAACGGTAGTATAACGGATCGCTTGTTTCAAAGTTAGCAATACGGTGATGGTCGATTACTTCTAATACACGAACATCAGCGATATCGGTAGCACTTTGTTGGCGCTCGTTGTGGTCTACTAAAATAACAGAGTTAACTTCAGCAGAAACGGATTCAACTAAGCGAGGAACTTCCGCGTTGAATTGAGTAAGTGCGTATTGTGTTTCACCGTTAATTTGACCTAAGCGGACAGGTTCAACATCCATGCCTAATTGTTTTTTCAAATCTGCATATGCAATAGCAGAACAAATCGTATCTGTGTCGGGATTTTTATGACCGAAAATAAGTACTTTTTCCATGTTACTACTCCTAATCGTATGAAATTATGTAGGACAAGCCCAGACAGATGGCAATGACCCCATCAAAAATTATATATGATTCTGTTAAAGGATTCAAAACAAAATGAAAATGTTGAACACCATATTAAAACAGAAAAAGCCAATCCCTCTAATAATTTTCAGGGTGGCTTTTCAATTATTTATAGTGTTTTCACCATTTGCACCTGTTCAGTAGTTATCTTGAAACCTTGATTTAATAAGTATTGGATTACCGGGTTGGCTTGTGAGGCGTTGACCGTCATATAGGTAACTGGATGGTCTTGGTGTTCTGTCATGGCGTCGAAAATGGCTTGCATGTTCTCTTCCTTCAACTCTCCGAGTAGCTCCACTTGGAATAAGAATACCTTCTCGAGTTGCCCTTCAGGGTTCCAAACACGCTTATATATAGCGTAGCCGAGTGGATTATGTTCGCTGTCGAAATAGATTTGTGCTTCACCCGACTTTACACTTTGCCATTGACATTGCCATGGCACATCTTGTTTATAAAATGTGTAGTTTACTAACTGCTCTGGGCGAATGGTTTTTGCTTTTAATGTAGAGTGATTTTTGCCCTCTAAAGGACCGGTTAAGTAAACAAGTGAAGCGGTTATTTCGTAGCCAAACCTCTTATACAAACGAATGGCTCTTTCATTCTCTTTAATCGCTTCAAGGGTTGCCACCTCACAGCCCTCTTCATGGTAAATTTTCAAGATTTCCTCCATGAGTAAAGTGGAAATGCCTTTTCCCCGATAATCGGTAGCAATTCCAGTACCGCCATTCCACGCGGTCTTTTTCCCATTGATTTCTCGAAATCCATTCATGACAATCGCCACCGGCTCCTCCCCATCGAAGGCAACGACGGAGTATGGTAACGACAGTCCTTCATTGACGAGCCGATTGAAAAACAGTTCAGGAGTCATTTCTAGTTTTACAAAATAACCCTCAAACCCTCTATTCCAAGCGGTGATGATTTCTTGAATCGTGCATTCGGTTAATCTTTTTATTTGTATATTCATCGAGCTCCTCCTTTTAAAAAACGACTTGTTAGTCTATTTTAATTAAACCAAATTTCACTTTCACTTACAACTTATTTTCTGATTATTAAAAAAATCCCATTAGGCTTCTAATGGGATTTTTGCGATGTACTTACTTTACCGCTTCTTCTACTTCTTGGAAGGGCCATGCTGGTAAAGTTTTGGATAATTGTTTATCCTCTCGGTAGCCGAGGACATATTCTGCTTGCATAACCGTATGGATTTCCCGTGTTCCTTCGTAGATGACGGGAGCTTTAGCATTTCTTAGGTATCGTTCGACTGGATATTCATTGGAGAAACCGTAGGCGCCGTGTATTTGAACGGCATCATTTGCCGCTTCATAGGCATAGTCACAGGCCTGCCACTTGGCGAGTGAAGTTTCACGTGTGTTTCGTTTCCCTTGATTCTTTAACCATCCTGCTCTAAAAACTAGCAAACGTGACTGCTGTAGTCCTGCTTCCATTTTGGCTATCATTTGCTGAACCAACTGGTGTTTGCCGATCTCTTTACCGAACGTGCTTCGCTCATGGCAATATTTCAGACTGGCCTCAAGGCTGGCCATGATGGTCCCGCAGGCACCGGCAGCGACCGTGAATCGGCCATTATCAAGTGCTGACATGGCAATCTTGAAGCCTTCTCCTTCTTCTCCAACTAGGTTTTCTTTAGGGACCATTACGTTATCGAAAAAGAGCTCGCCAGTATTACCTGCACGTATCCCCAGTTTTCCTTTTATAGCCTTTGAGGAAAAGCCCTCCCACTCCCGCTCTACGATGAAAGCAGAAATGCCGTGGTGTTTCTTGCTTTTATCGGTGTAGGCGAATATCAAGAAGTGATCTGCAACATCGCACAGAGATATCCAGGTTTTGGATCCATTTAATATGTAGTAATCCCCCTGTTTTGTGGCCGTTGTCTGCATTGCTGCAACATCGGATCCGGCATTCGGCTCAGTTAGGCCAAAGGCACCTACCTTTAGGCCTTTTGCTTGTGGGGTGAGATATTTTTGCTTTTGCTGCTCATTTCCCCATTGAAGGAGGGTCATACTGTTCAGACCTGTATGAACTGAAACAGCGGTTCGGAATGCTGTATCTCCACGCTCAAGTTCCTCGCAAACAATCGCTAGTGAATTATAATCCATGCCACTACCACCATATTGTTCGGGGATACAAACTCCCATTAAACCTAGGTCGGCGAGCCGTTTTAAAATGCTTGTCTCAAAGTGCTGCTTTTCATCCCATTCGCGAATATATGGCATGATCTCCTTGTCCACAAATTGTCGCACGGTTTTTCTAAGTAACTCTTGCTCTTCCGAAAAAGAAAAATCCATCATTTCGTTGTATCTCCTCTCGAGTTTTGTGTGTGATTTTTATATTAAATTGTCATTGGGGCTGTTCATTGGCGGATAGACGATGCCAACTAGCGGATGGCGTGTTCCAATTGGCGGATAAGCCCCACCAACTAGCGGATACGTCACTCCAATTGGCGGATAGACATTCAATCAGCGGATAAGCGCTTCCAATCAGCGGATAATCCAAGCTAATTGGCGGATAAACGCATGCAATCAGCGCATAACAACTTTACTGTCGGATAGCCGATAATTACTGTCGGATGGCCATCGATTATTGGCGGATAAGTCGGTTTTACTGTCGCATAACCACTAATTACTGTCGGATAGACATTTTAGTGTCACATAGGCACTGTTTACTGTCGGATGGTCTCCCATTTCTGTCGCATAACCCCAGTTTACTGTCGCCTCGCCTGGCCATGGCACCCATCTGTCAACCCCACTATAACCAATAATGAAAGAAGCAAAGGTACAGGTAACCTGTACCATTGCACATAATTCACTTCAACGCACTACCGCGCCGGGGGACTGTCCCACTAGTGTTGTACAAAAGTAATTAAGTTGAATTAATTGAAAAATTTTACATTCTATTTCAAGTTGTAAATGAAAAAAAGTGAATAGGGTTCTACAAAGACCTTGTTCCCTTTTT
>JBDOMM010000037.1:0-25061 GCA_039832695.1 Bacillus sp. (in: firmicutes)
CAGGAGGCTTTCTAATGATTTGGTTTTATGGACAGGATTGGTTTTTGAACTTTAGCTTCTTTGGTGAAAACCTACGAGACCTGTTCCAAATGCACACTATAAACTTGAGTGTTGCCGTTTGGGTTGGGTTTATTGCATTGTTTGGTATTGCTACAGACGACGGAGTGGTAATGGCAACCTACCTCACACAGACCTTTGATAAAAACAAGCCTAAAGACAGAAAAGGAATAAGAGCGTCAGTAATTGAGGCTGGAGAAAAGCGTATCCGTCCTTGTTTGATGACGACGGCAACAACCATTCTTGCCTTGTTACCAGTACTCACTTCAACAGGTAGAGGAAGTGATATAATGATACCAATGGCTATTCCAAGTTTCGGAGGTATGTTAATTGCACTAATAACCTTATTTGTTGTACCGGTATTATTTAGTTTGAAACACGAACTTCAATTAAAAAAAGCTACAAAATGAGAAATATAATTCTATTGGGAATTGTCTTTTTCGCTTTCGCGAAGATTAATGCACAACAATTAGCCTCTTACATTCAGGAAGCTCAAGATAACAATCCCGAGATTCAAGCTTTTGAATTACGCTACAACATAGCAGAAGAAAAAGTTAATGAAGCTAATACCTTGCCAGATACACAAATTAGTGCTGGCTATTTTATAAGTGAACCCGAAACCCGTACAGGAGCGCAACGGGCACGATTCTCTATTTCGCAGATGTTGCCCTGGTTCGGTACCATAACGGCAAGGGAAAACTATGCCAGTTCAATGGCCGAAACCGAGTTTGTTGAAATTGCCATTGCCAAACGGAAACTCGCACTATCGGTATCTCAATCCTATTACAAGCTCTATGCCATAAGGGCGAAGCAACTCGTGCTCGATGAGAATATCGAACTATTGGAAACCTATGAGCGTTTGGCGTTAACCTCGTTGGAAGTGGGTAAAGCATCAGCCGTAGATGTTCTTCGGCTTCAGATAAGACAAAACGAACTCGTTCAACAAAGAGAAGTATTGGAAGAGGATTATCAGGCCGAACAGACGCTGTTCAACAATCTTTTAAATAGAGATGAAACGATGACCGTAGACATTATAGAGGATATGATGATTCCAGATGTTGACCCTCAGGTCCTAAATGAGAACCTTCAACTGAACCCAGAACTCATAAAATACGATAAGCTGTATGAATCTGTTGAGCAGGCCGAGTTATTGAACCAAAAGGAAAGCGCACCCAATATTGGTTTTGGGCTGGATTATGTACCAGTTTCAGAACGCCCGGATATGAACTTTAGCGATAACGGTAAGGATATCGTGATGCCTATGGTATCCCTGTCCATACCTATATTCAACAATAGGTACAAATCTGTAACCAAACAGAATGAACTGAAACAGTTGGAGATAAAGTCCCGGAAAGAAGAGCGGCTCAACAGCCTCGAAACACGCCTCGCACAAGCAGTTTATAACAGGAACACAATGAGAATCAAATTTAATGTGCAGACGGACAATTTAAAACAGGCGAATGATGCCGAAGAAATCCTGATTAAGAATTATGAAACGGGAACCATCGATTTTAACGATGTACTGGATGTACAGGAACTACAGTTGAAGTTTCAAATCAATTTAATCGAATCTATCAAAGGATACTATACAGAGTATGCCAACATAAATTATCTAATAAGATAATATTAAATTTTTAACAGGCAATGTATACAGCTAAAACGAATTAGTTTAGAAAAAAAATTTAAAAATAGTTAAAACTACAAATTATGATTAGAAAAATAACAATACTATTTGCGCTGCTCATAACATATATGGGTAATGCCCAAGTAGGCACCAACGGACAAGATAGAAAAGAAGAAGGAAGACCGGTTAAGGAGTACAACCTTACTATTGAAGAAAATGAAATGACGCTCGCTGGTGTAACCGCTAAAGGAATGACCATCAATGGCGGAATTCCCGGTCCAGTTTTGGAATTCAACGAAGGAGACCTTGCTATAATCAACGTAACCAATAAAATGGATGAAGAAACCTCAGTGCATTGGCACGGTTTGATACTTCCCAATTTTTACGATGGTGTACCCTATTTAACCACGCCACCTATTAAACCCGGAACAACTTTCCAATACAGAATACCCATCAACCAATCGGGTACGTATTGGTACCATTCCCATACAATGTTACAAGAGCAAAAGGGTGTTTATGGGTCTATTATTATTCACCCAAAAGAAAAAACGTTGGATTATGATAAAGATTTGGTGGTGGTTTTGTCAGATTGGACCGATGAAAAACCAATGAATGTATTACGAAACCTTAAAAGAAATAACGAGTGGTATCAAGTAAAAAAGGGTACGGCTGTTTCATTGAGCAGGGTTATCAAGGAAGGCGCATTCGGCGCTCAGCTCAAGTTTTGGAGGGACCGTATGGAAGGAGCCGATATAGCAGATATCTATTATCCTGCATTTCTGACCAATGGAAAGTCGTTAGCGGAATATCCCGAATTCAAACCAGGCGAAAAAGTACGGCTTCGCTTTATCAATGCATCCGCTTCCACTTATTATTGGTTGGACTTTGGCGGTGGCAACCCGATGGTCGTTGCGGGCGACGGTATTGATGTGGAACCTGTAGCAAAAAGCCGTTTCCTCTTCGGTATTGCCGAGACGTATGATGTTATCGTAACTATTCCCGAAGGTACTTTGGAAGTTACCGCCACCGCTCAGGACGGTTCCGGTAGCACCTCGTTGCGCTTGGGTAATGGAACCTTGTACCCAGCCGAAAGAATTGGCAGACCTGATAAAGTGGAGATGATGAAGCAAATGGCCAAAATGGATATGAAGATGGGTGCACCTGCAATGGTGGGTAACAAAAAGAAAAAAACACCCGAATATCTGAAAGAAAATTACGGGATGAAAATGGATATGAAAGATGGCCAGATGAATATGGGAATGCAAGACAAAATGTCAATGAATAAAGGCGAAATGGGCGATAATATGAAGATGGATGACCATAAGCAAATGAAGATGGATAAAAAGATGGACGGTATGGCAGGAATGAAAAAAGATTCAATGCCAATGAAATCTACCGATCCTTCGCATAAGATGGTTGGCCATATGGGTCACGATATGTCTATGATGCAGAAGGATACCGCATCCTTTGATTACAGCACGCGTAAAACCTATTTCAACTATGATTTCTTAAAAGCGAAAGAAAATACCACCTACAAGGCTGATTTGCCCGTAAACGACATTCTATTAAACCTGACCGGAAATATGCAACGCTACATCTGGAGTATGAACGGTGTGCCACTTTCCGAAACCGATAAGATTAAAATCAAGGGTGGCGAGGTAACCCGTATTACGCTCAACAACCTAACAATGATGCACCACCCGATGCACCTTCACGGTCATTATTTCAGGGTAATCAATGAAAATGGGGAACGTTCACCATTAAAGCATACCGTCAATGTACCGCCAATGCAGAAAGTGGTTATAGAGTTCTACAATGAAGAGTACGGTGATTGGTTCTTTCATTGTCACGTCCTATATCATATGATGGGTGGTATGGCAAGGGTGTTTAGTTATGATACCCCAAGGGATAAAAGAATGGAAGATTTTCCCGTTCAAAAACTCATCGATGAAACAGACCATTATTATTCTTGGGGATTGGTTCGTGCAGGCTCAAACTTTAACGAACTCTTTTTAACATCCAGCAACATCCGCAATGAATTTGGATTGAGAGCAGAATTCGATTATGACAAAAACCTTGAGGCGGAAGTAAATTACAATAGGTACCTAAATGACTGGGTACGTCTCTATGTAGGTGTAAACACCGAAACGGAAATACCTGATTCCTTTGATGAGTTAAATACTGTTGGTCTTATTGGGGTAAAATACTTTACGCCCTACAGGTTCAATGTAGATGTGAGTATGGACCATCAACTACGCCCAAGGGTACGCCTGGATAGGGAGCTATTGATTTTTCCTAGGATTTTTCTGGAAGGCGAATACGAATACAGAGCAGACTTTGGATGGGTCAATGATTTAGGAGATAGCTCTTATGAGAGCGAAACACAATGGTTGGTAGGTCTTTCGTACATCTTCTCTAGAAATTTTTCAATACAAGGAAACTATAACAATCGATACGGCTGGGGTGGCGGTCTATTAGCACGATTTTAAAAATGGCAGAGTATAAAAAAAATAGTCTCAGTTTAACAGGTGCGGTATCGTTAGGTACAGGTGTGATGATAGGTGCCGGAATATTTGCATTATTGGGTCAGGTAGCCGAATTATCTGGGCAATGGTTCCCATATGCATTTTTGATAGGAGCCATTATTTCAGGATTCAGTGCCTACACGTATGTTAAGATGTCCAATGCCTACCCTTCAGCGGGAGGAATTGCTATGTATTTAAAAAAGATATATGGTAAAAGTGCATTGACTGCCTCAGGAGCTTTATTAATGGCTCTTTCAATGATAATCAATGAAAGTTTGGTAGCCCGAACCTTTGGTTCGTACACATTGCAGTTATTTGATGTAGGGGAAAATAGTGTATGGGTGCCCATTTTAGGGGTAATACTATTGGTAATTGCTTTTCTAATTAATATCTCTGGTAATAATATCATAGGAAAGTCTTCTTTGGTAATGGCAATCCTTAAAATTGGTGGTATAGCCATATTTGCCATTGGTGGACTTTGGGCAGCAGGATTCTCGTTTTCAGAAATTGTTCCTTCAGAAAACCTAACTGAATATCCGTTAACCAACTACTTAGGTGCTCTGGCATTATCAATTTTAGCTTATAAAGGTTTTACGACAATTACCAATAGTGGTGGTGAAATTATCAATCCTAATAAAAATGTAGGTCGAGCTATCATTATTTCATTGCTTATTTGTACGGTCGTATATATGTTGGTGGCCTTTGCAGTCTCATCTAACCTTTCTATTGATGAAATAATAAAAGCTAAAGACTATTCCTTGGCGGAAGCATCTAGACCTGCTTTTGGAAAGTATGGACTCTGGTTTACAGTCGGTATCGCTATCGTGTCAACAATTTCAGGGGTTATTGCCAGTATTTTTGCTGTTTCGAGAATGACGGCAATGTTGACCGAAAAAGAACTGATACCTCATAAGCATTTCGGGATGCCAGGTCGGTTACAAAAGCATATGCTGGTGTATACGGTTGTCTTAGCATTAGCACTTACCATTTTATTTGACCTAACAAGAATTGCCTCATTGGGAGCAATATTTTACTTAATAATGGATATCGGAATTCATTGGGGCGTACTAAGAAACTTAAGGCAAGATGTAGATGCTAAACCGGCAATATTGATAACTGCAATTTTTCTCGATGTAGTCGTTCTCGGAGCTTTTTTATGGATAAAAGCGAGTAGTGACATTTTAGTTGTGGTTGTTGCAGCAATATTGATGGTGTTAATCTATTTCGGCGAGAAATTGTTTTTAAAAACTAATACTACCTAATGATAGCAAAAAAAATGAAGTAATAATTAATTCAAAAATAAATAGAAATATGAGCTACTACTTTAATAAGACAATCAATGGAACCTTTGAAGGGATTATTGATAAAGTTACACAAAAATTAAAAGAAGAAGGTTTTGGAATACTCACAGAAATTGACGTATCAGAAACCCTGAAGAATAAATTAGACGTGGACTTTAAGAAGTATAAGATTTTGGGAGCGTGCAATCCACCCTATGCCCATAAAGCGTTACAAGCTGAGGATAAGATTGGAACGATGCTACCCTGTAATGTTATAGTTCAGGAAATTGAAGCAGGAGTTTTTGAAGTTGCTGCAGTAAATCCTATGGCATCTATGCAGGCTGTAGAGAATGAAGATTTAGAGAAAATTGCGGACGAGATTTCGGCAATGTTGGAAAACGTCATTGAAAAGCTATAGAACACTAAAAATAAATACAAACATAAATCAAAAACAAAATGAGCAAATTAAAATTAGTATTAGGGATAGTTACAATAGCATTTGTAACCCTAACAGTAGTGTCTTGTAAGGACGCTAAAACAGACAAGAATAATTCAACAGAGCATCATTCAGAGATGAATGCGGATGGAGACCATTCAAAAATGAATCACGACAATAGTGATGGTCACCACGATGGAGAGAAAAAGGAAATGGCAATGAGTGGAGATGGCAATCCACAAGCAGTCTTAAATGACTACTTCAACTTAAAAGATGCCTTGGTAGCAGATGATAATGCCAAAGCCAAAGAGCTGGGAGCAATCCTTGCAACATCCTTAGGCAAGCTTGATATTTCAAAATATACGGGTGCCCAGAAATCAGATTTAAAGGACATTGTTGAGGATGCGGTAGAACACGCAGAGCATATATCAGAAAGTGATATCGCACACCAGCGAGAGCATTTCAAAATATTGAGCAAGGATATGACTGATATGGTAGCAATCACAGGAACAAAGAATACTCTATATCAACAATTCTGTCCAATGTACGATGGGGGTAGCGCTTGGTTGAGTATGAGTGAGGATATCAAAAATCCATACTACGGAAGCAAAATGTTAACCTGCGGAAAAGTTCAAAAAGAAATCAATTAAATGAAGGCTGTAAAAATCATAGCAATAGTATTGTTGGTTGCCTTTGTGGTCATACAGTTTATTCCTGTAGACCGCAATCAAAGCGACAGTGTCCCAAAAACCGACTTTATGTTGGTGAATGATGTCCCAAGTGATATCAAGGACAAGTTGCGGGTCTCTTGTTATGATTGCCATAGTAACAATACACAATACCCTTGGTACAACAAGGTGCAACCTGTGGCTTGGTTTCTTGAAGGACATATAAAAGAAGGAAAATCAGAGCTAAATTTTAACGAGTGGGATGCTCTATCAAACCGTAGAAAAGCCAGTAAGCTAAGGTCCATCATTAAACAAATTGAAAGTGGTGAGATGCCTTTAGCTTCTTACACCTTAATTCACAAGGATGCCATTTTTTCAGAAGAAGAAACTAAGCAGGTTGTTAAGTATATGGAAAATTTAAAAGATAGTTTATAAATAAAAAAAACAGATAAGATGAAAAATTTAAAAATGAATATAGCAGTGATGCTATTGTTAGCAGTTTCTTTTACCAACGCACAGGAAAAAGAAAAAATGGGTCACAAACATCATCACGATAAAATGATGAATATGAAGAGTGATTTAAAGTCCGAAGCGATTTTAAGTGATTATTTCAATCTAAAAGACGCATTGGTAGCGGATGATTCAAAGAAAGCAGCTGCGACAGGTACTAAATTGGCGGCTTCACTAAAAGCATTTGATACGTCAAATTATACCGAAGAGGAGCAAAAAGAATTGACTGATATTATTGACGATGCTATGGAGCACGCAGAGCATATTGCAACAAGCGATATTGGTCATCAAAGAGAGCATTTTAAAACATTAAGTAAGGATATAACGGATATGGTGGCTATCACAGGTTCAAAGAATATGCTTTACCAGCAGTTTTGCCCAATGTATGATAAAGGCAGTGCTTGGTTGAGTGCAAATGAAGAAGTTAGAAACCCATACTATGGAAGCCGAATGCTAAAATGTGGAAAAGTTCAAAAGACTATTCATTAGATAATCCCTCGCCAAGCATCTTTTTTTCTGGTTTATTAGTTAACAGAAGCACACAAGATGTAGAGGATAACTTGATTGGTCTTTAAGTCCTGTCGTGGGAAGGAAAAATAGATGATGGTTAGTGTTAGTTCCTTCCCGTGTCAGGCACAAGATAATTGAAAAAGAAAGGTTGATTTGGTTAATAGCAGCCTGCATAAGGGAGAGGGAATAAATCCCCCTAGATTACTAGTATCTCTCTTCCTATGTCAGGCAAAATAAAAAAAAGTGAAGAAGAGAAGTTCATAGAAAAGTGCTTGACTATGAGAGGATGACCTATTTTTTGATTGATGGATAGAGTTTGACTCTCATTTTCAAGTGCAAATTAAATATGGAATAAAAATTTGACCTAATTAAGGAGATGAAAGATTGTTGTAAAGACGGATGCCATCGCAAAGCAAAAAAATCTGTTGTTAAAAAATGGTTCAATTACATAATATATATAATACTCATTACAATAATTGGTGGCGCGTTAGTAGTTCAACTATTTGAATAGAGGAATAACAAAAAGATTATGGAAGGCATAACAAAAACATCTAAAAGCACAGGCTTTTACGAACAGCTCTTTAAAAAAGTATTGTTCACCACAAGCGTAGTTGCCGTTTTGTCATTAAGTTATGTGTTATGGGTTAATGAAAACCCCGACAGCTTGTTTCTACCAATATTGGTAGTTGGGTTGGCCTTTGTCAAAACGATTTTTATTGTTAGGCTCACTTTTCTACAGTTAAGTAAAATAATAGGAGAAAGCCATCAGCTTACGCACGTTCTAACATTATTTGCTGTGTTAATAATTTTGATAACCCTATCATTTTCAGCAGATTATTTAGCATTGTACGGATTGAATTCAGAAAATTTTAAGTCAGCAACATCAATTAATGGTTCATTCCTTCTAGAATTTTTTGAATTTACATATTTCAGTCTGATCACTTTTTCATCCGTTGGCTTTGGTGATATAGTGCCTTTAACCATTTCTGGTAAACTCTTGGTAATTATGGAAGTTTTCTTGAGTTTTTTGGTACTTGTTTTTGGTATTGCCAACATTAATAGAATACACGTCAATAAATAACCTTATAAACGATGATTATGAAAACACTAAAATTAATAGCCACTATAATACTATGTTTTGCAACTGTAAATGCAATGAATGGACAAGAGGAAAAAAATCAAACAGATAAAGAAGCTGTCCTTAAGGTAATGAAATCATACAAAGATGCATTACAGAATCTTACAACTGAAGGCACATTCGAGTTGTTTGCTAAAGATTCTGAGGTATATGAATCTGGAGGTGTAGAAGGGAGCTATACTCACTATATAGAACATCATTTGGGACCAGAATTAGGGCACTTTAAAAGTTTTGTATTCTCAGATTACGAAATTGATGTGCAAGTAGATGCGCCATATGCCTTTACTACAGAAACCTACATCTATACCATTGTTTTAATCCCTGACGATAAGGGTAATTCCCGTACCATAAAGAAAAAAGGAGTTGCAACATCAATTTTAAAGAAGGTGGAAGGAAAATGGAAAATTATTAAAACACATTCATCATCAAGAAATAAAAAATAGCGGCTAATGATAGGTAGAAAAACGGCACTAAAAATTAGAAAGACTCATAGATACTTAGGTCTTTTCATTGGCATCCAATTCCTAATGTGGACTATCAGTGGTTTATATTTTAGTTGGACCGATATAGATGATATACACGGTGACCAGTTTAAGAATTTACAGTATCAGCCAAAGGCATTTCAAAACCTTTTAAGTCCTGCTCAATTAGACGTGCCAAAAGGCATACGCACAATAGAACTAAGAGATATAAATAAAATACCCTATTACTGGATAAATGAACAACAGCTTTTCAATGCCTTAAATGGAGAACTAAAATCAGAAATAAGCAAAGACGAGGCAGTTTATGTAGCAAAACAGTATATGAAGAAAGAATTAGAAATTATTAATGTGGAGCGTATCACAGAAGTAGGCAAACAGCACGAGTATCGAGAAAGGCTATTGCCGGCTTATGTGATATCCTATGCAGATAATGAAGCTTTAAAAGCCTATGTGTCAGTAAATGATGGGAAATTCCAAACTGTTAGGCATCGCCGTTGGCGTTGGTTCGATTTTCTATGGATGACACATACAATGGATTATGAAGGTCGAGATAATTTTAACACCACCGTTTTAAGGGCATTCTCATTATTGGGATTAATAACAGTATTGAGTGGGTTTTTACTATGGTATACATCATCACCTACAATCAGAAAGATAATAAAAAAGAAAAATAAATAATATTATGAATAAAAACATCATATACATAGGTGTTGCATTAATTGTTGGCCTGCTAGGGGGCTATCTAATCTTTGGTGGAGGTTCTGCTGATACTGCAACAAACAAGGTAAAAGACGACCACAATCATTCAGAGGAAATTGCATCAGGTCAAATGTGGACTTGTTCGATGCACCCACAGATAATGCAACCTGAACCGGGTGATTGCCCGATATGTGGTATGGATTTAATACCTGCAGAAACAGGTGCCGATGGGTTATTGGCAGACCAGTTTAAAATGACTGAAAACGCAATGGCATTGGCTAATATTCAAACAACCGTAGTAGGGTCAGGAGCCATTGAAGCGGGTACACTTAAACTATCGGGAAAAATAAGGGAAAATGAAGAGTCCAATGCTGTTCAGGTAACTTATTTTGCAGGAAGAATCGAAAGGCTTTACGTGAACTCTACGGGTGAAAGAGTTGGTAAAGGGCAGCGTTTGGCAACTATTTATTCGCCGGAATTGGTGTCCGCTCAACAAGAACTCTTAACAGCTGCTTCCCTAAAGGAATCTCAACCAGAATTATATTCAGCTGTCCGAAACAAACTTAAATTATGGAAACTTTCAGAAAAGCAAATTAATTCTATTGAGCAGGCAGGAAAAGTGCAGGAATACTTTCCTGTATATGCCACTGTTTCAGGAACCGTTACTCATAAAATGGTGGAAGAAGGTGATTATGTAAAACTGGGTCAACCGCTTTACAAAATAGCAAATTTAAATACTGTTTGGGCAGAGTTCGATGCGTATGAAAACCAAATAGCTTCATTAAAAGAAGGCCAAAGTATTAAAATTGTTACTAATGCCTATCCAAATCAAGAGTTTAATGCTAAAATTTCATTTATAGACCCACTTCTTAATTCAGCTACAAGAACCATAGTTGTACGTGCTGTATTAAATAATAGAAAAGACAAATTTAAACCAGGAATGTTTGTAGAAGGAAAGGTTGAAGGGACTGAAATGCAGATGAACGAAGCCATCAATGTACCAGCAAGTGCAGTAATGTGGACAGGAGAACGTTCTGTGGTTTACGTTAAGACTAACCCTAATGAGCCAGTTTTTGAAATGCGTGACGTATTACTTGGTAATGCTAGTGGAGACACCTATACCATTATCGAAGGGTTGCAAAATGGTGATGAAATCGTAACAAATGGAACATTTACTGTAGACGCTGCAGCTCAATTGCAAGGAAAGAAATCTATGATGAATGCTGAAGGGGGCAAAACAATGACAGGACACGAAGGGCACTTGGGGATGCAAAATGATGGTTCGGGAGATAAAATGAACAACACAAGTCATTCAGAGATGAACAAAAGAATAGAAGTTGCCAGCAAATTTCAAAATCAATTAAAAAGGGTTTTTGAAGACTATATTCTTCTAAAGGATGCCCTTGTTAATGACAATGCCACAGAAGCACAGACTGCAGCAAAAAAAATAGGTCAGAATCTAGCAAAGGTAGATATGAAATTATTGACTAATGAGGAAGCACATAACCATTGGATGACGATTCAAAAAGAACTGAAAAACTCTGCAAATGCCATTGAAAATAATTCAGATATAGCCACACAAAGAGGTCATTTTAAGCATCTTTCTGCTCATATAACAAGTGGTATAAAGCTTTTTGGAGTTAACCAAAAAGTATACCGTGATTTTTGCCCTATGGCAGATAACAATAAAGGTGCATTTTGGTTAAGTCTCGAAGAAGAAATTCGCAATCCGTATTACGGAGAAGCAATGCTAAAATGCGGTGAAGTAAGGGAGACTATAGAATAGATAATCTCATAGGTTGAATCAATATTTACCTAATACCATAAAAAAATAAACGCAATGGTAAGAAGAATGATGATGAGTGAAAGTAGAAGAAATAGAAGAAAAGCAGAAAGGAATAAGCGCATATACAAAAATAATATTTCTAGAAAAGATAAAATTATTGGTGTATTGGCCATTATTATCGTATTCCTTATTGCCGCCATTGCTGCATATTATTATTCGCTTTCAAAAGCTGGATTAAAGTTATTTTAAAAAAATGAGCTCTATAATTCACATAAAGAATATGGTCTGTCCAAGATGTATAGAGGCGGTTTCCGGTATTTTAATAGGGTTGAATATTCCATACAGTAGTATAAGGTTGGGTGAGGTAGAATTAGTATCGCAGCTTAATAAAGAAAAAAGGGAAATTTTATCTAACACACTTAAAAAGAAAGGGTTTGGTTTAATAAACAATCGGAAGGGCCAACTTATTGAGAAAATGAAGAATTTGGTGGTAGGTAAAATCTATCACTCGTCAGAAGGATTGAATGTTAAATGGCCGGACTTTATAAGTGAAATATTGCATCTAGATTACAAATATTTAAGTTCGCTATTCTCTTCGGTCGAGAGCATCACTTTCGAGCAGTACATCATCAACCAAAAAATTGAGCGTATAAAAGAACTTATAGCCTATGATGAATTAACATTAAGTGAAATAGCTTTTCAATTAAATTATAGCAGCGTTGCTTATTTGAGTAACCAATTCAAGAAAGTAACGGGAATGACGCCAACGCAATTTAAGAAGAGTACCATTCATAACAGAAAATTTTTGGATGATGTCTAACACAAAACTGTTTTATAGAATAAAAGGAAATACTGTTAGCTTCTTTGATATTAAAGTAAAAGCTTTTATGTCTTAACAGATAGAAAGAACAATGAAGAATAAAAAACTGATTGGTAAAAATATAGGGGCATTATTGCTCTTTGTGGCATTGATGACACCTTCTGTCATTCAGTTTTTTCATATGCTTGAAGGTCACGAATATACCAGTTGTACACAAGAGGTTACGCATATTCATCAATCCATTACAAAATGCGAGATATGTAGTTTCCATTTTACACCTATCAATTATGATATAGTCGAGTACCCTGATTTATTATTACCTAGAATTTATGTAAAGGTTGATGAAACCTTCACGCCATTACACTTCCATTCCTTCAAAATTAATAACAAACAACTACGCGCACCCCCATTGTTTTCTTAATGGACAAACTGATACATTTCATTTTAATTAAGAAATCATATGCGCAAATATGCACTATTGATATTGCTATTAAGCAGTATTACATCTTTATCACAAAATTGTGACAATACACTTACTGGTACAGTAACTGACCTTCACGACGGCTCTTTACTTATCGGCGCAACCCTTATTATTGCAGGTACTGAACAGGCTGTGCAAACAGATTTTGATGGAAAATTTACTTTTTCAAATCTATGCGACGGGACCTATTCCATACAAGTGTCTCATCCTTATTGTTTGACTAAAGGTTTTACAGTTAAAGTTTCTGGTAGCACGACCAAATCATTTAAGTTAGAGCATCATTTAGAAGAACTCAACCAAGTTATTGTCAAAGGGAAAGCCTACAGAGATAAATCCAAAACAACTTTTGAAAATACTATCGCCAAAGATGAATTGGAACGCTTTAGCAGTGGTTCCCTCGGCGACGCTCTTAACAGTTTAAGCGGTGTCTCTTCCCTAAATACAGGAAACACCATTGTAAAACCACTGATTAACGGTCTTCACAGCAGTCGTATTGTTATCATTAATAATGGCGTGCGAATGGAAGACCAAGAATGGGGAGCGGAGCACGCCCCAAATGTTGATATCAATTCGGTAGGTAACCTAACCTTGATAAAAGGAGCTGGTGCATTACAATATAGTGGCGATGCCGTAGGTGGTGTAATTGTGGCTGAGGCTTTAAAAGTTCCTGTAAAAGATAGCCTTTATGGCAAAACGCTTCTTACCGCAGTAAGTAATGGACGCGGGTCGTCTATCACATCCCAATTAACCAAAAGTTATCAAAATGGTTGGTATGCTTCGGGTCAGGGAACGTTAAAACGCTTCGGAGATTTTGAAGCACCTGATTATGTCTTGAGTAACACAGGTATTTTTGAACGCAACGCTTCTTTACAAGTGGGTCTTAACCGTTTTAACTATGGCATAGAGGCTTATTATTCACTATTTAGAAATGAAATCGGCATTTTAAGGGCTTCAGTTTTGGGTGGTGCTAGAGACCAAATTCGAGCTATAAACAGCGACAGGCCGTTAATCATCAATGATTTTACCTATCAAATCAATCAGCCCAGACAAGATGTTACCCATAATTTGGCAAGAATTAAGGGCTTTAAAAGGATTGACGGATTGGGAAAATTGAGCCTGCAGTATGATTTTCAAAGAAACAATCGTTTGGAATTTGATATCAGACGTGGTGAGGACAGGGAAAAGGCCTCTTTGGATTTGCAACTCGATACCCACACTCTGTTGCTAGACTTAAATTCACCTTTAACTGATGCATTGAATCTAAAGGTGGGCGTAATGGGAAGATTTCAAAATAATTTTGCAGACCCAGATACTGGCGTGCGACGATTAATACCCGACTATGACAAATATGATTTGGGACTATATGCTATAGCAGATTATAGATTGAATAACCAGTGGCTTCTTGAAGCAGGGGGACGTTTTGATTATGTCTATATGGACGTTTTTAAATTCTACAGAACTTCCTTTTGGGAATCACGTAATTATGACCAACTATTCCCAGAAATTGTGCTTGAGGAACTCGAAAATCAGATTCTGACCAATCCACAGTTGAATTTTTATAATACTTCTGGAACATTGGGAGCAACTTACACTTTTGATACGGATTACAAGCTGTATTTTAATTATTCCATTGCCTCACGGGCACCTAATCCTTCGGAATTGTTCAGTGAAGGCTTACATCATTCCGCTTCTCGCATAGAACTTGGCGATTTACGTTTCAATTCTGAAATAGGACACAAAGTATCATTGACATTTCAGCGAGACAATGACCTCTTTAGGTTTTCGATAAGCCCATATATCAACACAATTTCAGACTTTATCGTTATTGAACCTACTGAGATTCGGCAAACTATAAGAGGTAACTTTCAAGTATGGGAATATCGTCAAACCAACGCACAATTACTCGGTATAGATATGGATGCATCCTACGCCTTTGCCAAAAACATTCGTGTTAACAGTCAGTTTTCCCTAGTAAAGGGCTATGACCGTTCTAGAGACGAGCCATTGATTAGTATGCCACCGGTAAATACCAAGAACGAAATCGTTTATCAAAACCCGGAATTAAATAACATTCGCCTGTCATTACAGAGCGAGTATAACTTTCAACAAAATGAATTTCCTAACAACAATTTTGTGGTCTTCATACCAGAGACCGAAACAATGCAAACAGTTGATGTAAGTACACCCCCTGACGCATACCATTTGCTCAATTTCAATGCGAGCTTAGACTTTAATATCAACAAGAAATCGAAGTTAACGGTAGGCTTAGGGATTACAAACCTATTGAACAATTCATTTAGAAACTACCTGAACCGTTTGCGCTACTATGCAGATGATTTGGGCAGAAATTTTATAGTAAACCTTAAAATCAATTATTAATTATTTAAAAACAAAAATTATGAAAAATCTGAAATTTTTAACCACTACAATTTTCGCACTATTCTTATTCGTGTCCTGTTCCAATGACGATGATACACCAGAGCCAATAAATGAAGAAGAACCGCTAACTACCTTAACGGTTACACTTGAACCTGAGGGTGGTGGAACAACCATTACCTTACAGACCCGTGATTTAGATGACGATGGCCCAGAGCCACCAGTCGTTACTGTTTCGGGTAATCTAATTTCTGGGGTTACCTACAATGGTACCATTGTAATTCTTAACGAAACTGTGAGTCCTCCAGAAATAGTAACGGAAGAAGTAGAAGCTGAAGATGTGGACCATCAATTTTTCTATACCGCGGCTGGCGGTCTCGATGTGACAACGGAGTACGGCAATTTTGATAGTAATGGCAATCCACTTGGAACGGAATTTACCTTAACTGCAGGTGCGGCAAGTTCTGGAACCTTAACGTTCACATTACGTCATTTACCTACGAAACCAAATACTGGTCTTGATGATGCAGGGGGCAATACAGACATTGCAGCACCTTTTAACATAACCATAGAATAGATTGAAATTCAGAGTACATTTTTATTTCTCAAAATAGATGCCATTCATAATTATTTGTGAAGGGCATCTTGTTCCAAATTTCGTTAAAAAGCCTCTGCTGGAAAATGTTCGAATGTAATATAATCAAATTATAATATATGCTTAAAGTTATACAAATAGTTGCCTTGGTACAAGGCCTGTTCCTCCTCCTTGTTTTTTGGAAAAGCAAAAGAAATTATAGAAAAATAACCTTTAGACTTTTTTGTGGAAGTATCATATCGGTGATATTATACATAGTTGGCGATGATGATAATAACCTTTTCGTGGAAGATGCAGATTGGTTCTTCTTCGACAGTTCATTGTTTCTTACATTTCTTTTTTTATACTTCAAGTATTTTAATTCGGACAAAGTGGCTTTTTTAAAGAGGGATTATTTGTTTTTCTTGCCTAGTATATTTTTATTTTTAAGTGAAACATTGGAGATTTTTTCAGAACGGGAAAACGAATTTTTAGAGATTGCTGAGACATTGATCGAGTTTGTGTTTTTGGGTTACTTAATCCATATCTTATACAATCTGCTTAAAACTAAAAGGGCTAATAGGATTTTGTATTTAGTTGTTCCTATTATTTTAACAATGAGCATTTCATACATAAACGGTGTTCTCGATTTGTTTGAGATGGAGCCCATTTTGTTTTCTGATGATGATGATTTTAATACCTATCTGATTCTTATCGTTGCGTTCCTATTTTATTTCATAACGTTTTATTTAATTTTGAGGCCAAAGGAGCTTATACCTAACGCCAAAATTACCAAATACAAATCTTCAAGCTTAAAACCTGAGACTATTGAAAACTATAAAAAAGCCTTGATCCAAATAATGGAAAAGGAAAAGCTGTATATGGATTCTAGGTTATCAATCCATAGGGTTTCAAATAAATTAAATATTCCAAGGCAATATATTTCTGAAGTTCTGAACATACATATGAATATCAGTTTTCAGGATTTTGTCAATGGATATAGGATTGAAGCCTTTGTCGTTAACCTGCAAAACAACCAGTATGCTCATTATACCCTTTTCGGAATTGCCTCAGAAGTTGGTTTTAGCTCTAAGTCCTCCTTTAATGCCACTTTTAAGAAAATCAAGGGGATGACACCTTCACAATTTAAGCATTCCATTGCTAAAAAAAATTCATCTGGTACATAATAAGTATTCTGGACAACAAGCAAATAATCTAGTACAATTTCATTTCGTTTTTTTAAGGAATTTAAATCCTTCTAGAATTGTTGATTAAAAAGTTAAATCCACTAAAGAATAGATTATTTAGTATGATGACTGGTTCTTTTAGAAACTCCGAAAGAATCAATCTAATAGAAAGCCTTCCTAGAGATTCAGAAATTAAAGTTTTAATTACAAGACCAAATCATAGGCTAGGTAATCAACTCTTATTAACCCCTTTAATACAAGAGATTAATAAACAATTTCCTAACTGTAAAATACATTTAATAGTTAATGGTAACCTTTCTTACATATTGCTCTCCAATTACCAATGTGTAGAGACAATTTTTAACCTTCCTAAAAAGCCATTTAACAATATTATAGGCTATTTGAAAAAGTCTTTAAGCCTAATCTTAAATAAATATGACATTGCCATTGTGGGATGTGAAGATTCAAATTCAAGCAAAATTTTTGTTAAGCTTTCAAGAGCTAAATTAAAAATTTACAACTCAGGCACCAATAAACTGAATAAACCTGAACATATTGCAAAAATCCCTGTATATAATCTAAGAAAATTTATGAATCCATCAGAAGGTAGTACCCATAGGTATCCGAAGCTATCCATAAAACTATCTAGGCAAGAAATAGAAAAAGGGGATCAACTAATTAAAGCCTTGTTTAATGGCGAAAAGAAGACTATTTGCATTTTCACTTTTGCCACAGGAAATAAATGTCTCTCAAAAAAATGGTGGTTAAAATTTTATAAAGAACTAAAAACTGAGTTTACCGATTATAACATTTTAGAAATATTACCCAATGAAAATGTATCTCAAATAAATTTTAAAAGTGTGCATTTTTATAGTAATAATCTTAGGGAAATTGCCTCTGTAATTGAAAATTCTGTTGTTTTCATTGGGGCTGATAGTGGTATAATGCATTTATCATCGTCTACAAATACAACTACATTTGGTTTGTTTAATGTTACTAACTCAAAAACCTATGAGCCATATGGGGATAAAAATGAATCTGTAAAAACTAACTCTCTTAAAATTAGTGAAATTATCACAAAAATTAAGGAGTCAATATTTTACAACCAGGATATATGAAGTTAATAGCAATTTTCATACTAAAGACAAAAAAATAAACTTCTGTAAAAAAAGCTCCAGCAAAAGACCAATATACTCATTATACCTTTTTTGGGATGACTACGAAGGTTAATTCTAGTTCCAAGTTCTGTTTTTGTGCTAAATCCAAAAAAATCAAAGCAATATCTCTTTCTTTATTTAAGAATTCCATTTCTGAAAAAAAGTAATTGGTACAGAATAAGCATTCTGCACAACAGTCAAATAATCTTGTGCATTTACAATTCGTTCTTTTACAGTCTGTAAAGCTAGTCATTTAAGTCGAGAGTAATCCTTATTGAGATTAGTGTCAGAGTAAAATAATTCTAATTTAAAACAATTAAACTGTAAATGAAACATCCCACTCAATTATTCAGGAAACCATTTTTATCATTACTTTTTATCTTAATTAACACCACGTTATTTGCCCAAGAGAAATATACCATACGGGGAAGTATCAGTGATGTAATTAATGGCGAAACAGTATTGGGAGCATCGGTTTACTTAAAAGGAACCACTATAGGAGCAACCACAAACGAGTATGGTTTTTATTCTATTACAGCACCAAAAGGAACATATACACTAATCGTTTCCTATTTAGGTTACAAAGAGATTAAGAAAGAAATATCACTTACCGAGGATATAAAGTTAAATTTTGAGCTTGAAGAGGCTTCAAACACTTTAGAAGAGGTAATTATTACAGCAGATGAAGGCATAGAGAAACTTAATGTAAGAAAACCGCAGATGGGAGTTGTTGCCTTAAAAGCGGAAACAATTGAATTAGCACCTGCTGTATTGGGTGAAGTAGATCTTATAAAAACCATCCAGCTTCTGCCGGGAGTATCAAACAATGGAGAAGGTTCAGCAGGCTTTAACGTAAGAGGTGGCGCAGTAGACCAGAATTTGGTACTTTTAGACGAAGCCATCATTTATAACACATCTCACTTTTTCGGATTATTTTCTGTCTTTAATAATGATGCCATAAAAAATGTGAAGCTTTATAAGGGCGACATTCCTGCAAGATTTGGAGGCAGGACGTCTTCGGTATTGGATGTAAGACAGAAAGAAGGTAATAATAAAGACCTGGAACTCAATGGTGGTATTGGATTAATTTCAAGTAGGCTTGCAGTAGAAAGCCCAATGTTTAATAAAAAGGGCTCCTTTCTTTTGGCTGGAAGAACCACTTATGCTCAGCTTTTTTCTGGTTTGTTGGACGATTTGGGAAATAGTAATATTAGTTTTTACGACTTAAATCTCAAAACCAACTATGAAATTAACGAAAACAATAAAGTCTATTTGTCGGGGTATTTTGGTAGGGATGTATTTAATATTTCTGGTCTTTTAGACAGTAATTATGGCAATGCCTCTGCCAACCTGCGTTGGAATCATATTTTTAATGACAAACTTTTCTCTAATTTATCGCTTATTTACAGTAAGTATGATTATCAAATAATACTAGATTTTGATCAATTGGATTGGATTTCAGATATAGAGAATTTCAATGTAAAGTACGACCTTAACTATTATGCAACCGATAAATTAAAAATAGATTTTGGCCTAAATGGTATTTCCTATAATTTAAATCCAGGAGAGATCGTGCCGTCTACCCCAAGTTCTTCAGTTAACCCTTTGATATTAGACCAGAAAAATGCTTTTGAGGCTGGCGCTTATGTAAGTGCAGAGCATACAATTACAGATAAGCTTACCGCAAGGTACGGATTGAGATATAGTACGTTCAACAGACTAGGCCAGCAGACTATCACTAATTATGCCAATAACCAGCCCGTAGTTTACAATCAAGAATTAGGGATTTATCAAAGCGGTACAGCGGTTGGTAGCACACCGTATTCAAGGGGGCAAACAATCAGGAAATTTGGGAATTTAGAACCACGATTGGGATTATCATATAAATTAACCGATAAATCATCAGTAAAGGGAAGCTATACGCGTACGGCTCAATATCTACATTTACTGTCAAACACAATATCTGTAACCCCTTTAGATGTTTGGACACCCAGCGGACCCTACATAAAACCACAGCTATCAAACCAATACGCCCTGGGGTACTACCGCAATTCCAACGATAACAAATATTCATTTGAAGTAGAAGCCTACTATAAAACAACAGATAATCGTATTGATTATATTGACGGAGCCAACCTATTAGGAAATAATACCATAGAAACGGAAATTTTAAATGGGGAGGCAAGAGCCTATGGTTTAGAGTTTCTTTTAAGAAAAAACAAAGGCCGTTTTACCGGTTGGCTGGCATATACACTAGCTAAATCTGAACAACGCTCATTTGGGGGCAATGCCGGAGGTCCTGGTATTAACAACGGCAATTGGTACAATACACCTTATGATCGCACACACGATATATCTCTATCAGGAGTCTATAAATTATCCGATAAATGGACATTTAGTTCAAACTTGGTCTATCAAACGGGTCGCCCGGTTACCTATCCTTCCGGTCAATTTGAATACGAAGGATCTTCTATTGTCATCTACGACGAGAGGAACGCTAATCGCCTGCCTGCCTACCATAGGTTAGATATTGCAGCAACCTACAAACCCAATCGCAAACCAGATAAACGGTGGAAAGGAGAATGGATTTTTAGCATTTATAACTTATATAACAGAATGAATGCGGCGTCGATTACTTTCAATCAAAATTATAATACTGGTGTAAATGAAGCCTTAAGAACTTCGATTTTTGGTATTATCCCATCAATAACGTATAACTTTAAATTTTAGTCATGAATTCAAGAATAAAAAAAATAATCAACAAATTAAGATCTAAAGCAGCGGTAACGATTATACTTCTAAGTTCAGTTGTTTTTTCCTGTACAGATGTAGTAGATGTGGCTGTGCCAACTGAAGCCTCTCGTCTTGTTATAGAGGCGTCTCTGGATTGGGAAAAAGGCACTTCAGGAAATGATCAAACAATTAAACTTAGTCTTACCACACCGTTTTTTGATACAGCCCTAGATCCGGTAGTCGGTGCATCTGTAAGCGTTGAAAATGTCACAAATGGAGAAGTTTATGTGTTCGAGGATCAGCAAGATGGAAGGTATACTATTTCAGATTTTGAGCCTATTGTTAATAATGTCTATAATTTGGAGATAATCTATAACGATGAAACCTATATCGCACAAGAAACATTAATGCCAGTTCCTGAAATAAACAGGATAGAACAATCACGTATAGGTGGCTCAGATGAAGAGGAGTTAGATCTTACTATTTATTTTGACGATCCCGAGAATGAAACAAATTTTTACTATGCTACCTTTTTAGAAGGCGATGATTTATTCCCTCTAAGGGTGGTTGTATCAGATGAATTTACCAATGGCAATGAAGTATCTATTTTTTATGAAGAAAATGAGGCCGATGCAGAAGACGAAATATTACCTGGAGATATGGTGGATATCAACTTGTATGGTATTTCTGAGCTCTATTATGACTTTTTGCATATACTTATAGAACAAAGTGATAACGTTGGTGACCCTTTTGCAACCATACCAACAAGACTAAGAGGAAACTTCATAAATCTTCAGAACCCAGATAATTATGCCTTCGGATTTTTTAGAGTCACTGAGGTCGTAAATCAAGTTTATACTTTTGTCGAACAGGAAAACTAATAGTATTACAGAAAATTAGAAGTTATGGGAGAACCGACGTTTCTAAGATTTTTTTTAGAGCATCTTGTTATAGGTCCTGTCTACATAAAGGATAAGTCATAAATGATTATTTTATAAATGATAGTATATTGTGAGCACAAATTTGTTCTAAATCAGATTGCTCAAATCATTATTGTTTAGTAATACTTCTGGTGTTTTAAACTATTATAATTTAATATTTTCTAACATTTCAAATGAGTTAAAATATTATCCATTGTAGTTCATACTTGTTTTCTATAAATCTTAATTTTAATAAATTAAACTAATTAAAATAACCAAATTTTAATAAATTAAACTAATTAAAATAACCAAATTTTAATAAATTAAACTAATTAAAATAACCAAAAATATAAACTATGGAAAACAACGAAAAAAAGCCAAATAATTATTTAAAGTTTTTCGCAATGATTGGCACCTCAATGGTTGCGATGTTCTTTTTGATGTACACACATTCATATCAGATTATTGACCATTTCTGGTACAGTGAGACCCGTTTTTTTATGACCCTGATTATGGGTGGGTCGATGGTCATTATTATGCTTCTGTATATGTTAAATATGTACAAAGAGAGAAACAAGAATATTATGATTTTGAGTCTAGGGGTTTTATTGATTGCAGGGGGGATTTGGCTAGTTCGAAGTCAAATAACAGTTACAGGTGTTGACTATATGGAAGGAATGATACCCCATCACTCTATAGCAATTTTAACTAGCGAACGTTCTAAAATAAAAGATGTCAGGGTAAGGAAACTTGCCGATGAAATCATCAAGGCGCAACGTAGGGAAATAATGGAAATGCAATGGTTAATCAATGACATCAAGGAAAATGGAATAGTGGAAACAGAAAGTGAAAGGCAAAATAGACCTGTGCCAAAATTTGAAGGTAAACTAGATGAGGAAACAAAAAATCTAAACGATTAAAAACATAAGTATACATCATCGATTAAGAGAAAAAGGATTTACCTTAAATAATCTTTCCAATTAGGGAATGGCTTTAGAGGTTGAAAATCTTTTTTCTTTTAGAGGTCGATGGATTCAAAAAAAAATTAACTGCCAGCCTGCAAAAAGCTCTTTACAGGAACCACAAGTCAATTTTTCAGCAAATTTAACAACTCTTTCAGCGAATAACGTAACAGCTTTCCCGTGTTCTATTCCGAAATTTGTGAAATACAAAACGGAGTAATAAATGGAAGCAACCAACATATTCAAAACCAAACCCAAAGAACAAAAAACAGGCATAAAAAAATCCTTTCCAGTTACGGGTATGACCTGTGCGGCCTGTGCCAGTAGTGTTGAGTCGATTCTTTCCCATACTGATGGCGTAAACAAGGCCATCGTAAATTTTGCCAGCAATTCGGTTTTAGTCGATTACGATGAAACCATTTCTGAAGAAAAACTTCAGAACGCACTGCGTGAAGTGGGCTATGATATCATTATCGATGCAGACGACCCAGTGGAAGCACAACAAGAGCTTCAGCAAAAGCATTACCAAGACATTAAAAACCGAACCATTTGGTCAGCTATTCTGACGCTGCCCATCTTCGTACTTGGAATGTTTTTTATGCAATGGGAACCTGGTAAGTGGATTTCTTTGGTATTGGCTATTCCCATTCTCTTCTGGTTTGGGCGTAGTTTTTTTATCAATGCTTTCAAACAGGCCAAACGTGGCAAGGCGAATATGGATACCTTGGTGGCTTTAAGTACGGGCATTGCATTTTTGTTTAGTGTGTTCAATACCTTATTTCCGGAATTTTGGTTAAATCGTGCTATTGAGCCACACGTTTATTACGAAGCGGCCACGGTCATCATTACCTTTATTTCCCTTGGAAAATTATTGGAGGAAAGGGCAAAATCGAACACTTCATCCGCAATAAAGAAACTGATGGGATTACAGCCCAAAACGTTGAAGATTATTGAGAACGGCTTAGAAAAGGAGATTCCGATTTCCGAAGTCCAAGTTGGTCAGACCATCTTGGTACGCCCTGGAGAGAAGATTCCTGTTGATGGTGAAGTTTCAAAAGGGAGCTCTTATGTAGATGAGAGTATGATTACGGGAGAACCTGTTCCAGTACAAAAATCCAAAGAAGAGAAGGTGTTTGCCGGTACCGTCAATCAAAAAGGAAGTTTTCAATTCAAGGCAGAAAAAGTGGGAGGTGAAACCCTGCTTTCCCAAATCATAAAAATGGTACAGGAAGCACAGGGCAGCAAGGCACCTGTACAAAAATTGGTCGATAAAATTGCTGGAATATTTGTTCCTATCGTATTGGGGATTTCCATTGTTACCTTCATTGTCTGGATGTCAGTAGGAGGCGATAATGCCTTCTCACAAGCCTTATTGACCTCGGTAGCCGTATTGGTTATCGCTTGTCCCTGTGCCCTGGGCTTGGCAACGCCGACTGCCATAATGGTGGGTATCGGCAAGGGAGCGGAAAATAATATTTTGATAAAAGATGCCGAAAGTCTAGAGCTTGGACATAAAGTGAATGCAGTAATCCTTGATAAAACGGGTACGATTACGGAAGGAAAACCATTGGTAACCGACATTTTTTGGAAGCATAAGCTTGAAAATAAAAATGAATACAAGGAAATTCTTTTGGCTATCGAATCACAATCAGAACATCCTTTGGCAGAAGCGGTAGTCAATCATTTAAAAGAGGAAAATATTGTACAAGCAGAAATTACTTCCTTCGAAAGTATCACGGGAAAAGGTGTAAAGGCCAAATCAGAGAATGGTTCAAAATATTATGTGGGCAACCATAAACTTATGGTCGAAAAGAATATTCAAATCGACGCTTCTTTGATACAAACAGCAGAAAGTCTGGAAGAGAAGGCAAAAACAGTCATATTCTTGGGTAACGAAAATCAAGTGCTTGCGATACTGGCAATTGCGGACAGGATTAAAGAAACTTCAAAAAAAGCCATCGCTACGCTTCAAGAAAGGGGCATCGAGGTCTATATGCTCACGGGAGATAACAATAAAACGGCTTCCGCCGTGGCAAATCAGGTGGGGATTTCAAATTACCAGGGCGAAGTAATGCCTTCGGACAAAGCCGCTTTTGTTGAAAAATTACAGACAGATGGAAAGATAGTCGCAATGGT
>JBDOMM010000052.1:0-87835 GCA_039832695.1 Bacillus sp. (in: firmicutes)
GATAGGTCAGAGGTGGAAGCGTGGTAACATGTGGAGCTGACTGATACTAATCGTTCGAGGACTTAACCAAGTTTTTAGCGAACTCAAATGTTTATTGAATTTTCTTCTACATTATCTAGTTTTGAGGAAATGAAATTTTTTTGAAATTCCTCTTGCAAAATATGAAAAAGACATTATAATAAAATAGTGTCGCATAAATAGTCTGGTAATTATGGCGAGAAGGTCACACCCGTTCCCATACCGAACACGGAAGTTAAGCTTCTCAGCGCCGATGGTAGTTGGGACGAAAGTCCCTGTGAGAGTAGGACATTGCCAGGCTGTTATACGGAGGATTAGCTCAGCTGGGAGAGCATCTGCCTTACAAGCAGAGGGTCGGCGGTTCGATCCCGTCATCCTCCACCATATAATTTTTCTCAAACTATATGCCGGTGTAGCTCAATTGGTAGAGCACGACCGAATAAGCTTCCTGAATAATCTTTAGCATACTGACCGAGCTTCTACTTGATTAAGCTTTCTGAGGTCAGGATGACGATAACAAGGACAGCGTGCACAATCTAATATTTTTTTCAAACTATTTGCCGGTGTAGCTCAATTGGTAGAGCAACTGACTTGTAATCAGTAGGTTGGGGGTTCAAGTCCTCTCGCCGGCACCACTTGGTATTGAGCCATTAGCTCAGTTGGTAGAGCATCTGACTTTTAATCAGAGGGTCGAAGGTTCGAGTCCTTCATGGCTCACCATTTTAAATGAATATGCGGGTGTGGCGGAATTGGCAGACGCACCAGACTTAGGATCTGGCGCCGCAAGGCGTGGGGGTTCGACTCCCTTCACCCGCACCATTTAAACTTAATATGCGGAAGTAGTTCAGTGGTAGAACACCACCTTGCCAAGGTGGGGGTCGCGGGTTCGAATCCCGTCTTCCGCTCTCTTAATTGCCGGGGTGGCGGAACTGGCAGACGCACAGGACTTAAAATCCTGCGGTAGGTGACTACCGTACCGGTTCGATTCCGGTCCTCGGCACCATTTTTAAAATATTGCGCCCGTAGCTCAATTGGATAGAGCGTCTGACTACGGATCAGAAGGTTATGGGTTCGACTCCTTTCGGGCGCGCCATTATTACGGGAAGTAGCTCAGCTTGGTAGAGCACTTGGTTTGGGACCAAGGGGTCGCAGGTTCGAATCCTGTCTTCCCGACCATCTTTACTAAATTATGGGGCCTTAGCTCAGCTGGGAGAGCGCCTGCTTTGCACGCAGGAGGTCAGCGGTTCGATCCCGCTAGGCTCCACCATAACTTTAATAACTATTTGGCGGTGTAGCTCAGCTGGCTAGAGCGTACGGTTCATACCCGTAAGGTCGGGGGTTCGATCCCCTCCGCCGCTACCAAATATTTAAAGAACTTGGACCTTTAGCTCAGCTGGTTAGAGCAGACGGCTCATAACCGTCCGGTCGTAGGTTCGAGTCCTACAAGGTCCACCATTAGCTTTTATATAATATGGAGGAATACCCAAGTCCGGCTGAAGGGATCGGTCTTGAAAACCGACAGGCGGGTTAAACCGCGCGGGGGTTCGAATCCCTCTTCCTCCGCCATATTATTTCAGAATTAAATAGTTTTTACCGTCGCGGGGTGGAGCAACGAGCGTTGCTTCAGTGAATAATCTGCGAGTTGTACCCATCGAGCTGCTACTTGAATAAGCTTTCTGAGATGGGGACAGTCAGTAACAAAACATGGAGCATATTACAAACTTCATAATTTCTATTATCGCGGGGTGGAGCAGTCTGGTAGCTCGTCGGGCTCATAACCCGAAGGTCGCAGGTTCAAATCCTGTCCCCGCAATATGGTCCGGTAGTTCAGTTGGTTAGAATGCCTGCCTGTCACGCAGGAGGTCGCGGGTTCGAGTCCCGTCCGGACCGCCATATGTTGGCTCAGTAGCTCAGTCGGTAGAGCAAAGGACTGAAAATCCTTGTGTCGGCGGTTCGATTCCGTCCTGAGCCACCATTTTAATTAAATATATTTTTTATTGTGGCGATTGTGGCGAAGTGGTTAACGCACCTGATTGTGGTTCAGGCATTCGTGGGTTCGATTCCCATCAGTCGCCCCATTTATTTTGCGGGTGTAGTTTACTGGTAAAACCTCAGCCTTCCAAGCTGATGTAGTGGGTTCGATTCCCATCACCCGCTCCAAAATGTGGGCCTATAGCTCAGCTGGTTAGAGCGCACGCCTGATAAGCGTGAGGTCGATGGTTCGAGTCCATTTAGGCCCACCATATATTATTCCGCAGTAGCTCAGTGGTAGAGCTATCGGCTGTTAACCGATCGGTCGTAGGTTCGAGTCCTACCTGCGGAGCCATTATAGAGAAGTACCCAAGTGGCTCAAGGGGCTCCCCTGCTAAGGGAGTAGGTCGGGTAACCGGCGCGAGGGTTCGAATCCCTTCTTCTCTGCCATAAATTTTGGCCCCTTGGTCAAGCGGTTAAGACACCGCCCTTTCACGGCGGTAACACGGGTTCGAATCCCGTAGGGGTCATACAAAAAAACTGATGATACATTATCATCAGTTTTTTTGTGTTCTTTTTTAGAGGAAGATTGGAAATGATTATTGTTTAAGTACACTCAGTTATATTTATTCCTGAGTAATTTAGGTAACGTAGAGGTGCTCTACGTTACCGAGCAGAACAAAAAAAGTCTAGTTGGGTAACGTAGAGGTGCTCTACGTGACCGAACCTAACATAAAAAATCTACTTGGGTAACGTAGCCTGCTTCTACGTTACCCATCACAGCATGAAATACCTATTCAAGTCACGTAGCCTGCTTCTACGTTACCCATTGCAGCGTGAAAACCCTATTCAAGTCACGTAGACCACTTCTATGTGACCCAATTTGTTATCCAGGTCCTGTTTGGGTAACATACACTCAGTTATATTTATTCCTGAGTAATTTAGGTAACGTAGAGGTGCTCTACGTTACCGAGCAGAACAAAAAAAGTCTAGTTGGGTAACGTAGAGGTGCTCTACGTGACCGAACCTAACATAAAAAATCTATTTGGGTAACGTAGCCGGCTCCTACGTGACCGAACCTAACATAAAAAATCTATTTGGGTAACGTAGCCGTCCCCTACGTGACCGAACCCAACATAAAAAATCTACTTGGGTAACGTAGCCCGCATCTACGTTACCAATCACAGTGTGAAATACCTATTCAAGTCACGAAGCCTGCTTCTACATGCCCCAGTGTGATATCTAGCTCTTGTTTGGGAAACATAGACAACATGTCTGTTAACAAACGCTGCATTCTCGACTTAATATGGTAACGTAGATCCCCCACATGTGACGAGACGAGCAAAAAATTCGCCACTCCATTTCCGTGACTATTTCCTCATACACTAGCTAAAAAGACCCTGTACTCAATTTTAAGAACAATTCACAAAACAACTCATAAAATTATTATCTTAAAATAACAAATCTGTAAATTTTCATCCCCGATAAATATTGATAACGCTTACAAAACTCTACATTTCTTGAGATTTCACTACTTTAATGTGATATAAATCAAATAATTTTTTTATTGTATTTTTAATAAAAAATTCAAAAAAACTTTAAAGATTCCTGTCGAATAACGATGGATTATTTGTCGTTTTGTGTTGAATATTGTTGGAAAATGAACCATCATAGCGGTTTACATCACTAATTGTCAGAAAAGAGAAAAAAGTTTTTGGAGGCATATCATCTATTTGGAATTATAATTGGTCTTTGAAATACATATTTTCAATGGGGATGAGGTTAGCCATGACAGTGAACACGTTATTTCCTACTGATTACCAGCTGCACTTATTTCATGAAGGAAACTTCTTTCAAAGTCATCAGCTTTTTGGCGCTCATATCTTCAGGAATTCCAACCACGTTTATACACGATTTTGTGTATGGGCACCTAATGCCCATCAAATAAGACTTGTAGGGGATTTTAACAACTGGAATGGTGAAGGGTATGAATTAGAAAGAGTGAATAACGAAGGCGTTTGGATTCTAATATTAAAACAAGACTTAACTGGAAGTATTTATAAGTATGAAATTTTCTCACAAACTGGAGAGACACTCCTTAAGTCAGATCCATTCGCGTTTTATTCTGAAATAAGACCAATGACAGCTTCCGTTGTTTATTCATTAGATAACTATAAGTGGCAAGATAGTCATTGGATGAACCAAAGAGGTAAAAAGAACTGCTTATCCGAACCTGCCATCATATATGAGGTTCATTTGGGTTCGTGGAAGAAGAAAACCAATGAAGAATTCTTAACCTATAAAGAATTAGCATCAGAACTTATACCGTACGTAATTGAACATGGATTTACCCATATAGAGCTATTGCCACTTGTTGAGCATCCGCTCGACGCATCGTGGGGTTACCAAGGTACAGGTTATTTTTCGGTTACTTCAAGGTATGGGAGCCCAGATGATTTTCGTTATTTTGTAGATCAATGCCACCAAAACGGTATAGGTGTCATCCTTGATTGGGTTCCAGGCCACTTTTGCAAGGATGCACACGGACTCTACCGCTTTGATGGCACACATATTTATTCCTATACGCATGAAAGGGACAGAGAAAACGCTGTATGGGGGACAGCGAACTTTGACCTTGGAAAAGGCGAAGTACAAAGCTTCCTCATCTCAAATGCTCGTTTTTGGATGGATGAATTCCATATCGACGGCTTCCGAATGGATGCGGTGGCAAATATCATTTACTGGCCAAATGGATCCAACGAGAAGTGCGAAAATCCGTTTGGAATTAATTTTTTAAAAAAATTAAATTTGGAAATCCACGAATATGATCCACATTTTTTGATGATTGGAGAAGATTCAACTGATTTCCCACAAGTTACAGCTCCTGTTCATTATGGAGGCCTTGGCTTTGACTATAAATGGAATATGGGCTGGATGAACGACATGCTTGAATATATGGAAACCCCTCCGTTTGCACGGCAGCAGGTCCATTCAAAAGTTACTTTTTCACTTTTATATGCTTTTTCAGAAAACTTTATGCTCCCCTTTTCGCATGATGAGGTTGTCCATGGAAAGAAGTCCCTTTTAGATAAGATGCCAGGCGAATATTGGGAAAAATTTGCCCAATTAAGGCTATTACTCGGCTATATGTTTGCACATCCTGGGAAAAAGCTTCTATTCATGGGATTTGAATTGGGACAGTTTGCGGAGTGGAAGGATAAAGAGCAGCTTGATTGGCACTTAATGGACTTTGAGATGCATCGTTACTTAAATGACTATGTCAAGTATTTAACAAAGCTATATAAGCGTTCTAAAGCCTTATATGAGCTAGACCATTTACAGGATGGTTTTCAATGGATTGATGTAAATAATAGCCACCAATCGATTTTCTCTTTTATTAGAAGAGGGAAGAAGGAAGAGGAACATTTAATCATTATTTGTAACTTTACAGGGGTTAGTTACCCAGTTTATAAAATCGGTGTTCCTCAACTCGGGGAGTATCGAGAAATTTTTACTAGTGACCAAACAGAATACGGTGGAAATGGAGTAGTTAATAAAAAGACGATTGTCGCATTAGATGAGCCCTTCCATGGTCAAACGTATTCTATTGAGATCAAAATTCCCGCATATGGTTTTCAAATAATTAGACCGGTTAAAAAACGAAAGGAGAGGAAAGGAAATGGCAAAGAAAAAGTGCGTAGCCATGCTATTAGCAGGAGGGAAAGGTAGTAGACTTAATTCACTTACAAAGGATTTAGCAAAGCCAGCTGTACCGTTTGGGGGTAAATATCGAATTATTGATTTTACACTTAGCAATTGTGCTAATTCTGGGATAGATACAGTCGGAGTTCTGACACAATATCAGCCATTATTGCTTAATTCTTACATTGGAATAGGCAGTGCTTGGGACCTTGATCGTAAGGATGGTGGTGTAACGGTTTTACCGCCATATAGCGAGTCTTCCGAAGTGAAGTGGTATACAGGTACAGCAAGTGCTATTTATCAGAATTTAAATTATTTGAAGCAATATCAGCCGGAATATGTACTAATCCTCTCTGGAGACCACATTTACAAGATGAATTACGAAAGTATGCTTGATTATCATATTCAAAAAAGAGCAGATGTAACCATTTCTTTAATTGAGGTGCCATGGGTGGAAGCTAGTCGATTCGGCATTATGAATACAAATGAGGATATGAGAATCGTAGAATTTGAGGAAAAGCCTGCGAATCCAAAAAATAATTTAGCATCCATGGGCATTTATATTTTTAGCTGGAATGTACTGAAGGAATTTTTAGAAATGGATGACCGAAAAGCTGATTCAAGTCATGACTTTGGTAAAGATGTGATTCCGATGCTCTTAGAGGAAAACAAGAAAATGTTTGCCTATCCATTTAAAGGCTATTGGAAGGACGTCGGTACTGTACAAAGCCTTTGGGAAGCAAACATGGACTTGTTAGGTGAAGACTGTGAGTTAGATTTGTTTGATCATGACTGGAGAGTTTATTCCGTAAATCCCAACCAGCCTCCACAATATATCTCTCCAAATGCAATTGTAAAAGAATCAATGATCAACGAGGGATGTACCATTGAGGGTGAAATTGATAAATCAGTATTATTTCAAGGAGTGACGGTAGGGAACGGATCAATTATTAAAGAGTCCGTCATTATGCCGGATGCTACCATTGGCGAAAATTGCCTAATTGAAAAGGCAATTGTCCCGTGTGATGTTCAAGTACCAGATGGAACCGTCATCCGCTCTTATGATGATGAGATTGTTTTAGTAACTCAAGAAATGTTAAGCGGACTATATCCTGCTTTTTAAATCACATTTGAGGGCTAGAAAAGCCCCAAATACAAGAGTTTTTCATTTAATATACTGGAGGGGTTCGGAGTGAAAAGAAAGCTTTTAGGCGTCATTGATGCCACTACTTACCATGAGGATTTAGAAGATTTATTAACTCACCGTTCACTGGCTGCGTTACCTTTCGCGGGTAGATACCGCATTATTGATTTTGTTTTATCGAATATGGTGAATTCAGGAATTCGAAGTGTGGCTATTTTTCCAAAGATGCAGTACCGTTCACTCATGGATCACCTTGGCTCAGGGAAGAACTGGGATTTGAATCGTAAGCGGGATGGACTTTTCTTTTTCCCGTCACCAATCGTTGATAACGATGGAAATAAGATTGGTTCCTTTGAGCATTTTGCCGCTAATCTAGACTTCTTTTATCGATCTACACAGGAATATGCGATCATCTCCAACTGTCATACGGTTTTTAATATGACTTTTAATTCTGTCCTTCATTGGCATAGAGAAAATGGATGTGACATCACAGAAATTCATCATAAAAACGGCCGACCAATGGAAATGTATTTAATTAAGACCTCTTTACTAATCAAACTCATTGAAACAAGAAATGAAACAGGTTATACATGCATGAAGGATGTGGTAAATGATCTGCACAACGACTACACCATTTGCCGCTATAATTATGAAGGCTATGCCGTAATGATTGATTCTATTGCAAACTATTTTGCAACGAGTATGAACTTGCTGAAGCCTGATGTATGGAAAAACCTTTTTATTAAAGAACAGCCCATTATAACAAAAGTAAAGGATGAACCTCCTACTAAATATGTAAAAGGCTCTGAAGTGAAAAATGCAATGATCGCAAATGGCTGTTTTATCAGCGGTAGTGTTGAAAATAGCATTGTTTCTCGGGGAGTAAAAATAGGAAAAGGGGCAGTGATTAAAAACTGCATCATTATGCAAAAATGCCAAATTGAAGATAATTGTTATCTAGATTCTGTGATTCTGGATAAGGACGTAAAAGTGGAAGCAGGAACCCGTTTAATTGGGACAGCACGTTCCCCATACGTAATTCGAAAAGGGACGAAACAAGGAGCGTTGATGAACTCGTGAAAGTATTATTTGCCGTTTCAGAATGTGGACCATTTGCGAAATCAGGAGGACTTGCAGATGTTGCCGGTTCACTTCCAAAAGAACTGAAAAATTTAGGAACAGACGTAAGGGTGATCTTGCCTAAGTATGGAACCATTTCTGATGAATTTAAAAAGGAAATGAAAAAAATAAAGGAATTTACTGTTCCAGTCGGCTGGAGAAATCAATTTTGTGGCATTGAGGAGCTTACACATCAAGGGTTAACCTTTTATTTTATCGACAATGAATACTACTTTAAGCGGGAAAATCTATACGGATATTATGATGACGGAGAAAGGTTTGCCTATTTTAATCGGGCGGTACTTGAGACGATTGCTCAGTTAAACTTTTATCCAGATGTGATGCATTGTCACGATTGGCATACAGCAATGATTCCTTTTCTCTTACGAACAGAATATTACAAGAGAAAGGGATACGGTCTAATAAAGACCATGTTTACGATTCATAATCTGCAGTTTCAGGGGATTTTTCCTAAAGAAGTTCTTGGAGATTTGTTTGGGCTTGACTACCAAGTCTTCCGCCCTAATACCTTAGAGTTTTTTGGAAATGTTAATTTTATGAAGGGGGCACTGGTGTCAGCAGATAAAATCACCACTGTGAGCCCGACCTATAAAGAGGAAATTCAAACTCCTGTGTTTGGTGAAAAATTGGACGGTTTACTAAGAGAGAGAAACGAAGATTTGATTGGAATAATCAATGGAATTGATGAAGACTTTTACAATCCAGCAAAAGATGAATTGATTTATCAAACCTATTCAGCGAATGACCATCATAAGAAGGTAATTAATAAAAGAGAAATTCAAAAAAGGTTTGATTTGCCGCAAAGCCCAAATACACCACTACTTGTGATGATTTCGAGGTTAACGAAGCAAAAGGGGCTTGACCTAGTGAAATGTGTGCTGCGTGACTTATTACAAGAAGATATTCAAATTATCATTCTTGGCACAGGTGATTATGAGTACGAAGAACATTTAAGACACGCTGGACGAATTTATCCTGAAAAGTTAAAGGTTCATACTGGTTTTAATGAGGAATTAGCCCATAAGCTGTATGCAGCCGCCGACTTGTTTTTAATGCCATCCCTGTTCGAACCTTGCGGACTTGGTCAAATAATTGCGATGAAATATGGTGCAATCCCTATTGTCCGTGAAACAGGCGGTTTAAATGATACAGTGAAAGCTTGGAATGAATTTACTAGTGAAGGTAACGGATTTTCATTTAAAAACTTTAATGCTCATGACATGCTATATACTATCCAGCGAGCTATCAGCTTTTACCATGATCATGAAGGTTGGGACTCAATTGTTAAGCAGGCAATGAGAATGGATTATAGCTGGGCACAGTCCGCATTCCGTTACAACCAACTCTATGCAGAGCTCATCTCAAGGAGTGAAACCCATGTTTTCTAGTACAACGGAGTTTAAAGAGACCTTTTTAAAAAGGCTTGAGATGCTATGTGGAAAGAGTTTCTCAGAAAGTTCTAATCGAGATCATTATCAAACGCTTGGGAGCATGATACGTGAATTTGTTAGTAATGATTGGATTGCGACAAATGAGCGCTACCATGCGGCTAAGGGCAAGCAGGTATACTATCTCTCTATTGAATATTTATTAGGAAAACTATTAAGACAAAACTTAATCAACTTAGGCATTGAGGACACAGTACAAGAGGGCCTTCAAGAGCTTGGGATTGACCTTGGAGAGCTAGAAGAATTAGAGGCAGATGCAGGGCTAGGAAACGGCGGCTTAGGAAGATTGGCCGCCTGCTTTCTAGACTCACTAGCTTCTCTTAACCTACCAGGGCATGGTCACGGAATTCGCTATAAACATGGGTTATTTGAGCAAAAAATCGTGGATGGCTATCAAGTGGAATTGCCTGAACAATGGCTAAGAAGCGGAAATGTTTGGGAGATTCGTAAAGTAGACTATGCAGTGAAGATTCCGTTTTGGGGCAAGGTAGAATCAAGAATGGAGGATGGACGCCTTGTCTTCCAACATTTAAATGCTGAAACGGTCACAGCCGTGCCACATGATATGCCTGTGATAGGATATAAGTCCAATACAATTAATACTTTAAGACTTTGGAATGCGGAGCCCTCTCAATTTCCTTTTCATAAGGATATCTTAAAATATAAGCGAGAAACCGAATCAATCTCTGAATTTTTATATCCAGATGATACACACGATGAGGGGAAAATTTTACGATTAAAACAGCAATACTTTCTTGTTTCAGCAAGCATCCAATCAATCGTAAGAAGTTACAGGAAACAACATGCAAACTTACATCAGCTTCACGAGCATATTTGCATTCATATCAATGATACCCACCCCGTACTTGCCATACCAGAATTAATGAGAATCCTCATTGACGAAGAAGGATTCGATTGGGAGCAAGCATGGGAAGTAACAAGAAAAACCATTTCTTACACCAATCATACAACTTTATCTGAAGCGTTGGAAAAATGGCCCATTCATATTTTTCAGCCATTACTTCCAAGAATTTATATGATTATTGAAGAGATCAATGAACGGTTTTGCCACGAGTTATGGGATCAAACTCCAGGTGATTGGGAGCGAATTAGGGGACTTGCAATTTTAGCAGATGGTTTTGTGAAAATGGCGCATTTAGCGATTGTCGGAAGCTTTAGTGTCAATGGTGTGGCAAAATTACATACAGAGATATTAAAGCAAAGAGAGATGAATCAGTTTTATCAACTCTATCCTGAAAAGTTTAATAACAAAACGAATGGAATTGCGCACCGTCGCTGGCTGCTAAAAGCCAATCCAAAGTTATCATCCCTGATTACGGAGTCGATTGGACCATCATGGACCTATTCAGGTACGGAGCTTTCTCATTTACTCAAATATAAAGATGATATCGCATTTTTAGAGCAATTAGGGAAAATTAAGAATGAAAATAAGCAGATTTTAGCCGATATCATTCTTGATAAAACAGGAGTAGTTGTGGATACGCAGGCCATTTTTGATGTCCAAGTAAAACGGCTTCATGCTTATAAGCGGCAGTTGTTAAATGTGTTGCACATCATGCACCTATATAACCGGATCAAAGAAGACTCGAGCTATTCACTAGTGCCAAGAGTGTTTATTTTCGGAGCTAAAGCTTCTCCAGGTTATTATTATGCAAAGAAGATCATTAAATTGATTAATACCGTTGCTGAAAAAATTAATAATGACCCAAAAGTAAAGAATCGATTAAAAGTGATTTTCCTTGAGAATTACCGGGTGTCACTAGCAGAAAAAATCTTTCCAGCTTCGGATATAAGCGAGCAAATTTCTACCGCTAGTAAAGAAGCGTCTGGTACAGGTAATATGAAATTTATGATCAATGGTGCACTAACCGTCGGTACATTAGATGGGGCCAACATTGAAATCAAGGAATTGGTGGGAGACTCTAACATCTTTACTTTCGGACTTAGTGCAGAGGAGGTTCTCCATTATTATCAACATGGGGGCTATCAATCTGTCGATTATTACCACCATGACAATCGAATTCGCCAAGCAGTTGACCAGCTGATAAACGGATTTTTTCCAGGGGTATATAATGAGTTTGAACCAATTTTTGATTCATTGCTTGAGGAAAACGATCAGTATTTTGTCTTAAAGGACTTTGCTTCCTATGCTGACATTCAACGAACTGTAGGTGAAGTCTTTACGGATCGATTAAGATGGCAGAAAATGAGTTTAACCAACATTGCACATGCAGGTTACTTTTCTAGTGATCGAACCATTCAAGAATACGCGGACGGTATTTGGGGAATTCAATCCTTATAAAGAAGAGGCTGACTCAGGTTTGAGTCAGCCTCTTAAAATTACGCTAAAATGTGTCCAATAAAAATACCGATGGCTAATAAAAATCCAAAAATCGTATTCGTTTGGGCAGTTGCTTTCATGGCAGGAGCCATTTGAATTGGCAGCGTCCCTTCAATAAAACCTTTAATCGCTTTAATGGCTTTCGGAACACTTAAAATGACGACAGCTGTCCAAATCGGCGCCTCATTACTGATAATGAGTCCGAGAATCCAAACATATGAAAAGATAAACATCACAGCTAATAAACGGACGGCTTTCTTTTTCCCTATTAAAATCGCTAATGTTTTACGGCCATTTTCTTTATCACCCTCAAGGTCACGAATATTATTTGAAAAATTAATCGCGCCAACCAAAACTAAAATAGGGATGGAAATAAGGATACTTGTCTTGGTCACTGTACCAGTTTGGATAAAGAAAGTAATCAATATAATTAGCATTCCCATGAAAAAGCCTGAAAATAATTCTCCAAATGGAGTGTAAGCAATTGGCAGTGGTCCGCCACTATATAGGTAGCCGACGGCCATACAAATAAGGCCGACTACTGCTAACCACCAGCTGCTGTTCATACAAATATAAACTCCTAATAGAAGGGCGATTCCATAAAGGCTAAGAGCAATTTGCATAACTGTTTTAGGCCTAATTCCATCACGGACAATGGAGCCGCCAATCCCAACTGAATGTTCCGTGTCGAGTCCTCGTTTAAAATCAAAGTATTCATTAAACATATTTGTAGCTGCTTGGATCAACAAGCTAGCAATCAACATGGCGATAAATAACCCGAAATGGATGTTCCCTGACTTTAATGCTAACGCTGTACCAAGTAAGACAGGTACGAATGCTGCTGTTAGTGTATGAGGACGGGTCATTTGCCACCAAACCTGAAAGCCACGGTTTGCTTCAACCACAGGTTTCGAACCCTGCTGCATATTTGGCTGCATATATGTTCTCCCCCTTATAATATTTTTTCTCTATATCAAGCTTAAATCGTAAGTATTGTATAGGTTTATGCCCAAACCTAAGTGTATGGAATTCCACTAATAGTGTCAATTAATTTTTGTTTTCAAAACTAGAAGATAATACCTGTTCGATTATTATTAATTGGTTGGTGGGACAATGAAAGTAATGAAAAAACCGTTTTCACCCAAAAGGTGACAATTTGATATATAATAAGGAATGAAGGCTGTTTTGGTAGTGACAAGTATTATTGACTTCTTTACAATGGGAATAGTATCTTATATAAAGCTTAAAATGAATGGATAACAGTCATTTCGGCTGTTTTGGAGGGATTTGTTTGGTTACCATTCAAGAAACGGAAATAATGGAAAGGGGTCTTTCGGCTGTTAATCGTGCGAAAGAACTCGGTCGGCCGATTTTAATAAGTGAAGTTCATCAAATAGACATGATTAACCCACTTCTATTTTTTAACGCAGGAAAAGACCGCTATCAAGGGGAACGTTTTTTCTGGAAGGATCCTACAGATGAGATTATTCTAATAGGACTGGGGATCTCTCATCAAATTCAGTCGGATCAGGCTACTGACCGCTTTTTTCTTGTTGAGAAAGAGTGGAAGACTTTTTTAGAAAATAGTCTTATTTACAACAACTTTAATGAGGTTGGTACAGGCCCGGTCATGTTCGGTGGATTTTCTTTCGATCCATATAAAGAAAAAACAGAGCTTTGGTCTAAATATGCGGATTCCTTATTTCATATACCTAAATACTTATTAAGTATTGTTAATGGAAGAACATTATTAACAATTAACACCGTCTGTACCCCGCATGATGATTTATCTTTATTTAGTAAGATTCTGGAGGAAAGAAATCAACTCTTTCAATCCCTGGAACGTAAATATAAGCCACACCCATGTACATTAGTGGAAACAAAGGAGATTTTTCCTGAAAAATGGAAGAGTACTGTTGATGGGGTTGTGAATGAATTAACAAATGGACCATTAAAAAAGGTGGTCCTAGCACGCGAGCTTAGACTGGTGTTCGACGACTTAGTAGAAGCAGAGAACGTATTAAAGAATTTATACACCCAGCAGCACGAAAGCTTTATATTTGCTTTTGAGTCCAATGGGGATTGCTTTATCGGGGCCTCACCAGAGAGGTTAGTTAAAAAACAGGGTACGGAAGTTTACTCTACTTGTCTTGCTGGTTCCATATCAAGAGGAAAGACGGAAGAGGAAGACCGTATTTTGGGTGAGACGTTATTAAATGATCAGAAGAACTTAATCGAGCACGGTTATGTAGTGGAAATGATTAAGGAAGCACTTGAGGAAACCTGTGAAGAAATCATTCTGCCTAACAAACCTCAATTAATGAAGATTCGGGATATTCAACATTTATATACACCTGTAATTGGTAAATGTAATCAAGCAGCCTCATTATTGTTATTAGTTGAACGACTTCATCCCACACCTGCTCTTGGAGGGTTGCCTAAAGAAGCGGCGGTTGAAAAAATTAGACAGGTTGAGGACCTAGACCGTGGGTTTTATGCTGCTCCATTAGGCTGGGTAGACTACAGACAAAATGGAGAATTTGCTGTGTCAATCCGTTCTGGTTTGATACAGGGTAATGAAACTTCGTTGTTTGCCGGATGCGGTGTGGTGGCAGACTCGAATGCAGAAAGTGAATATTTGGAGACGAGTTTGAAGTTTAGACCTATGCTTCGAGCTCTTGGAGGACAATAATATGAATCATCAGGACGCATTAACTGCTTATATTGCTGCATTTGTAGCCGAGTTATATTCTACAGGAGTCACCGATGTTGTCGTCAGCCCTGGTTCAAGATCGACCCCAATGGCCATGGTGATGGCAGAACACCCTGAATTGAAGGTTCATATTCATGTAGACGAGCGTTCAGCTGCTTTCTTTGCGTTAGGAATAGCGAAAGCAACAAACAGACCTGTTGCCATTCTATGTACTTCTGGTACTGCTGCAGCAAATTATTTTCCTGCTATTGTTGAAGCGCGCTATTCCAGAGTCCCATTAATCGTGCTGACAGCAGACCGTCCGCATGAGTTACGAGAAGTTGGTGCCCCACAGGCTATTGACCAGCTTCATTTATATGGAAAACATGTGAAATGGTTTGCAGAAATGGCATTGCCGGAAGATACTGATGAAATGATTCGTTATGCTCGAACAGTATGTGCCCGCGCTACTGCAATAGCCACGGCTGCACCATCAGGACCAGTACACTTGAATTTCCCATTTAGGGAGCCGCTCATCCCTCGGTTGGATGAAAATCTGTTTCAATTATCAGAACGGCCCAAGGGGTATGTAAAGGTTCATAATGGTGATTTAGCGATTGAAGATGGTGTTTTTGAAGAGATAGCAGAAAAATTAAAGGGGAAAGAAAGAGGCTTGATTGTTTGCGGAAATCTGACAGACGATAAGTTTACAGATGCCGTGACGCAGCTTTCAGCTAGTTTGAATTATCCTATCTTAGCAGACCCGTTATCGCAACTAAGAAGCGGGTTACATAGTCATGAAAATATCATTGAAACGTATGATACGTTTCTACGAAATGAAGATGCTAAAGCATTTCTTAAGCCAGATGTCGTCATCAGGTTTGGAGCCATGCCGATATCGAAAGCATTAACTATCTTTTTAAAAGAGAACCAAACTGCCGATCAATATGTTGTTGATGGCGGTGGGGGCTGGCGTGACCCTGCATCATTATCAACTGATATGATTTTTTGCAATGAAGCTTTATTTTGCGAGAAGTTAGTGAGCTTAAGTACGAATGAAGTTTCCTCAGCATTTATAAAGAATTGGCGAAATCTAAATGAAATGACAAAGACAACCATGAAACAAGTTAGAGATATCACAGTGCTTAGTGAGGGGCGTCTGTTTTACCAATTGACAGATTTATTACCGGAAGGAGCAACTCTTTTTGTAGGCAATAGCATGCCTATACGTGACCTAGATAGTTTCTTCCATAATAATGGTAAGAACATTCGCGTAATGGCCAACAGAGGTGCCAATGGAATTGATGGAACGGTATCCACTGCGCTGGGGGCTGCCTTGTATTCACAGTCGATGTATCTTGTGTTAGGTGATTTAACCTTTTTCCATGACCTAAATGGTTTGATTGCAGCTAAACTTTACAATATTGATATCCATATCATTCTTGTAAACAATAATGGGGGCGGAATCTTTTCCTTCTTGCCACAGTCAGAACACCCTAAGAATTTTGAGTTGCTGTTTGGAACACCATTAAACATTGAATTTGAACATGCTGTTCGAATGTTTAATGGGAATTTTACAAAAATCCAAAATTGGGATCATTTTGCCGTGGAAATGAACCAATCTGTTGAGCAATCCGGAATAAATGTCTATGAGATTGTGACAAACAGAGAAAAGAATCGTGACGAGCACCGCGAAATTTGGCAATCGGTTTCCCAGGAAATATCAAATTTTGTCAATGGAGCTCAATAATGGATGTAGTGGTTGAAGGAGTTTCCTTCTATGTCGAAGTGTTCGGTGATGGATTTCCATTGGTTTGTTTACACGGATTTACAGGGGATACAACGACATGGCTTCCATTTGTAGAGGAATGGAGTAAGCATTCTAAGGTAATTATTCCTGATATTATTGGTCATGGGCAAACGGATTCTCCTGATTCGGAACAGCGCTACCAGATTGAAGCAGCAGCCCGTGATTTATCTAGACTCCTTGATCAAATAGGGGTAGAACAAGTGGATATACTTGGTTATTCCATGGGAGGCAGGCTTGCGCTTACCTTTGCTCTTCTCTTCCCACATAGGGTTCGAAAGCTAATTTTAGAAAGTGCCTCACCCGGCCTTCTTACAGAAAAAGAAAGAGAACTTCGCCGCATGAATGATGCAAAACTTGCAAATTTTATTAAAGAGCAGGGGATTCAGTCGTTTGTCGATTACTGGGAGGAGATCCCTTTGTTTTCGACAATGAAAGGCTTGCCAAAGTCTCTGCAAGAAACCATTAGAAAACAGCGTTTAAACAATTCACCAGTCGGGCTGGCCAACAGTTTAATTGGCATGGGAACTGGATCGCAACCTTCATGGTGGGAAAGGTTAAACGAATTAGAAATGGATGTTTTATTACTTACTGGGCAAAAAGACAATAAGTTCTGTTTACTAGCTAAAAGAATGATTAATGAACTGAAAAACGGAACTTGGATGGTTTTTGAAAACAGTGGGCATGCAATTCATGTGGAAGAAAAAGAAAAGTTTGGTACAATAGTAAGTGACTTTCTTAATACATATTAAAGGAGGATATCATTTTGACAGTAGAATGGATTGCAGGACGCAAATATGATGAGATTTTATATGAAACTTATAATGGGATTGCAAAAATCACCATCAACCGTCCTCACGTACATAATGCCTTCACACCGAAAACAGTCTCGGAGTTAATCGATGCGTTTGCATTTGCACGTGATGATTCAAGTATTGGAGTTATTGTATTAACGGGTGCTGGAGATAAGGCATTTTGTTCGGGTGGAGACCAATCGGTTCGTGGACATGGTGGATATGTAGGAGAGGACCAAATTCCACGCTTAAATGTTCTTGATCTTCAACGCTTAATTCGAGTAATTCCTAAGCCGGTAATTGCGATGGTTAAGGGATATGCAATTGGTGGCGGACATGTTCTTCATGTGGTATGTGATTTAACGATTGCCGCTGACAATGCTAGATTTGGACAAACTGGTCCTAAAGTAGGTAGTTTTGATGCTGGTTATGGTTCAGGCTATCTTGCAAGAATTATTGGTCATAAGAAGGCTCGTGAAATTTGGTACTTATGCCGTCAATATAATGCGCAAGAAGCACTTGATATGGGACTCGTCAATACGGTAGTTCCGCTTGAGAAAGTCGAAGAAGAAACCATTCAATGGTGTAATGAAATTCTTGAAAAGAGTCCAACTGCCCTTCGTTTCTTAAAAGCAGCAATGAACGCAGATACGGATGGTTTAGCAGGACTTCAACAATTTGCTGGTGACGCAACACTACTTTACTATACAACGGATGAAGCAAAAGAAGGTCGTGATTCCTTTAAAGAAAAACGTAAACCTGATTTTGGTCAATTCCCACGTTTTCCTTGATCAATTGACTTACAGCTTGATGGTTTCCATCAGGCTGTTTTTAATAGGGAAAATGCTCAGAGCTTAAGACAGATAAAAGAAGGTGTACATAAATGCATAACGATATAATGCCTAATTTTCTTAAGAAACGTGTCTTTTTAACCCCGGAACGAACGGCGGTTTATTTTAATGAGCAGTCAATAACCTTTAAGGATCTTTATGAACGTTCGTTAGGGACAGCAGGGCAGCTTCAAACACTTGGCGTGCGAAAGGATGATTACGTAGCTGTTTTACTAAAAAATCATTTAGATACTATTGTAATCTTGTTCGCCCTTCAATTGTTGGGGGTAAAAGCTGTCATTTTGAATAATCGGTTAACCCCAGCAGAATTAATCTGGCAACTGAATGATTCAAAAGCCGCCTTCCTTGTTGTCGAAGACACCTTTTCAGACATAGAACAAGCCATAAAATATGAAATTCCATCACTCATTACCAAGCAAAAAAGCCACTTGTTTTATTTGGAGTCTAAAACACCAGAAATTCAGGAAGAAATCAGCTTATCGGATACTTGTACAATCATGTATACCTCTGGAACAACAGGTCATCCAAAAGGCGTGATGCAAACTTTTGGAAACCACTGGTGGAGTTCAGTGGGATCTGCGTTAAATCTCGGGTTTATGGAAGCGGATTGCTGGCTGTGTGCTGTGCCTCTTTTTCACATTAGCGGTTATTCCATTTTAATGCGGAGTGTCATCTATGGAATGCCAATTGTTCTGCATGAAAACTTTGATGTGGAACGTACGCTTGAGGATATTACGACGAAAAAGGTAACCATCATGTCAGTGGTGGGGACTATGCTAACAAAGATTATTGATACGCTAGAAGAAAGCCGGCTGCCTTCCCATTTCCGCTGTATGCTGCTTGGTGGAGGACCTGCACCGTTACCCTTGCTGCAAGCCTGTTTAAAAAAAGATATTCCTGTTTTTCAAACCTATGGGATGACCGAATCCTCCTCACAGATTGTAACACTTTCTCCAGAATATAGCTTAGCCAAACTTGGATCCGCGGGTAAGCCATTATTCCCTGCACAGCTGCAGATTAGGACGGAGGATGAACGTTTGGCAGAACCAGGTGAGGCTGGTGAAATTGTCGTTAAAGGACCCAATGTGACACCTGGCTATTTAAATAGACCGGATGCGACAAAAGATAAAGTACGGAATGGCTGGTTTTACACGGGTGACATCGGTTATCTCGATGAAGATGGATTCTTGTATGTGATTGACCGGCGATCGGATTTAATTATTTCAGGGGGAGAAAATATTTACCCTGCTGAAATTGAATCGGTCTTACTCGCTCATCCAGATGTGGCCGAAGCAGGTGTTACCGGGATAGAAGATACGAAATGGGGACAAGTACCCGTTGCATTTATAGTTTTAAGAAATGCTAAAAAAGTAGAGGAAGATGAACTTCGACAGTTTTGCTTACAACGCCTTGCAAAATATAAGGTACCAAAAGATTTTTATTTTACTGAAAGGCTGCCTCGAAATGCTGCAAAGAAGTTATTGAGAAGAAATCTTCGAGAAATGCTAAAAGAGGATTGAGATCAATGATGAAGATTACGTCAGTTGAACTTCTGGTTATTCAGATGCCATTAAAGACTCCGTTTTTAACCCATTTAAGTGCGGTTGACAGTCGGGAAAGTATTATAGTGAAGGTTACAAATAAAGATGGTGTAACAGGGTATGGGGAAGGGGTGGCCTTTTCTTCCCCTTGGTACACAGAAGAAACGGTATCAACAAGTTTACATATGTTAACAGACTTCCTAATTCCCTTGCTACAAAAAAATCCGATTACCCATCCGGAGGACCTTCACACCCTTTTTAGCTCCATTAGAAGAAATCATATGGCAAAGGCTTCTTTAGAAACGGCTGTTTGGGATTTATATGCGAAAATCCATTCACAACCGCTAACGGAATTACTGGGAGGAACTCGTTCGGAGATTGCCTCGGGTGTAGTTGTTGCAACTGACTCAGCATCTAAGGCCTTGCAGCAAATAGAGCAATACCTAGATGAAGGCTATCAACGCATAAAAGTGAAGATCAACCCAAATCAGGACTACGCTTTCCTGTCCGAAATTCGCCGTATTTTTCCAGAGGTTCCAATCATGGCGGATGCCAATTCTGCCTATACCTTAAAGGATATTGACCGTTTAAAAGCTTTAGATGATTTTAACTTACTTATGATTGAACAGCCTCTGGCTTACGATGATATCCTTGAACATTCTCTACTTCAAAAGGAACTCAAGACCCCGATTTGCTTAGATGAGAGCATTGTTAGCTTTGATGATGCAAGAAAGGCTATTGAGTTCGGAGGCTGTAAGGTAATAAATATAAAAGTGGGACGTGTAGGAGGTCTGTCTGAGGCCAAACGAATCCATGATTATTGTTTTAAGAAGGACATTCCAGTTTGGTGTGGTGGCATGATCGAATTCGGAATATCACGGGCTCATAATATCGCCCTTGCTTCTTTACCGGGATTTACAATACCAGGAGATATCAGTGCTTCCAATCGTTTTTGGGAAGAAGATATCATTGCACCGGAAGTCGAAGTGAAAAACGGATATATCCCAGTCCTAAAACACCCAGGCATTGGCTTCCAATTAAATGAAAAAAGACTGCACCAAGTCCTGCTAACCAAAAAGAGCATTTCATTTTAAAACAAAAAGAAACCAGTCTTACTCATGAAGACTGGTTTTTCTTCTATTTATGACAAGCCGCTTGGTTCAAACGTTTGGCAATCCGTTTCTTTACTGTTATCAGCCGTATCTCCAGTATGGCTAACAACATAGATTTGTTCAGCACTACATTTATTTCCTTGAGCCCAGTATGAACAATTATTTACCTCACATAATACATCTTTTGCCATCTTAGTATCACTCCTTTTTGGAATTTAAGATACAGGAATAGCATTTGATGATTTAGAAGAAAACATGCCTTCCAGAAAAGGGGATTACTTTTTAGATGCGTCTGCTTTGCTTTGTCTTAAATAACGTTTATCGTTCATAAATAAGCTCCAGAAGTAAATAAAACCGGGAAACAAAATGGCAAAGCCAACAATATAGGTAATGAATATGGCTCTAAATGAATTAGGGTCAGTAAAAGCGGAATGAATCGTTACCTTAGGATAAACTATGTAAGGCAAATGTGCTTTACCATAGACATAGCTGGCAACTAAGTATTGTGCCGTTATTGCAATAACAGATAAACGGGGCCAGCCAGGTGTTTTTGTTTTATGAGATGGCAACAGTAAGCCAAGACCACCCACTAGAAAGCAAGCGAGTGATAAGTAAAGTAGAGGAAGATCCTTCATCATTTTCTCATAAATCCAAGCTGCTTCATTTTTTAATGTTAACATGATTAGAAAAGCCATTAATAAAGATACTGGACCGATCAATAATGCATCTCTTCGATAGGCGCGATAAGCCTCGAATTCTTCTGAGGCTTTAGAATAATCCGCCAACAGAAGTGAGGAGAGAAACAATGTGCTTGTTAGAGCAAACCCAAAAAATGCATATTCATTGGGGCTCGAGAATAATCCAGCTAAATCCAGTGTTTGGCGATTCCCCGAAAAATCAACATAATTCCCATGAGTGATGGGGAGCACACTAATTAATAGACCGGGAATAACAATTCCACAGATTCCAGAAATATATGTTAGGGGCTTTTTGTATTCCTCGGCTATATTGGAAAAGACCAGAAACGCACTTCGGATGGACAGCAGCAATAAAATTAGACTTCCCGGTACTAATAAAATTGTACCGAGCGTGTAGGCACCTCTTGGGAAAAGACTATAGACAGCAACAACCAACGCCACAATAAATGTATTTGTTACCTCCCATGTCGGTGATAAGTAACGATTTGCAATGTTTGTTGCTGTTGCTTGTCTCCGATTAATGTAAAACATGGACCAAAAGCCTGCGCCGAAATCCATGGTTGCCATAACAGCATAGATAAAAACAAACCCCCATAATACTGTTATTGCCAGATAGACATCCAACATATTTGCTCCACCTTTTTATGAATTTGAACTAAACAGTGGCACACTCTTTTGATCAGCACGGTTTAGGTCATCAAGAACGGTATTCTTCTTGAAATAATATCGCAGGACAAAAAGGACTGAGAAGGCTAAGATCGCATAGACGATTACAAACAATATAAATAATATCCCCAGATTGGTTGCGGTTGTTACTGAATCTTTTGTTGAAAGAACATGATAAATCGTCCATGGCTGTCTACCGGTACATGCGAAAATCCAGCCAAATTCAATACCTAAAACCGCAAGAGGTCCTGATAGCACATATAGCCACATTAACCATTTTGGAAAATGGTCTTTCTTAAGTACTTTCTTCCATGCAAGGCCAATGAAGGAAAGTAGAATGAGTAATGAACCAATGCCGACCATACCATTAAAAAGGGTATGAATAAATAAAGGAGGCCAGTGCTCTTCAGGGAAATCGTGTAACCCTTTCACAACCGTATCAAAGCTGTTTCCAGCAAGAAAGCTTAATGCCCATGGTATTTCAATTGCCCCTTTTATGGTCTCTGTTTTCCGATCTGTGAATCCACCAATGGCGAGTGGGGCGTGCGACTGAGTTTCAAATAGTCCTTCAGCAGCAGCCAGCTTTTCAGGTTGATATTCGTGTAAGAGCTGTGCTGATTCATGCCCATTAACAGCCGTTAATAGGGAAAATAGCCCACCAACAATTAAGCTTAGCATTAACGCTTTTTGATGGAATTGATATATTCTTGAAGGGCGATCTGCTTTAAGCATTTTATAGGCGGAAACTGTGGCTACAATGAACGCACCTGTTGTATAAGCAGAAAGTGCTACATGACCGGCTGTAACGAAAAAGCTTGGATTAAAAAACGCGGCCCAAGGATCCACATCTACAATCTTTCCATTTACGATATTAAAACCGGCTGGCGTCCCTTCAAAGGCATGGACATTCGTAATTAAAACTGCCGATCCCATCGCTCCAATGGCAACGAGAAGTAAGCTGGTTATCCTCATCCACGGGGCAATCCGTTCCGCCGCGTAAACATAAATGGACATAAATAAGGCTTCTATAAAAAATGCATAAATTTCAATCTGGAAAGGTAACGCCATTACCTTCCCGATTACTTCCATAAACCCAGGCCAAAGCAAGGACAACTGGACCCCGGCGATGGTACCGGTTGGAATACCGACTCCGAGAAGAACGGCAAAGGCCTTTGTCCAGCGTTTAGCCATGACCACATATTCAATATCCTTCGTTTTTTGATAGATGAGCTCTGCAGTCAAGATCATAAAAGGCAAACCAACCCCAATTGTTGCAAAGATGATATGGAATCCCATGGTTGTTCCAAAAAGACTCCTTGCAATTAACAAATCACTCATGTAAATCTCCCTTTCTAGTTAAACACGTATAAAGTTATTGTTTACACGATAAGGAGAAATATGTAATTTTTTCTATTTAAAAAAGCCTCCCAAATGGCTTGGGAGGCTAGTGTCATTAATTATTTAGTGCTGTTTTTAGTGAGTCGAGATTTTTAGACATTAATGTAAAGTAAGTTTCCTTGTCCTTGATATTGTCTTTGGTTAGGATCGCAAGGTTGTGAATCGGTAATGCTCTTGCTCCAATTTCCTTCTGAACGACTTTTCCTAATTTGGAATGTACGTTTTGTTCGAAAAGAATATAGTGCAATCCATCATGATCAGCGATTGAAATAATTTTCTCCAGTTCTTTTTGAGTAGGCTCATTGGTTGTAGAAAGTCCAGAAATACTTATTTGTTCGATACCATATCGTTTTTCCCAGTATCCAAATGCAGCATGAGTCACGATAATTTTTTTGTGCTTTGCAGTCGAGATCGTTTGTTCATACTGATTATTGAGATCATCTAATTCAGTCGCAAGTTGTTGATAATTTTTTTCGAAAAGCTCTTTGTTTTTAGGCATTTTTTTTGATAACTGATCTTTAATTACAGCAGCCATTTCTTTAGAATAAATCGGGTCAAGCCATACATGTGGATTTACATCACCATGATGTTCATGGTCCTCTTCATCCTGATGTGTACTATCATCTTTTGGCAATTGAAGCTGTTCAGCAACAGACACTAATTTTACATTTTCATTTTTTAATGTTCCTTTTGCCTTTTCCACAAAACCTTCAAGGCCAAGGCCAATATAGAATAAATAGTCTGAATCAGCCAAATTCATCATATCCTTTTGGGATGGCTCAAAGGTGTGCTCATCAGCACCTGGTGGATAAATTGTTTTTACATCTACGAATTTACCACCAATTCTTTCTGTAAAATATTGAAGGGGAAAAACAGTTGTGTAAATAGTTAGTTGGTCTTTTTTAGCTTGAGATTGTTTGTTACCATCTGAACAAGCAGATAACACAAGTGTTAATGGCAGTAACAAAGAAAGTAATAGTATAATCTTTTTCATAAAGGCTCCTCTACCTATATTTAAATCGGATTTATTACGATTTAATTGTCAAAAAAATTTACAAATAGTATAAAGAAATAAAAATAGTACATAATACGGAACGATTCCGATTTCCTTTAGTATCTTACAAAAAAAAGTGCATAATTGCAAGTATAATATTTGTTTCAAACTAGGCATATTATGTATGCTTATATAGAAGGGTGGGATTATAAATGGAAAAATCAAATTTATTAAATGAAATTTTAGAGTTTAATCACCAGTTTGTTGAAAAACATGAATATGAGAAGTATGAAACAACCAAATTCCCTAATAAAAAAATGGTGATCCTTACTTGTATGGATACACGTCTTTTAGAGCTATTGCCTAAGGCTTTAAATCTTGGAAATGGGGATGCGAAGATTGTTAAAAATGCAGGAGCAATTGTCTCACATCCTTATGGAAGTATTATGAGGAGTATCCTCATCGCTTTATATCAATTACAAGCGCAGGAGGTTTTAGTCATAGCTCACCATGATTGTGGAATGAGTGGTATGAAGGCAGAACCTGTGATTGAGAATATGAAGGAGCGGGGGATTTCTGAGGAAACGTTCAATACACTTACATATTCCGGTATCGACATTGAACAATGGTTGCATGGTTTTGATAGTGTAACAGAGAGCGTAGAAAATAGTGTAAGTATTATTAAAAACCATCCATTAATGCCGAAGGATGTTCCTGTTCATGGCTTAGTCATTGATCCTAAAACAGGAAAACTAGATTTAGTTGTCGATGGGTACAAAAATTAATGCTTCTCTTTTTCAGGAACAGGATCTAATCCACCTGGATGAAAGGGATGACACTTTAAAATGCGTTTGATGGTAAGCCAGCCGCCTTTGAAGGCTCCGAATCGTTGGATGGCTTCTAATCCATAATGTGAACATGTTGGATAGAATCGGCAGGTTGGCGGTTTGATCGGTGAGATAACAAGTTGGTAAAAACGAATAAACGAAATAAAGATTTTTTTCAACATGGGTTCCACTCCTATTAACGATTAATGTAAACATACCATATTTTACAATGTACGTCTAAAAGCTAAACTGTACTAAGTAGATGAAAAAACTTGGTTTTTGCGGTATAGTAGTAGTTAGATTATAAAAGGAGTGATTCTAATGCCTTCAGTTGAAAGCTTTGATTTAGATCATAATGCTGTCAAAGCCCCTTATGTAAGACACTGTGGTGTTCATAAGGTAGGTAGCGATGGGATTGTTAATAAATATGATATTCGTTTTTGCCAACCTAACAAACAAGCAATGAAACCAGATGCGATTCATACTTTGGAGCATTTGCTTGCATTTAATATTCGTAAACATGCAGAGAAGTATGATCATTTTGATATTATCGACATCTCACCAATGGGTTGCCAAACAGGCTATTATCTTGTGGTGAGTGGGGAACCAACTGTTGAAGAAATTATTGACCTTCTTGAGGATACCATGAAAGATGCGGTTGAAATTGTTGATATTCCTGCTGCGAATGAAAGACAATGTGGTCAAGCAAAGCTTCATGATCTAGAAGGTGCCAAACGTCTAATGCGTTTCTGGCTTGAACAAAGCAAAGAAGATTTAAAACAAGTATTTGCATAATAAAAAGAGGTTGACCCAGGTCAACCTCTTTTATTGTGAATTTTTATTTTCTTGATCAGGTCCTTGTTGGTTCAGCTGATTTATATGTGGATTTTCTTCTAAAGAATCAATTGTATGTTTATAGGAATAGGCTTTGGAAGTAGTTATTACTGCTAAAAGTAAAACAACAATGACAATGACAATACAAACGACAAAAACCGTATACAAAGCTTTGGCCTCCTTGACTCTTTGTTCTTCCCTTATTGTATCACGAATAAGTCATCGTAGATTAGAAAAGCAAATAAAAAGGAGGCTGACAATCAGCCTCCGATAAGTAATTCAATGGTATGTATAATCAGTGAATATTTCTAGGATAATAAGTATTTGTGCGAAGTTGACCATATTCTTCCTGTGCAAATTTTCCTTTAAGACTTTCAATCAAATACAGACCCATTAGATCATATAACTCTTGTTTATCCATTTCTTGAATTAACCCTAAAAGATCTTCATGTGTCATTTCTTCTAAAAAGGCGAATGTAAGCATATCAATATCCTCTTCGTCACCAGTTAACTTGTTTCGATACATTTCATATAACTCATCGACCAATTTCAATTGCAGCACCTCCTTAGAATAGAAATTTTCATTTCTACTTATTGAATTCCCATAAAATGATAAAATAAACATACAGATAAAATTAACTGAAAAATCTGTTTCTTTGATTGTATGATTATTATATCGTATTCATTTCTAAAAAATGAGTCGAAATATGAAAAAGAATAAATTTTTCTTATTTGTGGACTACTATAGATAAAAGGGGATGACATCATGAATGAACAAAAGAAAACGTATTATATAGATGTTGGTACGGGTGAAATTTCACAAAGTGCTACTAGCTCAACCTGGAGTTATAAAATTCAAGCCAACGATGAAGAAATTACTCAGTTACGCGAATTGTTTGATTCAAATTATTCCAATGAGTGGCAAAACTTTTTTCGAGCACATGTGCCGTACGTCCAATATCATTATGACCGTGAAAATGATGCATATGATAATACTATGCAGCAAGTATATGGGATGCTCCACCAATTAGGGGATGATGAGGCAAAAGCTCATATTGACAGTATGAATATCCTGCCAAAACAAGAATAATGGATAAGAAGAGATTGACTCCTTTACTTTGAGTCAGTCTCTTTTTTCGCTTATAATAATGATATATGACAATAATAGGGCGGGTTTCTATGATACAGTTTTTAGATCAGAATAGAAATAAAGTTGAACTTGAATTTAAGGAAAGAGCCTTTGAGGATCAAGCTAAACATGTACTTGTCATTTGTCAGTATGACGACAAATGGCTTTTAACGAACCATAAACAAAGGGGCCTCGAATTTCCTGGAGGAAAAGTAGAACCATCCGAAACCTTAGAAGAGGCAGCAAGGAGAGAGACATTTGAAGAGACAGGTGCAGTTCTTGGCAATGTACAATTTGTTGCTGAATATAAAGTAACCGATCATAAGAGTTCATTTGTGAAGGCTGTTTTTTGGGCTGAGGTGAAAGAAATTGATCCTACCAACAACTATCATGAAACCAATGGACCTGTTCTGACTGAGGGAAATCTATTGGAATTAAGGTTAGGTGATCAGTTTAGTTTTATTATGAAGGACCAGGTCATAGAAGAGTGCATTCAGTATATAAATCAGCAAAAAAAGTAATGGAGGGCTATGGCTCTCCACTACTCTTTAATCAGTTTCTTTTCCAACAATTCAACCAATTGATACATAATAGTAGCAACGACTGCAATCACTAAAAGAGATAAGAAAACGAGTGTAAAGTTAAATACTTGAAATCCATAAATAATCATGTATCCCAGCCCACGTGAAGATACAAGGAATTCCCCTACAATTACACCTACCCATGACAATCCGACATTTACTTTTAAGGTAGAGATCATCGTCGGAAAACTGGCGGGTAGTATTGCTTCCTTAAAGCATTGAGACCGTGATGCACCAAAGGTTTGTAATACTTTTAGGTAATTAGGGTCGACTTCTTTAAAGGAAGTATAGACAACTATAGTGGTGATGATGATAGAGATAATCGCCCCCATAGCAATAATGGAAGGGTATCCAGGAGTCAGGGCCACAATTAAAATCGGTCCCAATGCTACTTTAGGCATGGCATTTAAAATGACCAGATAAGGATCGAGAATCTTAGATATCCTCGGTGACCACCAAAGTATAGCCGCAAGAATGATACCTAATAAGGTTCCAAGAATGAAACCACAAATGGTCTCTGTTAAGGTGACGCCTAAATTGGTGACTAAAGAACCATCTTTGATTTTATCTAAGAGCAGGTGCCAAATTTTTGAGGGGGAACTAAAAATTAAAGGGTCAATCCACTGCTTTTGACTGGATAGTTCCCAAGTGGAGAAAAAAGCGATAAAAATGACTGCTTGATAAAATCGGATCCATCTCTGTTCAATTTTTAACGAATGAATGTACTTTTTGTGAAGGAGTTCAACCTTATTCTTGGTCTGGTTCAAGAGATTCCAACTCCTTCCATATCATTTGAAAAATGTCCGAGTAAAGTTCATGGTTCCTTGCCTCAAATGGAGAAAGCCTTCTTAACTCTTCAGGCATTTCAAATGTTTTGTAAATCCTTCCTGGACTTGGTGAGAGCAAGTAGACACGATCACTCATTGCAATGGCTTCACCAATATCATGCGTTACTAGAATGGCTGTTTTACCAAAGGTTTCTAATGTTCGTGACACAAGGTCCTCAAGCTTAAGTTTTGTTTGATAATCAAGTGCGGAAAAAGGTTCATCTAGCATAAGCAGTTTTGGCTGTGTCGCAAGTGTTCTGACAAGGGCTACTCTCTGCCGCATGCCGCCTGATAATTGCTTAGGAAGTTGTTTCTCAACTCCACTTAAGCCAATTTGCTTGAGTAAGTCAAGGGCACTTGCTTTTGTTTGATCATTCAACTGTTTGGATAATTTCAACCCAATCAAGATATTTTCTTCAATCGTTTTCCATGGAAACAAATAATCCTGCTGAAGCATATAGCCAATTTCATTTTTAGCGGTTGAAACAGGTTTACCCTCTAACAATATGGTTCCTTGGGTAGGTTTGAGTAAGCTGGATATGATAGAAAGCAAGGTGGTTTTACCACAGCCACTAGGGCCGAGGAGAGAGATAAACTCTCCTTCCTCAACAGTTAGTGAAATTTCGGAGAGGGCCGTGGTGGCAGAGGCTTTGGTGAAATATATGTGCTGCACATCTTGAACGGTTAAAAAACTCATATGGACGGCCTCCCTTTCCAAATTATTTTTTACTTACTTTTGATGCGATCTCGGTGTTGACCAGTGTTTTATGGTCCACCTCTTTTGGAAGCTCGCCAGCTTCTTTCATAATGTTTTGGAGATTGTTCCACTCGTCTTCGTCAAGGATAGGATCAGTGGCAAAGGATCCTTGACTCTTATACCGTTCAACAACGGTTTTCATAATCTCAAAATCAGTGTCAGGGAAGTATGGTTCCACAGCCTTGGCAATTTCTTCTGCACTATGCGATTCAACCCATTGCTGTGCTTTGTAAATAGCTCTAGTGAATTTTTCAATGGTACTCTTATGATCTTTCATGTAGCTTTCTTTGGTCATGAACGTTGTATAAGGTACATGACCGGATTCTTTTCCGAAGGATGCGACAATATGCCCTTTACCTTCCTTTTCAAAGATGCTTGCCGTTGGCTCAAATAATTGAACAAATTCACCAGTGCCAGAGGCAAAGGCATTCGCAATATTGGCAAAATCGATGTTTTGGATGAGGTTCAAATCCTTTTGCGGGTCAATTCCATGATTTTTAAGAACGAATTCACCAACCATTTGAGGCATACCGCCTTTACGTTGGCCTAAAAATGTTTTCCCTTTTAATAGGTCCCATGAGAAATTATCGATCTTATCTCTTGAAACGAGGAAAGTACCATCTGTCTGGGTGAGTTGCGCAAAGTTGATGACCGGATCATTGGCTCCTTGAGCGTAGACATAAATGGAAGTTTCTGAGCCAACCAGTGCCACATCTGCGCCACCGGAAAGTAAGGCAGTCATAGTCTTGTCACCACCAGCAGTGGTTGCAAGCGAAACGTCTAATCCTTCCTCTTTGAAAAATCCTTTTGATAGGGCTACATATTGAGGCGCATAGAAAATGGATCGAGTTACTTCTGCAATACGCACCTTTTCTAATTTCTTTGGTTCATTCGAGGAATCGTTATTACAAGCAGCTAATGAAAACATAAGTATACCGATGAGAAGAAAGGAGAAACTGAATTTCAACCATTTTTTCATATAAAGAACCTCCTTATTTCCATAAAAAATCTGGGCTAATTGCCTAACATATCGTATGAACAGGAAAAAAATGTGTGAATGCCTAGGAGCAAATTATTTTTAAATGTATAAGGGAAGAATGATAATGAACAAAAACAATGGAATCATACTTGAGACTACCCGCTTTCCATCTCCAAATCCTAAGGTGAAATTAAAACTGATCACCTACCTTTCTGATGGCTTAAGAGTCAAGGGGATGCTAGCTGAGCCGATTGAAGCAGGGGTATATGATGGGCTTCTTTATTTGCGTGGAGGAATAAAAAATGTAGGGAAGGTGAGACCGGCACGGATCGCCCAGTTTGCTGCAGAGGGTTTTATTGTCTTTGCTCCTTTTTATCGCGGAAACCAAGGGGGAGAAGGAAATGAGGATTTTGCAGGTGAAGATAGGGAAGATGCTTTTTCGGCTTATCAACTTTTAAAGTCACTTCGGAAGGTTCGCCAAGTCCATATTTTTGGTTTTTCACGTGGAGGAGTCATGGCCCTTATGACAGGAATTCAATTTCCTGATGCAGCATCTATTGTCACCTGGGGTGGTGTGAGTGATATGTCACTCACCTATATGGAACGGTTAGATTTACGTAAAATGATGAAAAGAGTTATTGGTGGAACCCCCGATAAATATCCGGATCGATATGATGAGAGGACCCCTCTATATCAGTTAGAGCAGATGACATCGCCTGTTCTCATCATTCATGGCGTAAAGGATCATAATGTCTCTGTTGAGCATGCTTATCGTTTAGAAAGACGACTGAAGGCATTACATAAACCGGTAGAGTGCTGGTATTTCGATCAGTTTACTCATTATTTTCCACCGGCAGTGAATAGAAAAGTCGTCGAAGATGCTACAAATTGGATGAAAAAACAAAGCGAAAGATGATAAAATAAAGGTAATACAAGCAGAGGAGCGGATTACTATGGGTATGCCCCTTGAGTTAAATACGATGATTGTAACAAAAGGAAGAGAGAAAAGAGTCGAGGAAAATCTCTTTGTACTCGAAAAAGAAGGGTATAGACTCTATCCAATTGACATTCCAATTGATGTGAGAAAAACAATGGACAGTGACTCGAACGGAACAGCTATAATAAAAAAAGTAGAATGGCAGCAAGAAAATACCACCATTACATATCAATTAGTATCATTAAACTCAACGAATTAAGCAGGTAATTCTTACCTGCTTTTTTTTTTGAAAAAAGTGTAAGAAAAACTTGGTAAATACGTCTTATAAGTAGTTAAACATCAATTGAGTAGAGAGAAAGGGGGAATATGGTTGGAACAGTCTCATCATATAGAGAAATGGTTTATTGAATATGAAAAAGATGTCACTAATTATCTTGTTTACTATACCGGTACGAACGATGTAGAAGACTTAGTTCAAGAGACTTTTTTGCGGGCAATAAGAGCTCTAAAACGTTTTAAAAATGAATCCAGCCCTAAAACATGGCTCATATCCATTGCACGAAATACAGCAATTGATTTTTATCGAAAAAAATCTGTCTGGAACCGACTCAAGCAAATCATAGATTTTGAATCACCAAAACTGCAGGAACAGGGGGCAGAGGAGGCGGTAGTAAAGAAGATAGAATATGCTCATTTGTATGAAGTGATTAATACCCTTAAGCCCAACTATCGAGATGTTATCCTACTTAGGGGAATAGCTGAGCTGTCTTCGAAGGAAGCGGGGCAGGTCCTTGGCTGGTCCGAAAACAAAGTGAATGTGACTTTTTCCAGGGCTGTGAAAAAACTAAATGAGCAATTAAAGGAGGGGGAGCAGTTTGAGTCAATTATCGGATAAAGAATTACTTGAAGTGATGTCTAACTTTCCTAAGCATAAGTTAACCACGAGGCAAAGAGCAGAGATGTTACAAACATTTAGTGAAGCGAGCAAGGGTAAGCAGCGTCAACCCTTTAATTTTCAGAGAGTTGCAGCATTGGCAGCGGTGTTTCTTTTAGTCCTCATTGCGCCTATTCTCTATTTTTCAAGCAGTCAGGAGAAGGGGATTATTAGAACAGGGGATAAAGTGGAAGTGATTAAGCCAGCCGAGCGTGGTACGGTGTTTGCATTAAAGGATGACAAAGGAAATCCTATTTATGCAGACAGTAATTTTGGCATACCTAACAAGGTAAGTTTGTTGGCACCAACGGAATGGATTGCAAAGGATACACGTTCTGTTAGTAAAATGATGATTTATTTATGGGGCAATTATGAGAAGGACTTCGCCAATAAGCCACTAAAAGTGGAAGCCGTCCATGTGAAAACAGGTGTAAAAGAGCTCCTTGCTACAACCGTGATATCAGGTGGAATGTACGGATCTGATGGGCATGCCATGACGAGCTTTGACCCTTTTACACTGCCCGGAGTTTACAACCTTGAATTCATGGCAGGGGATAAGAAGGTTGGAGAATTTTCTATCTATGTAAAAGAGCCATACGTAAAAATAGGGAATTCAACCTTATTGATCTCACAAGAAGATCTATATGCGGGTTTTTATGAGGATGCTGTAATGGAAGTAGAGGGTGACAATCTTCCGCCTGAAATAGAACTAGAGTTATTCCATTTAGAAACAGCGGAAGTAACAACGTTTATTTTTAAAGATAAAACAGACTATACAAGAACAGATGGGAAAAAGATATCCCTTTATACCGGTGATTTTCAGCTGAAAAAAAGCGGCAAATATCGGATTTCCGTCCTCCAACAATCAGAAGCCATTGAAGTAAGAAAGCCCATATCAAATTGATGATATGGGCTTTTCATATTAGGCAATAGGTCCGCCTTTTTCTTCGGTTTCAGGAGAAACATCCGTAAACTTTTTGAAGTTTTCACGGAATTTCGCAGCTAGTTCTTTTGCTTTCTTTTCATATGCCTGTGAATCGGACCAAGTTTTACTTGGCTGCAATACCTCATCAGGAACCCCGGCAATATGAAGTGGAATATTCAATCCAAAGATTTCATCCTTGGTTGTCTCGACATGGTTTAATTCACCTTCAAGTGCTGCTTGAACCATTGCTCTTGTATAGGAGAGCTTCATTCTGCTGCCCACGCCATACTCTCCGCCAGTCCAGCCCGTATTCACAAGAAATACGTTGGCATTATGCTCAAGGATTTTTTCACCGAGCATATCAGCATAACGAGTAGCAGGAAGCGGTAAGAATGGTGCTCCGAAGCAAGTTGAGAATGTTGCTTCAGGTGAGGTAACACCACGCTCTGTACCAGCAAGTTTAGAAGTGTACCCGCTTAAGAAGTGATACATTGCTTGTTCTTTTGTTAATTTTGAAATAGGAGGTAATACCCCAAATGCGTCTGCCGTTAAGAAAACAATCGTATTCGGGTGACCCGCAATACTTGGTATGGCAATATTATCAATGGCATCGATTGGATATGCTGCTCTGGTATTCTCTGTTAACGTGCCATCATCGTAATCAGGAACTCTTGATTCTTGGTTAAGCGTTACATTTTCAAGCACCGTTCCAAAACGAATGGCGTCAAAGATTTGGGGTTCTTTTTCCCTGGTAAGATTTATGCATTTCGCGTAACAACCGCCTTCGATATTAAAGACACCGTTAGAGGACCAGCCGTGCTCATCGTCACCAATCAAACGGCGGTTTGGATCAGCGGATAAGGTCGTTTTACCAGTTCCGGACAGACCAAAGAATAAAGCAACATCTCCCTCAATACCCACATTCGCTGAACAGTGCATGGAGAAGATATTGTTTTCAGGTAATAAATAATTCATGACAGAAAAAATGGACTTTTTCATTTCTCCTGCGTACTCTGTTCCACCAATAAGAACAATTCGGCGTTCGAAGGAAATGATGATAAATGTCTCGGAATTAGTTCCATCGACCTTAGGATCTGCCTTGAAATTCGGTGCAGAAATCACCGTAAATCCTGGGTCATGTGAAAGCAATTCACCTTCAGATGGTCGAATGAACAGTTGATGAACAAAGAGATTGTGCCATGCAAATTCATTCACTACCTGGATTGGTAAACGGGATTTTTTATCCGCGCCTGCAAATCCTTTAAAAACAAAGATTTCTTCTTTTTGTTTTAAATAATTTAAAACCTTTTGATAAAGTTTCGTAAATACTTCTTCAGATATAGGTTGATTCAACGAACCCCAAGCAATCTTATCCTTTGTGGATTCTTCCATCACAATGAATTTATCTTGAGGTGAGCGGCCTGTATATTTACCAGTTGAAACGCTTACAGCACCAGTCGAGGTTAAAGAACCTTCATTACGGCATAAGATCTTTTCTACTAACTGGGGAACTGATAATTGCACGTGGACATTACTTTCTGATAACAGTTGTTTTAATTCATTAGGACTATGAACAGAATTCATTTACTGCAACCTTCCTTTATCCATTTTTTAATGGTAGTAACATATTAAAAAGTATAACACATTCAATTGAATAATCTATACTAATTAATGAAAAATAGATAGTGAAGATTAAAATAAAATTTACTTGAAAAATGCATTGACATTGTTCGACAGAGTAGGTTATGATTTACCCTTGAACGGATACTCTCTTATCCCGAGCTGGTGGAGGGACAGGCCCAATGAAACCCAGCAACCTGCAAACGAAAAGTGTGAGAGCGTAGTATACTACAATTAGCAATTTTCGGGCAAAGGTGCTAAACCTGAAGCAAGGCTTTGCCTTGAACGATAAGAGTGAAAGGCACGCAAACTTTTGCTAGCAACCTTTCCTCAGAGATGGAAAGGTTTTTTATTTGTAAAGGAAATCGTGCAACATTATCGCTTCTTTTTATTCCAGCGTTAGAATTTACTATAGGGTTATGAGCAAAATATTGTTCTACTAATAAAAACCCTGTATTTATTTCATACTACTAAGGGAATGAGTTCCGTATCAACCCGAGGTTAAACGGCAAGGTCATTACATACCCACACAGATAACCTCACTTATTTCACTATATAGGAGGAATTCAGATGTCAACAAAACGTCGTTTGTTCACTTCTGAATCAGTAACTGAAGGTCATCCTGATAAAATCTGTGACCAAATTTCTGATTCCATTTTAGATGCTATTTTAGCAAAAGATGCTAATGCACGTGTTGCTGCTGAAACTTCAGTTACAACTGGTTTAGTTTTAGTTGCTGGAGAAATCACAACTTCAACTTACGTGGACATTCCAAAAATTGTTCGTGAAACAATTAAAAGCATTGGTTACAATCGTGCAAAATACGGATTTGACTCCGAAACATGTGCTGTTTTAACTTCTATCGATGAACAGTCTCCTGACATCGCGATGGGTGTTGACCAAGCACTTGAAGCTCGTGAAGGCCAAATGTCAGATGAGCAAATTGAAGCAATTGGTGCAGGGGACCAAGGTTTAATGTTTGGTTTCGCATGTAATGAAACTAAGGAGCTTATGCCGCTTCCAATTTCACTTGCGCACAAGCTTGCACGCCGTTTAACAGAAGTTCGTAAAGAAGAGATTCTTCCTTACCTTCGTCCAGACGGAAAAACACAAGTAACAGTTGAGTACGATGAGAACGACAAACCAGTTCGTATCGATACAATCGTAATTTCAACTCAACACCACCCAGAGATTACATTAGAGCAAATTCAGCGTAATCTTAAAGAATATGTTATTAATCCGGTTGTTCCACAAGAACTTATCGATGAAAATACAAAATACTTCATTAACCCAACTGGCCGTTTCGTAATCGGCGGACCACAAGGAGATGCAGGTTTAACAGGCCGTAAAATCATTGTTGATACTTACGGTGGCTATGCACGTCACGGCGGTGGCGCATTCTCTGGTAAGGATCCTACAAAGGTTGACCGTTCTGCAGCGTATGCAGCACGTTACGTAGCAAAGAATATCGTTGCTGCTGGACTTGCTGAGAAATGTGAAGTACAGCTTGCTTACGCTATCGGTGTAGCAAGACCAGTTTCTATTTCTGTAGATACTTTTGGTACAGGTAAAGTAAGTGAAGATGTATTAGTTGAGTTAGTAGAACAAAACTTTGATCTACGTCCAGCTGGTATCATTAACATGTTGAACCTTCGCCGCCCAATCTACAAGCAAACAGCTGCTTACGGACATTTTGGCCGTACAGATGTGGATCTTCCTTGGGAGCGTACTGATAAAGCAGACGCTTTAAAAGAGCAAGCAGCAAATCGTTAATAATATTCGCCACCGGGCGAAATGACCCTAAATAGGGGAGTTGCATTAATTGTAACTCCCTTTTTTATTTTCTCGTCTAATTGGTTGTTCCGAATTGCGTTTCTGGAATAAAATGTTTAAGTAGGTCTAAAGAAGTGAAAAATGATGGTACGAAAATTACCTATAAGTTCACAGTGTTATTTAAATAAAAAAGTGGTAGTATTAGAGAGATGTTTTTTTACAAAGATGTTTAATTAAGATTGGAGTAGGTGAGGTACATAATGTGTGGTTTTATTGGTTGTGTACACGACAAAACACAAAACTATAGCGACGAACAAAAACAACAATTTAAAAATATGAATGATATCATTACCCATCGTGGTCCAGATGATGATGGTTTTTATTATGATGAACATATTCAATTTGGATTCCGCCGCTTAAGTATTATTGATATTGAGAGCGGACATCAGCCGTTAACGTATGAAAACGAACGCTATTGGATTATCTTTAATGGTGAAGTGTACAACTATGTTGAACTTCGTGAAGAGCTATTAAAAGAAGGTCTTTCGTTTGCAACTAGCTCTGATACAGAGGTTATTATCGCTCTGTACAGTCATTTAAAAGAAAAAGCGGTTGAAAAGCTGCGCGGAATGTTTGCTTTTGTCATTTGGGATAAACAAGAACAAAGATTGTTTGGAGCCCGTGATCCGTTCGGTATCAAACCATTCTTCTATTTAGAAGATGGTGAGGAAACATTCTTTGCTTCAGAAAAGAAAAGTATTTTACTGGCACTTGAAAATGACGTATTAGATTATGATTCTGTACAGCATTATTTAACGTATCAATTTGTACCTGAACCAAATACCATGTCACAGGGTATTAAGAAGCTTGAACCAGGTCACTATTTCACTAAGAAGATTGGCGCACCAATGGAAATTAAGCGCTACTGGAAGGCGCATTTTAGTCCTGTTCAAAAATCTGAAGCGGATTTTACGAAAGAAATTCGTGATATTTTATTTGATTCAGTTGAGAAGCATATGCGAAGCGATGTACCGGTAGGTTCCTTCCTATCAGGTGGGATCGATTCTTCTATTATTGCTTCGATTGCAAAAGAGTTTCATCCGGCGATTAAAACCTTTTCCGTTGGCTTTGAACACAATGGTTTCAGTGAAATTGATGTGGCTAAAGAAACAGCGGAAAAACTGGGTGTAGAAAATATCAGCTATGTGATTACCCCAGAGGAATATATGAATGAAATACCTAAGATTATGTGGCATATGGATGATCCGCTTGCCGATCCTGCATGTGTACCGCTTTATTTCGTCGCACGTGAAGCTAGAAAGCATGTAACCGTTGTTCTTTCTGGTGAGGGGGCGGATGAGTTATTTGGCGGTTATAACATTTACCGGGAGCCGCAGGATTTAGAAATCTTCAATAAAATTCCTCGAGTAGGAAAAGTTCTCCTTAAAGGTATTGCTAATATGATGCCTGAAGGAACGAAGGGCAAGAGCTTCATTGAACGTGGTGTGACACCAATGGAGGAGCGTTATATTGGGAATGCCAAAATGTTCACAGAAGAAGAAAAGCGTGATTTATTGAACGTCTACCATGAAGGATTAAAGTATACAGATGTAACAAAACCTTTATATGCTGAGTCTAGAGGCTATGATCCGGTTGATCGCATGCAGTATATTGATATCCATACTTGGATGCGCGGCGATATTCTTCTAAAAGCAGATAAAATGACAATGGCTCATTCATTAGAGCTTCGGGTTCCTTTCTTGGATAAGGCTGTCTTTGAAGTTGCATCAAAAATTCCAACAAGCTTAAAAACTGCAAATGGAACAACAAAGTATATCCTGCGTAAGGCAGCTGAAGGCGTTGTTCCAGAGCATGTTCTTAACCGTAAGAAGCTCGGGTTCCCTGTTCCAATTCGTCATTGGTTAAAAAATGAGATGAACGAATGGGCGAAAAAAATAATCCGTGAAAGTAACACGGATCATTTAATCAACAAAGCACATGTCTTAAGATTACTTGAAGACCATTGCCAAGGAAAAGCGGACAACAGCCGAAAAATTTGGACGGTTCTCATGTTTATGGTTTGGCATCAAGTATATGTTGAAGACGTTTATTCCTTTCAACGTGACTTTGCACAAGGAAAAGTATTAGAATCATTAAAAAACTAAAATAGCAGAAGCTGACTCAAATAATAAATTTGAGTCAGCTTCTTTTTATGTTCTGTTAAACTAGGCTATTGATTTAAATTCAATAAGTTTTGCTTACCGCAGGCTTCATTAGAGCTATCTTCGTATCTTCGCACCACCCTTTCCATGTGGAAGCGTTCTACGTGACCCAAGTAGGTTCAAGAAAGAGAAACCGGTCACATAGAAGCGGTCTACGTGACCCAAAGGGGTATGAGAAAGAGAGACCGGTCACGTAGAAGCGGTTTACGTGACCCAAGCAGGTTCAAGAAGGGGGAACCGGTCACATAGAAACGGTCTACGTGACCCAAAGGGGTATGAGAAAGAGAGACCGGTCACGTAGAAGCGGTTTACGTGACCCAAGCAGGTTCAAGAAGCGGAAACCGGTTACGTAGAAGCGGTCTACATGACCCAAAGGGGTATGAGAAAGAGAGACCGGTCACATAGAAGCGGTCTACGTGACCCAAAGGGGTTCAAGAAAGAAAAACCGGTCACATAGAAACTGTCTACGTCACCAAAATGGGTTAGAGAACGAGGAAAAGGTCACGTAGAAAAAATCAACGTGACCAAAATAGGTCCAGTGCAAAGCGCATAATAGCTACTATGCCCAAAATATCACTAAAAATGAGTTTAAATATCATGACTGTAAGGACTTATAATATTGGGCCTTTTCTGCATATTCTGTATAGATTCTAGTCATATCTTTTTTATCTTCTTCAGTTAATTCTCTAATAACTTTTGCTGGTCTGCCAAATGCTAAAGTATTAGGAGGAATTTTCTTGCCTTGCGGGACGAGACTTCCGGCACCAATAAAGGCGCCTTCACCAATTTCTGCTTGGTCGAGGATAATGGAGCCCATCCCAATTAAGGCTCTTTTTCTAATGGTGCAGCTGTGAAGGATGACCTGGTGGCCAATGGTTACTTCATCTTCTAAAATTAGCGGGTTATTAGGACTTTGGTGTAAGATAGAGTTATCTTGGATGTTTACCTTATTACCGATTTTAGTCGGGGCAACGTCGCCCCTGATCACTGAGTTAAACCAAACACTTGACTCCTCACCAACTTCAACATCGCCAGTTATCGTTACATAATCGGCAATAAACGCTGACTCAGCGATTAATGGATACTTATTTTTATAAGGGTAAATCATTCTGTTCGCTCCTTTTTTACAATATATTTCTATTGTAACAGAATTTCAAAAAATTCATCTTTTTCATGGTATGTAGTAAAATGGACTTTTCAACAATGGCTATTTAATTTTTTCTAGGGGGAAAAAATATGTGGAAGTGGGAAGCTGAAGGGGAGGCAAAAGCTGTCATTGTGATGGTTCATGGTGCGATGGAACATCACCGCCGCTATGGCTGGCTGATTGAAATGTGGCGTTCATCGGGCTTTCATGTCATTATGGCTGATCTTCCAGGTCAGGGTATGACAACGAGGGCGAACCGTGGCCATATCGATTCCTTCGATGAATATATTTATGAAGTAAAGGATTGGATCCAAGCGGCATACCGTTATGATTTACCTGTATTTTTATTAGGCCATAGCATGGGGGGATTGATTTCACTCCGCTTATTACAGGAGGAAAGACTGAACATTGCCGGTGTCATCCTGTCATCACCATGCTTGGGATTGGTTCACACCCCATCTAAATTACTAGAGGTATTATCTCACGGATTAAATGTGGTCTTTCCAACATTACGGATAAATTCGGGTTTAACAGTCCAAATGGCGACTAGAAATGAAGATGTCCGTGAAGCAGACTCCAATGACACTCTTTACGTGACGAAAGTTTCTGTTAGATGGTATAGAGAGCTGGCAGCTGCGATCAAACAAGCATTCTTAAACATTGATCAAACACAGGATATTCCCATGCTGGTTATGCAAGGCGGGGATGACTTGATTGTGAATAAAGCTACTGTTAAGGATTGGTTCAATCATGCTCCATTATCCGAAAAGAGATTTAAGGAATGGCCGAAATGCTATCATGAAATCTTTAATGAACCAGAACGTGAAGAAGTCTTTGAATATGCAAAGGATTTTGTAAACAGCCAATTAAAAGCGATTGGTTATATTGTATAGAAAGGTAGATGATTTCCATGATGCCAATCACCCTCATGTCCAGGGTTTATCGCAAAGTTCTTCCAGCTGTCCATCAAGAATTGGCTTATTGGAAAAGCAGGGCAGAGAAAATCCCCAATCCTGAATTAAGGGCACAGGCTCTTGCGAGTATTGAACATAAAACTTTTCATTGTGAAGGTGGGTCCATTCTAGCTCTTACCGCCAAAGAGGAGTATAAAAAGGCAATAAAATTCATCGTTGCTTATCAAACAATCAGTGATTATCTAGATAATCTTTGTGATAGAAGTACTTCGCTCGATCCTGCTGACTTTGCTGCCCTGCATGAATCCATGTCCGATGCCTTGGTTTTACAAGCTGAAGAGAAAAATTATTACCGATTCCGTGAAGATCAAGACGACGGTCAATATTTACACGATCTCTCGGAAACGTGCCGTTCCGTACTAAGGGAATTACAGCACTATGACAAGATTAAAGACTATCTTCTCGAATTGTGCCAGTATTATTGTGATTTGCAAATTAATAAACATGTGGTTCATGACGAACGTGTCCCACGCCTCGAAAAATGGTTCCATCACTATCAACAGCAGTTGCCAGAAATGGAATGGTATGAATTCTCGGCATGCTCGGGTTCCACATTGGGGATTTTTTGTTTAGTTTCGTATGCAATGCGCGACGATTTCAACGCTAAGGATGCAGAAAGTATTCGAAAAGGGTATTTCCCATATATTCAGGGCTTACATATCTTATTGGATTATTTTATCGACCAAGAAGAAGATATAGCAGGAGGGGACTTGAATTTTTGTGCTTACTACGAAAATCAGGAAACCCTATTTAATCGTCTAAACCATTTTGTAAAAGAAGCGGACAGACATACAGAATTCCTGCCACATAAAAGGTTTCACCAGCTGATCAATCGTGGACTGCTTGGAATTTATTTGTCGGATTCGAAAGTGCGAAAACAAAAAAATGTCCGAAGGCTGGCAAGAGGAATTATCAAATCAGGAGGATGGATTAGCTATTTCTTCTATTTTAATGGACTTGCCTACCGTTCCATTCAAAAATCTGTACCATCCTTTGTTATGAGATTAATGACGAAGTAAAAAAGAGGATGACATGTGTCATCCTCTTTTTAGCGTTTTTCAATAGCTACAATAAATGGCGGATTATTTTGTTGATTGATAAATTGATATTGGAGGACATGCGCCTTTTTCTGATCTAGCTGATGACAATAATGGAGCAAGGAGTCACGTTCAACTGCACCTTCCATATGTCCATGGTAAATGACGAGAACAATGATTCCTTCTGGTGTCATGATATCCAGTAACTGTTCAATCGCTGAAATGGTTGTTTCGGGACGAGTTACAACGGATTTATCGCTTCCAGGTAAATAACCTAAATTAAAAATAGCCCCAGTAACCTTGCCGTGGTGGTTCGGAGGTATGAATTTGGAAAGTTTTTCATGACCTTCATGAATCATCTTTACTCGATCAGAAAGGCCATGCTGATGTACTCGCTCCTTACTTGCTGCAATAGCCTCTTCTTGTACATCAAATCCGTATACTGTTCCGCTTTCTCCCACAAGGTCGGCTAAAAACACAGTGTCATGGCCATTGCCTAAGGTAGCATCTACTACAATATCTCCAGGTTTTACAGCTTTCTCAAGTAAATTTCTTGCAAACGGAAGAATACGCTCCATTTTCATTTATCATACCTCCGGTTGCCCTTTGAAAAATTTCCCTTGCCAGCTGTCTCTGTTTTTCATTTCGGCATTTATGCTATTTAGGACTTCCCACTTATTCACACTCCACATCGGTCCAACCATTAAATCAATTGGTCCATCACCTGTGATTCGGTGAACAATCATTTCCGGCGGTAAAATTTCTAATTGGTCACATACTAATTTTACATAGTCTTCTTTCGAAAGGAATTCAAGCATGCCCTTCTCGTACTGTTTCACCATGGGTGTGCCCTTTAAAAGATGAAGCAAGTGAATCTTAATTCCTTGTACATCAAGCTTTGCTACTTCACGAGCAGTTTCCATCATCATGTCATTTGACTCAAGTGGCAGACCATTAATAATATGAGAGCAAACACGGATTCCGTGCTTCCTTAATTTATTGACACCGTCGATATAACATTGAAAATCATGAGCCCGGTTAATGAGCAGGGCTGTTCGTTCATGAACTGTTTGTAAACCAAGCTCAACCCATAAGTAAGTTCTCTGATTTAATTCGGCTAAATATTCCACGACATCATCAGGAAGACAGTCTGGACGGGTTGCGATAGATAATCCTACAACCCCCTCTTGCTGTAAGACTCTCTCGAACTTGTCACGGAGAACGGAGACGGGTGCGTGCGTATTCGTATAGGCTTGGAAATAAGCCATATACTTTCCATCTTTCCACTTCGTATGCATTTTCTCTTTGATTTCAATGAATTGCTTCTCCAGGTCATCTGCACGATTTCCAGCAAAATCCCCTGATCCTGCCGCACTGCAAAAAGTACAACCGCCATGAGCAACGGTACCATCCCGGTTCGGGCAGTCAAAGCCTCCATCTAAGGCAACTTTGAACACCTTATGTCCGAAATGGTTCCTGAGATGGTAATTCCATGTATGGTATCGCTTGTCATCAATAGCATATGGAAAAGGTTTGGTCTGATTCAAATCAGTAAACCTCCTTGTTAATTAAAATTTCCACTCAATAAAATGAATAAGATAGAGAAATTTTATCATGAACAATAGAGCATATCCAATTGAAATTCTTGCATACTAATTGGCAGCATTTATCATACCACTTGTGTTATAGGAAAAAGAAACGGGAACAAAATAAGAAATGAAGCAGTTTGCTTCAAAGAAGAAGGGGGTTGGGTTTTTAGATGGCTACTCGTGAATCAATGGATAATCTAATGCAGCAATGTGAGGATGCAATCCGATATGCTGAAGGTCAGTATAAGGATAGCAGCCTCCAAGAGCATTATAATGACGATGATTACACAAAAGCATTACAATCGCTGGAAGAAACCTATCAGGACATTGCTAAAATGGCCCATAGTGCAAATTCGCAGCAGCGTGAACAACTCCATCGCATGAGATTGCAGCTTCAACAGCTCCAAAACTCAATGATTTTAGAAAGACATTAAGAGGGGGAGACACTTTTGAAAAAACGTTCGAAACAACAGAACCCTGAACAAAAAACTCGTAATGGAGTAAATAACCAAGACGTTGAATTTGGTCAGGACTTTGATGTAGTTAAACAATCAAAAAAGAAGTATGAAAAAACTGGCGGTCAACCTGTAAAGTCTAAATTCCACCAAGAAAAAGAACAATCCTCCTAAAAAAATTAGAAGAGGCAGACAAAAAAGTCTGCCTCTTCTTTTCATAAAAATGCCCCCCTAAATCCTTTTGGTATAAATTTTTCAACGAAAACAACATGAAAATAGAAGAAAAATCCCGTTCACACATTAGAAACAACTCCAATTTGTTATGTGATGTACGTCACAGATTGGGTGTGAAATAACATGGTTTAAATAAGGTGGGGGTTAAAATACATCAGTATTTTAATGCCATAGAAAAAGAGAAAAGTTGAATATGGGAGGTGAAGAGATGTTTAAAAGGCTTTCAAAGATCAATAAAAAGTTTTTATTCGTAGTCGTACTACTAATAGGTGTGCTGTTATCACTCACAACAGTAAAAACCATGGCATACCTGGATTCACCCGGCTTCTGTCAAAATTGTCATACGATGAAAAATGTCTACACGTCGTTTATGGATTCCACTCATGCCGAACTGCAGTGTAACGACTGTCATTTACCACACAAGAGTGAGGTAGGAAAACTATTTTTTAAAGGTCGTGCCGGGATGACTCATGTATATTACAACACATTAGGAACTGATGATATTCCAAATGTCATTGAGGCTACAGACCGAACGATGAAAGTTATCAATGAAAACTGTATAACGTGTCACAAGAGTACGATAACTAATGTATCACATGACGCAAAAGACAGCTGTGTCTCTTGTCACAAAACAGTACCACATGGGAAAGGCTTTAAAGATGATCACTATAATAAGCCACCTAAATCAGGAGAATTATTAGAAAATAAGGGAGGATTTTAAGAATGGGAAGATTCCGTTATGGGGCATATCTTTTCCTGCTGGCATTGGTATTGATGATCACTGGCTGCAGCAATGATTCCAGTGAAAAAACAGCTTCAGCTGCCGGGAAAAAGACGACAGGCCTCACAGCCGATGAAATTAGTAACGAAGCATTTAAAGACTTATTTCCGCTTCAATATAACAGTTATAAGAAAAATGAGAAGATGGAAGATACAACTTACGGCGGTTCTGTTAAACGCAGCAAGTATGAAGTAGATAAAGAGCCATTGCTGCCGATTCTGTTCAATGGTTATGGATTTGCAACCGAGTATAATGAAGAGCGTGGGCATACGTATGCATTAGAAGATATTCGCAATATTAAACGAATTACTGACAAATCTGTTGGTTCTTGTTATACATGTAAATCAACGGCCGTTCCAAAAATGATTAAGGAAATGGGCGACAGCTACTGGGGGGCCAATTTTAACAAGGATATTTGGCCAAAGGGCGAAGCAATGGGCCACTCTCCAATTGGCTGCTCTGATTGCCATGATCCAAAAACGATGGATTTACGCGTAACACGGCCAAGCTTTTTTAAAGCGTTAGAGGCAAAGGGAGTAGACGTTTCAAATCCAACTAAAAATGACATGCGAAGTTATGTTTGTGGACAATGCCATGTGGAGTACTACTTCGCATCTAAAAATAGCGAAGTAACCTTCCCTTGGACGAAAGGCTTTAAGCCGGAAGAAATGTATGAATACTATAATACGATTGCGAAAGAAAATGGTTTTGAAAAGGATTGGGTCAGCAATATTTCAGGTTCACCAATGTTAAAAGCACAGCACCCTGAATATGAAACACACTCATCAGGCACGCATGGAAAAGCAAACGTTTCCTGTGCAGATTGCCATATGCCCTATGAACGTGTCGATGGAAAAAGAAAAATCACTTCACACTGGTGGACTTCCCCACTTAAAACAATGCAAACCTCTTGCGGTCAATGTCACGGTGACCGTGATTTAGATAAATTAAAAGATCGTGTTCTTGAAATTCAAGAAGCAAATGTCAGCGCCTTACATGAGGCACAGGATGTTTCAACCACCTCTCACTATTATGTAAACAAAATGATTACATCTGGTGTAAGCAAAGAGAAAATTAAACAAGCACAGGAATATGTGCGTCAGGGACAATGGTACTGGGATATTATTGCAGCAGAAAATTCATCAGGCTTCCATAACCCACAGGGTTCCATGGATTCATTGCGGATCTCAATTGAACAGTCCAATAAAGCGATTCACCTTGCAACTGAAGAACTTGTGAAAAAAGGCGTGAACATGGATGAACTGGATAAGGAAATTGAAAAAGTGAAGAAAGCCGTATTAGACGAAAAAGTAAATGAGAAGAAAAAGGATAAGGCAGTAAATAGTTACTTCCCTGCCCAAGCACCTGTGGTACCACCTGTAAAAAAATAGACTCCTTCCAAATTAAACTTATTCGTCCCGCCAAGAAGGAATAAGAATGGAAAGAGCCTTAGGTAACATTGTAGAAAGCACTGTTTCTCCTTCAGAAACAGTGTTTTCTTGCGTTTATTTTGTCAAATTAATTGTGGAGTGTCAATTTTAGAATTCTAATTTATTGGTTGGCGGAATAAATTGCAAAGTTGGCGGAATTCCTGCCGGAGTTGGCGGAATAAATTGCAAAATCGGCGGAATTCCATGCAAAGTTGGCGGAATTAATCGTAAGTTTGGCGGAATTAACTAAAATTCCATAAATTGACTTGAAATGAAGCAAACATTTACCTGGAGCTGGCAATGAAAAATAATTGCACTTCCTCCGAAAAAGGAATAATATAATTCTTTGGGAATTGAATCAGTTAAATGTAAAGGAGCGTTTTTCATGCCACGTGCCTTATGGCTCTTAATCATTGGGATGGCAGTGAATGTAACAGGCTCTTCTTTTTTATGGCCTTTAAATACAATTTATATTCACGATCATTTAGGTAAGTCTTTATCTGTTGCTGGAGTTGTCTTGATGCTGAACTCGGCAGCAAGTGTCATTGGAAATCTGTATGGCGGCAGTCTATTTGATAAAATAGGCGGCTATAAATCTATTATTTTGGGAATCGGTATTACACTCGTTGCACTGATTGGCTTGACATTCTGGCATGGCTGGCCAGCATATATAGTATTTTTAACCATCATCGGCTTTGGGTCTGGGGTAGTTTTTCCGGCCATGTATGCGATGGCGGGCACTGTTTGGGTCGAGGGCGGACGCAAAGCCTTTAACGCCATTTATGTAGCGCAAAATTTGGGGGTAGCTGTGGGTGCGGCTCTTGGAGGGATTGTGGCAGATTATTCCTTCCAACTCATCTTCCTTGCCAATACAATCATGTATATCATTTTTCTTTTCATAGCTGTATTCGGCTATAAAGGAATTGCTACAGCTTCAGCTAAACCAATTCCAAGTGATACAGAAGGACCAGTAATAAAAAACAGAAACAATTTGCGAGCTTTATTAATCCTGTGCTTAGGTTATTTACTTTGCTGGGTTGCATATGTTCAATGGTCAACAACGATTTCATCTTATACTCAGGAAATTAACATTTCCCTAAGCCAGTATAGCTTGTTATGGACAATAAATGGCGCCATTATCGTCTTAGGGCAGCCGCTGTTAAATGGAGTTATGAAGCGTCTTTCTTCCTCATTGAAGCTTCAAATCCTGATCGGGATTGGTATTTTTATCGTTTCGTTCATTGTGGCAGGAAAGGCAAATGCTTTTTCTGGTTTCTTAGTTGCGATGATTATCTTAACAATCGGTGAAATGTTCATCTGGCCTGCTGTACCAACCGTTGCCTTTAATCTTGCACCAAAAGGACGCGAAGGCTTCTATCAAGGAATCGTTAACAGCACTGCTACAGGTGGAAGAATGGTCGGCCCTCTATTAGGAGGAATAATCGTAGACTACTACGATATCTCAGCCTTATTCATCGTCCTAATTGGATTATTCATCATGGCCATCCTCACCACCTTACTCTATGACCGTAGCATAAAAACAGTGGTGTCAGGCACCATCCGTGGACAAATGTAGGAGTTTGTCCATTCCACATGGACAGTGAGGCAAAGGATTATTTTCCTTTGTCTTTTTTTGTTTAAAACTCAAGCTATTGGTCAATTATGAAATTAGGCTATTTGTTTACTTGCATACTTATGATAAATTTAATACAATAACCGTAATACTTCATATTGAAAAGACAGTGACTAGGAGTAGTAGTGGTCCATACCCGTATATAGAGAGTTGGCGGCTGGTGAAAGTCAACCGGGTACATCATGAACTCGCCTTTGAGTTGCAAGCATGAAGGAATAGTAATGCTTGCCGTATTCCGCGTTAAGGATGAATGAAGTGAGTGCATGAGCACTAATGTGGGTGGTACCGCGGGAAGATACATACAATCCTCTCGTCCCTTTTGGGATGAGGGGATTTTTTTATGCTTTGGCTTTGTTAATGAACATTGTTTATTTTTACAACCTGTTGATTGGAGCGGAAGGAGCGAAGACTCCTGTGGGAGTATGGTTCAGGGGAGACCCCGCAGGCGCGTTTCGCCGAGGAGGCTCGCCGAAACACCCACGGAAAGCGAAGCTCCTGGAACGGAAATCAACAGGATAGTTAACAGAGCCTATTTTTTACTAGGAGGAAACAGACATGAGTTTCGATCATCAACAAATCGAAAAGAAGTGGCAACAGAAATGGGAAGTAGAAAAAACATTTAAAACAAGTGAAGAGTATGATAAACGCAAATTCTACGCGTTAGATATGTTTCCATATCCATCAGGTGCCGGTCTACACGTGGGACACCCTGAAGGGTACACAGCAACCGATATTCTTTCACGCTTAAAGCGGATGCAAGGCTATAATGTCCTTCACCCAATGGGGTGGGATGCGTTTGGTTTGCCAGCAGAACAATACGCATTGGATACAGGTAACGATCCGGCTGAATTTACAGCGAAAAATATCGATACTTTCCGCCGCCAAATCAAAGCATTAGGTTTCTCCTACGATTGGGACCGTGAAGTAAATACGACAGATCCTGAATACTATAAGTGGACACAGTGGATTTTCTTAAAGCTTTTCGAAAAAGGGTTAGCCTATATTGATGAAGTTGCCGTAAACTGGTGCCCGGCACTTGGTACCGTTTTGGCGAACGAAGAAGTGATTGATGGAAAGAGTGAACGTGGTGGTCATCCAGTTGAACGCCGTCCAATGAAGCAGTGGATGTTAAAAATTACCGCTTATGGCGACCGTTTATTAGAAGACCTTGAAGAACTTGATTGGCCTGAAAGCTTGAAAGAAATGCAACGCAACTGGATTGGACGTTCTGAAGGGGCAGAGGTAAACTTCCAAATTGATGGACACAGCGAAACGTTTACTGTCTTCACGACTCGTCCAGATACATTATTCGGTGCAACCTATGCGGTTCTAGCCCCAGAGCATTCCTTTGTTGATAAAATCACAACCGCAGAACAGCGTGCGGCAGTGGATGCCTACTTAGATAAGGTTAAAACAAAGAGTGACCTTGAGCGTACAGACCTTGCCAAGGAAAAAACGGGTGTCTTCACTGGTGCCTATGCGATCAACCCGGCAAATGGGGAAAAAATGCCAATCTGGATCGCGGATTATGTACTAGTAAGCTATGGAACTGGTGCAATCATGGCAGTCCCTGCACATGACGAGCGTGATTTTGAATTTGCGAAAGAATTCAATTTACCAATCAAACCAGTAGTAGCTGGCGGCGATGTAGAGAAAGAAGCGTACACTGGTGACGGTGAACATATCAATTCTGAGTTCTTAAATGGTTTAAACAAAGAAGAAGCCATTTCAAAAATGATTGCTTGGTTAGAAGAAAAAGGAATTGGAACTAAGAAAGTAACCTTCCGTTTACGTGACTGGTTGTTCAGCCGCCAGCGGTATTGGGGTGAGCCGATTCCAGTTATCCACTGGGAAGATGGCACCATGTCAGCTGTTCCGGAAGATCAGCTTCCATTGACATTACCAAAAACAACAGATATCAAACCTTCTGGTACAGGAGAATCACCATTAGCCAATATTGAGGATTGGGTAAATGTGGTTGATCCTGAAACAGGTAAAAAGGGTCGCCGTGAAACAAATACCATGCCTCAATGGGCTGGAAGCTGCTGGTATTACTTACGATATATTGATCCGAAAAATGACCAGGCACTAGCTTCCCAAGAGAAGTTAAACCACTGGCTTCCTGTTGATATCTACATTGGTGGTGCAGAGCATGCCGTGCTTCACTTACTTTATGCCCGCTTCTGGCATAAGTTCTTGTATGATATCGGTGTAGTGCCAACTAAAGAACCATTCCAAAAGCTATTTAACCAAGGAATGATTTTAGGCGAGAACAATGAAAAGATGAGTAAATCAAAAGGTAATGTTGTAAATCCTGATGATATTGTAACTAGCCATGGTGCAGATACACTTCGTTTATACGAAATGTTTATGGGACCTCTTGATGCGTCCATTGCATGGTCAACTAATGGTTTAGACGGCTCCCGTCGTTTCCTTGATCGGATCTGGCGTTTGATGGTTGAGGAAAATGGAGAATTAAATCCAAAAATCCAGCCAAATGAAGAAGCGTCTAACTTGGAGAAAATTTATCATCAAACGGTGAAAAAAGTTACAGAGGATTACGAGGGTTTACGTTTCAATACAGCTATTTCACAAATGATGGTATTCATAAATGAAGCGTACAAAGCAACTGTGCTTCCAAAGGAATACATGGAAGGCTTCGTTAAGATGCTTTCACCTGTTGCCCCACACATCGCTGAAGAGCTTTGGGAAAAGCTTGGTCATAGCGGAACGATTTCGTATGAAGCTTGGCCAGCATATGATGAGGCGAAGTTAGTGGATGATGAAGTAGAAATTGTTATCCAGGTAAATGGTAAGGTAAAGACAAAGCTTTTGGTACCAACTGATGCAAGTAAGGAAGCTTTAGAAGGAATTGCGATGGAAGATGATCGAGTAAAAGAGCAGATCGAAGGAAAAACCATTCGTAAGGTGATTACCGTTCCGGGTAAACTTGTAAACATTGTAGCAAACTAAATTTAATAAAGGGGCTGCCTCCAAATTGAAAGGGGAAGCCTCTTTACTCTTATAAAGGGGATGGATTTCATGGAAGAAATTAAAGTCATTACACCTGAAGAATTACAGAAGAAGTTGGAAGCAGGGGAAAAGCTTGAGCTTGTAGATGTAAGGGAAGATGAGGAAGTAGCAGGAGGAATGATTCCAGGGGCAAAGCATATTCGAATGGGTGATATACCTGCTACCCTTGACTACTTTGATAAGGATAAAGAGTATATTTTTATCTGCCGCTCCAGTGCCCGCAGCGGAAATGTCTGTCACTATTTACAGGACCAAGGCTATAAGGTCCGTAACATGATTGGCGGAATGCTTAACTGGACAGGTGAAACAAATAAATAACCGAAAAAAACCGATTCTCCTTATGAATCGGTTTTTTTTATATCATTGAGAGGTTTCGAGAATAGGCTTATTCCTCCACACCATTCCTCCTAATAGAAGGAATGGAAGCAAATTAATGACTAAAATCATCAAACCTTGGAAATCTGTACCAATGAAAAGTCCGTGCAGGGTGACTAATATATAGAGGATTGGGTTCAAAGCGTGGAGTTTGCTCCACTTTTGGTATCCTATCTTTTTCCGTGCCTTTGACGTTATAACCGTCATGAGTAAAAAATACAACGAAACAGTGCCCATGGCCATTGGAAGAGGCTTATAGTCAGTGTTAAATGGAGTTAGTATCTCAATCCACTGGAAGGAAAGATAGGAGTCTATGAGTAAGAACCCTACATGACCCAAGACAAGAATCAGTGCCCAATTCGATAGCGCCTCATGCAAAAACAAGGAAATAGTTACTTTTTGTTTCTGCTTTTTTTGTACTTGTGAATACAGACCGATCACAACAGATAGGTATAGTAATAGATAGGACACGGTCCCTGTCGCACGAATCATATACCATTCAAACATCTCCATCCTGTTGTTCTCCCCCATTCCAAATTTCTCTCATTTTATCAATTAATACGGCCTTCGAGCCTTTTGACTTAATCCATTCCCGGCCTTTGTCTTCCCCTAAAAGAAGAACTGTTTTTGCCCATACATCCGCTTCTAAAGCAGAAGGAGCGGTTATAGTGGCAGAAACAATATGACTCTCAGATGGTTTTCCCGTATGTGTATCTATGAGATGGTGCTTCCACTCCCTGTTAACGAGCCACTTTCTTTTCATGGAAGTGGATGTTGCTACAGCCCCGTTTGTCACCTGAATAGAGGACAGGATCTGTTTTTCATCGAAGGGACTTTCAATTCGAATATTCAATGCACGAGGCAGTTCTCCAAAAATACGGATATCTCCTCCGACATTTATAAAGCCATAGCCCGTCCTTTCCAAAAGTTCAGAAGCACGGTCGATCACCCAGCCCTTAGCAATTCCACCTAAATCAATGGTTGAAAGGAGAACGACTGACTGCTTCTTTTCATTTAACGTAAATGGAAGGGAGAGGGAGGGAACGTTTGTTGAAAGGGCATGTACTATCACTTCCTGCCCTCTTATATATTCAATCGATCTAGAATAACCGCTGGTTTCAAGAGATGACAAAATACCAGGGTTGAAAATACCTTCTGTTTCCTTAAAGAAACAATCTGCTTCTGTGAGAATAGCAAACATTTCGGTAGAAACAGGTAGTTCCTTTCCTACCTGTTGATTTATCCTTGATAATTCACTATCTTCACGAAACCGGCTGCAGGTATTCTCAATGGATTCAAATAGTTTATAAATAGGCATCATGTCATTCGCAAACATTTCATGACTAATAGAAATCTGAACGGTTGTACTCATAGAGTTGAAACGATAGGTATACATCAGGTTCCACCTGTGGTTGTATCAAAGCCGCCATGGCGACCCATCTCAGGACTATCACTATTTGAGAACTGATCCTGCTGATTGCTATTATCAAAGAATTGGTCATCATCCGTTGGATATTGATTACTATCATCAAAACTATTAGTGTCCTGGTCATTTTGATTAAATTGGGATGAACGATCTCTTCCAAAAGAGTGATGAAATCCTTGATTAGGCCCTTGTGTTTGAGAATTAAATTGATCCTCTGATTGCTGATTAGAATTATCTGTAGAAGGTTGTCCTTGATTCACAGCTATTTGGTTGTCAGCTTTGTCTCCGTTTGAAAGTCCTAGATAGGATACCATCCCAGCGACTAAAGCTACGCTCCCAAAGCTGACTCCCCATGAGATTTTTTGTTTTTTATCCAACTTTAGTGCTCCTTTCATCTTTCGTTTACCTTACAAATTGGAGTTTACAAGTTAAACCTTAAATAAATCTTAATTTTTTTAGCTATTCAATTTTTAAAATTCTGAAAAAAGGTGAATAATGGTAGTAAAAAATGAAAGGGAGAGTAACCGTGATTCAAGTAAAGTTATTTGACCGGGAACATGAGAAGGATTTAGAAAAGGAAATGAATCGTTTTTTAAGAGGAATCGATGAAAAGAGTCTCTTAGATATAAAGTATAATGTCGCTGCAATGACAGAGGACGAAGAGGACGACCAAATTTATTGTTTTTCTGCAATGATTATCTATCGAGCATAAAAAAAGATCCCTTTAGTGAATTTTTGTTTCACTAATAGGATTCTTTTTCTTTTACCAGATAGGCTGAAAATTAGATTTTGCGAAGAGGGCGGCGTTGGTTCCTGCAAGCCTTCCCGTTACAAGGGCTGAAGTGATATTATATCCCCCTGTATATCCATGAATATCAAGGATTTCTCCGCAAAAATACAAACCGCTCATTAATTTTGAACCCATGGTCTGTGGCTCGATTTCTTTCACGGAGACACCGCCACCCGTAACAAATGCTTTTTCAAGCGGCAGTGTACCATTCACCTTAATGAGAAATTGCTTACAGTTCTTAGAAAAACTTCTGATTTTTTCATTAGAAATAGTACCACCCTGCTCTGAAGGATCAATGCTATTTTGTTCTAATAAAAATAATAAATATCGTTCAGGAAGCATTCCTTTTAATGTATTTTTTATGCTTTTCTTTGGTTCGGTTTTTACTAGCTTCACGATCTCTTGAAAAATTTCTTCTTCTTTTTTATCAGGTAAGACATCCAGACTCATGGTAACCTCTTTTAAGTTCCATTTCTTCATCGCTTTGACCACAAACTGACTGCAACGCAGTACCGCTGGACCGCTGATGCCAAAGTGCGTGAAAAGCATGTCCATCCGATGGGAGATGATCGGTTTGCCTTTTGGATTTAAGACGCTTAAGTCAATGTCCCTTAACGATAAACCTTGTAGTGTTTTATTTTTGATAAAAGGTTCGCTTGACGTGATAGGGACTTCTGTAGGAAACAGCTCAGTAATCGTGTGCCCGGCTTTTTCAGCCCAGGCATACCCGTCCCCAGTGGAGCCTGTATGTGGCACCGATTTTCCACCAACTGCAATCACAATAGACTTGGCTGATATGTTTTGTCCATCCTTTAATAAGACTGACGATACTTGCCCATCTTGATAGCTGAGATCTTTGACAGGGCTGTTCTTGAATACTTTAACGTTAAGCTTTTCTAACTGCTGTAAAAGTGCATCAACGACGGATTGTGCTTTATCAGAAACAGGGAACATACGCCCATGGTCTTCTTCTTTTAATTCGATTCCTAGTTTTTCAAAGAAAGCAATAATATCTTCATTGCTAAAGATAGAGAAAGCACTGTATAAAAACTTTCCGTTTCCAGGTAAGTGTTTAATTATTTCTTCGACAGGGAGGCGGTTTGTTACATTGCAGCGTCCGCCACCAGAAATGGCAAGCTTTCTACCAAGCTTTTCACCTTTATCTATTAAAAGTACTTTTGCGCCTTTTTCACCGGCAGCAATGGCAGCCATTAATCCAGATGGCCCTCCGCCAATGACGATGACATCATATACCATATTTCCACCAACTTTATCTTCTTCTTAGATTTCATGTCACTTCATTATAAACATTTCTAGCTGAAATAAAACAAATCAGGAGGATTTTCATAAAATTAACTTGATTTGTTAGTAGCATCGAAGGGAAAAGAGTTGTAAACTACTAATAGTGTGCAAAAAAGTAGACAGTTACTTTGTGAAAAAACGCACGTATTTCTTCGGGTAGGAAGGGATTTTATGCAGTCTAAGCTTTTAAGAGGAACATTTATATTAACTTTTGGGACGATACTTTCCAAAGTTCTAGGCTTAATTTACGTTATTCCATTCTTTCAAATTGTGGGACGGCAAGGAACGGTTCTATATCAATTCTCTTACGTTCCTTACACCATTTTTATCAGTGTTGCCACAGCAGGTGTACCGTTAGCGGTCTCAAAGTTCATTTCTAAATATAATGCACTTGAGGAATATGCTGTTGGTAGAAAGTTATTTAAATCCGGTTTAATGATTATGCTGGCCACTGGTTTTATTGCCTTTTTAGCGATGTATCTAGCATCACCTACATTAGCTGAAATGAGTACACGCGGTGAAAAAGCCAATTTACAAGAGGTTACAACCGTCATGAGAGCGGTTAGTTTCGCTTTAATCGTGGTTCCGTTTATGAGTCTGATCAGAGGCTATTTTCAGGGGCACCAATCCATGGGACCTTCGGCGCTCTCTCAAGTAGTGGAACAAATTGTTCGCATTATGTTTACCTTACTGGGAGCGTACGCTGTTTTGAACATCTTCCATGGAAAAATGGTAACGGCTGTTAGTGTAGCTACGTTTGCTGCATTTATTGGAGCTATTGGAGGTCTTGCGGTTTTATTTTGGTATTGGTATAAGAGAAAGCCGTATTTGGATGAGCTACTTGAACATGATAAGGGTACGATGGATATTTCTCTTAAGGAAATCTATAAAGAAATTTTTATCTCTGCCTTTCCATTTGTTTTGGTGGGAATTGCGAATCCATTGTTTCAGGCAATTGATCAATTTACCTTTACAAAGGCAATGACCGAGATTGGAAAAACACCGAAAGTTGCTGAATCTTTCTTCTCGATGTTAAACTTCGAGTCGCACAAGATTGTTATCATTCCAGTATCACTAGCAACTGCTTTCTCGCTAACCTTAGTTCCTAGTATTACGAAGGCTTTTATTGAGAATGACAGGAAAAGTATGAATCGACAACTAAATCAAACTTTCCAGGTCTTATTATTCTTAACGCTGCCAGCTTCCATTGGTCTTTCCTTGTTGGCTGAGCCTATTTACACAGTCTTTTATCAGCATGATTTGCTTGGTGCAGCGGTATTAAGAGCGTACGCACCAGTTGCGATTCTTTTCTCTTTATATTCTGTTACCGCTGCTATATTGCAAGGTATTAATGAGCAGCGCTTTACGATCTTAAGCTTACTCGTAGGTTTATTAATAAAATTATCTTTAAACATCCCATTAATAAAGATGATGGAAACAAAAGGGGCTGTATTAGCTACAACTCTTGGATATACTGCAGCTATTATTATCAATCTGATTGTTATTAAGACTTATTCCCGTTATCCGTTCCGTCTTGTATGGCGCAGGAGTTTATTAATTATCATCTTTGCCGGTTTGATGTGGGCTGGGACGGAGGTAGTGTATAAGTTTCTATCACTATTCCTTTCTTCAGCATTGAAAGGGGAATCTATTTTGATTATTCTAGTTAGTGCAGGAGTCGGGGCATCCATTTATTTTTATTTAGGGTTAAAATCAGGCCTCGCCAACCGCTTGTTCGGTTCAAGGCTGGACCGCTTGCTGACAAAGTTAAAATTACAAAAAAGGAGGGGTTCAGTTGAGAATTGATAAAATGCTTGCTAATCTTGGGTACGGAAGCCGAAAAGAAGTAAAGCAGCTTCTGAAAAGCGGGTCTGTCAAAATAGATGATGTGGTCGTAAAAGATGCAAAACAGCATGTTGATCCGGAAAAACAAACCGTCACGCTGAACGGTGAGGTCATCGAGTATAGAGAGTTTATCTATTTAATGATGAACAAGCCTCAAGGTGTGTTATCAGCAACAGAGGATAATCATACCGAGACAGTCATTGATCTTCTGGAGCTTGAAGATCAAGTGTATGAGCCTTTTCCTGTTGGAAGATTGGACAAGGATACAGAAGGTTTATTATTAATCACCAATGATGGTCAATTGGCTCATCGCTTACTGACGCCGAAAAAACATGTTCCTAAGACTTATTTTGCCGTGATTGAAGGGGAAGTAACTGAGGCGGACATTACAGCGTTCGCTAATGGAGTAACCCTAGATGATGGATATGAGACCAAGCCTGGTGAATTAAAGATACTGAAATCAGGAATTCGTTCTGATATTGAATTAACGATTACCGAAGGGAAGTTCCATCAAGTAAAAAGAATGTTCGAAGCGGTTGGAAAAAGAGTGGTATATCTCCAACGTATTTCAATGGGACCGCTAGAGTTAGATGAAACACTAGAATTGGGCGAATATCGGGAGCTAACCGATGAAGAAATTGAGCTTTTGATGAATTATCAGGTGAAATAGAGAGAAGCAGCTAATTGATAAGCTGCTTCTCTATTTATTTACTTGTAAATGTTTAAGAATTTCAACACAAGCTGGTTGAATTCCAAAGGTTTTTCCATATTGATCATGTGGGCTGTTCCAGGAATCACAACTAATTGTGAATCGGCAATTTTTTCATGAAGAAACTCGGAAATGGCACTGAAATCAGGAAAATCGATATCAGGGGAGATGATTAGCGTTGGAACAGAAATGTTTCCTACCATTTCCATTATTTTCGTTTCAGGTAATATCATTTTACCCTTACCGTTCTCACTAGTTAAATTTCCTGACAGCATGTCAGCATATTTTTCAACAATAGCGGGATTAATTTCATCGATGGACCGAAAAGGACCTGCTACCCATGCTTTGCACATTAGCTTAACAGCTTCTTCATGAGACTGGTTTTGAAATAACTCAGTTAATTCTTTATTATAATTTTGTCTTTCTAAAGAATAATCACTCCATCCTAATAAGCCTGATGATGCCACAGTCAGAGTATTGACCATTTCCGGATAGGCCAGGGTAAAGTCCATGGCAAGATTCCCTCCAACTGAAAGGCCCACCAGATCCACTTTGGATACACCAAGAAAAGCTAATAAGCCTTTAACATCCTCTACTAGAGAATAATCTTCATCGTGATGACTAGATTTTCCACAGCCGGCATAATCAAAGCGAATGACTTGATAGTACTTAGAGAATTCCTCAAATTGATCGTCCCACATTCTTGAATCAAGAGGATACCCATGCAGTAACAAAACAGGTTGCCCATCCCCTTTTACCTCATAAAAAAGTGTAGCTCCATTTATCTCTGCAAATCCAGATTGATAAGTTGACATGGTTCATTCCCCCTATTTTTTGAGTTCACCCACATAGAAAAGAGTCTCCACTTCCACATCATCCATTTCCCCTTTTAAGATTCGTTGGATATCTGTGATCGTCGCTTGAGTTGACACTGAAACACCTTTTTTCTTTGTAAAGGACTCTGTTATTAAAAATGGTTGTGTCAAATAAGCTTCAAGACGAAGTCCTTTGTGATAAGTCTCATGCTCAGATGCTGGGATTCGCTCCATCCCTAGAAAACGTAATTCACGATAGCGGCGTAGGACTTTTTTTGCCTGCTGCTGTGTGTGTAAATGTGCCTTGGAAAGAGTACCTCCTTCAATTAATACTGAAGTAGAGTAGAGCGGATTAATCGCAGGGTAAATTTTTCGAGAAACAAGCTCTGCATCGAATTGCCAGAGGGTATCTAAAGGACCGAATGGCTTTTGTTCATCGACAGCTTCACCGCTTAAGTCTATTAACAATGTAGTAGGAGATACTCCAGAAGCCTTTAAGTTTTCTAAGAGGTCATAAATTTCCCCTGATAAAACCATTTGCCGGTCAGCGGCGAAAAAAATGGTTTGTTTAGCCATTTGCACCATTTTTTCAAAAGCTTCCTCAACAGAGTGACAGACATGCTTCGTTTCATTGATGACATCGCTTAGACCTACTGCATCTTCCTTAGGTTTCAAAAAGAAAGTTTCGAAGCCATTAAGATTCATCCGATGAAAAATTTCTGCTAAAACGACCAATTGCCCCATACCAGGTCGAGCCACAAATCCGATGGTGCCTCCGAGAGTTAACGGAGCAAAAAGGTCGATGACTTTTATTCCAGTTTCCAGCATTTGCGCATGGGTTCCTCTGATAATTAGTTCATCTACCGTGCATTCTGCCAGGTCGGCGAGTGTGACAAGGGTCTTGACCTCCGCCCGAGCCAAAGGGATTTTTCCTGTACAAAGGTTGGAAACCGTAGCTGGACGCAATCCGACGGAAGCTGCTGCAACTGTAAGATTTGGAACACGCTTACGTAAAAACTCAACATTCAATCTTAAATGCTCCATAATCATCCTCCTGTGTTTTGAATTACTCCCTAAAGGAAAATAATTACTCTTAGGAGTAATATATATTCTGAATATTATTTTTGTCAATGGGGTAATTGTAAAAAATGGAAGGGGTGAGATGTGGAACTGGCAGATAAACCTCATGAAGTGGCCGATAAACTTCAAAAAATGACCGATAAATGAATTTCAGCACAAAAATAGGCCCCCTTTATATGAAAAGGTGGCCAGCATATCAACTATTCCCTTGGATAAAAATCATATCCATCCACATTTTTAATCCATACCAGAGCATTTTCCCCATTTGAATCAGCAATCCACAGATCCTTTTGCATCTCTGCGATATCCTTTTTCCTTACCCAGAATAATTTACGGGTGGACGGTAGAAAAATAGGATGGTAATCACCAAACCCCTTTGGCGGATGGGTCAACTGCAATTGTGTTTGCTCACCCATTTTTATTAAAAATAAAGAAGGATCTGGTCGCCCCTTAGGATTGTTAGACCAATCACTCTCTTTTACCCTTGAGACAACCAAGGACTGATCATCTCTCCATGTAAAACCTAATTCCGCAAAGTGAGCTGGGGTTAAACTGACCGAATGAAAGACAGGAAGCTCCGTGACCTTCATTTTTTTATTTTTGAAGCCAAAAACAATTCTTCCGCCACCCGCAATATAACCTAATCGATTTTGATGGAATGCCCACTTTGGAGAGTCAACTTCCCAAACAAGCTCATCTAATACTTCGAAGGTCTGTCCATCAGAAGAAATGACACACATCATATTGCTGTCCATTGACCACGAGGCAGTGGGGCTAACCATAAAGGAAATCCACTTCGCATCAGGGGAAAATTGAAAATCAGTTGCATCGATGGCCAAAATACTAACTTTCCCTTTTTTCAACTCATTAGGAAGGGTGTAGAATTTTTTCACGTTTTTCGTTAGACTCGTTATTTTGGTAAAATCCTTTTCAAGTCCAATTTTGTAAAGAACAGGGTTGGTCCATCCATCGGGTCTTAGTGATGCACCTGAGGAGGTTATAAATGCACTACCATCGGGGAACCAGTTGTAATCATCAACCCCTAAAGCAACATTATAAAATTGGTCGAGGTTGGAAACATTTAAGACGCCACCGCTTTTAAAAGCGAGAATATCTTCAACGGGTGACCATTTCGGATTAGAACCGTCATAAGTAATCCTTTTGTGCTTTTTTGTTTCCACATTGTACACCCAGATTTCTGTTTGGGATTCCAGGTTTGGACTTATTTTTACTTTTGGTTCCACACCATAAACGATCCACTTGCCATCATGTGACCATTGGGGAGAAATTGTATACGTTGCAGGCTTAGTCGTAATTTTTTCCTCTTTACCATTCGTTTTGATCCAAAGAAAGTGACCTCTTATAAACGCTACTTTTATATTTACGGGTTCGGGTGTAGCAAATGCAAAGTTAGGAAGTAGCATTATGAAAATTAGAATCAAGCAAAATTTCTTTCTCATCCTTTCACCTCTTAATAAAGTCCTCCGATTATTGTTCACAAGATGGGAAGAATTATCAGGGGTAAAAAGTTTTTAAAGAATAAGTAACTGGGTATAACAATGGGTAACTTAATACTATTTACTGGCGAATGATATTTCTAAAAGGGGGAATTGCCATGAAACTTACGCATGAACAGGCAATTGAATTACATGGTTTTAATAACCTGACGAAGTCACTAAGCTTTAATATGTATGATATTTGTTTCACGAGAACGAAGGAAGAACGAGAATCCTATTTAAAATATATTGATGAACAATACAGCGCGGAGAGACTGGAAGCGATATTAAAAAACGTTTCAGATCTTATTGGGGCACATGTCTTAAATGTAGCCGCTCAGAACTTTGAGCCAGCTGGAGCGAGTGTAACGTTATTGGTTTCAGAGGGACCTGTAACAAATGCTCCATCTGAATCATTCGAGGAATCGCCAGGTCCGCTGCCGGAATCCGTGGTTATGCAGCTTGATAAGAGTCATATCACTGTGCATACATATCCCGAGTTCCACCCTGATGAAGGAATCAGCACGTTTAGAGCTGATATTGATGTCTCCACATGTGGGGAGATTTCACCGCTTAAGGCGCTTCACTATTTAATACGTTCATTTGAAACGGACGTAATGACCATTGATTACCGTGTTCGCGGATTTACGCGTGATAAGACAGGTCATAAGCTGTTTATTGACCATGAAATAAACTCCATTCAAAATTATATTCCTGAAGATGTTGGAGAGTTATTCGATATGATTGATGTGAACGTCTATCAGGAAAATATTTTCCACACAAAATGTAAGCTGCGGGAATTTGATTTAAATCACTATTTATTTGGCTATACAAAAGATAAATTAACCCCTGATGAACATATTGAAATCACTGAAAGACTAAAGTTAGAGATGGAAGAAATTTTTTATGGGAAAAATATGGTGTAACAAAAAGGCTCGGAATTACCGAGCTTTTTGCATTTGATTTTTATTCATCTTATATAAATAAATTAGGCAGTAAAGCCTTTAGCATATTTTAACAGCTTATCCCATACATTGAAGTGAATTAAGTATGGGGGGATGTTTATGCAATTTTATTATGGGCAGCAAATGCCTTTACGGATCTTGGATGAAGCGGAATTTTGGAAGCATCAGGAAGAGGAGCATACGGTTGTCATTCGAGAGTTAGTTACAGGACTGGAACATGAATTTGTGGATGCATTAAAAAAATGGGAAGCAGCACTGGGAGAAACCCACCAGCAAGTAGTTCGTTACATTGAATCCGTTATTCGTTCAGGCTATCAGGTTTCAGACCAATTGTACCAACATGTTCTTCAACTGGTAGCCTATTGTCTAGACCAAAGTTTATCGTTTATTAAACTTTGCGAGCAAATTAAAACACAAAGTGCAGCGGTTAGCAGCAATCCAACAGCGAAGGTAGTATTAAACCATATTATTCGGGAGTCCGAATATTTTGTCGGTATTGCACAGGCACTGCTATATAATCAATAATCATATGCTTTGGTGACTTTACAAATTGAGTAAAGCCACCATTTTTTATTTTGTGTGACTTGACGTGCAACCAAATGGTGTTATATTATTGGAATACGAAACCAAATGGTTTCGTATTAAAATTGAGCAATACATGAAATAGTAAACATAGATTAATTTTAGGAGGAAATCTAATGACAAATGAAGCACAAGCAAAATTAGAAGATATTAAATACACGGAGATCTACAATGCTCCAATTAATAAAGTGTGGAATGCAGTAGCAACTGCAGAAGGTCTCTCTGCATGGTTTATGCCTAATGATCTTAAGGCGGAAGAAGGTCACGAGTTTCACATTAATGCAGGTCAATTTGGTATGTCACCATGTAAGGTAACACATGTCGATCCGCCAAACCGCCTTTCATTTAATTGGGGAAAGGACTGGAACTTAACATTTGAATTAAAGGCTTTAGAAGATAAAACAGAGTTAACTCTAATTCATGGCGGTTGGGATGCAAACAAGGTTACGGAATTTGGTGCTCCACATACACCGATAAGAACCAACATGAATCAAGGCTGGGCAGGGCTCGTTAAAAAATTACAAGCATATGTTGAGGCGTAAATGGCTGCTTCTTCCGTAAAGCATGATGTTTTCCAAGCAATTGCTGACCCAACCCGCCGGAGTTTATTGAAGCTCTTAAGCACCCAAGAAATGCCTGTTACTGCCATCAGTGATCAATTTCCAATTAGCCGTACGGCTGTCTCCAAGCATTTACGAGTATTGGCAGACGCCGGGCTGGTGAAAGAACGGAAAGTAGGCAGAGAAACCAGGTACAAGCTAGAGCCGGAACCCTTAATGGAATTAAAAGATTGGCTTCAGTATTTTGAATTATTCTGGGAAAATAAACTGACTGCCCTTAGACTATTTGTGGAGTCAGATGAAACAAAGTAAATCTGTAATACAAAAAAGTGATACCTAAATTTTTGGTATCACTTTTTTGTATTATTTTGATCCATTTATTCTAACCAGTAAGGAAAGGATAACTAATACACCTACTGTCGCCAGTGCTACCGATGAACCGATTAGGTTGCTTGGACTTGTTAAGAAACCAATAAAAATAACACTTAAGCTAATGATGGCAAAAATCGTTGTATACGGAAACCCTTTTACCTGAAAATGTGGTCGTGCAGTGTACGTAGGACGTAACTTTAATTGGGCCGCACAAATACAAATCCAAATTAACATAATGGTAAAACCAGGGATTGTCATCAAGTAATTAATAATCTTACCTGGAGTGATATAAGCTAAATAAACACCAGCTAAAATACAAACAGTCGTAATCAAGATACCAACTAATGGAATTCCCTTTTTTGATGTCTTTGCCAAGCCTTTTGGGGCAACACCACTTTGCGCCATTGAGAATAATGTTCTTGATGTCGCGTAAATGCCTGAATTGGCTGCTGAAAGTACAGCGGTCATGAGCACGAAGTTCATGATGTGTGCAGCCCCTGGTAATCCAGTCGTACTAAAGACTTGTACAAATGGACTGTCAACGCCAGATACCTTATTCCAGGGCATAATCCCACAAATTATAAGGATAGGTAAAACATAAAATATGATAACCCGCCATACCGCCCCTTTAATAATTTTAGGCAAAACTTTGTCTGCATCTTTGGTCTCGGTAACAGCTACCCCTATTAATTCTGCTCCACCGTACGAAAACATGACAACTAAAAAGGCACTCATCATCCCACTGATTCCATGAGGAAAAAATCCTCCGTGTCCAGTATAGTTCGAAATAGGGTTTTCGACTTCACTAGGAATGAAACCGAGTAATAGTAAGAATCCCAAAACAATAAAGGCTACTAATGCAAGAATCTTAATTCCAGCAAACCAGAATTCCATTTCTCCATAATATTTTACCTGAAATAAATTAATCCCGATAATGACTGATGCGCAGATTAAACTTAATAACCATAAAGGGGTATCAGGTAACCAAAATTGAAGGAAACTGCCGGCAGCCAGTAATTCAACTACTGTAACTAGGATCCAATTAATCCAATAGAGCCAGCCCACGATAAAGGACACGCGAAACCCAAACGCTTTATTGACTAAATGCTGTACATTTAAATTAGGAAACGCAAGTGCCATTTCCCCTAACGCTGCCATTACAATAAATAGTAGTAAGCCGCCTACTAAATAGGTAAACACAACACTAGGTCCAGCAATATTTAAGGTGTCAGAGCTGCCTTTAAAAATCCCTGTTCCAATCATCCCTGCTAATGCAATAAATTGAACATGCCTTGGCAATAGGCCCTTTTTTAAGTTCTGCTGATTATTCTCCATGATGAACCTACCAATCTTCTTTTTTGCATAAACGCTTTTAAGTGCTAAAGAATTTTATACTAATATATCATATTTATTATAACTGTCAATTAAATCTAGAGGAAAATTGTATTCTAAACAAATAAAAGCACACGATGATCTCGTGTGCTTCCTAGATTCATTTTCTACGGTTCACTTTCATTAAGATGACATCTTCACTTTCTTCTCTGTTGTTGTCCATTTTCCGCGGCTTGGGCTAATTACCAAGTCATTATAGGCTAAGACATTTAAATCTCGTTGAATGGTGCGAGGAGTGATACCAAATTCCTCTACAAGTTCCTGTGTTGAAACAGTTCCTTTATTGCGAATAAACATGTAGATACATTTGATGCGGTTTAACATCCGGTTAGTTGAAGGTTTCAAAGAACCACTCCCTATCCTTTTTTCAAACCTTTGGCTTTAACCCTGCTACCGACAGCCTTTTTGAAGATTTGCTCTTCAATAATATGTAGTTTCTTTTCCGCGCAGACATCTCCTTTTTTAGATGTAGTAGTGAAACTTAGATGTCATACATCTAAGTTTATTGTACCCATAATTTCTGAAAATTTCTACCACTATAGTAAAGTTTACAAAATTATCTTCAAAAATTTACAAATATCGTCTTTTTTTCTACCTCCTCATTCATTTTTATATTCTAAGGTATGGTGAATATAGCTGGGATTATGCTAAATTTTTTGAATTTTTAGTAAAAATATATAAATTTATTCTTGGATAACACGTTTGACGTAAATTGCTTCTTTTTTGAGAGCAAAATTGCTAAGATATTTGCAAAAATGATATTGTAAGAGAAGTGATAAAGAGGGGGTAAAAATGAGTGACACAGATTAATTGGATGCATGAAGTAGAAAAAAGAAAAGAGGACCTCATTAAAGATACACAGGGATTATTACATATAAAAAGCCTCTTGGATGAAGAAAATACTTCACCTGAAGCACCACTTGGAAAAGGCGTCAAGGAAGCATTAGATTATATGCTTAACCTTGGCGAAAAGGATGGCTTCACACCAAAAAATGTCGGTAATCTAGCCGGCCATCTTGAGTTTGGCGCAGGTGAAGAGCTGTTAGGTATTCTTTGCCATGTTGACGTTGTCCCTGAAGGGGATGGGTGGACAAGTGATCCATTTGGAGCGGAAATTAGAGAAGGTAAAATTTTTGCCCGTGGTGCATTAGATGATAAAGGGCCAACAATGGCAGCCTATTATGCGATGAAAATTGTGAAAGAGTTGGGTCTGCCATTGAACAAACGTGTTCGTATGATCATTGGAACGGACGAAGAAAGCAATTGGCGCTGTGTGGATCATTATTTTAAACATGAGGAAATGCCAACACTTGGATTTGCTCCAGATGCTGATTTTCCTATTATCAATGCGGAGAAGGGCATTGCCGATTTCGATATGGTTCAACAACAACATTCAGCCGATACAAAGGAAGCCATGATAGAAGTGGAGAGTTTTGTTTCCGGGAAGAGATATAACATGGTTCCTGATTTAGCACAAGCGACCATCTTTGTTAAAGAATACGAAGAAGAAACAGCCCGCCAATTTACTCAGTTCATGACAAAATATAAATTGGAACACCGTTATCAACTGGAGGATGGGAAGCTTCTCTTGGAGGTAAAAGGTATTTCAGCCCATGGAATGGAGCCGAGAAATGGGAAAAATGCCGGTTTGTTTTTAGTAGAGTTTCTGTCTAAATTAAATGTAGATGCAAAGGCTTCTCACTATTTCCAATTTGTATCTCGCTATTTCTTTGAAGATTCACGAGGCGTAAACCTCGGAGTGGCCTATTCAGACGACGTTTCTGGAGAATTAACGATTAATCCTGGTAAGCTTTCTTATTCGAAAGATACAAATGGTAGAATTGGAATGACATGCAGATATCCTGTTACAAATAAAATGGATGAAACCAAAGCGAAGTTAGAAGAGCTTTTACAAAAAGAAGGGTTCGTACTAGATAATTTCTCAGACTCCAAACCACATTTTGTGGATGAAAAGGAATTTTTAATTCAAACCTTAAAGAAGGTCTATGAAGAACAAACGGGTGAGAACGCTGAATTAATTGCAATTGGTGGAGGTACCTATGCACGTTCGTTAATGGCCGGGGTTGCCTTTGGTCCTTTATTTCCAGGTCGACCGGATATTGCCCACCAAAAGGATGAATATATGTATATCGAAGATTTACTAAAGGCTACAGCCATTTATGCACAAGCCATTTATGAGTTGGCAAAAGGCGAATAGATTAAGCAAAGGGGATAAGGGGAATGAACTTTGCAATTTTTAATGGGAAATTGGTCAATCGTTCAGAAGCAAAAGTAGATATTGAAGATCGCGGCTATCAATTTGGAGATGGAGTATACGAAGTAATCCGTGTCTATAATGGCAAAATGTTCACGCTTCAAGACCACTTGAATCGGTTTGTAAAGAGCGCTGACAGTATTGGAATTACATTGCCTTATACCATTGACGATTGTTTGGCTATGTTAGAAGAACTAGTGACAAAGAATCATTTGGTTGAGGGAATCATCTATATGCAAATTACAAGAGGAACGGCTCCGCGTAATCATGTTTTTCCAGCTAAAGAAGTTGTTCCTACGCTTGTTGCCTACACGAAAGAAGTGGCACGGCCAGTTAAAAGCTTAGCGGATGGTGTGAAAACTATTCGCATGGAGGATATTCGCTGGCTTCGTTGTGATATCAAGAGTTTAAACCTATTAGGCAATCTATTAGCCAAACAAAGGGCTGCGGAACAGGGATGTTTCGAAGCGATTCAACATCGTGGTGATCAAATCACGGAAGGAAGCAGCTCCAATGTTTTCATAGTGAAAAATGGGGCAGTCATTACGCATGAATCGAATGAGCTTATTTTAAAGGGAATTACAAAAGATGTCATCTTACAAATATGCTCTCAAAATAACATTCCAGTTGAAGAACGGACCTTTACGGTAGCTGAACTGGCTGCAGCCGATGAAATGTTCCTATCTAGTACCACCTCAGAGGTTATGCCGATCGTTGAAGTAGAAGGAGTTAAGGTGAAGGATGGTTTGCCAGGCCCTATCACAAGAAAGCTGCAGAGCTTATTTACAGAAGAAATAGAGAAGCAATGTGGAGAATTAAAAGAAAAGATTTCATTCTAATCAAAGGAGAGTCCGACCCACAAAGGGTCGGACTCTCCTTTTTTCTAGAATTGAAACAAATCGCTTGATAGATATCTTTCTCCTGTATCACAGGCAATGCAAACCACGACATCATCTGGTGATAGGCGCTTTGCAACCTGCAAGGCAGCATAGCAGGCTCCACCAGAGGATGGTCCAACTAGAATGCCTTCTTCTTTAGCTAATCTGCGAGTAATATCATAGGCATCTTCATCTTCTATTGCATGAATTTCGTCATATACATCTTGGTTCAAAATTTCAGGTATAAAACCTGGGCTGGTTCCAACGAGTTTATGTTTACCAGGTTTCCCCCCTGAGAGTACTGGAGAACCCTTAGGCTCAACAACATGTACAGTTAAATCTTTAAAATGTTCTTTTAATGTTTCTCCTGTACCTGTGATGGTACCGCCTGTCCCCGCAGTGGCAACAAATGCAGAAAGTGGTTTACCAATTTCTTTCATGGCCTCGATGATTTCAACAGCCGTTGTAAAGCGGTGGGCATTTGGATTTGCTTCGTTTTCAAACTGCATAGGAACGAAACTATTTGGTATCTCTTTAGCTAATTCCTGTGCTTTTCTAATCGCCCCAGGCATTTTTTCATCCCCAGGAGTAAGAACAACTTCAGCACCGTATGCTTTTAGGATATTAATCCGCTCTTGTGTCATCGTATCAGGCATAATAATAATCGATTTATACCCTCTTGCTGCTGCATTCATAGCCAGGCCGATACCAGTGTTTCCACTTGTCGGTTCAATGATAGTCGAGCCTTCTTTTAAAAGTCCTGCTTTCTCTGCTTCAATAATCATATTATAAGCAGCGCGGTCCTTCACGCTTTTACTTGGGTTATAAAACTCCAGTTTTAAATAAACAGAGGCCCCGTCTTTGGGAGCTAAGCGATTAAGTTTGACCAGTGGTGTCTCTCCAATTAATTCGGCAATGTTATTTACTACTTTCATTGGGACCCATCCTTTCTAACTTTTATATAATTCAGCAATTTGTTTTATCTACTCTATAATCATAAATAAAAAAAGGCGACTTGTAAAAAATATCGATTAATCTTCTATCACAAACTAGATACAATAAGGACAAAATAAACTAAAATTGAGTAAGGGACTGAATCAATTAATGGAACAGAGAACACATTTCTTCTTTGCCGTTAGGATGCCCGAAGAGACCAAACTAATGATGAAAAAACATATCGAAAAATTAAAACATCAGATTCCGTTTAGCCGATGGGTACATCATCAAGACTTGCACATTACGTTGGCTTTTTTAGGCGCAGCGCCGGAAGAAAAATTAACACAAGCTGAACGTCTTGTACAAGAAGCATCAAAGACAACAAAGCCATTTCAGTTAAGAATTAATAGACTTGGTTTTTTCGGAAACGAACACTCCCCACGGGTTTTTTGGGCAGATACGGAGGAAAGTAAAGAACTAATCCTATTAAGAAATAAAGTGTTCTCAGCTTGTGAGGAAGCTGGATTTGCTCTGGAGACACGACCATTTCGACCACATATTACCCTAGCTAGAAAGTGGAAAGGGGAGGAAGCCTTTCAACAAACACAGCTCGAAATGTGGAACGAGCTACAACCAGACCCGCTCCTCTTTCAAGCAAAAGAGGTAGTATTATACCAAACACACCTCCAAAAAACACCAAAGTATGAAGCAATCAAAGTATTCCCATTAAAGGAATGAAAACACTCTAAAAAAAGGTTGGTCGTATGAAAGAAATTTATTTTATTGTCAATCCAAAGGCGAGAAACGGTTATTGCCTTAAAACCTGGAAGAGAATTGAAAAAGAACTAGAAAAGAAGCATGTAAGCTATCTTGCTATCTTTACAGAATATCAGGGACATGCCAAAAAATTAGCCAGCCAAATAGCTGCGAAAAACTGCAAAGAAAAGATCATCATTGCGGTTGGTGGGGATGGAACCATTCATGAAGTGATGAATGGGGCAGTAAATTATAAGTATTGTACACTTGGATTTATCCCAGGTGGGTCAGGAAATGATTTTTCAAGAGGATTTCAAATACCAACAGATCCGGTGGAAGCCTTACAAGTAATTCTTCGTTTGTTGAAGCAGCCGGCATTACCGATAGATATTGGAAAAATAAGCATAGATGACGAGTTATCATATTATTTTATTAATAATATGGGTGCCGGCTTTGATGCTGTCATATCTTACGAAGTAAACCAATCACGGATGAAGGCGCTATTAAATAAACTTTCATTAGGGAGATTGGTGTATGTTTATTTTCTACTAAAAAAACTATTTACCTATAAAACCTCAACAATTGATTTATCAATTGACGGTGAAAAGCATATATTTGAACAAACATGGTTTGTAACAGTTTCTAACCAACCCTTTTATGGTGGTGGAATGAAAATAGCTCCCACTGCAGTGCCAAACGATGGGCTGTTTGATATTACAGTCGTTCATCAGTTATCCAGGATAAAATTGCTGCTTGTTTTTGTTAGCGTTTTTTGGGGAAAACACATTCATTTTAACGAAGTGAAAACGTACAAAGGAAAAGTCGTCTCAATAGATTCTCAAGACTCTCTGTTTGTTCATGCGGATGGAGAGCATATTGGGGTTACACCACTGACTATTCATCTTCAAGATAAGGCAACGGAGGTGTTAACGAGATTGTCCTTTAAGCAAGTTGATGTGAAAGAGAGGGACTCGAATGAATTGTACTGACAGAAAATTTCTTGCCTATTTAGATGAGCTCAATATCATTACGATTCTTCTGCCACTTTCCTATCATGGAGGGGTGTCGTCCACTTTCTATCTTGTTCATGATACTGAAAAATACCCGTTGGATATGATTACGAAGAATGAAATAGTCAATCATATTAAATACGTTTGCAGGTTTTCAGAGGAGTTTTTATTCGAAAAACAATATTGGGTAGTTGATGAGCATGGAGGAAGAACAGACCTCCAAATTGGAGCAGTTATTCGGACCGAGCGTTTTGACGAAAAATTCTATTACGCAGGGAACGACCTCGGTGCGACCCTTCTGGGAGATGAAACTCAATTTAAGTTGTGGGCACCCACAGCTATCCAAGTTAAGTTAAAAATAACACCTCCTCAAAGTAGTTTTTCTGAAATTATTAAACTGAAACGCGGGGAAAATGGGGTTTGGTCTGTTAACATTCCACGAAATTTAGAACTCTTTCACTATAGTTTCCTTGTATTAATCAATCAAGAATGGCGGGAAGCCGTGGACCCATATGTGAAAGCGGTAACGGTTAATGGAGAATACGGAGTAATCGTCGAGCGTGATAATCCGCAGAGACCTAGACACGATTTACCGCCACTTGAAAGTCCTGTCGATGCGATAATATATGAAACACATATCAGAGATTTTAGTATACATCCACATAGCGGAATAAAGAACAAAGGTTTATATCTTGGAGCAGGGGAACTCCATACTAAGGGTAAGGACGGTGAATCTACGGGATTATCCTATTTGAAGGAGTTAGGGGTTACACATCTTGAGTTTCTTCCCTTCCATGACTATGCAGGTGTGGATGAACTAACACCATATAAGGACTATAACTGGGGGTACAATCCGCTCCATTTCAATGCGCCTGAAGGCAGTTATTCCACGAATCCATCTGATCCCTATTCTAGAATAAAGGAGTTAAAAGCATTAATTGACCAGATCCACCAAAGTGGCCTTAGGGTCATTATGGATGTCGTTTATAATCATGTGTTTATTCGTGAGGATTCGCCTTTTGAAAAAATCGTACCTGGTTATTATTTTCGACACAATGAATTGGGGATGCCATCGAATGGAACAGGGGTAGGTAATGACATTGCATCCGAACGAAAAATGGTAAGGAAATATATCATTGACTCTATACGTTATTGGATGGAAGAGTATCATATTGATGGATTCCGCTTTGATTTAATGGGGATCTTAGATGTGGAAACGATGACTCAAGTGCGACAGGCTTGTGACAGTATTGCGGAAGGGACGCTCATTCTTGGGGAAGGATGGAATTTAAATACACCACTCCCTTCAGAGAAAAAGGCAACCATTTCCAATCAAGCAAAACTACCTCACATTGCCCAATTTAACGATAAATTTCGTGATACAGTTAAAGGCAGTACCTTTAATTTGTTTGATAAAGGTTATGCGCTAGGTAACGAGCACTACTTAGATGCAGCTATAGAAGTACTTGCAGGGAGCATTGGACTAAAAAAGCGGAATGTACGTCTTTTTAATGAACCCTGCCAATCAGTAAACTATGTTGAATGCCATGATAATCATACCCTTTGGGATAAACTCCAAGCTTGTCTGCCACATGCAGATGACAGCATTCGAGCAAAATATCACCGGTTGGCTACTGGGATGGTAGTGTTGTCTCAAGGAATTCCGTTTCTTCATAGCGGACAGGAGTTTTTCCGCACGAAGCAAGGGGAAGGGAATAGCTATTGCTCACCTGACAGGATTAATCAACTGGACTGGGAACGAAAGATTCAATATAAAGATAATGTAAATTATCTGAAGGGCCTAATTGCTATACGTAAAGCTCTACCTTGCTTTCGAATGAGAACAGCAGAGGAAATTCGTAGTAATATCCGGCCGCTCCCATCTTCATCTCCCATTTTAGCATGCAGCTATCAAATGGTTCATGACATGGGAATAGTAATTATTAATCCAACTGTAAACGACCAACTATTTACACTTCCAAAAGGAGATTGGTCTATTTTGGCTGACCAGCAGGATGCGGGAATTTATTCTAAAGGGGTCCTTCATGGAGGAGAAATAATAATACCGCCGATTTCATTAATTGTTTTACTAAAAAAATAGTTTTTCGAGATTACTTGACGAAAAAAGGCAATAGGAGATAAAATTTATTAAGATGGCTATTGTGTGCAATGGTTTCAATAGCTTTTTTTTTGTTTTATAAAAATAAAAGCTGTTGAATAAACTCTGGTTATTTTAAACCTTCCAGCAGCACAGGTTTTACCTCCGAGTCAATTGGAGGAATAAGCCCAATAGAACGGCATAAATTGAAGGTGAACGATTTTGGAACATATACTAGGACAAGAGTGGGAAATTACCCCTGCCGGAGGCGCCACTGGTGAAGCCTTTTATGCAGAATATGAGGACCAAAGGCTTTTTTTAAAGCGGAATTCCTCTCCATTCCTTGCGGTTCTTTCAGCAGAAGGCATTGTCCCAAAGCTTGTTTGGACCAAACGGTTGGAAAATGGAGATGTAATAACAGCACAACAATGGCTTCCTGGCAGAGAATTAACACCGGCAGAAATGAATCAAGAGCTTGTTGCCAAACTTCTCAAGAAAATTCACTGCTCAAAGCCAATGCTTGGAATGTTAAGCAGGATAGAGAACTCGCCATTACACCCGGAAACCATTTTTCAATCAGTGGTCAATGAGTTAGACGAACAGGTTCGATCCTTACCGCAAACACAAAAAGCATTAAATTTCCTAAAGAGCGAAGCATTAAATGTTTATTGTGATGAAAAAGTGGTTTGTCACGGAGATGTTAACCATAACAACTGGCTGCTAGCAGAAGACAACCAGTTGTATTTGATTGATTGGGATGGAGCCAGGATTGCAGACCCTGCTATTGATCTTGGGTTACTTTTATATTGGTATATTCCGCCAGAAAACTGGCAGGATTGGCTGAGCATGTACGGCAAAGAACTGACAGACCATTTAAAGTTAAGAATGAAGTGGTATGTCACCGGGCAAACCTTATCTTCCATTCAATGGCATAAAAATAAAAATCGTTTGGAAGAGATGAACAAGTGGATCCATTTCCTAAATGAAATTGTTTAATCAGGAAAATTGATCAATATCGGTAACCCATTGTGATAGGTTATTTTGATTAGATAAAATATGTTGATCTAAATCAGCCGTTTGCGCACCATTCTGGCTATACTGATATACTTCCTGCAAGATGTTTTTCACATTTTGATCAACCTGTGTATTAACCATCAGGGATTTCACTAAACGTTCTAGTTGTTCACATTCCGCTACGGAACCACAACAATCGGACTGATGGTTGTTTAATATATCTTTTAACAATGTGACTTGGTCACCATGACTTAATGGCATAAAAGAACACCCTCTCAAGTGATATTAAAAAAAAGAATTCACACATTTAGGTTGTGATTCTTTTTTTTGTTTATTCGTTTTCTTATTTTCCAACAAGAATCGCTTGCATGTGAGGGTTTTGCATGATATGGTTTGAACGAAATTATTTTTTATAGGAGTGTCACGATGAGACTTAGACATAAACCTTGGGCAAAGGATAAAATAGATCAGAATCCACAATATGTAGTAGCAAACCCTGAAATGCAAAAAGGAAATTGGCACAATGTATTTGAAAAAAATCAGCCTCTTCATATTGAAGTAGGGACCGGTAAAGGACAATTCCTTATCGGAATGGCAAAGGCGAACCCAGACATTAATTATATTGGCATTGAGTTATATGACAGTGTTATTGTTGCTGCTTTGGATCGTTTGATTGAAGCTGAATTACCGAATTTAAAGCTCTTGAATGTGAATGCAGCTGAATTAGATAAATATTTTGCAAAGAATGACGTAGAGAGAGTGTATTTAAATTTCTCTGATCCATGGCCAAAGTCACGCCATGAAAAGAGAAGGCTGACTTATAAAAATTTCTTAAAGCTTTATGAAGATATTTTAGTCGATGGTGGGGAAATCCACTTTAAAACCGATAATCAAGGATTATTTGAATATTCATTAATGAGTTTCTCTGCTTATGGATTATTATTAAAATATGTGAGCCTTGATTTCCACAAGAGTGGGTATGAAGGAAACGTCATGACTGAATATGAACAGAAGTTTTCCGAACGAGGACAACGTATTTATCGTTCTGAAGTGAAATATCAAAATCAAAAATAGTTCTTTTAGGGCAGTTCACTATGTGAGCTGTCTTTTTGTTTCTCCTGACCAGCCTGCAATGTTAAAATATAGAAAAAAGGGTTGTGAGGAGGAATGGTAATGGAATCATTGAAAATTGGACGTGTTTCATTAACGTGGCTTTCAGGCGGTGTCACGAATTTAGATGGGGGGGCTATGTTTGGGGTTGTTCCCAAAGGATTATGGTCGAAAAAGTACCCATGTAATGATAAAAATCAAATTGAACTCCCTACAGATCCAATTCTAATTCAAATGGATGGAAAAAACATCCTTGTTGAATCAGGATTAGGGAAAGGCAAATTAACAGAGAAACAACTGAGAAATTATGGAGTTACTCAAGAATCCGAACTAGATGAATCCTTACAAGAGTTAGGATTACGTGCAGATGAAATTGATTATGTACTTATGACTCATTTGCACTTTGATCATGCAGGTGGATTAACAAAGCTTGTAGACGGACGCTATACTTCAGCATTCCCAAATGCAAAAATCATTACCTCACAAGTAGAATGGGATGAAATGCGACATCCTAATATTCGATCCAAGAATACATACTGGAAAGAAAACTGGGAAGCTGTTGAGTCACAGGTGGAGCCTTTCGAAGGAGAATGGAGCTTAGGCGCTCTAAGGATGATTCATACAGGGGGGCACAGCAATGGTCATTCCATTTTAATAATTGAAGACGGTGGAGAATTAGCTATTCACATGGCGGATTTAATGGCGACACACGCTCATCAAAATGTTTTATGGGTAATGGCTTATGATGACTACCCAATGGACTCTATATTTGCAAAAGAGAAATGGTTTCCGTATGGGTTAAAGAAAAATGCCTGGTTTACATTTTATCATGATGCCTTCTATAGAGCGGTTAAATGGGACAGTGAGGGGACATTATCTGAGGTTATAAAAAGACCTAAAAAATAAGGGAAGGCAGATAATTAAATCTGCCTTTTCTTCTAAGATACAAGGTCTCATGTTAAAGGCCGAATCTCTAGTAGCGTACCGGTTTGTGCATCAGCGATAAATTCAAATTGTTCAGTGGAGCCATTATTATTTTTTGAAATGCCACCTTTGTATACACGATAATGGATTTGCTGCTTTTCATATGGCTCTGCTTCCATATGTATCCAAGAACCACTGATGGGCCCATTTTGCTTAAATTGCTTTTTTACCTGTTCCAGTATTTTTTCAGGTGAGACGTTCGTTTTTTGATCGATCACTTCTTTTACTATATATCCACCAATTAAACCGACCGCAGCACCCACGAAGAATGATTTCCAGTTCATAGTAAGGACCTCCAAAAAATAAATTGGAAAAGATTACGCTTAGAATTCTTCTCTCAGTATATCGTATTTGGATGTTAGAAGGTAATATTACTTATATTGAATGAATTATTGGTAAGAGACACGAAATTTCTGTAAAATAAACTTATACATATGAACACAGAATCTATTTCTGAAGGAGTTGCCAAATGAACGAACAAACATTAAAGCTTTTTCAAACCTTAACGGAGCTTCCAGGTGCACCTGGAAATGAGCATTTAGTAAGAAAATTTATGAGAGAGCAATTAGCTCAATACTCAGATGAAATTATTCAAGATAACTTAGGAAGCATTTTTGGTTTAAAAAAAGGAAATAATCAAGGCCCTACTGTTATGGTGGCTGGCCATATGGACGAAGTGGGTTTCATGGTAACGGCGATTACTGAAAATGGTATGATCCGTTTTCAGCCGCTTGGTGGTTGGTGGAGTCAAGTGCTCCTCGCCCAACGTGTACAGATTATGACGAAGAATGGTCCAGTCATTGGTGTCGTTGGTTCCATTCCACCACATCTTTTAGATGAATCCAAGCGTAACAAACCAATGGAGATCAAGAACATGCTAATCGACATCGGCGCAGACAACCGGGAGGATGCGGAACAAATCGGCATTAAACCAGGGCAGACTATTTTGCCTATTTGTCCATTTACTCCAATGGCTAATAAAAAGAAAATTTTAGCAAAAGCATGGGATAATCGGTATGGCTGTGGTTTAGCCATTGAACTTCTTCAAGAATTAAAAGATGAAACATTACCAAACATTCTTTATTCAGGTGCTACGGTTCAAGAGGAAGTCGGTTTACGCGGTGCCCAAACAGCTGCAAATATGATTAAGCCTGATATCTTCTTTGCACTTGATGCGAGTCCTGCAAATGATATGAGTGGAGATAAACTAGAATTTGGTCAATTAGGCAAAGGCGCTTTGCTCCGAATCCTGGATCGATCCATGGTTACGCATCGTGGAATGAGAGAGTTTGTTCTTGATACTGCGGAAACGCATCATATTCCATATCAATATTTCGTTTCACAAGGCGGTACGGATGCCGGACGTGTTCATCAGTCTAATGAGGGCGTTCCGAGTGCAGTAGTAGGGATTTGTTCACGCTACATCCATACCCATGCATCCATCATTCATATTGATGACTATGCTGCTGCCAAAGAATTAATCGTGAAACTCGTAAAAGCCTGTGACCAAACAACAGTTGATACAATTCGATCTAACAGCTAATACATGGGGGCATGGTTCATGCCCTCTTTTCTATGTATAAAAAGGAGACATCAAAATGAAAATCATTATTGGCTCAAAGAACCCGGCAAAAGTTTTAGCCGTAAAAAATGCTTTTTCTAAAGAGGAAGCAGAGTTTGTCCCATTAGATATTCCATCAAATGTAAATGAACAGCCCTTTACCGATGACGAAACGATTCAAGGTGCTAAGAACCGGGCCATGGGTGCCTTGCTGCAAGGAGCTGGGGATATTGGAATAGGGCTTGAAGGGGGCGTGCAAGAAACTAGTCATGGCCTCATGCTCTGCAACTGGGGAGCGCTTGCCTCCCATGATAGGGAGCCAATTATCGCAGGGGGAGCAAGGTTTCTTCTTCCTGAAGAAATTGCAGTAAGGCTTAGAGCAGGAGAAGAACTCGGTCCGGTCATGGATGATTATGCAAAAATGAAAAATGTAAGAAAACATGAAGGGGCCGTAGGGATATTTACCGATGGAAAAATAAACCGTGTTGATATGTTTACGCACCTTACGAACCTGCTGGTGGGACAATATTACTATCAAAAAAATAATAAATAAATACTTTTTCTACAAAATCATGTCTTTTGAAATATTTTGGAAGGTATGATATCTTTATAAGACTTTAAAAAGTTGACAGAAAAAACGGAGGCGTTACAAGTGAAAAATTTAGAATCAATGGAGCAATTTGAACAGCTTCGTGACCAAGGGAAAACGATCTTTATGTTTTCAGCAGGCTGGTGCCCAGATTGTCGAGTGATTGAGCCAATTCTTCCGGAAATTGAAGCGAAATATAATGAATATACCTTTGTTCATATAGACCGAGATGATTATATTGATTTATGCCAACAGTTAGATGTCTTCGGTATCCCTAGCTTTATTGCCTTTGAGAACGGAAAAGAACTTGGACGATTTGTAAGCAAAGATCGTAAGTCACAAGAAGAAATCGAACAATTCATCAATGGTTTAAAATAGCAGGGGGAATGAGGCTGGCTCATGGCTTTTGAGTCAGCCTCATTTTTATTGTACTATTATAATAGCAGCCCTTGAAGGGAGGAAAAGACAATGAAAATGGATAGCAAAAAGATGAGAAGGGAATTAGAGACTCGTTTAGCAAAGGAAGAACGGGTAATTTCCTATGATCGCGATAAAGATACACTTAGAATTGAAAGTAAAGCAACAGGTAAAGGAATAACCGTCTCATTACCTGGGATTATCGCCAAATGGCATACCGAAAAAGAAAAAGCGATTGATGAAGTCGTTTATTATGTGAATGAAGGCCTGCAAGCAATGGAGGATACGGTTCAATTAACCGATCACGAAAAGAATATTTTTCCTGTCATTCGTTCAACGTCTTTCCCTAAGGAATCAGAAGAGGGAAACCCCTTCTTAAGTGACGAACATACCGCTGAAACGCAAGTTTATTACGCGTATGACATGGGGAAAACCTACCGGCTAATCGACCGTCGTACGATGGAAAAAGAGGGATGGGAAGCGAACAGAATTAAGGAAATTGCATTATTTAACGCTAGATCTCTTTCCACTTCAGTAAAGGAAGACCAAGTTGCAGGGAATATCTTTTATTTTCTTAATACAAATGATGGATATGATGCAAGCCGTATTCTAAATAAAGGTTTCTTAAACGATATGCAGAAACGAATGGTTGGTACGATGGTTCTAGCAGTTCCCCACCAGGATGTGTTAATTATTGGGGATATCCGTAATGATAGGGGATATGATGTACTAGCCCAAATGGCAATGAGCTTTTTTGCAAATGGTCGAGTTCCAATCACTGCTTTATCCTTTATATATGAAAATGGGGAATTAGAGCCCATTTTCATTTTAGGAAAAAATAAATAAAATGAATGAAAGAAGGATCACAACAAGTGGTCTTTTTTCATTACTTCTTTGGGGGTTATATCCAATTCGAATATATTTCGACTTATTCTGAGAAATTATCTCGAAAAAATATCAAATACTGCTAAAATAGAATGATAGATGAAAGTAGAAAGAGTGATAGTTTTGAGCTGGATCCAAAACTTTTTTCAAAAGTTTAAAAAAGATGAGGAAGAGGAATTTAACGAATTTCTTATACATACCCCTAAAACCGATGAGTTTCCAAATCCAAACCCATTAGAAAGTGTAAAAGATTTAGATACTAAAATTTCCTATCAATATCCTAAAGGCGGTTTGCGAACATCTACAACTCCCTTATCTGAGGTAAAACCTAAAGCTGTTGATTCTGTAAGAAGACAGAAGAGTTCAGAGCCCCCTCTCGAAATTAGACGGAGAAGGGAACAGAAGGATGTTCAGCCTGTAAAAGCTGAAGTGGCAAAACCGATTAAAGAACCGCATTCACCACCGAGAATGAAAGGGCCATTTCACCCGACGGAGATTCCTTCTCCTATTTTCGGGTTTAATAGGCCAAAGAAATCTGAGACGATTGTAGAGCATGAATTAAGTCATTTTTTAAATGATGAGGATAGAGAGCAACTAAACTTTATAACACCAATTGAAGAGTTAATGGCTGAGAAATCTGTAAACAATTCAAATGAAACTCCACATGAAGATCTATTAAATGTAAAAGATTTAGAACCTGAATATGAACTTGAACCAATAACTGTAGAACCAAATATTCCGGTTGAAACAGCTGTTTCTGAACCTCAAGCAGAGCCAGTTGAAAGTGAAGAAACCAGAATCGATCAGCCGGAAGCTTTGCCTAGCCAATCTGAACCCAAACGCACTCGCATGCCATTTAATGTGATGATGTTAAAGCAGGATAAGCTAAAGTGGGAAGAAAGAAGGCGAAGAAGAGAACAGGAGAAGAATCTTCTGACAAGTGAAGACAAGTCGGAAGAAAAATCATTGGATACATCTTTAGAACGACTATTGGAGAGAGCGATAGAAGAGCCAATTGTTCAAAAGGAGGAACCAGCTCCAAGCGTGTTAGAAAATGTAGAGCAGCAAATGAATAATGGCACGTATGTACTCCCTCCATCGAGTCTATTACACCCTCCGGTAAAAGAAGATAGGGATATCGGTTGGTTATTAGAACAGGAAGAGCTTTTAAATCTTACTCTCAAAAACTTTAATGTCGGTGCAAGTGTGGTCAATGTGACACAAGGGCCATCTGTTACCCGTTTTGAAGTGCAGCCCGAGCCGGGAGTAAAAGTAAATAAAATTACGAACCTAAGTGACGATATTAAATTAAGTCTGGCGGCCAGAGATATTCGGATTGAAGCACCTATTCCTGGAAAGCATACTATTGGGATCGAAGTGCCAAATCAAAAGTCAAGACCTGTCTTTATTAATGAAATTATCCAAAGTAAGGTTTTCCAAGAGTCAACTTCACCACTAACAGCAGTCATGGGACTGGACATTGCCGGCAAGCCGATTGTAACGGATTTGAAGAAAATGCCACACGGCCTTATTGCCGGGGCCACTGGTTCAGGTAAGAGTGTATGTATCAATACAATATTAGTTAGTTTGTTATGTAAGGCTAGTCCAGAAGATCTAAAGCTTTTGCTGATTGACCCAAAAGTGGTAGAACTCGCACCCTATAATCGTATTCCACATCTTGTTAGCCCAGTCATTACCGATGTGAAGGCCGCAACAGCTGCATTAAAATGGGCTGTGGATGAAATGGAAAGAAGATATGAGCTATTTGCACATGCTGGCGTGCGTGATATTAATCGCTTTAATGAGTTAGCAATAAAGCACAAGCGATATTCTGATAAGCTTCCATTTATTGTGATCATCATAGATGAGTTAGCCGATTTAATGATGATGTCACCTGCCGATGTTGAAGAGGCAATTTGCAGAATTGCACAAAAAGCAAGAGCATGTGGTATTCACCTTATCGTAGCAACGCAAAGACCTTCGGTTGATGTTATTACTGGGTTAATTAAAGCCAATATTCCCACAAGAATTGCCTTTTCTGTTTCTTCCCAAGTGGATTCACGGACTATCATTGATATTAGCGGGGCTGAGAAATTATTAGGCCGTGGGGACATGTTATTTTTAGAAAATGGGTCATCTAAACCAGTAAGATTGCAGGGTACCTACGTATCCGATGAAGAAATCGATCTGATCGTTGACCATGCAAGGCAGCAGAGGGAGCCTGACTATTTATTTGAACAAGAAGAGCTTCTAAAGAAGGCTCAGGTTACAGAAGAAGAAGATGAACTTTTTTATGAAGCGTGTGAGTTTATTATTGAACAAGGCGGAGCGTCCACGTCAAGTTTGCAGCGGCGCTTTAAAATAGGCTATAACAGAGCGGCAAGATTAATGGATATGCTCGAGCAGAATGGCTTTATTACAGGTGCAAACGGAAGTAAGCCTCGAGAAGTTTTAATAACAGAGGCAGATTTAATGGCCATTCAAGAATAGTAAAAATATAGAATTGACGGTATTCTTTCTAAATACGAACAAATAATAATTAGTGCATTTATTAAGTGGATTATAAAGAAAATTGACACTAATAGTTTTTATGAAAGAAGAATGTTATAATAATTAAATGATTTCAAATCAGTAACCATATTTTCAGCAAATCTATAAACAATGTCAAATACAGACAGATGTCATATACTGTTTTACAGATAGACGTTGGTTGGAGGTTCTTCTATGACTATTTACCATTTTGTAGGTATTAAGGGGTCTGGGATGAGTGCACTTGCACAAGTTCTACACGATATGAAATTTGAGGTTCAAGGCTCCGATGTCGAAAAGCGCTTTTTTACTCAACTTGCCCTTGAACAATCTGGAATTAAAATTCTTCCATTTCAAAAGGAAAACATCAAGCCGGGTATGACGATTATTGCAGGAAATGCTTACCCCGATACACATGAGGAAATTCAAGAGGCAATGAAGCTTGGACTCCCAGTAGTAAGATACCATCGTTTCTTAGGCGATTTTATGCAGAACTTCACTAGTGTTGCCATTACGGGAGCACATGGGAAAACATCAACGACTGGTTTACTAGCTCATGTTATTAGAGGAGCTAAACCTACTAGCTTTTTAATTGGTGATGGAACTGGAAAGGGACAAGAAGGGGCAGAATACTTTGTATTTGAAGCTTGCGAATACAGAAGGCATTTCCTATCGTATTTCCCAGACTATGCCATTATGACAAACATTGATTTCGATCACCCTGATTATTTTGCCAACATTGAAGATGTATTTTCAGCCTTTCAAGAGATGGCCCTTCAGGTGAAAAAAGGAATATTTGCTTATGGTGATGATGAGCAGCTTCAGAGAATCCAGGCGAAGGTTCCAGTATTGTTTTATGGGTTTGGCGAAGAAAATGATTACCAGGCAAAAAATCTGGTCAAATCAACGAATGGAACAAGTTTCGATGTATTCATTCGTAATACATTCTATGACACATTCTCTATCCCTACATTTGGGGATCACAGTGTGTTAAATGCTCTTGCTGTCATTGGTCTATGCCATTATGAAGAAATTGATGTGAACATCGTAAAGGAACAATTGCTCACGTTCCAAGGTGTGAAAAGAAGATTCTCGGAGAAGAAAATTGGCACACAAATTCTAATTGATGACTATGCCCATCATCCGACTGAAATTAAAGCAACCATTGATGCTGCAAAGCAGAAATACCCTGATAAACAGATTGTGGCTGTCTTCCAACCACATACTTTTACACGGACACAAGCCTTTTTAGAAGATTTTGCTGAAAGTCTTCGTCTAGCGGATAAAGCTTATTTGTGTGAAATTTTTGGATCAGCTCGTGAAAATCATGGGAAGTTGACCATTAAGGATTTACAGGAAAAAATTGGTGGCTCTGAGATTTTAACTGAGGAAAATACTTCAGAATTAAATAAATACGATAATAGTGTTATTGTGTTTATGGGAGCCGGAGATATTCAAAAGTTCCAGGAATCTTATGAAAAACAATTAATTCAATAACATAAAAAAGGCTGGCACCTTGTGGTGTCAGCCTTTTATGTTTATTTTAATTTGTCGGGATTTAATACTTCTAACTCGGGAAGCACGAATAGGCCGTCTTTTCGAATGAGGACATCATCGAAATAGATTTCTCCTCCGCCATATTCAGGACGTTGGATATTAACCATGTCCCAATGGATATTAGAATGGTTTCCGTTATATGCATCATCATAGCTTTGTCCAGGCGTGAAGTGGAAGCTGCCGGCAATCTTTTCATCGAACAAAATATCCTGCATTGGGTTCAGAATAAACGGATTGACTCCTATCGCAAACTCTCCAACATAACGTGCTCCTTCATCCGTATCAAAAATCTTATTAATACGGCTGGTATCGTTGGATTCTGCTACCACAATTTTTCCATCCTTAAACGTAAGCTTTACATTTTCGAAAGTGAAGCCCTGGTAAGGTGATGGTGTGTTATAAGTGATGACGCCATTCACAGAATCACGCACAGGAGCTGTGTACACTTCACCATCAGGAATATTTAATCGGCCTGCACATTTAATCGCAGGTATATCTTTAATGGAGAAGGTTAAATCTGTTCCAGGGCCAGTTAACCGGACCTTGTCTGTTCGGTTCATTAATTCCATTAAGCTGTCCATCGCCTGGTCCATCTTACCGTAATCAAGATTACATACATTGAAATAGAAATCTTCAAATGCTTCTGTGCTCATTTTAGCTAATTGAGCCATTGATGATGTTGGATATCTAAGTACAACCCATTTTGTTTTTGGCACACGAATGTCACGGTGTACCTTTTTGCCAATTGTGTTGCCCTGAATTTTCATCTTATCATCTGGAACATCAGAGAGCTCACTGATGTTGTCACCAGAACGCAGTCCTATGTACGCATCCATTTTACCCATGACATTTGCTTCAAAATCAGCCATCATATTAAATTGCTCTTCTTGAGCACCGAATAATAAAGCGCGGTCCACTTGGTGATCTTTTAATAGAACAAATGGATATCCACCTGCAGCATATGCCTCTTTCACGAGTGCAGTTACAAGCTCACGTTGCAGTCCAAAATTCTCGATTAATACCTTTTCTCCTTTTTGAAGCTGTACGGAGTAGTTGATTAAATTCTTTGCTAGTTTCTCAATACGAGGATCCTTCATGAAATAACGCCTCCAACTAAAAATTATGTACCTTCCTATTGTAACCGATTAATGACAGAAAGTTGAAAAATAAAAATATCTTTAAACGGGTGAAATGTGATAAATTTTAAAGTCCTAGCAGGAAAACAAGACAAATGAATGGAAGTAGTATAAGATATTAGCGAGGTTTATATCCATGTTGGATGGGTAATACATATTGATATAGTTTAGGCGGAGGTGCACGATGCAAATTATTTTATACTTAAGCGTAGCCCTAATTGCTATTGCGTTTTTGGTGTTAGTCATTTATTTATCGGCAACGCTCAAATCACTTCAGGGTACACTATCAAGCGTTTCAAAAACGCTGACAGGATTAGAAAAACAATTGGATGGAGTAACAACCGAAACCACATTACTTTTACAAAAAACAAATGCATTGGCTGAAGATATTCAGCAAAAATCTGAAGGTCTAAATAGTGTGGTAGATGCAGTTAAGGACGTTGGGGTGACCGTTAGTAAATTTAACGGAACATTGCTTAACTTAACTAATACTGTTGATCAGCAAGTAGAGGATAGTAAAGAGAAAATATCACAAATCGTTCAATGGAGTAATGTAATCCTTGAATTGAAAGATAAATGGCAGGCTAGAAAACAAACTAAGAATGAAAAAGTTTCAGAAGAAGTGGTTCGAAAGGTAAGAGCACATTAAAAATTTAGGCTGTGTTAAAGAAGAGTGTTGATTTTATCATCTGTTGATTGGAGCGAAGCGTCTGAAGCGGAAATCAACAGGCTAATTTAACAAAGCAAAAAATAAAGGAGGAAAGGCAGATGTCTAATAGAGAATATGAATCAAGGGAATCAAATCAAAACAGAAATGACGAATCTTCCAGCAGCTTTATTTTAGGAGCGTTAATTGGTGGGATGGTGGGAGCTGCAGCAGCATTACTATTTGCTCCTAAGACAGGTAAAGAACTCCGTAAAACATTAACGGAACAAGCTGGGCCTATTTTGGATAAGACAGGTCAATTACGGGAAAATGTCGCGAGTAAAAGTAGTGAGTTAGCATCTAAAACAGCCTCTCTTTCTCAAGGCATTGTCCTACAATCTTCCGAGCTGGTGAATAAAGTGAAGGGTAAGCCCGCCCCAAAAGAGGAATCTGACCCAACTTATATCTCACTTCAACAGGGAAATGGGAAAGAAGATTCCAAAAAGCCGAGCGAAGCAGGGCATCTAAATAGTGACGAGATTCGAAGAAAATTAGAGGAAGCACAAAAAGCTTTTGATGAAGAGGAAAACAAAGTAAAACTTTAATAGTTATATTATTTGTGATACAAACGGTGAAGTGATAAAATGACTTCACCGTTTATTTTATTTATAGGGGTTTTAGCTTTTCTAATTGGAGGAATGTAAAAATGCTAGAAAAAATTGATTCAATTGAACAATTTAATGAATTAGTAAACAAAGAAAGTAGATTCTACTTATTAAAGCACAGCCTAACCTGTCCTATTAGCCATGCTGCATACAAAGAATACGAAAAGTATGCAAATGAAAATCAAAATGTACCCACATATTTCTTAGCGGTTCAAGATTCTCGTCCATTATCCAATGAGATCGCAGAAAGATTTGAAATAAAGCATGAATCACCGCAAGCCATCCTATTTTCAAATGGACAACCAGTCTGGAATGCTTCCCATTGGAAAATCACTAATAAGGCATTGCTCAATGCAAGCAGTGTAACTCAATAATTAATAAAAAAGAGGATGATAAATCATCCTCTTCATTTATAAAAAAAATTCATTACGTAAACCACACATATGGTAAAAAGATAACATACAATACTCTCATATACATTAATTTACTTTAACACTTAAAAGCGTTTAATTATTAAAGAAAAAATAGATGACAAAGAAATATATTTCCGCTATAATAAAGCCTAATTATTAAAATATTTTAAAATTAATAACTTTAGCTGTAAATCATTATTTTACTAGTAACGATTTGCAAACGAAAGGACGGGGACGAAAAATGGGCAAAAAAATTGAATTGGACCAATTGAGAGCACGTGTTGATGAATTAAACTTGGAATTGTTGAGGCTAATTAATGAAAGAGCTCAACTCGTCCAAGAGATTGGACGGGTAAAAGAAAACCAGGGTGTTTACCGTTACGATCCAGTCCGTGAAAGAAAAATGCTTGATATTATTAAAGAGCATAACGATGGTCCGTTTGACAATTCAACCATCGATCATATTTTCAAGGAGATTTTTAAGGCGGGATTAGATCTTCAAAAAGATGACCATGAAAAAGCCCTGCTTGTCTCCAGAAAGAAGAAGCCTGAAAATACAATTGTAACCCTAAAAGGTGAAAACGTTGGGGATGGGAAGCCTCATTTTGTATTTGGACCATGTGCTGTCGAATCATACGAGCAGGTAGCTACTGTGGCTAAAGCTATGAAAGAAAAAGGCTTAAAACTTCTTCGTGGCGGTGCTTATAAGCCGAGAACATCTCCTTATGATTTCCAAGGTCTAGGAGTTGAAGGCTTGAAAATCTTAAAGCGTGTTGCTGATGAATATGATATGGCTGTAATTAGTGAGATTGTAAACCCAGCTGATCTTGAAATGGCTTCAGACTATATCGACGTCATCCAAATTGGCGCCCGAAACATGCAGAACTTTGAATTGTTAAAAGCAGCAGGTTCATTGAAAAAACCTGTATTGTTAAAGAGAGGAATTGCGGCAACGATAGAAGAGTTTATCAATGCGGCTGAATACATCATGTCACAAGGAAATGGCCAAATCATTCTATGTGAACGTGGTATTCGAACTTACGAACGAGCAACTAGAAACACACTTGATATCTCAGCGGTGCCAATTCTGAAGCAAGAAACACACTTACCAGTAATGGTCGATGTTACACACTCAACGGGTAGAAGAGATTTACTTTTACCTGCTGCAAAGGCTGCAATTGCAATTGGCGCAGATGGAGTCATGGCTGAGGTTCACCCAGATCCAGCTGTTGCTCTTTCCGACCAAAAGCAGCAAATGGATCTTGACCAATTTGATCACTTCTATAATGAATTACTTGCATCAAATTTTGTACGGATTTAATGATAAGGCTTTGTTAAAGAACATTGGTGATTTTTTACCCTGTTGATTGGAGCGGAAGGAGCGAAGACTCCTGTGGGAGTATGGTTCAGGGGAGACCCCGCAGGCGCTAGCGCCGAGGAGGCTCGCCGAAACACCCACGGAAAGCGAAGCTCCTGGAGCGGAAATCAACAGACAACTTTAACAAAAGCCAATGATAGAAAAGGGTCTGACTCTTGTGTCAGCCCTTTTTTTGGTGTGCCAGGCATGGCAACTATCTAGGTGGTGAAAGTCCACTGTGGGGGTACACATCGACCAACCACTAAGGAAGCGCAAGGTACTTACTGTGAGGTAAGGGCTGGAGGAAGCGTGGA
>JBDOMM010000026.1:0-87507 GCA_039832695.1 Bacillus sp. (in: firmicutes)
TTGTAGAGTATTGGGAACAAGTATTGGTCTCAACTCTACAATAGGAGCTTTTTTGTTTTTGGTAAACAATTTTTACTTATTTACATATTTTTCAATCTATACAACACTAGTGGGACTGTCCCCACCCCCAAAAATTAGTTCTCCCGGACGGGTTCAGATGTGATAATATCCTTTACCGGCGAGCTCCCTGATCCGTTGTCGACATAGATGGGGGAATTGTCGTAGTCGATCTGTGTATATTGGAAGACGAGCTGGTCGTCATTCCCTTGGGAAGTGATGGCCCTTGCCACAATCGAGCCCTTAAAGGAAGCATTCAAATACACATTCGCTAACGGGGCGTAAATAATCTTCCCTGGCGCACTTGCAGAAACATCGTTACTCAGGATACTCACATTGGCTCCACCCGTAATCACTTGCCCTGTCACCCCTTTACCACCAGCAGGATCAATCACGATATCCGCATTTTTCGCAAAAATAGACCCGTTTATTAATCCCGACATAACCGTTCCTTGACCACTATCTAAAAAGACAAAGACATTTTGAAAATCCCCGCCTGGATTAATGATACTACCTGGACTCATAGAAAGAGATTTCACATAGATGGATAACTTCCCACTTCCGCCCGTCGTATCCAGATAAATTTTAGCATTACTTTCTAGCTTCAGTTTGTTAATCACCAGGTTTCGATTATAGGCACCCATCTTAATAATAACCGTCCCATTCGGACTAACCGTAAAATTATTAAACGCTTTATCTTTATCCATCGTTAAACTCGTACTAGTAAAATCGGAACTTCCTGTGGGTGCATCAAAAGTCGGGAATTCAGGAAGATTAAGATTGGTCCCCACATTACTATTCATACTCCCCGAAATATTAGCCTGCCCACCCTGTAAGATAATCGTCCCGTTAGATCCCACAGAACCATTAATTTTATAGTTTTTCACGGTATAATTATCCTTTGAAAAAATGGCGGTACTAGCAGGAATCGTTACCTTACTCTTTGGCTTCCAGGTAATATGAACGACCTTTGTCACTGTTCGCGAGCGATTTTGAATGGTTCCAGTAGACGTAATTTTATAATTTTTCGAATAAGAAACAAGCGAATCGTTCTGTAATTTTTCAATCTTGACACTCGCCTTCGGCTGACCGCCAAAAGAAGAATCGAAATCATTGTATTCCGTTACCGTTCCCAACTGCAAGGCTGTATCTATCCTCGAAAAAAAATCCGTCAAATCGCTTGCCGGTCCATAGGCAGCCTTTAATTGCGGGCTAATGTCGCTCATCCTGGCATTAATCCCAGACTCCGCAATATAATAGGCAGATTGAGACGTCCGGTCCCCGGCGCTCATTTTCATATTCGACATAGACATGGCCATGATACTTAAACCGATAATAGATATGACCACAAACACCATTAATACAACCACTAATGCCATTCCACTCTCATTGTTCACCGCTTGAAAACGTTTGATGATCTTTTTCATCTCGTCCACCTATTTCCTCATATAAATTGTTGTTGTAAGCGTGGTTGCCGGCACATCGTTGGATGTAATTGTCATACTAATCGATTGAATGGAAGTTGCATTTGGGCTTGGGGTAAACGAGCATACTTGTAAACCAGACACCAGTGGTTCATCGTTTTTTTTCAACGAATTATTTTCAAACTTGTATCGATCGGTGCCCGTCGCTCTCGTGACCGTTAACTCGTTCGTGCTTGGGACACTCACACTATCTGCACTTCTGATTGCCTTTGTTAAAATGGTCATCGCTAGCCTTACATCGGCTTGATTCTGTATATCCGTGGACTGAACCTTGGACTGTTTCTCGCCAAACAGGTGAATCGAACCGGCAAGGATCAGGACCATGGACAGCAGGGTCAGCGCAGCCAACACCTCAACTAAGGTAAACCCCTTATTACACCTATGCATGTTGTTCTCATTAACTACTGTTTCCATGATACAAACATCTCCATTTGCGCTTCTAGTTTATTTTTACTACTATCCTTGTAAACTTTCACTTTTACCTTCACTAATGACCCTGTTTTCGGGACAAGGTCCACCCACACATAATGCCCGGTCGTATTGGGGTTTTTTTCATAGGAGGATGTCGTACCCATTACTTTGCTATAGCCACTCGGCGTGAATAGACTGAGATTGGTAGGCTGTGGTGTCGTGGTGATACGATCATTCCACTCCTCCATACAGTTCTGCCCGATGTACGTCGCCTCTTCCATTCTCTTAGAGGTCGCATTCGCATTGGATGATTGCAGAAAAAACGCACATAAGGTGGTGATAATAATAGAAAGAATCGCAATAGATGCAACAACCTCAATCAATGTCACCCCTTTTTCTGAAAAAAATACACCAGACCACGTCTTCATTCTTACGCCCCCATCTCTCTCTATTTCAATCTATTAATTGGAAAATACACAGGACTAACATCCTGGTTAGATAGAACTAATTTTTCCTTTTAGATATAATTTCGTTGGCGATTGATTCTTTATGACCATAAAATGACAAAAAAACAAAAATTTTTCACAAAAAAAATTTGGGGACAGTCCCCCGTTGCGCTAAAGCGCCGGGGGACTGTCCCCAAAATTCTCCTTAACCAACAATATTATTTTTCTTTAATAATCGAAGAGCCAATTGGATATCGGATACATTCAAGATGAAAGAATTCACTCCCGTATACGTAGCGATCACTTCGACATGATGGGACAAAATTTGAAGAACATTGCTTAAGATGCCCGGTGTTCCAGGGTTCCCGCTTAACTGGATGACTTTCTCCTGGTCGAACTGTACACCTACTGAGCGAAGAGCATCCCGTGCAACCAGGTTAGCTTGGGAACTATTTGAACTGTCCGGTCCGACAACTAATCGGGCAAAGTTCACGTTCCTCATGTTAATCTTTGATATCGTAAACGCGGCTATTGTTACGCCTCCAGCAGCTATTTTTTTTAAAATGGTGTTGAGGACTTCATCGTTCGCATAAAAAGAAAACTCCTGTCTTAACGTCACAGTTAACTTTTTGGACTTGCTGTCCACAGACTTCACTTCCCTTTCTACTAGACTACAATAGTCTATTCGTACAATCTTTAAGGGGATACGTGAATTTGTCCAAAAATGCCACAGGGACGGTTCTCCTGGCTTATAAAAGCGCCTTGATGAGAAGAAAAAAGCCACCGTTTCCCTGGTCAAAAAACCAGCAGAACCGTCCCCCTGGTCCTTATCTAAATCCAGGCTTAACTTTCTTTCTAATTGATCAACACTCCCTCCACCTGCTATAAAAATTTCTAACTCTTTTGCAACATTTTCACCTGTATTTTTGTTTAAATGATCAGTTTTTGGTAACTTGTCAATTGTAATGACTTCGGGAGTTCGGTCTGCCCTAAAAAGTCTACCTGGAACTTGTTTCCAAAATCCAGCCCACTCCTCTAATAGTCCTATCTCATTAAAATAATATTGTTGCACCCCACACAGCCAAGCAGTACATGCTGTATTTCTTTTTTGACAACCAATCTGGTCTTCTAAAAATTCGCAGCCACAGCAACAGGAATTTCCACTATTAATACAGACCCTACAAATTGCACTTGCACCAATTTCTTCAAATATTTTTAAACCGTAATGAATTATTTCTTCTTTCGTCATTTCAATACTCATTTTTACCCCACATTTTTCAATAAATTTTATTTCCTTTTTTTAAGAGATAAAAAGGGCTTGGTGTGTTTTTTATAAAACATTGCATGAATCTTATGAATAAACTTCCAAGGAATCTATCTAAAAAACCTTTGACTTCAGTTAAAATCGAGTGTAAATTCATAACATAGTATATTCAAATAATCAGATATACAAAAATTATATATAGGCGAGTGTTTCTGTGCAACAATTTAAAATGAATAAAGTCAGGTGAATAAAATGGTAATGGGGTTTATTATTATTGGGGTTTTGATTGTTTTGATTGTATTATTCTTAAGCGTTGTAACAACTTCCAAAGCATATACCTATAAACATACCGTGGATCCTTTAGAAAACAATCCAAATGTAAGTGAAGAAAAAGGGATTGCCAATAATGATAAAAAGGATTAGATGAAATGAACGGAGGAAATGTAATTATGTCAAATTTGCCAAATTGCCCAAAATGTAATTCAACATATACTTATGAAGATGGAAGTCTATTTATTTGCCCTGAATGTGCTCATGAGTGGACTTTAGATTCTGAAACAGAGAATAGTGACGATAACAAGATTTTCAAGGATGCAAATGGAAATGTCTTAACCGATGGTGATACTGTAACAATCATCAAAGACCTTAAAGTAAAAGGGAGCTCTTCCGTCTTAAAAGTAGGAACCAAAGTTAAAAACATCCGTTTAGTTGACGGGGATCATGATATTGATTGTAAGATTGATGGCTTTGGAGCTATGAAATTAAAATCTGAATTTGTTAAAAAGTTATAAATGGATTCATATCTACTCACCTTCATGAATCTCCATAACAATATGCTATAATATGGAGGGTAAATGACAGATCGAGGTGACCATTCTTGGCAATACATGTTGTACTATATCAACCAGAAATTCCGGCTAATACGGCCAATATCGCACTAACTTGTGCCGGCACCGATACAGCCTTGCATTTAATCCGACCACTCGGCTTTTCTACAGACGCTGAAATGATCAAGCGATCAGGGTTAGACTTCTGGGAGTCTGTAAACATCACGTACTATGACTCATTGGATGACTTTTTCTCGAAAAATCAAGGTGAGTTTTACTATATTGAGACGTTCGGTGAAAAAGCGCACTCTGCCTTTGATTTCAGTGACACTACAAAGGACCATTATTTTATGTTCGGAAAAGAGACAACAGGTCTACCAAAAGATTTACTAGAAAAAAATCAAGACCACTTCTTGAGAATACCAATGAACCATCATATACGTTCACTAAACCTTTCAAATACAGCTGCCATATTGGTCTATGAAGCCTTACGCCAGCAGGGATTCCCCAATTTAAAATAAAAAAATCTTCCGTGATGGAAGATTTTTTTATACCATAGGGACGGTTCTCCTGGCTTTTACCATGTTATACCAGCATACTCCACCATGTTTTGACTCAGAAATACCGTGGCTGACAAACCCCAATTTTTCATAAAAAGACACTAATTCTTGTTTGCAAGTTAAAGTGATACCTTCTCGTTCATTCTCTTCTACAAGCTCGTCCATTTTCTCCATTAGTATCTTCGCAATCCCTTGATTTCTTGCCCGTTTGGACACGGCTAATCCTAAAACACTCTGATAACCTCCTTTTTCCGGATTCTCCTTGATTTTCGCAAAAAGGTCATCGGTAATGTACATTGGATTAATAACAGGTCCATTAATATAGCCCAGAATCACCCCATCCTTTTCCGCCACAATAAACGTATCCGATATCAACTGAATCCTTTCCACAAAAGCCTCTTCTGTTGCAGCCTCTTCTTTCGAAAAACCTTCATTCTCAATATGTAACAACTGCTCTAAATCTGCAACTTGAACATTTCTTAAAGAAATCATATTGTCTATCACCCCTTTCGAAAAACCACCGGGACGGTTCTCCTGGCTCATTTAGACTCCTGAAAAGAAAAAAAGCCGGCAGAACCGTCCCCCTGGCACCTTGGCCCCTTATTTTAAAACAATAATGAATTCATCCTTTAATGCCTCTAATTGCTCTTTTACACCACGATCAATTAAATTTCCATTCCCATCAAACTTTTCACGGGCATTCCCCACCTGGATAATCGGCCGATTGATCAGCTTCACGTTTAAGGCAAACATAACATCACGTAAATGACTTAGCGATACGCCAACCTGAACAGACGCAGCACCCATAACCGCAACAGGTTTGCCTGTTAATGGTCTCTGTAAAGTAGCACGTGATAGCCATTCCAGAGCATTTTTGAGCACAGCCGTATAGGACAAATTATATTCGGGCGTACTAATTATAACCCCATCTGCAGACTCCACTAATTCTTTCAGTTTAAGTACCGTTTCCGGCAAGTTGTGTTCTTTCTCTTCACTAAAAAATGGAAGTTCCGAAATATCTGCTTCCGTAAAAGTGATAGTTTCAGGCAGCTGCTGTTCAAATGCTCGTAATAAACCACGGTTAAAGGAGTTTTTACGTAAGCTGCCGCAGATCCCCACAATATGTAATTTTTCCATTTGTAAGCCTCCAATTAAAATTCAAACTAATGTCACTTTGAAGTCGTTTTAACCTTATAATAGGAGGCATACTGAAACAAGAGCCATTTATCATAATTTTGTGAAAAACCATGGGGAAAAACCATGGGGACGGTTCTCCTGGCTCCATTAAGACAACTCAACAGAAAAAAACCATCAGAACCGTCCCCATGGCACACGTTAGCAGGCACGAGAATGAGGATTCAACCTTTCTCTCAATCTATGTAAAGCTCGATGCAGCGTGACTTTGACCTTGCCCTCCGCCCAACCTAATATATTCGCGGTCTCGGCAGTGGAATATCCTTTGATCTTTCGCAAAATAACGATCTCCCGGTAGGGAAACGTTAACTCCATGATCGCCCGGTGCAACATTTGCGTGTCTTCCTTACGATCTAACCATACCTCAGGCCCCAGCTGGTCCAGGTCCGGCAAGGGTATATCTATTAAACAATCAGCTTTCCGCTTTTTCCGAAATTGATCAATCATCACGTTACGAGCAATGGTATACAACCAAGTCTTATACGACGACTCCCCCCGATAATGGGCTAAGCCGCGGTAAGCCTTAATAAATACCTCCTGCGTTAAGTCCTCCGCCTCCTCTTTACATTTCGTCACAAAGTAAATGTAGCGGTAAATAATAGGGTTATATTGATGAAATAATTCCTCCAAAACAGATTCTTCCAACCCCATTTTGATGTCCTCCCACCTATCAAGCTATTATTCTTTTTGAAAAAACTGCTTAATCATCGCCTGAACCTGCTCTGGTTTTTCAACCACTGACCAATGCCCGCAATTTTGAATTTCCCTAACCTCAATATGAGGAATGTAATGAATCAAGACTTCTTCTAAAATCTCAGGCGTAATAATGTCATGGTCCCCTTGTGCAACAACCATCGGGATCTGACTGAACTTGTTCGCATCCTTGGACACATCATAGTGTTCGGCAATGTCTTTACCTAGAAGCTCATTGACCCTAGCATTCGATTGGGTTTTCGTCTTTTTCGATAAGCTGTCAGGCGAGTACACGTAATAAGGATCGATCATTTTAAAAATCTCCGCAACGTCCATCTCACCCGCATCCACTTTAGGAGATACCTCCTCCAACCATTTCCGTTCATCCAGCGATAACCGATTCATCAGTTCTTTTTCAAAACGGAAAAATCCATCCTTTGTCGCACCAACCGCCGCCGTCATAAAGATTTTGTTCACATGCTCAGGGTATTTGGCGGCATACAAAAGGGCTAACATGGACCCCCACGACTCACCAACAAGATTGAGTTGATCGATTTGGAAAAATTGACGAAGAGCCTCTAACGTTTCAACCTCTCCATCCATCGTGTAATCCTCATTGGCCGCTTTTTCAGACTGCCCGCACCCTCTTTGGTCGTAAAAAATCAGAGTAAAGTGTTGAGATAAATCCTGTAAATGAGGTAGAAAAAAGCGATGCTCCCCACCCGGTCCCCCGTGTAAAAAAACCAAAGGTTCCCCTGTTCCCATAACTTTAGTAAATATCATCTCATTTCTAAGCCTGATATGCTTCTCTTCTCCCATACAAATCCCCACCTTCCATCTAAAATAAACCGACTGGATAGTTTATTTAAAGTCATTATATCCAATTTTTTCTATAAAGGCAAACCACAGGGACGGTTCTCCTGGCTTTTTTCAGGCATGAAAATTCGCCCCTTCCACCCTTTCTTTCGTCAATTTTTCATCATTTTCCCTATAGGCTATACTAATTAATCGTTTAGTTAAAAAGAGCAGAAACCCCGTGATAGCTCCTTTTTCATCACATAAAGCATGAAAAAATTGTCGCCCAACTTTCCATGTGTCTCCCTCTAATTCCACAATATAGGCCTTCTTTCTCTCAAATGGACTCCCTTCTCTTTTTTTCTTTCAAATTCGATTATAATCAAACGTTTAGTTAATTAAGGATAAAAGGCCGCTATCGAAGGGGGTCTAGTAAAAATCACAAGAGAAAATTTGTCGCTTGGTGTCTGCCCCACAACTTGGAACACTATTTTGACATAGGACAAGTTTTAATTGTTGGCCATCAACTTTATATACAAAAAAGCGAGCAATTATTAGCCCGCCAATTAATTATATATTTATTAAGCTGTTTTCAATTTCGGCATCTGCTAATACTCAGAACAAGCTCTTATCCTCGGAATCTATTTTCTCTTGATTCTTAGCACGGTACATGGCCGTGTCAGCATGTTTCATGAGTGCCTCGACCGAATCCCCATCCTCTCGGGAAATGGCCACACCTATACTTGGCGTAATGAACATGGCATGACCTTCAATGATTATAGGTTTGCAGATACAGACCTTAATCCGCTCAAGTAATGAAGTTAATTCAGACTTGCTTCCTATTCTCGATTGAAAAACAGTGAACTCATCTCCACCCCAACGAGCCACAAAACCTTTGTCTCCTACTGCCAGTGTCAACCGGTTTGCCACTTCAATAAGAACCAAGTCTCCAATATCGTGTCCAAAGGTATCGTTAACGTGTTTAAATCCATCTAAATCAAGCAACATCAGTACGTGAAGTTCCTGTTTAAATTCTTCTAAAAATAAACTAACATGTTTCTCGAACATACGCCGGTTTGGAAGATTAGTTAAGCTGTCGTGATAGGCTAAATGGGCAATAGTCTCTTCTACTTCTTTCCGCTCTGTAACATCTCGCCCGACGGCAATGGTTTGAATGATTTCTCCAGATTCGTCACGGATATACTGTGCGGTCGTCTCATACCAACGATATTCCCCATTTTTATGTCGGACTCGGCCTGTAAATACAACCGTGTCTTGATCACTATCCAACCTTTTGCGATGCTCAAGGAATTTTTTATTGGTATCAGGATGATTGAAAGAAGCTGCTGGTTTCCCAATCACTTCTTCTTGAGTATAGCCAAGCAATGCTTGTACATTGGGAGAAATATATGTAAAAACTCCATCAGCTGAAAATGAAGAGAAAAGATTTTGAGATTTCTCTGATATTAACAAAAACATTTCTTGAATATCCGATATTTCACGCATGTTATCTCTACTCCGAATTTGATTTTGATTGTATCATTATATTGTCTATTAACAAAAAAAGGCAAAGGTTTATTTTCCCAAAAGAGTCTATGATTTTTTATAGGAAAAACGAAAGTACAAATGCGATTAAATTTCCTATCCGCTTAATAAAAATGGCCAACTAGGACACATTAAAATCAGGATGTGTTTACATAAGCACAACTTAGCCGGCTTTTATAAAAGTCCCACAATATTTGAAGTAAGTTAAGTACTTTGGGCACAATTTCCCACACGCACGGTTCTACCTCAAGCCATCACTACCATCAACAAACGGCTTGAAGTACATGTAAGGATACTCTAACCTCGTTAATAATCTTACAAACCTACAAAATTCTTTTACTCATCAGTTTAGATAACTTACTCGTCTAAATGCCTGATTTACTCGTTAAAATTTCAATTTACTCGTCAAATCATAACTTTACTCGTCATAATCCCCATCTTACTCGCCAAACTCATCCACAACACAAATTTTTAGGGACAGTCCCCCGTCGCTGTAAAGCGACGGGGGACTGTCCCTAAATTCCAATTTCGTATAAAATAAAGTGTAGGAATATTCATACAAAACGAGGTCCCATTTTACTAGAGGTAATGCGAATGAAAATTTATGTGACGATGAAGAGTGTAGCTAAGCGAAAGGCGTTTCTGGAGAAGGTAGAGTTTCAGATAACTAAGCAACCACTGACGGTCTTTGAACTGATCACCGAGCTAGTTTCCCTGAATGTCCGCGCGTTTAATGACCGGCAGGAGCATGCGCCACTAGTGCCCTTTTTAACAAAAGAAGAAATCACACAAAGTGGTGCTGCTGGCAAGGTAGGGTTTGCAGCCGCCTACACCAACGAGCAGAAAGCCGATGAAAAAGCTGCGATTCAGACCGCGATTCAAGCGTTTGAAGATGGGTTATTCAAAGTATTTATCAATGATGTGGAACAAGGTGTAGACACCCCCGCTATTCAATTAAACGACGGAGATCACCTTGTATTGCTCAAACTCACAATGCTAGCAGGACGAATGTGGTAGGTTAGGAGTTTCCATTCATTCCCGACATGGTATAGACAAAAAATGCCATAGGGACGGTTCTCCTGGCTCCATTAAGACTCCTTGCAAAAGAAAAACCACCAGAACCGTCCCCGTGGTTCTGGCAGGACGAATGTGGTAGATGAGGAGGATTTCCGACATGGTACAGGATAAACACACCTATTATCAAGGCCTCATAGAAAAAGCAGAAAAGGTTTTATCAGGGAAAGAGCTGGAGCTTGCCCAACACATCATCAAGCAAGCCCGCCTCGATTATTATGATCGAAAAGACAATCAAAAGGAGATTTACCATTTAGTAGAGCAGATGAGCCAGAAAAAAAACTCATCCTCCTTCAAGCCTCTTGTCAAAGTGGTCAAGAAATGGATGGGTTCTGAAGAGAAGAATGCGAATCAAACATTTTCCCTTCAACCACTCATCCATGTCGTCAACAAATGGCTCGGAGAAGAGATCGGCTCTCTTTTTCAATATATCGCCGAAACGGCGACGGACTATCCCTATAGTGTCGGCTACTACCGCAGGCCTTTCCGGACGTCCAATATAAGATGGCATTTTCCTGTGGTGATCAAAAAGTTATTTAGCATACTTGAATTAACGCGCCAATCATTTAACACGAACGAGTACTTGTCCCATAAGGTGGAAGTGGATTATACAAACAGCTTTGTCATTAGCGACCACATCGCATTTGAACTAGACCGCGGCAACGAAGCAATTTTTCAAGCATTAAAGGACATCATTTACGGTGAAAACAATACCGCACTCCTGAACAAATCGATGATTGAAGGGATTCTTCACAGCCATCAGCCCAAAGCGTATGAAATGGTAGGGGAGCTATTGGTAGCCGCCCGCCTTCAAGAAGGGCTGCGTCAAAGTATTGTCGAGAGTATGGATGAAGGCACGTTGGAAGGAACTCTTTATCTATTAAAAATCATCATCGAGCACGACTTAATCCGCTACAGTTCCGTCATCCGAGCACTTGACGTTTGGACTGGACTAAATTTGGAAGCGCTCAATAAGCGCGTGGCCAAGCAATGTATCGAGTATGTGTATCAAGCCTTGACGGATGCACAAGTTCGCCAGCAGTGGCTGACCAGTAACGACGTCAACCAATTGTATATCAGCCTATGGGCAACGGCTGTTTATGAAGAAAATGATGTCGAGGATAAAATCTATCATTTGATGGAGCATGGGGCTCATTATCAAAAAATTATCACGATGGCCTTCCTAGCAGAAAGTCAAAACGACGGCTTAAAATATGACATTGCTCAAAAATATCTAGATGAGACCGATCGTGAGCTTCAATTTTATTTGATTGCCAACTTGGGTTATCAATTTTCCTATAGCATAGATTATTTTAGCGGCAACCATGCGAAAACTTTAGAACTAGAAAAAATCGAACCGTTGAATGACAAGAACGAACGTGCCAGACAGTTTTTTCGCCTAAAAGAAATCCTGGTAGGCCTTCCGAAAAAAGAGTTGACGATTCAGTCAAGCGTATTTCAAGACATTACGGTAACTCTTACAACAGATATGATTGCGGAAAAACTATTGTACCTCATTGCCTATGATATGGATCCGAACTGGATTGCCCAGATGATCGAACTGAAGGATAAGATAGGCCCTGATGTACGCCATAACCTTTTATCTTTTTATATGAAAGACAGAACGAATCCAACCCAGCGTGCCTTCCTTTTTGACAGTCTTTCCGATAAAAGTATGACCAACCGCGAAACGGCTTTGGCCATGCTAAGCCGTCTCGATTTAATGGATGATGAAGTGGAAAAAGTAGAAGCCATCCTCAAGCTAAAGACTGGCACTCTAAGGCAGAAGGCCATTCAAGTCTTACTTTTACTAAAAGAGGAACGCTTAGAAAAATCAATTGACCGATTACTATCAAGCAAGCAGGAACTGCCACGCTTAGGCGCATTAGAGATGCTGACGGAATTGAAAGAGAATCCTGAAAGACAAGCGGAATTTGCTTCTTTAAAAGGGAAAATCACTACCATGACAAATCCTACGGAAAAAGAAAAAGTCTTCATCGATAAGTTTTCCAATCAAGAGGAAAAAGGATTGAAAAATGGATTTGGCTTGTACGACCCAACCAAAGTAGCTGATGTGCCATTACTGGAACAGCCAATCGTCCAGCTTCGTGATGTGTTTACCCTATCTACTGAGGATGTCAGTGCCTTTTTACAAGGACTTTCAGACCTTATTTATGAACATCGCCATCATGAATACGTGGTGGAATATTACGGTGGCTATAAAGAAACCTTGTTACTGGGCAGTGATTTACGCGGTAACTTTCATAAAGAAGAAGGAAAGGCTAGCATGGATTGTTTACCTCTAGCTGAGATATGGAAACAATACTTCCTGGACAAAGGACTAACAACGGAGCAGCTGGTCCAAATTCGTTTCCTCCTCTCGAGAGATGATTTCTATCGCTATTATTGTAATAAAATGAATCGGTGGGAAAGAGACCATTATCCAGCTCTAACCAACACGCGAAAAGAATTTTTACGCGACATCTACCCCATCGAACAAATCGAGCAGGTGGAAAGCTTTCAGCAAAAAACGGAGTATGCCCAGCAAGTTTTTCAAATTGTTGATGCTTATTTTGATGACCTGGCGAAGCCGAAAGCCTTTAAATTGTTGTATCCAATCCTTTATTCCATGGTAAAAGCGATCCCGGAGGATGAGCAGAAAAATCAGTCTAAATTTGTGTCATTGCTTGTACAACCGTGGTTGGAATGGACAGAGGCTTTTGTTTATGATGAGGAATCCTTTAGGCACTATTTTTCTACTATGTATTATTTGTATCGCGCTTCTAATTTTAAAAGTTTCTTTCCACCAATAGAGGATTTTGCGAGAGCCTATCAATCTCAATTAATCGATGAGGAGGAACTATATCGAGAATTGTTTGCACGAGAAAAAAGCAGTGACCATTACTGGCAGCTTACAAATGAACGATCCGAATTTTTGAAAAAGTACCCTTCCATGCTGCCGATGAAGGAGCGTGCGATTGAGACGATTCTAGAAATCGAACTAAGTCGCGGCGAGCTTCCAACGGATGTCACAAAGCTTGCCTTAAACATAAGGAAATATGAAGGAATCGAATATTTTGTCAAAATCCTGTTAGGAACAGATAAGGAATCGTTTGTACGCGGCTATATTTATAGCTATGATGGCCAAGCCTCTAAAAAGGAAACGTTCAGCCACTTGCTGAAGGCATGCTACCCGAAATCAAGCGAAAACGAAGAGATGTTGGCGCAGCTTTTAAAAGGGAAAAAGGTGACGGATAAGCGGCTACTAGAGGCAGCCATGTATGCACCGCAATGGATTGAGATTGTTTCAAAATACTTGCAATGGGACGGTCTGCGAAGTGCAGCCTGGTATTTCCATGCGCATATAAATGAGAGTTTTTCCGCTGAAAAAGAAACGATTGTGGCCCACTATTCACCGATTAAACCGGAAGATTTTAACGATGGAGCATTTGACATTGCTTGGTTTAAGGAAGCCTATCAGGAATTGGGTGAGAAACGGTTCAAGCTAGTATATGACGCTGCTAAGTATATTTCAGCCGGAGCCAATCATCGACGGTCGCAATTATTCGCAGATGCGACCTTAGGAAAATTATCTCTGGCCGATATGAAAAAATCAGCCAGCGAAAAGCGCAACAAGGATCATTTACTGGTCGTTAGTCTCATACCGATTGACTCAGAGAATGAGAGAGATGTATTAGACCGTTACGAGTATTTACAAACATTTTTACAAGAAAGCAAGAAGTTTGGTTCCGCTCGGCGTGCGAGCGAAGCCAAAGCGGTTGAAATCGCCCTTGAAAATCTGGCTCGAAATGCTGGCTACAAGGATGTGACCCGACTAATTTGGGAAATGGAAGCAAAGAAACTGGAGGAAATCCAGCCGCTTCTGGAACCAACGGACCTCGATGACCTGACAGTACAACTAGTGATCGATGCTAGCGGAAAAGCGGACATTCAAGTGAGGAAAAATGGTAAAGCGCTAAAGTCGATTCCTTCGAAATATAACAAACATGAATATGTCATGGAGTTAAAGGCGATTAAGACGGACCTAACCAACCAATTTAAGCGGGCGAAGGAAGAACTGGAACGCTCCATGGTCATGCAGAATAGCTTTACCCTTTCAGAGCTAACCAAGATGATGAACAATCCAGTGATTACACCTTTGTTAGAGAGCTTAGTGTTTAAAGTAGAGGAACATTTGGGTTATTTTGTGGATGGCCGTTTGGTTTACGCAGATGGGGGCGATTATCTGATTGAGCCCGCTGATGAGCTGTTCATTGCCCATCCCGTCCATTTGTACGAAAGCGGCCGATGGAGTGATTTCCAACGGGATTTATTTACTCGCCAGATCAAGCAGCCATTCAAACAAGTATTTAGAGAACTGTATGTTCCGAATCAGGACGAGTTGGCTGCAGGCACGGCTTCGATGAGATATGCGGGACATCAGGTACAGCCTGGGAAGATGGTAGCTCTATTAAAGGGGCGAAATTGGACCGTGAGTTATGAAGAAGGGCTACAGAAGGTGTTTTATAAGGAAAATATGATTGCCAAAATTTACGCGATGGCCGATTGGTTCTCCCCTTCTGATATCGAATGTCCGACATTAGAGACCGTCGAGTTCTTCGACCGCCATACCTATAAGAGTGTTGCACTCAAGGATGTACCGAAGCTACTATTCTCTGAAACGATGCGTGATGTGGATTTAGTGGTGAGTGTGGCGCATGTGGGCGGAGTGGATCCGGAAGCCAGCTTAACGACGATTGAAATGAGACGAGCGATTGTCTCTGAATCCATCCGCTTGTTACAGGTGGATAATGTCCGAGTGGAAGGAAACTTTGCCATCATCGAAGGCAGCCTGGGGGAATATTCTGTTCATCTCGGCAGTGCCAACGCCTATAAACAAGCGAGCGGAGCCTTGTTCATTGTACCGGTTCATTCTCAGCATCGAGGCCGAGTATTCCTGCCATTTATGGACGAAGACCCAAAAACAGCCGAAATCGTCTCAAAAATCCTCCTGCTTGCAGAAGATCAGAAAATCAAAGACCCTTATATATTGGAGCAAATCAAATAACGGGGACAGTCCCCCGTCGCTGTAAAGCGCCGGGGGACTGTCCCTTTCTTATAGTAATCACTTCATATATTTCGCAACCAACTCGTAGCACCTTTCCCGTGTAAGAGTTGCTTGTGTAGCCACATATTCTAATGCTTCCGTCGTACCACCTTTATATTTTAAGGATGCTTCTTTGGCCGCTTCATCCCTGTGTTTAATCCATTTTCGTTGCTCTTCTTTTAGTTGATCCATCTGTTCTGCGTCGAGTTGCTCTTTCAACACACCATAAATTTCGTTCAAAGCCACATCCCATTTTTTATATCTTTCCGCCTCTTGTTCTTCCATTTCTACCATGGTTGACTTAGCTTCTTCGTTTCGATCCGCTTCTTCCATTTCATTTAATTTCTTAAGATATTGGTCCTTTTGACTTACAGTATTTTCATCATTACTGGACTCCTGAGACTCTCCATCATTTGAATTCGTAGATGTAGATGGTTGATTCGAAGAATCCTCTTGGACCTTTGGCTGGTTGTTTGATTTAGCACTTGACTCAACAGAAGACTTCCCACAGGCACCCAAAATAACTAATACAATGGTTAACATTGCCGTTAGAAATAACCGCTTACTCTTCATCCTCCAACCCCCTTTATCCATATTATAACAAAAGGGACAGTCCCCCGTCGCTGTAAAGCGATGGGGGACTGTCCCTAAATTCCACGTTTCCCCTCTTGAATCTGCCTATACCATAGTGAAAGGTTGTACGTAAGTTAAAGTAAATGAATTATTGGAGATGATTATCTTATGGGTGACAAGAAAAAGTGTAAGAAGTGTGATTCTTTCCCTTGTGGTTGTCCACTACAAATTGAGCATTCTATTAATATCAATGCTACTGGTATTCTTCGTGATGAAATTGTGCAGTTGTTTTCATATACACAAACCATGGATAGTATGTCTGTATTAACTCCAGTGGAACATACGCTACTATCTCTCGATGTCACAACAACAGCATTGGGTCAAAGGGTTAAATTAGATTCCATGGCCGTTATTCAATATATAACGAACACAGGCGGAACTTCTTATGCACTTGATGGAGATTATTTCTTATATCGTAACGATATACTGATTGCCTTTCTCCCTATTAATATAGATGAATCGAAACCAGAAAATATTATGATAAGGGAAACTTTATACCCAAATCTCACATGGGTGGATGTACCACCTACAACAGGTACACACAGATATGAAATAAGAGTAAGAATAGAGTCTGGTAATATAGAATTCCTAGATGCATTAACACGATCCCTAAATGCCATGGTCTTCAGACAAGCCCTTTAGAGGGACAGTCCCCCGCTGCGCTAAAGCGCCGGGGGACTGTCCCCATAAAAACAATGACTCCACAATATGGAGTCATTGTTTTTTATTATTCCAATCCTTTATAGTAGTTGATTTTTTCTTCGATCTTGCAAAGGTTATTCTGTAACTCTTTTATTTGTTCCAAAACACTTTTTTGATGATTTTCTAATAATTCACGCCGCAAACTTATTGTAGAATCGCCTTGACTTCGCAGGTCAGAAAACTGTTTCATTTCAGACACTGGCATTCCCGTTACCCGTAAACGAATTAAAAAATGGATCCAAGAAATATCTGCCTCTGTATACCGGCGATAGCCATTTACATCTCGGTCTACTTTGTTTAGTAGTCCAATTTTTTCGTAATAGCGTAACGTGTGCACGGAAAGTCCCGTCATATTTGAGATCTGGTTAATTGTAAAAATTTTCTTATCCATAATTTTAATTATAGCATATGGAAAAAAAAGTATTGCCTTAAAGTGCACTCTAAAGTGTAAATTCATTTTGTGGATTACTTATTCAAATCAATGTAAAGATATGGAGGAAAATCAGATGTCAAATGATCGTTATCAAAGAGGCTGGGAAAGGCTTAAGGAAATAGACGGAGAAGGAGGAGAGCGAGTCATCGAATCATTAAAAGATATTGCCCCTGACCTAGGTAAATATGTTGTAGAATTTGCATTTGGGGATATTTATTCTAGAAAGGGATTAGATTTAAAACAGCGTCAACTCGTAACCATTGCTTCACTTACTACTCAAGGGGGATGTGAGCCCCAACTTACTGTTCATATCAATGCCGCCCTTAACGTCGGACTCACACCCAATGAAGTGATTGAAGCGATTACTCACTGTGTCCCGTACACAGGGTTTCCCAGAGTTCTTAACGCCATTTTTGTAGCTAAACAAATTTTTGAAGAACGTAATTTGAGGGTGACGGAAGCTTTAATAGATAATTCCGTTATTGAATAATTTAAAGGTGTGTGTATAATTTATATTAATTGCATAAGAGAAATGTTTTCTAGGGTTCCGCAGCTTTAACGTTGGTCTGGTCCGAGAGAAAACTCACGGCTTTTGCTGTGTCACGGAAGGATAAAAGCCTGGGAGATGACTGTTAAAACAGTTTCTCTCAGGCTTTTTTGCGTTTTATGAACTTACTTAAAATTGGGGGCTTTTAAATGAACACAAACTGGATTAAAGTATGTATTGCTGCTTTTTTTGAAGTATTTTGGGTTACAGGATTGAAACATGCTGAAGGATTTTGGACTTGGACTGGAACGGTTCTATCCATCATCATCAGCTTCATTGGAATGATCATGGCAGGACGAAAACTTCCCGTTGGAACGGTATATGCAGTTTTTGTGGGCTTGGGCACAGCAGGTACGGTTATTTCTGAAATGATATTCTTTGGAGAACCATTCGAACTGACTAAAATACTTCTGATTTTACTGTTACTAGCAGGTGTCATTGGTTTGAAATTAGTTACAAAGGAAAATGTTCAGGAAGGAGCTGATTCCTAATGGCGTGGATATCATTAGTCTTGGCAGGTTTATGTGAAATGTTTGGGGTTGTGATGATCAATAAACTTCATCAGAGCCGTAATTGGAAATCCCTAGCTCTATTAATTCTTGGATTTGGAGCAAGCTTTTTATTTCTGTCTTACTCAATGGAAACACTACCTATGGGGACAGCCTATGCAATATGGACAGGAATTGGCGCATCCGGAGGATCAATATTGGGAATATTTTTATATGGTGAATCAAAGGATTGGAAAAGGTTAGTCTTCATTGCTATGGTTTTAGGCGCCGCGATAGGATTAAAACTAGTTTCATAGAAACCACAAGGAAACCACAGGGACGGTTCTGCTGGCACTAAACATGTAAAAACCACCAGAACCGTCCCCATGGCACACCCTTGGCACCCGAATAGATTAGACTATTGGGTACCACCTGTTAAATGCGCGTCGAACATATCAATGATTTCTAAGAACCTATCAGCTTCCCGGAAAACATGATCAGCTAATAGAGGATGTATAATGCTCTTTATTTTACATTGCTCAATTAAATCACGGGCTGTTTTCTTGAAGTCCCTTAGTGACGCGACCGACACCCGATTTTGATCAAGGAATTGGTCTAAAAGAGGAACAGTTTGAGATTGTGGCTTCATCGACTCTAAGTCCCTTGCTTGAAACAGCAATTGATCAAAATCATTGCTGAAATTCCGTGCTAAATCAACTAGTTTCCTTTCTGACGGATCAAGGAGATGGCCAATAAATTTGGCATGGTCCGCCATAATCCTTAAGAAGAAGACATTTTCTTTAATAATAGCGTCAGGGAGCGCTTGTAATTTTCCTTCATTTAATTCAATTAATCGTTTTCTAAAATAATTTGCTTCCCTACTCGTATGGTCAACTAAAAGCGGAAAATTATTTGCCCCCGGCAATTTGCATGTGAGAATTAGTTCTAATAATTTACGTTTAAATACGAAAATATTAGCTGCAGCTTGTTGTACTTCAGTATTAAATCTTCTTATTTGTTCGGGGTCTGTTTGGTTATTAAAGGCATGCGCAGTTTGTTCGATGTGTTCAAATAAGCGGTAAAATTGATTAGCCTCTTGAATTAGTTGAGTATCTTCTGCTCTAAAACCCAATCGAAGAAATAAAGAATGTTCTTTCATGATCCTAGCCCAGAAACGAATTTCATTTAAAGAACGTTCAACAAACAATACAGATGTAACACCAGTATCCGCATGCAAAGATGTATGATCCCCGTTCATTCAATAACCTCCCAGAAAAATTCCTATTGTTCTATTAATAATATTTACAGAGTCAATTGAATATGACTTTATGTTTGTGTCCCGCTTTTCTATTGGAAGTTACCGACAAATAAATAGTACTTTTTATCATGACCAGCAAAAAAAGGCTGCCATAATGACAACCTAGAGCTTTAACTCACCCACACGTTACTGGAGGAAGTTTCTTAATAAAACTAATATATAAACCTATTAACTCAATCTCTTTTCTAGATAATACTGTTTATATCCTTTTGGGTGATCCTCAACTATTCCAACTACCTTAAATCCCAACTTTTGATAAAAGTCTGGTGCCTGGAAGCTAAAAGAATCTAATAGAATGAGCCTACAATTACTTTCTCTTGCAATTTTTTCAATATGACTTAATAACTCTTTACCATAACCTTTACCCCTTAATGAATCAACGACCCAGAGATAATCGATATGTAAATGGTACCAGACGATCGTCCCGGTAATCCCTCCAACTATTTTTCCATCATCATTTCTAAGTATATGGCTAACATTTATTGATGATTGTTTTACTTCATCGGGTAGTATCAAAAAAGGTTATATTCAATGACCATATTTCTAACATACTCACTATCTTCTAAATTCCACTCATTAGAAATTTTCATCGCTTTCCTCCAAATAAATAAAAAAGTACAGGAAGGTGTATCAGTCTTTAACGTCACCATCAGTATTGATCAAGAGCGTCTCCCCTTTTTCATCAAACGCATGCTTAAAATCAAATGCAAAAGGAGTGGGACCATGCTGAATATAATGGTTGTATCTCCTGAATGCCTCTTCCCATGAGACATCTCTCACCATTTCTGTCCACCAAACCACATAAGACAGGTGCTTCTCTGGATACGGCTCGATCCATTTACTTCTATCTCGTAACGCTTGCATATGCTTTCCTGAATAAGTAAAGCGATATAAGGATTCAAGGCTTCTCCAAACTGTTAGCGTAAGAATAGGAGAACCCTTTCCTTTTACTGTTTCTTCAGGGAAAGGGACTCCTTCAGGTGAAAACGCCTCAATAAGCCCTAATCTAGTTGCTTGACGATATACCTCATCCCCCACTTGAAAAAAATCACGAGAGGCGGGGTGGTCATAGGGGTGGTTTAGCCTACCAACCGTATAAATCGACACTAATGCCATAAATCGCCCTCCATCTATCATCTTTTCCTAAGATATATTCAAGAAAAAATATGAACATTCCTTAAAAAAACACAGGGACAGTCCCCCGTCGCTGTAAAGCGATGGGGGACTGTCCCCGCTCTTTCTAAAACCGATCTAACCCTGCACCCCAATAAAACCGGACATGGCCGGTCTCTGCATCATACTGCACGACCCAATCCGCGAACTTATAGGTAGTTTTATTCTCCACTGCTAGATTCGTATACTCATATAATTCCTCATAGGTTGCCGGATGCCCCATCTCAGCGGCAATATATCTCCCAAAATGCGCACCAGACGCCTCGATATCAATATAACCATCCTCAATCGTAGCAAATAACTCCCCATTCCAAGTCAGTATGATGACCGTATCACTCTGTTCAATCGCTACCAAATAATTCTCCGCAAAGACATCCGTAAGTTTGTCATAATAAGGATTGTTTGGAATCCAGTATCCTTCTTCTCCAATGTACCTGCCATCGATCGTCGTACTTCTTGCCTTTCTGCCGTCACCGTAATAATAATGCCAACGGTAATTAATCAGTACCCATCCAGTGGTCATAGCCCCATTTTCATCAAAAAAATAGTACTTATCCCCCTCTGGTAACCAAAGCGTGCCCGTCCTCATATTTCCATAATCGTTAAAATAATACCATTTGCCACTAGATTGCAGCCATCCAGTTCTCATCTTTCCATCGGGATTAAAATAAAACCAATCCTTCCCGAGTTGTTTCCAGCCAGTCTTCATCGCACCATTTTCATCGAGATAATACCAGGTGACCCCGCTTTTTAACCAGCCCGTTCTCATGGCTCCGCTGCCTTCGGAATAAAACCATTGGCCATCAACCAAAAACCATCCGGTCTTCATTACACCCTTTTGGTCAAAGAAATAACGCTTACCATCAATTTCTTTCCAGCCTGTCACCATTGTCCCACTCTGCCTATCGAGGTAATACCAGGCATCACCATCCTTTAACCACCCCGTCCTCAACTCTCCACTATTGTTAAGGAAGTACCAGTTTCCCCCCAGATACAACCAGCGGGTCTTCATTGCACCAGTTGATGGGTCAAGATAGTACAAGCGTCCTTGATCGTTTAACCAGCCCTTATATGGAACACCATTACTGCCTATTTTAAAGTAATACCAGTTCCCCTCATATTGATGCCAATTAATGGGGTAATTAATAATGGTTTGACCATTATAGGTGAACTTATAGATCAATACCCCGCCAGGAAGTCCACTGTTCTGGCCAGCAGCATTCGCTACTAATGCATCTTGTTTCCAACTAATAGAAAAAATTAACACAAAAAGAGCTGAAAATAATAGTTTCCTCATCCAATCCTCTCCATAACCTCTTATAATAACTGCTACATACACTATATAACTTTTAAAAGTAAAAAAATAGTAAAATAGTATCAGATTGGAATTTTACTCTTTTTAAAATAAACTGCTCCAATACTTTAAAACGAAAAAAGCGATTCTTCGTTATTGGAGAATCGCACCGTTACTTCAAGCGAAACATTTCACAAACTTACTCAACGAAAAAGGCAATGTCAATTCAACATCGCCCTTCTTGAATATATTAATCTTCTGTTCCTAATATATCAGTATTTGGGGGTTCATAACCCATCTGACGGAGCATAGCGACTATTTGCCCCTTGTGATGAAACTCGTGAGTAATGGTGTGCATAAGCAATTTGCCAGGAGTGATAGATACTAGTTCAGGCGCCTCTCTCCACGGGATTTCTCTCTCAATGAGCACATCTAATTTATGGCCATGGTGTTCTAATAATTCCATTACTATTGAATCCACTTGTTCAAATCGTGCTATTATTTGCTCTAAACTGAGATTATGTAATTCTTCTCTTGGAGTAATTGGTTTTTTTGTCTTCAATAAAACAAAGGAGCCAAGCCATGCAACATAGCAATCTGCTATATGAACCAATGTGTCTCTTACACTTTGCCAACCGAATCCATTTGTATGTGTAAAATGATTAGGATCTATTTTCCCACAAAAATCTAACAGAGTTCCTCTAGTTTGTCGAACCCATCCATATTCATGTTGAAGCATCAAAACACCACCTTAACAAATATAACTACTTATTCAATACGTATATAGAAAAAACCTTTCTTTACTGACAAAAAAAGGATCGCCGCAGCCATTCCATCTTTAACTCAATTAATACCTCTTCATAAAGCTAACCATTTTATTAAAAGCTTCTTGTGCTGACTTTGCATTAAAATTAAGAGAATAGGGGTCACTAAATCCGTGTTTCCCATTCAATTTATGTATTTCTATATTACTTTTTTCTAGAATGGAAATTAACTCATCCACTGAGAAGGACTGTTCTTCTTGTGGAAAGAATAGAATGGTAGGGATTAACGGGACTACTTCTATGTAATTTCGAATTCTCGAACCATAATATCCAACGATCCCATTAAGATAATCTTCTTCACTACACAACCAAGCAACCGTTGCCCCAACACTAAATCCAATAATATATATCTTTTCGTATTCATTTTTAAAAGCCAATAAAATATCTTTTATTTTTTGCACAGCATTAGAAAAACCCACATTCTCCATAAAATTTTGATAGGCAACTTTCTCTTCTGCATAATCATATGGTTGTTCACGTTCTAGTAAATTAGGACAAATAACATCAAAGTCCTGTAGTGATAATTTTTCACATATACTCTCCATATGTTGATTAATGCCATAAATTTCGTGAATGACAACAACCAATCTATCTGTCTTATTCAGTATCTTAATCATATTGTTCCCCTTGAATAGACTTTAATAAAATATCTAAGTATTACCTCGTTTTTTTAAGTAAAGCACCCCGTTAATGCAATAAGGAAATTTATTTTGTTCCTACCAGTGTACTTGAAGTTTATTACCATTTGGATCATAAAAGTGGAAATACGAATGACCGTTATCTTCTTGTATATCCTCGACTTTAACTTGATTATTAATTAGGTGTTGACGAAATGCGGATAGTTCTGGGCTTGTAAAGCCAATACTAAAAGCTGATTCATTATTAATTGTAAAGTGGGCAAATGTTTCATCGTCAGTTGGAACTAAGATAAGTAAAAAAGCTCCCTCATTTACTTTAAAAATCGCAAATGGATCGTCAGTAATGTTTAATAACTGAATCCCTAATACATCTCTATACCATTGTGCAGACTGTTCTAAATCTTTTACAGGAATTTTAATATAATGTACTTGCTCAATAAATGATTTACTCATATTTACCTCTCCTTACTTTAATCTGGTATATCAAATAATTCTCTTTTTTGTGTTTCTTTCCTTCCAAATTATTGAATTAACCTACTCCTTTAGTTGAATAATTCAGCAAAAAAAAACCGACTTAATGTCGGTTTTCAAATTGATTTTTATTTTGTTTGTGAAATTGCATTAACAAGTTCGGTCAGTGATTCGTTGATTGGAGCAACTGGACGACCAAGAATTTTCTTAAAATCATTGCTTTCAACTTCTAGTGAACCGTTCCGAATGCTTTCTTGAATTCCTACTACTATCGGAATCACAAAATCAGGTAAACCTAAGCCTTTCATGATCTCTGCATATTTTTCGTAACTAACTTGTTGTACAGGTACTTCTTTACCCAATACATTACCAAGAGCAGATGCCAATTCTTCTTGAGTTAAAAGTGGACCAGAAAGTTCATATACTGTATTTTCGTGACCACTTCCAACAAGAACCGCTGCCGCTGCATCTGCGTAATCTTGTTGCAGTGCCCAGCCTACCTTACCTTCTCCAGCAGATGTTACCCAAGGAGCTCCTGCCATAGCTCCTTGAATGCTTCCAATTTCATTTTCCAAATACCAATTGTTACGCAAGAAAGAATATGGGATACCTGTCTTAATGATGGCTGCTTCTGTCGCAACATGAGGAGGAGCCATTATATTTTTGCTTTCTGTTGCATTTGCTAAACTTGTGTAAGCAATAAATTTTACCCCTGCATGATCAGCTGCTTGGACAGCATTAGTATGTTGACGAATTCTCGTTTCATTGTCACCATCCGCAGAAATAATTAATAAGCGGTCAATCCCTTTAAAAGCATTTTCTAATGTTTCTGGATGATCAAAATCTCCATGACGAACTTCCACCCCTCGACTACGAAGTCCTTCTGCTTTCTCTGGGTTTCTAACACTTACTACCAACTCTCTTGCAGGTATAGATTTCAATAATGATTCTACAACCTTTGAACCTAATTTCCCTGTTGCTCCTGTAACTAATATTTTCATTTTGTCTTCCTCCAATTCAGATTTACCTGTAACAATATTGATTACATGTAATAATTTTAATTACATGTAATCGATTTGTCAACATGTATGCAAAATACTATTTATTATTTTTTTCGTAATTTGGTATAATAAACTTGTAATCAAATTAATTACATGATGAAGAAATAAAATCAATAACGGAAAAGTTAATAGTGGTGGTGAAGAACATGTCCATTAGCAGCCGATTTGCTGTCGGAATTCATATATTGACTCTAATTGAATTTAATAAAGAAGGAGTAACATCTTCTGAATTTTTAGCTTCAAGTGTTAACACGAACCCAGCCGTGATAAGAAAACTAATGGGAATGTTAAAAAAAGCTGGTTTGATAGAGGTACATCCAGGTATTGCAGGGGCTAAACTCGCAAAGGAATTATCTGATATTACACTGTTCGATGTTTATAAGGCAGTGAATGTTGTACAGGAGAAAGAATTGTTTAGTATACATGAAAGTCCACATCCTGATTGTCCCGTAGGCAGGAACATCCAGAATACAATTGAACCTTTATTCACGGCAGCTCAATTGGCAATGGAAAAGGTTTTAAGAAATGTTACTTTAGAAGATGTTGTGAAGGATATTGCTACTAAAGAAAATATCTGTTAAAAGAGGCTTTCCCATAAGGTGTCTGACTCCTTATGGGAAAGCCTCTTCTCTTTGTTCTTCAACTAACTTGCTTCGTTAGTATTATAAGAAAGAGACCGCCGCAGCGATCCCATCTTAAGCTCTTGCACCCTTTAGCTTAACAAAGCACCTAATACAAAAGGTAAAATTATTAGGAAAATCGAACTTAAAATTAGTGTTAAAGAGACAGACTTTGGAAGTTTTAATCTGCCTTTTCCTTTATACCAACCTGAGAATTGTAACTTATTCCTATACAAAACAAATAGTAGTAATAAGATAGCTATTGCACTAAGCCAAGAATAAGGTTCAGTTGCCTCGTTGATTTTGTAAATGTTTCCTATAATGGCCCATCCCAATCCACCAAGTAGCATAAAAATAATAATTATTCTTAGAAGTTCTAATACCGTCCTCATTTCTAATTTCTCACCTCTTTTGTTAAAGAACCATTACTTTAGGAAGATTGAAGCAATAATAACTCCAACTATGAGTACAAGAATAAGTATCCCCATACCTTTCCAACCTAAGCTGCCTACTAAATCTGCAAGACCGCCACTTTGAGTTCTATTAAAAGCATCGTTCAGAGTACCTGTCGGATTTCTTTTTAATACTTCTTGTCTTAATCTCTCTCTTTTTCGTTCAGGAGTTTCTTTGTTTTCTTGCACTTAAACACCCCCTATAAGGTCTATCTAAACCTTATGGTTCGTTTATTTGTTAACTTTCTTAATTTCCTCAGTTAAAAGGTTCAATTTTTCTTCAATCCTGTTCAGTTGATTCCTGCGTTTCTTATTTGAACGGAAAAAGGAAACTACTATAATTATTGCTAATACCAAAAAGCCAAAATTTACAAGCTGAAATATAATGTCTCCTACATTTATTGATGAACTACTCATTAATATTGATGCCTCCAAGAAAAAGATTGCTTATTACAGTTTATCACATGGTTGTTAAACTAACCTGCTTCTTAGTTCAATAAGAAAAAGCCAGCATTTTTTTGCAGCCAACTCTTAAAGGAAAGCCCCTATTTGTTTAAGTACATCTTTTCACAAACTTTATTGGTAACAGGGAATGTTTAACTGGTTATATTCCTCTGTTATCTCTTAGTTCAATTATTGTACCTTCAGGAGCAATAATTTTACATAAACAACCATATTCCACTTTTTGGTATTCATTTTTCTCTCCTTTAGTTTTCACTTCTACAAGAATAACATCACAGTTTGTTAAATAATGTATTGAACAAAAAAAAAGGTGGTTAACCCTTCCTGGGCTAACGCACCTGATGGTTTTGAAGAAATGACCCGTCCAACAATATACACAAGCAGCACCTAGTTATTTACGATCTTAATGTCTTTTATTGGATAATAAACAACATTTGTTGTCCCTACTACCTTTTCCATTGATATCGCTCCAATTTCACGGCTGTCTTTGCTATGCCTTCTGTTATCTCCCATTACAAACAGACTATTTTTAGGGACAGTATCACTGCCTACAGCGGTCTCCTTTAAAGTGAAAGAGCCAGTTAAAATTCCACCATTAAGTCTTTTCTTATATTTTTCTAGATAAGGTTCGTTGTATGCCTTCCCATTTATATATAAAACATCATTTTTATACTCAATACGGTCACCAGGGAGTCCGATTACACGTTTTATGTAATCCGTACCGTCTGGGGCGTGAAACACAACAATATCAAATCTTTTCGGTTCCCCAACTTTGGTTACAACCATACGGTCCTTGTCTTGGAGAGTAGGGTTCATCGATTCACCGTCAACAACAATGGGGGTAAAGAAAAAAGCGCGAATAATAAATGCAATAACAAGAGCACCCAATAATGATTTAACCCATTCAAACGTTTCATTTTTCTTGTTTTTCATAACCCATCCTCCCTTAATATTCATTTGAATTCATATCCTCATTTTACCATATTGATTTGGGTATATATTATTTTTCATAAGCTATCCTGCACCGTTGCTTTAATAAGAAAAACGATCCCTCATTAGGCGAATATGTTAGAAAAAGACGACCCTTCGTTTATTGAAGCATCGCCTGTTAGATAAGAAACTACTTATAATAAAAGTGATATACATAATCTTTGTCTCCTGAAGGAGTACTTAAGTTTATTCTGCCCACATAGTAACCAGGCTCTTTAGGCAACATGACTGTCTCGATATATTCATCCTTCAGATTCTTGATAACTAATTTTATATCAGCTGGCCCTAGGCTCATACCATCTTTTGTATAACCGCCGCTGACTATCCTAAAGAGCAAAAAAGACCAGCCGTACCCTCCACCAGAACCACAAGATTATTCAAATAGCTTGAAAAAAGTATTGCTACAAAAGGTTCTTTTTTAAACTCTAGCAAATACTCAAATACTATTTGATTGAACTCTTGCACCCATTAGCGTAAGTACAATAATTAACAAACTCACTTGCCGATCTTTTTGGTATTAGTATCCCAAGTTCTATTTCCTATCCAAACTCCCAACAAACTAAAAATTATAATAAACAGTAAGTAAGATGAAATAACATATTTAATATCCTGTAAAATTACTCTATTAAGCACAAATACTTGAAGTGTACAAAGTAGTAATGAAAAAATTACATAAATCAAAAATATACTTAACACATATCTCTGTTTGCCCCTCGATTTTATTCTACTCCATCTTTCTTTTTGTTTCTCACTCACTTAAACCATCGCCCCATTTTTAAAACGAAAAATCGCCCTTTTTAATTGGTGTGAAAAACTACTTTTTCTTTTTACTCCTATATCCGAAATAAATTGTTAGGATCAGATAAATTATGGCTCCAATAATCAGGAATATAATTTTATGAAGTAGCAACCCGAATGCTAAGGATAGGAAAAGTATAATGAATCTTATTAACTTTTCGGCTTTTTGATTGTCCATGAATTTAGTCCTCGTTCTTTCTTGATGAATAATTTTATGTCATCTATTTACACACTGCTAACTCTCTCTACATCCAAATATTCCCCTATTAAACTACCCTACACCTTTAGATTAGTAATCGGGATTTATTTCCCGTAATAACCCCCAGCACGTACAATCAGGGCCAGCCCTCCTACTAAAATAGTAGCAGCAATAATGGCAAGTAAGGGTGTTAGATACCAGAACTTTGCCACACCAGAAAGCTGTTTTAAAAGTTCATTACCTAAAAAATATGTAAAAAGCATGATTAAACCTGTACAACTAATAGCCAAACCTACTTTAAAAAGATTATTCAAATTCCCCACCCCCACCTATCCCATTTGTTGAAGAAAGAAGATTTATACCTCTAACCCTGAATGGGCAAGTAAATCTGTACCTCTTCTTCCCCTTCTTCCATAGGGTGATACGTCTCAATAATATAAGCATCAAGATCTCTTTCATAACCTTGTTGTTCTGCCCATTTCAATAGATTCACATGAAGTTCTCCTAAATTAGATATATTCCCTCTCGTAGACGCGTAACTATTATTTGTTTCGAAAAAATCCATTCCGGAAGGCACTTCCTTTAATTTCTCACTTACAGTGAACCCCACATAATAATGACCTATTCTATGATCATCATCTTTTTTAGGCTCAAATACTGCAATTTCTGTTTCTGTTGGAATTGAGATTTCGTTAGAGCGACTTAAGAATTGCTTTGCAAGCAAAGGTACTTCAGTACCAAAATTAACAAATTCCCCACTACCTCTTAATCCAACAAGCTTGAACTCTTTTTTGACCTTTAAAAACGACATGTTAGCCATTCCTCACAATGCAGTAATTTCCATAATATTCTATTCCTATTATTCAACAAAAAATCCCTACTTCCTGCTTTGAAGTAAGGATTTCATACAAACGTATGTATACTAAACTGCATCGTTATTTGCAAACAGAAACTTTTGTTTATTTATATATCATCTTGCTGTTCTTCAAGTACCCAAGGAATACCCCCTTGTCCAAAAAGAAAGACCGCTCTATACGCTAGAAACAGTCTTTCCGTGCTAAATTTAAATCCTAATCGCCGCTTTCATCATGGTCATCATCGATTTCTTGGCAATACGAAATGCCAGTACCAATAACTTCCCATAAACAAGTTTGTCCTCCCGCTACTGAGCATTGAATACTAATACGCTTTACATTACTAATAGTAAAAGCCCGGTTCGAGTTTGGTTGAATGATAGTCTCAAAATCTTCACCCTCACGCTCAACCTTTAGCGTAACTGGACACTCCCCAGCATTAGTATTAACTTGGAAAGTAACCGTTGGATGTGGATTTGTACCAGCTCGATATACCTCAATTGTACTGCCATCACAAGGATTAGCATAAGATACGTCAAAGAGTGGATTACTAAGACTCCCAGGCAACGTTACAATCTTACATTCAGACATATAAAATCACCTCCTTTAACAATTTGTACATTTTCCTAGAGGGGGGGGATCGTAGACCAAATTAATGAGACTAAGTATACGTCTATTTTCATTTCGTTGACGTCTCAACACTGCTTGTCTTGGTAGAGACAGCAACGATTCCCATTTTTTCTGTTCTGTTACTAGTTGATTCATCACTTCAAGCACTCGGCTTTTAGGAGCCCCTTGAATTACAAGGTCACCTATTTGGGTAAACAACGCAGATATTGTTGGATAGTCTATATAGTTACCTGCTAGCAGCTTTACATAGGCTATGAGTGTTGCTTTCGCACCTTGAGCCATTAGATATCACCTCTCTCCACAGCTCATTAACTGCACATAATAGTAAATGAAACTAGACTTCAATTTGATAGGGACAAGTTACGTAGTTATTCCGCACATTTTTAATAGTTTTGAATACGAAATATTACATCCATGCATGCGTTACACTTTGCTATTATGGTTGGGCCTTTAATTAACTTGCTCCATTAGTTCAATGACAAAAAAAAAGAACGTCGCACGATCCCGTTCTTTAACTCTTGCAGCCGATATTTGAAAAACTTAATCTTTATTTTTTTATTTCTTTTGTCAGTAATGTTTCTAGTTGTCATAAAAAATCTTACTATTCCAAATTTACTACTTATGATAAATCATTCCACAACATAACCTCTTTTTTTCAACTGTCCTGCCTGTTCGGAACAAGAAAAAGCGGCTCATACTAGCAACCTTGATGAAAAAACCACCAGAACCGTCCCCATGGTGCTTACGGAAAAAGGTTTACCCGATTAAATATCGAACTATTTATTGAAAGGTACTGTTGCTCAATGAAACTGGGAGGAAGAGTTTTGACTAGAAAGAAACTTGTATTTCTTAATTTATTTACTGCTGTAACAATAGTGCTAATATACATAATTAGTCTAATAACCAAAACTAATTTAATACCAATTTGGTTACCTTTTATATCATTAACAATGATAATTGCTGGATTTAATAATGCTTTGTATAAAGGCCAACCGAAGTATATAGGCTACATTTTATTCATTTTAGGTATCATACTATTGCTTATTTCTTTTTCTTTATTAAGGGGGAGATGATGTTTGTTCGAAACAGAAAGATGTATGATTAGTACCCTTCGAAAAGCCGATTTTTCAGATGTGAAAAAATTATATGTAAATGAGGACGTAAGAAAATATCTCGGTGGGATACGCCAGGCTGCTTCCATTGAAGATGCATTAGCCGAAATGCTGCATTCAGGTGATGATTCCTTTTACTGGGTGATCCGAAAAAAACACACCGATAATTTTATGGGTATGGTGTCCCTTGACCCTCACCACGATGGCGTTTACTATGAGGTGTCCTATCAGATATTACCCGATTGGTGGGGAGTTGGTTATGCAACGGAAGTCGTTCAAGTGATTATCAATTTTGCTTTAAATGAATTAAAACTACCAAAAGTCATTGCCGAAACACAAACCGCAAACACAGCCTCTTGCAAGCTTCTAGAAAAATTAGGAATGAAATTAGAAGGAACGATTAATAGATTTGGAGCCGAGCAAGCCATTTATTCTATCAAGTAAACCACGGGGACGGTTCTCATGGCTCTAATCTAATATCAACTTTGAGATAAAAAACCACCAGAACCGTCCCTATGGTCCATTCAACAGTCCCAATTAATCAACAAAAACGATAAATTGAAACATATCACAATCCAACTAAATTTCCCCAAATCTGAATTATTTATATGTTTTTATTAGCATAATAAGAATTGAGATAAATCCTGTTTTACATTAGTTAAATTGGAGGTAAAAAAATGGATCAACATCTACATCACGTAGAAGAACATTTTTCTGGATCTGACTTGATTAGAGATGTTGTCATTGGTATGTCAGACGGATTAACCCTACCGTTTGCATTAGCTGCTGGTTTGTCCGGTGCTGTTGATACAACAGCATTAATTCTCACTGCAGGAGGCGCTGAAATTGCAGCAGGGTCAATTGCAATGGGACTTGGCGGATATTTGGCAGGAAAAACAGATGCGGAACATTACGAATCTGAACTTGCCCGTGAACGGCGCGAAGTAATTGAACTACCAGAGCGTGAAGAAGAGGAAGTATCTGAAATTTTCAGGGAATATGGGCTAAAAGAAGACCAAATCAAGTCGATTACTGAAACTATGAAAAAGAACCCTGAAAAATGGGTGGATTTTATGATGAAATTTGAATTAGGACTAGAAAAGCCAGAGCCAACAAGAGCAAGAAACAGTGCGATTACCATTGCTATTTCTTATATTGTCGGAGGGTTAATCCCTTTGTTTCCATATTTTATCTTTCATAAACCTGCAACAGCATTAATGGTTTCTGTTATTGTCACCCTTATCGCATTACTAATTTTCGGATATGTAAAAGGAAGATTTACAGGAACTCCTCCGATGAAGAGTGCTTTTCAAACAATGATTACTGGTGGACTTGCTGCAGGAGTTGCATTCGGTCTTGCAAGAATTCTCACTTGATGGCTGAATTTTCGTAAGTGGTAAACGATAAATACATGCATCCCCTGCCTAATGGTGGGGGTAAAACCACGGGGACGGTTCTGATGGCATTTAACACCTATTCAATCCCAGCTGTAACTTCACCTGGCTTTCTAGGTTATGACTCCAATATTCGGTGTGACTAGAGTTGATGTTTTTTACAAAAAGCACCGTTTCTAGAATCATAGTTTGACAGTTTCCCCTATGTGCTATACTATTCAAACGTTTAATTAGAAACGTCAGGAATGGCATAATTATGCCTTTTTCAGGCAAAAACACTTAAGAGAATAGTCGAACATCCTGCAGCATGTTTCCCCGTTTTTCATCAAAATAAAAGAATATTCCCCTCAATTGACAGACTTCGTTCTATTCTGAAGTTATTCGATACTAATCAAACGTTTAATTAAAAACGGCCGAACCCCTGTAAATAAAAGACTTTTACTAAAATACCACGAAGAAGATTGTCGAAGGTTGGCTACGCTCTCATAAAAAAGTGCCACAAGAACCGTCCCTATGGTCTCAATCAAAATAGACTAGACTTCGTATTTTTTAATTTATTTTTAAACTTCTCCAGTACCTCTTTTCTTTCCCGATAACTCTCATCATCGCCTTCCTCCCATAGAGCAAGGTCTGCACCTTTTTCAATTAGCTGTAGCGCCTTTTTTTTAACTGAAGCGGTCAGTGCCTTATGTCTCATTTGAAGACCTGCTAGTGAAATGAACAGAATGGATTCTTCTGCTTGCTTTTCCTCTTCATCATCATAATCAGAAAACTCTTCCTGCCACGATTTAAGAATGATTTTTGTAGCTTTTCTTGGACTTACCCCTTCATCCATCAGTTCATTCCATTCATCTTGGATATCGCAAGATAAATCATCTTCCCATAGGCCAGTACCCCAAGCTCCCATCCTTTTCCCTCCATTCCTAATACTCCACCAGTTCGACGTTGCGTATTTATTTCAACATAAATAAGCGTTAATCCTTCTAGGATCAACGCACCCGTTCGTTCAACTATGATTCAATCTTCTTTAATCCCCTCGGCGCTTTAGAATAACATCCTCAACAAATTGTTTGAATTTCTCCTCGGCTTCAGAATGTAGTCTTACGGTAAAAAGTAAAGTCCCCTCCGGGTGGCCCTTTTCCTCTGAGTCATCCTCAAAAAAAATGTCCCACATTCCTTTGTCATTTTTAAACCCAATAGCTTCTATGTATTCATCATTTTCTTCGATGTAATAGCCAATATGCCAATGGCGACCTTTTAAATGCTCTAGTATTTCTTCAGCATACTGGTCAAAGGAAGTCTCCACATCGATTAATTCCATCCCTTGAGAAAGTTTACTGCTTGGAATGGGGATCGGTTCAGGGATTTCCTCATTGTCATATAAAATTCCTGCCAAAGAGAAAGCTAAATCTTTTTCTGCATTTTTTAGTGCTCGACTTCTTGTTTTTCCTCGTGATAATGGATAATCCCACCCAGCTTCCGGAAAAAGAGTAGGGAAGTAAACACCAAACATGCCGCCTTCATCTTCCTGTTGTATGAATGCTGGATACACTACTTTCCCAAAACTTATCATAAACCTCACATCCTATTGAGAAAACCACGGGGACGGTTCTCATGGCTCCAATCTAATATCAACCTTGAGATAAAAAACCACCAGAACCGTCCCTATGGTCTCCACAAAATCAATTAGAACGCCCAATTCCCTTTACGGAAGATTGGCTCACGTGTACCATCAGGTAATTCACCATCAATATCCATATCCGCACAACCAATCATGAAATCAACATGAGTGATGCTCGAATTAAGTTCTACTTCCTCTCGCTGCTCCTTCGTCATTTTCTCTCCACCTTCAATACAGTTAGGGAAACCGAATCCTAAGGCTAAATGGTTTGCAGCATTTTCATCAAATAAAGTATTTAGGAACAGTACGTTTGTGTTAGAAATCGGTGAATCATGTGGAACCAGGGCTATTTCACCAAGATAATGGGAGCCTTCATCTGTTTCTACTAGGTTCTTTAATACTTCTTCACCCTTCTTAGCTGTCATTTCAACAATCCGACCATTTTCAAAAGTTAATTTGAAATCATCAATTAAATTACCTGCATAGCTAAGTGGTTTTTTACTCGAAACGAAACCATTCACACCTGAACGTAAGGGCGAAGTGAATACTTCCTCAGTTGGCATATTGGCAACGAATGGAACACCATGTCGATTTTGGCTACCACCACTTTTCCATAGATGTAGGGGATGAAGCTCAACCGTTAGATCTGTGCCTTCAGCTTTGTAATGTAACTTCTTATATTTCTTTTCATTCAGATAGGTAGACTTTTGGAGCAAGTTTTCAATATGATCTTTCCATGCTTGTACAGGTTCCACTTCCCCTATACGTACTGAACTGAAGATTGCATTCCAAAGTTTGTCCAAGCTATTTGTTTCTCCTGGAAAAACCTTATTTGCCCAGCCTTGACTTGGAGCGGCACAGATGACCCAACTAACATCATCATGCTGCTCCCGCCATTTTACCATGGCTTCTCCGCTTACTTTTTGGTAATTCGCAATACGATTAGGATCAGCTTTGGACAATAAATCCGGATCGTCGGAAACGATAAATAAAAAGGCCGCATCCTTATCAATCAACTTCTCACGTTGAATTCGCTCCCATTCAGGAAACTCTGTAAAAACATCATCTGATGCTCTCAAATAGCGTGAGAGTGTGATTTCAGGATCACTATAGTCCACATACACATTTTTTGCACCTGCATTGTAAGCCTCGCGAGCGACAGCTCTAGCAAACGGAATCGTATCCACACTAGCTCGTACATAAAGGATTTGGTTCGGTTGAACGTTTAATCCCACTTTTACAACCAACTCTGCATAGCTTTTTAATTTTTCCTCAAACGTTTTCAAAAATATCCCTCCATTCATTTTTATTTTATCATGAGTTATTCGAAAATTTAGTATTTTAGTAATGTATTGTTGTAGCATCCCCCTCTTTGGTTCAAGCCCCAAATAGCTTACCAAGGGCTCCCGTATGAAAAGTCTATTCAAATACTTCTTTTTCTTCTATGAATTCTAGAAAACAATCTTGAAGTTCTCCTTCAGTATCTTTTGAATCCAAAAGCAATTTCGGCTCTATCTCACAGTCTAAAGCTTTAACAGGCTCTTCCACCAATTTGAATAATAGTAAATTGAGTAACCAGCAAAAAGTAAAATAACCGGAATTTTTCCGGTTAAGTGTAGAGTGGAGCTTGTTTTCGGATCAAATAAGCGGAATATTTCCGGTTATTTATCAACTAATTAATCTAGATTCCTAAAAACAATCCTTTCCCTCAAAAGACCAAGCTGCAACCCTTTCCTAAACTCTAGTTCCCGTATAGCATAAAAAATCGGATATTAGTCAGATCGAGGTAACATTTTAATAAAATATTTTGGTGATTCTCGAAACCCTTGCCGCATATAAAACCTATGTGCATTTTTTCTCCTTGAATGGCAATGCACTTCTATTCTATCGCACTTTCTTTTTATAGCTAAATCAGTACAGTATTCTTCAATCTTACGTCCAATCCCTTTACTTCTAATGTACTTATCAACTGCAAAGTAACTTATTCTTGCGAAATCTCCTTTTACAGCTAATTGAGGTATAAAATGAACAGAAATTAAAGCTATAACACTATGATCTTCTTCAAACACTAATAACACCTCATTCGTATCCATAAGAAGTATTTCAATTTTTTCCTTTATAAAAGCTTCCGTATCTGAATAGTCCAACTGGTTTAATAACAAAGAAATTTGCTTCCAATCCTCAACCTTCGCTTTTCTTATCCCCATACATTCCACTCCCCAGTTTTATCCACTCCATTTTGCCATTTTCGTCAAAGAAGACTTTAAAAGAAAAACACTATCAATATCGAAATTATTAATGATTGTGCAAATGTGATCATTACATCACTTTTCCAGTGTGCTTTTGAATAGGGACTTAAAGCTCTCGCAATCAGGAAACTACATATCCATATACTTAAGAATGTTAAAACAACTCCCATTTTTCTCCTCCTAATATTACTATTTTTATAATACAGAATAATTAAACAATATGATTATTTGTAACTGAAAATATCAGGAAAATCTTATAGTTTCAAAGATCAGATATTCTTAAAATGAGTAGTAAAAATTGCTTTAAGGAGAAAAGATACATGGATGAAAATGAATTAGCGTTTTTAAATGAAATTACAGATATTCAGGGAACATTCGGAAACTGCCCCGTTACTTCAATAAGAAAAAAGTACTGCAGCAGTTACCTTAAACACCCGGTAGCCCCCCTTGCTGCAGAGCTACAATTTATTTTATGTTATTTCTGGCGATACACTTTACAAAGCGTTTTTGCTAATAAATCGGCGCTAACTCTGTGCGTTGTTGGTACTTTTAAAAGAGGAAAATATCTAGCATTATTTAAAATTGGGATAGGAGGTTGAATCAATATATGAATAAGTTTGGAGTTTTTTCAATTATAATGGTGTTAATTAGTGTACTTATGTTTTTTATTCTCAGAGGACCAAACTCAGATTTGTCGTTAGCCATTACTATTCTAGGTTCTCTTTCGATACTGGAATAATTTTTGCTGAAATTTCAAAAAAATGGATATCAGGAATTATTGGCGTTTTATCTAATGGTGCGGTGCTAGTTTTTTTATTTTTCTTATTGTTAGCTAAGGGAATAGGTGTTTAAATTTTAACGTTGTTCAACAAGCTGGGGCATTAAACGAACAAGGGAACTCCAAGAGTATGGAGTTCCCTTTCTTTAATAAGAAAAGAAAAAGCTCCTCCCTTTTTGGGGCAGCCATCCTAAAGGAAAGAACCCGTTAACCCTCCATGCAAAATGGGTATAGAAAATATAAAGGAATATCTATCGAATATAAAATGGATGGTGGATTTTATGCAAAATTTCATTATTGGATTTATTCGAGGAATCGCCCCAACACTACCTTTATGGGCAGGCATCTATCTGTCTGTTGTTTCCAACTCGAGGGAAAGTAATTAAAACGAATCATCTAATGAAGTTATTTAGACGACCCGAGCAAAAACATTTGAAATGGATATATAGGACAGATTGGTCACATCAATCTGTCCTATTGTAATGAAATCATGGCTACTGTGAAGAGAGGGTTCGTGTTTTTTGGCGCGTGGGGCCTCCTGTTATGAATTTTAAAATTCTGGATTAAACAAGCAATAACAATACAGAATACCCACCAAACCAAGGAAAAAAGCAACGAAGCTACTTTTTCTTTCCTCTGGCAACTCTTCCTTTAGTACATTTAATATGATCCCCCCAGCTAAGAAGGCTGTGAGCAGGGATATGTACACCTCTTTTAGTTCCGTAAATACGCCAACCGCCCATCCTAATAATATGGCGGATGTCAGTAGCCATCTTCCAAAATGGTCGTATTCTTCCTTATGATCTTTCCTTAGACTGTGATCATTGGTAACAAAATGAACCGCCAAAGCCAAGAAGTAGAAAAACATTCCCCAATGACTTTTATACTGTTCCCTAATCAAAAGGTAGCCGATTAGTGCGTTATATACAAAAAATGATGATATGTGAATCCAGAACACACCCGGTTTCGGCTTTTCCGTACCACTTTCTTTTTTTGAATTCTTAACCATCTTTTCAAGTCCATAAAAAATAGTTAATCCAAGCAAGGCTATCAGATAGGCATGATTCTCAAATACTCGGAATATTCCTTTATCTACTGCTTTCTCCAGTACTTTCTGATGTTTATTTAATTCAGGCAATATATGTATAAAAACATAAGAAACCGCAATACCACCTGCAATAGAGAGGAATCTACTTCTTGGAGTATCTTTAATAAACTTCATTGATTTAGAAAAGAAATGAATGAAAGTAAATCCAATTGCAAATACAAAACTCAGACTAATTTCCATTTGAATCCCACCCCGTTTTAGTTATGTTATTTAATTAACCTAAATATTCCTAACAAAACCAAACTCGGAGATTTTCACAAAAATCAGGAATGGAAATTTTATAATTCCAATATAACTGTTTATTAGCGAAATGCTCCATTAGTTAATAAAATTTTATGTTTACATAAGCGTTTCGAATAAGGGGAAAATAAAAAATGGAGGTGTAAGAATTGAGGAAAAGGAATATTCCATATTATTTATTAATCATAAGCACTTTAGCCGGACTAGTATTATTACCCTTTGCCATAGTAAAACGTTCATTTAAAGATTGGGTAATTGTTTACCTTGTGAGTATTATCGGAAATTCCTTTGCTGATAGCTATTTGGTTTCAAAGGGGTATTTAAAATACGACCAAAAACTTTTTAACAAATTTAAAATCCATTTACCTTTTGACTATATTCATTATCCGTTGATGTTACTTTACTACAACCAATGGACACTTAACAGCAGACCGATTGGACACTTTTTTAAGATGCTCATTATGGTAATCCCCCAGATCATCATAGAAACACTTGCCGCAAAAAAAACAAAGTTAATCACATGGAAAAAAGGTTGGAGTTGGTATCACTCTTTTACAAGCCTTGCATTAAAATTACTACTATGCAGAGGGATCATTGCAATGATACGAGTAATAAACAAAGGAAGGATTTCTGTTTAGTAAAAGGTGATGCGGTACTGAATGCTTTGCCCCTTTTCCAGCTAACCTTCCCAGTTAGTTGAAAAGAAAAAAAGGCTGCTTCTGCAACCCTTTTTTCACTAAAGTTATCGACAGTTTCTGATTTTCTTACCAGGTTATAGCAATATAATTTCCGGTAAGATTATGGACGGATACAATACCTTCACTAAGACTACCATCGGATACTTGATTAACTAGCTCTGTTAATTTTTCTTTTTCTAATGGGCAGCCCATAGCAATAGCTGAATCTATAAGAATGTCCTTGTTTACTCTATCTCCACCAATAGATGTTGGTTTTTCTCTAAAATGCAAATTGGTGGTCGTAACAACTTCCCCATTTATTAATAGTTTAATGTCCATATTTTCAACTTGAGTTGGACCCGAAAAATAGTAGTCAACATCCATTGTTGCACCATACGTTCTAGCAACAGGTTCAAGTTGTTTCACAGTTTCTTCTAGTGCAGGGGCTTGAAGATATAATCCATAGCTGTCTACGTAATATCCATCTACCAACGTATCAACTGCAATTTTTCCATTTGCATATGCGTAATAATATCCTGCATCCCCTGGACCTGTACGGGAAGAAGAGAACCAGCCCGTTTGCATAACACCCTCATTTTTCCCCTGATAAATGTTAAAATAGTACCAGTTATTCTCTATTTTCACATGACCCGTTTGCATTTTACCATTGGAATCCATGTAATACCACTTGCTATGATCCTTCACCCAGCCGGTTTGCATAACCCCAGATCGATTAAAATAATACCATTGCGATTTATACTGTTGCCAACCCGTTCTCATTGCTCCAGTTATTTCATTGAGGTAATACCATTTGCCGTCTTGCTGCAGCCAACCTCTCTTCATCTTTCCATCTGAACCTAAATAGTACCAGTGGCTTCTGTCGAATAGCCATCCCTTAAGGGTAGTATGACTTGAATTGTAGTAGTACCAACTGCCATTAACGTTTTTCCATCCTTGAACGCTTGACGCTTGTACATTTGGTAGGATAAAAGCAAATAAACCAAATGCAACTAATCCTGAAATTATAATTTTCTTCATGTATCCCACCCTTATTTCTTTAATACCAAAATTCTACCATTTTCGACTGGAAAATAGTAGTCTAGTATCTGTGGCTTTGTCAGATACGAGACATTATCAAAAATTACTTAAATCTTTGCTTCTTTGGCGTATTCTAATTCTGCTTTACTAAGGTGGGTATTTGTCCATCCAGCGGAGGACCAATAACGCTTAAAGAGTATTTTAACGGCTTTCTTATCAACCATATTTAAACCCCTATCTTAAATCTTTATAATACTTTTAAAAATCTTTTGAATCATTTTTTCGCCATATATAATCTTACCTCTTGAGGGACAACTATTTGACCTCCTTTACTGTCAATATAGACTGCAATTTTATCAAGTATAGCTTGTCTCTTATTGTCACTCAGTCCATGAAAGGGGGAGTAGGAATTAATTAATTTTAGATACCTTTGCGTAGTATATTCATCATCCCATCTGTAAATCTTGGTTACTGGCTTATCAAATAGATTATTTGTTCCTATTTCTGAAATCCTAAGATTATGTAGGTCTTCAGCTTCTTCCATCGTTATATAAGAATCAAGCTTAGGAGCATATTCTCGAAAAATATTTCTTATTTGAATTAGCATTTCTGTTTTCGGCTCAATGATTGATGACAAATGCCAAAAAACAGCCATTACTCCGTTTTTTTTCAGTAAGTTGTAAGCTTTAGGATATCCAATCTCTGGCTTAACCCAATGAAATGCTGTAGCTGAAAAGATTAGGTCATATGATTCCTGTTTACCATTGAAATCCTCAAAGGACGTACATAAAGCATTGAAATTTTTATACTCAGAATATTTTTTCAGCAAATACTCAACTTGTTTTTCTCCAATCTCTAATCCTGTAATAGAATAGTGATTTTTCACAAAATATTCAGTAGCTTGACCTGGGCCTGGACCTATTTCAAGTATTTTTGCTTCATTCTTTATCATTGAGTACTCAACAATATCCGTAAACAATTCAATTGGATAACCTGGTCGAGCTATTTCGTAATCTGAGATTATATCATTAAAAACATTTTTATTCTCCAATATTAATACGCCTCCTCTGCAAGTTTCATTATCTTCCCTATCATTCTAATTGTTGCTATTTAAATCTATACTTATCTCTTCTCCCTCGACCATAAGGAAAGGATATAATCCATCGTTATGACCATAAAAGCTACGTAACAGGCTCACTGCCTATATTCGTAAGTGAATGGGAAAAAGATTTAAAAAAGGTAAATTTATGTTTATTATCCTATAGGTGGAGGATTTTTGCTTTAAAAAATTGGATCAATTTATCCATAGGACCAACGAGGAAGGAACGAGTATTGGTTGTCGTAGAGGGGGTATTCGGTGGTTGCGCTGCTCGAAAAAATCATCCCTAAGTTAAGACCTGATGGCCGTCCAACTCCGGAAGCAAATACTTGAAGGAAAAGTTTGAAAGTCCGAATGCATTGGCTTTCGGACTTTCATGGTTGAGTCACAGAGGTGGATTTTCAACCCCAAAATGGATCCAATCTTCTTTCGGTGGTCCATAAACTCCAAATGGTTTCAATCCTGCCTGACGCATGAGAACAGTCAGTTGTCCACGGTGATGAACAATGTGCTTAATTAAACCCATGAGGATGGAGGCGTTTGATTCATGCCTTCCAAAAGCCACTTGTATTTGTTTCAGAGAATCATCCGTCCACTGCTCTTCGATCACTTTAGCAGCGTTAACACTTATCCTTTTAAAAGTTTCAACAATTTCTTTTGCTGAAGTTGGAACGTGTTCCGCATTTTTTACTTTCTCTATCGTCAACCCAAATTCAGCCAAATATTCTGGAATAGATATAGTTAGGTGCCACGCAATTCTTCCTAAAGTACGACCTTCTTGATAAACTTGTTGTTTTAGTGAATCATCCGTCAAACCATCTAATATGTTTTGTGTTAATGTAGCTTCCTTGCTCCATTCTTTCATAAAGTCTGAAATTGTAACATACATGTATAATTCCTCCAAAATTAATATTTAAAGATTAATCACGAAATAGTTTTTTTATTTCAGCTTAAATCCTCCTTATTCTTTATCTATTTGTGATTATATATTATAATGGTGACAATTTATGTCACTGTTATCTTTTGTGGAGGAACGTATGACTAGAGCAAAAAGATTAAATGAAATGATCATGATGGTAAATCGAAAAAAAAGATTTACGGTTAAAGAATTAGCACAAGAATTTGGGGTATCAAAAAGAACCATTTTAAGAGATTTACACGAATTAAGTGGGATGGGAGTTCCATTATACTCAGAAGCGGGTCCACATGGAGGGTATCAAGTCTTAAACGAGAGAGTTCTTCCCCCAATAGTATTTAGTGAGGATGAAGCGATTTCTATATTTTTTGCCATTCATGCACTAAGACATTATATATCTCTTCCTTTTGATATTGAGTATGAGTCAATAAGAAAGAAATTTTATTTAAATCTGTCCGGTGATATTAGAGATACAATTGATAAAATGCAAGATAGAGTTGATTTTGTATATGTTCTTCAACAAGAAGAAATCCCCTATTTAAAACAACTTTTAGATGCGGCCATTCATCAAGAAGTTCTAATAATTAGTTATGAAACAAGAGGGAAGACAAGTTTAAGAAGCATTCAACCGATTGGTATTTACGCAAAAGAAGGAAAATGGTATTGTCCATCTTATTGCTTTTTTAGAAAGGATTATCGAGTATTCAGATGTGATCGTATAAAATCTGTAGAACATGATGAAAAAAATGGTCCTATTGATTTATCGAATATCAATTTAAAGAATCGCTTTTCCATTCTGAATCACAATAAGGAAACGACAAAACTATATGTGGAGTTAACGAAACATGGAGTAGAAAAATTTGAATCTGTTAATTGGCCAAATATTTATTTGAGAAAAAGGGAAGATGGTTCTGGATGGATAAGGGGAATTATTGCAAAACAGGATATTACCTTTTTATCAACCTACTTTATCACCTATGGAGAAAATGCGATTATTAAAGAGCCGTTTGAATTAATTGAAAGCACAAAAGAAATATTAAACAAAGTTTTAAATCAGTATAAATAATCTCCACAAAAATAAGCGTTCATCCTTCTTGGATCAACGCTCTCGTTAGTTGAACAAGGGCGATTCAAATTAGTTGCTCATTATACACACTAATTGGGTGTATTTTCTCTTGTAATAAGTTATTAATTATTTGCCTTATTACACTGGGTTCTCGTAAGTCTTTGTTTTCAAATGTTACAAGTTCATTTACTTTTATCCATTTGCTGTCAGAAATTACATCTTCTTCGAGATTTAGAGAACCTCCTGTAACCTCACCAACAAAATGAAATAAAATAACATGATTGTTTGTACTACTAACAAAATTATATACACCAGTAGTACCAATTAGTTTTACATCAAACCCTGTTTCCTCTTTAACTTCCCTCTGAGCTGAATAGAGAATGTCCTCACCGTTTTCGACATGACCACTTGGAAAGTTCCACTTATTAATAGCAGTAGGTTTATTCTCTTTTATAATCAAGACTTTATCGTCATTAAAGATTGACACACTTGCTACTAAAACAATTCTATCTTGCAACATCTGACCCTCCCAATTCCCTCTTTTATCTCTTTATCATATAGAGCACCACACAGAACAAAAGGTACTCTATACAAACGAATCATTGAACTCCTTGTTCATCCTTTCCGCTAAACTCTAAAATATTTAAACCCTCCGATGCCTCTGGTGCTTCAAAAAATTGAGTAACATGAATAAACACCGCTTCCGTGTCAAAAGCTGCTCTTTCAGGTTGTTCGTTACGCCTTTGCGCAATTTGACGTAAGCATTGCTCGTTAGTTAGATTAAGGAAAATTAATTGATGGCTTGCATGGACCTCTGACGCCATATCCAAAAACCACTTTCGCAGATTTTTAGTGTTACCTGGAAAATCCATCACTACGTCTGTACCCACACTTAATATGTTTTGGACATGCTTTTTCACCAACGGTTTGAGCTGCGCTGAGAATTTTAGATAGTCCTCAAATGATGCAATCTGATTGGGATAAAGAGATGAAAGCCATTCATCCTCAGATAACAGTACCGCATGTTTATCAATAGCCCATTGTTTGGATTTAGTTGATTTTCCAGCTCCCATTTTTCCACAAAAAAAGTATAGCGTCCCCAATTGTTTCATATTTTTTAACCCCCACTCTTATTTTAGGTTAAGTTAGTTCCCATAGACATTCTCCACTTATCTAGAAGTTCAGATTTATACTAAATTCACTTATTCTACCAACTTCATTTACATTCCTTTTTTAACAGAGCTACTAAAAAACTTTGTGGTAAAATAGGTTTAAAACCCGTTGACGGAGGATGGCTATGATTTGGCTTTTGTTGCTTGTTTTTATTTTTGCATTAGTAATGGGATTTTTCCAGGTTCCGATTTGGATTATGTTCGGCGTATTGGCGATCATGATTGTTTTCTTTTTCATCCGAAACCCGCTTGTATTTGGAAAAGATCCTGAAAAAATGGTGGCGTACCTAAAAAAATCAAAAGCACCACAATTGCAATTCCTGTACCATTTTCTTCAGGGAGACCTGTCGGCGGCAGAACAAGGAATTGGGAAAATCCGCTCGAAAAAAGCGAAACAACACTCTGAATTGATGCTCTTAAGGGAAAGAAAAGAATACGGAAAAGCAAAAGATCTCCTTGCGAAAATGAGTGTACATAAGACCAAGTGGTACATGTTGGCGGATATCGCTATTCAGGAAGAGGACGCCGATTCTATTAAACAATATAAAGAGAAGATAAATGACGCGTTTCTTTTAAACATGCTGGAAGTCGATCAAGCTGTTTATGATGGAAAAAAGGATGAGGCAGTTGCGCTGCTCGAAAAAATGATACCTAAGTTAAGAGGATATAAATTACTGACGGCTGTCCAACTCCGGAAGCAAATACTTGAAGGAAAAGTCTAAAAGCCCGAAAGCATTGGCTTTCGGACTTTTATTTTTTCACCACTTTAATTGTCCTTGTTAACTGTACATTTTCAAATGCGTAAAGACGAGCATTTTTCTTTCTTGAAAAATTACCCCCGTTTAGCTTAATACTAACTAAATTTTTCACTTAATTAATTTGTAAAATTATTATCTTTTTCAATCCTTTTGGTTTGCAATAAATCAAAAATAACAATAAATCCACCAATTAATAAAAATAATAGACTTAATGTATATGTAACCCACGCCATAATATTATTTAGCACTGTTTCAAATTTCCCTGGTGGGTCACTCCATCCATCCAAATTAGGAATATACAAAGCAATTGCAAGATGCATTAAACCAAATAATACAGTTCCAGAAAAAAATAAAACATACCCAAAAATCTGTAATCTTTTTTTCATCCAATTCCCCCTAAAAATTGCCTATATCCTAATTTATTATGGATCTTTCCAATAAGTCCTTCTTTATCTAAACTGCCCCAATACTAAACCATTTTTGTCAGCTTAAGCTATGAAAAAAGTAAATTGGCTAAAAAACAAAGAGGTTAATGAAGGGTATTTCACCATTCTTGGCACGAGGCACGAAGCATTCACAGGCATATCTAAGGCTTCTTAATCAATTTTTTAGCGCTATTTAAAAAGTCCCATTTATATATATAGGCAAGTATCTACGCCCTCTTCAAAAGGTCACATACACTAATTACGAAACATCGAGGAGGAGTGAAACATGCGAAGATTATTCGGTATGGGATACGGAGGTTATCCCGGTATGGGTTTCGGGGGCTATGGGATGGGATACGGCGGTTCCGCTAGAATGGGTTTCGAAGGTTACAGAATGGGATATGGCGGGTACCGGCCTGCGTCTAGATTGATTGAGGTTACTTCATTTAAACTTTCTGCTTCTACCGTTGCCTACCAAGGCAGCAGTGTTCCTGGCTACACAACAATTGAGTTGCAAACCAGCGTGCCAACACGCGGGTATCTTCTTATTGTTGGGAATAACGTACAAACAAAAATTAATTTATCGACTACGGCCTATAAAACCGTACACAAAGTGGATTGGGTGCCATGGGATGATACGAAAAAAGTACCTCTTCCCGCAGGTACTTACCAAATCAAGGGATATCTCACGGACCAGGGATACAATCAAATACAAGGATATCCGCTTGGGAACCTCACCGTTGTCTCAGAATCAAGTCCCAAGCCATTGATTGATGGCGTTTCTCCAAATCCAGCAATGCTTTCACCTAAATACGGACAAACACAAACAACATCGGTCCAAATTCCCTTCAACTTAAACCGTCCTGCTGAAGTTCAGCTGACAATCCGTAATAGTAACGGAGATGAAATATATAGCGGCAGCAAGGAAACCCTATCTCCTGGAAGCCGTACTGTAAGCTGGAATGGCACAGATAAAACAGGAAGGATTGTAATGGACGGTAGTTATGAGATTGTTTTTAAAACAATCGAAACAGCCTATAACTATCCTTCCACAACACCGTTAATCTGGCGATCTGGCACGATTACAATCAAAGACGCCGATTATTATATTCCGGTATCAAGATTAAAAGAAATTGTTACAGATGCTTCCTTCCAATCGCCATCCTTTACTCCTGATGGAGATGGAATAAACGATAAGGTCACTGGACAATTTACACTTGCAGTACCTGCGAAATTATCTATTTATATCGCAAATGCTGCAGGAGCGCACGCTGCTTTACCAGTAAGTGAACAAACATTTGAAGCTGGTACTCATACGTTTGAATGGGATGGCACAGACATCATGGGCGGAAAAGTACCAAACGGAAGTTACTTTATCAAGCTCAATGTGGTAGAAGGCCCAAATAACGGCTATATTACGTTTCCAAGCGCTGTGAAAGTGCAAAACATGTACGAAATCAAACCGATGCAGCCTGAAAAAAGAGTACGCGTCATCAGCGAAACAGCAAAAATGAGCGTTGATCCTGCAGGTCAAGGATATACTGCTATAAAAGGAGACACTTTCCCGCTTATGTCGGAAGCGATAGAGAATGGAAAATACACTGTTCTTGTTAAAGAAGGGGTCACAGGAACAATCAGTGTGAGTGATGTTGAAATTGTCACTGAACCGTCTTCGGCAAAGCAAACGATTGATTATATAGTCGTTAGTGGCGATACCTTATGGAAGATTGCATCCAAGTTCAACACGACCAGCTCTGAGATTGTTACCTTGAACAACCTTGATCCAAACAGTTATCTATATGTAGGACAAAAATTAAAAGTCCCTGCTCCTGCCCCTCAACCTGAACAGCCAGCAGCAACCACTTATGTTGTTGTTTCCGGTGATACGCTTTGGAAAATTGCTCAAAAATTCGGCGTAACTCCACAAGCTATTGTCGATGCCAATAAACTGGATCCAACTGCATATCTTTATATTGGCCAAAAGCTGATCATTCCGGGAGTAGCGCAGCCCGCATTGCCAGCGGTAACCACTTATGTTGTTGTTTCTGGTGATACGCTTTGGAAGATTGCTCAAAAATTCGGCGTAACCACCCAAGCAATTGTCGATGCCAATAAACTGGAACCAAATGCATACCTTTATATTGGCCAAAAGCTAATCATTCCGAGTGTAGCGCAGCCTGAACAGCCTACGCTAACCACGTATGTAGTTGTTTCCGGTGATACCCTTTGGAAGATTGCTCAAAAATTCAACGTAACCACCCAAGCAATTGTCGATGTCAATAAACTGGAACCAACTGCATACCTTTATATTGGCCAAAAGCTAATCATTCCAGCAAAACAGTAATAGAAAAAGGTAAGCGAACATTACAATCCCGCTTACCTTTTTCATTGCCAATAAGTTTTTTCACTAATATAGATTTTGCTTTTGCATCCTATCTGTTTTGATTCGATAATGAACTTTTTATATTTTTCCTTTTTTATTTTGCCATATAAAAAAGCTAATTAGTTCTCCCAGTAAATATCCTAGTATTGTAACCACAAAGATGGTCAAAAAATTTATAGGAAAATTTGCAAAAGAGACAACTATCCAGCCAACAAACATTACTAGGAGTTCCCACCTATCATTCCATAACTTTTGTAACAAAATCAATTTCTCCCTCACCCCAAAATCCAGTATACTTACTATTTATTCAGGATAGGAAAGAATCATTCTTTTTAAGCTAAACGGACCCGTTAGCCATCCATGAATCGCAAAAAACAGCTCTTCACCACAAAGAATGGAAATGTATTGAATCCGTCCATACTTGTTCTATGGCTGGAGAGGAAGGTCGATGAACTATGGTGCCATAGAGCCCATCCGTTAGTCTGACTCCAACGACCACGGTGCACCACAAACTGTCGCTCCCTTACGGGAAGCACTCATGGTAGATTAATCCTAATTCTGATTGTTGCACCAGCCTCAAAATTTTCAAGCCTAGAAAGGAAGATTTCAATGGATGTAATCATTGAAAAAGCATGTGGTTTGGATGTCCATAAGGACAATATCACTGCTTGTATTATGACTTCAGAAGGAAAGGTGGTTCAAACATTTTCTACAAAAACAGTTTTTCTATTAAAGTTATTGGACTGGATTAAGGAGAATAATTGTACTCATGTAGCTATGGAAAGTACAAGTGTTTATTGGAAACCTATTGTTAACTTATTAGAGTCCGAAGGAATTGAGTTTTAAGTTGTAAATGCTCAACACATGAAGGCACTTCCGGGACGCAAAACGGATGTTAAAGATGCCGAATGGATAGCCCAGCTTCTTCGTCATGGACTACTGAAAGCTAGCTTTATTCCTGATCGGAGTCAACGAGAATTGCGGGAGCTTGTACGCTATCGTCGGAGCATCATTGAAGAACGCGCTAGACAACATAATAGGATTCAAAAGGTTTTAGAAGGAGCCAACATCAAACTAGGTTCTGTTGTATCTGATATTATGGGTGTTTCATCGAAAGATATGCTTCGAGCAATCGCCGATGGTGAATATGATCCTGAAAAACTAGCAAACTTCGCTCGTCGTACAATGAAAAAGAAAAAAGAAGAACTTGAATTGGCACTTCAAGGCTATGTTAACCCACACCAACGCTTAATGTTAAAAACGATTTTAACTCACATTGATTTTCTAACTGAGCAAATTGACATGTTAGATCAAGAGATTGCTCAAAGAGTAGGCACTTATCAAGAAGATATAGAACGACTCGATTCCATTCCTGGTATTGCCACAAGAATGGCTGAACAAATCTTAGCTGAAATTGGTACAAACGTTGGAAACCAATTCCCGACTGCCGCACATTTATGTTCATGGGCAGCCTTGGTTCCTGGACACAATGAAAGCGCAGGTAAAAGGAAATCTAGCAGATCAAAAAAGGGAAATAAGTATTTAAGATCCGCATTAACAGAAGCAGCTCAATCAGTTAGAGGGGCAAAAAACTATCTCGGTGCACTGTATAGACGCACAGCTGGACGAAAAGGAAAGAAAAAGGCAGCAATTGTAGTCGCCCATGCGATGTTGCGAATCGCATATTACCTTCTAACCCGAAAAGAAATGTACGTTGACTTAGGCGAAGATTATTTTGATAAACAAAGACAAGTATCTATTGTACGGCATTCGGTTCGAAGACTAGAAAACTTAGGTTATAATGTGACAATTACCGAAGCATCCTAATCCATTATTCTCGTAGTCCATAAACACCTTGATCAGGCGCCCCGCTCTTTTTAAAAAAATGAATGAGCTGCGTCTATTTAAGTATTGCCTTTTTGATGAAGTTACAGAAGTTAATTTTCATGGTAGTACAACAAGCAAAAAAAGACCGCCGCAGCGATCCCATCTTAAGCTCTTGCCCCCGTTAATTTAAGTACATTTCTTCACAAACTTTTTTACTTCTTAAAATAAAAAGCTTTCAATTATGAAAATTCTCCCAAATTAAATGCTTTATATCTTCCACTTTTTTTACTTCTTTTCTGAACCACTCCATATTTCCAGCAAACCTTTCGGAACAAGGGAATTCAATCCTTGCTGCACGATTTCCTTGTATACATCTAATCACTCCTCTGAAATAGGGTTGACTCTTTGGTTTTTCCTGGTAAGTAGAAACATAGGGGACAATCTCATATAGATAGTGTATTGCAAGTGAATCAAAATGCTTTTTAGATACAACTTCTTTAATTTGTTTGTAAGTAAACTCATCTAAATCCCATCGAATTATGCGATCACCATCTGGAAGCTGAACATCCAATTTAATGTATCTTCCAACTTTATCCTTAGATACTTCAACGATTCGGAAGTTATTTAAATTTATTGACATAGCATTTACCACCAACCCTCCTATATTTTCCCTCTACCTAATTCGTAATCTAATCTCGCTTTTCCTTCTTGAATTAACCTGCCCGATAGTTCAATAACAAAAAGGGGATCGCCGCAGCAACCCCATCTTTCACTCTTGCCCACGGTAGCTGATGAGGCTTACGACAGATTGTAGGAATTTAAATCTTTCCAACCTTGAAAAAAGTTTCGGAAATTTTTAGAGAAGGTATTATCTTTGCTAAGAAGTAGAATCGATGAGGAGTCCCAAAAAACTAATTCAACAACTGCCTTTGGATGTTGGATTTGTGGGTTTTTAACCCAAAAATTTGGATTTCCATCAGCATACGGTTCCACTTTAATCTCATCTAAATCAATTATTTCGTCCTTTTCAAAAGCTGAAAATACACCCCAAATAAAATAAACATCTTTATTATTAGCAAGTTGCATTAGCTTATCGCCTGTAATCAAGTAATTATTAAGACCATTACTATCTTCGAATTCTCGAAAATCTAGAAAATAATCAAGGTAATTTTCAGGATAAGACCAATCCAGGTCAGTTAGTAGCCAATTATAATTTTGTTCCAGTCCATTAAATGAGTTTAATATCTCTTTTAGTTCTAAAAAATCATCTAAAATGGTGTTCATTTCTTCCCACCTTTCAAGCTAACTATTACCCTTATTTTAACATCTTTTATTAAACTAACCTGCCGCTTTTGTTGAAAACAAATCAGTCGTTAAAGGATTATTTCCACTGAATTAAGAATATAAAGTAATAAAGTCTGAAAAATTGGAGAGTGGAAACATGATTGATGATATTAAGCAATATGTAAAATATTTAGATGGTATTCATAAACGAACGATGCAATATGTGAAAGTAATACCTAATGAACTTTTAGATTGGAAGCCTTCTGAAGATAAATTTTCTACAGGTGATTTATTGCGACATATCGCATCAGCCCGATTGATGTTTCTTGGTATATTTGAACATGGAACGTGGACATACACAGGACATGATATTGGTAAGGGGGCTTCTCTTGGGGATATTTCAAATTATTTAGAAGCATGTCAGATTAAGCTAACAGAGGGTCTATTAAAAGTTGGTAACGATGTGTTGACAAAAAAAGTCTTAACCCTTCATGGTCATGAAGTTAGTGTTTGGAGAATACTTATGGCAATCCCAGAACATGAAATCCATCATCGTGGACAAATCTCTACTTATTTACAAATAAACAAAATTGAACCTCCTCAAATTTTTGGATTAAAAATTGAGCAAGTTAAAACATTATAATTATATGAAAAAGCTTTGGAAATCATTGTATATCCATAGCTTTATTTTTATTTCTTGTTACACTAAACTGCTTCATTAGCATAAGAAGAAAAGCTGCCTTAATGACAGTTCCGATTTTAAACTTTTTGCCTCAGTTGGGAAAAAGAAATGATTACATATAAACAGCTCCCTTTGTAATCTTAAGTAAGAGTTTCTTTAAAATCATTTGACATACAGTTAGTGAAGTAACTATCACGAGTAATTCCACAACTGTTCTAATGATATTCGTTTTAAGGTATCCTGAAATCCAATTTCCCCCGTAGTAAATACAAATAAACCCTATACAGATTACTCCCATATATGAGAATACAACCCCAAGAAGTTGAGGTATTGTTAGCTTTTTAAAGACCATTTTGTTTCTCATAACAACATAAATACAAACCACGAAGAAAAATAGGTTCATTAAAATATCTTTCATTCATAACTCCCCCAATTTTAGTCTATTTCTCTTCCATATTCTTTATATCTCTTAAAAAATCCTTCTTCCACTAACCTGCACCGTTACTTCGAAAAGAAAAATTTAAGCAGTAAATTCTCTATTTATCCTCATTGATCAGTTTTCTTGCTTCCTGATTGAATCCTCTTAAATCATTATCATCATATACACATATTGTGATTTCACGTTTATAATCGTTGTCGTTAATATGAGCGTGGTCAGCATTATGCTGGAAATTTTCTAATATGTCATTTAAAGAATCCACCATTTCAGATGCTTCACTTCTAGTAAGAAAGATGGAGACATTCTTAATAGATTTTTTATTGTCCTCATCAAAAATCCTCATAATTCTCCTCCTATGACAGCAACATATTTTTTATTTAATAGTCTATTCGAGTTGATTAGTGTGGAATCCTTCTTACAGTAACCTGCTCCGTTACTTCAATTAAGAAAAGCCGCCAAAATGGCAGCTGGGATCTTAAGTTCTTGCACTCGTTACTTAAATAACCTAGTAAAATAGAACATTCTCAAAGTGTTCAACTATCGGGAACGGGTCATAGAAATGATGTAGTTGCCTTTTCCATTCTTGATACTCTTTCGATTGTCTAAATCCAATTGTATGGTCATCTAATGTCTCCCACTTCACCAACAATAAATATTTCCCCTTTACTTCCATACAACGTTGCAATTCGTGAGATATGTAGCCTCTCATTGATGATATAATTTTTGATGCCTCTCGAAATGCTACCTCATATTCCCCTTCCATGCCTTGCTTAACTTGTAACATTACTGCTTCTAAAATCATTGATTTCCCCCCTTTTTAGAAGGAAACCACCGGGACGGTTCTCCCGGCTTTAATAACAACCTTGAAAAAAACCACCAGAACCGTCCCCATGGTCCTCCCCATGGTCCTCCTAATATTCATGAGTGAATCTTTTACATTTTACTAGATATTTTTTCGTTCATATTTAGAAATCTAAAAGAGAATAGGATAACTCCCAACAGACCTAGCCCAAATATAATCCCTCCGGCTACTAAAAAGTTATTTATATAGCCTTTAAGAATGATCTGATAAATACTTGTATCTGCCCCGCCATTATTCATTAGCCAAGTCTCTGCAGATGATGTTCCAAAACTAACACTAGAAAAAATCATGACAAGCCCACTTATAACTAATAGAAAACCCACAATAATTAAACTGATTATTTTTTCCTTTGACATTATACCCCTCCCCACTATAAGACAAATTTACCATAAAATACTAATTAAAATATACAGCTAATTTTTTTATGCTAAGGCTCTGTTAAGACTAAATGCTGTTTCACTATGTTTGAAAAATAAACGGAAAAATTCCGGTTAAATTGGGAAATACTCAATTTCCCATTAAAATAAGGGAAGTTTTTCCGCTTATATTATCCAAACAGTTGGATTTCGTCTTATTTAGAGCAGTTAACCGGAATTTTTCCGCTTATATCTGCTTCTTTAGCTTCCTGTTGATACAATAGCCGGAAATTATCCGCCTATGTTCCCCAACCTACACGAAAATCAATGAATACTACCAGAGCCTAAACAATCCTGAAAACGTAATTGGTTTGACACAATAAAAAAACACTGAAAACAGGTTTATTTATATACCTGTTCGCAGTGTTTTTTAATTTAAGTTCTGCATTAACATTTCGTTAAGACCAATCAACGCCACTCCAAGAGGATTGCAACTTTCTGAGCAGAACAATTTGCCCGACATGATATGTATCGTGCATCATGATATTGCTAAGTAAACGCTGAATAGAATAACGGTTAGCTGCATACGGAGCTGTTAGCTTTTCATCGTCAAGGTCCGCAATGACCGTTTTTAAATTATTCATGACTTCATGAAGGCGCTGCACTGTTTGGGCCCAGCCAATTTCGTCTTCAGGATCCCCTGGATTTCCAAAGGTTTCTTCATTGCTTTCTGCTTTATCCGGATTCTCTGTGCCCTTCATTCGATGGATCACGTCTTCATTCCAAAAGATCAAGTGGTTGACAATCTGCCAAATCGAATTGCTGTTTCCCGAACTTGTCCATGCTGCCTCCGCTGCGGTGACTCCCTGTAGCGCCTGATCCATGGACGCAAACCACTCATTCTCATAGCAATGCATGTCGAGTTGTTCTAAAAACATTTTGGATACAACTTGCATAAACCCACTCTCCTCACTGTTAAGTGTCATCTTTCAAAGTTAAAACAATGGATAAACATAATGTATTTACTCATTTATTCTATGACTACTTATTTAAATGATAGAACACTAGTTTTTAAAAGATAACCCTTTTTCCTTCAAAGCAACCCTAAGTTTTGGTAAAGAGGCTGGACCCATTCCGTGAAATTTCAAAATCTCTTTTTCACTATAGGATGATAACTCCTGTAAAGAAGTGACACCATTGTTCTCCAATGCTCGTCTTGCTGGTGCCGAAAGCAATGAAAGAAATCCATCTTCAGGCCTGCGTTCCTGCTCACAAATAGGACAGGTTGGACAATCACTACTTTTATAATATTTATGCCCTTTGTTACAAGTCCTTACATTTTTATTGGAAGTGGTCATAGTTAAACGCCTCCTTGCTTAATAAAATCAACGCACCCGACAGATTAATATCATTATAACTTTAGCTTCAAACCTTCATGCGTTGCTTTAAAACCTAACCTTTCATAAAAACGTAAAGCATCTGGTCTGTTTTTATCCGTTGTTAGTTGTACTAAATGACACCCACGTTCTTCTGCACGTTGAATGGCCCATTTTATGAGTTTAGTTCCTACACCCTTCCCTCTTACAGAAGTGGATGTTCGCACTCCTTCAATAGTAGCTCTCCACCCACCTTGATGTGTTAAATATGGAGTAAAAGTAATTTGTTGTACCCCAATCACTTCCTGGCCGTCACAAGCCACTATTAACTCGTTATTAGAATCAGCTGTAATAGCCTCAAATGCTTTTAGGTAACTAGTAGGAAGAGGCTGCTCATACCGCTCCCGTTGACTTCCCAAAACATCATCAGCAAGCATGGCAACAATAGCATCTAAGTCTTTTTCAGTAGCCACCCTAAACCTTATTTCTGTCTCCATTAAAATACCCCCTTTAATTAGTGAACCTTACTTTCTATGCTAACTAAATTTCCACTATAAGGTAATTATAATTATTTTATGAAATCTAATAAGTTTCTCTTATGTAACTGCTCGATATTCTACTTCCATTTACTTCAACAAAAAAGGCACTAATCCTGCTTGGATCAATGCCGGTTAGATTCAAATATTGCCCTGTTACTTCAATAAGATTCTTTTCATCTTTTCTCTTTGAATGCTAAAAAGGTAAGAACTAATGCAATTAAAACCAATAAGTTAACTGGTGTCATCCAAATTAGATAAATAGATTCAGAGCTATTTTTTGTTATTCCCGTATCAATTGCAATGGCATTCCAATGAAGACTAACCGGATTATCAGCTTCGATTGAGATTTTAGGAAGATATAAAGTGCTACGTGTAACCCGAACTATTACATAAATTAGGCTAAACAATAAAAATACATTCGCAACTAATAATTTCTTCATTAACAAACCTCCTTCGGTATAAACATATGCTACCGATAGGACAAAGAGTATTCCCTTTTCAACTATCCCGCTCCATTAGCTTAATAAGAAAAGGGATAGCTCGCAGCTATCCCAATCTTTAACTATTGCCCCCATTAGCTTAAGTACAGCATTTCACAATCTTACACTTAAAGCATCGCCCCCATCAGTTCTTGTTAACTTGTGAATTACCTGAAAAAAGTTAAAGGTTAAGATAATTCCATGCTGTTTAATTACTCCCAAATCCCGTTTTTTTCTTACCGACATTATGGTTTGCGAGTCACTGATACCATTTTTACTTTTGCTATTAGGCGTTACATAAATTTGTTTTTCCTTTGTATTTTAGCTCCGGCAAAAAATTATCTTTTGTCTCTATATTTATATTAAAAAATGGACAATTTTTTTTGTTTTTCGGTTTGATTACCAGTAAACATTTCCCTAACTTTTACATCAGATGGCATCAACGGATGCTGGCGAATGAGGTTGACACTATTCTGCACACTTTCGGTTGAAGTATTGCTCCCTTCTAACCATTCTTTTATGCTGCCCTCTGAAAACTCTGGTTTACAATTAAGGAAAAGATAATCTAAAGTTCGTATTTTATCCTGTAATTCTTTATTTTCATATAACCTTTCAATGTTTATCCCATTATTCGGTTTTTGCACATTGGACACAAATATTTCCTCAACATTTTGTTGGTAAACAGCAATGAGGATGTCACGCATTAAATCTCCAAAAGGTGAAATGACGGGTTGATAGCTTTTTAAAATTAAGATGTTTTCAGGATTTAAATTCGTATTTTCTTTAATGATCTGTTCGATACTATCGTCTAGACCAATGACAAAAAGGACTTTTTTCTTTTCAGACATTAATATCACCCCATTATTAAAATAGTTCGTTATCAAAATCATTTGAGAGCTTAAAGACCATTACCCGTTCACCAGTGCGCGTACTAATATCGGTGTAAAAACTCACCACTTCTTTGTCTGTTGTATCTAGAATTATTTGTTTTAAGTCTTCGATTCCGGATTCCACCAAACTATTTCGATTCTTTTTTACTGATAATAATCCTTCTTTATCCTTGCATAATGAATATTCAGCTGGAGTTAGGATACCTTTTAAGTTAACAATAATCATATCCCGCAAGATATCTGATTTAACAGAAACAGACCCCCGTCCGAGATAGTGTTTCTCCCAATGGGTTAATGCTTTACTTATTTCGGCTTCAATCATCCCTTTTGACATATCCATATCGTTTTTTCCTTCTCTCTTATAAAATTACCTAATTAGGTCCTTATTCCGATTGGTAGAAAATCTAAGACCAACTTTTCCAGTTTCCTTCCGGATCTATGGACGCGAGTCGAATCCATCCGTTTTGAACTTTTTGACGGAACGACGAATCAACCCTCAGCAGCCTTTCCACATATTCCTTTGGGGCCTGTATTACTACCAAGAGTCTTATAGGTGCATGATAGAACTCTTGATCAGATTGCATTACGGATTGCCAGGGAAGTCCAGTTAATAAATCACTAGCATTTCCCTGCATAACTCCAATACCTCCTGTCACCGTTTGCGTCGCTTTATTCCCGCTTCCATAGTAATGTGGTGCTACAGAAGATGCATAATATTGCAGGTTAATCCATTGGCAAACCGTTCCCGGTCCACTGATAATTTTTGCAAGCAAAGCACCGTTTTCATCCTTCTTCCAGTTATAGTTGTGGAGAAATGCTCTCCCCTCCAGATTTCTATCTTGAGTAATCTCTCGTTCTCCAATGATCATAGAGGCGTTACGAGCCAGTCCCCATTCGGGACGAACTTCACTCCAATCCTCTGCAAAGCGTTCAGCCTCAGCCTTTAGATTCTTATGATTAGAGTTGATATTAGGTAATTGGGAGATTCGCTCAGCTTTCGCTTCTTCACTTACATTTGGTATGGTTTCCAGGATTCGGTCAAAAGCAGCTTTTGCCGAATTTGAAAGTTTCGGAACATAGAGCCAATGCAATTCATCAAGGGATGTGATGTGCTCAACCGCCACAAAAACTGTATCATCTGGAATAGAGATTCCATCTTTGACAAGACTTTGCCGTACTTTTGGAAGATTGCACAAGGCTGCTAATACCCTAGCGTTAATACCGCTTGAAGCCCCTCCGCATGCCCCACAATCTAGTGCCGATGCATATGGATTGTTTGTGCTGTTACTTCCATGTCCGCAAATGACCACTAAAGGGGAAAAATTTTCTGTCAGTCCTATCATTTTAAGCGATTCCCTTACAATGGATACTTTTTCTTTATCTGTAAAACCAATCGGCAGCTCCATTTCCGAGAAGTGGATATGCTCAAGTGATAGTTCTGTTTCAGGTTTAGGCAGCCACTTTTCTTTAATTTTACGGAAAGCAGAACCAGTCCTTTGTGGAACAAAGCTTCTGGCTAATGTTAGTAAGCCAATCCAGGGTCCACTTATTTCCGGAAGTACCAAGCTGGACAATAGATTATGTTTCATCATTTTAAATGTGGTACCAAGTAGATGGACCGCCTGTCTACGTTGTTGATATTGTCTAAATTTTGATTCAGATGTTGATTCTTTTATTTTGAATTGCGGTTTAAACATAACAGGCAAGGAATTATGACCTTGATCACAGCCCAATTCGCAGGTTTCAATCGGTAATCCGAAAAAGCCTGCCGCACCAAAGGTTTCAAAGGGTCCGGATTGTTCCAGTTTGCGACGAAATGGCTCGGACCGTACATCTATACAAAAAATAAATTGTGCTAATTTAGTTTCTACCTTTTTGGCTGTTGAAGGCTGTTTTGAAAAAATCATCTTCATTAATTGACTTTCATATGTTTGTTCCCAGGCTTCCAGCCATATTCGCTTACGGAGAATCTTGTCAAAACGATAGGCAAGTGTCAATCGGGCTTTTAACTCTGCAAAAGATAACTGTGTAAAAATATTGATTGGAATGTCACAAAAATGGATCCAGGATGCAATCAATGATTCCAAAGTAATTTTTTCTCCAATATTTTGCTCATGCAATGGAAGATATGGTTTTATCAGGGCAGCTTCTATAGAAATTCTAACTGCCAAATATTCCATTAAAAGCGAATCTTCCTGGTTTGATTGCTGAGAACGCCAAAGCATCATTCCCGCCCAGCCTGGTAAGGCAAGTAAATGTGCTTCAAGATAGTCCTGTATTTCTGAAAAAGGGATTTCCAACTCCAACAATCCAGCCAATAAAGCATGGTCAGCCTCTTTTGGCAAATCAGAAAGTTGCTTACGAACGGAAGATTTGAGTTCCGGGTCAAACCGTATTAGTCGCCGCCAAGCCTGATAGAAGCCTTCTTCACGATTTGGCATCGACCAGACAGCCTGGGATTCATCCAAAAATAATTTACACCATTTAATAAGATGACGATCGAGCTCACTCTGTTTTTCAATAATCTGGCTATAGGTTTTTACTGGATTTTTTTCAGTATACGAAAACTTAATCGAGCTTAGTTTTTTTGCTAACCTTTTTACTTCAGATGATTCCACCAGATTAGCCGGTGGCTGATCCATCATTAAAGCCGCCCTGCAAAACCGTTCGGCAACCTCCTTAGACAATTCCAGGTCCTGTGAATCAAGCCATTGCTTTAGACCCGCCTTCAAAAAGGTTTGTTGAATTTCCCCGCGATCAAGTGCTGATTTCAATACAGAATTATTGGGAAGGATATCTATGTCACAAATATCCTTGAGACGTCGCGCCGTTTGTTCAAACGATAGCCTTTCAAAGCCTTCCCAGGGATGACGTGCTGCAAACTCGCTGATAGGACCAAGTGGGGCAATAACTTTGCTGGCAGATTGAACCAAAGCGTTAAGATCAAACTCGAGGTAACGAGATTCTTTTTCCGCATTTAATTTTCGAGCTAATGTTGGGCTCATCGTAAATTACCTCCTCGCGACAAAATTTGAGTCAGATACTTTGGATGGCTTTCGATTAAATCAGTTTTAGGCTCACTCAAGCGAACGAGCCAAAGATAAATCACAGCAAAGGAAGTTTTGGACCGATTCCGAAATAGCCAGGTTCCAATGGCACTTGCCCCAAGCAAGATAACCAGGAATAAAATCGCTTCCGGTGCAGGCGATTGAATTTTTGTCTGAACGGTCTCGTATAACAACCTAAAAAAGAAGCTGTGGACGATATAGAACACAATTGCTACGACAGTAAACAGAAAAATTCCTGCCAAACGTCCGAAACGTCCAGAACCAAAAGCTACGAGTTGTTTCCAAGCAACAAACACAGTCCACCCTAAAATAATGGCACTTATCAATTGATACCCATCAGGCGGAGAGGTTAACCAAAAACCAATTCCCACCAAAAGACCCAAAACTCCACCGATTATTAACCACAAAAATGATGATAGTTGGGACTTTCGGGTTATCGTCTCCCTAAGATGAACGGCGGAACCTGCCTGAAGGAAAAGGCTGGCTTTGAATAGTCCGTGTAAAACGGCGTGAATAATCGCTGCCCAGTATGCCCCAAGGGCACACTGAATCAGCATGTAGCCCATCTGTGCCATCGTTGAACCCACAAGCTTGCGTTTATAATCTACCTGAACCAGCATAATGCCCGTCCCAATTAGGACTGAAAAGCTCGCAAAAATGAGTAGAATCATCTGCGCTGAACTACCGCTGAAAAGAGGCTCAAAACGTGTCAACATAATTCCGCCTGCATTTACCATTCCTGCATGCATTACGGCAGAAATAGGCGTCGGCGCAACTACCGAGTCTAACAGCCAACGTTGGAAAGGAAATTGGGCGGCAGGGATCATGACAGCCACAATCAGCAGCAAGTTTATAAAGGACTTTTCCCAGGAACCGAGTTGAGCAAGGCTGTTTTGCGTTAAAACCTGCGACAACTGCCAATGTCCTGTTTTTTGCATTAACCAGATCAAAGCAGACAGCAAAACAATCCAGCTGAGGGCAAACATTCGCAAAGTAAGCAATGAAGCGTTTCTAGCCACGTACCACTCTTTTTTTAATCCAATTACCATTGACAGTCCAAATAGGGAAGCACCCCAACAAATCAACATTAAACGTAGATCGTCACTAAGCCAGGCAAGCGAATCAGCAGTTAAAATCATTGTCAATAATGTAAAATATTTTCGATAGCACTGGTCTCCGAGTAGGTAACGAACTGAGTAGCGCTGAACAATTAAACCAATTGTAAGGACGAACAATGCCAGTAGCCATGATAGGGAATCAAAGCGCCAAGGACCAGATATCACGGTGCCCTTGTTAAATATAAGGGCGGCTAGGGCAGCTAATGGTGGCAGCGAGATGATGCCGGTATGAACACGAACAAAACTCAATGGAACCTTAGGGCTTAACAAAAATAATGCGCTTACCACAGAACACGCAAGTAATATAAAAAATACTGTTGGCGGGAAAACAAAACTTTCGGATACTAACATAAACTTTTCCCTCTTTGAAACGAATGGATTGTTTTCACTAAAACTTTAAAAACAGTAGTCTTTTCAAATTTCTTCATTATGAAACTTCCTTTCTAGTGCAATAAAAAAACCGACAATTTTTCTGGTTTAAGGCATAATAAAGCCATTAAACACTGAAAATTGCCGGTTTACTTTAAACAAGCCTTTTTAAGGCTTTTTATTAGTCTACCGTCCATATATCATTAACTTCTTACAATTGATGAAGCATATTTCACTTCAAATTATTCCAGACCTCTGTAACATTTCTTTTTCAATACTGTTAATTTTTCAAGATTAACAGAATGCTAAAGTTATATTTTTTATAGAGGTGTCTTTTGCTAATATTAATGGTATTACCCTTCGTAAATTCTGTCAAGTTTTTAAGTTTATTTTGCCAGCGTTAGGTCGCAATGAATATTTTAATAGCCTTTCATGACATTGACTGCATACTTTATAAGGCTGATCGGGTCATCGGACGGTTCTACCACATTAATTTCAATTATTTTACAGTCTTCTCACAAATCAGTAATTTTCATTTCATATTCAATATCCTAATACTATTCTCTTTGTATTAATCTTATCCTTTATTTCATTAACCTGCTCCGTTAGCACAATAGTAAAAAACCGCCATATAGCGGCCTTTCTTCATTTTTGTGTTATATGTGGATATAGCCTTGTTTACTCACCTACGAGTCCATCACCATCTCGATCGTCCATATATTTATAAAGCCAGTGATCACTCGTTATGGGCATGCTATAACCTGCTGCTTTTGCTTCTTTAATCGTCACTTGTCCATTACCATCTGTATCAACACTAGAGATATCTTCCGTGCCATTCGAGTTATTAGAACTAGTTGACTTATTTGAGTTAGTTGATTTGCTTTCAGTTAAGCCTAGAGATTTATTTATCTCATCAGGGTTGCCGTTATCAAACTCATCTACAATCTTATTCCCTTTTAAAGTGTAAGTGTACTTATAATGAGAAGGAATCTGCGTTTCCGTATTAGGATATGTGATAATTGCTTCAAAATGAGTAGCCCCACCAGCTTTACGAATGCCATCTTCCATATATGCTTGATCACCATGTCGGTTAAGCGTACTGTCTTGTGGAGTAATATTATAAGCATTAGATACCCCTCCGAGAGAATCTGCAATGATATGTCCTTCATCTAAATCTGCTCTTTCTACACCAGGAACTTTTGCTTCATCTTCGTAGTATCTGCCAGACGATGTTACAGGTTCGGTACGATCATCTTGTAGAACGATTTCGTCAGCAATAACACGGACAACTTGCCCGTGTTCATTCGTAAAGGACCAATACTCTCGGTCCCCAAAACCAATGTCAACGACGACGTTAGGTTCTCGATGTCCAGACAAATCACCACCATCAATTTCAATTAGTTTGTACCCTTTAAACAATTGATCTTTTGATTCTGTTGATGTTTCCGCTACCACTTGTTTTTCAGTCGTAGTTTTTTCCTTTTCACTATTTTTTGTAGTTACTTCTTGTGAATCAGCTTTCCCATTAGTATTCGATACATCTTCTACGTTAGTACAACCAACTATTAAGATGGCAGTTAAAAGTAAGAGTAAATAGTTTATTTTCTTTTTCATTTTAGGACTCCTTATAGTATTTTTCACTTAATATTCTAGAGATCTATGATTAAAACATAAATTAACATTGTAAACCTATTTATAGTAGTATATTACAATATTAATTTTATTACAGTAGATACTTAGAAGTATATAGTGTTAACATCCGGTCCATTGCAATGAAAAAAGCACAATTCCAATTAAAGAATTGCGCCCGATCGTTGAAGATTGTTATTTAACTGAAACCACGGGGAAACCACACGGGGAAACCACGGGGACGGTTCTCCCGGAAACCACGGGGACGGTTCTCCCGGAAACCACGGGGACGGTTCTCCCGGCTTATAAATAACAACCATTATAAAAAACCAGCAGAACCGTCCCCACGGCACTTCATTCGATCTTATTATTTAGATATTCCCCGAAGGTGATTTTCCCCATTTTCCGAAAAGAATTTGTATTTTTCCCCTCGGAGAATGATTTGTACAGTTTTCCTGGAAAAGAGATACTTAAAACCTTATTTGATTCATTATTTTTTTTGATCTTCAGTTCTGCCATTTCTTTTAATGTCATAATATTTGGTCCACCAAAATCATCCGCTCTTCCTTGTGGGTCTTTTTCCACTAAATCTATTAGATGACTGGCAAATTCACTAACATCAACACTTTGAAATTTAAAGTTTCCAGGGACAATATATCTTTTAAAGAGTGGTTTTGATAGAAATAAATTTTCGACAAAGTTGTGGAACTGAGTGGCACGTACAATTGTGTGAGGGATAGAACAATTTTTTAATAACTCTTCTGCTTCATATTTGTGTTTATAATAATTAAATGGTATTTCATCTATCCCAACAATTGACGGATAAATAAAATGTTTTATGTGTTTCATTTTACCTAAAAACTCCTTAAAAGCTAAAACCTCGACCATTTTTGAATTTTTAATTGGACTTGTTGCTGCGTGTATAACTACATCTACATCTTCAATTGCTGCTTCTAATCCTTCCCCAGACGATAAATCGCTATAAACCCACTCGAAATGCCCAAATCCTTCAGGTTTTCTTCTAGAAGTTATTTTAACTTTATAATCAGAACTTTTTAGTTGCTTAAGTAAAGTTGACCCTAGTTGTCCTGTTGAACCAGTAACCAATATCCTCAAAGTAAACACTCCCACTCTAATGAATTTCTCTTTATTGTCATATTCAGAAATTGGGTTCTTAATTCAACTAAAAACCATGGAAACGCCAGGGGGACGGTTCTAGGACGCCAGGGGGACGGTTCTAGTGGTTTTTTAATAGTATAGAAGTGGCGAAATCTTAGAGCGAGAACGCTTAAAGAGAAAAAAAACCGGCAGAACCGTCCCCCTGGCCCCTTATTTTTTTAAAACCGGAATCCAAATTTCGCTTTTCACTGTTGGTGAAGTTAAATCTTTGGTTTTGATCGACAAGATTTCGGGTCCTTCGGTTACCTGATAATTGGAAGATGGAAACCACTCTGAATAAATCCTTCCCCAAGTTTCCTGTAGCGTACTAGGGAAAGGTCCTGTTGATTCAAAAATCGCCCATGTTAAGGCAGGAACTTCAAGTTTTGAAAAGTTTTCAGGGCATTCTTGTGTTGTTGCTACACCAATATACTGATCAAGCTCTCCTTTTTCTTCCATGCGTCCTTCAGAAAAGTTGATAGATGCTTGAATCATTCCTTTTGGGTCAACATTTGAGAGTTTTTTTAACTGATCTATTTTTTCCATAGTCAAGGATTTCCACATGGCTGTAATTTCCGGGTTTTCTCCTTCAAAAATAATGGGAACTCTTTTCATGATACCAACTATGTTAAATGCCTCTTTTTGTTCCATTCGGTAATTCATTTCATATCCTCCTCTAATGGATAATTGAAAGGTCATTAGTGGATAGGCTTTTAATTGCTGTCCATTGTTTCTTGCCTCTGATGGTGTTACCCCATGTAAAATTTGAAAAGCTCTAGTAAACGAGTCCGGCGAGCTGTATCCATATTTCATCGCCACATCAATTATTTTTATATGACTATTTATAAGCTCCAATGCCGCCAAGCTAAGTCGTCTACGACGGATGTATTCTGATAATGTAATACCTGCAAGAAAAGAAAACATTCTTTTAAAATGATATTCAGAACAATGAGCGATTCTTGCCACCACTTTGAAGTCTATTTCATTAGTGAGGTTATCCTCGATATACCTCATTGCATCATTCATGCTCTTAAGCGAATCCATTATATGACCTCCTTTCATCAATAGAATAACAGGATTTGAATGTGACCAACCGACATTATGTGCACCATTTTGTCGGTATATTCCTAGCTTAAACTGTTAACACAAGGATAACTTTAAATTCCTTCGTTTAAAAATTCTTTTATATATTCCTTCAATTCCTCTTTTATTTCCTCCACTGATTCATCAAGTAGTTCACCGATAATCTTGCTTCCTGGTATGTTTTTTGAAATTGGCATTCCTAAGAGAGTCCGTTCACATTCCCCAATTTTTATAGTATGTAAGTCAATAAGTCCACCATTTTTGTCAGTTTTATCTGATACCCCAATTGCAACTGAGGAACTATACCTTGGCTTAAAAGGGTCGTCGCCTTCTTTATCGAAATCAGCATCTAATTCTAAGTTGTTCTTTGCAAAAACAAATTTATTTTCTGTTAATATTTTTTCTATATGTTCTTTTAATTCGGCTTCAGTACTCTTAATCTTTATCTTTAGATTTTCTGTAAAATCCTTTTGTTGATATTTCATATCAAAATCACTTCTCTTTTAATTAGGATAAATAGTGTGTAAAGATAAATCATCTTCCCATAAGCCAGTACCCCAAGCTCCATTCCTAATAATCCTCCAGTTCGATGTTGCGTATTTATTTCAACAAAAATAAGCGTTAATCCTTCTTGGATCAACGCACCCGTTTGTTTAAGTAAAAATGTTCACAATTAGGAAACAATTTTATATCAAAATAGACAATTTTCAAAAAACATTAAAGAATTTTTACTCCTATTTTTGGAACAATACAATTGATTGTATTAACGAATAAGGAGGTTAATTAGAAATGAATAATCAAAAATTAGCCGATCATGAATCATTGGATATACATGAAGTTATTAATTTCAAAACCCTTTGCTTAGCGAAATCAAAACTAATGCAAGGACTCGTATTTGATCATGATTTGAGAGCATTAATGCAAAAAGATGTTGAACAATCCATGCAAGCGCTTGGAGAATTACAGGCAGTTTATCAACGCGCACCTTTTGAAGCTCCAGTTCCTCAAAACCGTCCAACACCAATAGTAGATTGAAAAGGAGGCAAATTCATTGAACCAAGACTATTTAGACCCTATAAACGCACTACACGTACCAGAGCTAGCAGATACCACATTTGCGATGGATTTACTTCTTCGTGCCAAAGAAGGTGTGCGCAATATTGCGGTTGCATTAACGGAGGCTGCATCACCTGATGTTAGAACCATATTAAGAAATCAGTTAATGCAAGGTATTGCCATGCACCAAGAAATTACAGAACTAATGATTAATAAAAAATGGTTCCATCCATACGAACTAAGTGAACAGTATAAACTAGATCAACTCTCTGCCAACAATACATTGATGATTGGCAAAATGAATCTATACCCTGTTGAGACCAATAGAAAAGGTATGTTTGACCGGACACCGGATGAACACTAACACTGGAGGCTGTAACCAATGAAGGCAGTAACGTATCAAGGTATTAAAAATGTTGTAGTCAAAGAAGTTCCAGATCCAAAGATTGAAAAACCAGATGACATGATTATTAAAGTAACAAGTACAGCTATATGTGGGTCTGATTTACATTTAATTCATGGCATGATTCCTAATCTGCAAGAAAACTATGTTATTGGCCATGAACCAATGGGAATCGTCGAAGAAGTTGGTCCAGGTGTGACTAAGCTAAAAAAGGGAGATCGGGTAATTATCCCCTTTAATATAGCATGCGGTGAATGCCAATACTGTAAAAACCATTTAGAAAGCCAATGTGATAATTCAAATGATAATGGTGATATGGGTGCCTATTTCGGATATTCTGGTACAACAGGTGGCTATCCAGGTGGGCAAGCTGAATATTTAAGAGTGCCATTTGCCAACTTTACTCATTTCAAAATTCCAGAGACTTGCGAAGAACCAGATGAAAAGTTAGCAGTTATTGCCGATGCGATGACTACTGGTTTTTGGAGTGTTGACAATGCAGGTGTAAAGGATGGAGATACAGTTATTGTTCTTGGCTGTGGTCCGGTTGGTCTTTTTGCTCAAAAATTCTGTTGGTTAAAAGGGGCAAAGCGAGTCATTGCTGTTGATTATGTCAATTATCGCCTGCAGCACGCCAAGCGCACCAACAAAGTAGAAATTGTTAACTTTGAGGACCATGAGAATGTAGGAAATTACCTGAAGGAAATCACCAAAGGTGGCGCTGATGTTGTCATTGATGCAGTTGGTATGGACGGTAAAATGACTGATATGGAGTTCCTTGCGAGTGGAATGAAGCTTCATGGCGGAGCATTAGGTGCGGTTATCATAGCTTCACAAGCAGTGCGTAAAGGCGGGACAATTCAAGTTACTGGCGTTTATGGCGGCAGATATAACGGTTTCCCTCTTGGAGATATTATGCAGCGAAATGTCAATATCCGCTCCGGTCAAGCACCTGTCATCCACTATATGCCATATATGTTTGAATTAGTTACGACCGGAAAAATTGATCCAGGAGATGTCGTAAGTCATGTGCTTCCACTTAGTGAAGCAAAGCGTGGCTATGAGATTTTTGACACAAAAATGGATGATTGTATAAAAGTCGTGTTGAAACCTTGAGGAAGGAGGTATAAAAAATGAACTACGCCTTACATGAAGTTCTTGAGGTCCATGAGATCGCTGCATTTAAGACCACTTGTTTAACTAAATCCAAAACGATGAAAGCGTTAGTTACAGATCAGCTATTAAAAGATATTATGCAGCAAGACATTGATGTATCTACGAGACAATTACAAGAATATGCTTCTATCCTTTCCAACGCTAAGCAGTAAATTAGGAGATGAATGAACATGAATCCAATCATTGAAACTTTAACTGGCATGGATGGACTATCGGATCAAGTCGTTGCAATGGATCTACTCATTTCAGCTAAAAGTGGAGTTAGAAATTATGCCATGGCAGTTACAGAGGCAGGAACACCGGAAATTAAAGAAATGCTCACTCGCCATTTAGTGGAAGCTCTTGATATGCATGAACAAATATCCGCATATATGGTAGAAAAAGGATGGTACCATGCTTGGGATACAAACGAACAGATCAGTTTGGATTTAAATAATATCAATACAGCATTGAACTTACCGATATTATAAATATTTCCAGGAACAGTTTTAACAAACTGTTCCTATTAAACCATTGAATAACGTTAATCCTTATTGCTAACTCGTGTTTGTTCTACACTATATATTATGAAAAAGTCGGAGCAGGAAATTCATCAATTTTGATACGAAGTAAACTATAAGGTTTCTGTCGTAAGTCTTTTCCATAATGAAATCTAGGCTGTCGATGTAATTGATTTACAATGACATACAAATATTGATCCGGACCAATTGAAAAAGTATCCGGCCACAAAATTCTCGGATCATGTGCGATAGTTTCCATTATGCCAGTTGGCAATATCTTACGGATACTGTTGTTTTCATAATCTCCAGCATAAACAGTTCCCTTTGCATCGGTGATCATTCCATCAGACGCACCTTTTTCTCCCCAATACTCCACATGATAAGGTAAATCCATGTCAGGTATATTTCTGTCTCTCAGGGCTTCTGTTGAGATCGAGAACAGATGACGACTAGTTAGTGGACAAAAAAATAATACCTTTCCATCAGGAGAAATCGCAATACCGTCAGACGCCAATCTAAATGGAGAAGTTGAACCATCTTTGTTTCGATTCATTAAAATTTGACCTTCTACTTTCGGTAAAAAATAGGGATCGGGTGAAGTTGAATTTGCCCCATTTAACCGTCTAAACGCGTATCCATTTGATAAATCTACGACGATAATAGCTCCGGGTCCTTTGGAAGAAGAATCCGTTATATAGGCATAACCTGCTTTTCCAACACGAAAATCAAAACGGACATCATTCAGATAAGTTGTGGGCAGGACAACATCTTCTGTAAAGGTATATACTTTTCTTATTGTATTGGTTTCTAAATCAACAGCGACTAATTTTGCCCCCCCTTTAATAGGTTCAGAAAAATTGGGTGCCGCTGTATCTAATATCCAAAGCGTTCCCCTTCCATCAGCAACTACACTTTGGACACTGATGAAAGTCATTGTGATATTCTTGGGGTCCACCAAATTGGTTTGTAAATTAGGATAAGGCTGCAATTTATCCTCAACAATTTCCGCCACCGTAAATTTAACTTCGTCTCCCCATTTCGGAAAGCAAATGAAAATACGACCGGTTTCTGAAACAGTAACACCTGTAGGCATAGCTCCATAAAATGCATAAACTAGTTCTAAATTACCGAAATATTTTTCACTAGGTAACATAGGTTTCATAATATCCTCCTCAAGCATTCAAACGGGATATCACCTATATATGATTTATATTTTTTCTAGTGCATGTTTCTTAATAAGTTTTTCTATACGAAAAGATGATTGAACGGATGGTAATAAATATCCTTTCTCTAACTAACTCATTAATTGATATGATTCTTTTAAAAGAACTAAAAACTCTTGATTTAGTTCGTCTTCACTATGAAATCTAAAGTTATTGTGAAATCTGTTTTTTGAAACTTGTTCAAGTTTAGTAATCTTCTCGTGTTCAATTTGATGGTTTGTTACTAAATTAAAATCTAACCATTTCTTTTTTGGATGAACTCCTCCGAAGGAAGATTTATTCAAAAGATGTATAGAAGTCTTTTTAAACTCAATTTCAAAAGGTCCAATTTCTTTCAATAAATCGAGTATTTTTGAATATATTTCATAAACATTAGATGCCTTATTTGAGAATAATTCATCTTCTGACATATCACCATCTCCTACTTTCACTTTAACATATTAAACTTTATTACCTTTATTTTGCCTCTTTTTACTTCCTTTTACCATTTCTTTATTGTTATTCCTTTTCTTGTTCAACTACAGCACCCTGTTAGTTTAGTAAAAACATTACCTATTTCTGATTTTCCCCTAATATTTTTATTTCTTTTTTTATTTCTTTAAGTTCAGACCTTAAAAACTTAACTTGCTTAGAATTATCAATGCCAAAACTAACGGCATAAACAATAAGAAGAAATAGACCCAACAAACCTGCTAAGCCGTAAATTATCACCAAACTCTCTCACTCCTAATATAAGTTTACTATTTTAACATTACCATAATTTGGTAATTAGTGGATTTTTATTTTTTTTTAAACTACCCTGCTTCGTTACTTTAAGTACAAAACTTCATAATCTCTTTTAAACTAACATACATATCCAATTTTCTTTAAAGTGTTATTCAGATAAAGGTCCCAATTGTTTCATAATGGATGCGGTCAAATTCTCTCACTAAACCGACTGTTGTTGGGGAATTTCCGCAAAAATAAGCGTTAATCCTTCTTGGATCAACGCCCCCGTTCGTGCAATAAAATATGGAGCGTAGCAGCAGCTATCCAAGTCTTTCAACTTGCACCCCTTTAGTTCAATCAGCTATGGCTACTGAGTTAAAACAGTAACTCCAACCCATCCAACCAGTAAAAAATTGGGAGATGCCAACAAGACGGTTAACCATATAAACTTCTTAGACAGGGAAACCGCTGAACCAACAAAGAAAAGTGGAAATACTAAACCCCATACGAAAAAACGGGGTGTAGCGGCAAGATACAGTGATAGAGGTAATATAAGTATTGATGATATTACAAGAAATTTAGGTTTTTTTAAGCTAATAGCTAAAATTGAGACCAAAAGAGAAGCAATCATAAAAGGCCAAAATAATAGTTGCATATAGTTCCTCCAATTTCCCAAACGAAATATTATCTTATTTCCAATTATATTCCAGTCCCTTTCAATATTTATCTGATTTTCTCCGCCAACTCTAAAATAATTCCCTCAGGACCACGAACGTAGCATAACTTATAACTGTCTTCATATTGCTCTATCTCACTAAAGATTTCCGTGCCCCTCTTTTTCAATTTTGCAACAATCGCTTCAAGATCTTCAACAGCAAAGCAAATATGTCGGATACCCAGCGTATTTGCAAGAGGTTGCTGAATACCTTCTTCATCTGACGGCGTATAAAATTTAACTAGCTCTATCCATGCCTGTCCATCTGGCATCCCCATTCCTACACATGCCGTTTTAACACCCTTAAGCCCAACTATTCTGTCCAACTGTTCTCCATCCAATTCCCATTCCGCTTGCACTTCAAGTCCTAAATCAAGAAAAAACGCCTTAGCCTCTGAAAGATCATTTACGTTTATACTAACATGATCTATTCTATTGATCTTCATATCTCATACCTCCTATGTTCCTGTTAGCAGCCACCGGGACGGTTCTCCTGGCTTTAACAAAGATCAGCAAACCTTTCATTATTCGCCACTTTTTCATCAATTTCCCTATATGCTATACTAATTAATCGATTAGTTAAAACGAGCTTGAACCTCATCAAATCACCATTTCATATCATAAACAATAAAAATGCTAAAATAATAGCAACCATAATGGACCTAACCCATGTGAACGTTTCACTTTTCTCCTTAACCATTACTTAATTGTCCAATTTCATCCTAATTTTACCATAAGCATTTTACTTCTTCATATAAATGCTCCTTTATAAATAAAAGTGCAACCAGCTATGGTCGCACTTTATGATAGGAATTGATTAATTTAAGTTCCTTTTCTGATTTACCCGATTCAGGACAAAGTGAAAGTAAATCTGCGTTAACCGCATAAGTAAACGTATCTTTTGTTTTTATTTCTTTCTTGTCATTGATAATTAATTTATCATATTGTAAAGAAATTTTTATAAGATGGGTATACATTCCGTCGTTTTCACTAGGCTCAAGCTGCTTGATCCATACATGAATTCCTTCTGGTTTTAGCTCTCCCCAACTTATGGAGTCTGCATGATATTTATTATGATAATAATCGACTAAGCTATGACGCATCCATACCTGCATGGTGTCATATATAAACATCTTTGTAGCTTGGTCCTTCACTTCATATTTCTCTCCCCCTACTGCTGTAACTTTAGCAGCCAAAGCATTACCCGCAGTTAAGAAAAATAACGTGACTAACATTAGCGTTACTTTTTTCATCGCAACCACTCCCTTATTTTTAATATGACTAGGGTTGCCTAAATGATATTATTTATTGCATTAGCTTGAATCTACTAGGTAAATCTAATTAGAAGGAGGGAATGCCGTGCCAATAAAAATTTTATTAGTTATGATATTTTTCATATTTCAGCTCATTCCTGTGACGAAAGCAGAAAAGCCCTTGAAGGCTACGTTTGTTCGTGAACATCAGTTATGGATGAAAGAGGGAGATCAAGAAATACAGCTTACCAAAGATAAATATGTCTATTCACCCCAGTGGTCCTATGACGGTAGATTTATTGCGTACATTGTCGGCGATGAGCATGGAGAAAAATCTAGTCTCTGGATTTACGATACAAAGAAAAAAGAGAACTTTAAACCGTATCCACACATCGAGACTTCTTTGTTTAGGTGGTCCCCTGTTGCAAATGAGCTAGCTTATTTATCTGGATGGGTTCTAAATGTTACTAAGACAAAGGATGGCAGGCCTTCTGGATTTGAAAATGTGTCGTTAGGTGTCAGTGGATTTGAATGGTATCCAAATGGGAAAGAGTTTATTGTTTCTGCTACGTCGAATCGCCTTCCCACTGGCTGGGAGCCGATTAAATTGTATCGTATCCCAAAGGATATGAGTCTGAATGAGAACAAAGCGAAGCTATTGTATTCAATCCCAATCGATGAAAAAAAGCTTTTTGCCGTTGATGTTGGTGGCTTTAAGTGGAGTCATGACGGAAAATGGGTTAGCTTTCTAGGTACTCCAACACCTTCTTGGGCAATGGACAGTAATCCTCTATGTGCCTTATCTTCAGACGGAAAAGTGTTCAAAGACATCGGCAGGATGTTAGGATTTGGTGACTGGTTTAAGTGGGCACCACAAGCCAACCAATTAGCATATATTTCAGGGGAAGGACGTTTTTTTGTTGAAAATAAGATGACGAAAATTGCTGAGATAGAGGCATCCACCAAGCAAATTGAATATACCCCCAAAGGATATGTAGACCTAGATTTGGAATGGCTGTCACCTTCCAAAATAGTCGTCGCACGGTCACAGGAAAACAAAGCGTGGAAAGAGGGGCCAGCACCCACTATGTTCACCTCTCTTTATGAAATAGACTTAACAACAGGCACTCAGAATCGAATCACATCTCCAAAAGAAAACGAGTTAGACGTAGACCCACAAGTCGTTGGTTCCTATCTCACATGGGTACGGAAGCATAACGAAACGCACAAAAGTAATGTATGGATCAAGCATGATAAGCAGAACAAAGCAAGCATTTGGATAGAAAATGTAGAGCATGCGCCTGTTTTATTTAAAGAACCATGGGGAACCATGGGGACGGTTCTAGTGGTTTTTTTGTCCGGAGTGACAAACTCATAGAGGGGAAACACTTGAAGAGAAAAAAAGGCCGGCAGAACCGTCCCCCCTGCCTCCGGTCACCCTCCCTATCAAGCTTTCGAGAGCAGCGTCCTTGAGACACCTAAGATTCTTGCTAGTTGGCGTTGTGAAATTCCTTTTATTCCCTTCGCTTTATGTAATATCTCATTTCTTGAGTCCCTCGGTAAACTCTTGACTTGAGCAATTTCCACTCCATTCAGCAGTTGTTTAATCAACTTCCTTGCTTCCTCATCCGTATATCCTCTCTCGTACCCCGTATCATCTAGAAACTGATCCTGATTGACTTGTTCATTAAACTCTATAAATCTCTCTCTCGCCAAAATGGGGTCCTCCGCAAACAGCACCAAAATCAATTGAGAATCTGTTAATTTTCCTGGCTTCTGTTTCATACCGTAATAGTCCCGGCAGCTGCTCCACCGCCATTGATCATTGCACTGAACCATTTTTGCTTTAAGAGGATTTTGGTGTATGTACCTTATAACGTTTAATAAACCATGATAATCTCCTACGTTCTCGCTCCTAAATCGGTCCTGAAATAGGTGACCATTGGTTCCATACTTCCGGTTATAATACACAACAAAACTAACCTCTATTCGCTTCATCGTAATAGAGATATCTTCCTCGCCTTCTTTAATTAACAAGTGCACATGATTATTCATTAAACACCAACTGTACACCCTTATCTTGGCCCTCTGCTTATATCTATAGAAGATTTCAAGAAAGGTCTTACAGTCTTCGTCATCATGAAAAATTTCTTGTCTGTTGGCTCCTCTCAACATAATATGATAAATTCCACTCCTGCTTTTCACTCTGGCTCTACGAGGCATCCTACTCACCACCTGAAAACAAGATAAAAACGCAAAAAACGCCACAGGGACGGTTCTCCTGGCACTTCAACAAAAAACAAACATGAAAAAATTGAAATTGAACCAGAAGAAACGGCCCCCTGGTCATAAAGAAAGGAAATGGATAATGATAGCGATAAACGAAAGGTAAAAAAGGGTAAAAATTTGAGGAATTCTTTAGAGGCATGAAGAAGGTAAAAATTACTATCACCCATATCATACAATAGTTTTCTAACAATTTCCACGGTGAAGGAGGAAGCCACGGGGACGGTTCTGGTGGTTCTTTTAAAACTCCCTTAGACATGGTTTTACAGTTTTCCCTATATGCTATACTATTCAAATGTTTAATTGAAAACGTCTGAAATGGCTCAAGTATGCCTTATTCAGGAAAAGGAGTATAAGATAATAGTCGAAAATCCAAAAGCAAGTTTCCCGGCTTTTCACCAAAATATAAGGTTATTCTCCTCGAGCGACAGTTTTCGTTTGATTCTGATATTATTCGATACTAATCGGACGTTTAATTAAAAATTGCCGAGCTTATGTGAATTAAGGACTTTGACTACCAAACTACGAAAAAGATTGTCGAAAGTTGGCCATGTTCTCATAAAAAAGGTGCCACCAGAACCGTCCCTCTGGCCCCTCTCTGGCCCCTCATCTTAATGGCAGCTCCAACGTCGATCCAGTTGGGAGCAAATAATAGTTACCTAGAAAGTGCTCCCTTAGTGATTATAAGTAATAGTTTCTTTAATATTATTTGACATATAGTTAGTGTAGTAATAATTACAAGTAGTTCCACAACCGTCCTAATGATACTAGATTTAAGATACCCTGCAATCCAATTTCCCCCGTAGAATATACAAATGAACCCTATACAAATTACAATTATATACGTGAAGAATACTCCAAAAAGTCGAGGTCTTGTGAGCTTCTTAAAAACCAATTTGTTCCTTATAAACACATAAATACAAACTGCTACAAAAAAAAGGGACATTACTATATCCTTCATTCTTACCTCTCTCTAAAGCTAAGATTCTTATAATTCCAGATAAGGCTGTGTTATTGCTACAATACTCAAAATTGTCATTAAGATAATCAGACCAATCTGTTTAACGCCAACAAAAAAAGAACAGATTATATCTGTTTAGTAATTTCATTTCCTTTAACTTTTTCACCTGTTGTTTCCATTTACATTACTTATTTGGATATCCACTCATATTGAATATCAGGTAAATTTTCTTCATTTTCATATCCTTTACCAATGATTTTAAATCCATTCTTTTCATAAAATCGTTGCGCGTTTTCATTTATTTCAAATGTATATAATGTTAATCTCCCACTTGATTGTTCTTTTGCATTGTCAAGTAATGTTTGACCTATACCAAATCCTTGATAATCAATATGAATATAAAGTTGGCTTATCTCCTTTTCATTATAGGCAATCATCCCAACGACTTTGTCATCAATTAACGCTAAATCTATTTGATACTGCTCAGTTAATATATGATTTAAAAAATAAATATGATTTTCAAAGCTATGGAATTCTTTCTGACCAATAGCCCGTTCCTTACTATCTCGCCACATTTCCACTGTCTGTTCAGCATAGGTAGGATGATACTGAGTAATTATAAATTTGTGCTGGATCATTACAATACCTCCTTAATGATTTATTAGTTGTTTCTTATTTTTAATTGATGAATAGCACACGATGCGAGTATTTTATTTTTTAACATTTCTTTCTATCTTCTTTTATTATCCTGCCAGTTACTTCAACAAGGAAAAAAACACCGCCCAACCCAAATGGCAGCTGAGCCTTAAACTCTTTGCATCCGTTAGTTTATCTAAGAGGCTTGTTTCTTTCCTACTTGCTTTTGTCTACCAATCCAAATAGCCACTAAGAAAAGGATCCATCCTATAATATCCATAATTACATTCCCTTTAACTCCCATGCCATCAATGGTTAACCCGATCAATAAAGACCCTATAAGAATAAGTGGGATAGCAAATAAAAACCTCAAATTAGTTAAGCCTCCCTTATTTCCATTATTTCTGTACTGTTCGTAGATTCCAAACTTTATATATAAGTTTAAGGATCCAATAAAAGAAGAAATAGTTAAATAGAAGTCCTAGAGAAGCGAAAGATAAGTGACCTCCACTATGATACACAAAGCCATCAGCTGGAAAACCAAAGTAATAAGCAGCAGAATCTTTTGCAACCCGATAACCTATTGTTGGGATGATTGTGAAAACTAGAGTTAAAAACAAACTCAATATGGATAACCGTTTTTTTATGCCAATGATCTTACCCTTGAGACGTAATAAAGCCAATATCAATAAAGCATTTAACCCGATTCCCAGTATAAAAGGAATTACATTTAGCACCTGCTCCATCCAAAAACCCCTCGTTTCAAAAACGGATTATTATCCATATTTTAACACAAAAGGAAGCCGCAGGGACGGTTCTCCTGGTTTTTTATGCAACACGCTAAAGAAAAAACCACAAGCCGTCCCCCTGGTTTGCAGGAGGGTGGAATGAATATGAATGATCAGTATTATGTCAGCTGGGGTACCTTAGCATTAATCAATGTGGGATTAGCCCAAGGCAAGAACAGAAGTGGATTAAATTGGTTTTTATTATTAGGTCCCATTGCCACATTTATTATAGTTGTTTGGGATAAGAAGTAATGTAGGTTTGTCTTTCTAGCCTAAAGGGTGCGTTGATCCAACAAGGATAAACGCTTTTTTGTTGAAGTAATACAACCCGTAAAAAAACCAAGAGAACCGTCCCTATGGTTTCAACTCGAAAAAAAAACCACGAGAACCGTCCCCGCGGTCTCCTATATTTTCCAAAATATAGATTCAAATAGTTCTTTAGTCATGTTATATTTTTAAAGAAACAATTTAATAGATTGGGAGGATTACGGGGTGAAGAAGGTATTTCTATCTTTGGTGTTATTGCTAGGGCTTTCTGTTACCATTAGCAGCACGATGCCGAGTGCTGAGGCGAAAAATTCGGAGTCTGGGATTGTGAACACTGGCTATTGGAAGCTGATTAATGGCTATTGGTATCATTATACGTGGATTGGCAAATCGTATGGCTGGATCATTTATAACAATAAATCATACTTCCTGGACATTACCTCTGGCGCCATGTGGAAAGGCCGCTGGTACCGTGACCTTGGAAGCGGTAAGTGGTACTACTTGCAAAATGATGGCGTCATGAAAACGGGGTGGTTTTTAGACAAAGGGAACTGGTATTATCTTGATCCAAAAGATGGCGAGATGAAGACTGGCTGGTTGTATAATAAAGGCTATTGGTATTATCTCGACAAATCTGGCGCAATGGTGACCGGATGGCTACCGTATAATGGTCAATGGTATTACCTGCAGAGCAGCGGTGCCATGAGGGTTGGTTGGTTATTAGAAAATGGGAACTGGTATTATCTATATAAAGATGGAAACATGGCATTTAATACCGAAATCGACGGATACAAGATTATTGAAAGCGGAAAAGCGTTTCGCAACTATACGCCGGATGAGCTCGTTCAGATTGCTGAAGACATTGCGGCCCTTAATCAGTTTGAGGATAAAGGCTTGACTGTGGACTATGATGAGGAGTCAGATACAGTTTACGTGACGGCAACCAATTACAACACTGTGATTGCAGCGGCCGGTAACGGATTTATCACGGGGTCCGATCAGGAGTATGTAACGACGCTTGCTAATGCGCTTGGTGCTCCACTGAAGCCAACCGCGATGAAAGATTATTGGGATAAGATATTCCAGGGGAAACTCGAAGCCTACGAGGATTACCATATAGGCATGTACAGATACAAAGATACCGACTGGATCGAAATGTATTGGGGAATCTGGTGGGAATACTAAAACGAAGAAAATAGGGACAGTCCCCCAGCGCGTTAAAGCGCTGGGGGACTGTCCCTTTAATTAATAGTTTATTACGCTACCATACCATACTTCGTCTGATTGCTTTCCATTTGCTTGTTTAAATACGTGAAGTCGGTGATCCGTACTGAAATAAGCAATCGTCACGCCCTTCACCCGATTGCTGCTGTCCCAAGAAAGTAATAGTTTAATTGAGACTTTTTCTTGAGCTAACTCGATTGTATTTAATCTAGTGAAGCCGTTATTGATCGGATTAAAGACTCCGCTGTCAGGGGTTAAGAAGGAGTACTCCCAATAGGTACCGTTTGCATCCTCCCCATAAAGGTTTCCTAAGGCTGCCACTACTTCATCTTTTGTTTGACCAACAGCAACCTTTTCCTTCAACAACCCCGCATTGCCTTTGATTAAATCATTACCTGGATATTGTATCTTGTTATTTTCATAATAATGTCCGTTCGAAATAATAGTATGAGCCCATCTGCCTTCTGGTAAAAGATAATAAGATTCGGAACCATCCTGCAGCCACCCGCTCTCCATTGCACCGGAAGATTTAAAATAGTACCAGCCATAATCGCGAGCAAATTCCAGGTATCTCCAACCTGTGATCATTTGACCTGAAGGTTCAAGATAATACCACTTACTGTTATCTTTCGCCCAGCCTGTGGCCATATCACCCTTTTTGACAAAATAGTACCACTTCCCCTTGTCTAATAACCATCCTGTCTTCATGAGACCGCTTTTATCAAAGAAATACCATTTAGAATTAATCTTTTTCCATCCTGTCGTATAGTCACCCTGATTGCTTACATAGTACCAATGACCATTCTTTTGAACCCAATGATAACTAGTAATCTTTGAACTGCTGCTGGCTGTCGTATTCGCAAATGAAACAGTTGGTGACACCATTAATAATAAACCGGCTGTTAACGTAAATGCCTTTGCAATTTTTTTCATATTACACCCCATTATCTAATTCTATGAATCTAATAAAACAAGGTATTATGTACTATACTTCTACCATTATATAACAACCATCATCTGGAGTGGGGATTTTTTCCATAATAAAAAAACCACCAGAACCGTCCCCATGGTTTCCCTGAATAAAAGTTCACGGAAAGGGTACTATACATGTTAAAGCATTTATGAGGTGATGGAGATGTCTAACATGATGAAACAGGAAGAAATGGAAACGTTAAGAGAGTTAATTAAAGACGTAGACACAGCTATGCTGACTACGGTAAGTGAAGACGGGCTTGTTTCTCGTCCTATGAAAACACAAGAAGTAGAGTTTGATGGTGACTTATGGTTCTTCACTAAAAAAGAGACTGATAAATATGAAGAAATTTTACATGATCATGATGTCAATGTGGCTTATGCAGGTAAATCCTATGTATCCGTCCGTGGCAGAGCAGAAATCGTGGAGGATATGGGTAAGAAAAAGGAATTGTGGAGCAAAGCATATGAAAAAATCATGCAAACGTCTTATGATGACCCTAACGTGGTCTTGATAAAGGTAAATGCGGAAGCAGCCGAATATTGGGATACCGGCAATTTTACCAAAAAAGTCGCCTTTCTCTACAAACGCATGACAGGGCAAAGTTCTCAATCGACAGATGTGAATGAAACGGTTGAAATGAATAAATAAAGAAAATCAACTTGAATATGAAAAAAAGAAGGGATAGCTTAATGACTATCCCTTAAATTCTTTATCGACTTCAGATATAAAATTGTTGTCTGTTTTTATTGAATGTCTTCGTCGCTTTTGTACTCCAAAATATCACCTGGCTGACAATCCAAAGTCTTACATATCGCTTCTAATGTTGAAAAACGAACCGCTTTGGCTTTCCCATTTTTCAGAATGGAAAGATTCGCCATAGTAATCCCAACCCTCTCCGAAAGCTCCGTTACGCTCATTTTTCTTTTTGCTAACATCACATCAATATTAATAATAATTGCCATATCCTCCACCTCAAATCGTTAAATCATTTTCTGATTTTATGTTAATCGCTTCTTGTAGAAGCCGTTGGAGGATAGCAGCAAAAACGGCGATAACCAACGAAGCAAAAATGATGATGAGTCCCATTAATCCAATGGGAGGATCAACTTTCTTCGCTATAAAATGAAAGAGTGGCAAACCTAATACATACAAACCACTGATTGTAATCGCACAGCACTTTATGTTCTTTAACGCTATTACAGATAATTCCGAGAACGCTGTCTTCTCGTCAATGTACCGCAAAAGGTTGAAAGCCTGATAGAGAGCAAAGTAAAAAGACACAGCCGAACCATACATCACGATGAAAACGAGATATTTCATGTAAGCAATATCTGGATACAATTCTCCAGCAAAATTCCCGAACTTAGGCACTAAAAATATACACAAGGCAAGTGTTGCAATTCCCATAAGAAAAACCGCTAATTTTAAAAACAATGTGGATGCATTTTTCATGTGTAATACCTCTTTTTTATTTTTTATCTAGGAAACCTTTTAATGGCTTTTGAAGTACGTCAACAACAGCAATGATGATACTTGTTGCTAAAATACTCATCAGACTTACCGATATAGGGCCTGCTGAATCATCTCCTGAGATACTAGAAATCACCTTCAAGCTTATTATCATTAACACAATGAAGAAAATGGCTGTAAAAGCACATTTTTTTATTACCTTTAAAGATTTAAGAGATGACTCCGAGAAAGCATTGTTCCTTTCGATAAAGGTTAATAGTTTATATGCATGAAACAGCGTAAGAGAAAATGCAATACAGATTCCATACGCACATACTAAAAGGGGGTATATCGAGTAATCCCCACCTGGATGTGCTTTTACATCTCTAATGGTTAACACTGGCATCCAATAAATGCACAAAGTCAGCACTGCAATTCCAACCAGAAAAATAATTACCTTTAAGAAAATGGCTGAACCTCGTTTACCATTCATTTAAAACACCTCACTTATTTAAAATGATGATAACGTGATTTTAGCACGCAATTTATCGTTTTTCAATAAATTAATATTGTTTTATATGATATTATTATCGTTATTGAAAAATCCTTTTTATTTAAACTAAATAATATCGTTTAAAATTGTATAGATTAGGCTTGTGCATTTCGAAAAAGCAATGACACCTTTTGGATTTTAACATATTTTGTAAGGAATAGATGTAAAGGAGGTTTTCAAATGGATGGTGTAGGAGCTGGTGGAGGTTTCGCATTAATAGTTGTATTATTTATCCTTCTAATTATTATCGGAGCATCCTTTATGGGCGGAGGATTTTATTAATTAATTAATACTGATTGAAAGGGGGGATAGGAATGTTCGGTTATGCTGGATTCGGCGGCGGCTGTGGTGGCTACGGTTACGGTGGCGGCTTTGGTTATGGCGGAGGTTTTGCCTTAATCGTTGTCTTGTTTATTTTACTAATTATCATCGGAGCAACTTGCTTTTATTAATTAAAAGCATCCAACCTAATTTTATCAAATAAAAAAGCCCTGTTTAGGGCTTTTTTACTTGGCTTTCATGCACCGAACGCACAAAAAGCACTGAGGAAGTAAAGTTTATGGCGTTTTGTCTGATGGTCACTTCTAGCTTATGCATCCATTTATATAACGTATCGGCGGATTAAGCCCTTATTTTGCACTTTTTTCAAAAAAGCCACAGGGACGGTTCTCCTGGTTTTTTCACCTCAAGAACGTCTTTTTCAACACGTTTTGACTGTTTCCGCTATAGGCTATACTAATTAATCGTTTAGTTACAACGAGCAAAAACCCTATGAAATGGCTACTTTCATCACAATTGGCATAAAAAGAATGTCGACCAACTCTCCGAATGTTTCCTCATATTCCTCAAAATAGTCCGTTTTTCTCTCAAATCGACTTCTTTCCCTGTTCTTCCCTCTAATTCGAAAGTAATCAAACGTTTGGTTAAAAGAAGGGTGAGTACTTGGTATTAGTGGATTCTTACACCAAATTTAATAAAAAGATTGTCGAGAAATGCCCCAGAACCACTAGAATCTCTGTTATAACTGATTGTTGTTTTCAGGGTGTTTGAAATATAAACGGAAAAACTCCGTTTATTTTGGGAAATAACCATATTTCCTTAATAATAAAGGTAATTTTTCCGCTTATTTTATCCAAATCGTTGGATTTCGTCTTAATTAAACCAGTTAGGCGGAATTTTTCCGCTTATTTCTGCTTCTTAAGTTTCCCCTATAGACAATAGCCGGAAATTCTCCGCCTATGATACTACATACCTACACAAAAATTAACAACACTTGATACTTTTCAAAATAAGATCCGTCTTATTAATAAAGGGGCGATGAATCTTGAAAAAATTTAACTATTTGATTGTTTTTATCGGAATCATTTCATTATTTACAGCAGGCTGTTTCGGCGTAACGAAGAATGAAGAGCAATATATCAAAGTGGAAAAGAGTGTGGGTGATGAAGATAAATATGAAGACTTTAAAAAAATTACTACCAAAACCCAAGTTCAAAAGGTGAAAGATATATTAGAAGATAGTGATTGGGAAAATGCAAAAGTATCGATGGTACGCCCTCCTGATTACAGATTTGTATTTCAATTTAAAAATCCGGAAATAAAAGCAAAAGCGGTGTTATACGAACTTTGGATCAGTCCAAACAAGGAACAAGTTGAACTAGTAATAGACGCTCAAAGTAAATACATTCAATTGGACAAAAAGAAATCTGCATCACTAATCGAAATACTCACCAGAGAGAAATAACCTGAAATTGCCTCAGGTTGCCACAGGGACGGTTCTCCTGGTTTTTATTTGATCCACACATAAGGAAAAACCGCCAGAACTGTCCCCATGGTTCACCTTTTTGTCGCTCGCTTTATCCAATTATGAATGTCTCCTTCATCGTGTAAATAAGAAGTCGGCGAATCTAAGAGATCTATCCCGCTGAGTATTTGAATGAAATCCCAAACAATTTCATCATGAATAGTAAGGTCATCAGCCATAACATAGCGCGAAGCCCAATCAGCCACTTCTTCCCTAGTTAATTGACCATCTAAAACTGCTTGCAATCTATCTATTATTTCTCTTAAAGTTGGTTGTTCCATTTGCCTTCACCCGATTTTCATAAGTTAAAGGGCACGGTTCATTTAATAAACAAAACCTGACCATTCATTAAAACACCCAATCCTCATCTTTTACACAATAATTGTTCCTGGCACTCTGCTTTGCCTCTTCTATGGTGTGGTAATCCGTATCACCGATAACTTCCCAATTTAAATCACAAGAGAACAAATAACAATCCGTACTCCCTTCATATTGGCAAATTGCAACAGCGGTTATAGGTATCTTATCAATCAAATTCCTGTCATCATCGACTATCCCGACATATCCATATTGATTGTCTATCGAATTTCGAGTAATATGCACGACCTTGGCACCATCAAGTTCACTTGGAATCACCATTTATCACCCCTACATTGCCAGAGGGACAGTTCTCCTGGTTTTTTCACCACGTTTTGACTGTTTTCCCTATAGGCTATACTAATTAATCGTTTAATTAAAACAATCATAAACCCAGCAAAATAGCTATTTTCATCACAAACGGCATAAAAAGAATATCGGCCAACTTCCCACGAGTTTCCCTCTTATTCCCCTTATTTTTCTCAAATCGACTTCTTTCTCTTTTCTTCCCTCTAATTCGAAAGTAAACAAACGTTTAATTAAAAGAAAGGTTAAAACTTGATACCTATGGTTTCTTGCAGTTCAACCGATAAAAAGATTGTCGATAGCTGGCAGCATCTTTTATGAAAAGGAACTTAAAGAGTGACTGAACCTGATCACTCCTAGCATGGAGTACTACACCGTTACATTTGTTTCCAAGGTTGTTGAAAGAGATTGTTCATTAACTTTACTTAAGTAGAGTTTTTAATCCTACTTCCATATCTTCCACTAGACTATTTTTTGTAATATCGTATAAAGTTCCAGTTCCCCCTCCATAGTAGTACCACAATTGAATGATGTCGGCATATTCATCATCCTCTACGGAGTCATCATCAAAATCTATTACGATTTGAGAACGGTATTCTTTTTCTAGACAATTTTCGGAAGTTAACTCATTTGATTCATCTCCATCAATGTCCCGACAAACCCAAATTCTCAGGTTTTGTTTTCCCTGGTTTTCAAATGCACTTTTATATTTTCTTTGGAGATCTTTACCCCATTGTTCTGCCAATCTTTCTAGTTCAATTATGTTTCTTTTTAACTCTTCGTTCACTCCACTTTGTGGAACAAACACGTTCCTACTATCTTCCATTTCTTGATTATCTTTCTTAAAGAACTGCCAAATTCTATTCAACAATCTTTTCCCTCCTGCTGTTCAGGTCTGGTCTCCTCAATTACTCTCACCTTATATTTACCAATCACTTTTTCTAATCCTATTGTCCATAAGTATGGCAAATAAATACGACGGAGCTTGGAGCGGCTGCAGTGGTACAGTGTTTTCAAGTGGTACAAACTTTAAAGCTTCAACAAAGGTGCTTTTCGCTACCGTTCGATTGGTTCTGCTAAGTTTAATTGTGTTTCCTGAGACCTTATAAGTAAACTCCCCTCCTCTAATCTGCATGAAGACTTGCCCTTCATTCTCAATAATCCTCTGCCATACTACATCTATCATCTAATCAACCTTTCCTATCACTTAATCATTTAAAATATGATACCTATTACATTACATTCATAATTCTTTATAACCGATGGATTTACCTTCTGTACCTAACCTTGTTGGGTTCCCCAAAATCAATAGTAATCCCTACATAAATGACAAAAACGCTCTCAAAAATCACTTTAGAAGCAAAAATAGGGACATAAACGACGAAAATGGCTTCTAACTTGAAATAGTGTGGTTCGATTCTTCTTTCCAAACCCTTTATTGTAGGTCTTGCCAACTGGCCTACAATCGTTCAACGGAAGGGTGTTATGGGATGAAAAGTCTAAAGTCTAGTTCTATGGATCAGTACGAACAATATTCACAGTTTGAGAGTCTTAAAGAATTTAATCATCATATCGAGATGTGGCTGTTAGATACGAAACAGACATTTTCTAAAGCAGAACTCATTGGTTTGAAACGGCTCATCCGTTTTTCTGCGAAAGTACCTGGCGTTTCTCATGCGAAAATTGGGACCGTCTTAAAAGCGATCCATGAGGAATACCATGATCACGGAATTTCCCGCTCCACCTTTAAACGCATGATTCAAAAAGCCATTCATCTAGGCATCTTTACCGTCTATGAAACCGAACGCAAAAACGGTTCACAGTCCAGCAACCTCTACGTATTCAATCGGTATCCTTCAACTGAACCACCTAAACCACAACACATGAACCACCATAATGAAACTATTAATCTTTCTGAAACTAACAATAAAGAGATAAAAGAACGTAAAGAGGATCAACAACCATCATTGGATCATACGTACACCAATGACCGTGTACCAAAGCCATTTACGCAGCTTGTTCAATACTTCTTTCCAGAAGCTAAAGTCATCGAGGAGTACTGGAAAATGACCTCTATTTGTGCCTATCGATTGTATTCACAAACAGATCATGAAACGGTCCTTCACACAGCCATTCATGCCTTTAAGCAGATGATCAGGAAGCTTAAAACCACATCATCACTGAAAAATCCGATCGCTTACTACTATGGAATCTTAAAGAATAAATTCTTCGAGGGTTTTAATGAATTAGTGCCTCAAAACTCGCCTGAAAAGCATTGGTCATTGATTGAATTGGATAATTACATAAATAGCTGAGCCCATTAGTACAAGCAATCCATAAAAGTAAAAAAGTCACAATTTTGTCAAAAATAGCTGAAAAAAAGCTATTTTTAAATACTATTGTCCGTTTAATATTTTTCAAAATTAGTGTTCAATATAGTGGAGAGGATTAGTTCGGAACTTTCACTTTAATGGACGATTTGTTAGGATGAAGAGCTAACTTAAGAGAAAGGAGACTTTATATCAACATTCAGGTGAAGCAAAAATTGATACCTCCGAAATAATGTAAATAAGGGGAGACATGAATGGCACTTCAATCGTTTTATCTTATTGATCGGAATATTATTATGATGTTAGGAGAATATGACTCAAACGGCAGACTTTGTTCCCGCGTAATGATCGGTCGTGAGTCACTTTTGGTGGAAAGAACCCCCCTCCAACTAATGGACGATACATTAAAATACTTAAGTTATAACTTGAACGGTGCCTATAAGGGGGCAAAAGATATCCTTGGTGACATCCGGTTGTGCCCAGTGATTGTGAATCCATATCAGGATGTATGTTTGTTCCCAATTAGCTCAACGCAAAAAGATGACTGCATCTGGTTTAACCCCCAGCATATTGTTAAAACGAGAAGGATTGACTACAAGACGGAAGTAGAGTTAAGTAACGGTATTTCTATCATTGTTGATTTAAGATTACATTCCTTTAATAGCAGAATGCAGACCGCCCTACAACTATGGAAGCTATCAAAAGATAGAGGCAACACCCATAACCCCATGATCTTTCACCACGAACCGAAAAAACCACATCAATTAGCAAAACTGAAAAACGGCAAATACAACTTTGACACTTGGCATAAAAAACAAGGATAACACATCAACTACAACTACAACTTCAACTTCCATCAAGTTTTTACTATACTGATATAACAATCTTACGAATGAACCATATAATACGAATTCTGCTAGATAATATAATGGGGGCAATAAGAATGAAACACAGAAGAAAACATTTTGGAATATTACTAAAAAAGCATCGAAAGGCAAGGGCCATCACTCAGCAAGACTTCGCATCAGTGTGTGAACTTAGCATTTCATATATGAGTAAACTAGAAAGAAACATTCAGGAACCCAGCCTAGGAACCATCTTCATCATCGCCTCACAACTAGGAATCAAAGCATCTGAACTCGTCGAACAACTGGAGAATTCGGACGTATAAAGAGAGGGACAGTCCCACTGGCCTTGCATAGAAGTATATAACTTGAATAAATTCAAAAATTTTACATTATGTTTTTAGTTAGTGAAACAAAAAGGGGAAGAAGGTGTTATATTGACCTTGTTCCCT
>JBDOMM010000041.1:0-86944 GCA_039832695.1 Bacillus sp. (in: firmicutes)
TCCACGCTTCCTCCAGCCCTTACCTCACAGTAAGTACCTTGCGCTTCCTTAGTGGTTGGTCGATGTGTACCCCCACAGTGGACTTTCACCACCTAGATAGTTGCCATGCCTGGCACACCAAAAAAACAGAGGCTATACGCCCCTGTCCCCATTATTTCGTAATCAATCGCAATGCCATTTGCAGCTGGAGATCATTTTTCTCCTTTTTCATGGCTTTTACTGCTGCCTCTTCCAACTTGGCTGCTGTTTTTTCATCAATTTTTCCAGTTGTTGGCAAGTCTTTTTGCTTCTGGAAGCCCTTGATTGCAACTACCGTTTCTTCACTAAAGTAACCATCCTTACGGCCCGGAGCAAATCCTAATCCAGCTAAAATTTCTTGCGCATTCTTGACCTGCTCATTGTTCATATCCTCTTCTAGCGGCTTATCCACCTGAATAGGATGAGTTGCAAAAATCGCTGGCTGTTTGATTTCCACATCCGGCTTAATTCCTTTTTTATGAATCCAATTTCCATCAGGCGTCAGCCACTTAAATAATGTTAATTTAATGTTGCTGCCGTCTCCCATTGGTACAGCCTGCTGAACGGTTCCTTTTCCGAAGGTGGTTTCTCCAACTAGTTTATACCCAGCAGCCTCTTGTAAGGAACCTGCTAAAATTTCAGATGCGGAGGCACTTCCCTTGTTCACAAGAACAATGACTGGGTAATCCTTTTTCTTTGACGTATTGGAGAAGTAGCGTTTTTTCTCTCCGTTACGCTGCTGAATTTGAACATATGGCTGGTCCTTTGGAACAAACTCCTGAAGGATTTCACCCACACTATCGAGCAGCCCGCCAGGATTTCCCCGTACATCTATAATTAACCCTTTGATATGATCATTCTCTAATGCTTTTAATTCCTTTTTAAAATCCAATGCGGTATTTTCTGAGAAGGACGTGACTTGGATATAACCAACTTTCTTCCCATCCTGCTTCTTAACGGAGGAATGGACTGTTTCCAATGGAATCTCATCACGTTTGACATCAATGGATAACGGTTCCTTTAAACCTTTTCTAGCAATCTCTAACGTTACTTTGGTCCCTTTTTTTCCACGAATCTTTAATGTTGCCCTATTCAGGTCAAGCCCTTCTACACTCTTTCCATCTACCTTTAAAATTTGATCATTCGGTTTGATTCCAGCTTTCTCCGCTGGTGAATCTTTGAATGGCGAAACGATCACAATTTTCCCATCTACCATCCCCACTTCCGCACCAATTCCCTCAAAGGAGGATTCTAGCGTTTGGGTGAATTGCTTTGCCGTTTCTTTATCCATATAAACGGAATATGGATCCTTTAGGACAGATAGCATTCCTTGAATGGCACCTTCCACTAGCTTTTCCTGGTCTACTTTTTCAACATAGCGGCTTAAAATCAAATCATAAGCCTGTTGTACTTTTTCAAGATCCTCATTATTTACAGTAGAATTTTGTTCTGTATTTTTGCTAGGTACCGCTTGCTCGTGTGCAGGTATTTCATTGTTTTTTTCTAAAAGCTGCATTCCCGCGTACGTACCGCCTGCTCCTGTTAACAGCGAGCCTGTCATCAATAGGGCAATCCATTTACGATTCATTCCAATCCTCCTCAAGTAAGTATGCCTGTCCTTTCTATTTGTCTATGTAGGCACAAAAATCCTGCCCGATTATTAACATATATGTTTGAGTGGGACTAGTTATGTGTAATAAAAAAGGAGAAGCTTATTAAGCTTCTCCAAATTTTTATTATGGCAGTGGCACGATACCGACTGGATTAATTGCATAACGCTTGTCCTGTGTCCACGGTCCTTTATGAAGTTCGAAGTGTAAGTGCTGTCCTCTAGACGCACCCGTATTACCCATTACACCGATTTGTTGACCTTTTTTTACAACTGCGCCATTTCCAGCAATCCTTTGTGACATATGGGCGTATACAGTTGTATAGACTTGTCCATTAATCGAGTGAGAAACGAAAATACAGTTACCATAACTGCTAGAATAATATGATTTAATAACCACACCATCTGCCGCAGCTAAAATCGCTACCTTAGTTCTGTTGGCGATGTCTACACCAAAATGCGTCTCTGAACCACGACCACCAAATCCAGAGCTTAATACACCAACTGCAGGCTGTGTCCAATAGCCACTAGATACACCAGGTGTTGCTCCTGAACTAGCTCCTCCCCCGTTGCTTGAGCTTGATGAGCTGCTACTGCTGCTGCTACTTGAACTCGCTGCTCTTTTTCTCGCTTCTTCTGCTGCTCTAGCCTGATTCTCTTGCTCCAACTTGATGGCTTTTTGGATGGCAGCCTCTTGGGATGCAAGGATTTGCTCCTGTTCCTGCAAGTCCATCATGTGTTCTTGCTCTTCTTGTTCTTGTGTTACAAGAGAGGCTAATAGTTTATCTTTTTCTGCTTTCTGGGCAGCCAGTTGTTTATTCAATGTTTGTAATTCTGCCAACATCGTTTGTAAACTAGCAAGATCATTTTTAACTTGAGTTTGTTTCTCCTCAAGCTCCTTCTTGTCTGCTTCTTGTTTTCTAATAATTTCTTGGTCAGCTTGCATGATCGTTGCAACCGCATTGGCACGATCAATAAAATCACTGAAACTTGAAGCACCCATGATGACATCAAGATAATTGACTAACCCGCCTGTTTCTTGGTAGCTGCGAGCACGTTCCTTCAATATTTCATTACGGGCTTTAATCCGTTCCTTTAGCACTTCTACTTCATCTTGAAGCTTAGCGATTTCAGCTTTAGTTTCCTCGATTTTTGCCGTTTTTTCATTAATTTTATTCGTTGCATCTTCAATCGCGTAATCAATACGTTTCATTTCACTTTTAACGTCTGCCTGCTGGTCTTTTATCGTATTAATTTTATCGTTCACTGAATTCATATTTGACTTTACATCAGACCGTTGGTTTTGAATTTTATCTTGTTCACCTTTCAAATTGGAGATTGATTCTGCTTCTGTTTTTGCAGCGTAGCCTCCAAAGGTTGTTCCAAATCCAACCAGCCCTGCAACAGTCAGTGTCATTATTGACTTCTTCATGTCCGCTTTCTCTCCTCCATCTCTCTTATCAGGTAATAATTTCCATATAAAAATTCTATTAAATAGGAAGGACCAAGCGTGCGGCCCTTCCTAATAAAAACTACACTTTTAAGAACTTTCTAACGGACATAACACTGCCCCATACTCCAATTAAAGCACCCATTAAAATTAAAATGCCTGAAACCTGGTAGACGAACGGATCAAACGGCAGGATTTTAATAAAGGTTCCTTGCAGCTTAGGCCCAATGTAATCATAGGCACGGTAGTACGCAATCGAAATCAAGATAATTGGCAAAATAGAGCCAAGAATGCCGAGCCATAAACCTTCTAAGAAGAACGGCCAGCGAATAAAGGAGTTCGTTGCTCCAACCAATCTCATAATCTTAATTTCTCTTCTTCTTGCAATAATAGTAATTTTGATAGTGTTAGAGATTAAGAAAATCGCCGTAAAGAACAAACCAACAATTAATACAATTCCTACATTACGGCTCGCCTTGATAAACTTAAATAACTTTTCAACCTTACCTTGCCCGTATTTTACCTTTGCAACAAAATTGTCTTTCTCAATTTTCTTTGCGACTTTCATTGTGTCTGTCGGTTTTTTCGTTTTTACGATAAATACATCGTTTAGTGGATTATCCTGTTCAAAAAGCTTAAAAGCTTTACCGTCTTCACCCAAACTTTTCACTAGGTTATCAAGTTCCTTCTTTTTAGGTGAAAATGTTACACTTTTCACTTCTGGTATTCTTTCAATCTCACTTTTTAATGCTTGCTGATCTTGTTGATTTGCAGCAAAATCGATGTGAACGCGAATTTCTACGTCCTCTTCAATGGTTTGTGCCACTCTATTTAGATTCATCATAATAACGAAAAAGACACCGACTAAAATTAAGGTAACAGTAACGGCACTAACAGATGCAAATGTCATCCAGCCGTTTCTGCTAATACTCTTTAAACTCTCACGGGCATGACGGCCAACTGTTCTAATTTTCATAACCGTACTCACCTCTTTGCTCATCACGTACAATTTTCCCGCCTTCAATGGCAATAACGCGATGCTTTATTGTATTGACGATTTCTCTGTTATGAGTTGCCATGACAATCGTTGTTCCTCTGGCATTAATTTCCTCAAAAATATTCATGATTTCCCATGATGTTTCAGGGTCGAGGTTCCCTGTAGGCTCGTCCGCTATCACTATTTTTGGTGAGTTGACGATCGACCGTGCAATAGAAACACGTTGCTGCTCTCCACCAGAAAGTTCACTAGGAAGCATCTTAATTTTGTGTTTCAGACCTACAAGATCAAGAACTTCCATTACACGTTTTTTAATAACCTTTGGTTGCGCCTCAATAACCTCAAGTGCAAAGGCCACATTCTCATAGACTGTTAGATTCTGTAGCAGCTTAAAGTCTTGGAAAACAACGCCAAGGTTTCTTCTGAACAAAGGAACCTTTTTCATCTTCAGCTTGGCGAGATTAACGCCATTTATCAAAATCGTCCCAGTAGTTGGCACTTCTTCTCGATACATCATTTTAATAAAAGTGGATTTTCCTGCACCACTTGGTCCAACAACATAAACAAATTCGCCCTGGTTGATCCGGACGTCAATTCCGTTAATGGCAGTTACACCATTCGGGTACTTCTTATATACATCTTGTAATTCGATCATTGTTATCACCTATAGTTAAAGTTCTTATCAAATAAAAATATTCGACAAGAATCTTTATTTATTTGCAAAACAAACCAAAATCCCCAACAATATGTGCATAATTTCGCATAGACTTATTATAACATCATAAATAGCTAAAAAAAGCGGTAAAAATATTACAGTTTCTTTTCAAAGAATACAAAACCTGACAAATTTAGACAAGGTTTGAGTTTTGCTCTTTATTTTAACATAAATAAAAAACGTTCTGCTTTAATAAGCAGAACGTTTTTTGACTTTTTACTTTTTAGCAGCTAACCAGTCAGCCACTTGATCGGCTTCGTCACCTGAAACTAAACCTGCAGGCATTCCTCCAGATTTACCGTTTTTCAGGATATCTAAAATTTCATCTTTAGAATACTTCGATCCCACTTTTGTTAAGTTAGGACCCATTCCACCCTTCAGGTCCCCACCATGACAGCTGGAGCATTTTTGATCAAAAATCTTTTGTGCATCTCCTGCTTGAGCAGTATCAGTAGTGCCATTTCCAGTGTCTTTCGTTTTGTCACCGCCGCCCCCGCAAGCAGCAAGACCCATTACCAAGGAAGTTCCCAATAGCAATGTAAGTAACTTTTTCTTCATCACAATACCCCCTTAAGAAATTAATACCATCAATGTGTTATTATACCAATGACTATGCGCGTTTGAAACCCTCTCCAAGTACCTCTGCAGCATCCATTACAACGACAAATGCAGTTGGGTCAAGGGTTTTAACCAATTGTTTCAATTTTGTGAACTCAGTTTGGTCAACAACACACATAAGAACAGGCCGTTCATGGTCGGTAAAACCACCATATGCTGATAGTTTTGTCACACCACGGTCAATTTTATTCAAGATTCCTTCTCGAACTTCTTCTTGCTTATTCGTAATAATCATAGCCATCTTTGAACGTCCGAAACCGACTTGAATTAAATCGATGGTTTTGCTGGTAACATATAAAGCAATTAAGGCATACAAACCCCTTTCAATGTCAAATACAATGGCTGCTGTTAGGACGATTAAGCCATCGATCATTACGACACATCTTCCAAGCGTGAACCCTGTGTATTTATTGATTATTTGAGCTGCAAGGTCTGTCCCACCTGTGGATGCATTTCCCCTAAATACAATTCCAAGTCCAAGACCTACACCGATACCCCCAAATAACGCACTAAGAAGTGCATCATTTGTCCAAGGATCTAAATTTTTTGTCAAAAAAACGACAAACGGTAGAAAAATGGTGCCTACCAGAGTTTTTACTCCAAACTGCTTCCCTAATAGAATCACGCCTGCAATAAAAAGTGGAATATTAAAGGCCCACTGAACGTATGCAGGCTCCAGGCCAAGGACAGTTTTTAGGATCGTACTAATCCCGCTTACTCCCCCTGAAGCTACCTGGTTGGGTAGTAAAAACACGTTAAATGCTAAAGCAATGATAGCTGAACCAATCAGTACTAAAATATACTCTACTGCTATGCGTGCTCTAGGATACGATTGTGTCAAATTGCTTAATATATTCATAATAATTTTCCCCTCTAGCTTTCCTTCTACGTTGTTAGTTCAAGTAACCGAAAGTGAGTATAGCACGGGTAAATTATGGTGTAAATGCCAGTAAAGTGACGTGGTAAAGGGTTAAAATTAGTATTAGCATTTGCAGGTAGGATGCTTTTCATTAAATCCTTACTATGTTTTGTGAAAAACTAATGAATGGGTCAAAATATGGTATAATTTGTTGATAAGGAGGTGAGTAGAAATGGAAGAATTATTGAAGCAAATGATGAATCAAATGCACCTGCAATTTGAAAAAATCAACAAAGGGTTCGAACAAATTGATCAACAGTTTATCGGGATTAATCAGCGGCTAGATAGAGTAGAAAATAGTATTCAGGCGTTAAAAGATACTGTTGAAAACAACGCATCTGAATTTAGAAGCCACTTTAAGCATATTGAAAATAAACTTGAAAATCATGACAGGATGTTTGATGTTGTGGCAGAAGAAATGCGGCGAGGCAATTGTATGTAAGTAATCCCTCAACTAGATGCCTACTAAAAATCCCCAAACTCTCCTTCCCTCGTGTCCGGCAAAAATCCATATAAAGAAGCCTTTGCCGAACAGTCGACAAAGGCTTTATTTCTCTTATGAAATTCTTGAACGCAAATACGCATTAATAAATTGATCTAAATCTCCGTCCATGACCGCCTGAACATTTCCACTCTCTGTGCTTGTTCTATGGTCTTTTACCATAGAATAAGGATGGAAAACGTAAGAACGAATTTGACTTCCCCAGCCGATTTCCTTCTGTTCGCCGCGGATTTCTAAAAGCTCTTGTTCCTGGCGTTCAATTTCTCGTTGATATAACTTCGCTTTTAGCATTTTCATGGCAGCTTCACGGTTTTTAATCTGTGAGCGTTCCGATTGGCATGTTACGACAACCCCTGTCGGAATGTGAGTGATACGGACAGCCGAATCAGTCGTGTTAATATGCTGACCACCCGCTCCAGTAGCACGGTACGTATCAATTTTTAAATCCTCTGTTCGTACTTCAACTTGGATTTCTTCATTGAATTCTGGCATAACCTCACAAGAAACAAACGATGTATGTCGACGACCTGATGCATCGAATGGTGAAATCCGTACTAAACGGTGTACGCCCTTTTCTGCCTTTAGGTATCCGTAAGCATTATGCCCTTTAATAGCCAACGTGACACTCTTAATCCCCGCTTCATCTCCAGGAAGGTAGTCGAGTGTTTCCACTTTAAAGCCTTTCTTTTCTGCCCAACGTGTATACATTCGTAGAAGCATGGAGCCCCAGTCCTGTGATTCCGTTCCACCCGCACCAGGATGAAGCTCTAAAATAGCGTTATTTTTATCATACTCTTCACTTAAGAGAAGCTGCAGTTCAAACTGACTCAAACGTCCGCTTAACTGTTGAAGCTCTTCTTCTAATTCAGCCCTTAGCTCTTGATCATCTTCCTCTTTCACAAGCTCATAACTTATTTCCAAGTTTTCATATGACTCATTTAGGTCATTAAACTCATTCACTTGGTCCTTTAAGGCATTTGCTTCACTAATGACGGTTTGCGCCTTCTCTTGGTCATTCCAAAAGTCAGGCTGAAGCATTTCATCATCTAATTCTGCAATTCTTGCTTCCTTATTTTCTAGGTCAAAGAGACCCCCTAAAGTCCGCTAATTTTTTAGCTGTTTTCTCAAGTTCATTTCGGATTTCTGCTAATTCCATTTTCGTCACCTCTATAAAAAAATAATTGCGTTATTATCCATTAGTTTATTCCTACTATGCTGGTAAGTTCTCATTCATTATAGCGTGATACCCATAAAAAATTCAAAGTTTGATCATAATTATTAAATGAAAGGTGAAAAAAGAGCAGTTTTCATAAAGTATTTTTATATTTCAAGATGTCAAAAATGGTACTATTAAATAAGAAACAATGGATTAATCGAAGGTAATAGGAGTGGAGTGAGATGGAGAGAATAAACAGAAATGAGCCTTGTCCGTGCGGAAGTGGCAAAAAGTATAAACGATGCTGCGGGGCAGGGGATGCTGTTCCCATCACTACAATCATCGAAGAGGAAATTGACGATCTGCAAAAACAAATACTACATTTTGCATATAATCACTTTGGCCACTATATTCAAGATGATTTTGAGAGCTTCGAAGAGATGGTTGATTTAACGGATGAGCAGGAACGTGAATTTTTTGAGTTGATTCATACCATTTGGTTCTCTCTATTTGAAGCGCTAGATAACGGAGAAACGATTATTGAAAAGTTTATCCATACCCAAGCAGCAAAAATTAAACGCCATAAGGTTAAGCAAATTTTACAAAGCTGGACCTTTGCAAGAACCATTGTGGGGAAAGTGCTAATTTTAAATGATCATAAACTTCTGGTTGAAGATGGACTTAATGCAGAACAACTTGATACCCTCGTTACAAGTATTTCACCAACCGTTAAAGAGGGGTCCTTCATAATTGGCATTTTGGTTCCATTCGATGAAGGTTATGTCTTTTTTCCTTCGGTCTTCGATTTACCAGAGCTTAGTCCTGAACTGGCCGTTTCCTATATCAAGAACTCTAGCGTGAGTGCTGAATATGACTCTCCTCAAGAATATTTAACTGACTTCTTTTTAGAAGTGTTAAGTGAGCTGCCGATGCTTGGTGGGATATTTGAAATTGATAATTTGGAATGGCCTGCACCCGTTTATAAAGAAGTGGTTGACATCTTTAGGGCAAGAGTAGAAAGCCTAGTTCCCCCACCTATTGTAGACATGGGCGCGATTCTTTGGATGAATTACGTTCAAAGAAAGCAAAAACGAATTCAAAATCCTAACCTATATGCCGCTGCCATGCATTATTTACTATCGATGATTACTCCAATGAATGTCATGTACACACAGAAAGAACTGGCTGAACAGTATGGAGTAAATGCACGCAGTATTTCTTCAATCGTTTCAGAATTGGATCAAGTTTTAGCGGATGATATCGAAAAGCTAATGGGTATTATGGATATTACAGAGGATGTGCCTTCACCTCCCCTTCTATCGAAAGATGAACGGTCATCAGTGGTTACATTCCCTAAAAACAGCAACTTAGAAGAGAGTCATCCCGGATTTCCTCGATCTATGAACTCAAGTGACAAACCTGCTATACAAAAGACCAAAGGACCTGTCCGTAAAGTATCTAAACGGGATGAAGAAAGAGCAAGAAACTTGATTTACGATGCTCTCCAGTTGGAGGGGAAAAACCGATATAAATTGGCTGAAGAGGCACTCACATTGAATCCCAATTGTGTCGATGCCTACGTCATTCTTGCGGAAAAAACAAGCAGTCTTGAAGATGCTATTCTTATGTACGAAAAAGGAATTATGGCTGGTGAACGAGAACTCGGCAAGGCGTTTTTCAGTGAAAATAGAGGGTACTTTTGGGGATTAATTGAGACAAGACCTTACATGCGGGCAAAGTTGCATTATGCCGAGGCCCTTTCTCTTCTAGGAAAAAGGAACGAGGCTGTCAGTCAATATGAGGAACTCCTTGAATTAAATCCTATGGACAACCAAGGGGTTCGCTATTCCTTATTTGTGGCTTATATCGATGCAGGTGTATATAAAAAAGCAGCAGATCTGCTCCAGCAATTTGATGAAACTACTGCACAAGGGGCATACAACAAGCTCTTACTCGAACTCTGTGAAAAGGGCTTTACGAAGAAAGCTCATTTACTGCTAAAAGCCGCTAAAAAGGAAAATAAATTCGTTATTCCTTATTTAATCGGGAAAAAACGTCTTCCAGCCTACCCGCCCGACTATTATGGTTTTGGTGATGAAAACGAAGCGATTGTTTATGCGGATATGCATTTACACCTTTGGAAGAAAATTGATGGATTAAGCGATTGGTTGAAAAAATAGATGCCAAAAACGAGAGGACCATTCCTCTCGTTTTTTTATGGGTAGATGACTTTCTTGGGCGCATGTGCTGCTTCAATAAAAGAATTGTTGTTGCTATGGCATTCAGCACACGCTTGAATACTATCCTTATTATGACCGGCTTTTGCTTGATCATTTGTACTATTAATCGCCGTTCCTGTTTCATCATAAATGGCTTTACCTGCTACCCCATAAATCACCGTTTTACCATTGTGACAGGATAGACAGAATTGACGCTCAGCAGACGAATCCCAATTTCCACTTGTTTTACTAAACGGATTAGCCTCTTGAACATTCCCAAGGTTTGTTCGTAACATCTTCATGTTTTTTGAACCGTGTGTTTCATGACATTCTGCGCAGGGAAGCTGGCCATTTAACGGACTGCCGCTATCAACAGTAGCTACAATGTTATGACCGGATTGACTTACTTGGGTGTCATTTTTGTAGTACTGCTCGATGTTTGATGCCTTGCCGCCGTTATGGCAGCTTAAGCATAGTGAAAAGTCTTCAGCAGCACCAGTGGACTCACTTGCTTTTTTATAGGCTAGTAATTGAGTTAACCCATTGTACACGGCTTTATATAAGCTATTTGGATTTGTTTTTGTTCCTGGATTATGTGGATCATGGCAGGTCGAGCAGGCTGCACCCGAATCTTTATGATGCTTATTATTTGCGTAATTTGACTCTAGACTTGGCGAACCATTTGTTCCATCATGACAAGCCATACATAATTCATCACCATCTGTTCCGTTTTTACCACTCTCTAGAAATTCATTATTTCCGTTATGAGTACTGTGGCAGAATGAACATGTATTAGTGACAATCGAGAATGGTCCATGTATATAATCGTGGTCTCTAACCGGGTTACCTTTATCAGCTTCGAATTGATAATTTTCATAAGTCGACTTAGTTGTAAATTTAAGGAACCTAGGAACAAGTTTCTCTCCTAAGCTATTTTTAAAGTTTGGATTTAAATATACATAATAAGTGGTTCCGGCTTCCAACTGCTTATCAGGAGTAAAGGTATACGTATATGCGTTGATTCCATTATTTAACTTAGTTGTTTTGTTTAACTTCTCTATCCCTGTAATGTCTCCAAAAAACGTTAGTAATGGTTGAGTATCCGTCACTGGCTCCGTACTTCTAATATCAATTAATAGTTTATAATCAAGTGGAACTCGAGTCATATCTTCGGCAGGTAAAAAGCTGCTTGGAACAGCTTCTCCAGGTTGATAATCATCTACAGCATCTTTAGGAACTAAATACATCTTAGCCATGTATGGTCTATTTACACTTTCTTCAACTGTTGCCTGACTGACATCTGCAAAATCCGTGTTGTTTAGGATTGGAGCGGCCTGGACTGCATCGGGTATCTTCACTGTAAAAGGAAAATCAAGCTTGTTACTTACACCGTCTTCATCAGTAACAACAAATGTTACGGTGTGATTCCCCTGACTAAAATCCTTCGAATAAGTAAAATCTGCATATGTATCTTGTAGTGTTATTGTTAGCTTACCCTCACCAGTAATATCGACAGGCTGCTGTGTGTCACTAACCTGTTCAAATACTTTTAATTGTAATTTGTCGGATGTAGTTAGATCATCGGAAACTTTTCCTATAAATTCAACCGTTGAAACATCTAATACCGTTCCTGTAACCGGGTTTGTTATTTCTAGTTCTGGTACACCGGATGCTGAAAAGGCAATGTTATTAGGAGAATATAAAAGGAGGGAACTAATAAAAACGCTCCATGTCAGAATATATGAAATTAGTTTTCTATTGTAGTTCATCCTTTTCATGATATTCATCCTTTTCTTTTAAGTAATAAAGGTTCTTTTATTTTGGCTTTGTTAAAGTTGCCTGTTGATTTCCGCTCCAGGCACGAGCGGTTCGTGGGTGTTTCGGCGAGCCTCCTCGGCGAAAAGCGCCTGCGGGGTCTCCCCTGAACCATACTCCCACAGGACATTGAGTAAGCTCCATTGAATTATCACCGCACGAAGGAAATGCGGTAGCATTTTCGAGGATCTTCGTGCCTTCCGCTCCAATCAACAGGGTATAAATAATAAGCAGTTGTTCATTAACAGAGCCTTTATTTAAAGTATATCAAATGAATTAACATTAATTATCGTTGGTAAGTTAAGGTTTTTTGACAATTTTCAGAGCTGATGCAATAATAAAAAACAAGGTAACAATAGTGAAATTGTCACCTTGTTCAACGTTAATTTCTTGGGCTAACAAATAGTGGGGCTATTTGTTAGCTTTTTTATTTGATGATATTTTTACCAGAGTAATCTCCACCAGGTACTAGCGGACCTGGATATGTGCTTGTTCCTGGAGTATTAGCAATAGCATGTGTAGATTGGTGACATGCCCAACATACAGCCATGTTTGTGAATCTCTTTAATGAAGATCCGTTTTTACTTACATCTTTCATGTATGCTTTTGCTTGGTCTTCAGACCAACCTTTTTTCGTCTGTAAATCAGCAATCGTGTTTCCAGCTGTATCTTTTAATGTAGTAATATCCGTACCGTGTGCATAGTGACATGCTGTACAGCTTCTTCCCTGCTTCGTACTGTTTGTTGTATGTGTATAGTGTACGCCGTCCGCTCTTGGACCATTTTCTCTGTTCTTTAAGTAATCGTCATGGCAGCTTGCACAGAATTCAGAGTAATTCAATTTGTAATCATAAACCTGTGCCTGTGTTAATCCATCAGCAGGCTTATTATAGATACCATTTGATTTATAAATTTTTAATCCTGACATTGTTGTGCTGTTGTTGATGTCTGCATATGCAGGATCTTCTACTAAGTTAAGCTTAATTGCTTTTTGTCCTAGTGGAACTTGATTTAATTTAGTAATAGTTTCTGTATACCCAACGATTGTAACGTTATAGTTATTGCCGTATTGTTTACCAGCTACTTTTTCATTTAATAAGCGGTCGTTAGCTGATCCATGTGGGTTGTGACAGCTTGAACATTCAAATGTTGCTGTTGATTTATTTACTAACGAACCAGGAGCCGCTTGTTCTGCTAATTCCGAATCCACATTGTGCATGGATGCACTCATTTCGTGAGAACCAATTACACCAGCCTCACTAGCCTTTGATACATCATAGAAACCCATTGTTCCATCATGACAAGACATACAAAGCTCATATTCGCCACTCTTCATTAACAACATTTCGTTTTCCCCATTGTGGGTACTATGACAGTTTGCACAAGAGTTTGTGTTATTTTGGAAATTACCATGTGTTCTATGTGTATTGGTATTTCCAAAGTTGTCCACGTCTCCAACATGTGTGCCTGGTACAGGAACGGTTGGAGTGGTTCCTTCTGCAGAGGCAAGAGCGCCAAACATGCTTAGTAAAAGAAGCATCAATAGTGCAGATAAGCTAATTTTTAACTTACTCATTTCTAGAAAACCTCCCAATTTTCTTTCTGTTATTTCTCTCTCTTTTTATTTAGTGTAGGCTATGTTTTCTTTTCTTTGTCCACCACCTCCTTAAAAGCTTGATAAAAACAAGGTAACAATAGTAAAATTGCTACCTTGTTTTAATTGAAATTTTTCCAGTTTAGATATTATTTAATTTTTGATCTGCCTTTTAGACGTCCATCTGCGCCTAAGTATTGCGGATCAATCGTTGTAGAAATACTAGTTCCGTGACATGCAAAACATACTGCTGTGTTAGTAAATTTCTTTAGAGAAGATCCTCTAGCACTTACATCTTTCATATAAGCTTCGGCTTTTTCTTGAGACCAACCTTTTCCGCCTTCTTCAACTGACTTTGTATAATCTGCTACTGTGTTTCCAACGGCATCCATCATGACGGTAGCATCTGTACCGTGTGCATAGTGACAAGCAGCACAGCTTCTACCTTGGCTAGAACTATTCGTTGTATGTGTGTAAGTATCATGTGTATGTGTAGCTGTAATAGCTGTTCCTGTACTTGGCTTTCCTGGAACAGGATTTGAAGATGTACCTACGTTTCTCTTGGCGAAATAATCATCATGACAAGCACCGCAGAATTGAGAATAGTAGATTTTATCGTTTTGTCCGCCATACGTTGTGGAGCCTTTTGGACCATTAGATTTAGTGATTTTTAAACCGCCAGTACCAGTTAAATCATTAATCGGTGCATATGCAGGGTCATCTTGTAGGTCTAGAGAGATTGTTTTATTGCCTACAGGAACAGGAGTCGTTACCCCATTTACCAATGTAGATGCAAAATTAGTTGAGCCTACAACTACTTCTTTTAATAATCTGTCATTTGGTGAACCATGTGGATTATGACAGCTAGAACATTCTAAAACGGCAGTTGAGGTATTTTTAAAAGCACCTGGTGCTGTTTTCACTAGTAAATCTGAATCAACATTGTGCATGGATGAACTTAAGTGAGAATCGTCAAAAGTACCTGCACCGCTAGACTTTGTAACATCATAGAAGCCCATTGTTCCATCATGGCATGACATACAAAGTTCGTATTCGCCACTCTTCATTAATAACATTTCATTTTCCCCGTTGTGCGTACTGTGACAGTTGGCACAAGAGTTCGTGTTGTTTTGGAAATTTCCATGTGTTCTGTGGGTACTTTGGTTACCAAAGTTATCAACATCCCCTACATTAATTCCAGGTGCAGGATTAGTAGATGTAGGTACGTGATCTTCAGCAAAAGCAACTGCACTGAATATGCCTAATAAAATAAGCATAAACAAGGTTGATACACCCAATCTGATCTTACTCATTTCTAAAACCTCCCATTAATTCTCTCTCTTTATAAAAGATTGTGGCGCGAAGTAGTGATCTTTTGGGCATCACCTCCTTAGTAGAACAGGATATTAATAGAAAATAGATACGCGTTGATTGATGGTATCTGTGACGAACAATGTGTCTCGATCGTCAATAAATAAACCATTTGGGAGATATAGCTTATCATTTTCCGTTCCCATTCCACCTAATTCATATAACTCCTTCCCCTCTTTATCAAAGGCATAAATATTATGAGCAAGATTGTTTACCACAAAAATATTGCCTTTTGAATCGACTGCCACTCCTCTTGGGTTAAGGAAAGTTGGATCGCCCTTACCATCTTTTGAGCCATTAATAATTTTGATGAATTTTCCGCTCTTATCAAAAATTTGAACTCTATTATTCCCGGAATCTGTTACATAGATTTGGTTATCGTGATCGACAGTCACAGCATTCGGTGCGATGAATTTTCCTTCCTCGACACCCGCGCCGCCAATTTCCATCACTTTTTTTCCATCTAGCTCAAAAACAAATAATTTATTTGCTTTAATGTCAGTTACATATAGCTTTTCACCGAAAATTCGAAGTCCGCCCGGGGATTTTAAGACTTTTTCCTTGTCTGCAAAGTATTTAATAAACTTACCTTTTGAATCAAAGATAGAAATGTTGCCATTATATAAGTCAGCCACATACACATTTCCATCTTTATCTCCAGCAATCCCATATGGAAATTTGAATTCTCCCTCTTTTGATCCTTCTTTTCCAAATTTAAAAACTGCCGTACCAGACTGATCAAATACCTGAACTTGTTTGTTACTTGTATCACTTACATAAATCATTTCCCCTATTTTTGTTACATCCATCGGTTTGGAAAGAGGTTGGTTAAAGTCTCCGTACAGTGCATTTGTAAATACCGGCGGTCCGCTTGGATCCACTTTTGCAACAATCGGCTTAATTTTCGATTCTAAATTTAAGAAATAGACTGCTGCAAAAAAGGCAACGAAAAGTGCCACAATACTACTCATCAATATATAAACGGTTCTCTTCTTCACTGGTGGTCAACTCCTTCTATTTGTTGTCCTTGTTTTTTGCAGCGATTCTCTCTAAGCCTTCAGATGCAGGTTTATAGAGCGGATCATAGGTTAATGCCTCTTTGAAAAATTTCTCTGCCTCTTTAAAACTGCCCTGATCTTCTGCCACTCGGCCAATTTCCGTAATAGTGTCTGTGTTTGTTGGCATTAACTTAAGTGCTTCTTTGAGCGATTTATTGGCTTCATCATACATTTTCAAATTACGGTAGACTATCCCAGCCAATAAGTGTGCTTTAAAGTTTCGAGGTCCCAACTCGACTGCTTTTTGCGCCTGCTTTAAGGCATCGTTGTATCTTTCTTCATCAATGTAAACAAGACCAAGATTAAAATAAGCACCGAAATATTTGCTATCTAGATCGGTAGCGACCTTCAATTCCTTAATTGCACTATTGTTATCACCTTTTAAAAAGTAGGAGTATCCTAGATTCACTCGGTTTTCTGGATTATTGGGTTCGTTATCGACTAGCTGCTTATAATAATTGATTTGCTCGTCGATTCTCCCTTTGTCTGCATTTGACCATAAATATTTATCGCTTATATAGTAGCCGCCTCCTACACACACGATTAAGGTAGCCACAATTAACAATAAAGCTTGCAATTTAGTAAAATACTTATTTCTTTCCTTCTTTAACTGAGTTCTTTCATTTATATCTATTTCTGGATTGATTGGCAGCTCTTTAGCTTCCATAATATCCACCTCAAATTTTATTAGTTTTTCAAAAATCACCTTATAAAGCTTCCATTCCTAAGGGATCAATCAACTATTTTACTTATGACATTTTGTACAGCTTGGTTTAGAGTGACAGGTGTAGCATTTCTCTGAAGGCTTCTGAACACCTTCTAATGAGATTGGATGCTGTTCCTTCCAGTTGGCTTGTTTTTGGCTATGGCTACTTGGGTGACAGGATGAACAATTCACTTGATTTCCACTCTCTGAACTAGACTTTTTCACATCATGACAAGCTGCACAGGTTTCCTGATTTTTGCTAGCAATCGATCCATGTTTATCGTAAAAATGGCTGTCATGGCTGGCAGGACGTTTTTGGTGGCAATCAGCACAAAACGTGTTTTCCTTCGCATAGTTATAGGCATTCTTTTGTTTGGTAAGGGCATTATCGGAATTGAGGAAGCTTTCAACAACAGACTGCTCTTCATACCCTTCCAGCGGTTCTTTTGACATTTCGTTATGACATTGGTTACACTTCATTAAATCCTTAGAGGCTTGCTTTCCATGTGTCTTTGATTTAAAGTCAGCTTCTTTATGGCTTTTTGGGATCATCCCCGTTGTATGACACGTAGAACACTCATTTGATACTTTTCGAGCCTTGTGACACTCAACACAGGTTTCCATGTCAGGTCGGATGAATTTCAAGTCAGCCATGGCTGTTTTTCCGGTTTTGCTATCCCATTTTTCGTAATCCGTTTGGAACGTCATTTTTCTATCGGCAATCTTGCCATGGGCCACACCGCTATGACATTGGATACATTCAATCTCTTTGTTTTTATGCTTATCATGCGGGATAATGATATCCCCAGATGCTGTTACATCTCGTTTGGAAACGTCATGGCAGCTTTCACACGCACTATCAGGTATTTCATTAGGCATCCGTATAGGAGCGGTGTATGTTTGCGTTGCTTTTTTGTATATCTGCATGAGTCCATTTGCTTTTGCCTTTGCATATTCCTCTGTACCTGAACCAATATGACACTTAACACAATCCACTTCACTATGGGTGGATGCCTTCCACGTATAAAACTCCGGCTTCATCTCATGGCACGAGGAGCAAAAACTGGAACTCGAAGTCGTTTCTACTCCTATGAGTCCCAATGAGAAAAAGACGACAATAAATAGCAGTGCTACGGTTAAATACTTATATAATTTGTAGCGAGTCCGTGGAGGGGAGGTCTGGTCTTTGTGTTCTTCTTCCATTTTTTTCCCTCCTCTTAAGCCTTAATTTTTATCATCTTTAAAGCCCGTTCTATGGCAATATTGGCAATATACATCTGTTGGAGCTTTGGCATCTGTTGAATCCGCTTTTGGTTTCTCACGATCATGACAGACAAAGCATTCGGCTTTCATTTCAGCCGTTTTCGCTTTCGAAGCGTGAGAGGTTAACCATTCATTACTTTCACCATGACTATCTGGTCGGTCTGCATGACATGCACTACAGAATTTGTTCGTTCTAGCTTGTTCCTTCACCAATGTCATGTTAGGAACATACTTTTCTTTTTGATTGCCCATTTTCAACAGTGAAAGAATATCTTCTTTTGGAATCTCTCTAACCCACTTAGAATCCTGGTGACAGTTCACACATTTATCCAGCTGTTTAACTGCTGTTATGCCATGATTATTGCTCCAATCAACATTTTTATGTGTTTTAGGAATATCCGTCTGTTTATGACAGGTTTTACACTCCATCGAAATTTTTACATCTTTCTTTTGTTTACCGATTGCTTGTAGAATAATTTCTTGCGTTTTTTGATCATGCTCAGTTGCAGCTGCTTCTGTGCTTTCTTCCTCCTTAGCGGCTTCAGTCGTTCCTTTCTTTTCATTCTCTTCGAGTTTCTTCTCCATCTCTTCTGGATTTGGAGGAACGTTGTAGGCCACATCTTTCCATGGTTCTTCACCGTTATTCACTTTGTCATGACAATCAATACATGAGCCCATATTTGGTCTCAAGTATTTCTTTTCCATCAATTTTTGAGCACTTTCTTTTGTCCAGTGGCCACGAGCGTCTTCAACGTTAATTCCACGAGTTGCCATCTTCGCATGAACAACACCAGCGTGACATGTAATACAAGGGATATCTTTTTCAATATGGCCTTTATGGTTCACCTTCAAGTCACCAGAAGCAGTAACCAGGCGATTTTTTGAGTGACATTGTAAACAGTTTTCATTGGAGACAGCTTCTTCTTCTGTTTGAACGATTTGTTTTGGGACACCAGTAACGTGGTAGTATACTTCTTTCATAGACTTCATTTTGTGTGTCAGCATGTTGATCGTTCCAGGCTTAATATGACACTGAACGCATGTGATTTGATTGTGAGCACTCGCTGTATAGGAGGAGTACTCTGGTGCCATTTCGTGGCAGCTTGCGCAAAATGTCGGGGAGTTGGTTAACGAAAGGACACCATAACCGCCTCCAAAAACAACAATACAGCCAACAAGTGAAACAAATAGCAATTTCCACCTGTTCACTGGATTCTTCCAATCTATACTTCGGAACTTTTGCCAAAGTCTTCGTATTGGGCCTTTTTTTCTATCTTCTCTTGTTTCGGGTTCTTCATTTTTATTTTTCTTTCTCCCCCAAATGGCCACGATACTCACCCTTCCCATCTTGGATTGATTCTCTATTTATTTTCCAGATTAACCTCTCTAAAGGTAGTATCTAACATTGTAAGAGTATATTCCAATGTACAATTTGTGAATATTTCTACACACCTGTGACAATATTATTAACTCTAAAAACAACATGAAAACATTGTTATATCAACGGTTAACTTATCACTATCAAAACAGTGGTAACTCACCTAAAAACTAATAATTATACAAAAAATAATGTATTTATACATCAGTCGAAGGATTAAGTCACATTCTTTTTACTAAGCACGTAGCTTCCAAGTTTCCTCGTCATAAGATTGTCAAATATGGCAAAAAACCGAACCCTTCGAAATAGAAGTTTCGATTGGAAAGCGATATAATAATAGAATGACAAAATTTGCTTCCACGCTAACAATGTTGTCACTCTATAGTGGAAATGGTAAGATGAAAAAGGAAATTATCGAATATTTTTGACAGAATGATTTTTGAAAATGACGATTTAGTCTCGATAAAAAGGAGCGTTCATCAGATATGGGGATTTTAAATAAAGTGTTTGATCTGAACAAGCGTGAATTAAAGCGCTTAGACAAGCTCGCAGTGAAAATTGACGCACTTGCAGCAGAAACGGAAAGGCTTACCGACGATCAGCTTCGTGAGAAAACTGAAGAGTTCAAAGCGCGCTATCAAAAGGGAGAATCCCTTGATGATTTATTAGTAGAAGCATTTGCGGTTGTCCGTGAAGGTGCACGCCGTGTTCTTGGCCTATATCCGTACCACGTCCAGTTAATGGGGGGTATTTCTCTCCATGAAGGAAACATTTCGGAAATGAAAACAGGTGAAGGTAAAACTTTAACAGCGACTATGCCTGTTTACTTGAATGCTCTTTCTGGTAAAGGCGTTCACGTAGTAACTGTCAACGAATACTTAGCAAGCCGTGACGCGGCTGAGATGGGTCAGCTCTATGAATTCTTAGGCCTTACTGTTGGTTTGAACTTAAACAGCATGGATAAGGAAGAAAAACAGGCTGCCTATGCTGCCGATATTACCTATGGTACAAACAATGAGTTCGGCTTCGACTACCTTCGTGACAATATGGTTCTTTATAAAGAGCAAAAGGTACAACGTCCGCTTTATTATGCGGTTATTGACGAAACAGACTCTATCTTAATCGACGAAGCACGTACACCATTGATTATTTCGGGTTCAGCCCAAAAATCTGCTGCCCTATATATTCAAGCTAATGCGTTTGTTCGTATGTTAACCAAGGATGTTGACTATACGTACGACGAAAAAACAAAAGGCGTCATGTTGACAGAAGAAGGAATCAGCAAAGCTGAAAAAGCTTTCGGTATTGAAAACCTTTTTGATATGGCACACGTTACTTTAAACCATCATATTAACCAGGCATTAAAAGCAAATGTCAGCATGCACCTCGACATTGATTATGTGGTGCAGGATGGCGAAATCGTAATCGTTGACCAGTTTACAGGTCGTTTAATGAAGGGCCGCCGCTACAGCGAGGGCTTGCATCAGGCAATTGAGGCAAAAGAAGGCCTAGAAGTTCAAAACGAAAGCATGACCATGGCTACGATTACATTCCAGAACTACTTCCGTATGTATGAAAAATTAGCCGGTATGACTGGTACAGCAAAAACTGAAGAAGAAGAATTCCGTAACATTTATAATATGAATGTTATCGTCATCCCTACGAACAGACCAATTGCCCGTGACGACCGTGCCGATTTGATTTACAAATCGATGGATGGTAAATTCCGTGCCGTTGTAGAGGATATCGCTGAGCGTCACCAAAAAGGACAACCGGTCTTAGTTGGTACCGTAGCGATCGAAACTTCTGAGCTTATTTCCAAATACTTATTGAAAAAGGGTATCCGCCACAATGTCTTGAACGCGAAAAATCATGAACGTGAAGCCGAAATTATTGCTGAAGCTGGCCATAAAGGTTCTGTTACCATCGCGACTAACATGGCCGGACGTGGTACGGACATTAAGCTTGGTGAAGGAGTCATTGAGCTTGGCGGTCTTGCCGTTATTGGTACAGAGCGTCATGAAAGCAGACGTATAGATAACCAGCTTCGCGGTCGTTCTGGACGTCAAGGAGATCCTGGTATCACACAGTTCTATTTATCAATGGAAGACGAACTGATGCGCCGCTTCGGTTCTGATAATATGAAAGCGATGATGGAACGTCTTGGTATGGATGATACCCAGCCAATTCAAAGTAAAATGGTTTCCCGAGCAGTTGAGTCTGCACAAAAACGCGTAGAGGGCAACAACTTTGACGCTCGTAAACAGCTCTTACAATATGACGATGTTCTCCGCCAACAGCGTGAAATCATCTACAGCCAGCGTGATGAAGTATTAGAATCTGAAGACCTCCGTGAAATCGTTCAAAAAATGATTCTAAATTCTATTCAACGAAATGTAGAAGTTCATGCTTCCCGCCATGAGGACGAGGAAGATTGGGATCTACAAGCCATTGTTGAGTATGTTCAAGCAACTCTTCTACATGAAGGTGACATCACCATTGAAGATCTTAAAGGAAAAGATCCAGAAGAAATGGTCGACGTCATTTTTGCCAAAGTGAAGGAACGCTACGACGAAAAAGAGCAAATCCTTTCATCAGAGCAAATGCGTGAATTTGAAAAAGTTATTACATTGCGTGCGGTTGATTCCAAGTGGATTGATCATATCGATGCAATGGATCAGCTTCGCCAAGGTATTCACTTACGTGCGTACGGCCAAATCGATCCTCTTCGTGAATACCAGCATGAAGGGTTTGCGATGTTTGAGGCAATGATTCAATCAATTGAAGATGAAGCGGCTATGTACATCATGAAAGCAGAAATCCGCAATAACCTTGAGCGTCAAGAGGTAGCGAAAGGCCAAGCAGTCAATCCAAAAGAAGACGGCGAACCGGTTAAGAAGAAACCAAAAGTAAATCAAATGGATATCGGTCGCAACGATCCATGTATCTGTGGAAGCGGCAAAAAATATAAAAACTGCTGTGGAGCAGTCAAGTAATAATGATGGAGGGACCGGCGAATAGATCGTCGGTTCTTTCTTTATATCTGAAATGTCCGGAGGTAACAATGAATAATGTAATCAAAGTCACGCATTCCCTTCTCTCAGCTCAATCAGTAAGAGATCTTTTAGATGATTACGATTTGAATATTGTTTCCTGTGAGTTTCTCACTCGAGGTCTAAACGATACATACTTCATCAACACACAAAACGAAAAATTCATCTTTCGAGTCTATCGGCATGATTGGCGAAAGAAATCAGATATCCTGTTCGAATTGGATGCGATTAATTGGCTAAAGGAACAAGGACTCCCCGTTTCTTCGGCTTTGAAGACCTTGGAAGGAAATTGGTCAGTTGACATTGAGGCACCTGAAGGAAAAAGATACGGGGTCTTATTTACCTACTCCCCTGGCGACAGGCCAGAAATTAGCGAGGATAACTGTCGCATTCTCGGAAGGTCATTTGCCGAACTTCACAATATGAGTCATACATTTGTGTCATCTCATGAAAGAAGTTTTGAATTGAACATCAATCATTTGTTAGCAGAGCCTGTTTCTATCATTTTACCTTTATTAATAAGATACTTAGACTCCGACCAAATACATACCTTTAATGAAATTGTTACGAACTTAGAAAATACGATAAGAGAAAGCAAGCTGGAATACGGATTTTGCCATGGGGATTATCACAACTTTAACATGCACTTAAATAACCAACAGCTGGAGGTATTTGATTTTGACTGCTGTGGTTTTGGCTACCGCACCTATGATATAGCAGTCTTTTGGTGGAATTTAAAAAATAATTACCGTAACCTTGAGAAAGCTTGTTGGGATGCATTTTTGAATGGATATTTAAGTCAGCGTAACTTATCTGAAGAAGATAGACGAAGCTTACCTCTTTTTATTTCGGTAAGGAGGATTTGGCTGCTAGGGACTATGATAAAAAATGAGGACGTCTGGGGAAGAAACTGGATTAACGCAACTAATTTTAATCATTTCCTTAAGGACCTTCAGCAGGATAGTGAATTTTACAATTCGTAAGATTTTTCATAAAGAACCAACAAAAGGTGCGACCAGTCGGCTGCACCTTTTGTTGATATTATTAATGGTTTCCTTTACCGTTATGTCCGTTACCATTACCATTTTCCTGGTGATTTTCTTCTTGATGCTTTTCTTCATCTTTTTGTTTTCCATGTTGCTGCTTTTCTTCATCTTTTTGATTTCCGTGTTGCTTCTTTTGTTCAGCCTTTTGAGTTCCTTGTTGCTTCTTTTCTTCAGCTTTTTGAGTTGCAGTCTGCTGCTTTTCTTGTGCTTTTTGAGCTGCTGCCTGTTTCTTTTCTACACCCTTGCTAACTGGTGCTGGCTTTTCAGTCATTTCTTCAGTTTTAGTAGTATCTGTTTCAGTTGCTTCAACATCTGTTACTGTTTCATCAGTCGTAGTCTCTTCTGTTGCTACTTGATCGTCTGAAGATTCTTCACCAGCCACCTGGTCTTTAATCTTTTTCATTTTCTTAGCGAATTTAGCATCATTCTTCTCCAGCTTAACCGCCTTTTTCTCTAGTTTAGCGAATGATTTTTGAATGTTTTTCATAAGGGATTGTTGAGCTTTTGGATTCTTTACATGCTCAAGAGCTGCCAATAAAGCATCAATGTTATGTGCAAGTTTTTTCTCTACTTTCACATCAGCTTTAGGAGCTTGGTCATTCGTATCATTTACAGTATCTTCTTGTGTCGCTTCCTCAGAGTCAGTTGATTCCTCAGAATCTGTTGCTTTATTATTTGCTTGTTCTTGTGTAGCAATTGCTTCCTTTAATAGCTCTGCTGCCTCGTCTGTTTTTCCTTCAGCAAATAGTGCATTTGTTTCTGCAATACGCTCAGCCGCAAAATCAGCTAGAAGCTGTGCTTCTTTATAATCGTCAAACGTGAAAGCAAGGCGAACTTTTTCAGCCATTAATTTTACAAAGTAAAAGAAATCTCCAGGAATTAATGAAGGCGCTTCTGCCTTTTCTACATCTGCCTCTTTTGTATCTTCTGTTGCTTCATCCGCTTGTTCAGTAGATTCTTCTTCAGCTGTTGCCCCAGAATCCACTGTTGTATCTTCAACTGGTTCCGTTACTGTACCTGTTTCAGTAGTTACGGCTGCATCATTTGTTTCAGTACCATCACCATTTGCAAATGCTGAACCTGTACCGAATGAAAAAATAATTGTTGAAGCAAGCATACCACTAGTTACTAAATGTGCTACCTTTTTTGATTTCATGTCGAAAATTGCCCCCTATTTATTTGATACTAGAATGTTCGTCAATGACTTCCGTTTTTATGGTGGTCTACTAATAAAATTTTACAATTTTTTTGATTTTTTTACATAAATAGTTTTTTTAAAAATTTCATAGGGGATTTTAAAGATGCATTCATCGAAATAATCTGCTAAATCAAAAACGCTGCCCCCACAAATTGGAGACAGCGTCCTTATTAATAATTAATGTGCTTCAATTAAACCATAGCGACCGTCTTTACGCTTGTAAACAACGTTTGTACGGTTCGTATCTGAATTTGTGAATACGTAGAAACTATGACCAAGCATATTCATTTGCAGGATCGCTTCTTCACTATCCATTGGTTTTAAATCAAAACGCTTTGTTCGAACTAATTCTAGCTCATCTTCATCCAAGTCATTTACTTCTGTGTTTTCAGCAGTAGCAAATGTAATTGGGAAGTCACCTTTTTCACGGAATTTACGATTTACCTTTGTTTTATGTTTACGGATTTGACGCTCGAGCTTATCAGTGATTAAGTCAATGGCTGCATACATATCAACGTTAGTTTCTTCTGCTCGTAAAACTAATTGTTGTAGTGGAATGGTTACCTCTACTTTAGAAGTTTTATCTTGATTGAATCTTAGATTCACGTTAACCTTTGCATCTGGGGCTTCTGTAAAATAACGCTCCAATTTAGCAATTTTCTTTTCTACATACTCTCTAATTGCTGGAGTTACCTCAATGTTTTCGCCACGTACGTTATAGTTCATGTGGACTCCTCCTTTAGTTAAGGCTATGTATTAACATTTCTATTTTACCCTATGATAATCCTGCTAAATCAGAACAATAATTTTGTCGAATTATTGACAAAAACAATAGGTAAATAGTGACAATGTTTTAATTATTATCTTGCAAGAGTAAGTGCCTGGATACTTTCAGCTCCTGCTGCCTTCAGAAGCTTGGCTGCATGACGGAGAGTAGAGCCTGTTGTATAAATATCGTCGATTAAAAGCACTCTTTTTCCTGTAAAATCGATCTCTGATTCCATTCGAAAGACCTGGGGTACATGAATCCGTTCTGACCTTGATTTCTTGGATTGTTTCTCTGAATGAACCCTCTTGAGTAGTTCCTGTGGGATAAAACCAGATTCTACAATGACTGCTGTCGCTTGGTTAAAGCCGCGTTCCTGGAGCCTCTCTTCACTTAATGGAATAGGAACTAGGATATCAACATCCAGTTGTGAGAGTTTTTCTTTAAAAGCCTCTACAAAGATTTTTGCCAATACATAATCTCCGCGAAATTTATACTGGGCAATCACTTCTTTTAAGAAAGGATTATAAAGAAAAAGCGAATGATTCTTATCGAGAAGGTTTTTCCACTCCGGATCCTCTTCCCACCGGTAACAATCATAGCAATAATTATTGAAACGATATTTTTCCTCTAACAGGTGAAAAGGACGACTGCAAATCTGGCACGTATCACCCTCCAATTTTTCAAGCTTTCTTTCACAGGTGGAGCACATGTACTTTTCTTTTTCCACGGAAAAAATAGCTCTCCACCCTACGTTTGGCGTGATAACAGACTGACAAAGCAAACAAAAATCTTGTTGGAATGGATTCATTCCTTACACCCTTTCTGTATGTATACCCCTTTATGAATTAAGTAAACCTCTTTTTATTCCCTCACGATTCATCGTAACGATTTGCCTCCTTGCCTTCAGCATTTCATCTGTTTTTCCATAATGAAAAAATGTGACACTTCCCTTTGGATAATCCTTGCTCCTTCCCGCTCTTCCTGCAATTTGCACAAGGGCACTCTCTGTAAAGATTGACTCCTCTGTCCCAATTACAGCCACATCAATATTAGGAAAGGTAACCCCCCTTTCTAAAATAGTCGTGGTTAAGAGAATGTCGGTTTGCTTATTTCGCATCCGCTGAACCTTAGTCTTGCGCTCGGGGTCCTCGGCATGTACTGCCTCGATTGTAGGAAAAAATTGTTGGAGGATTTTATGTGCTTTTTCCATTAAGGGAATGTGGGGGAAAAAAAGTAATACTTGTTTGTTCTCGTTCGCGCGGTGCTGCACCCAACGAAGCACGTTTGAGGGCAACTTGCCTTTTTCGAGCTGCTTTTGCCAGTTGCCACACCATGAAAATTCGGGAACTGGAAGGGGATGACGATGAAATCTTGCCGGAATCGTGGTGAAGGATCTTTTTCCAGTGCGACATTCCTGTTGCCATTTTTCACTAGGTGTTGCCGTTAAATAGATCATGGCCGAAATAGGCTTCCTTGCCTGAAGGGCAGCAAATTGTAGGGACTCCTCTACTGTATAAGGAAACGCATCGACTTCGTCTAATATAATGGCATCAAAAGCATGGTAAAACCGAAGTAATTGGTGGGTGGTAGCAATTGTAAGGGGAGCGTACAGGTGACGGTCTTCACTTCCCCCATAAACCGAGGCAATCGTAATCTCTGGAAAAGCCGCCTTCAACCGTGGAGTGAGTTCTAGAACGACATCCGTTCTTGGGGTAGCAATGCAAATTCTTTTTTTCGCTTGAAGAGCTGCCTCTATTCCCGCAAACAATACCTCCGTTTTTCCAGCCCCGCACACCGCCCAAATTAGGTGTTCACGGTGCTGTAGAATCGCATCCACCACATGAAGTGATGCAACAGATTGCCCTTCTGAAAGAGCTCCCTTCCATGCCAAAATGTTCTCAGGTGGCTGGTAATCAGGTGGTAGACCCGTCCAACCGATAAGCGGCGTACATTCGCTAATCCTCCCCATCATGAGGCAATGGCGGCAATAATGGCAACGCTCCCCGCATCGTGAGCAGGGAAAAGAGGCGAACTGCTGAGAGTTTTTATTTCCGCACCGGTTGCAGACGAGCTTATTTCCACGTCTTTCAATACCTTTTCGATAGGATATATAACCATTTTGGTAGTGGATTTGAATTTCGTTGAGTGTAAATGGGATATCTTCAAGAAGGAGCTGTTTACCACTAAGGAGCATTTGTAGCTTTGGATTATAGGGAAATAGCGGATTTAGGTGTGGCTGCGGGATCATAGGAACTTGTGTAATGGGGAGAGAATCACTGTGTGTGCGGTCTGGGAATAACTGTCCATCCTTCACTATAAATCTCATAAGTTAGCCTCTTTTGGGCGGAGATGGTAGACGCGGTCTTTGGTTTTTCCCGTAATATGCAAATGTAATCTTTGAAGCATTTTTTGAGCAATATCTTCTGTTGGAAGGTGAAGGAATGTACGAAATTCTGAATTAGTAATCGTTGGCTTAATTATGTAAAAATAATCATTTAGAGCATTTAAAAAGGCTTCCTTAGAGGATGTTTCACATTTAGTACAGACCCATTTTCCTTTTTTATATTCCAATGGGATAGAAAGACATTCTTCATTTGGACAACACACACCACTAAGAATCTCTTTTGTAGTAAGCTTGTACTCTTCTAAGATATTAATTTCCTTAGGACAGTGCTGTTGTAAGAGTAAATTCCCTAATTGATTAAGTATTTGATCATTTATTAGTTCTTTTTGAAACCGTTTCTCTATTGCTCTCATTTTATTGAATATGTCCCTAGCCTTGCATACTTTGCTTAGATCAGTTTTATCACCAGGTTCGCATCTTAAAATAGTTTTAGACGAACTTTTGAAAAAAACAAGATAGTCGATGGGCAACCAATCGCAGCCATTTTCCCGCATCCAGCCTTGTAAAAGATATTGAAGTCTTTGGGCTTGAACACGAGGATCTTCAAATGACTCTTCACTGCCATCATTATTTATTCGTATAAGCTGTTTAAAGACATTGTCAAACTGTAAAATACCTATGATATTTTTAGCTTCAATGATTAAAATGTGGGTTATGGAGATAAGTAATGCATCAATTTGGAAGTGAACACCTTTGTGTTTTAATTGGAGGTCATAAAAAATGAAGTAGTTTTCTTGAGGGATTTCTTTGAGGTAATTAGATAGGGCAACCTCGCCCCAGTATCCCGCCCATCTTTTGGCTAGATCTTTTTCTAAAATTGGATGCATACTGTGACCTTTTATTAACCGTTTTTTTACTATCTTTGTTAATAAAAGCCTCATAGGCAAAGGGAGTTCCTTTACAACCATTGATTTATCACTCCTTGTTCTTTTTTTGATAAAATTCTACAAATGTTGGAAGAAATCCTTCAAGATTTTGTCGAATTTATATATATTTCTTTAACAAGTTTAGGTTACGCAGTGTGGATTCCGCGTGTTTTAACTGGAATTCCGCCAACTTTTTGGTTTATTCCGCCAGTTTTCTGAGTTATTCCGCCAACTTTGGATGTATTTCCGCCAACTTTCACAATAATTCCGCCAAACACCTTTTTTTGATAACCTTCTTAATGAAAAATAAAAACCATTCCAGCCTTTATGCCGGAATGGCTACTTACTAAAGTTCTTTATTTTTTCATCCAGCCCATTCCCATAGAGCCTTCGCCTAGGTGGGTGCCGATAACTGCACCAAAGTAACCAATGGTAAAGTCTACGTTCGGATACACGGCAGATAGTTCTTCACGCCACTCCTTGGCCTCTTCTTCACGATTGGCGTGGATAATCACAGCTTGATAATTCCCGCCCTGTAAGGCATCTTCCCCTAAAAGGTCGACCATTCGCTTCATGGCTTTCTTACGGGTACGAATTTTTTCAAATGGAACAATCACCTTGTTTTCAAAATGGAGTAACGGCTTTACTTGCAACAAACTTCCGATGAAGGCCTGGGCACTGGATAGGCGTCCCCCTCGTTGCAGGTGTGAAAGGTTGTCGACCATAAAATAGGCCCGTGCCGACTTTTTCATTTCTTCTAACCTTTTCATAATGGCTTCTGCGTCTCTACCACGTGCGGCCCATTCAGCCGCTTCAATAGCGTAAAAACCTTGTACCATACAACTTATTTCCGAATCAAACGGGAAGACTTTAATGCCCTCCACCATGGTGCTCGCCGTAACAGCCCCTTGATATGTACCGCTGATTCCACTCGATAGGTGAATGCTAATCACCGCATCATACTCTTTAGCTAGTCGCTCAAACAGTTCAACAAACTGGCCAATCGGCGGTTGGGAAGTGGTTGGGAGCTCCTTCGTCTTCACCTCTTCGTAAAACTCACCAGAGTGAATGTCAATTTCTTCCCGATAAACTTCATTCCCAAATATGACATTTAACGGGATCATATGTATATTATACTTTTCTCGTAATTCCTTCGGTATGTAGGCGGTGCTATCCGTTACGACTGCCGTTTTCATATGTTCTTACCATCCTTTTCTAACAATATGTATATTTTATCTGAAAGTGTAGGAAAATGCATTACTTAAAGGAGGTTACAACAAAAAATAGGACATGCTTAGAAGCATGCCCTACTTATGTCTGTTCTAATTTACTATTATCTTACTTCCACCCAGCCGTTTTTAATCGCCACAACAACCGCTTGAGTACGATCGTTTACATTCATTTTTTGCAGGATGTTACTCACATGGTTTTTAACTGTTTTTTCACTGATAAATAAAGCTTCCCCGATTCCGCGGTTACTTTTTCCATCAGCTAACATTTGTAGTACTTCGCATTCTCTGCGGGTTAACAAATGCAATGGACGGCGAATTTCATGTGTCGGTGCATATCCACCGCCATTGCCGCCAACTCCTGCTGCTAATCTGCGATATTCATTGACTAAATTATGTGTAACCTTTGGATGTAGGTATGAACCGCCATCGGCCACTACTCGAACAGCTTCAATCAAAGCATCTGCGTCCATTTCCTTTAATAGGTAGCCACATGCACCAGTTTTCAATGCATGCGTAACATAATTCTCGTCATCATGAATGGATAGAATAATAACTTTCGTGTCTGGATATTTTTCAACCAATTCACGAGTTGCCTCGACTCCATTCATTTGCGGCATATTGATATCCATAATGACAACGTTTGGCTGGTGCTCTTGCACAAGACCTAATGCTTCGCTGCCATCATCGCCCTCTGCTACAACTTGGAATGACTTTTCAAACTCAAGTATTCTTTTAACGCCTTCTCTGAATAGTTGGTGATCATCGATAATGACAATTTTGGTTGACATTCTTTTATCCCCCTAATCTTTCACAGTTTTCATATTTTTTTCAGTTAAAAGTAGATTTCATTTTTAATTGGTTAATGGAACTCGAATCCACACAGCGGTTCCTTTGCCTATTTTTGAATCAAAGGTAATATCACCATCAAGCAGGTCAACTCGCTCCCGCATCCCAATCATTCCAAAAGACTCAGGCTTCTTGATGGAGGTGTCAAATCCAATACCATTGTCCTTGATAAGAACAGTAATATCATTGTTGGCTATTTCTAATTTCACCTTGATTTCACTGGCATTCGCGTGCTTGAGTGCATTTTGCACGGATTCTTGAATCATTCGGAACAACGCGACTTCATACTTAGTTGGAAGCCGGCGCTCTAGGCCCAAATTCACAAATGTAATTATGGCGTTGTTATGATATTCTTCGATGGTCTTCAGATATTTTCTGAGGGTCGGAACCAAACCTAAATCATCCAGTGCCATTGGGCGTAGGTCATATATAATCCTTCGAACCTCATAAAGTGCGGAACGCACCATTTTCTTGAAGCTGTTCACTTCAGAAAAAGCTTCATCTGGGCCTTTATCACGGAATACACGTTCAATTAAATCCGAGCGCATAATGACATTTGCAAGCATTTGTGCTGGACCATCATGTATTTCCCTAGACAACCGCTTTCGCTCTTCTTCTTGTGCTTCAATAATTTTCAAACCAAAGTCTTGCTTGGCTTTCGCGTCTTCTAATACTTCGCCTACTTGCTTTAAATCACTCGTTAAATAATTCATAACAACAGAAATTTGTGAAATGAGCTGATCAGCACGATCAATCGTATCAATCAGACCGATTAACCTTCTCTCCAGATCATCTCTTTTATCAAGCAGTTGTTTTTTATACTGCCAGTTAATCGATAAGTCCATTTGTAACTGATGTGCTTTTTCATAAGCTTCGCGGACCTCTTCCTCAGTATAATTTTTAAAATTCATACTGACCTCTGAAAGAGTCAGACGTGCCTCTTTGACCTGCTCTTCAAGCTGGTCACCCTCTTCTATGAGCCTGACCATCATTTGCTTTATATTAGACAATTCATTTGTCATGCTCTCATAGTCATGGCGACATTTTTCTCCAATTCGGAAAATATCACTTTTACTACAGGTGACTGTTTCAATCATTTCTTCTCGAATTTCATCGATTGATTTCATATCAATTTGCTTAATCTTCATCACATTCCTCCGGGGACTTTTTTCCCTTCAGGCCTTACATATTAATTAGTACTGCAGAATAAAACCAATAAACGCTTTAGAAACATCATTATTTAGCGTAAAGTAGTATAATAATATTAATATTATTTCTACTGCTTTATTCCTATTAAACTATACTTTTTAGAAATAGAAAAGTTTTACCACCACTAGGCCTATTATAACATTCGAACTTTACTACCATATTAAAGGTATATTACAGCAATATTTTATATTTTTTTCTACTAAAGAAAGGAGCTTACGATGCTGCCTCGATATTATACTGTTAAAACATTTGGAGAGCATGAAATCAACATTCAAAAGTCCCGATTTATCGCCCATATCAAACGGGCAGAGACAGAAATGGATGCACAGGAATTTATTCAAGCGATTAAGAAGGAACATTGGAATGCTACGCATAACTGTTCTGCCTATCTCATTGGTGAGCATGATCAAATTCAAAAAGCGAATGATGACGGAGAGCCAAGTGGGACGGCTGGTGTACCTATTCTTGAGGTGTTAAAAAAAAGAAAATTAAAAGACACTGTTGTTGTCATAACCCGCTATTTTGGCGGAATTAAATTAGGAGCAGGCGGGCTAATTCGCGCTTATGGAAAGGCTACCTCTGAAGGCTTAGATGCAGTAGGTATTGTTGAAAGAAAACTTTCCCAAATCATACATGTGAAAATTGACTACACCTGGCTTGGAAAAATCGAAAAAGAATTACGTGCCTCCGAATACAAAATTAAAGAAATTCACTATTTAGATGTTGTTGAGGTTGAAACCTTCGTAGATGAAAGTAAAGTTCAGTCCTTCATGGATTGGATGGTCGAACTTACTAACGGTCAATGCACACTTACTAAGGGTGATACCATTTATCTAGAAAAAGATTTCGTAAGGTAAAATAAGTATGTCTTATTGAGGATTATAGTAGGTCTATTGAAAGAATACAATTGGGAAAAAAATTAAAGGGGCTCAACATTGAGTCCCTTTTTCCTATGAGCGGTTCTTCGCAGTGCTCATTTTTAACGTGCGTACAATGTTTAGTAATGGGCGGTGATCTTTTCCCATTAAGCCAATTTTCTCAGCAATAATCTCTATTATCAAAACGACAATTCCTATCAAGAACAGCGCCCCACCGATTCTCGCCTGTGAATAAATGACCGCAACCAATCCGAAAAATGCTGACATAGCATAAATGATTAAAACGGTTTGACGATGCGAATACCCCATCCTCAGCATACAATGATGAAGATGTGACTTATCAGGAGCAGACAATGGCTGTTTATTAATGATTCTTCTAATGATCGCAAAAAACGTATCAGAGATAGGTACACCGAGAATAATAACTGGAATAACAAAGGAAATAAAGGTTACATTTTTAAAGCCTAATAATGCCAGGACAGAAATGATGAACCCTAGAAAAAGTGCGCCTGTATCGCCCATAAAAATACTTGCCGGATGAAAATTGTAGATCAAAAATCCAAGCGTACTTGCCAAGACAATCGAGCCAACTGCCACGACGTATAAATTCCCTTGAATGATGGCCATGCCGGAAATGGTGATTAATGCAATGGATGAAACCCCAGCAGCTAAACCGTCTAGTCCATCAATCAGATTAATGGCGTTGGTTATACCGACAATCCAAAGAATCGTAAAAGGAATGCTCAAAAAACCAAATTGCAGCTGCCCTCCAAACGGCAGGTTAATAAATACCATTTGCAAGTCCCCTAAAAATACGACCGAGCAGGCTGCTGCCAATTGCCCCAATAGTTTATACTTTGCAGGTAACTCAAACATGTCATCACAAAATCCAGTAATAACGATAATGAGGCAGCCAATAAAAATCCCCAAAGAATAGGGGCTGCTTGGCCGTAATAAAAAAATCCCTACCAAAAAACTAATAAATATGGCTAAGCCTCCAAGCCTTGGCATAATCGACTGGTGAACTTTCCTATGATTCGGCCGATCGGTTGCGCCAATACGAAAGGCTAATTTTTTAATTAGTGGAGTAATAAGGATGGAAACAAAAAAACATACTATCAAGGTAAGATACAGCATTAAACTTTCCTCCTTGTTTTTCAGTTTGTCCATTATTAGCAAAACGAAAACAAAGAAAGCTTAGTAAAAACCGGAAAAAATTTCAAAATAAAAAGAGGCAACTCCCAAAGGAATTACCTCTTTTAGGTGCATAAATTACTTAATCCATGCTCCGTCTTTACCTAATTTGTATCCGCTGATTGTTGTGCTGTAAGCCATGCTGCCATCTTTGTATAGATAGTACCACTTACCACCAGTTGATACCCAGCCAGTTAGCATAGCACCGCTATTTGCAAGGAAGTACCACTTCTTGCCAGTGTATACCCAGCCAGTTTTCATTACACCAGTACCTTCGAAGAAATACCATTTGCCGTTTACTTGAGACCAATTAACTTTCATGTCGCCGTTAACTTTATCTAAGTAATACCACTTGCCATCTTCTTGGTACCAGCCAGTTTGCATTTCACCGTCTTCATTTAGGAAGTACCATTTGTTATTTACTTTCACCCAGCCAGTTTCCATGAAACCGTCTTTATTAAAGTGATACCAAATTCCATCTTCCTGTAGCCATTTGTTTGCTACTGCTACTTCTGTTTTTGGATCTACATAAATCCAGTGGCCATCTTCATCTCCAACCCAGATCCAGCCAGTTGCAGCATCAACAGTTATATCAAATGGAGCTAAGTTGCCTGTTCTGTCTGTAATATCCAGACGGATTACAGTACCTTTTGCTAATGGAGCATCTAGCTCGATTTCGAAGTATCCTTCTTCATCTGCAGTTGCTTCACCAATTACTTTTCCACCAACGTTTGCTACCACTTTTGCAAGCGGCTCAGTATAACCAGAAACATATTGATCGTAATTTGTTACATATACATCTGGTTGTTCAACGAAATTATCGATTTGGATACGGCCTTCAATTTCTGCAGAAACTGGTTGTTCTAATGATTTGAAGTACTGTACAAACCCGTCTAAGTCAACCATATTAGTTACACGGTTCTTACCAGACTTAAGGACAGAGAAACCGTCTCCGCCATCTGCCATAAAGTTGTTAACGGTGATTGAATACTCAGCTTTAGGATCGATTAATGAACCATCTTCAAGGTAAATATCAAGAACCTTGCTTCCGTATGGCTGTGAATCCGTCCAAGTATAGTGAAGACCAGAAATTGACATGATCTTGTTATAGCTTGGTGGTGCTTGGAATTGTTGATTTAATAATGTTCTGATTTGTTCTCCAGTAACAGTCATTGTTACAAGATCATTACCAAATGGTTGAACCTTGAATAGATCTCCCCAAGTAATTGTTCCAGCTGGAAGTGGGTTACGGATACCACCAGCGTTCATAAATCCAATTTGAGTACCAGTTACTGCTCGCATACCATCTGCAATTAAGTTACCAAGTGCAGATTCACCAGCAGCATTTTGTACATTAGTGATTGCTGCAGAAGTAGTACCAACTACTTGGCTAACAATTGGCTTAATGTCTTCTTGGTAGCCATCAAGTTCTGCTTTGATTTTTGCATCAGCAGTGATTTTGCTGTGAAGTGTATCCACAACTTCTGCTTTTGTTTGATCTTTAATAACGTCACCTGTAGCAGGATCAATTGTTAAATCGATATCAGAGAATGCAGTACCATATGACCAAGATTGTACTAATACTTTACCATCAACATTTGTATTGAGGTATTTGTGGTCATGTGCTCCATAAATTACGTCAACTGCAGGGTCAATAGCTTTTGCCATGTCAACAACTTGCCCAGTTGCAGCTGTACCATCAGTTTTTGATGTTCCTGGATTGTGAGCAAGAACAACAATAGTCTTAACGCCTTGATCCGTTAATTCTTTTGCATATTTGTTAACTGCTGTTACTTCATCAGTGAATTTAACGCCTGCAACACCTGCTGGAGTAACGATTAAAGGTGTATCCTTTGTTACAACACCGATAAAGCCGATTTTAACGCCATCTACTTCTTTCACTGTATATGGAGGTAAAATTGGTTCATTTGTTTTCTCGTCAACTACGTTTGCTACAACGTAATCCATAGTTGATCCAGTAAATTTACCATACTTCGCTTCATATTGAGCCGTTTTTGGATTATCTCCACCATAGATTAGACGCTTCATTTCTGCTACGCCTTCATCGAATTCGTGGTTACCAATTGTTCCTACGTCAAAACCAAGTTCATTCATGAAACGAATAGTTGGTTCGTCTTGTAATAACGCAGATACTGGCGGACTAGCTCCTACAAGGTCACCGGCTTGGAGCATTAGTGTATTAGCTGGGTTTGCTGCTTCTCTGTCTTTTAAGTAAGCGGCTAACCATTCAATACCACCAGAGTAATCAACTACTTTACCAGTTGAATCTTTAATTGATCTCCAAGTATCAAGCTGACCATGGTAGTCATTGATTCCTAATAATTGAACGTGTACGTTTTGGTCTAAAGTGTATTGTTCAAAACCAGAGCCATCAGATAATGGACCAACATTTTTCACGCTTGGAGCTGATGCTAGTACATCTTTAGCTGCTGGAGAAGATTTGAATGTTAATGTTTTAGCAACGCCACCAACAGGAGCGATTTTCCAGTTGTTATCAGCAACAGGGTTTACTACTTTTTGTTCTTTAATGTAATCCATTAAGATTTGACGGTTTTCATAAGGAGAATCTACAACAACAGTTGCTTTTCCACCCTTTGTTCCAGGGAAGTTACCACCGCCAGTTGCACGATAGTTATTCGTTGCAACAATGTATTTTTGATTTGGATCGATTGGGTTTCCATTCATATCAGTAAAGTTGATGATACGATGTGCATCAGCATTTGCAACTTCACCAGTAGTGAAATTGTAACGAGCTGGTTTAGTAACATCTATTTGGTATTTTACACCATCGATTACATCGAAGTTATATGGTTGGAAACTGTAGTTAATTAATTCTTGTGCATCTGCTTTATTAGGATCAATTTGGTTGAATTGTGATGCAGACATTTCTAACCATTCTTTTACTTCAGCACCAGTTAACTCAACTGCCTTTAAAGTGTTGTTATACAAGTAAAGGTCATTGGCACTCTTAATAGAAAGATCGCCTTTTAGAATATTTGTATAATCAGTTGCGCCTTGACGTCCAGCTTTGAAAGGTGCACCAGCAGAAATTACAGGGATGTCTGCTAATTCTGGTTTATTTGTTTTAATCCAATTTTTCACGTAGTCAGTTTGTGCATTGTTTACGATTTGGATTGTTGGATCGTCCATTACACGTGAGAAATAGCTATACATTGGTGAAGTAGTTTCACCAATTTTTCCACGTACATATGCAAGTGTAGCTTCATGCTCAGTTTTAACAGCATCAACAATTGTTTGATCTGCTGCTGTGTCAGCAGTTACAGGCTTAGTTACAGATTTTGATTTAGTACGGTCTGCTTTCCATGTACCATCTTCTTGCTGTACTAATTCAAGGTCTAGAACACCTAAGTTATTACCCCAGAATCCTGCTTCAACTGCAGGTGTACCGTTGATTGTACCTTGTGTGTTATCAAGTCCTGGTAGATCAGGGTTTGTTAATTTTCCACCCTCATGGAATTCCTTACCGCCTGGGAATGCATAGTGAGCATGTCCGAAAAGTAGTGCATCGATGCCAGATACTTTACTTAGAGAGAATACTGCATTTTCTGCATCCTCTTGACCTTCGTTTGTTACGTCACAACCAGAGTGAGCGATTGCAACGATTACATCTGCACCTTTTGACTTCATTTCTGCAACGTATTTCTCAGCAGATTTAACGATATCTTTTACAATAACTTTGCCTTGTAGGTTATCTTTATCCCATTGAAGGATTTGCGGAGGTGCAAAACCTACGATACCAACTTTAACTGTCTGTTCTACACCATTCTTATCCTTAATCTTTTTAGGGATGATTTGGTATGGAGTGAAATAGTTTTTATCGTTTGTTGGATCACTATCATGGTCATCTACATAAATGTTAGCGTTTACAACAGGATACGGAGCGTTCTTTAAAGCAGTGTTTAGGTAGCCTAATCCATAGTTAAACTCATGGTTTCCTACGATACCGCCATCATAGTTTAAAATATCCATAGCCTTAAACATTGGGTGTACTTCTGATTCAGTTAAAGGCTTTACTTTTGCAACATAATCTGCCATTGGATTTCCCTGTAGCAAATCCCCAGCATCGAACAACATAGAGTTACTTGTATCAACTTCTGATCTAGCTTGTGCAATTAAGCTTGCCGTTTTAGCTAATCCATAATTGACACCTTTATCTGTATCTTGGTAGTAATCATAAGGCATTACAGCATCATGAAGATCTGTAGTTTCCAAGATACGAAGTGTAGCAGTGTTTGCAGTCCCAGTTCCTTCTGCCTTAGCAGTATGTGGGAAAATATTTAGAGGAACTACTGTAAGTGCTAGTGCAGTAGCTAGAGAACCATTAAGCATACGTTTTTTCATGCTTCGTTTGATCTGTCTCTTCACACTTTTTCCGCCCTTCGACAAAAATATTTGTATTGCAAGACTATTCTACTAATTTTTCAAAGAGATTGATAGTCTTTTTTGTAAAAAATTTGTTGGTATTTTGTTGATAGTATGTAAATTTACTATATATATAATTTTTTGAATATTGATACTTTTATAGGTACATTTACTCATTTATTTTACAAATATAGTTTGTAACACAAGCGATGAAGCTCTCGTCTATAAGTTGTGGTTGTTTGCAAAACTTGTCTTATTTTAGAAGAATCGTATTTTTCAATATTCGACATAAAGTTTCAATTTACGAGATGGGTAAAAAACGGTAAAATGGAATCTGGTCTAAACTAAATTTATCTACTATGAAAATGACATATAATAAAGGAGAAATCATATGCCCGAATTTCAACGTACTCATCGAGTGAGTCAAAAGAAGAAAAAAAGTCGAAAAAAGCGCATTTTTATGTGGATCATTGTTCCGCTTTTAATTGTTGCTTTAGGCGGCGCAGGTTATGCAACATTTTTATTAAAAAAAGCTGAATCGGTAGTAAATAAATCTTATAAGCCGGTTAAAACGGTGTCTAAACGAACAGAGACAGTTAATCCGGATATGGATAATATCTCGATCCTGCTTATTGGTGTAGATGAGAGTAAAAGCCGTGAGAAACAATATGGTGATGCAGTACGTTCTGATGCTCTTTTAGTTGCGACTCTTAATAAAAAAGAGAAATCCGTTAAGCTTTTAAGTATTCCACGTGATTCATATGTGTATATACCTGGGAAAGATAAATATGATAAAATCACCCATGCCCACGCATATGGCGGACCAAAAATGACCATCGAAACAGTTCAAGAAATGCTTGATATTCCAATTGATTATTATGTCAAAGTAAACTTTTATGCTTTCATTGATGTAGTCAACGCTCTTGACGGCATTGACGTAGAAGTTCCATATGCTATTTCAGAAAAAGATTCTGAAGACCATCATAATGCAATCCGTTTAAAGCCAGGTATGCAGACATTAACTGGTGAACAAGCACTTGCCCTTGCAAGAACACGGCACAAGGATACAGATGTTATGCGTGGTATGAGGCAACAGGAAATTATTAAGGCGATTTTAAAGAAAGCACTATCCATTAAATCCTTCTCCAAGCACACAGACATCATTGAAGCGGTTGGAGACAATATGGAAACGAACATGTCCTTCAACGATATGAAGTCCTTGATTGACTATGGTTTAGCTGGCAGCGGATTAAAAATTGATACTCTGAATTTAAAAGGTGAAGATGCTTATATTAATAGAATTTATTACTACAAGCTTGATGAACAGAATTTAGAAGAAACGAAGTCCATTTTAAAAGCACATCTTGGTACTGATTCTAGCAATTCGGATAGTGAAAGTCCCGATTCTGAAACAGATAGCAATAGCAACAGTTCTTCAGATAATAACTAAACCTTAGCCGTATCACTAAATGTGTGATGCGGCTTTTTCATGGTTATGTTTAAGCTGATAATAGGCAACTGCACTAGTTAACTTTTTTCTGTTTTATTCTTCTTCTCGCTTTTTTTCCTCAAGGGTACTAGTCGGAGCGACTAGTTACCGCTCCGCTCCTTTTTCTTTCTTCTCGGGCACTAGTCGCTCCGACTAGTTACCATTCTGCTCTTTTTTCTTTCCTCTCGGGCACTAGTCGCTCCGACTAGTTACCATTCTGCTCTTTTTTCTTTCTTCTCGGGCACTAGTCGCTCCGACTAGTTACCATTCTGCTCTTTTTTCTTTCTTCTCGGGCACTACTCGCTCCGACTAGTTACCATTCTGCTCTTTTTTCTTTCCACTCGGGCACTAGTCGCTCCGACTAGTTACGATTCTGCTCTTTTTTCTTTCTTCTCGGGCACTAGTCGTTTCGACTAGTTACCATTCTGCTCTTTTTTCTTTCTTCTCGGGCACTAGTCGTTTCGACTAGTTACCATTCTGCTCTCTTTTCTTTCCTCTCGGGCACTAGTCACTCCGACTAGTTACCATTCTGCTCTTTTTTCTTTCCTCTCGGGTACTAGTCGTTTCGACTAGTTACCATTCTGCTCTTTTTTCTTTCTTCTCGGGCACTAGTCGTTTCGACTAGTTACCATTCTGCCCTTTTTTCTTTCTTCTCGGGCACTACTCGCTCCGACTAGTTATACCATTCTGCTCTCTTTTCTTTCTTCTCGGGCACTAGTCGTTTCGACTAGTTACCATTCTGCTCTTTTTTCTTTCCTCTAGGGCACTAGTCGCTCCGACTAGTTACCATTCTGCTCTTTTTTCTTTCTACTCGGGCACTAGTCGTTTCGACTAGTTACCATTCTGCTCTTTTTTCTTTCTTCTCGGGCACTAGTCGCTCCGACTAGTTACCGACCTGCTCTTTTTTCTTTTCTCTTGGGCACTATTGCTTTCACCATCTATTTATAATCCTAAACGCACAAGAGCCTGACCATAATCGGTCAGGCTCTTGGTTTATAATTATCTATTTCGTACAGTTGTAACTAATAGTACACGCATCATTTTGATCAATGGACGATAGTTTTTGCCCACAAGTCCGATCATTTCAGCGAACAATTCAATGATAATCAATAGGATGATGATGAAGAAGAAGCCACCCAGTAACTTCGCTTGCGAGAAGATGAGGGCCGCAAGTCCGAAGAATGCTGCCATTGCGTAAATCATTAACACCGTCTGTCTGTGAGTAAATCCTGCTCGAAGGAGACAGTGATGTAAATGTGATTTATCAGGAGCAGATAAGGGCTTTTTATTTACGATTCGACGTAGAATAGCAAAGAATGTATCAGAAATCGGAACTCCAAGAATAATAATCGGAACGATAAATGAAATCAATGTAACGTTCTTAAATCCTAGTAATGATAAAACAGAAATCATATAACCCAGGAATAATGCTCCTGTATCACCCATAAAGATTTTTGCTGGATGAAAGTTATAAAGTAAGAAGCCTAATGTACTTGCAAGGACGATAGAAGCAACAGCCGTTACATATCCATCCCCCATAATGATAGCCATTCCTGAAATGGTGATAAGTGCGATAGAAGAAACACCTGCAGCAAGACCGTCTAAACCATCGATTAGGTTGATCGCATTGGTAATACCCACAATCCAGATGATGGTTAACGGGATACTCAAGTACCCAAATTCAACTTGTCCGCCGAACGGCAGGTTGATAAATTGAACATGGACACCGCCCCAAATAACAACGATTCCAGCAGCGGCAATCTGCGCAATAAATTTCACTTTTGCAGAAAGCTCCATGATATCATCTAGAATTCCCGTAACAACAATGATGATACTTCCAATGATGATTGAAGTAGCATATGGTCCACCTGGACGAAGGACTAATAAGCCAATAATAAAGCTTAGATAAATCGCTAATCCGCCAAGACGCGGCATAATTTTTTGATGGACTTTTCTATGATTTGGGCGGTCAGTCGCCCCAATTTTAAAGGCAAGTTTCTTAACTAAAGGGGTAAGAAGTATGGAACTAATAAAACATAATATTAAGGTGATGTAGATCATTATGATCCTCCTCAGAACTGTTTAGCCTATTTCTTCCACCAGGAAACAGACAAAGTTTTGCAACCATACATAATGGTTACTTGTAAGTTAGTTATCTATTTAACAATCATTTTTACATGCACAGTTATAGACGTACCATGTGGATTATAACATAGCTAAAACCTATTTTAAATAGATTTTATGATTCAATCAACTTACTAAATATTCCACCAATTCTTCCAACCTATAATTTACTATTTTACTAGAAGAAAATGAACGGAAGGGCGTGGCGTCAGCCCTTTTCCTTTTGTAATTGGTAGAGGTTGATCACGCGCTCTGTCATAATGTTTTGGTCATTTTCTTTTGCTTTTTCAAGTCCGTTTTGCACAAGCTTTTCTTTAGCTTCTTTTGATTTTAATATGGATTCAATTCCCAGTTTCAGTGAAACTGCATCTTTAACTTTAACAAGTACTCCATTTCCATGGTCAAGCAAGTACTTCAGGCCGCCTACATTCGTTCCAACCACCGGTGTACCACAAGCCATCGCTTCTACTGCTACAAGTCCAAATCCTTCGATGTATGAAGGAAGAATGAACACCTCAGCAGCAGCCATCCAACAAGCAACCTCCGCTTGATTTTTTGTACCAAGAAAATGAACACTCTCTGTTATACCCAATTGTGTGATACGTTGCTGCAACTTTTGGAAATAATTTTGATCTTTATTGGATCCAATTATGTATAAAGCATAATCTGGATTTTCTTCCTTTAAGCTGGCGAATGCTTCAACAAGTTCATTCAACCCTTTTTGTTCAATAATGTTACCAACAAACAAGAGAGGTGTCTCGTTGTCCTTCACTCCACAGCGTTTACGTGCTTCTGCTTTATCCAATGGATGAAAGACGTCTAAGTTCACACCCATATTAATAAGAGAAAGCTTTTCTTTAGGAACTCCAAAATCCTTCACTAATGTAGCATACAGTTCTTCACCAACAGCGATTACCTCATCCGCTTCGGTAAGAATACTTTTCGTCATGTGATAAATACGCTGGTTCTTCTTCACCATTTTATCAATATCTCCACCATGAGCAGTGACAATCATTCGAGCTCCAAACCACTTTTTGTACCATTTTGCCAGCCAGCCGCTTGGAAACACATAATGGGCATGAACCACAGAAGTTCTGCTTCCTTTAAAAAGTAAGTGAAACGCAAAGGTAAGAAACCATTTCCCATATTTCTTTATTAAATTCAGCTTACCTTTATTAGGATTGTCTATGGCAATGACTTCAACTTTAAGCCCCCTGATTCGCAAGGCCTCTACTTGGTTCTTTACAAAAATGCCCCAGCTCTTATGTTCTTTTGACGGATACATATTTGAGATGACAGTTACTTTATTTTTCATATGTTCTCCTAAATCTTTTTGCTTGACTGCACCATACGTTCTTATTAATATACCATGAATTTTGACGAAAAACACAACCCAAAAGTTACATATTCGCTAAAATTATTGAAAATTTGACAAGAACCTTATCACTAATAAAGTGTTCGAACAAAGTGCTTCCCTTTTGTCAGTCCATTTGAAGTTGAAATAGAAAAAACACAGAGTCTTATGAGACTCTGTGTTCGTTGTCGATGTTTCTTCGCTGGAAGGCGATGCCCAGCATGATAAAGTAAAACATCATGAATGTGTCATTCTCTAAAATATTGTAGACCGCTCCTCCAACAATCAATGCGACGAATAGGTAAGATAGCAGTGGTCCAAAGTACTTCTTTCTGTTTTTCCAGGTCGCAACTAATAAGAAATAACTCACCAAAATCAAAGCAAGCGTTCCGAGAATACCTGTTTCCGCAAGGACAAGAATGTACTGATTATCCGAATAAAAATTCGTTTCGATTCCGTAATCCTCATAGATAGGAGAGGAATAAGCTAACGTTGCTGCCCCTCCAAATGTGCCAAAACCTGTTCCGATTATTGGATGATCTTTAAACACTTCAACGGCTTTTTTTACATAATAAAGTCTTCCGCTTGAACTGCTTTGTCCGATCGTTTCTTCGGAAAATGTATTTTTAAATCGTTTTGAACCGCTATCTTTATCCGCACCGTAACCCTCTTGATCCTCACCAGTTAAATAATGATTATAATATTGGTCCGCCACTTGGTTGACTCCAAAGAACAGACCAATTGAAACAATAGCAACGATACCAAGCTTAACAAATGGTCTCCAGATTCTATTAATGAGTATATAAATGACAAGAAAAGCAATCAGTGTTAAAAGAGTTCCTCGTGAATACGTAAGCAGAATGGTCGTCCCCATTAAGGTTATACCTACATAAAGGAACCAACGCATCTTTCCATGCATTTGTTTTAACAAATAAAGTGAGATAATTAATGCGATTAATAAATAGAGCGATAATTCATTGGGCCCTTTAAGCAAGCCATACACACGAATTCGGTTCGTTGGTGACAACCACCATTCCTGCCATTCCTGTGGCATTAGCGCTGTTTTATTAGAGATTTTCTCAACAATCCCTTGAATGGACATAATGAGAGCCAGGAAAAATGTCGTGTAAGCCATTTTCCGAATCATCTCTGCAGTAAAATCCATGCGCTTAACAATATAATAAACTAGATAAAACAAAAAGTAGGCGCGTAGCTGAACAATGATTGCCTTAAGAGAAACATCCGTTAATAAGGCTGATAAGACTCCGATTACCGCGAAAGCAAAAAATGCTAATTCAAACGATTGGAAGGTAAATAGTTTTTTTAGATCCTTTCGATAATCCCAAAATGTCCGAATGAGTAATAAGCCGATAATGGCATCCCCAATCACTTTATATCCTGGATTTACGGCTATTAAAAATGGGCGTAAAGGAATAAAAATAAGCAAAAATAGAATTCCAGTTTCTTTTTTCCAAAAAGACAATAACGCTATCAATACCGAGATAAGCAAAGCTAATTTCGAATTAGTCACTAATAACCCAGCAATTACAGCCAGGATCCCTATGAATAAGATTGGAAGGTTTCTTTGAAGTAAATTCATTTAATTTGTACCCCTAAACATAATTTTATTACTTATAAAGTGCAGTTGTTTCTTTTACCATTTTTTCTAACGTAAAATTTTGGTCAAAGTATTCTCTTCCCTGAATGGAAAGTTTTTGAACTAATGGTTGATCCGTAAATAGTCGTAGAAGAGTTTGAGCCAACTCCTGTGTATCGCCGTACTTAACAAGCAATCCCGTTTCTCCATGCTTGATAATTTCAGGCAGTCCACCGACATTTGTCGCTACCACAATCCGGTTATAGGATAGTGCCTCCATTGCCACATAGGAAAGTGCTTCATTACTAGAAGGTATAACAATGATGTCACTGCTTAGGTATAGCTTATCCTTATCTGAGGAAAAACCTTTAAAATGAACAAAATTTTCAAGGTTTAATTGTTGGACCAAATCAAATAATTCCTCCTGCTGTGGACCGTCCCCGTAAATATGGCATTCCCACTTGATTTCCGGGTTCTGCTTCCTAAGGGCTGATAAGCTTTTAATCAAAAAAGCCTGTCCTTTTTCCTCACGAAGTCTACCTACAACAGAAATTACTGGCACGGCGCTTAAGCTGGTTAATGGCACTCTATCCACCGGCCCAGTCACACCGTTATAAATGAGTTTCAACTTGTTACCTGATACTCCTTTTTGCTGAAGCTGTCTGAACATAAATTGGGAAACAGTGATCACTTTATGATTGAAGGATGTCATGAATTTATTTAATGTTCGGATGGCTTTGCCCATTGGGACATCAACGTGATAACTCCAAATGACCTTGCAGTGAGCGCCCATCAGTTTAGCTAGTATGGAGAGGTAATTTTCCCTTAAGAACTGGGCATGGATGACGTCAACTTGTTCCTTAAGAGCAATTCGTTTAATTTCCTTAGCAGCGCTAAAGTCAAATGGTCCTGTCATTTTCACTTGATAAGTGGTGACAGTCGTCCGTTTAAAATCCTCAAGTCCAGGACCTTCCTCTGAATAAATAAACACACTATTTTCTGGTCCTACTGCCTGAATTAAATCTAAGACGTATTTTTCCGTTCCGCCTTTACCAACGTAATTTAATAAGAATAATATTTTCTTCAATAGGAACCCCTCTTGAATAAGATAGTTGTAATTTGTTTTAAGAACAAAATAATGTTATCGTTTATCGACGTTTTTATCAAGTCATAACTTACATCTTTACCATAAGACGAAAAGAAGAGCCTCCTTCAAGGCTCTTCTTTATCCATTATTCATTTTTGTTTTAAAAGCAAATATTTTCTTCATAAAACCAAATGCGATTTGTTCTCGAATTAATACAAGAACTCCCGCATACACCGTTACTCCAATCACAACTTTTAAGATAATCGCCAAAAGGAGTGATAATTGTAAGTATGAAACTAACTGATATCCAATGAGGGCCATGAGGATAGAAGCTGCCAAATAGGTTATCATTGCTTTTTTAGTTCCTGCCTTAAAGTTGAGAACTCCCCTTAAGAACCATAGTTGAATAGCCAAAATTAATCCTTCTGTTATGGTTGTGGCAACAGCAGCCCCCGCACCACCATATCGGGGAATCAGTAAAAGATTGAGAAAAAAGTTCAATAGTGCGCCAATGACGATCGGCAAGGTATACTCTTTATTCTTTTTCATTGGAACCAAATACCAGGAACCAAAAATGACACCTAATGATTTAAAAATAATAATCGGTGCCATAATCATTGCAATCATGACACTAGGCTCAAACTTACTGCCCAAGAACCACAAGACAAAGTCCTTAGAAATGAGTAAGAATCCAAAGGAGATGGGCAGGACTAGAAAAACAGTAAAGGTTACCCCATCCCTTAGTAGCTGCCTTAGCTTGTCAAACCTCTCCTCCGCTATAAGTGAAGATGTGCGCGGCAGCATGACGACTCCCGATATATTGATTAGCGATGAAATCATATAAACGATTTTATAAGATTGTTCATAAAAGCCTACTTGGGCTGTTGTGGACATAATCCCTAGCATGGTTTTATCCAGTACCGAATAAATCATGGCTGAAAAGCTGGGGATGAATAGAATTAACATCTGAATAAAATGGTTTTTGAACACTAAGTTTTTCACTGTCAAACGAACATATTGACTTAAGCGATAAAAAAGAGCCACATTCCCTACGATCACTGCTGCACCCATGATAATGGTATATAGAACAAGGTCCTTTTCATCTTTTACAAAAATAAACACACTGCCAAAGCCCAACAGCTTGAGTGTAATATTCCGAGTAACAACCTTCTTGAATTGTTCCAACCCTTGGAACAGCCAGGTAATATCAAAAAAGGCGCCTATTAGGTGGAGTGACTGCCAATAAAAAACAGCATCACCCTTCCAAAGGAGTGGGACACAAATAAAATAAATGACTGTTGCTAGTGCTAATAATCCCGTTCGTATTAGAAAAATTTCGCTATAAGACCGTGATAGCTGCTGACGATCATTTTTCACATTCGCGATTTCTCTGATGGCATACAAATTGGAACCAAGAAGGAACACATTGATGAACAATGTAATATACGAGAAACTATAGCTATAATGCCCCACACCATGTGGACCAAGAACCCTCGAAATATAAGGAATTGTTAAAAACGGAAGTCCCAGTAAGACGAATTGTTGAAGCAATACATAAAGGAAATTCTTTTTCAAAGTAGACATAATTAACCTCAAATTTTGACTTTATCCATTGATTATAGCGAAGAACTGTATATACAATATGTAAGTTTCCTTAAGTTTTGCTTAAGATTTAAATACATTCAATTTTTGAATATATTAATCTTACTAAGGATTCTAAAGAGTGTAAAGAAAAAAGCCGAATATGGTTAGTATTCGACTTTTTTCTATTATTTTCTCATTAATTTACCCTTTATTTTAGAAGTAAATAAGGTAATCAATTCGTCTCTTGTAAAGAATAAAACTAATAGATAGTATAGTCCGCATGCTGCAATGATAAGAACAAACAGGACAACCGTTCCACTGAAAACCGAGCGAATGCCCAAAGAAATTAGAATAAACGGCAATGAGTAGACCAAATATTTCAGGTTGGTCCATGAAAGTAACTGAATAGGGATCTTCAGATACTTGCGAATATAAACATATTCACTGGCAATAAGGAATACGTTTGCGATTGCCGTCGTTAGGATGGCTGTTCGGGCATCCAGCACGCCAAAATAATAGAAGCCAAAATTCATCGCTAAATTGGCGATCCCACAAATGAAGATTAACCGAACGAGAATATTTTCTTTCTTCTTAATATAAATGACCTGGTTAGATAAGATCGATTCAAATCCAATTGTAATCATATATAGCGCAAAAATAGAAAGAACCGGACCTGCTGCCGTAAATTCCTTATCTCCATAGATAATAACCCCGAGGTCTGCTATGGCGTAAAGCCCAATCGCGGCTGGAAACAGCAAGGCGGAATAAATTTTGGCGATTTTCTTTAACAGGTCAAGATACTGCTCCTCATTTTCTCCACCCAATAAGAATGACAGCCTTGGAATCGTCACCTGAATGATACTTAACATCAACGCATTAATCATCGTAGCAATCTGCTGCGCCAGGGTATAATAGGAAACTGATTTTTCACTGACAAATTCCCCAAGCATAAACCGGTCCAACTGCGTGTAAAGGATGTTTCCGTTAGAAAAAATAACCACTAGAAATAACGGCTTGAGATGTGGCCGGAAGCTTATATTTGAAAAGTCAAATTTCACTCTACGTTTCACATAAAAATAACTGATGACATTGTTTAATCCGGTAGATAACACTAATAATCCGATAAACAAGAGGTAATCATCCGTACTTTTAATTAAAGTTAATAACAGGATGACATAGACGATTTTCACGGCGATTGTCTTAATGGTAATAAAGCCGTAATCCTCATAAGCCTCATTGACCCATTCAACATAGAAAATATTAAGGAAGAAGTTAATCGAGTACACCATTAACACAGGGAATAACGCCTTTTCTCCATAGCCGAAATAGGCCACAGCCATATAGGTAAATAAGGAAGCAAAGTTTGTCAGCAAGCTGAACGTGAATAAGCTGGTGAATAACTGTGCGACTTTTTGCTTATCATTCTTGATTCGACTTACCTCACGCAGTCCATATTGATAAATCCCAAAGGCTGCAAAAATAAAGAAATAGTTAAAAATGGTTTCCCCATACTTTACTCTTCCGATGGCATCTGAGCCTAATGTTCGATACACATATGCCCCGATTAAAACAGGTAAGATCAGATTAAAGAAGTTTAACGTAATTTTATAAATCGCGTTCTTTATTAACGACTTTTGCATAAAACAACCCTCGAATCAAAATGAAGGGCCCGTCCCAGTGACAGCCCTACCATTCTTAAATATATTCCTTTACAATAACTGGTTTTTCGACCAGTTTAATATTATCTGGAGACTCTCCCGCAACCCAGTTTTCGTCTTTTTGCATATAGGATGTTCCATAGTTATCTACCAAGTACTCATGATAGTTTGTAGGGATCTTGAACATTTCGCCTTTAAATTCATAGTCCATCAAACCTGAAAAACGAGAGGTAACGGATTGGGTACGATATCCTTTAGCAATTTGATAATTCGGATGATTTTCAAACTCCATTTTCGTACCAATATCACTGAAGTAGCACCAAACTTTATCCCCGTCAGTTTTCCAATAATAGAAAATGTCTATATGTAAGCCATTATAATGAAAGGCCTGTTCAAAAATTTTCCCGTCCATTTCATATTGCTTGTAAAGCTTTACCCCTTTTTTCTCTAGTGCCTTAACAAGCTCTGCTTTCTTTTGATCATCAAAATTAAAACAGCCGATATCAAGGTCTTTATCGTGCCCAATAAAGTCCTTCTCTCTTACTGCACCAAGCAACGTCCCATAATCAAGCCAGAATTCTTCACCGATTTCCGCAAAGCCTTCCTTCATATATTTTAAGGTTTGCAACCCATGAACATGGACCATATCCTTCTGCTTTTGGTACTGGGCTTTATCGTATTTTCTTTTCATTTTTATTAAAACTGGATTATTTTTAGCTACCCCATAGAATTTACTGGCGCGTAATTGTTTGATTAGATTATTAACAAACGTTGCCATCATTCTTCCCCTTCTTCCATGTACTAAAAGCCTCTCCCTTTAAAATTCGAGAAAGGCCTCTGACTTTATTTTTTTAATGTTTTTAATAAGAACTTCGGCAAGATTAACTGCCTTTTCCAGCGCCAAGGTTCTTTCACCAAGCGATAGAACCATTCGAGACCCAATGTCTGGAAAACTTCAGGTGCTCGTTTTAAATTTCCGGAAATGACATCATAAGAACCGCCTACCCCTTGGAAAACGTAAGGTGTCACTTGACTCATGTGATTGACAATCCAATATTCCTGTGCAGGGCTGCCAAGTGCCACAAAAATAATTTCAGGTTCATGCTGATTAATCGTGTCTATAATTACTTTTTCGTCTTTTTCATAGCCATGAAGTGTACCAACGATTTGAATGCCTGGTATTTGTTTTTCAAGTTCCACCTTAGCAGAATCAGCTACACCCGGCTTTCCGCCATATAGAAAAATACGTTTACCCTTTGCGGCTGCCGTTTGACAGACCTTTAACATCATATCGATTCCCGTTACACGGCTTTTCACCTGGCCGCCCTTTAACTTAGACGCTAAAATGACACCAATTCCATCTGGAATTTGATAGTCCGCACGGTTTAACAGTTTTCTTAGTTCTTCGTCTTCTTGTGCTTTCATGATCTTTTCCGGATTAATGGCGACGATGAATGATTTCTTTTTGTTTTCAATATCCTGCATTAATAACGAGGCAAGCTGGTCATAATCATAATTACAAACATCCACCCCGAGGAAATTTTCCTTCATATGTACCACCTGTATTCTTTTGGACTTCACATGAGAAAAGCGGAAGCGCCTTGGTCAGCCCCGACAGGCAAATGTTCTTCTGCAAGAAAAGTCGCTCTTTGACTTTTATTGCAGAAGGTTATTTGACCCGAGGGGCTAGGCGCTGGAGCTGGACAATTCTCAAAGTCGAATTTTATACTTTCTTTATAATGTGAAACGAAGAGGCTGGCTCATAAAGGGTCTGACCCCCTGGTTGTTGAGACAGCCTCTTTGATCGTTTCAATTAGCTATTTTTAGAATCCCCTAATACACGCATATCGAAACCTGCATTTAACCAAGCTTCACGTGGAAGGCAATTCTTCGTATCAAGAACGATTTTTGAACGAACCAGATTTGCCGTTTGCTTCGGATCAAGGATTTTAAATTCATCATGCTCTGTCAAAATCAGAACAACATCCGCATTCTCTAATGCTTCTTCAAGCTTTAGCGTTTGCTGAGGAATTTTTTGCTCCTTAATATGTGGATCAAACGCTGTGAATTCTAAGTTCAATTCTTTTAAGTGGTGAATAACCTCAACGGACGGGCTTTCACGCATATCATCGATGTTAGCCTTAAAAGATAATCCTAGTACAGCGATTTTTGGATTCGTAATTTGGTGCTGATCAGAAATGGCCTTCACTTTATTGGCAACATATTGTGGCATGGAATCATTCGTTTTACGTGAAAGATGAATGATTTGTGCATTTTCTGGATCCTGCTCCACAAGGAACCAAGGGTCAACTGCGATACAATGTCCGCCCACTCCAGGTCCTGGCAAGTGAATATTTACACGTGGATGGTGGTTGGCAAGCTTAATGGCATCCCACACATTGACACCAATTTTTTCACTGATTCGCGCAAGCTCATTGGCAAAGGCAATGTTAACATCACGGTACGTATTTTCAATAACTTTAACCATCTCAGCAGTTGTCGCATCTGTTAGGAAGATTTCCCCTTTAACAAAGGCACGATAAAGCTCCGCTGTTTTTTCAGAGGATTCTTCATTAATCCCCCCGACAATACGGCTGTTATTGACTAATTCTTCGAATACACGACCAGGAATTACACGTTCTGGTGAGTGGGAAATAAGTAGTTCAGTTCCCATTTCCAAACCGCTTTCTTTTAAGATCGGCATCATTACGTCTTCTACTGTTCTCGGTGGAACAGTGGATTCAAGGATGACAAGGTTCCCTTTTTCAAGATAAGGAACAATGGATTTAGTTGCTGCTTGAACATATTTCATATCTGCCGTTTTGTCAGGGTTAATTGGTGATGGAACGGCAATGATAAAAACATCAGCCTTTTCCGGAGTCGTTGAAACCGTTAGATTACCGCTGTCAATCGCTGCAATTAGGCGCTCCTCCAGTCCGTTCTCTTCGATATGAAGCTGTTTGTTTCTAATTTTTTCGACTGCCGCAGCATTGACGTCTACACCGTGAACTTGAATGCCGTTATTTGCAAACATAACTGATGTAGGTAACCCGATATAACCGAGGCCGATAACACAAATTTTATTCATGAAGTAAACTTCCTTTCCAGACATACTTTGAATGACTATAACCTTATATTTTACCTTGACGATGGTATCTACCCGTCAATAAGGTATGACAATTAAATTTTTACAACTAATTGTAACAAAAAACAGCACTAAAAGAAACTGTGAGCCGCAAAGGTTGTCGAATTTTACCCTTTTGTTCACTTGTTCACTAAATTGAAGCGTTTACTGCTACTTTTTTCTAACTTCAACTATTCAGCGTATGTTTTTTGGGGAGAATCGGTGCAAGAAAAGGATTCGGAAGGATGAATTCTTTTATGGGGGATTCCACAAAAAACAGGCAAAGGTTCCCCCTTTGCCCGTCTTTCTTCTTATTTAATAGATAGGTCTTGAGCCGCCCCATTTTCCATCTGGATAGAAATAATGTACTTCCCAACCGATTTGTAGGTAGCCATCGTGTACCATATAACCGTTCTGGTTAAAATAGTACCAATTTTTCCCGCTTTTTAACCAGCCGTATTGTTCCATTCCATTTGCCTTGTAATAGCGGTACTCATAGGCATATCCTTCTTGTTTCACCCATCCGGTTACCATAGCGCCACTCTTATTAAAATGGTAGTAACTATTCCCAACAAAGGTTCTTCCTGTCACCATATCGCCATATTCATTGAAATAATACCATTTGCCACCGTTAGATAACCAAGAACGGTTGTACAGCGCACCGCTTGACTTTGCATAGTGCCAGAAATCACCGTCAAAATACCAGCCATTTGCTTTCATGACACCATTATGATCGAAATAGTAAGGAGTATTTCCCACGAAGTAAACTCCTGTTGCCATTACGCCATAATTATCATAATCATTGCTTAGGTAGAACCATTTGCCGCCAAGTAAGAGCCACCCGGTTTGAAGTTTCCCACTGCTGCTTGCATAATACCAAGAATAACCGTCAGTAGCCCACCCGGTTTTCATTGCCCCATTGTCTGCGAAGAAATAATACGCATTATTGATTTCTTGAAGACCAGTAACCATGCTACCGTTATCGTCTAAGTAAAACCATACACCACCGTCTTTTAACCAAACACTAGAAAGCATTACTCCGTCTTGATTAAAGTAATACCGAGATTCATATGAATAGGTGTCTCTATCTAATAGATTTTGCCAGCCTGTTACAAGCTCACCATTATCATCATAATAATACCAGTTTCCATCTTCATCACTTACCCACCCATAATTTTCACCTGGGTCTGGATCTTCACTTCCATCATAATAAACATCAACGCCATTTGATTGTAAGTAATTAATAACATCCATTGCTGCTGAACCTTCGGAAATGTCTAGCTCTGACATATCCGTCATCATTACAGATTGTAAACTTGTAATATCCTTCAAAGGAGAAATATCAGATACAGGGTTTGAAGAGATATATAAAGATGTTAAGTTAACAAGACTTGTTAATGGTTGCAAATCACTGATATTATTTTCATCTAAATCAAGTCCTGCAAGAGAAGTTACCTCCGATAATGCAGAAATATTTGTTATATTATTTTTCCATAAAGTTAAATATTCAAGGTTTAACAAATTGCCTAAAGGGGTAATATCAGTAATACCATTGTTATATAAATCTAGAAAAAGCAAATTTGTAAAACTACTTAAAGAGGAAAGTTTATTGAAACCCGTTTCAGAAAGACCTAAATATTGTAACTGTTGTAATTGACTTAATCCGGAAATGTCATTGATTGTGTTGGAAGCTAAGTCTAAATATTGTAATTGTGTTAAACCACTAAGTGCAGATAGACTACTAGCAGTAATTTGATTTGTTGAAAGTCCTAAAAACTCCAATTTCACCAAATTACTAAGCGGAGATAAGTTGCTAATATTATTATCCGATAATTCAAGCGAAGTTAAATTAATCGCATATTCTAATCCTGTTAAATCATTAATAGATTGGCCACTAGCATCTAATTCTGTTAGTTCTGCTAGTTTCCCTTGTGTGATTGTAGCAGTTGAGCTAAGGTTTAAAGCTGCACGTACAGCTTTTGCTAAATTAGCGTTATTAAACTTTACCGCATCATTAGTACCTTGTGTGGTTGTATCTGGTGTAGCTGCTTTTGTAGTATCTTGTGTTGGGGACTTTGTTGTTTCTTGTTTAACTGTTGATGTTGTGCCATTTTGGAGATGCATTTTCTCTTTTACCAGCTCGTTAAACGCTTTCTTTTTTGGTGCTTCTGTTGCTGCCTTTTTTGTAGCTGGCTGTTGTGCTGCTGCTTTTGCATTCAATGGTGCCAAGAATGAGAGCATAAGAACAAAAGCAAGCATCAACTTACTTAATTTTTGCATTCTATTAACCTCCCTTTTTACTAGGTACATTATATCAGAAACGCATACTATTTGTGGAAAAATTTTCAATACATACTATTATTTTCATAAAATATTTTCTACAATAAAAAAAAACGAAACCCATAAATAGATTTCGCTTTTTCCTATTATTATTATTATTCGATCCAAGCACCGTTACTACCTAACACATATCCGCCCACTGTTGTATCATGTGCCATTGAACCGTCCGCATTTAAGAAGTACCATTGGCCGCCAGAGTATACCCAACCTGTTAGCATAGCACCACTTGCATCTAAGTAGTACCAAGTGTCACCAAGGTGTACCCAGCCTGTTAGCATAACACCCTCAGAGTTTAAGAAGTACCAACGGCTATCATCCTTGATCCAGCCAGTTTGCTTTGCATCATCTTTATAGAAGTACCAAGATCTTCCGGATAATACCCAACCGTTATTGTAGTTGCCGATCCGCTTTGAACCTATGTATGTTCTAGAATAATATGACTCTGTTAAAGAACTGATTTTTACACCAGCACTTGATGATGCATGAACAAACTTGTTATCGCCTAAGTAGATTCCTACATGTGAAGCTCCAGCCTTATATGTACTAAAGAATACTAGATCTCCTTCTACTAAATTGCTTTTTGAAATCGCTTGCCCTTTAGTGTATTGTTCAGAAGCTGTACGTGGTAATGTAACACCAGCTTGCTTGTAAGAATAGCTTGTAAATCCTGAACAATCAAAACCACTAGGAGTTGTTCCTCCCCAAACATATGGAACACCAATATAATCAAGAGCTATATCTGTAACTTTATCTCCAAAAGATGCTGCTTCTGTTTTTTGTCCACCCATTAATCCGCTCAAAAGTAAAGAACATGATAGTAGACCACCGACTATTAACTTCTTCATGATAACCTCCGTGTTTCTATTTCTCTCTGTCTCTTTTTGTTAAATATAGTATCTCATAAAAAAGACTAGTTTTAATTTACAGTTATTTTTTAATATTATTACAGGAATGTTTCAAAAACTGACCATTTTCGACTTTTTGTTTGATTTTTCCGAAAAATTACTAAAATACTAGGATATTTGTCTTATATGGTTCGTGACTTCTTGGCTATAAATTCAAAGACATTTACGGAAGGCGTGCGAATTTTGTCATAAAACAAAATAGGAACCACCTAAGGGTGATTCCTACTAAAAGTTTATTTACAGCATGGCCCCGTCTTTTCCTAGACGATAGCCGCCAACGGTTGTGTTTGCAGCCATATGTCCATCTGTGTATAAGTAGTACCATTTAGTACCAAGCTTGATCCAGCCTGTTTGCATGGCACCACTGCTATTTAAGTAATACCACTTACCACCGGTGTATAACCACCCGGTTTTCATATCGCCATTTTTCTGGTCAAGGAAATACCATTTCCCTCCGGAGTACAGCCAGCCCGTCTTCATATCGCCCGCTGGGTTCAGGTAATACCATTTCCCATTAATTAGCTGCCATCCGGTTAACATGACACCTGATTTGCTGTCTAAGTAGTACCATTTGTTGCTGTCTTGGAGCCAGCCGGTTTTATATGATCCATCTCCATTGTTGTAATACCATTGGTTAGCAATATTTTTCCAGCCTTTTGTATAGGTAAATGTGTTAAATTCCTTGATGAGGGTAGCAATTTTTCCAGCCCACGCCTCATCTGTAGAGTATTGATGTAGTTCATCATTAAATCGCATATTATCAAGAGTTGGTTGTGGGAATGGATACTGAAATCCTGCATCTCTATTTACATATCGAGTGCTAATAAATTTAGCCCCATCAATGATTCCTGCACTTCTTGAAGAAAACGTATCTGCTCCCTCTGTTGGCTGTGAATCATATGCACCAATTCCATAATAGTTATGTGCATTTTTCACGATATCTGAGGTTCCCCATTTTGTCTCAAGACCAGAATGAGCCAAAAGATAGATGGCATTTAAGTTCGCACTGGTTTGTGCCTCCAAATAAGCAGAACCCATATCGGTCATTTCTGTGTTGGAACCTTTCGTTTTATATTCAATGAATTTGTTTAATTGATTAGCAGTAACATTTGCATTTGTATTTAGCGGCGTAAAGATTGAGATGTTTGATGTAGCTTTGCCCTCTTTATCAAATTCATAGGGTATTACATTTAAGCCTTTCCCATAATCAATAAAATTAGAGCCATCGCCTTCTTGATACGTTCCTTTAATCCAACCTTGCTTTCCATCTGTTGTCTGGATTTTATAGAATTTACTTTGTTGATCATAATCGAGGACATACACCTTTGACTTGTCTGCGATATAACCTATTGGAGACTTAGCCGTGCTTGGGTCCTCTCTTAGATTTCTTCCTTCTTTTACAAGCCAGGTTTGATTCATAATATTAGTATTCAAGTAATCCTTATGAACCCAGCCCGTCCTGCCATCTGCCATACGAATTTGGGCTGCATAATCCTTTTCACCTATGACTGTAACTTTGTCATTAAAAGATAATTCAGCATATCGCACATAATCTGATGCTAGATGAATTCTAAAATCTGATAGTTCTTCAAAACTTCGATAGACTGGCAATTTTATAGAGGTTACTGTCATTGTGGCTTGTTGTGATGTTTCAGCTGCCATTACTTTATTATGAAAAATCCCCATTAGCAAAAGAACAATAACGAAACTTCGAAATACTACTTTTTTCAATTCTTTTCTCCTCTCAATCTATTATTCTATCTTTAAGGGTAACATATTTTCCATGCGTTTCCACCTTAATTCGACAAACCTCTTGTAAATTCTTCAAGAAATGTTCATACACTTTTTACCATCGAGTGGGAAATTTTATTAAAATGAAAATAGAGTTAGATAAATATATGAAGGGATGTGCTTTATGGCTTTTAAACCTCGCACAGAACGGCAGGAATTAATTATATTAAGAAGCTTAAATGCTAGGATGGAGTTACCGGAAGAAGATAAAAAGAATTATTATAACCTCAAGAAAGGGTACGAAGGGGAAGTGATGTTTGATTTATTAACGGACCAGATTCAAAGTGATTGTTATATATTAAATGATTTGTTGCTCAAGGTTAATAATAATAAATTCCAGATTGACACATTGATAATTAAAGATACCTTACACGTTTTTGATGTTAAAAATAATGAAGGCGATCATTATTATGAAAATGGTGAGTTTTACACTAAGAATGGGACAAAAATAACGAACTCACTTGATCAGCTAAAACGCTGCGACTCTCTCTTTCGCCAATTACTGCAAAAATATGGCTTCAATATTCCTCTTGAATCGAATGTAGTTTTCATTAACCCCAATTTCACACTATATCAAGCACCCAAAAATAAACCCCTTATATTTCCTACACAGATTGATTCACTAATGAAGAATTTAAATACGACGACAAGAAATCTTACTGGTAAACACAAGCAGTTGGCCGAGCTATTAATTTCATTGCATTTTGTCGAATCCCCTTATCCCCGTTTGCTTCATTATGAATATGGTCAGCAACGTAAAGGGCTTATTTGTTGTTTATGCCAATCGTTTAGTGTTTCCGTTGATCATAAAATGCTAGTCTGTAATGATTGTGGCCACCACGAAACGATTGATGCTGCAGTAGTACGTAGTGTGGAGGAACTTAAGTTGTTGTTTCCGGATCGAAAGATTACTACTAGTGCGGTTATGGAGTGGTGTGAAGGAGATTTGACGGCTAATATCATTAGACGAATATTAAATAAATATTATAAGGCAAACGGATTTGGGAGATGGCTTTTTTATGAATAATGTGGGGATCCTTGCTATTTAGACTATTGATTGTTTATTTCGTAGGTAAGAAGAAGTAGATGTCCTCTACTTCTTCTTTTGTTGTTTATTTTTAGGGGAGAGTAGATGTAGTTTCCTTCTACTTCTATTTTTCCTTCTTCTTTCTGGAGAAAAGTAGATGTAGCTCCCTTCTACTTCTACTTTTCCTTCTTCTTTTTAGCCAAAAGTTGATGTAGCCCCCTTCTACTTCTACTTTTTCTTCTTCTTTCTGGAGAAAAGTAGACGTAGCTCCACTCTACTTCTACTTTTTCTTCTTCTTTCTGGAGAAAAGTAGACGTAGCTCCTTTCTACTTCTACTTTTCCTTCTTCTTTTTAGCCAAAAGTAGATGTAGCTCCCTTCTACTTCTACTTTTCCTTCTTCTTTCTGGACAAAAGTAGATGTAGCTCCACTCTACTTCTACTTTTTCTTCTCCATTCTGGACAAAAGTAGATGTAGCTCCCTTCTACTTCTACTTTTCCTTCTTCTCTCTAGACAAAAGTAGATGTAGCTCCCTTCTACTTCTACTTTTTCTTCTTCTTTCTGGACAAAAGTAGATGTAGCTCCTTTCTACTTCTACTTCTACTTTTCCTTCTTCTTTTTAGCCAAAAGTAGATGTAGCTCCACTCTACTTCTACTTTTTCTTCTCCATTCTGGACAAAAGTAGATGTAACTCCCTTCTACTTCTACTTTTCCTTCTTCTTTCTGGACAAAAGTAGATGTAGCTCCCTTCTACTTCTACTTTTCCTTCTTCTCTCTAGACAAAAGTAGATGTAGCTCCCTTCTACTTCTACTTTCCCCTCTTCTCTCTAGACAAAAGTAGAAGTAGACCACCTTTCTTTTAACAAAAAAGAGGGCACTATAGTCAAAGTGCCCTCTCGCTTCATCACGCTATAATTATTTCTCCATCGCCAAACGCTGCTTTACTTTCTCCAGGTCCTCTAATGAATCAATTTCATAGCTGTCGTCTGGGTGGATCTCCTGTAGATACACATTAAGGTCGCGAATGTTGTCCTTAACAATGTCATCCCAGTATAGATCCTTAAAGTTCCCGCCAGCGACCGCTTCCTCCAGCTTCTTAACGATATAACGGCCGTCTTCCTCCGACCAATACGAGATGCCACATAAAATGTAATCATGCTCGCCGTCGCCAACTTCAATGTCATAGACCTTAAAATCGTCACCGTAACGAATCATCCATTCAGCCTTAAACTCTGGCTTTCGTGAACTGAAGTACATCGATTTCTTCGGATCACGCAAAAGGAAGTTATTTTTCAAAAAGACATCGGCGTCAATCACGTACGCGCCTGGAAGATACTCTCTTACCAAATACATCGTGTAAATATTGTTATACACATCGTATTTATCATTATGAACAAGCGTAACGCCGTACTTTTCTTTCAAGTACTCGAACTTTTCCTTCAAGTATCCAGTAACTACGATGATTTCCTCCACGCCGACTTCTTGAAGGAATTCCACTTGCTGCTCGAGCATTGGTTTCCCGTTGACCTCAACCAAGGACTTCGGTGTAGTTAATGTTAGTGGTCGTAATCTTGTGCCCATTCCTGCTGCTAGTAAAATAGCTCTCATAATTAAGCTGTTCTCCTGCCTTTAATCAGATTCATCCATTTTAACTCGTCTTTAGTAGCGACAGTCAGTATGGATCCTAATAAAATCATGATACTACAAAGAACGGCTTTAAGGGTAATCGGAGTATCTAAAATGATGAAACTTAGAATAATCGCCCATGCTGCATACGTAATATTTAAAGCCATGGCACGAGTTGGTCCCATAACGTAAATCGCTTTGTAGTAATAAACATACGAAGCCGTTCCAGAAAGGGCAACTCCGGCGATTAACCACAATTCACTGCTCTTAAACACTTCGCCAACAAGCGGGTAGGCATTGAAAAATGGTAATATCAATGCTGCATATGTGACTGCTGAAACTACTTGACGAATTTGCAATGCTTGCTCTGGTGTAATTTCGTCGTCCTTCATTCCATAAGCAAGGATTACGCATTCCATTCCCCAACCGAAGATACATAGAAGAATAAACGAGAATCCAAGAATAAAGCTTGGGGACGGCTCGCCGCCAGCAAAGCCTAAGATAAAAATGAATAAGATACTAATAAAAAGTCCAATCCAGTTTTTTAACGTTAATCTGTCTTTTAATAGTAAGAAAGCAAAGAAGGCACCAATCGCTGGATACACCGCTGAAATCGAAGCCGACAGGGAGGCACCTAAATATTTAACTGCAAGCACGTAGCCAGTCATCCCGATTGGTCCGCCTAGTAAAGCACCTAGGACAACGAATCGCCCGCTGCGCGTTGCTACCTTTTTAAATGCTGTAGTTAATTCTCCTCTGATGGCCATATAAACCATCATCCAAAGGCTAGAAAGCATGTCATGGAAAAACGTACTAACTAGTGGTGCTAGGAAAATAACTGCATCTGATGAAACAAACAATGCTTTCGCTAAAACCATTCCAATTAAAACGGTGTCAAGCGCCCAGGTGAAGCCTGAGAACAAACCGAAGAAGATCCCTTTATTTTTCATACGAGTATGCCAACTCCCTTATCAATTCATGATTTAAATTCTCTCTAGCTCTGTTAAAGCGATTAATTCCGTACTGACCAAAGTCATCACCCTTGGCTTCTTTAATAATTGTCCAAATGCTCCAAAGGAAATCTTGGAAGATTTTATTCATGAGTACTCTTTGTTGAATGTCGAGTGGAATTTCATCCTTTTGTAAATATAGTGATAAAAATAATTCCTCATCTTCAGGTGTAAACTCACATTCTATCGAGTGTGCCGCGACATCCCACATTGGGTCATTCATGCCTGCATATTCCCAGTCGATTAAATACACCTTGTCGGCGCCACTTTTCACCAAGTTTTCTGGAACCAAGTCATTGTGGCATGGTTTTAGTTCAATATTCATCCCTTGATAAACATCCTTTAAAACCATAACCTGCGCTCTTACCTCATCATAATGTTCATAAGGCTGCCCCTTGGCTTCCTCCATCAATTGCTCATACTTTGTAATATTTTCAAACACATCGAATCGATTGGCCATCTCTATACCAGATTCGTGAAGCTTTCTAAGAACTGCCGTTGTTAACGTCATGTAATCCTGACGTTTAGCTGTTTTTCCCGTTAATGTCTCCGCATTTGGAATAAGTTCAGCAATTTTGATGCCTGATTCTTCATTAAAATATGCGATTTCTGTATCGATGCCGAGCCCGCTAACAAGAGTCGAATTAATCTTCTCCTCTTTACGGTTAATCATCTGCTCGGTTCCATTTCCAGGAATCCGGAGTACATACTCCTTGTCGTTAACCGTTACCTTAAAGTTCTTGTTGGTCATCCCGCCAAATGGCTGGATTTCTTGAATGTCTTCATAGGCCAGGTCAAGGGCCTCCATTAAGTAGCTCTTGATTTGAATTTCTCTGAACTCCGCTTCTTTTCTTTTTAGAATCGGATAGGTTTTATTAATGATGATATCGTAATGCTGTCGGCTATCAATTTCTCCCCAAATCAAGTTGTGCATTTTGAGGAAGCCAATATTATAATGTCTGGATACATCAAGCAGCATATATTCATAGTTCATATATGGATTCTTGTTGTTTTCTTTATAGTCATTGACCATTTTTGTAAAAACTTCATAGGACAGCTTACTGAAACCAATCATTTCACCATCAACATGGTTAAATTGATGAATATCCTTTGCTACTTTGTAAAGATAGCCATTTCTTAGTTCTACGAATGCTTCGTCTCCTGAGCCGCTTTCATCTGTGATCAGAACGCTGTCGCGTTGCGGATGCATAAGCATTTCCTTAATCGCGCGTTCTTCAATTAAAATATCATCCTCAATAAGGAGAATATCTTCAGAAATGAACTCATATGCGAGCGCTAATGACGCCATTGAACCAGTCCATTTATATTTTGGGTTATGGACAAATTGTAGATGACTGAATTCTGGAAACTCTTCGAAGGCTTCGCGCTGGTAGCCAGTGACAATAACGATATGATTAATGCCGTTATCCTGTAGAATTTCTACATTTCTTTTTAATAATGTGGTATCATCAATAGGCATTAACCCTGCAGGTTTGTTAAAATCTTTTCTAGAGCCTGCTGCTAAAATAACAGCCTGTTTAATCTCCGTTAACGGTTCCTGATGGATATTAACCTTTTTATCATGAAAAGCTTCGATTCCGTTCTTTAACGAATCAATTCCTTTTTGTGTTAAAAAATAGCTGATATTTCTGCCCTTTTTTTCGCTGTAAATATACTCTCCGAACGTTAAATCGTGGATCAGATAATTGACCTTTCCGATTGAAATCCCACAGATCTCAGCCATTTTCTTTTGATTTAAGTTGGCGTTTTTATTAATTGCCTCTAATAATTGAAATGAGTGCTGTTCCATTGAATGGACCTCCGATATATTCAAAAATTGAATGTATTTTCATTGTAACTCAAGCCCAAATTTCTGTAAACAAAAATATGTCGATTATTGGCTAGTATTTACCATGATTAGAAAATACATTTTTTAATCATAAAAAAAGAGATAGAATCATCTATCCCTTTAGAGCTTGAGTGCCTCCACTGCCAGCATTAACCCTGCTGATTGGTTTTCTTTCCAAATGGTATCAAAGTTTGAAAGCGGTACGGGCTTACTGTATGTATGAGTGGAAATCTCCGGTGTGAATCCAGGCATCTTCATGTCCTGAATAAACCAATCGGTGAAGCCGCCCCCACTTGGATTTGGTCCCGGAAACACTAAACTGTAACCCGTTAACTTAGAATACTTTTGAGCAATTTGGTAATCACGGTTATATGCTGCTGTCGCTTGATGAAAGTTCCAATATAGAATGCGTCCAGAAGAGTGATACGCTGTGGCAATTTTAAAATGATGTGCTTTAACAAAGTTATAAACCGCTTGAACTTCTGGCTCACTTAAAGGCTGATAGCCTTTGAAATTTTCCGGAGCTGGTTTCCCCGTGTTATTTGCAATATTTGCCCAGTCAGCTGGGTATTGACGATTTAAATCTACGCCACGTATGTTTGCTTTCCACGAAGAAAAATCTGTCTTTCCGCCGTTTAGTTGTAAAACATATTGAGGATTTTTTGCCGTTGAAGATCCTTCTTGAACAAGCATGACTCCATCAGGATTTACCATTGGGACAAACCAGATGGAAACCTTATTTAACAGGTCTCTTACGTTATAGCTATTGAAATTGCGCTTGGCCGAGTAAGAGGAAGCATATTGATCGAGCATTTCCATCAACACATTTGTTGTCATATGCTCGCGAGCATGATGCGAACCGTTGAAAAAGATTTCCTTTTCTCCTCTGCCTAGCTTAATAGCGTAAAGATTCCTGCCGTCAACTGACTTCCCAATAATTTGTGTCTGAATAAATCCAGGGAAATTCCGTTTGAATTTATTAATGTCTGCCATTAAGTCATTATAAGAATAAGCCTGCTTTGGATTCACGAGATTAGCGATCCAAGCACCGTTGCTTCCCAGTGTATATCCTTGAATTGTAGTATTGGCTGCCATGATGCCGTTTGAATAGGTATAATACCAGCTATCATCATCCACGAACCAACCTTTAGCCATCGCTCCGGAGGCCTTTAGGTAGTACCAATGAGCTTGATTGTAAATCCAGCCGGTTTGCATGGCACCACTTTGTTCAAGGAAATACCATTGCCCTTGATCGTAAACCCAGCCGGTCATCATGGCACCGCTTGATTTCAGGAAGTACCAGTGGTTCTGATCAAATACCCAGCCCGTTTGCATAACCCCAGATGCATCAAGATAATACCAAGTATTTTCGTCCTCAATCCAGCCGGTCTTCTTCTCACCTGTTACTGGATCGAAAAAATACCACTTTCCATCCATCTGCGTCCAGCCGGATGGTTGGGCATCCGTTTGTGTTGTGACTTCAGTAGGTGATGTGACTTCAGTCTGCTGTGTTTCGGAAACGGCAGATGGTTCCCCGTTTTGAACCGTTGAAGGTAAACTAGGATCAACGCTTTCATTATTTTCTACACTTACATCAGTCGCAGCCTCCGTTTGGCCGGCTGGCGACGGGTCTATTTCAGCAGACATTGGCTCAGTGGTTTCTTCAGCAGCAGCTTGAAGTGGAAGAGCCAATAGTTGAACTAGCATCATAGACGTTACAAATCTCTTCATTCCTCATCCTCCCATAGCAATCTTCTAATCTAGTAGAATTTTTCCTTTGCAAGGATAACATAGACAAATTTCGATAAAAAGAGACAAAAGGACTGTGCACATTTGCACAGTCCTAATCTATCTACTTATATTGAGGAATGTCGTAATACAATGTATACGAGCTTAAAGAATCATAGATTTTTTTAATATTGTTGGTTTGTTTTGCTGCCCAACCGATATCTGTTGCATATTGATGATTTGGATTAAGCGGATTCCATCTCATCTTATACAGCGTATTCTGTGGTATCGCCGCATTAATATAGCCTTGTCCAATAAATTGTGCTCCACCAATGATCGCTGCTTCAGGTGTAAACCACCCTTGCTTATAGGCATATTGCGCACCACAAGTATTTGGACAGCTATCGATCGCCCCAACACCGTACATATTATAAACCGTTTTCGGTTCTACTGCTTTTCCATCCACTGTATCAACCAAAATTCCTTTGGCTAGCTGTGACATTCCATTTCCTGTTTCAAGCAGTGCGTGTGAAATAAGATATACTTCATTCACATTATATTGCTTACTTGCATCAATAAACGCTTGACCTCTTCCTTCCAAGATCCCCTTGCCAACGAGCGTCTTGGCGTTTAAGTCTTGTGCAGTCGTTCCAGCATTCTTATTTAAGAGCAGGAACTGGAAGTATTCTGTGCTATTTGAGCTAAAGGTAGTCGGATTGAGATAATAGCTTACATCCTCAGCTTTTGCATTTCGCCATGTATCATATTTAATCTCATACCACGTTCCCACTGTCGAAACAATCGTCACTGCAGCACCGGATTTTAAGGTTCCGAAAACAAATGCATTGGTATTCGTGTCTTCCCGGACATTGAGGGTAGTTGATGTCACCACACCCTTCGTTGGGTCCTTTGCATCCTTAAGAACAAAGTCACTGCTGACATATGCCTTAGCATATTTATACTTATCTGTTTGCGGGGTTTTCTTCATTTCGATATCCAATATTTGTTGGAACGTATAATCATAATTTGTTGTTATGACCACAGGTCCCGTATTTAAAACCCCATTTTCGAAAAAGTTATATGTCTTTCCATCAATAACTTTTTCACCCTTTACCATTTTTCCATTCGTATCAAAATAGTACCATTTATTATCAATTGCTAACCAGCCAGTATACATAATGCCAGAATTAGAAAAATAGTAGGTATCACCATTATCTGTTAACCAGCCAGTTTGCATGACGCCAGAAACATTTAAATAGTACCATTTTTCATTCACATACACCCAACCGGTTGCCATCGTTCCATTACTGAAGAAATAGTACCATTGGTTGTTATCCTGCAGCCAGCCTGTAGTCATGACACCATCGGCATTAAAGTAGTATTTTTTATCGCCATCTGTAAACCAGCCCTTAAGAGCTATACCGTCGGCACCAAAGTAGTACCACTTATTATCAATGGTTGTCCAACCACCTGTCTGCATCACACCGTCCATGCCAAAATAATACACTTGGTTATCAACGGTTTGAAGTCCTGTAAGCATTTTTCCATTGGCACCGAAAAAGAACTTTTTATCGCCTTCAGTCAGCCACCCCTTGTACATACTCCCATCTGTCGCTAGATAATAAGAGGAACCTTCTTCCGTTATCCAGCCCGTTTGCATGACACCATCTGTACCAAAGTAATAACGCTGATCGCCAATGGTTTGCCAGCCGGTTGCCATACTTCCATCCTCAGTAAGGTAGAACTTCTTATCTCCCTCGGTGAGCCAGCCATTATACATAACACCGTCTGTGCCTAGATAATAAGTCTTTCCGCCTTCGTTCAGCCAGCCGGTTTGCATGACGCCATCTGCACCTAGGTAATATCTTTGACCACCGTCAGTTAACCAGCCAACCTGCATCTTGCCATCACTATTAAAGAAATACTTTCGATCATTTTCTGTTAACCAGCCAGAATGAATAAGGCCATCTTGTTTAAAATAATACTTATTCATGTCATTCTCTAGCCAGCCAGTATGCATGACACCCGTTTGATCAAAGTACATAACGATGGAACCATCACGGAACCACCCCGTAATTGGATTCGTATTTAGTGCACCTGATGAAGTGAACACATATGGCTTTCCTTCAATGAACTTTTGACCAGTAACCATTTCTCCGCTTGGATTTAAGTAGTACTTGAGGTCGTTATCGACAATCCAGCCGGTTTTCATCGCACCACTTTTATCGAGGAAATACCATAGATTTTTATCGAGGAGCCAGCCGGTTTTCATCGCACCGCTTGATAAAAGGTAGTACCAAATATTATTATCCTTCAGCCAGCCAGTTCTCATCACACCGCTTTTCTTATCGAGGAAATACCATAGATTTTTGTCTAGGAGCCAGCCAGTTCTCATTACTCCGTTGCTGCCAAGATAGTACCATTGTTTATTATATTGTACCCATCCTGTTACAGCCTTACCCGTTGGCGACAAGTAATACCAGCTGTTGTTCTGATACTTCCATGTGTAGGTTCCTGCTGCAGAAGCACCTGAAGCTGTGGAAGAGAACAACATGGTGGCCAATACAAAAGCAGTGACACGTTTTTTCTTCAATATGTTTCCCCCCGTGAAAAATTATTCTCTCTATTAATCTATCTATTTTTGACTTGAGTTAGCTATAATCGCAAATTTTTCTATGATGATTATACTAAATTTCCATATTTTTGGATATGGGAAATAAAGTTAAATTTCCCGACTCAAGGACTTGTTTTTTATGTTTTAAATTGTATGAAAATACAAACCTCCTTTTAGATAAAAATAGTAGTACTCTATTATTTTCTCATTTTAAAGCAATTTTTCAACAAAAAAATTGAAAATCGTGTCGCAATTAGTAACTTTGTCATATATAGGAAATAATTGGTATAAAAAATGAAGACAAGCTTATGCTTGTCTTCATTTACTCACCTTATTTCATCCAGGCACCGTCACTGCCAAGTTTATAGCCGTTAATCGTTGTATTGACAGCGAGTTGGCCATTGGTGTAGAAGAAGTACCATTTTCCACCCAATTGCTTCCAACCTGTGACCATTTGACCGTTACCATTTAGGTAGTACCATTTGCCATTTGGAGAAATCCAGCCGGATTGCATCGTACCATCTCCACCTAGGTAGTACCATTTGTTTTGGTAAAGCACCCATTGATTCACAGCCATTGCCCCTGATTTATTGAGGAAGTACCATTTGTTTTGGTATTTGACCCAGCCAGTTTGCATTTTTCCGTCACTGCCAAGGTAATACCATGTATTGCGAACCTTTACCCAGTTTGTTGCCTTCACACTATTGTTATAGTAATACCACGATCCATTTTCTTGCTCCCACCCCGTTACATTTGCTCGGTTAATCAAGATTTCCCTAAACGTTTCATTGCCAGCAAGGTCACGAAGCTTAAGAGTGATACGATTTTCACCTACTTCTAATGGTACCTTTACTTCAATATGATCGTTAGCTGGTACCATCACATCCACCGGGCTCACAACCGCTTTTTCATATTCGTGATTATCATCGACAAATAAAGATAGATAATTGTAATTATCCTTAAGGTTGAACTTTAAGGTTGCCTCTTCCACATTTTCCGGAACAAGGTTTGGCGCATCTACATTAATTTCTGGTGCAGTTGTATCAATGAACACCTTACGTGAAATGGAAGTCGTTTGATCCGATTTATCTACTGCTTTTACGATAATATCGTAGAAACCATCTTTTTGGAAACTGACTGTCGTCTGGAACACATACGCACCACCAAGATAAGTGGTTTTCACTTCTTGGCCATTCACCGTCAATGACTTTAACCCTAAATCTTCTTGAACCATTCCAGCAACAGGAACTGTCATCGTGTTGTAAGCCCCATATGGAACGGTAGTCCAATCATCTACGAAAATCACAGGAGCAGCGTCTTTTACATCGCCAATGGCAACAGTTCCACCGCCAAAATTATATGCATAATCATAGGCAAGCACGTCAACGATTGCACTTTCTGGAAGATTACTTAATTTATAGCGATTCACATCAGGAGTCACTTCATCAACAAATTCGCCATTAACAAAAATACCGTAAGCAGCTACACCGGAACCTTGCTCCACTGTATCCCAAACAACAGATGATGTTTTCTCGTTATATCTCGGGCTAATCTGTGGCTCGGTAGTATCCACTAGGATTGGGATCTCTTTTGTTTGATATTGTGCACCTGCATAGTCAATCACAGACTTGATTTGATAATAATATAATCCATCTTTGACTGTTTTGCCTTTCACAGTACCATCCCATGCGCGGTCATAACTGTAGGAAAACGGCATTCCGAAACCGTCTGCAAAATAACTCTTCCGCACATCTTTTTCCATTTTTACTCTGCGAAGCAATTTCTTATTTTCATCTAAAATATTAAATTGAAGGTCAGCAGCATTTCTCATTAAGGATGGCAAAGTGCTGATGTCATCGTGTAGCCAGTCACCATTCGGTGAAAACGTGTATAAGCCGCGCTCTGGAACAGGCTCTAAGAACCAATCGTCTGAAAGCATGTCATGAACAGGTTCTTCGACTGAATTTCCATCCTCGTCCTCGTAGTTAAACAACCTCTGGAGATCAAAAAAGCGTGACTCTCCTAGGTCTTTGAAGCCATCCAAAATCGACGGGCGATCCCATTTTCCATAAAAACCTACATAAGGAATAGTCAGATCCGGACTTAACTCTTTTTTCCCATCCGTGTTGCGGTCGCTATCTACCAAACGAACAAAGCCTTCGACAAACATATCTTCTTTGAGGTCCATCGTTGTTTTATTCCCATCATCATCAATGGCAGGAACCTTTGCCTGACTGATATCTACATGGATTGTAATATCCTTGGACTTTCCAGCTTCAACTGTTACTGTTTTAGGCCCATCGACCTTTACCCCCTGAAGATTACCGGCAATTAGGGCATTATGATCTTCCCCTTCTGCATTTTGCTGAATGGTATCCGCTAAAACATCGGTAAGGACGTCATACGTCACATCTGTTGTTGAAATATTTTTAGCGGTTAATGTCATAGTAAAATCTTCAGTCGTAAAATCCTTCAGTTCTACCTTCGCTTGACCATTGCTTTTATTCACTACGTACACAGGTGTTTTTACAGCATTATATGTTTGCATCATCCCCGCACCCTGAAGGCGTGGCGAGAACGCTTGTCCGTTCACATCGGTAATGACCTTGGCAGTGTTCATTAATAGCGTTTTGGCTAAATGAGTACGATCGCTGACAGAAAGTGATTCGAAACGCTTGTCCTGATGCAGATATTGCTGAACAAGTGCGGCTCCACCTGCCACGTGTGGTGACGCCATGGACGTACCGCTCATTTCCCCATATTGATTATCATTTAATGTAGAAATAATTTTTCCACCAGGGGCCGTAATTTCCGGTTTTAACTCCAGACTAGGTGTCGTTCCCCATGAAGAGAACTCGGTCATTCGTCCTGATTCTGGGTCAACTTGACGGTCCAACTGATTGATGTGCAAGGTAGCATGTCCACCTGCAATAGCTGTTTCAAGGGTCTGACCCTCCGCCTGGGAAATCAGCATAAACGGAATATCCCAGCCACCTTGATTTTTATAAAAAGCAGAGCCTTCATCGTCATAGACGATAATTCCTACAGCCCCTGCTTCTGCTGCAATCCAGGCTTTATCAGCAAATGAGAGATCCCCACGTTGAACTAGGACCACTTTTCCAGCCACATCAATCCCTTCATAATCCTCTGGATAACCGAAAGCACCGTTAAGGCTGACTAATTCTAATGATTGGCCGGATTCTGTAAGCTTTGACCAGTCATCCACGCCATATCCAACACCCGTAAATCCGTCTACTCCATCAACAGTAAGCCCCGTTTCGTATTCATATGCTAAATTTCCAGATGCTGCAACTTGAATGCTGTCAGGATTCAGACCTGGTGAACCAACTACACCGATATCAGGATTTTTAGAATATGGATTTTCACCCCAGCCATAGGAAATCGCTCCGGCGTTCCCTGCAGCAATCGCACAAACGATTCCGTTATTGGTCGCTCTTGTGATTGCTACATCCTCAGCACTTTCTTCATTATAAAAGGATGCATCGTCACCAAGACTCATGTTAATAACATCAGCACCCAATTTAATCGAATCATCAATGGCCGCCAAGTACACATCAGACCAAGTCGACGGGAAAAGCGGGTCATTACTGAAGACCTTCATTGCAAGCACTTGAGATTCAGGTGCTACCCCTTTCACACCGCCATTTTCTTCATCCCCATTAGCCGCAACCGTACCAGCTACGTGCATTCCGTGCATACCTGTGTCAGGCCCTTTGTCAAGGATGGTATCATTTTGATCAAAATAATTGTAACCATATGGCACTTTGTCTGTGAAAAATTTACCTTTAAGGCCCTTTTGCTTCACAAGAGTATCCACTTCATTTTTCGTTAGTCCTTCTTTTGTTGCATCTGTCAGGACAAAATCTTTGTGTGATGGATCGACACCTGTATCGATAACAGAAACGACCATTCCTTCACCCTTCAGACCAGCATCCGCCCAAGTAGCACTTGTTTGGATATAGGACTTGCTGTTTTTCATGGTTGGCTCTTCAAGCGGGCGCTTGTATTCATGGGCCAAATAGACATGCTTGACGCCTTCGACTTCCTCAAGCTTTGATAGGTCGCCATAGGTCATTTCACCGCTGAATCCATTAAACGCCGTGGAAAAATGATTCTTATATGTAAGTTTGACTCCCTTTGCTTTAATTTTGTCCTTTACCGTTTTCTGCTGACTGCTAATCTTTGAGGCTAATGAAGCTTTTGTTGTTTCAGGAAGGTCCTTGTAAAGCTTGCCCTGTTTGGTTGCTTGTTCCACAGGTGTTTGCCCATCAATCTCAACAATCACCCGGACTTTGTCAGTCGCTTTGAAATTAGCCTTGATTTTACTCTTTAATTCTTTCTTTTTTCCATCTGTTAATTTCAAGTGTTGTTTAAACTTTTCAATCAAAGGTGCATAATTTTTTTGCGCTCCTTGTGTTGGTGTTGCAGCAGACGCTGGTGCAACAAAACCAAGGTTTGATAGAACCAAAGCTGAAGCTAAAACATACGATGCCATTTTTCTTTTCTTTTTTAATGACTTCAGGCTCATGACCTTGTCTTCCCCCTCTAATATCAACACACTTAAATTATTTCAATCTAGTAAGTTATAACATAATTGGCAGAAAAATCTAAATGCTAACCCAATTTTAATAGGAAGATAGAATTCGGTCAATGTTTTTTTAAGAGTAAAATGACAAAATAAAAAGACGAACAGATTTAACATCTGTTCGCCTTCAGTGGAGCGGAATTTACTTAATCCAAGCTCCGTCTTTACCAAGCTTATAGCCATCAACAGTTGTGTTAGCAGCCATTTCACCTGATTTGTATAGGTAGTACCACTTGCCGTTAACTTGTTTCCAACCAGTAGCCATAGCTCCATTACCATTTAGGTAATACCACTTGCCACCTTCTAGTAACCAGCCAGTCTTCATTGCACCAGACTTCGTTAAGTAGTACCAAGTACCGCCATCGAATACCCAGCCAGTAGCCATCTTGCCATCTTTCTTCAAGAAGTACCACTTACCGTCTGTATCTTTCACCCAGCCAGTAGCTTTAACATCTTTCACATAGTAGTACCAAGTACCGCCTTCTAAGCTCCAGCCATTCTTCACTACAGGTTGTGCTTCAGCATCTTTACGGTTAACCACAACTTCTTTCACAGTTTCGTTACCAGAAAGGTCAGTTGCTTTTAACGTAAATTTATTTTCGCCTTCCTTAAGTGGAAGTGTTACTTCGTAATCCTTGCTTAATGGATTTAATACATCCACAGGGCTTACAACCGGTACTTCAAACTCATGATCTCCATCTACAAAGAAGTTTAAGTAGTTGAAGTTATCTTGTAGGTTAACCTTCAATGTAACTTTATCAACTTTCTTATCTACTCTTTCAGGTGCATTTACATTGATTACTGGTTTAGTAGTATCAACGTATACCTTACGAGCAATAGAGAAGGACTTATTAGAGTGATCGGTTGCTTCAACCTGTACATCATATAATCCATCTTTATCAAAAGTAACAGTTGTTGAGAAGTGATACTTACCGTCTTCACCAAGTGTGAATTCAGTAGCTTTTCCGTTCACTTTCAAGGCCTTTAAGCCGATATCATCTGATACAAAACCTTCAACATGAACATCTTTTGAATCATATGCACCCCATGGCTCAGGTGAATTTGGTACATAGTTACCTTTTGAATCTTTTTCACCGTTAGAAATAACGATTAATGGCAATTCTACATCACCGATTGCAGCTGTATCATCACCAACGTTGCCAGCATAGTCCATTGCCAATACTTCAACGATTGCTTTTTCTGGTGCATCAGTTAATTGGTAAGAAGTTGCTTTACCGTCAGTAGTGTCAACAAGCTTGCCATTTACGAACACACCATAAACTTCTACGCCTGTTCCATCTTCTTTCGTTTCCCAAGAAACTACAGATTTTTCAGGATCGTATTTCGCAGTCACTTGTGGTGCAGTTGTATCAACATATACTGGAATCTTCTTAGATTGCCACTTGGCACCAGCATAATCAATTACAGATTTGATTTCGTAGTAGTATAAACCGTCTGCAACTGGGTTACCTTTTACTGTTCCATCCCAAGTACGATCTGTCTTATAAGAATATGGAGCACCGCTGCCTCCATCAAATGCATTCTTATACACATCTGATTCTGCTTTCACACGGCGAAGCTGGTTGCCATCCTTGTCCAAAATGTTGAACTGAACTTCTTTTCCATTACGTAAGAACGCAGGAAGTGGATTAATGCTTTCAGCGTAGTCATCACCGTTTGGCGATAAGGCAATAAAGTTCTTGCCTGGGACTGCAGAAGTAAAGTATTCTTCCTTATCAGTAAGAATATCTGTAGCTCCGTCACCGAAATAATAACTTAAATCATAGTAACGTTCTTCACCAAGGGCAGTAAAACCATCTAAGTTTTCTGGCTCGTCCCAGTTACCATAGAATCCAACGTATGGAGCTGTTAAGTTAGGTGTAGTTTCATCCGCACCTTTTAATGTGACAGAACCTTCAACAAAAATATTTTTTCTTAAATCTAGTAGAGTCTTTTTACCATCCGCATCAATTCCAGGAATTTTTGCATCTGAGAAATCTACTTTAACTGTAAAATCAACAGATTTTCCAGCTGGTACTGTTACAGTTTTTGGTGCATCAACCTTAGCACCTTCAAGGTCTCCAGCAATTAATGCGTTATATTCAGGAATACCTTCGCCATAATTCTTAATTGTATCTGTTAACACGTCAGTATTTACAGTATATGATACTGACTTATCAGAGATATTTTTAACAGTAAATGTCATTTGGAACTGCTTAGATTGGAAGTCTTTTAATTCAACCTTAGCATCACCAGTAGCCTTATTCACAAAGTACGCAGGTGTTGTAACAGCTGCATATGTTTGCATCATACCAGCACCTTGACGGCGTGGTGAGAATGGTTGGCCATTTAAGTCAGTAATATTTTTAGCAGTATTCATTAACAATACTTTTGCAAGATGCGTACGCTCTGCAACAGAAAGATCACCGAAACGTTTGTCTGTTTGTAAATATTGTTGAACAAGTGCAGATCCACCAGCAACATGTGGTGATGCCATGGATGTACCACTCATTACTTCATATTGGTCGTTGTTAACTGTAGAATAGATATTTCCACCAGGAGCTGTGATTTCAGGCTTTAGCTCAAGAGATGGAGTTGTTCCCCATGAAGTAAAGCTTGTCATACGGCCCATTTCAGGACTTTCATTTTTAGCTGACTGGTCAACATGTAGTGTTGTATGACCTGCTGCAATAGCATCCTCAAGCACTTTTCCATCATTTCCTGAAACAATTACTAGAGGAATTTGCCAGCCACCCTGATCTTTATAAGGAATAGAGTCGTCTAGCTTGCTATTGTAAACAATAATCCCTGCAGCTCCAGCTAGTGATGCGTTTTTAGTTTTATCAGCAAAAGTTAGTTCTCCACGCTTAACGAGTACTACTTTCCCTGTTACATCTACACCTTGATAGTCTTCCGGCTTACCTAGTTTACCACCAAGACTTACGATATCTAGCTTCCCGCCATGATCTGCAACAAGCTTCGTCCAATCGTCTAGACCGTATCCAGTGCTTGCGACAGAGGCAGCTCCTTCCAATGTAAAGGAATGCTCATATAGATATGCTTCGTTACCAGAAGCGGCAACAGAAATACCGTCAGGGTTTAAGCTTGGTGCTCCAACAACACCGATATCAGGATTCTTAGCATATGGGTCATCCCAGCCATCGCCGATATGGTTAGAGTTACCTGCAGACATTGCACAAACAATTCCGTTCTCAGTAGCTCTTTGGATTGCAAGGTCTTCTGCGCTATCTTCTTGATAGAATGCAGCGACATCTCCAAGGCTCATGTTAAGAACGTCTGCACCTAGTTTGATTGAATCATCAATCGCAGCAAGGTAAACGTCAGACCATGTTGACGGATAAATTGGGTCGTTACTGAATACCTTCATCGCAAGAACTTGCGATTCAGGTGCAACCCCTTTAATTCCACCGTTTGACTCGTCCCCGTTTGCTGCTACGGTACCAGCTACGTGCATACCGTGCATGCTTGCGCCAGGTCCAATATCAAGGATGGTGTCATTTCCATCATAATAGTTCCAACCAAAAGGAACTTTATCTGTGAAGAATTTACCCTTTAAGCCATTTTCAGCAATAGCTTGATTTACACCGTCTTTTGTTAAACCTTCTTTTGTAGCATCAGTTAATTTAAAATCGCGGTGGGATGGGTCAACACCCGTATCAATAACGGCAACAACCATTCCTTCACCTTTGTAGCCTGTTTTCTCCCAAGTTGTACGAGACTCAATGAAGTTGTGGCTCGTTTTCATATTTGGCTCAACTTTAGGACGATTATATTCGTTCGCTAAGTAAACCTCTTTAACACCTGCTACAGATTTGATTTTATCAAGATCACCATAAGCGATCTCACCACTGAATCCATTGAATGCTGTGGAGAATTTCTGCTTATATTTAATGTTTACACCTTTAGATCTGATTTTGTCTTTAACAGACTTTTGTTGGCTTTCTGCTTTAGCAGAGAGCGAAGATTTTTTATCTTCAGATAATTGTTTATATAATGTCCCCTGCTTTGTTGCATATTCAACCGCAGTTTGACCATCCACTTCAACGATTACACGGACCTTATCAGTTGCTTTCAGGTTAGCTGTAGCAGTTGTTTCCGCTTTCTTTGCCTGTGCTTTAAAAGACGTTCTTGCCTGCTGCGCCTGCTGAGCTTGCTTTAATTGTTGTACTTTTGACTCTAGATCGCCTGGCTTGTACGCAGCCGATGTTGGCGAAACAAGAGCAAAGTTTGATAATACTAGAGCTGAAGCTAATGCGTATGTAGCAATTTTGCGTTTGTTGTTATAGTTCTTTTTACTCATTTATTACTTTCCCCCCTATTAAAATAGTATTAAAAAGAGTATTCCTACTAATTTACTTTATTGAGTATTACTTCCCAATTTTTCAAATAGTCGGAATATGCAAATATAATTTTAGTATTTTATAGTAGTAAAGGTCAATAGTTTTTCGGCATTCGAAGAAAAATATTTTCGCAATATTCGACATAATCATCTAGGAAAATAGTCCAATCCTTTGATATCATTCGATTTGAGATAAATAAAACTGACAAAAGACACAACAAATCTTGTTTCCACGCGATAATTAGGCATTTTAAGTCTGATAACAAACCGAAAGTAATAGCTTTATATTAAAAAAGTAAATGACATGTGCATCCATATACCTATATCCTCTACCATTTTTCCTAGACAAAAAAAGAACCAACCCTACGAAAAGTAGAGTTAGCCCCTTTTTTGATAGTTTAGTGGATCCAGGCACCGTTTGCACCAAGTTTATATCCTTGAATGGTAGTATTATATGCCATCTTACCGTTAGCATATAAATAGTACCACTTACTACCTGTATACACCCAGTCTGTTTGCATCGCACCACCTGTGTTCATGAAGTACCAGCTGCCATTTACCATTGCCCAGCCAGTTTTCATCACACCATGGGCATCTAATAGATACCATTTACCGCCTGAGTTCACCCAGCCGGTTGCCATTGCACCGGATGAAGCTAAGAAGTACCACTTGCCATTGTCTTTCACCCACCCGGTTCTCATAACACCAGAACTATTGAAGTAATACCATTTGCCATTGACTTTTGCCCAATTTGATAGGATCCCTTTGCTGTTTTGGTAAACCAGTTGTTATCGTAACGGAACCAGCCTTCATTGAACTCACCTGTTTCGTCATTCAAGTATTGGTTGCCCTCGATTTCTACCCAGCCAGTTTGGTGAATACCATTGTCACCAAAATAGTGGATGTGTCCATTGACATCGTACAATCCTTTTGCCATGATGCCGTATCCGCTAAAGTAATAGAGGTTACCCTCAATTTCATACCATCCCTTTACGGCCGCCCCATCTGCTTTGAATTAGTGAGTTTCTCCATTAAACTGAAGCCAGCCTGTGACCCCCTTGCCAAAGGATTTTGAAACTTCTTCTATTTACCGGTCGTGAGCTTTTTCATTTGCCAAGGGTATTTGAAACCTTCCCTATTTGCTGGTTGGGCTTCTTCTATAAGATTGGGTCATAAAATACCTTAAGCATCAGAAGCTATGACAAATTTTATACGCTTATCTATTAAAAAAAGACACCGGGCAGGCCCGATGTCTCTTCTAAATCATTTTTTTACTTGTGGATCCAAACCGCACCAGCGGAGTTATCTTTTGCTTCGCCGATGACTTGGAACTTAATTGGATACTGTGCTGGAACTTTTACTCCGGCATCAGGAATTACGTTGTTAATGTAAGACTTCGTAGAATCAAATTCAGCTACACCCGTAAGGCCTTTGTAATCATAGATACCACGAGTTGGTGAGTCGACATACCATGCAGGTGACTTATCTAACGAGAAGGCAGCATCTGAAACTTGATAACGAGTAGTATCAGCGATGGAGCTAGCACCGTTTAGTTTAAAAACAAGTGCATCTGGGTGAGAGTCAACAACACTTAGGAAACCTTCACCTGGGTGAACCCCACCCCAGTTATCGGTAAATGTATCATCACCATACCAAACTACTAAACCAGTATTATATTTCGAACCGCGTGAGAATAGTAATGATGTATCAGAACCTGCATAGTTTCTCCACTCTAGGTAATAATAGTGTGGTTTCTTGATCCAGCCGTCAGATACTTCGAAACCATTTAAGGTTACTTTTGTATCACCTTCAGCATCATCAGAAAATGTTACATTTCCATCTACTGTTAATTGAAGGTTATCAATGGCGAAACCATTTGGAGCAAGGCCGCCATCTGTTACATATTCAAAAACAAGTTTTACTTTTTGTCCAGCGAATTGGCTTAGGTCTAGGTTTTTGTCTTCCCACTTGCCAAGAGACGTTTCGTAACTTTCTGTAGTATACTCGTCACCAATTGTATCAAGTGTTACACTTTTGCCATCTTCGGTTACTGCTTTTACATATAGGTAGTCATAATCAGTTTCAACTTCATACCATTGCTTATAATCAAACTTAGCATTAGTAGCACCTGTTAAATCAAACACTGGTGTTTCCATTACTGTATGAAGGTCATCACCTTTAGTACTGTAATAGTATTTTGCACCAAATTCTGGAGTTATCCCAGGAACTTTCTTATCAGGAAGGTTTACTTTTACAATACCAGGATTCTTAGATTTGGTTACACTTTGATCGATAACGGTAGCTAACCCATTTTTATCGATATCTTCATAATTTACTTCGGAAATATTAGCCCAGTTTCCGGCAATTGTATTTTGGTAAAATTCTTTGACTTGTGGTGAGAAGCTTGGTGGTTGAGTTCCTGCAATATTACCGTTCCAGCTTCCGCCGCTCATGATAGACCATTGAGCAACTGTATCTCCATTGCCTGTATATTGCGTGTCATACTCATCCGGAGCACCTAAGTCATGTCCAAATTCATGTGCGAAAACACCAACTGCACCGTCTTCTGGCTCAATAGTGTAATCGTATGCCGCCATTTTGCCGCCCCAATAAGGAACAGTTGCTGTAGTATTAGCTACTGGATAAACCCCATTAAGTGTCCAGCGGTGTGACCATATTGCGTCATTTTCCAGATCTCCTCCACCAGCTTCTTGTCCTACACCAGCATGAAGCACCATTAAGTGGTCAACCAATCCATCCGGCTCATTTTGATTACCATCACCATCAAGATCATAAAGATCAAATTTATCGTAATCTGCTAGATTGATACCTGATTTTACCGCTGCATTTAGAGCATCCTTTACAAGACCACGAGGACCCTTTGTTCCAGTTGCATTATCATGGCCACCTGCTGGATTGTCCGAACCATAGTCGGCTGCTTTTCCCGGTACAGTTAACCAATTAGAAACAGTGCCGTCTACTGTATAGCTACCACCGGACTGCTCTTCATAGTACTGCTTAAAAGTTTTTACCTTATCACCATTGAATAGAGTAAAATCTTCATCACCAAACAGCATCTTCTCGTAATGCTCTTTATTAAAATCACTTGAATACATATAGCCTGGTTCTTGATCGATATTGTTGTGCTTAAAATCCGAGTATTCTACTAATAATACTAGCACCTTATCTTCACGAACATCACCGTTATAGCTTGCTTGTTTAGCAGAATCTACTTTTACTGCACCAGTTGGCTTGCCCTTTTTAAAGTTTTCATGCCCTTTTTCTAGTTGTTTTGCAAGCTTGTCCTTCTGCTTGGTTAGGAAATCTTGTGCTTTCTTATCAATATCCTTTTGTTCTTTGGTTAACGCTTTGTCTGGTTTCCCAGGCTTTTCACCCTGCTTCTGCTTTATATAGGCCTTTACTGCCTTTGTAATTTCTTGTTGTGATGCACCTTTTGCAATAAGTCCTCGTTTTTGAAGCGCCGCTCCTAGACGATCAAAGTCTACTACATTCAGATCGATTGGTGCTGCTTCAACTGATGCTGCTTTTGCCGGTGTTGGTGCCACCGTGCTTCCAGCAAATGCGCCTGCAAACATGGTAGTCGCTACCATGGTACTTGCAGCAAGGCTGGATAAGACCTTTAGAGTACTTTTCTTCTTCAAATGCTTATACCCCCTAATTTTTATATAATGGTTGTTCTTTCTAAAGAACACCACAAAAACTAGTTTAACAGAAAGTTACTAATCTTGTAAATAATCTAAAAATATTATTTATTCCTTTTTTTACTAGTTATTTGTTCATAGATAATAAATTTTACAATGGCTTTTTTAGTTACTTTTACCTATAAAAATGTTAATTTAATAATGTTTAGCTAACGTATTAGTTCGAATAGAATACCAAGCAGCGGGAAAATTATTTCGGTTTCCTAAATTTAAGTATTTAGTCCCATAATAATTATATAGAGTTAACTACTTAAATAACTTTTGCGATATAAAGAACAATCTCCCTTATATTTTAGCTGTTAGACTCGAATTCTGTCGGATTTTCAAGGACAGTAAAGGTGTCTTTTTCTTCCAAATTAAGGTATTATATAGATTAATACTATTTTTGGAGGTTGGTACTATGCCGCTCTTACATATGAAGGAAGTAATCACTCCTCTGAAACTTATAGGAATCAAAGTATTCCGCTGCACAGAAGGAAATACCTATATAAAGGTCTGGAACAGGCCGAGAAAAAGATTATTCTATAAAGAGGCTGGCTAACAGTCTCTTTTTCTTGGTAAAAAAGTAGTGATTTTTTGTAGTAAAATTTAGGAATAAATGGATTTTTCGTCCCTTTTTATAGTAGGATAGTAATAGTTTCTACAACCTACATTAAACGGAGGTCGAAGGATGCTGACTCCCGCACAACAAAAAGTAAAACAAGAACTGGAGGAGCTACAGTTAAAGGCCCCTCTCAAACCCAAAGATGAAGAACCTTCTCCTTTAAAAAGTCATAGGAGAAGATGGTTTTATGTGATGGGCGGCATTTTCTCAGTCATTATTAGTATTTTTATATTACAAGACCTATTTTCTACATCCCATGAGGAGATCGTATCCTATTTAAAAGTGGAACAAGCCTATAATAATCAAAGCACAAATCTATTAAATGGGATTATAGAACAAGATTCCGCAAGTCTTCAGCAAGCTGTCGAGAAGCAAGCCGTGCTTTTGCAGAAAGTGCAGAAATTAGAGGCACCTGCTGTATTACGTATACATAAACAATACCTGCTTGATGTGATGCAGCATCGGTTAGACTTGATTACCTATCTAGCAGAAACAACCAATAGAGACACCTTCCAAGTTAATAAAGCGTTATTGAAATTAAAGATTTCCCAAGGGTTGGCGGCCGAAAGATTAACCAATGCTTTTGATAGAGAAAACATCAAATACATAGAGCAACAGGATGGAACGATCGAGTATTGGGTGGATACCAAGGCATATCAGTATCATTTTTAGTATAAATAATTCCGAGAAAAGCAGTAATCCAAAGGTTGCTGCTTTTTGAGCATAAAAAAAGAGCTGACTCTTCGAAAGAGTCAGCCCATACTATATTTTTAAGAAATCATTGCTCCGGTAGAACCAAGTTTATAGCCTTGGATCTTGGTGTTTGCAGCCATTTTTCCATCGCTGTAGAAATAGTACCATTTCCCGTTGATGGACTGCCAGCCGGTTAGCATCACACCGCTGCTGGCATTGAGATAGTACCATTTGCCACTAACATTCACCCATCCCGTCTTCATCATTCCGCTTGAATCCATGTAATACCATTTATTTTTGCTCTTTACCCAGCCGATTTGCATCGCACCGCTCGCGGACATAAAGTACCATTTGTTCTGGTCCTTTAGCCAGCCTGTCTGCATCGCACCGGTATTTTCATTTAAGTAATACCACTTTCCGCCATCACGTACCCACTTCGTCTGCATGACACCGGTTATATCAAAAAGGAACCACTGTCCACCGATCTTTTGCCAACCAGTCACCATCGCAGCAGTTTCAGGGTCAAAGTAAAAGCGCTCTCCATCAGATTCAAACCAGCCGGTTTGCAGAACTCCGTCCTCATCAAAGTAGTAGACATCTTCATCAATATAGAACATGCCAATTAGCATGACGCCGTCATCTGCAAAGAAGTACGTATCACCGTCGATTTCAGCCCAGCCGTTCACCATCTGACCGTTCATATAGAAGTAATACATCGATCCTTCTGATTCCACCCAGCCTGTTTGCATTGCACCGTCAGAGCCTAAGTAATACGTTTGATCGTTCAGTTCGATGAAGCCGGTTTGCATGACGCCATCCTGACCGAGGTAATACCAATCCTGACCGGATCTCACCCAACCAGTCTGCATGGCTCCATTCGAACCAAAGTAATACTTGGCTCCTTCAATGTTTACCCAGCCTGTTTGTAATGTACCATCTTCAGCAAAGTAATACTTCTTCCCTTCTAATTCAAGCCATCCTGTGTGTTTTTCACCATTCTCATCGTAATAATACCAAACGCCGTCACTTTTCACCCAACCTGTTTGCGGGACTACGACTGGATCAGTCTCATCTCCTGGTTCCTTTTCCACAGAAAAATCAAACTGGGCAACGAGTGGGTCATGGTCACTGACGCGGCCATGTGCCTCCATGAACTGGGAGTTCATATGGACGAAGTCTGTTTCTGCGCCAGCTGCTAATCCTTTTGTGGCGAGTATATGGTCCAGAACTTGGGCATTTCCTTGATAGTTATAGGAATAGCGCTCTGCTTTAGGGACTGTTTCCACTAGATCGTCTAAGATTTCTCCTTTTAATGCTGTAAGAGGATTAGAGAATTCGAAGTCATTTAAGTCACCTAGTACCACGACATTGGCCGCTGCATTTTTGTTTAAGACGTCAGCCACAAATCCATTAACGACTTTGGCGATTTGAATTCGTTGTACTTCGCTACCAAGTACTGGCGGCTGATGCTTCCCGAAAAGCGGTTCGTCTCCGCCCTTTGAGTTAAAGTGGTTAGCGATCACAATGACTTTTTCTCCGTTAAACGTAAATTCTGCCGCCAGCGGCTTACGGCTGGAAGAGAAGGCAGCATTTGTCGGATCAATTCTCCCAGGATTCAAAGTTAATGCGCCATTTTCATAGCTGACAGCCTGGGTGGCTGTGCCTTTTGGTGCTTCGTTAGTCAAGGTCACTCGGTCCGGATTGTATAGGAAGCCGACACGGATGTTTCCTCCCGGTGCACCACCGTCCTTATTGTTTTCCGGTGCAATGTCCGTCCACGAATAAGCAGGACCGCCCGCTGCCTTAATGGCATTAATAATACCTGTATAGTTGGCAGATGCGTCCACCACTCCATTATTTGTTTCGCCATTATTATCTTGAACTTCGACTAGCCCGATAATATCTGGAGCTTTTAGGTTGGTCACAAAGGACTCTGCCAGTTTATTGGTTTTAGCTGTGTCTGAAGCGGTGAAGTTTTCAATATTGTAGCTGGCAATGGTCAGCTTGTCCGTTTGTTTGTCTAATTGAAGCACTTCACGAGTATTTGGTCCTTGCTTTAATGCTGGCAGGGTACCATTCTTGATTAATACTTTATAGTTGCTATAGGAATAGCTGATGACACCTGTTACTGTTCCATCAAAGGAATCACCTGTTTTTGTTACATAGTCTCTATCACCGATCAAGAGCTGCAATCGCTCCGGGTTATCTGTATCTTTTGTGAGGATTGTACCTCCCGCATCCGTATAGACCTTGCCGTCCACTTGACCAACAATAACTGGGACTTCCCCATTTTTCTGCGGGCCCACTACAGTGGGATTGTTAAGAGATACTCTCATCCCTTCGATGCTTTCATAGTAGTCAATGCCATCTTCACTTGGATCAAAGGTTCCGAACTGATCGTTATCAGTGACCTGTGAGGGGATCGTATTTTTGTCCAGCACGATTGGATCCGGTAATGTGACTCCACTTGCTTTTTTCGTAATCGTGGAAGCAGCGATTTCCGTCATCGTTAAATCAGTGGATGAGCGATCGCTGTAGCCAGCAAGATTGACTTCTTTTACTGTCCCATCTACTGCAACCAAATCACCTGCCGACAGTCCATGGCTGGACCGATTTACAAGGATTGCTTCTGATGTTGCTGGATTGTCATCAGGAACGGTGGATTGCAAATAAAAGTTTGAACCATCCGCAACATAGGTGACGATTCCTTCTACGTCTTGGACAGTTTTCCCAGTGTATGGTGAGGTGTGTGCTTCTCCTTGGATAGCTGAGATTTTAACACCATCACCTGTCCCAACTGGCGGAGGCTCAACTGGAGGTGGTTCGGTTGGTGTGCCGTCTCCAGTAAAGGTGATATTCGTTGGGGCCTTTAGACCCGGCATGGAAAAATACGCAGCTGTCGTCGCCGTAATCACGATTTCTTTTCCATCGTTCATCGGGTTCGTCAGTAATCCAAAGGCGGTGCGGAAATCCTTTGTTACTTCTACTGGCATAATCTTTGCAGGGTCCGTTTCTGTTGGACTGTCTGCAATCGCTAGATTCGTATCACCGCCGAATGGAGCGGTGAACGTAAACGAGTTGGTTCCTTTTGTATAACCAACGATATAAGCCTTAACTGTAACCGGCGTTCCAGTACCTGCAGCCAACGCCTCAGCTACTGTAAGATACTCTCCTGCCGCACTTGCCCTGCTTGTATATGGCAATGCATAGCTGGCGAGCAGCATGATAATTGTGGTAAAAATAAACAGCTGTTTCTTAGCTAACTTCACTTCTCATGTCCCCCTTTATTTCTAGTTGGTATTCGATTGTAACGAACCTGTGCTGATGTCATTTGTATGCGTTTTCATTTTTCGTTGTCTTACAAACGTTTCCCTATCATTATAGTAGTATAGTTGGGGCTATTAAGCTATAAGAAAAATAATAGAGGCAACCTTGTAAGGCTGCCTCTATTATTCTACCATCTAAAATTTACGGCCATTGTGCCAGTTCAACGGCACCCATTTCCTTCCGAACACGTTTTTGGTGCAATTTTTCTATTGTAAAAAGAATGAGGTAAAGAATGAAACAACCTAGTGCAAAATATTCGACTGCATAATCGATATAGTACCAGGAAAGCGTGGCTGTTATATCGTAAAGGGAGTGAACAAGAACCGTTACCCAGAGGTTGCGGGTCCATAATAAAATTAAGCCGAACAACAACCCCATGTTCGCGAAGGTCACAATCGCTCCGATCCGAATCGACCATGGCTGCTCTGTATCTAAGGTGTGGTCGACGCCAAATAAAATGGACGTTAGAAATAGCGCAAGCATGAGGAACACGTCCCTTCTCCCGCTTTCCCAGCGCTTAGGAAAGAGCTTCCGAAAAACGATCAGAATAAGAATCATATAGGCCAGCCGCCATACTTCTTCTAAACCGGCTAGCGTATCGGCATATATATCCGAGCCAATCGTATCGACTTTATCGAAAAAGGACCAAACAGGGTCTATCGGAGCTTCTTTCATGTCTGGTTCAAAAGATTGGGATTCCGTATAATCCTGCACGTATTGATCATAATCATCGTTAAATTCCAAAAAGGTATTACTAGAGTAAATATTAATCACCGTGCTTCCAAGGAAGAAAAGAAGGAAGGCACCTGAAAATTGCATCATTACTTGTCGCGGACGCTTAGGAGAATCCTGTGGGCTGCTAAGACGTCTGAACAGCTTCCAGCCGATAAAAAAAGAACCAACCATCATCCCGTCATACAACGAGCTGGCCATATAGCTGTAACGGGATAGATAGAGTAGAACCTCCGCACCTATGGTCACAATGAGCATGGCAAAAAGAAGTTTTTTCGAAATCGGTTTGGCTAAATTAGGTATCATAACGTCATTCCCTGCCTGTAAATTTGTCGTGCGCATCTACTTCCCTAAAAAATTTACTGCTAGTATCCCAAACCCATTTAAAAGGAGCAGGAAAAGGAAACAGGCAACGATCCACTTCTTTTTTCTTGACACGAATTTGTCTCCTTTAATTTGAGAGTATAATAGTAATAATTTAACATATCGATAGCCAAATATCACCACAATGTTCTTTCCATTTTCTTATTTGTTTCTACAAGTCCTCCCTAATGAAGGCTGCATGGGGGTTGTTTACAAAAGTTATTTTCCATTTTATACTTATTTGTATAAAAATTTACAATACAATCAATCTATAAGAATAGGAGATTGTTAAATGAAACGACTTGTTTCCATCATACTTTTCATTGTGGTGATTTATGTGTTATCCGAAACCAATCCTACACGGTCGGAATATGTGGACTGGATAAATCACAAAGCAATGGACCAATCTTCAAATCTGCTGCAAAAAGGAGTCCTCTCTGTGGCGGGGGAATCAATTTTTGATATGGGTACCACACAAGAGGATTATTTTATTTTCACTATTTATAAAACAGATTTTTCCAAAGTAGGGATGGGCGAAGTTACATCGGTCGGTATTTTTAATCGTTTTATTCCAATCTCTAGAAAAGAATAATAGAAAAAGGGGCATATGTTATCGCTCTTAATAGTAAACAATTTAAAAAGAGATTTCCAAAATGGAAGGCTCTTTTTTTCCAGTGAACACAAAAAAGGACAGCTATAAATTAGCTGACCTTTTTCGTGCCTGGCAACGTCCTACTCTCACAGGGACTTTCGTCCCAACTACCATCGGCGCTGAGAAGCTTAACTTCCGTGTTCGGTATGGGAACGGGTGTGACCTTCTCGCCATAATTACCAGGCCTACTACACTGAATATTCATCCTTGCGGGCCTGCGACGAGCTGAAGATATGCATCTTCGAATATGCTATGGCGCAGGAGCAGACATTCAATGTACTATGATTTATGAAATTAGTTCAATGAACTGTGCTCATTGAGAGTTCGTTCTCTCAAAACTAGATAATGTAGAAGAAAATTCAATAGACATTTGAGTTCGCTAAAAACTTGGTTAAGTCCTCGAACGATTAGTATCAGTCAGCTCCACATGTTACCACGCTTCCACCTCTGACCTATCAACCTGATCATCTTTCAGGGTTCTTACTAGCTTGAC
>JBDOMM010000048.1:0-85621 GCA_039832695.1 Bacillus sp. (in: firmicutes)
TGAGCCAGGATCAAACTCTCCAAGAAAGTTGATTAGCTCATTTTGTTACGTTGGCTTAACTTCATTAAGAAGTTAATTGTTATTGTTTGTTGACGTTTTTGTTTGTTTAGTTTTCAAAGAACAATTTCAGCGTCGCTCAGAAGCGACTTTGTCATCTTATCAAGTTATCAACTCGAAGTCAACAACTTTTTAAGATTCTTTTTTTCAGCGCCGCTGACTAGCAGCAACAGAAATTAATATTATACTATAATAATAATTTCGTCAACCCTGATTTTTAACTTTTTTTCGAACTACCTAAAAATATTAGTGTTGTTCGCATCAGGAATTACTATATTACTATCACCCATCACTTATGTCAATATCTTTTCAATTTTTCTCGTTTAAGCAAAAAATTGGCCTAAAAAAACTCATATAATCCGTTAACAAAAAAATCATATTCCTTATGAGTAATGATTTTGCCCCCATATCCTTCAAAGAAGATTTGTTGATCTAATTCTTTCTCGAACGCATGAGGTTTAGGTCGAATCGCTAATGAAACATCATATCTTGGATCTCCATAAGCACCGCCTCCCCAATCGATTACACCTGTAATGATTCCGTTATTCACTAAAACATTATCAATAGTATAGTCACCGTGGATGAGCGTCTGCTTGTATTTCGCAGGACGATTCATTTTTATTCTTTCTAATAACTGTTCCGTTCCATCCACCCTCCCATGTTTTAAACTAAATTCCGCCTGTTCTAACATTTGATCCAACCACGATTGTTCGTGTTTGAATTCCTTCGGCCACGGAGTTAAATGAATATGAGAAAGGGTCTTTCCAAAGTTAAAGATCATCTCCCTCCTTTTCTCCGCATTCTTCTCGTTGAATAAAGCCGTTCTTAACGTTTCCCCCTCCAAAAAATCCAATAGCGCCCATGATTGACACTTATTCTTTTCTACCAAATATCTCCTCACTTCCGGAAGTGACAATGAGGTTTCCCTACTTAAAAGATTGATCACCGTTATTTCTTTATCTAGCCAAGAACCAAAGAACTCTCCCTTTGTTCTTTTTAAGGCGTAAATACCATTCGCTGTTTCAAGGATTCCTACATTAGAGGTATAGCCTTGTCGTGGAAATTTTATCGAATAGATATGTCCCACATATTCTTTTATTTCATTAGGGATTTCATTCATATGTATAGGTTCCAATTTGTTCACTCCGAAAAATGTATAAGATTTTACTAACTAATTTCTGATGCCATTAAATAATCCCTGCTTTTTTATTTAAAAAAATGTCTGCTCTACTTGAACAGACATTTTCCGTTTCATTTATTTAAATTAATTCAAGCTACCAATCCAGCTATCAACCGTTTGCACATCTGCTTGGCGTGGAAACACTTTTTCCATCAACACGCTGTGAACCTCAGGGTCAGCATCTAGACAGGCGTCGGATAGCACCGTAAGGGAATAATCTCTATCCGCCGCTTCCCTTACAGTTGATAAAACGACTCCACTGGTCGAGATACCGCTAATAACAAGGGTATCGATTTGTTGTGCACGAAGGATGACTTCAAGATTGCTGCCCGCAAATGCACTAATTCGGTACTTCGTAATAATCGGTTCCCCCGGTCTAGGCTGTACCGATTCGTGGATTTGTGTGGATGAATCATTGAGAGTCATTCCGCCAGATTTAGAAATAGCGGAGAATATCTTGTTGGTTGGACTGACCTCTGGATACCCTTCGCTGAACCCCACTCGAACAAAAATAACAGGAATTTGGTTTTGACGTGCAGCTTCTACAGCTTTTTGGAACGGCTGAAGAACTTCTTTATTTTCGGCGAAGCGTGATACAATTCCGTTTTGAAGGTCCATTACTAACAATGCCGCTTTTCCATTTTGCTTTTCCATATGCTAAAATCTCCTATTCATTATGTTTTACACAAACTAAATCTATACCAATAAATAGATTTATGTATTTATTAAGTACCCGTATATATGATATTATTTTTAAAAAAAGAAGAGGTTATCATATGAATACTACCATATCACAGACAGGAACAACTTCGAAAACGAGAACCATTGTCATCAATGCCCTTTTCATCGCGTTAACCCTTGTAGCCACGATGTTTATTAACATTCGGCTCCCATTAATGGGGAACGGAGGTCTCATCCATTTAGGGAACGTGCCTCTGTTTATCGCAGCCTTGGTTTACGGTAAGAAAACAGGATTCATCGCAGGCGCCTTCGGGATGGGCTTGTTTGATGTCATCTCCGGTTGGGCCATCTGGTCACCATTTACCTTTGTCATTGTAGGAACAATGGGCTTCTTAGTCGGCTTGATTTCTGAAAAGGTTCCTGGCAATCGCATCCTTGTCAACTCACTAGCCATCGCAACAGCCCTAATCATCAAAGTGGTTGGCTACTATTTTGCAGAAGTAATCCTTTACGGCAACTGGGTTCAGCCGTTCGGCTCCGTCCCTGGTAACATCATGCAGGTCGCAATAGCGGGTATCATTGTCGTTCCTCTTGTAGGACGATTAAAGAAAAGAGCAAATTAGTGAGAAAAAAGAGAGGGTCACTCCTCTCTTTTTTTGCGGCTTAAAATTTAGCTATTCTGGATCGGCCTCTCAAATATGATTTCATATGACATAGGTTTTCCGTGTCCGTTATATTCTAACGGCAAAACTTGAACTAACCTCCAACCCTCAGCGGCGTATTCCTGAATCGTTTCTCTGTGTTTTGGAGAGGAGAAAAATCCTCCAAGCGAAGTCTCTACAAATTTATACTCATACATATACTCTACCTCCCTCAATTTAAAAAAAAGGTAACCCAAAACTAAGACTACGGAATAACGATGATTCCCTCCCAGTAATTTTACAGCCTTGAGGGTATATACGAATGGGTAATCCAAAATGTTCCATCTTTAGCCTACCTTAATAAAAAATAAAATCGGGTACAGTTGAGCCTGTACCCGATTTTTCATGCTATATATGTGATTTCAGTTACAAATTGCTTTAGAAGTGGGCAATTAAATTCCGCTACTTGTCTGAGCAGTAACCGTTACACCGTATAGGTTCATAGATTCCATCTTTCGTGTTAGCATAAAAACGGTATCGATGATATTCATCAAAATAATTGATGACTATTCTAGTAACGTTTTTACTCCCACTCTCAAAATAAAAGTAAACGAGAACGGATGCTTTCCCCTCTAATAACGGATAAACATTTCCTTCATTATAATCAAGCGAAACAATTTTATATTTTTGATTATTTGTAACGGATAAGGCATATAACCAAACAGGGTCAGAAGATAGACTTTTTCCAATTGAATAGTTGGTACCAAGCGCTTGCTTTAGCTTTACCTGTGATAAACCAAGATCAAATTGGTTTTCCAATATTTTCGCAACAGCAGAATTGGCGGCGTTTCCTACAGTAGCCATTTTTCCACTTTCAGTTAGAAAATAGTCTCCCGCGTTATTATTTTTTACCATCCTACTATTGGAATCAAAATAGTACCAACTGCCCTTGATGAGTTTCCAGCCTGTTGTGGCATTTCCATACTCACCTAAGTAGTACCAATTGTTATTGATCCACTTCCACCCTGTTACCATCCCGCCAGTCTGATCAAGATAATACCAAAGTTTCCCTTGTTGTAACCAACCGGTTTCCATAGCCCCACGTGGATTTAAATAATACCACTTATAATTGGCATCCCGAACCCAACCGGTATGCATGGCACCATATTGGTTTAAAAAATACCACTTGGAATCTGAATCCTGAACCCATCCGGTTTGCATGACTCCATGCTTGTTTAAGAAATACCATTTATAGTCAGCAGTTTGAACCCAACCCGTTTCCATTTCCCCATTTTGATTAAGGAAATACCAGTTTCCTTGGTCTTTAAGCCAACCAGTTTGTAAATGACCCGTCTCTTGATAGAAATACCAGTTTCCCTCTTTTTGAACCCAACCGGCTAGAGAGTTATTCTGAGCCTCATTTGTTCCTTCAGCTACGGCCATTTGGTTAAATCCTATGTATAAGAATTGGCAAATTACTAGACCCAAGAAAGTGAACAGAAATTTTTTCAAATGACAACTCCCTCCTTTCTTCTAAAAATTAGCATACTCAAAATCTATTAAAACATAGGTATAGTGTAAAAAATAGGTAAAATCATTCGAAAAGCCCCTTCCCTTGACGCAAAAAAAGGCAAAACTCGCCACAAATCCCTATGTGCTATACTATTCAAACGTTTGATAAAAAATGCTAGAAACTGCATTATAGCTGTATTCTATCCAGAAGCATGCGTAGAAGTTTGTCGAAGGTATCATCAGGTGTTCCATGAAAATTCCCCATAATAAGTGAAATTTCTTGGGAAATGACTTTATTCGAAATCATTTTCCATTGTTCGATACTAAACAAACGTTTGATTAGTAAGGGACTAAACCCAGAGTAATTAAAGATTCCTTGGCGTTTAAGCAGCAGAAAAATGTCGAAGATTTGTTCTTAAAAAAAGGAGACAATTTTATGAGATTTCATTATAGTGGTATGCCTATTCTGCGAAATTCGGCGACTGAGGTAAATCATGCGGATTAACAAAGTAGATAGTGATACCTTAAAGTTGTAAATGACTTTTAAGTTTAGCTAATTCTCTTTCATTTTTGACGGCCTTCTCCCAGATATGGTCCTGGTCTGCTCGTATATCAATAAGGATACGATTAGTTGCTACCTGTTCTTTTTTAACTCCTTCCATATCATTTTTTACTGTTTGTATTTCTTGCTTCATCTTTTGCATTTCTACCTTCATCTCGTGTATGTCTACCTTCATCTCTTTAATCTCTACCTTCATCTCTCGCATTTCTTCTTTCATCCCTTGAAACTCATTGCTTAAGGTGCCTACAACTTTAATGAGATTTGTAAGCATGTTTTCCATGCGATCAAGTTGCTTCTGCTCCATTCGTTACACCTCCTTTTTTATATGATTATACTACTCATAACCTCCAATATCCATCATATCTCGACTAATATCCTTATTTTCCCACAAAATACAATGGGGATTTTTTTATAATCAAAAAACGCCAACCCATTTAAGGCTGACGCTTTACAATTAAGGAACACCATTCCCTAGCGAGAGTTTTGTTTTCTATCCAAATAAGACATATAAATCGTAAGTAACCCTGATAATACCGCTCCTCCTGCTGCAATCAGAATCCGCCATATAAGGGGTACTTCCGTATGGAATTTTCCTAGCATCCATGTCGCTATGATGGCAACCAGAATCATGGTAGGAATGGCAATTTTCCATTGATTCATGAACACACCTCCTCCGTTCCTTTTGTACGTGGCCAATAACGGGAACAGCTTTTATGTAAACCTCATCATACTTGAACTAAAAAGGATCCCAATCTGAAACTCACTGTATGGTCATTTTAACTTGTAAATAGCCAAGTGGGAAGATTTCTTGTAAAACTAAGTGATTTTTATCCAATTTGAAAAGACCATCAATTAGACGGTCTTTAAGTAAAATAAGGGATATGCAAAAAACCTTCGGACAATGTTTCTTCTTTTTCCGCCTACTCTGTCAGAACTTCGCCTGCCTTCTGACAATCTTTCTCTTTTTTCCGCCTACTCTGTCAGAACTTCGCCTGCCTTCTGACAATCTTTCCCCTTTTTCCCCCTACTCTGTCAGAACTTCCCCTGCCTTCTGACAATCTTTCTCCTTTTCACGCCTACTCTGTCAGAACTTCCCCTGCCTTCTGACAATCTTTCTCCTTTTCACGCCTACTCTGTCAGAACTTCCCCTGCCTTCTGACAATCTTTCTCTTTTTTCCGCCTACTCTGTCAGAACTTCGCTTGCCTTCTGACAATCTTTCTCTTTTTTCCGCCTACTCTGTCAGAACTTCCCCAGCCTTCTGACAATCTTTCTCCTTTTTCCTTCTACTCTGTCATAACTTCGCCTGCCTTCTGACAATCTTTCCCCTTTTCACGCCTACTCTGTCAGAACTTCGCCTGCCTTCTGACAATCTTTCCCCTTTTCACGCCTACTCTGTCAGAACTTCGCTTACCTTCTGACAATGTTTCCTCTTTTTTCTCCTACTCTGTCAGAACCTCACCACCCTTCTGACAATGTTCTCCCTTTTTTTCCTACTCTGTCAAAAGTTCTTTTATAATCAAGTACAAAAAACTACTCAAGCAACTTGATACTCTCCTCGAGTGAATACTAAAAAGTAATAGTTACACCGGATCCAACTTTCTCATTCAAATAGATAAAGAACGTTCGATTCGTCTGGTTGCTGAACCGCTACTTCTCTATTACCTTTTTTATATACATATACTTCTCCTTCATGTTCAATCAATTTCCACCCATTTAGCGCTAAACAAAGGGAATATCCCCATCCAGATGTTGAATACTGATAATCCTTCTGATTTCCATCCTCAACATAACTTGCAAAAAGGGGTACAGGGAAGCCTTTTATCTTGGACTCCTTTCCCAAACTAATATAAATAATGGCTAGTATGAAAAGGATCATGAAGGTGATTAATCCTATCTTGTTGCCCCTATTTTTTCGCAAAAAATTCTCTTTCATAATAGACCCATCCCCAAACTATAATGATAAGAAAATTATAATAGAACAACTTACAAAATTGTTTAAAAATGTAAAAATATTTACTTTTAAACTCCCATCAATCACTCCTCACAGAAGGTTACAGCAAAAAAAAGGATAGCCGCAGCTATCCTTTTTGGGGTTTGTATTGTGAGGTCATCTCACCATATTTAACTTCTCAACCTTACAGCATAAGGATAAATAGGATCCCTTAATTGAAATTCATACGTCACCCCATCAACAATTCCAACTACTTTTTCGCTATCGTATAGATCCAGCATGAACCCAGCCATCTCTTTCGCTGTATGATATTTCGGCAGAAGGCCTTCGAATTTCACATTTTCCTCTAAGTCATTCGAGACTTTTGCAAATTCCGTTTCCGTTGCGGCAGGAGCTAATACTTTTGCTTGCAGGCTTGCCCCTTGTTCTTTTAATTCATGAGCAAGACCTTCAGTAAAGGCACTCACATAGAATTTAGTTGCACAATAGGTGATGGCATTGCCGACAATTGTATATCCTCCACCTGACGAAACGTTTATCAATTGCGTGCCTTCAACCGTCGAATAATCACGCACAAAAAGAGAAGTTAATATCGTTAACGCTTCAATATTTAAATGAAGCATGGTCTCGATTTTCGTTAAATTTTGCTCACCAACGGATGCGAAATTGCCAAACCCTGCGTTATTGATCCAGGTCTCAATTTCGTATTCCTTTAATTCTTCATATAAGGTATGGGCATTTTTCGCAAGAGATAAATCCACCGTTTTAATAACGACATCTAATTCAGCATTAATTTTCGCGATTTCTGATTTTAGTTTTTCAAGCTCCTCTGTTCTACGTGCCACAATCACTATATTTTTTCCACTAGCCGCAAATGCAAGGGCTGTCTCATAGCCAATTCCAGAACTTGCACCTGTTATCACTGTATATTTCTTCATTTCAATTCCTCCTACTAGTGGTTTAATTGAATCGGATTTATTATAAAGGTTAGAGTAAACTCTAAGGCAAACCTTTTTTACACTACATAGCATTGGTTAATTATGGAGGTAGTTATGTATACAATTGGAGAAGTGGCACAATTACTAGGCGTCAGTGCCCATACATTACGTTACTATGAAAAAGAGAACATCATTCTGCCAGATCGGAATGAATATGGGGAAAGAAAATATTCTGAATCCCATCTACAATGGCTAAAATTTGTATTAAAATTAAAAGAAACGCAAATGCCCATTGCAAAAATAAAAGAATATGCTCACTTGTACACGGAAGGTGAACATACAGCAATCAACCGATTAAACCTATTAGAAGAACATAAACGTTCAATTGAAAATCAATTAAAGGTACTCGAAGAAACAAATCAAATGTTGGAACATAAAATTACTTCCTATAAAGCAATGATTCTGAATTTAAATGTTCGTGGGTGATGGGATGAAAATTTCAATTGAAGAAATAAACAAAGAACTGGCAGAAGAAATCCTCATTAGGTGCCATGAGGTTGATGACGAAGTATATGACATCGTAAACAAACTGAAGACGGAAGACCTCATTATCCATTGCTATCAAGATGATAAAGTTCACCGTGTTAAGCTAAGTGACATCTACTATTTCGAAGCCGTTGATGGAAAGGTTTTTAGTTACTGTAAGGACAACGTTTTTGAGGTCAAACAAAAACTGTATGAAATAGAGGAAATATGCAACGGAAGGAACTGCTTTCGTGCATCTAAATCGACGATTTTGAACATAGCTAAAATCTCTTCTATCCATCCTTCCATAAGCGGCCGACTCGAAGCGGTCCTTGATAATGGGGAGCGCGCGGTTGTATCAAGGCAATATGTGCCTGTCCTTAAAAAGATGCTGGGATTATAACAGGAGGGATACATATGAAGCTGTCCGAATTTGTAAAAAAGATCATCAAGGATTTCTTACTTATCTTCGCACTCATTATTATTATCATTACTTTTTTGCGACAAATGTATTACCCTAATGAAGCCATCGATTTGCAGTCGATTTATATCATTATGGCCTTTGCCTTTTTAAGTGCATTAATAGGATTTATTTTGTATTCTCCTACTGACGTAAGCGAAAAAAATATGCGGATTAGAATGCTCCTTCATTTTTTTACATTGGAGATTCTTTTGATTGCTCTTAGCAGTGTTTTTGGGATTGTGGAAAGTCCATCAGATGGAATCATTTTGGCCGTGCAAATTGCCGTCATCTATTTCATCGTTCGTTTCCTGTCATGGAAAAAGGATCAAAAGGAAGCCGAACAAATCAACGAAAAACTAAACGCATGGAAGAAAGACGTTCCTCAATAATCAAATCTGCAATACATATTTAGGCGGTAAGCGAGAAAGCTTACCGCTTTTTTGCATCTTATTGCCCTGTGGATACAACTTACTGTTTTTCTATATACTTCCTTTCGCGATTTTTTTATGATGAGTTCATCAAGAATCATTTGAAAGAAAAGGGGTAACCAACATGGGAACTTTATTTTTATTAATTGCATTGGTGTTTGAAATTTCATTTGCCGTCTACTCAATCGTAACGAAACAAAACCATAAAAAACTAAAGAACAGGATTAGGGTCGGATTATTTGTGGCCTTTGTCATTCTTACACTAACATCGGTAATTGTGTGGAGCTTACGCTGGGTCTTACCCGCTATCCTCCTTTTCCTTTTAGCCGTAAAGGGAACGGTTTCTCTCATCCGTAAAAATACAAAGCCTAAAACATACAAAACTTCTAAAGTCGTCTGGAAAACCATTTTTATGGTCGTCGCAACAGTTATTGCCTTTGTACCTGCCATTGTTTTTCCGCAGCATCCATCACCAAAAGTGACGGGTAAATATAGTGTCGCGACCGCTACTTTCACATACGTTGATAAAAATCGTGTAGAGGAATTCACCGACAAGGGTGACAACCGGTTTGTGAATGTGGAATTTTGGTATCCCAAAAAGGCTGATGGGAAATACCCTCTATTGGTGTTCTCGCATGGGGCCACTGGGATCAAAGCAAGTAATTCTTCTACCTATACAGAGCTTGCCAGCCACGGGTACGTAGTGGTTTCGATCGACCATCCGTACCACTCCTTTTATACGAAGTCAGATGATGGAACAGTAGCGACAATTAATTCGGACTATAACCGTGAAATCACCAATCTCAACACGGAAGGCGTATATACCAATGAACAACTCAATGAGCTTATCAAAAAATGGATGAAGCTGCGAACAGACGATATGAACTTTGTAATTGATACGATCCTTGAAAAAACAAAAAGTGATACGAACCCCGTTTACCAACGTATGAATACAGACAAAATTGGTGTGTTCGGGCACTCCATGGGCGGTGCTGCAAGTGTGTGGCTAGGTAGAGAACTGGATGATATCGATGCAGTCGTTAATATTGATGCACCGTTCTTTAGTGAACTGGAATATAAAAAAGAAAACGATAGTTTTGTAGCAAGCAGCAAAACTTATACGACCCCGATTTTTAATATATATTCAGACGATGTGTGGAGGCAACTTGATAGCACGCCGATTTATGTAGCGAACCAACTCATCAATAAGCAATTTAAAGATGCCTATACGACTCATTTTAAAGGGGCAAAGCATTTAAGCTTGACCGATTTACCGCTTTTCTCACCTATACTCGCTAATATGCTGCAAGGCGGAAAAGCTGAAATTGATCCATATTACTGTATTGAAACCGAAAATGATCTGATTCGTCAGTTTTTCGACTATGAATTAAAGGGCGTTGGTCATTTTACTCCTAAAGAGACCTATTGATTGGCAGATGGCGGTAACGCATGAGGAATGCTCCGCATATACTCATTGTGGGTGGGTGATAGTTATGGATCAATATCTTGAGCAGGATTTTAAAATCAGCTTTCTGAAAATTGGTATGATAACCAATGCGGGTGTTTTGCAAATTGGTGTGGGAGGTGGCAGGGCGAAACCCGGTTATAAAGCAGGTTTCACAACAATTGGCGAGAAGCCAGTCTCTATTTCAGCCCCTGCCGTTCCATTGCAAGCAGCGGTACGGGATGTTACGAAAAAAGAAATGGCTTAGTTCTATATGGAACCGGGCCATTTCTTTTTTTGTGAGCTTCTTAACGCAACCTGCTAGTTGAATATCAATTAATGTTTCACTGGACCATAAAAGGGATTTTTATTCATATCCGTTATGAATTCAATTGCTTTCGCTTGATACATTTTATCACGGTATTCATAAGTAATGATAATATCTCCAACAAACATCGCTGGTGTTATTTGACCACTTACTCTGACCATTAGAGTTTTGTTAATGACTTCATAATCAATAATGCTGCCAAAAGCTATATCCTCAAATAAATGCGATGGTTCTATTGATTTAGTATCGACTATGGATAATTTGTCCCCCAAAATGATTTCGGCCTTTTCAGTTGTTAATTTTGTTTTTACGTTTTTATTGATAATTGCTAAAGGATGATCAACAAGGACATCAATTAATCCATTTGTATTTCTATAGACATATACATCTTCATCAAGTGCACCAGAACCATATCCTTTTGTTAAAGTTATGATTAATTCTTTTTTTCCATCTTCGTTTATGTCTTCGTAATAAATTTGTGGTGCATAAGTGGGGTTATTTGCAACGCTTAAACCAAAAGGTCTTGAGTAAACTTCTCCCTTGAAATTAATTTTAAAGTCACGATATAAGCCATTTACTTCCTTAGCATACAAGACTATATCTTCTTTAGTTAGCTTCGATACCACTTCATATCCTTCGTTTGTTGCACTCACAATTTTTGGCACAACAAAGAGAATAAATACTGACACTAAGAAAACGTATGTTTTCATAGAACACACCTCATTTTATTGTTCCCTGAGATGATCTTTTATTCAAATATCCTGCCACCTAGCCCAATAAGAAGAGCTGCCAAAATGAGAGCTCCGATCTTTCACTAACGCCCCCGGTAGTTTAAGTGTTATCCTTCACAAATTATTAAATAATATTTAATTCTAAAAATTCATCAGTTTCTATAAAACCAAACTTCTTATATACTGGTCTTCCCATTTTTGATGCACCAAGCCATATTTTTGTAACACCTGAATTTTTAACTTCATCAACTAATTTAGTTAACAGCTTTGTTGCGATTCCTTGCCCACGATAATTTTTATTAGTATACATATTTGCGATATAAGCCTTTTTTCCAGTTTTATTGGTATAACTAGGAGGAAATTCATAAAAAACTACTGCACCACAAGCTATTATTTCTTCATTATCTTCCACTAGCCATTGTATTAAAGTACCATCTCTAAGTTTATTTTTAAAGAAAACTGATAATTCCGTATCAATATCTATATTAGGTTCTATCCCCTCATCAACTAATTGCTTTTTTCTTAACTCGACCAATTTTTCAATATCATTGATACTTGCTTTACGATATTTCAACTTCTAACAACTCCTTTATAATTTCAGCGACCAGTACCAGTGCATAGTTTATTAAGTTCTAATTATTTTATCATTGATTCTTATTGAACTAAACTGCATCATTAGTTTAAGTACAGTACTTCACAAAATCAAAACTAATTAAGCTCTCTTTAAAATAAAAGTAGGTATTACCCATAATAAGGTAATACCTACTTTTGACACTTAAGACTTTCACGAAGGAAGATTTAGTTGCCACGAGACTCCAAAACGATCATTTAGCCACCCGAACCTCTGGCTAAACCCATAATTACCAATGGGCATAAGTGCTTGTCCACCCTCGAGAAGTTTCTCATAAAGATTGTTAATTTCTTCATCAGTATCACAAGTAACAAAAATCGAGAATGAAGGAGTAAATGAAAACTGATGCTTCACATTACTGTCAATGCACATAAATTCTTGCCCTTTTAAGGAAAAAGTAGCCTGCATAACAGTTCCTTCGTCTCCAGCTGCATTCGCTCCATAACGAACAACACCTGTAATTTCCGAATCGTCAATGATTGATAAGTAATAATTCATCGCTTCTTCTGCTTTACCATCTTGAAACATTAAGAATGGCGTAACTTTTCCCATAAAGAATCATCTCCTTTAATTAACTTAAAAACCACAGGAAAAACCACAGGGACGGTTCTCGTGGCTTTTCAAAAAATACTCAATGGAACTACCGAAATAGCGAATTCATGGACCGCAAAAAAGGACCAGCAGAACCGTCCCCTTGGTCCCTTATTTCTCCCAGAGTTCAACCAGTCTGCCTTCAGGGTCTTTAATCCAAATAAACTGGCCAAATTCACTACTCTCTTTTTCCTTTTCAAGGGGTACTCCAATTTGTTCAAGATGCTTAATAACCTCGTCTAGATTATACACTTGGAAATTTAACATCACTTGCTGTTCTGTTGGGAAGTATTGGTCATCTTCCGTAAAGAAAGAAAAGATCGTTTCATTTTCTGACTCGGGTTTAATAATAGTCATATTCCAATTATTTATTTCAATCTTCAACACTTCACTGTACCATTTCTTTACAGCTTCCAGATTTTTAGTCCTCCAAAATATTCCACCGAAACCTTTTATCATTATAACCAACTCCCTCACTTCTCTAATTACATTATTCTTTCAATTAAATTAGATATTCAAGAAATATAAACAAATTCCTGCTTTTAAACCTGTTGATCCGTTTGTCCAATAAGAAATGCCAACATTGGTTGACTTATTTTCTTTTTCATAACAACCACCTGTTTACCACATTTTAATATATGTATTTTCTTTAAATATAAAAAAAGCTTACTCAAGAGAGCAAGCTTAACCTTTATAAACAGTATCACATGTTCCTGGTTTTGGTTCATAAAAACAATGTTCTTTAAATTGACCTGTATGAGGTTGACCGTACCATGTTGGAGGGCATGGAGCATGTGGATTAAAGTACCAAAGTGCAAATCTCGCTGGATGTTGTCTCCAATAATCTAAATTCTGTTTGGCTAATCTTCGTTCGGCAGTTCTTGCTCTTTGATAAAACACATTCCCCTTTTGAACGGCTTCAAAGGAAAAATTTCCACCTTGTACTTGATAAATCACTTGGTTAACTGATCTTAAGCCTTTAAAGTCTAAACAATTGGCTACAAGTCGATTCACAATAACATTTCCAACATACAACATTCCCTGTTTTCCTTCACCCTCGGCTTCTGCTCTCATCATCCTGGCCATTAAGTCAACGTCTGAACTTCGGTAACTTGCTCTTGGCATTTTTCCACCCCCAAAATATAGTATGAAAAAAATCCTACATTTATTTTCTTCTAAAGCTAATTCCCTGAAATTTTTAATTTAGATTATTTGTTATAAAAAAAGACCTTGCACTTCATTATCGTTTCCAATAAGGTATTCACCGTACCTCTATAATTAATTTTTTTAACTAATTAATTAAATATATTTATTTATTCTTACAAAAAGTTTATATTATTTAATTTTTACATTTATTTTTCCAAGGATTTAATGTATGATTGAAATATAAATAATGAAGGAGGGAATTATGGCTTATCCTCTTATTTCAGAGTGCCCTGTTTGTAGTAAGCAATTAAAGATTACAAAGCTGCAGTGTACTCATTGTCATACCACAATTGAAAATGAATTTGAACTCTCTCATTTTGCTACGCTTAGCAAGGAACAGCTTAGTTTTATAGAAACTTTTCTAAAGTGTCGTGGAAATATTAAAGAAGTGGAAAAAGAACTTGGAGTATCCTATCCCACCGTGCGTGGGAAATTAGATGACATTATCTCTTCCCTTGGATATTCCACCACTAAGAAAGTGGAAAAAGTGGATCGAAAGAAAGTAATTTTAATGCTGGAAAAAGGTGAAATAACAGCCGAAGAAGCAATTGGAATATTAAATGGGGAGGAATCCTAAATGAGTGATGAAATTTCAAGAGTATTAACCATGGTGGAAGAAGGAAAGTTGGACAAAGAGAAAGCTGCTGAGTTAATCGATGTACTTCAAGGAAAGGGTAACCAGGTCGAACTGACTAAACGGAACTCAACCTCCTACTTAAATAAAATGCTAAAAATCCGAGTTACTTCTGTAGATGGGGACAATGTAAATGTGAATCTGCCAATTAAACTCATAAAAGCTGTTTTAAAGGTAGGAACAAATATTGCTAAAATGATTCCCGAATCCGAAAAGTATGTAAAGGATATCGACGTTGAACTTTTAATTGAAGCGATTGAAAATGAATTGGACGGACAAATTGTAGATGTTACCTCAGCAAAAGGTGACAAAGTACTGGTTATCATTGAGTAATATGATAAAGATAAAAATTAAAGTAAAATCCAGACCATTTATTATTCCAGTCCCTTATGCGTTTTTACATTTATCCCTTGGGATCCTCACTTCAAAGCGAATCTTGGTTCATGTAAATCGTGCAATTGAAAAAAAGGCAAAGAAAAAGTTCCAAATACCTACTATAAACAGGGATGATTTGAAGCCTTTGCTAAAGGAACTTTCAATGCAAAGAGGACTACTGCTGGTTGAAACAAACCTTAAAGACGGAACAGAGGTTTCTATTAGGTTATAAAGCACAATTTCTCTGTACTGGAATTGTGCTTTTTCTCTTCTAAGTGATTATATTATTTCTTTATAACTGCTTTCATCGGATAAAATTCCGTTGTCATTATTCCTGCAATAACAGCGGGATCTTCTGCGATAAGTTTTGGGACTTGTTCCACATTCTCGGCTTCTATAATTGCCAATCCGTGTGGGGCTGAAGGATTTAGGACGGGTCCGAAAACCAAGGCAATACCCTGATTCTGCTTGTCCGTCCAATAGTTGATGTGTTCTAGCATGATATTCCTTTCTTCATCGGTCATGTCCTGATGAAAGGATACTCTTGGGGGAGTAGACTTTAACATGAAGTGTAATTTCCCCTGATTATTACTTGCGCTGTTGTTCTCCAATTTGAATCTCTCCTTCAGTTGAATTTGTATTTTCAACGATACATTATTAGACTAAATTATGCCAGCGACCACAGAGACGGTTCTCTCGGTTTTTTTGAGGTTTGGAAAAAGAAAAAACCACCAGAACCGTCCCCACGGTCCTTCCCTATTTTTTGCCTCCACGGGACCATATCACTACTGGAATTAGTAATAAAGATAAAATCCCACCAGACAATGATAATGTTAGATAGCTTGAACCTGCCACAATCATTCCGGACAATGCTCCGCCGGCAGCTCCTGACAACGCAATCAAAACATCCACTGTACCTTGAGTTTTAGCCCGTGTGGAAGTTTCTGTTGAATCAACAATAAGGGCAGTTCCACTGATCAAACCAAAATTCCATCCTAATCCAAGTAAAGAAAGAGCAATAACTAGGAGAACCATCGAATCTCCCGGAGCAAACGCTGCGATTAAACCCGCGAGCAGCAACGTAGTACCAGAAGCAATCGCCATCGCAGTACGCCCCAATTTATCAACAAGGACCCCTGTAACTAATGACGGAAGATACATGGCCCCAATATGAAAACCAATAACAAGACCTACTGCAGCCAAGCTATGTCCATGATGCCTCATATGAACCGGTGTCATGGTCATAATAGCTACCATGACAATTTGAGTAAGAATCATCACCGTTGCACCAACAACTATGCCTCTTTTGTTTTCTATTTGTTCAGTTGTTGCCACCTGTCCTTTTTCACTAGGTTCTTGGTTGGCCGCTTCTATCGTTCTTGCTATAACTAATGGATCTGGACGAAGCATGATGAAAAGGACCACACCAGCTAAGATATAGGCTACTGCTGCTAAAATGAAAGGACCAGCAAGTGATGGAATACCAATAGAAATGGCGAAATTCCCCATCACATTCACTAAATTTGGACCTGCAACTGCACCAAATGTTGTAAAAACCATCGTCATACTAATAGCAGTCGCTCGCTGTTTACTATTCGCTAAGTCCGTACCTGCATACCGAGCTTGTAAATTAGTTGCTGACCCTGCGCCATAAACCAGTAGGGAAGTAAATAAAAGAAGAACACTATTTATGATTGCTGCCATTATGACTCCCAATGCTCCAAGTCCACCGATCATAAAACCCGCAGTCAGACCGGTACGACGTCCAAACGCCTGCGAAAGTCTCCCAACGAATAAGGCTGCTCCTGCTGACCCAAAAGTAAGGAGAGCGGAAGGAAGTCCGGCATACGCATCAGTACCGAGCATTTGCTGTGCAAGAAGTGCCCCCACGGTAACTCCTGCTGCTAACCCTGCACCGCCAAAAATTTGTGAAATACTTACAACGAATAATGTACGCTTGTATAACGTTTTTAGTTTTTCTGAAGAACTGTAACTCTGTAATGAAGCTGCTTGGGCGTCTAATGCCATAAACGATCCTACCTTTCTAGTAACCTAATTCTCTCCCTTTTAAAACCATCAAATAGATTTGAATCATCATAACACGCATAAAAAGACCATACAATATTTTAATTGTATGGCAGACAATATTAGGCAAGTTCTTGAGCAAAGGTTGAAGGATCCACTGAGATTTTAAAGAGATTACCATTCATCCTCTTCTTCTGGAAGGAATAATTCATCAATCCGAAGTGATTTAACTTTGGGAAGCACCTTATTTTCATATGATCCTTTCACTTTTTCATCAATGATATAAAGAGCTCTTAATTCTTCACCGTCGAACATTCCATGCTCATATACATGTAGCAAGTATTTATACTCCTCTACATTTGTTGCTCCTTTAGGAATAACCATACAAGTGTATGTTATCCCTTCTCTTCTTAAAACTTGGACTAAGTCGTAGTAACCTTTTGCCTTATACCAAATACTGAGATCTCCATTACTATTAGGAAATTGATATATAGAAAAATGGTTTGTAAATACTTTTCTATCTTCAACGAATGTATTGTGGGGATTTCTCATCAAATAAGGAAATAAAATGATGTCCTCCTCATCTATAAAACAAGATAACACTGCGGCATCAAGTACGTATCCATTATTAAAATCAATAATAGTATCGGTATCAAACCTCATAACCGCCCCACCTCGACTTTTTTAAATTTTCCCTAGTATATTTCTTGAACGATAAACAATACACATACAAAAATCGTTTTAACACATAGTAATAAGAAACCACAGGGACGGTTCTCCCGGTTTTTTTAGAGATTTTGAAAAAGAAAAACCATCAGAACCGTCCCCACGGTTCAACACATAGACATTACAGGGTGATCATTATATGAAAGTACTGAAAATAATTGGGCTTGGAATTAGTTTCTCACTATGGGCAGCCATAACAGGTTTTGTTTTTATCAATGTATTTATACCTTATATAATTAAGCTACTAAAGTGACTCGACTTAGCGTATCTTTAACTCTTGCTCCTTTTCCGTTAGCCTTCCATGCAAAAAGGGTATAAAGAATGTAAAGGGATATCCGTTGCATGTTAAATATAGGAAGGTGGATTTTATGCAAAACTTCATCATTGGATTTATTCGAGGAATTGCACCAACCATACCTTTATGGGCAGGCTTCTTTATGTACTTTGTTTCCAATGCCAGGGAGAGTGATTAAATCGGTAGGTCCTTCCACCACCATTATTCACCCTCAAGTTCAAGATCTTGAGGGCATCTCCATCACTTTTTCACTTTTATTTTCTCAGGTATGGTTGTCCAGTAGTTTGAGTCTTCTAAACCGAGACGCCAAAGCCCGATTCCCTGTAAGTTATATTTTTCTACTAGGTCTAACTTAAATCGCAGACTATAGCTATTCTCAAACCAAGCATCGTGGCTATGGTTTTTTTCATCAACATAACTGAAATGAGGGGTTTGCGAACGGGAGTCCCAGATCACTTTCGCTTTATATTTCGTTTTCTGATCCATTAGCATAGCATAGGAGCTATAGAGGGCTTTGCCCGTGGTTGTATCCCAGTCCCACCCGTAGCCAGCAATGCCGAGTAAAATTTTTGATGGCTTTACTCCTTGTTTTAACGCATATCGAATCGTTGCTTCTGTCCAATCGACGGATGCGGATGCCCCTGGCTTTGTTCTTGGATTGTGTTCATCGTATGTCATGATCATGAGCCCATCAGAATTTTGACCCAGCTTTTCGTAGTCAAACCACGGGGACCAGGGATTTGCCCGGGAATCACCTGTGTTTGCCGGGACTGATACCGTCACTACTTTTTCATCACGATGCAGTGCCTCAGACAATTCTTTTACCATAAGACTAAAGGAATCCCGGTCCGTCAAATGTAAGTTTTCCATATCAATATTAATCCCGTCATATTTGAACTGCTTCATTTCATTTTGTACGTTCTGAATGAAAGCATGACGGTTTGTATCGTGATCGAGTACCGTACTCGCTACCTGCTTACCCTTCTCCACCGTTTCGTAAAAGAGATTATGTACGACCATATATACCTTCAATTGTTTTTCATGCGCACTCTGAATGACTTGCTTCTTATGTTCGGCTGTAACGGAACCGATAAGGCTGCCTGGTTTCTTATCATCAAGCTTGTACCAAAAAGGGGCAATGCTACTCAAACTGGCGAATTGCGAATCAACTGTAGGTTGTGACCCTGGAAACGCTCCTTCCTGTTCCGTATAAAAACCTAACACTTCACGAGGGGTCTTTTCCTTATGAGATTCCTTTTTTCTTTGGGGCTTTTGGGGCTGACTACAGGATGACAGTAATAATGCCATGCTTAATATAATGAGAGTGAAAACCCGATAACCATTTCGCGCCATACTACACCTTCTTTACTTTATCTATTCCTTAAGTTGATAAGAAAAGGTAGAACTTATTCACAAATTAACATGAACCCATAAAACAGTCATTGGTAAACGACCTTCTCCTGCCCAATAAACTTCATTTAATCTATACACTGAATTTACTAGGCTTTAATATTCAGATGATATGATGGGCTTATCAACGAATGAGGAGGCAGTATAAATGAATGTGCGTGCGATATTTATTGATATGGATGGTACACTACTAACAGCCTCAAACACTATTTCCACCCGAAATATGGAAGCCATTTATAGGCTCATTCATCAGGGAGTCAACGTATTTCTGGCTACTGGTCGACATTTTGAAGTAACCGCTCCCTATCATAAAGAAATTGGATTACAGACCCCCATGATCTGTTTAAATGGTGCTGCCATTCATGAAGCTGAGACTGGAAAGGTACTGCAAATGAAAACTGTTCGACTGAACGAAGAACGGTTCCACCAACTGACCGCTGAAAATTCTTGTAATGTAATTATTCATACAACAAATGGGCTTTATTGTAAGGAAACAAATGAAGAAATCAATTATTGGACAAATGTCGGGCGGATTCCGCCACAGTATATTGGCGATTTAAGGCAGGCAAATTATCCAGATGTCCTTAAATATAGTGTTCGAACAGGTGCTCCAAGTCCTGAATTATCCGCTTTGTTTAAAAAGGAAGCAGAAGTCATCAATTGGAATGACGGATTCGAGTTGGTTTCTCCAAATGTTTCCAAGTGGTCTGCTATAAAAAGCTTACTTCGTTCCTATCGAATCAGTCCAAACGAAGTCGTAACCATCGGAGACGGACCAAATGATATCGAAATGCTCCGTCATGCCGGTACTGGTGTAGCCATGGGGAACGCGAGCGAAGAAGTGAAAGCAGTAGCTGACTTTGTTACAGGACATCACGAAAATGATGGATTAGCTGAGTTTATCGAACGCTACCTTCTGAAATCATACGAATCAGTGATATAGAGTTCAGAAAAAGGGGACAGTCCCCCAGCGCTTTAAAGCGCCGGGGGACTGTCCCCTTTTTTTCGTTTTTTCTATAAGACTGTAAATGAAGCGGTAACCACTGCGTCGTAACCACTGCCATAGAAGTAGACGAATTTGTATGTTCCGCCTTGTTTGTATCTCGCTGGAAATAGATTCGACTTTGGATCATAGGTAAAGGTAAATTTGCCATCTGTCACATTTGCGTTCATCCACCAGATGGAGCCTACACTGCCAGGGTTTTCATTTACTTCATAAAGCCCAATCCAGTCCCCATTAGGCACGCGAACATGTTCGACCATGACATCTATTTTTTCCTCGGTGCCATTAACAGTGTTTTTCGAGAGAGTCAGTGTGGGTCCTTCCGACGTTTTCCCCAATACCTTTAATGCATGAGGGCTTTCGTTTCCAAATGCGTCAATTGCTGTCACACTGATTTCGTACAATGTATTGGACTGTAACCCATGGATAGGAAGCGTAAGCGGATTGGGAACCGGGTCTTTATAAAACTCAGAAAACGCCAGTGCTTCCTTATCCTTTACACCAGTCGTTGAATTGACAGCTGTTATTTTATAATCATGGACAAGCAAATCATCTTTTGCCTGAGTTAACATGATGGTAAGACTCGCACCTGCCGTTTCCTCATGAACAATGGAAATCATCGCATCTTTTGTAAAGTAAGGAGCCTTTTTATCTCGATCTGCGGTATATGTAAATTTATTTGGCTTTGCCGGGTAGCTGATTTCAAACGGCTCTCCGGTCCAGTCATTGTTATGTATATCCCGGCGCTTCAATAAGACTTTGTTTTGGTGCACTTCTACAATTAAAGCTTGATTTAAGACATCTGCTCCCTCTGGAACTTCCCCTTGAATTCTTCCTGCTTCGAGCCATAAATAGGCACCAGTAGAGGTTCCGATGGAGGTGAAATCCTGTTGATGGATGATTCTTGGATCGTCTAATGGGTAATGGGTATGGCCAGAAAATGAAATCACCTGCGGATATGGCTTTAAAGTATTGTAAAATAGATCTCTATTTTTCGAGAAGCCCCATTCACTGCCATAAATGGTCCCCTTAATAGGCTGATGATGAAAAACAAAAATCGGTTTATCAGGGTCATCAGCCACTGCCTCTTTGAGTTGTTCGGCCAACCAGGCAATTTGCTGCTCCGAATAGGTCCCTTCTGTTACGCCATCTTCAGGTCCGAGGATGATAAAATGATATCCTTTAATGACTCTATGAAAATAGATAGCTTCCATTCCCGACTTCTCAAGGAAGCGCCTCTGGGCAGCAGTAGCAGATAATCCATTCCAGTAATCATGATTGCCGATTGAAAAAATAGAAACAGCTTGGGCTTGTTTCCTCCGATTATACGCTGCAAAAAATTTATCATATTCTTCTAGATTTCCGTTATCCGTTAAATCTCCGACCACTACAAATGCATCCTGTTTAGGAACAATCCCATTTAATTGCTCTAAAGTAGTAACGAATTTGTCCAATGTTTGATTATCACTGGACTTAATATGTATATCACTAATTACCGGAAAAACAAGATCTGGCTTGCTTCCATTTGACCTAATTACAGATGAACTCGATGCCGCGCTAACCGGTAACCCCGTTAAGGCATTCACGAGAGAGGCCCCAACTGCTGCACCGACCACCATCGTCGTTTTTTGCAAAAAGGAACGCCGATTCATTTCCTTATGTGCGAACATCTCTACTGCTCCATTTTGTATATCGTCTTTCACGTCTCAATCTCCCCCTATTTCAATTTAGTTTCATTTCACTTATTGAATATTTACATTATAAAACAATTCAATTTTTGAATCTATAATCTTCACCATTTAAGATTACTACTTTACTAAAATATTACTTTAGAATCATTGAGCCACTATTAAGCAGAAGTATAAATTATGTAAAAATGGGGACAGTCCCCCAGCGCTTTAAAGCGCCGGGGGACTGTCCCTAAATTAATTAAGCAAACATCAACTGAGCGGAGAATATTACTGTTGTTACGGTCATGATGCTGAATACTGTTGATACTAAAACGGCTTGAGCTGCATATTCTGGGTGGTTTCCATATTCCAATGCAAACAGGGAACTGTTTCTTGAGGTGGGAAAGGAGCTCGCAATGAACAATGACTGGGCAATCGTCCCGTCGAGCTTTAATGCGAATATAATGAGGATTGCAATACAGGGTGAAAGAATAAGCCGTCCAATCAGGCTTAGAACGAGAGGCCGCGAAAACCTACTTATTTTTAAGAATGCACATTGGGCACCTAATGTAACGAGTGCGACAGCTAAAAATGCATTGGAAGTATTTTTAATAGGGGTCCAGATGTAGTCTGGAATTCTTACAGAAATGACATGGAAAAGCACCCCTAACAAAAAAGCATAGATAACAGGATTTTTAAAAAACTCTCTTAGCGCTTGTAATTTTGCTTTATCAACTGAAACAGAATTAAATAATCCATAAGTATACGTGATGAGATTTTGAAAAATTAAGACGACAATTTGTATAGAGAGTCCAAGAGGATTGTGTTGGAAAACAAATTGACTGACAGGTAATCCAAAATTCCCCGAATTATATAAGACCACACTGTTTTTAAAGGTAGCGGAAAGGCTGCTCTCAAACTTGGCGATTCTCGATAATCCGGCACTTACAATCATTAAACAAAGGCTTTGTATAACCAGGAAACTAAGAATTTGCAGGAGTGTATCTCCTTTGATTTGACTCTGATAGACATTGGTAAAACACACTGCAGGCATGAGTAAAAAGGTATTTAATTTAGATAAGGTTTTCATATCAAAATGAAATTTTCTATGAAGAAAGGCTCCCACTCCAATAAGAGCAAATATAGGTAAAATAACGTTCAAAGTAATTTGAATTAAAACGCTCATACAAAGTTCCCCCTATTTATTGGATAGTCTAGGTTCGAATATCTGTATAAAAATGCAGTAGTCACTTTTGTATTTTATCGTTAAGGCGCTATCATATGGGCCACAGGTTTCGTTATCGATCTGTTGGATACCGCTAATCGGTAAGCAGAAATATTTTCCTGTTTTCGGTTCACTAACGGTTATTCTCCCTGCTTGAATATGGATTTTTGCTCTTTTTATGTAACTCATGAAACGAAATCCCACGGTCCCTTCCATCTCATCCTTGATGATTGCATCGAAATCTTTCCCTTCGTTCTCCATCACAAATGCAATAAGCTCCCTTGAATTGGCCTCCAATTTCGATCCCCCCTCAATAAGTTCATTTTAAAAAGAATATCCAAACAGTGGAAATACAAATAAATTATCGACCACCATTCAAAAAAGGAATGACCAGATTGCACCAAATAAAAATGCCTGAGCATCTGCCCAGGCTACTTAAATAGTAGAGGTAAAATCTAACTTTTTCACAAACTCTACAAACTCCCTAATCAATTTGATCTCAAGCAATTTTTCATGATAAAACATCCATGTTCTCCTTACAATAGGATCCCCATTCTTATCTTTTAGAATGATACGATGAAGTTGTGGATGCTCTTGTAAGAGAACACTAGGAAGGATTCCGTATCCCAAGCCGTTCAATACCATCTCTGTACATGTATCGGCTTTATCTACTTCCATCCCTATAAAAGGCGGCTTTGCAAATTCTCCACTCCACCAATGATCAATCATGGTTTTTAATAAAGCATCTGTTTCATAGTTAATTCTTGGTAGTGAAGGCAAGTCACGAAGCTCCATTTTTTCTAATGATGCGACACAGAGGTTCTCTTCAAAGAGGAGGATCTTCGAATCGGACCATTGATAGTCGCCGCGGACCATCCCGATATGAACATCGCCATTATAGACAAGTTGAAACGCATCCCTGCTCCATCCCGTTGTCACTTTATAATTCACTTTCGGGAACTGTTCACGAAAAAGCTTTAAAAGAGGTGGCAGCTTGTGCCTGGTTATGTAATTAGAGACCCCTAATCGTAAGGTGCCGCTAACCTCTTCACTCATATTAGAAACGGTATCTTTAATCTGTTGAAGGCGATTCAGCATTTCATCCGCACATTGAGCTAAATATTCTCCTTCGGGTGTAAAATGGACCCCTTTCGTTCCCCGTTTGACAATTTCTACTTGATATTCCTTTTCAATTTGTTGAATTTTTTTCGTTAAGGATGGTTGGGAGATATACAGACTTTCCGCTGTTTTGGTAATATTCTTTTTTTCGAAGAGTACCTTTAAGATGATCCAGTCCTGTTCATCCAATTTTCTCATCCCCCCTTATTTATCTATTAAAAATTCTACGAATTCTATTGAAAAACCTTTTCAATTTTTCCCTATTAATTTTAAAAGATTGGACAAGTACCGTTACAAGATTTGTTCTCTATAAATATATTGTTTTTGTATTGCACTCAAATTTTTAGTAGGAGGTGATTCACAGTGGAAAGAATACCCTTAATTTTTAATGCAACTAACCCATGTAATGGAGAATTTATCACTTTTAATGGTACTCTTAGTTTTTTTATTAAGTCAGGTACTTCTCCTTCCGGTGATAATATTCATCAAAATATTCATTTTTATTTACATGGACAGGGTACAGGAAATCTTGGAAACGAATATGTGTATAATGATGTGCGTATTAACACAAGCAATGCAAACTTCAAAGGTGAAAAGCCAGGAAAAATTACTCAAAGCGAAATTTCATCCAACTTCACAAATAATATTATTTCAAAAGGACCTGCCCCCAATTTCACTATTCACGCAGTTCTCCATACGACTTTTAATGCCAATGGCGTGGTTACAGCTGAAGTTGAAATATTGAACACAGAATGTAGAGGCTAATATATTAATAAAATGCTATGTTTAGTTATCTGAGCCCCTTGGTAAGGATAGCGAGGTGAATTTGGTTTCACCTCCTTTTAGAGGATGTCCCCTTATTGTCAGCAAACCTGTCGGATATCCTCTTTTTCCATGACATTTTTTCCGCACCCAAAGGAATTGAAGAATATTGTTACTTGCTTTTTTGTATTTACGCTATGTGACAGGCGAACTTGCACTTTCGTATAATGAACATGGATGGAATACAGATCAAAATAAGATGGTGAAACTGATATGAGAATAGATTTATCAGAGAAACAAATGGAGGAAATCAAACGAATCGTTCAAAAGGAACTTTCGATAAAAGGAATAGAACCAACAGATGAGTATCTATTTATCCACTGTTTTTCTAAATTACACAAAGAAACCGTCTATTATCATTTGTTAAGAGAAAATGATACGTTGATCATCCGCTGCTATGCACGCGTGTTTGACAACTTAAGTCTGAGCGGAATAATCAGAAGTGCAGCAAAAAATGTATTTGACTATCTGGTAAACCAAACTGGATTACAAAACACAATCTATATAGAAAACGGGAAAGAAATTTAAGTTTCATCGGCAGGTACAGCTAACCATTCTAGCGGGGACAGTCCCCCAGCGCTTTAAAGCGCCGGGGGACTGTCCCTGAAAAGAGGAAACCTTTTCCTTTTTGATTCGTATAAAGTATTAAGAAATAAAGTTGCCTTTGGGGAGGTGTGCAGTGTTTATGGATTATGGACTATTGCTTATCGGCATTGCCCTTTTACTGGTGTCATACCTGGTAGCTGTGAAAAAACAAACCTGGTTGTTAGCTGGATTTAATGAAAAGATGATTAAAAATAAGTCTTTATTAGGTACAGTGACAGGTGGAGTTTTCTTTCTGCCCTTAGGATTATTAGCAATAATAAATAGTATCATTGATTATCCGCATGAAATAAAGATTCTTATTATAGCGATGTTCGTTTTATTAACCATCGTGTATGTATTCATTAATAGAAAGTTACTCGATTAATTTCAACTGGTCATCAAAAAGAGAGACAGTCCCCCGATGCTTTAAAGCATCGGGGGACTGTCCCTTTCATTCACCATATTTTACCGAATATGAATTGTATCACAATCCAAATGATCATAAATATAAATACGGTCAGGATTTTCTTTTTTAGGGACATACCTTTAAGCATTGTCCACCATTCGGGATCTTCCAACGTCATTACAAATAAGATAATCAAAATGACAACGACTATAACTACAAATCCCAGAAGTAAATTGCTTAAAATCCCCAAAGGTTTCCCTCCAACCAATTAACCGTCACTGAAGAATCACTATAGTTTCTCTAGCTTTTTGCTTAAATATACCAAACAGATTGGGGACAGTCCCACAGCGCTGTAAAGCGGCGGGGGACTGTCCCCATTTGATTTAAATAAATTTTTTGCCAATCCAATGGGCCAGTAAGACAACAGGAACAGCTACAAGGACAAAAGGCAAACTTAGAAAAATGGTGTGCCAGGTAATCCATCCTTGCCGTAGTAAGGCTCCGATCATCACGGTGCTGTATGGTAGAACGACTATGACTGATGTGATGACCCCAGGCGTTACTGATCGAAAAAAGATGGATTGAGCAATATGTGTAAACGCATGTAGAAAAAATACCAACATTATGACAAGGAAAATATGAATATTTCCAAAGGTCCCTGTTCTCACGTATTGGCTCGCCAGGAGGGTTGAACTAGCCACAAAAAGAAAGACAACCAATACGGCTACCGCAAACTGGGCGGTGGACATAGAAAACTGGTTCAGAATTCTATTCGCGAGCTTCGGTGGAAACTTCTCTTTTATCCGCTGAGAATGCTGTTGGACCCAGCGCTCAGCCATAATAATTTCCTCAAAATCATGCAGAATAAACATGACTGGAAACAACCAAATAAGTGTTTGAATATCGAGCGTGAACCATTCTTTCATCGATTTCCTCTCCTATGAAACTGGTTGATTTTAGATTTTGGGCCCTATTTTCTATTTTCCTAACAAATTTTCAAGAACCTTTTGTACCTCCAACCCCTCACGAAAGGTAATAACAGAGGAGTCTTCATTATTGAGTTTTCTGATGATCTCATCAATAAAAGTTTGTAGATGATTCCTTTCCGATAACGCAATCGTTTCAGAGGCTCTGTTTCTAGTTTTAACAGATAATGCACGCCAGTTCTCAAGGGCAATTACACCCTCACTCCCGATAATGGAAAATTTAATATCTTCCATCTGACCAATTCCGGCTATTCCATTCAAAAGGACAGGGGTATGACCTTTTACCTCTCCATGCGCGACGAAGCTGGTCTCGCACTGTTCCGGGTCCTCCGGGAATTTTACCGATGAGTATTGAATGTCTATCTCACCAAACAACATTTGAACCATTTGGATATAATGAGGGAAGACTTCCCGTATAAACCCACCTTGCTCTCTTGAACGAATCCAGCTATTCTGTTGCCACTGCCTTGGCCACTCTGGAAAATAACACTGAATTTCCACCCGTTGCAGCTCGCCAATATACCCCTTGGAGAGATACTCTTGTAAGCTTGAGAAGCATTGTCTGTAGATGGTTGGGAAATTCATCACATGAATAATATTTCTCTCATTTGCTATTGAAAAAAGGTCCTCCGCTTCCTCGATGGAATTAGCTAACGGTTTTTCACAAATAACATGTTTATTTCTTTTCATGGCCTCTATGGCAATGGTGTGGTGGTACTTCGGCGGTACGGCAATATAGACAAAGTTAATTCTCTCATCTTCAATCAGATCGATATAATGATTAAAAATAGGCACGTTATATTTCTCACTAATATCATTCATTCTGGACGGATTTGTATCATAAATACCGACCACATTGCTTCCCGGATGGTTTAAAAATTCCTTTAACAGCAATTCCCCTACTCCACCAACACCAATAACTCCTACTCGAAGATCCATTCCCATTTTCTTTCCCTCACATTCTATGAAACATTGTTTAACCATATTCTTACATACCTGAGGAGTAATTAAAATCGAAAAAATCGTTTCGGTTTTTCGGGTTTTCTTTTATTTAAGGCTGGTAAAGAATATGGTTGATATCTGAATCCAATCAAGTTCTTGCTATAATTACAATTAGAACAAAATATTGGTAGAGGAGAACTCATTGGATGGAAATAAGAAAACCAAACGAATCGGAATATAAAAAGGTTTTATCACTTTCACCACAAGCAGTATTCGATGGTACATTAGGCGAGGTAAAACCCTCAGATGAAAAAGTCAAACAACTTATTGAGCCCTTATTGCAGAAAGGAAGCTATTATTTAATAGCAACTGAAGGCGATAATCTAATGGGCTGGATTCTTATAGGAACAAGTAAAGACCATTTTACTGAAAAGAAATATGGATTTATTTATGAATTGTTTGTGTTAGAAGAATTTAGAGGGAATGGAATTTCAAAACGATTGATAGAGACTGGTGTCGAACATCTTAAACAAGATGGATTTTCAGAGGTTCGTTTAAGCGTATATGCTGGAAATCAAGCTATTAAACTATATGAAAAATTGGGATTCAAAGATAAAACCATTACAATGAGTATGCCCATTTAAAACAACTATCTTTTATAATGCAGAAACACCAATTCTTGTAAGCAAAAACAAAATCCCCCATCAATCCCTATATGCTATACTATTCAAACGTTTAATTAAAAAGTATAGAAATGGCTATTTAACCGCATTCCTACCGAAAAAGTGTTATAAAATTTGTCGTATGGGTTAGCTGCTGTACCCCTACTATTCTCCAAAAAAAGTGAAATTTCTTGGGAAATGACATTTCTCTCTGTTTTTCCCCTTTATCCGATACTAAGCAAACGTTTGGTTAGTTTCTGGCCAAACCAGGGTAAACAAAGAGAAAAAGCGCTAATACCACAAAATGAGGGACAGTCCCCCGGCGCTTTAAAGCAGCGGGGGACTGTCCCCACCCCCAAAAAAACTCACAAAGTTGCTAGTTTACGTGAAAAAATGTTAAATAGAAGTAGTACTTTTTATGGTAGATAATCTGAATTTAGAATTACTGAGGTGTTTAGAATGCACAGAAGCGAGACGTTACACTCTTTTCTATTAAGCAAGGCACGCCAATTAACGGAAGATTGGTATAACTCTCTAGATAAAAGTGATCCAAAGGGTGTTTATTCTTCAAATGATCCGAAAGTGATTGAGAATGTAAAAAGACAAAACTATGAATTCCATTTACATCTATGCGAAATCTTTATCCTAGAGGAATGTGAGTTTTTCACAAAATTTCAATCTTGGATAGAGGAAATTGCACGAGATACAGAACATCAAAGAACGCCGATCCATTTCGTCATCAGGGAATTTATGAGAACACGTGAACAGTATTTAGATTTCTTAGATGAATTTGTTGAGTTGCATAAAGATGAAGTAACGCCAAAAGAAGTGAAAACGTGGAACAGATTAATCGTCAAGACCTTTGATACAGTCATTCTTCGTTTTGCAGAAGAAACGCACAACGCTTCTACTTCTCAGCTTATTGCACAACAAGAAATGATCAATGAATTAAGTTCACCCGTGATCACCTTATCAAAAGACTCTGCCCTACTTCCATTAGTAGGTGACATTGATACCGCTAGAGCGAAACTAATCCTAGAGAATACCCTTGAACAATGCGCAAGTAAAAATGTAAACCAGCTGTTTATTGATTTATCTGGCGTTATCATGATCGATACGATGGTCGCTCATCAAATCTTTTTATTAATCGATGCCCTGAACTTAATCGGTGTCGAGACTACCCTTTCAGGACTGCGCCCTGAAATCGCTCAAACAGCCGTACAACTGGGACTTAACTTCAACAAAGTCTCAATCAAATCAAATCTCTCAAAAGCACTATCACTTTCATAGACATTTTTTAGGGACAGTCCCCCGTCGCGTTAAAGCGACGGGGGACTGTCCCTAATTTTTTATTATGAGTTAAAAGAGCTTGGATTCAAAAAAACAAGATATCCAATAACCGGAATGATTATCGATAACAAGACACCGATTACGCTACAAATAATGCCCGCCACTGCCATTTTTCTGCCTTGTTGTGTACTACGATTGATTTCTTTTAAGCCGATAATACCAAGAATAAGACCTATTATGCCAAGAATGATCCCTGGAAACATGATCATTAATATTGATAGGATCCCCAGAATGAAAGAAGCAATTGCTTTACCGTTGGTTACTTTACTTTCCATTAACACATTTTCACTCATTTTATATCCCCCAAACTTCTCCCGGTTAATTTTCTTTACCTACTGGTGCAGTTCTTTAAGAGAGTAGCTCCATTAGCACCTATAGAGTTACATGAATATACGACTCACATTCCAAAAAGTTCCTTTTTTAAGGAACTTCTTAAATTTTTTTACTAAGGATTTAATAGTTACAAACTTTGTAAAATGAAAGACCCTTGAATTCCTAATCCAAGGGTCTTATTTTTTAAAAAGTTAATTATTGAAGTATTTTGGTCATTATAAAGTCCGTTTGTTCTTCATCACCCATATAAAAGGAGTGGGCTCCTGTTTGAACAAACCCCATTTTCTTATAAAAAGCAATCGCATTCTCATTCTTTTCCCATACGCCCAGCCAGATTTTCCTTTTATTCTCCTTCACTGCAATATCCATAGCTTGATTGAACAGATATTTGCCAAGCCCGTGTTTTTGAAATTTGCTCCTGATATAAATCCGCTCTATTTCAAGCGTATCGTCACCCATTTCCTCAGACTGCGCATCATTGGTATTCACCTTTAAATATCCAGCGACTTCATTATGAAAATAAACAAAAAAGAATGCAGAGGAAACGTCGGACAATTCTTTTTCTAATTGTGGTAAGTTAAATGCCCTTTCCAAATAGGCATCCATATTTTCGGGTGAATTCTGATGTTTAAAGGTCTGATTAAACGTTTCATAACTAATTTCTTGCAGCATGTGTAAATCGTCAAGCGTGCACTTTTTTATAGTTGTATTCATTTTATCTGTCGCTCCTTCAATAATTTCTCCTGTTGCCTTTTTTTACATATTCCCAGTCTATTTCAACATTTTTTCTAACTCTTTGAAGAAGAGTAAAGATGGTTTCTACTTCTGAATCGGATAGCCCAGCTAATGCGACACTGTTCGAATAATCATTTTCTCTTTTTATAAAAGGATAAACATTATTCCCTTTCTCTGTTGGAAAGAGTTTTTTAATTTTCTTGTTATGTTGATCTTCTTTCTTTTCAACAAAACCATTCATTTCAAGCTTTTTTATAGCCCGAGCTGCGGTTGTTCGATCTACTTTAATCATCTCAGCTAACTTTTCTTGAATGATTCCAGGGTTTTCACAGATTCGCACAAGGTATAAATACTGCCCTTTCGTAAGGTCAAATTCTTTAAATTCTATATTACTTATAGAATCTAGCGCCCTGGCTATCATTCCAATTTCACGAAGAATTTCCTTCATAATCTGCTCCTTAACACAGTTTTTATTGTAAATGCAACAAAAAATAATATATAATTAAGTTAACTTAATTTTGTTGCACTTGCAACAAAAAGTGTTCTTTTTTACGTAAAAAAAAGCGTCAATCCTTCTAGGATCAACGCCTTCTTCCACTTAATTATAGATGCTTGAGGATTTCCCCTCTAAACTTCCGGCCGAAACCATCTTAGATGAAAACCCCTACTAAGCCCCCGGTGGGCGATTTTCAAAATCATAATCTACCGGTTGCGGTGCTACCCTTGAATGCTGTAATGCCGGGGTTTCCGGACGGGCAATTTGATAGACGGAGGCACCGACAATTTCTGCCGTTTCCTGCAGTTTGTTTTTATCAATTTTGTCGATCGTATCAGCCGGTGAGTGATACCATGGCTCAAGCGGCGAGTGAATGAATAATGCCGCCGGGATACCTAATTCATGGAATGGCTGGTGGTCGCTTCGTCCCAATTGGCCATACGGCACCACCTCACCCAATGCCGTCCTCGCCCCCGCCGCGGAAGCAAGATCCGTCACCAAGTTTTTCTGGCCATCAATGGTGTACATAATTAAACCGTTCGCCTTATTGTCCCCGCCGGCATCCTTACTGCCGATCATATCCATTTGGAAGTGGGCAACGATGCGGTCCGCATCCTCATCACTTAAGGACTCTGCATAATGATAAGACCCCAATAGCCCCAGTTCCTCAGAGCCAAACGTCACGAAACGAAGCTCAGTGTCAATCGGCGCAGTGGCCATAACTCTAGCAAGCTCAAGAACCGCCGAAACACCGGAGGCATCATCGTTGGCTCCTGGGCCGTTCGGAACGGAATCATGGTGTGCTCCAATCATGACCACTTGTCCGGTGTCTTTGTTTTTCTTCGGCTTCATTTTGGCGATCACGTTATAGGAGGTTTTTTCCTCGAGGCCAGACCCTGTGACCTTAATATGAGCCGTTACAGGTCCACTTTTCACTTGTTCCGCCAGCGCCAAACCTTGGGCCCTCGTAATCGCAACAGCAGGAATATTTTGTCCAAAACTAACTTGTCCAAACGCGTTCGATGTACCGCCATTATTATACATAACGACTCCAACCGCACCCTTATCCACTACATTTTGCACTTTTTCAACGAAGGTGATATCCCCGCGTTCAATCAACGCAATTTTCCCTTTTAAGGTGTCAGGCACCGTGCCTTTCAGCGCCTTGCCCACATCTACCAATTCAGCGGTCACCTCTCCACTGTAGGAACCAGAGAAAACATAGGGCTTCAAATTCTCCCCGCCAATTTCCAATAAGCCGCTGACGTTATTGCGAACAACGGTATAGATTGGGAAAGGCTGCACCTCCGTCTCATAGCCGTATTGTTTAAACTGGCTCTCTATGTACTGAACACCTCTAAGCTCGCCATCCGTTCCAGCCTGACGAGGAACCCCTGATAAATAGGCAATGTGGTTATACATGTTGTCTGCACTGATCTTTTTGATAATCTTGTTGTCAAACGCGGACGCCGCATTAGCATTTGGCTCACCTGCATCCGGCTCTTTGGCATAAGCCCCATTCACACTTAAAATCAAACCTGCTGCTAACAACGCTGACATTGTCTTTTTCCGCTTCATCTAACTCCCCCTTAGAAAAATTGTTAACCTTTTCCAGTAGATTATCAGCGATTTTACTAGTCTAGTAAACTTCATTCCTTTTACAAAAATCTACTAATTCAAACATTTTGATAGACCTTTTTACTAGAAAGAGGTTGGAATTATGTTGATTAATTTGGAAAAATAGAAAAAAGATTGGGCTAAGGTCTAGGCGGCTATGGACCCAATCAGCTGAAAAAACAATAAGCCACCAAGAAGATGGCGGCTGGATTAAGTCTATTCTATTTATATGAAATTACTTTTTTAAAAGAGAAATTCCGCTGTCTACCTACTCCTCAAGTAATAGGTTAAACAGGTTCTCCCCTACGTTGTGCCAATAACAACCGTCGCATCCAATTCTTCATCTCTTGCAATTCGCGCCATTAGCCCCGCCTTAGAAAAAATTTCTAAGGTATGTGCTGCCTGCCTTTCACTCGTCTCTACCAATAAATGACCTCCAGCTGCAAGCCAGTGTGGCGCTTCTTCCACTACTCTAAGCTGAAGGTCCAATCCATCCTTTCCGCCATCAAGCGCCACTTTGGGTTCATATAAGCGGGCCTCTTGGGGAAGCAGTCCAATGGCGTCAGTTGGAACGTAAGGAACGTTGGCCACTATGGTGTTCACACGACCTCGTAACGATTGAGGCAATGCATGATACAAGTCACCTTCATAAACCCCACCACCAACATTCGAAATGTTGCGAGAGGCACATTGGACGGCAACTGGATCAATGTCAACGGAGTATAATTCGATTGGCTTCAAATTTGTCGCAATCGCAACCCCAACAGCCCCACTCCCGCAACACAAATCAACTACAACGTCATCCGTTCGAGTCAATGCTTGTGCCTGCCGAACCAGAAATTCCGTTCGTCTACGCGGGACAAAGACTCCCCGCTCTACCTCTATTCGCAACCCACAAAAGGTTGTATATCCAAGTACGTATTCTAGCGGTAAGCCACTTGCCCGTGTTTCTACCATTCTCATTAACTCATCTATGCTGCTGGCTTCTGAAATCAGTAACCGTGTTTCTTCTTCAGCAAAAACACAACCCGCTTCTCGTAAAATTACAATGATACTTTTTACCGTTTCATGATCTTTTAAGATTCCTATTAATCTCACACCCCATGAATTTCTAGATTTTATATCATCTGTATTCTAGAGATACGAGAAGTATTCTTCTTGATAATCCCTTGCAGTAATGCTCCGCTAGTCGGATGCCACCGTGTTTATTCCTAAGGTGAAGTGGCCGGTGTCCGTAATGTGGGTTAATTAGGATTCCTCCTTTGATTTGAGTTATAATAATAAACAACGTGTCGTTTATTTAATCAGATTATATGGTTAGATACATAAACAATAAACATGAAATGAGTCGGTCTGAAGACACCTTTCATCAATGTGTTGGATAAAACTTGAAGGGGGAAAAGATTTGCGGGAAAGTAGCATGGATTTGCGCGTACTTCGTACAAAAGAGGCGATTCGAAAGGCATTAGTCGAGTTAATGGAAGAGAAGGGCTTTGATGCGCTCACGGTGAAAGATATTACGAGTAGGGCAAAGATCAATAGAGGCACGTTTTATACTCACTATCAGGATAAGTTTGATTTAATGGTCAAATGCCAGGAAGAAATCATGGCTGAAATGGCTGCCATTGTAAAAAAGAACTTGCCCGAGGTGCTTGCCGAGCTTGAGACTTCTTCTTCGCATATCGTACCATTTGCCTTCGCTGTTTCCATTTTCGAATATTTCAAGGAGAATAGTGGGTTTATGAAGGCGGTGTTAAGTCCCAAGGGGGATTTGTCTTTTATCATCAAATTGAAAGAGTTTATGTGGAAAACCCTGTTTGGTAACCACGCAAACGCCCTTATTAAAGAGGAAGATTTGCTTGTACCAGGTCAATATTTAGTGTCGTACATATCCTCGGCACATTTAGGAGTGGTTCAACAATGGTTGAATAGCGGCATGAAGGAATCTCCGCAAGAAATGGCGCGCATCCTTTCCACGATTACCATTAATGGCCCGTTCTTTGCAGCGGGATTGAAAAAGTAATTTTGCCAGCGAGCGAGTCAGGTCATACAAGTAGAAAACTCGATGTGGGTTTAGGGAATAGGGATGGGAATTTATAAAGAAACTATATCGAATGATAGTTGATATAACTGCTCATAGGGTTATAATAAAATACGAAACCAAAAGGTGTTATATCTGTAGGAGGGAAAAAGAATGGACAAGCAAGGACAAGAGATGTTTTTAAATTTTATTTTACAACGCGTGCAAGAAGGCAAAGAGGACGAAGCCAAAGCAATCCTAACAGAAAACTTCAGAAAACAAAATGAAGGCACGTTTTCACAAGAGGATATTCAACAGTTTATCCCTAAGATGATCAGCCTCATAAAACCAGAAAAACTAGAAGAAATCCAAGCAGTAGTAAAACAATTCTCCGGAAACTTCGGCGGGAAACAAGAGCAATGAACTAAATTTGGGGACAGTCCCCCGGCGCTTTAAAGCGCTGGGGGACTGTCCCCAAACTTCTATATATCCTCCAATGCCTGCAAGGTTCGATCCCGGATCTGAATCCGGTTCACGTAGTCTTTGGCAACGAGCTCTGTGTAAATTAGGTCAAATAGTAAGAACAGCGGCAGGGTTGGGGAGATGTTTTGCCCCATGTGCATGCTGCTTTTACTCATGACTAGAAGAGTATAATCAGCTAGTTGGGAGAGCTCTGATTTTTTATCACTTGTAATCGCCAGAATCGTCGCCCCCTGCTTTTTGGCGATTTTAACCGCATCGATCACTTCTTTGGTCTTCCCTGAAACGGAAATCCCAATGACCAGACTCCTGTCCGTGCATAAAGCCGCATCCATCACCGCTTGATGGGGGTCGGTAATCGAGTCAACCTGGACCCCGATTCGAAAGAACTTCCATTTAAACTCTTGCGCCGCAATGCCAGAGTTGCCAATCCCGTATACATGAACCTTCTGTGCTTCATTTAAAAGAGAAACAGCCTGCTGAATATCCATATAGGTAATTTTTTGAAAGGTTGTTTCGATGATTTCTAAGTGGTTTTGATAGAGATTCGAAAAATAATCAATCTCTTTGATGTCACTGGTTGTTGTCGGCTTGTTCCGTAAATCGATATATCGCTTTAACTCGTGCTTAAATTCATTAAAGCCTGAAAAAGAAATCTTCTGACAAAAGCGAGTAATCGTAGCCGGTGAAATATGAATTTTTTTCGCGATTTGACTGATCGATTGTTGGCTGGCTTCGTCCGGATTTTCAATAATATATTTAGCTAAATCCGCCTCAGAGCTTGTAAATTTCCCCATCGTGCAGGCGATCCCATGAAGAAGGTTCTCACCGAGATATTCCATATGCGTTCTCCTCTAATAAATTATCGATACGTCCATTATACAAGATGATAACGTTATTCTTCGTAAAATGGTTGGAAACTATGAAAACCTTCACTAGCCTAAGGGGCAAAAAAAGCTGAAAACACCCCAGGGCACGCATCGTGCCGAATGGGCTATTTTCAGCTCCTTCTTATTTTTGCATCGCATCGACAAATCGTTTCGTGATCACCTGTGGTCTCGTAATCGCGCCGCCAACAACCACCGCGTGAACACCGATATCTAGTACTTTACGGGCAATTTCCGGCGTGGAAACATTCCCCTCAGCAATCACCTTAGCATGCTTCACTTCTTTAACGATTTGCTTAATCACTTCATATCCTTGGTCATCGATTTTCAAGCCATTTGTCTCTTCCGTGTATCCGTATAAGGTCGGGGCCACAATATCAAACCCTAACTCCTCTGCAAAAATAGCTTCTTCCACCGTAGAGACATCCGCCATCAGGAGAAGATCCGGATACTTTGCTCGAACTTCTTGGTAAAAGGTTGCTAAGTCTTTGCCATCCGGACGGATGCGGTTCGTTGCATCGGTGGCAATAATTTCAACGCCTGTTTCAGCCAAAGCATCGATTTCTTTCATCGTTGGCGTAATGAAAACCGGCTCGTTATCGTATACTTGTTTGATGATGCCGATGACAGGCAGATTGACTTGTTTTTTTATTTCGAGAATATCAGAGACGGAGTTGGCCCGAATGCCAACCGCGCCTCCTTCCTTTGCAGCTACTGCCATCCGCCCCATAATGTATGAACTGTGCAGCGGCTCCCCTTCTAACGCTTGGCAGGAAACCACCAACCCATCCCTGATCTGCTCTAACACTTCATGCATTCAAAACACGTCCTTCTGATTTTTATGCTATTTTTGCAAAAATAGTTATATTAATGTTTGCCTGACCTTTTGACAATGTTTTGCTTTTTCCACCAACTCTGTCAGAGGTTGCTCTAACTTCTGCAGTTTTTCTCCTACTCTGTCAAAAGTCCCCTTGACTTCTGACAATGTTAGGAGTTTTTACGCCTTCTCTGTCAGAAGTTCCTCTGTCTTCTGACTATGTTACTGGGTTTTCCCCCTACTCTGTCAGAAATTTCCTTGAATTCTGACTATGTTAGGAGGTTTTACGCCTTCTCTGTCAGAAGTTCCTCTGTCTTCTGACTATGTTACTGGGTTTCTCCCCTACTCTGTCAGAAGTTCCCTTGACTTCTGACTATGTTAGGAGTTTTTACGCCTTCTCTGTCAGAAGTTCCTCTGTCTTCTGACTATGTTACTGGGTTTCCCCCTACTCTGTCAGAAGTTCCCTTGACTTCTGACAATGTTAGGAGTTTTTACGCCTTCTCTGTCAGAAGTTCCTCTGTCTTCTGACTATGTTACTGGGTTTCCCCCCTACTCTGTCAGAAGTTCCTCTGTCTTCTGACTATGTTACTGGGTTTTCCCCCTACTCTGTCCAAAGCTCCATCAACTTCTGACTATGTTCCAGGGCTTTCCACCAACTCTGTCCAAAGCTCCACCAACTTCTGACTATGTTCCAGGGTTCTCTCCCTACTCTGTCCGAAGTTCTCCCTTTACTGCCCCAAATACTCCTCAACTTCGTTCTTAACAATCGTAACCTGTGGTCCGTAAATAATTTGTACGCCTGTTCCTTTTTTCACGATTCCTTTTGAACCTGTTTGTTTAATGACATCTTCCTTCACCAAGGCTTCGTCCTTAATGGTTACGCGCAAACGAGTCGCGCAGCAGTCGACTACCTCAATATTTTTCGGACCGCCTAATCCTTCGACAATTGTCATCGCACGATTCGTAGCGGACACCTGCTCGGCAACTGCCTGTTCTTCGTCTTCGCGGCCAATAACTTTGAAATTCTTTTTCCTAATTAAGAACTTGAACGTAAAATAGTATAAGAAGAACCATGGAATCCCTACCACTAACACGTATGGCCAGTTGGTTTTGTCGACACCTTGAAGAACTCCGAATAAAATGAAATCAATGAATCCACCTGAGAACGTTTGTCCAACCGTAATATTGAACAGATCGGCCATCATAAAAGCAAAACCGTCGAAAATCGCATGTACTACATATAGAAGCGGTGCCACGAACAAGAAACTAAATTCAAGTGGCTCGGTGATTCCTGTTAAAAAAGACGTTAACGCAGCCGATAACAAAATCCCCGCTACGATTTTTCTATTCTTCTTTTTCGAGCAATGATAGATCGCCAATGCGGCCCCCGGCAACCCAAACATCATCGTGATAAAACGACCAGACATGAATCGGGATACGCCTTCGTAATATTGAGTGGTCGATGGGTCACCTAACTGGGCAAAGAAGATATTTTGTGTACCGCTTACAAGTTTCCCGCCAATTTCCATCGTACCGCCAAGCGCGGTTTGCCAGAATGGAAGATAGAAAATATGATGTAAACCAAGCGGTCCAAGCATACGCAAAATAAATCCGTAGAAAAGAGTACCGATAGCCCCTGTGCTTGTCACAATTGAGCCAAGCTGATTGATGAAAGCTTGGAAATAAGGCCAGATAACAAACAGAATCGCTCCTATAAAAATTGACGCAAACGAAACGACGATCGGAATAAAGCGCGAGCCCCCAAAGAATCCTAACACTTGAGGAAGCTGAATTTTATTGTATTTATTATGCAGCACGGCTGCGACAATCCCGACGACGATCCCGCCAAACACACCCGTTTCTAATGTCTGGATTCCGACCGCCATCCCTTGTCCAGCTCCAGCCAAATTGTCTTTTGCCAGTTCACCGGTTAGGGAAAGCAATGCATTAATGGTACTATTCATAACAAAGTACCCAATCATGGCAGCTAATCCGGCCGTCGCTTTATCTGAGCGGGCTAACCCAATCGCTACCCCTACCGCAAAAATAATCGGTAGGTTACCGAATACAATCGAACCGGCTGCACTCATGATCGTAAAAATCGCCTGCAGCCAACTAATATCTAAAAATGGATACGCTGCAACCGTATTCGGATTCGACAGCGCTCCACCTATACCTAATAACAAACCCGCCGCTGGTAAAACCGCGATCGGAAGCATGAACGATTTACCAAATTGCTGCGCTTTTTCAAAAGCTTTTTTCATTGCAGTTGACCTCCTTCGTCTTGATTAAAGCTTGTTGGTACCAAACCTTACACCGGTATCATATATCCGCAAGGAATGTCTTACAATGGGTTTGGAATCGGTTTCAACCATTTTCATTGTTTCCACTGTAACGATGAAAAACGGTTCAATTTAGAGTACGGTACTATTTTTCAAGGACGCCGAGTAGTAGAATCTAGTTGAAAAGAACCTCCATTACATTTTTTCCATAGAAAGGGGTTGTTAATGGATGAATCATGAAAGTAAAGCTATTTTGCTGAAAGGCATGCAACTATACACAGAAGATCAAATCATTGAAAAAGGCTACATCCACTGGCAGGATCAAACAATAATCGCGGTTGGACCGATTGCAGAATGTCCACATATAGAAGATGCGGACGTGATTAACGTCCCTTCTACATTTAAAGCCATCCCCGGCCTCATCGATATTCATATCCACGGTGTCAATGGTGCGGACGTGATGGATGCCACACCTGAAGCGTTGGAGACCATGGCAGCGGCTCTGCCGAAAGAAGGAACAACCAGTTTCTTAGCTACAACCATGACCCAAAGCCATACAGCTATTGAAAAAGCACTACAAAATGCGGGGGATTTTATCCAGAACCAACAATCTTCCGGTCAGGCGGAAGTCCTTGGCGTTCATCTCGAAGGACCGTATGTCAACAAATCTAAAGCCGGCGCTCAGCCGATTGAATACATTGTCGATGCGAACATCGAGCAATTGGAAAAGTGGAACACCATAACGAAGCACTCGATTAAAGTCGTCACATTAGCACCGGAACAGCCAGGCGGCATGGAAATGGTGAAATACTTGCACGAACACGATATCATTGCCTCGATTGGCCATTCGGACGCCACCTATGAAGAAGTGATACAAGCCATCAAGGCGGGCGCAAAGCATGTCACTCATCTATTTAATCAAATGCGCGGCTTGCACCATCGCGAACCCGGTGTGGTTGGCGCGGCTTTTTTACAAGAGGAAATAACAGCAGAAATTATCGCAGATGGCATCCATTCCAGGCCTGAAATGGTGAAACTGGCCTATCAGCAAAAAGGAAAAACAGGACTCATCTTAATTACAGATTCCATGCGGGCCAAATGTTTGAAAAATGGAGTCTATGACCTGGGCGGCCAAGCGGTAACGGTAGCAGATGGAAGGGCGCTTCTACACGACGGAACCCTTGCCGGCAGCATCCTAAAACTCGGCCATGCGATGAAAAATATGATTGATTTCACGAATTGCTCCTTGGAAGACACGATCCAAATGGCTTCCGTTAATCCCGCGAAACAATTGGCTGTCTTTGATCGAAAAGGAAGCCTCACGAGCGGTAAAGACGCGGACATCGTGCTATTGGATGAGCAATTGGAAGTCGCCATGACCATTTGCCGTGGGGAACTTGCCTATGATCGAGGGGGAGTAAGCCAATGAAGATTATACATGTGAAAAATTATGAGGAAATGAGTCAAAAAGCGGCGGAGTATCTAATCGAAAAAATCCGTCGCAATCCAGCCATCACCCTTGGATTAGCAACTGGCGGAACTCCCGTTGGCTTATATGATGAATTAGTGAAGGACCATCAAACCAACCATACTTCCTATCAAGACGTTACCACGTTTAACTTGGATGAATACCTGGGCCTTTCCGGTGAAGACCCTAACAGTTACCGTTATTTCATGAACCAGCAGTTATTTGATCGGATTGATATCCCAAAGGCCAATACCCATGTTCCGTTAGGAGATACAAAGGATCCGCAGCAACAATGCCGCGACTATGAAACTCTTTTGAAAAATCATGAGGGGATTGACCTGCAAATCCTTGGTATCGGCAGCAACGGCCATATTGGTTTTAATGAGCCAGGGACCTCCTTTCAATCCGAAACACATATTGTCGACCTGGCCCCTACGACGCGCGCGGCCAACGCCCGATTTTTCAATAGCCTGAATGAAGTGCCTACGCAAGCGATTACCATGGGGATTGCGAGCATTATGCGCAGCAAAGAAATTCTATTGCTGATTTCAGGCGAGAAAAAGCAAGACGCGTTGGCAAAGCTGCTACAAGGTGAAGTGAGCGAAGACTTCCCTGCCTCAACCTTGAGGAATCACCCACATGTGACCATTATCGCGGACGAGGCGGCGATCGGAACCATCGTTGTGTAAGACTAAGCCATGGAGGTAATGAGGATGTTGAAGAAACTATTTGGAATAGGTAAAGATAAAAAGGAAGATTCGATCGCTTCTCCGATGAAGGGTCAACTGATCCCCATCACTGACGTTCCAGACGCCGTCTTCTCTGAAAAAATGATGGGCGACGGCTTTGCCATCGTGCCTACAGAGGGCACGGTCGTTTCTCCCGTGGATGGAACCATCATGAATTTGTTCCCAACGAAGCATGCGATGGGGATCCAATCCGACTCAGGCCGCGAAATCTTACTTCACGTGGGTATCGATACCGTTAACTTGAAGGGTCAAGGCTTTGACGTGTTGGTTACCGAAGGCGCTCATGTGGAAAAAGGACAAGCATTATTGAGGGTCGACCTGGATTATGTCAAAGAACATGCAACGTCCACCATCACACCGATTGTATTTACCAATCTGGCTGACGGTGAACGAGTCGAGATTCGAAAAAGTGGACAGGTTGATGCGCAGGAAGAAGATATTGTTTCTATCACAAAATAAAAAAATTGGGGACAGTCCCCCGCTGCTTTAAAGCAGTGGGGGACTGTCCCCAAAATGTGGCCATCTTTCGATATTCCTGTATGGCATATATGGCGGAATCTCTACATTCACTCTGGAAAGCGGGACTTCAATTTCTACTTCACTTCCGATGTCCGCCCGATATGGTGGCATCATCCGGTTGATTCTGGCCAGCTCCTCTAGTGTTAAGCGGTTCTCGGCCGCAATCTGTTCTAACATATCGGAAGAACTAACTTGGTACCGTTTCCTCAATGTCTCCAAACGGCAGGAGGATTGCTTGAAGGTTGGCTGTTTGGATAATGGATCCGTGAAATCAACGGTTAATTCGTTCGCCGCCTCATTGTTTTCCCAAGTTCCGTAATGAAACGGCACGAAAACCACCCCCTGTTTCACGGTATCTACAATTCTAGCAGGAACCTTAATGCTCCCTCTTGGCGAAACAACCTGAACCACCTCTCCCGGAATCAGCCTCAAGCTCTCCGCATCCTCCACATGGATTTCTACGTACCCTTGAGGGGCAATCATTTGCAGATAAGGCGACCGTCCCGTTTTCGTCCGCGAATGCCAATGCCAGACAAGACGACCCGTGGTTAACCAAAGGGGAAACTTCTCTCTTGGCTGCTCCGCCGGCGGAACATAATGAGTCGCATACATAATGGCTCTTCCATTGGCTTGGAGACGTTCAAACTCCTCCTTCGTCCGCGGCCTTCCTGTAAAAAGAACCTTACCAAAGCTTTGGGCATCATCCACAGTCGTATGAAACTTAAAATCGCTATATAATCTAGGCGTACCAAGCGGATGTTCCTCATTAACCGGCCACCTCAGACCATTGTACTTCATCAATTTTTCATACGTAATGCCCGACATATCACTCGGTCTTCCTTTAGAAATCTGCTTCCACTCTTCAAAGCATTCCTCTGGCGTGCGATACGAAATCAGCGGGCTGCCATCCTTATCCTTAAAATCCATGCGTTTAGAGAATTCTAGCAAAATGTCAAAATCAGAAAATACCCCATTCGGCGGTTCAACTGCCTTCGTTAAAAGGTTTATAGTCCGGTCGGTATTTTCCATCGTTCCTTCTTTTTCACCCCAAATGGCAACAGGCAGCACGACATCAGCCACTTCCGTCGTCTCCGTTAAAAAGGCATCCTGCACGACCACAAATGTTTTTTCAAAAGCCTTCCTCGCTCGTTTGCGATTCGGAAGCGAGACCATGGGATTCGTATTGATATTCCAAAACAGGCCCACCTTCCCCTGTTCCATCAAATGGACAATCTCCTCAATCCCCTTTTCCGGCCCCACTTCAAGATGCGCCGGGTCGACATTCCATAAGCGAGCCATTTCTTCTATATGCTTCGGATTATCGGAATTTCGATTACCGGGATAGGTGCCCACACCGCCAACCGTGCGATTAGAAGAAGAGCTCGGCTGGCCGGCCATATGGAACGGACCGCATCCGGGTTTTCCAATTAATCCTCTCATTAGGTGCAAATTATTAATCGCAACACACGAACTGGTCGCGTCAACGCTCTGATAGGCACCTTGAAGGGTGGTAGATACAAGGGTTGGTGTTCGCCCCAACACTTCCGCCGCTTTCCGAATCTGCTCCACCGGCACACCAGTTACTTGTGCAGTGAGCTCCGGCGTCCACGGCTCAACCGATTTTTTCACCTCATCAAAATCAATCGTATGGTTTCGAATAAATGGATGGTCAAGCACGCCTTCACGAATCACCAGATGAAGGATGCCATTTAACAGCGCCAAATTGGTTCCAGGATTTAATTGTAAAAATAAATCCGCTTCCTTTGCTGTTAATGTTTTTCTCACATCCACAACAATCAGATACGGCGACCCGGTCTCCCTCTTCCGTTTCATGATTCGTTCAAAAAGAACGGTTCCCGTTTCGGCGGGGTTATGCCCAAACAGCATGAGCGAATCCGCTACGTCCACGTCGTCCATAGAAGCTGGAACGCCGTCCGCACCAAAGGATTGCAAGAGTGCCCATTCGGTGGTAGCCGTACACAATCGCGTATTGGCATCTAACAGATGGGAATGCAGCCCCGCTCTTCCAATTTTTCCAATCGTATAATAGGTTTCTATCGTGGACTGTCCGGTAGAATAAATTGCGACTCCATTTCCCCCGATCTGTTCTAGGGTTTGTTTTGTTTTTTGAATAATAAGGGCCATAGCTTCGTCCCATGAGGCCGAAACCAGTGCGCCATGTTTCCGGATTAACGGTGTGAGCAGCCGATCAGGACTGTTATTGGCGTACCACTGATTTTCACCTTTCGGCCCTAACCTCCCCCTATTGATAGGGTGATCCGCATTCCCCTTTATCCCCACAATTTTGTTATCCTTCACAGCGATATAGCAGCCGCAACCGATGGAGCAAATATTGCAAGTGCTATACACCCATTTATCCACTTCTCCTTGGGAGTACACATTCATATCGACCCTGGATTCATCGTTCCAAGACATCTACGTCACCTACTTCCTACCCTCTGAATAATGGAGGGATGATATAACGTGCTTCTTCTTTTCCAAAAATTTTTTCCACATCGGGAACCAGACTTTTCAATTCCTCTCTCAAGGAGTGATAAAGTTCTCTTCTTTTCACAATTTCGGGGTATTCAGGACTTTCCATCCATTTGGCCGCCCTTTCCCAACCATGGATTAATGGGTCCGCTGCCTCATCGGCACGATATAAAACGGAGATATATGGTTTAAGATGATCTTTGTGATTGGTTTGTTGTTGAAGGAGATGGTTGATATGTTGGATCGCCCAGTCCATTTCCAATAAGAGCGGGGCTAGCCGAAATCCGATAGGGTTTTTATAAGCTGGAGAGGTGTCCGTTAGGGTCTGTAAAATTTGGGCAATCCGTTCGACATGCCGGTTCAAGCCTTCACCCCCTATGTTAATTCCATTGTTATCATGTATATGAGCTGAAATGGGGAGAATGACCGGTGCTTTCACAGAAATACGGGTAAAATGGTGCGTTGTTAGTAACTGGGGATTCTGTTGCATATTTGGAGTGGTTATTTGTGAAAAATAAGATTGTTTAAGAATGAATGGAGGATACCTTCTATGAAAAAGGAGCAACAACCTAATATGAATGCGGGTTCCGTCATGCAGCCGGAATTTGCCGGAACCGATGCACAACAAGTGAAACAACAAATCCAAAAAGATGTAAACGCAGGACAAGGAGCAATGACATCCCGCGAAGCAGGAGCTATGAGAGATTAAAAAAACCAGAGGGACGGTTCTCGTGGCACTAAAAATACAAGCCAATTTTAAGAATAAAATAGGACCAGCAGAACCGTCCCCATGGCACCTTTTTCTCTAGTTTAACACCGGGCTAATATTGTATTTCTCTAGTAAAGCTAGTGTTGGACAACCTGGATCATCACAAGGCTCATCCGGATCCATACCATCGTGATTAAATTCATAATGAAAGCACGTCCAGTGCATTTTTTCAAATACCTCATAACTATCTTGATTTACTCTGACCGGACTTTTACAACGTACACAAATTGGATATTCCATTCACATCTTTCTCCTATCGTTACTTGAGTTCTACTCCTATGAGCATATTAACCTACTCAGCCCTGATGTATCAATATAGAAAAAAGAGGAACAAAGCGAGGAATTCTACAAAGATTGGAGCATATCCTGAAAAAATTAAAAAATTATTGCGTTTTCACAAAATTCGGATGGGTGTTTTGGTACTTTAATTGGGATACTCGTCATTTTAGAAGGATTACTCGCCGTTTTTGTATTTTACTCGTCGTTTTCTACATATAACTCGTCTGAACTAGTTGATTACTCGTCAACTTAAGCATTTTACTCGCCAACCCCTATGTCCCACAAAAAAATCAATCCTATTTCACCTCTAAAGCAAATGCATAAGAGGCATCCCCGTTTGAAACATGTTCATCCTTTTTATCCATCCATGCTACTCCGTAAGAATAATAATAAACCCCTTTATACACAGGTGCGATGAAACGATTATTTTTTACAACGTTTTCCGTTTGGTTGTTACTATTCATCTGAGTTACATTGATTTTGTTTGGCTTTGGGCGATAGTTCATCACAAAAGTTATCACTTCGCCAGGCCTTACTTCAATAGGCTTTTTCCCTTTTAATAGCTCAATTGGCCCAACTGTAGCATGTGCCTTGACCATTTGAATAATTGGCGTTAAATAAAAAAAGAAAGCCATACGACTTACCTGCCCTATCATAAATTTTAATAGAACTTTCCATTGTTCATCATTAATAAAAAACAACCATAATAATAACTAAGAAAGCTCCAAGCCAGGTTACAATTTGGTATGATTTTGCTTTAATTTTTTGCCTAGAAAGAAAGAACATAAAATTTGAGATTGCAATTATGAAGGATAGAATAAATTGACCTGATATCAATATCGGTGTTGCTAATAAACAAGAAATAAGTAACCCAAATGAATTATTCATATCTATTCTCTTAATATATCTAGCAATTAATTGAAGTATGATGCCACCAAAGATTGTAAAAGGTATAGCAATAAATACGGTCCAATCTGCAATCAATAAATCCTTCATGGAACTTTGTGAAATAAATCCTCTAAATAATAAAAAACCAAAAATAAGTGTTAATAGGTAAACACTCAGACTAGTTAAATACTTCCTCATGAAAAATCATCCTTTAAATATTTCCATTGTAGGACGTTGTGATCGCCCTATTTATTCTTAAATATCAACTTAGAGACAACTATACCAACAATAAACAGTCCCCCTGCAAACATGCCGCGATAGATTGGGTTCCCCCATTCTATGAATGCATTCGAAACAGTAATTAACGTGACTACCCAAAACGCTGTTATTAATAATTGTGGGATATTCAGTTTCTTATTTAACACGATTTTTCCCCTTCTATAAATCGATTTTTACTTCAATATTACCACAATAATCCAATTTAATATTAAAAACTTAAGGAAACTACTACGAAAGTGAATCGCCACTTAAGGTTTCGATATTTGCTATAATGACCACTATGTATATGTGATTTTAATTTATAAATAGGGGAGTGGACTATGGAAAATAACGTATTTGAAGAGCTGGCAAAAAGATATGATACGGAAGAAAGAATGGAATTAGCGAAAGTGATTGTTAAGGAAGTAAGACCTGAATTACAACATAGTAAATCAAAATCTTTAATCGACTATGGGAGTGGAACCGGTCTAGTTAGTTTAGAATTAACCGATTTACTAGATTCCATTTTGTTGGTGGATTCATCCAAACAAATGTTGGAGGTTGCGGAAGCTAAAATTTCTCACAGAGGAATATCCAACGCAAAAGTACTTTATTCTGATTTTACCCAAGGAACTCCTGAACTGAAGGCAGACATTGTGTTAATGTCGCTAGTCCTTCTTCATATTCCTGATACAAAAAAAATTCTACAAGAGCTCTTCAACATTTTAAATCATGGTGGCAAGCTACTTATTATTGATTTTGACAAGAACGAAAATATCAATCATCCGAAAGTGCATAACGGTTTTTCGCATGAAGAACTGAAAGAAAGATTATCCGAAGTTGGTTTTCATTCCATCAAGATGAAGACATTCTATCATGGGAAGCGTATTTTTATGAAGCAAGATGCCTCCATGTTTATATCCAGTAGTATAAAGTGATAACAAGGGGTAACTGCTGCTACCCCTTGTTTCTCTTCACCAGGAAACTAACCCCCCCACCTTCTCGCCTATGAACAAGACCCCAAATAGCGTTTTCAACAGGGTGAATTAGTTACCCATCCTTATCAATGTTTATGGCCACCTGGTTTATGTTTTCCACCATTATGCTTAGGTTTTGGCCCTCCTGGTTTAGGCTTCGCACCACCACCAGGCTTAGGTTTCATATTCTCATGACCTCCAGGAGGGGTCTTTTTTGGTAGCGGTGGTGGAATATCACTAGAGCCTTTAATAAAAAGCTCATTATTTACTTGATAAACGTTACTTGGCTGCTGGAACTTGGATGGGTCTGTAGCAAATGTTTGCATCATCGCTTTAAACATAAGTTGAGATATCTTTGTATCATTGCCCAACATATAGTTTCCAGAACCATTTTTCGAATAACCAGTCCAAACAGCCATTGTATATTGTGGGGTATACCCAACCATCCAACTATCATTCGTAGCCTTGGACGGGTATCCGAATTGTGCAATCGTCTTATTGTCAAAATTTGTTGTGCCCGTTTTTCCTGCAACATCAATCCCAGGGACATTTGCTGATGTTCCTGTTCCAGAGTTTACAACAGTCCGCAGCATATCTGTCACCATGTATGCCGTGTAATCATGCATAACTTGTTTGGATTTCGGTGTAAAATTAATGACTTTTCCATCAGGAAAAACTACTTTTTGAACAAAATGTGGTTTATTATACACTCCATTATTTCCAAAGGCACTGTAGGCTCCTGCCATCTCTAACGGATTAACTGTATTACTTCCAATTGCATAGGATTCATACACTTGTTCATGGTCAAATGTAAGACCAAGCCCTTCAGCAAAGTTCTTCGCATCTCCCATACCGACTTCCCTTAGTGTGAGAAGGGCAGGAATATTATAAGACCATTGCAGCGCCGTTCTTATTGTCAGCTTTCCATGATATTGATGATCCCAGTTTGAAATGGACTGACCATTTGAATAGGTGGTTTCCTTGTCATCAATTTGGTGCGCAGTAGACCATTCTAATTTTTCAATAGCCGGACCATAATCAAAAATCGGCTTAAATGAGGACCCTGGCTGGCGCTTTAGATTAATCGCAAAGTTGTTCCCCAGAAATGACGCTTTATAGTCGTTTCTTCCACTTCCAATGGCACGAACTTCCCCCGTTTTTGTATCTAAAAAAACGAAAGCCCCCTGAAAATTTTCATTGGGATAAGAAATAATCGTATTGGTGTTCATCATTTTGTCCGCATATTCCTGTGCTTTCGGATCTAAGGTAGTATAAATAGACACACCATCCGTGTGAATGTCTACGTTCTTCAGCTTTCCTTTCACTTCTTTTACAGCGGCATCCAAGAACGCTTCATATGGCATACCTTGTTGATTACTTTTCGCCACAAGTCCTTCTGTCACTGGAACTTTCATGGCATCCTTCATTTCTTTCTCTGAAATGTACCCTTGTTTGTACATAGCTCCTAGAACAAGATTACGGCGTTTCGTCGCAGCTTTTTTGTGCTCAGGTTTAGTTGGATCATAATTACTTGGGCTTTGTGGGAGCCCGGCCAACATCGCCATTTCCGGAAGTGTCAAATCCTTTAAGTGATTGGCATCTATTCCATAATAGGTTTTCGCGGCTGTTGCCACCCCATATGCCCCAGCTCCAAGATAAATCTTATTTAAATACATCATTAAAATTTCTTGCTTTGAATATTTTTGTTCCAGCTGATAGGCTAAGTCCCATTCCTGCACTTTTCGCTTTATGGTTTTCTGAGGGGTCAGAAATGAGTTTTTGATTACCTGCTGTGTAATCGTACTGCCACCTTGTGAACCAAAATTCCCGGTAACATTTTCAAAAATGGCTCTAAGTGTTCCTTTAATATCGACTCCGCTGTGTTGATAAAAACGTGCGTCTTCCGTCGCAATGAATGCGTGCTCTAACATTTTGGGAACTTGAGCATACGTGATTTTTGTCCTCTTCTCCTTCCCGTATTCATAGAGAAAATGGCCATTTTTATCATAAAATTTTGTTGAAAGTGGGTCGGCTAATTTCGAAGGGTCTAATTTAGGCGTATCCTTAATCATTCCCCCGATTGCTACTGTGACTATTCCTATTGAAACAACAGCGAGTATCAAGGAACTAATTAGCACTTTTTTTAACAAAGATCCCTTTTGGGGAGACTTTTTGTTTCTTAGTTGACTCTCCCTTGTTTTTTCAGCTTGTTTTCGCTCCTGACGATTACGATACGTTTCCTCTGACATTCATCTACTCTCCCGCGTATTAATTAATCAATGTTTATTTATTGGTGGAAGCTATTATTACACCCTAATGTAATACCCGCATATATAACGTTTTAAAGATGTATTGATCAAATAATCCCCTTGTTCTCTTTTGACGATAATAATCCTTATCTTCAATCCACAATAATATTACTTCGAAAGAAATCTCATATATATGGGGGGATAATGATTTCAACAGCATTCCTACACGGCAGTCTAGATAAACAAAAAGCCGGCAATTTCTGCCGGCTCGCCAAAAAACCACGGGGACGGTTCTGGTGGCATTTCTTGATAAGACCGACTGAAACCTCACAGTTGCCTTCTAGGTCAGGGATCCAATTTTATGGTCAAGTACCATCTGGATGGTGTGACTTGATTTGATTTAAGGGATGATTTCGACAACAAGAACCATTTCTTTAGTCACGGTTTGTCAGTTTTCCCTATATGCTATACTATTCAAACGTTTGATTAAAAACGTCAAGAATGGCTTAAGCAAGCCTTATTCAGGCAAAATACTATAAGAAGATAGTCGAAACTCAGTAACATGTTTCCGCTTTTTTCTCAAAATTATAGTACTTTCCCCTCAAAGGACAGTCTTCAACAAATGATCAAGTTATTCGATACTAATCGGACGTTTAATTAACAACTTGATGAGCCTATGTAAATAAAGGACTTCCGCTAATAAAACACGAAATGGATTGTCGAGAATTGGCTACATCTCATACCAAAGTGCCACCAGAACCGTCCCCCCGGCACCCCCTTGGTAAGTTTAATCCATTCCTTTCGTTCTTATTAGCTCATTTAGGTTGATAGCATTAGGAATATAGTATTTTTGAGTGACTACATCGCCAGAATCGCTAAAGACCCCCACTTCAAAAATTGAATTCTTCCCTTCAAAAATAATTCTTCCATCTGCACCGCGTTCTAACGTGATTTTAGAGATATCTCTTCTTGGCGACGTATTAATCTGACGGATGGTTTGATCAATAATCTTCTTATCTTTAATTACAAACGGCCCTTCTTGCTCCTCGTTCGTATAAATGGTCATTTTTGTTATATCATTGCCTTTAATAATTTTTTCTTCGAAAAGATTGGACTCGCATCCACATAATATTGCTATGGCCAGAATGATGGTTCCTACTAATAAGAAAGTGCCTTGATTCATTCGCATTCCTCCACCGTTAAATCAAAAATTAGTTCTTACGGTATTTCACAGCTGCTAAAACACTTAACATAACCGTAAAAATATGACTGATTAAAAAGGTATACACATTAAAAAACAGGCTATTGGTGTATTGATTAAACCAACCAAAGCGGTAAATCCTTGACTCAGGGTTAGTTGGATCTCCTCCTAGAGCAGTGATCAGGTCGTTTGTGTAGTGAATAATTGCCGCTATTAAAATGGCACAAAGGATGAGTGATAATGTTAATATACGTGCGTTTATTTTTCGATTGTGTAGGGTGATTAATTTATCTCTTACATGCTTAAACGTTAGGATGTAACTGGTTATAAACACGGGGGAAAATATAAATATAACCACGATACCTAGATTACCATTGCCCGAGATAGTATGAGGATTAATCGTAAAGGGATGTTCTATAATCAAAAAGCCAAGGAAAGAAAGCAGGAGACTGGTCATCCAATAAATATTTTTTCTATTCAATGTTAGACCTCCTTTTAGAAAAAATGGCCTGAACTTTACACACCTAATTACTTCCACAAACAGGAAACGTTCTCCTGCTAAAAAAAGGTTTGGGGGACAGTCCCCCGGCGCTTTAAAGCAGCGGGGGACTGTCCCTCTTTATATATGTATACTTCTTCCTTAATACCATAAAATAACCACAGAATAGTAAAAAACAGAAGATGTTTCAATTATTGGGGGTTATCCTTTTGGGGATTTTTCATAAAAGTGCGAAGCCAGACTCCTTAACGGTGTCTGAGGTATCTGCCCTTTGGCTTCAATATACGGGCGATAGTATGGCCATCTGTATGTACAAATACTTTCTCAAAATTGTTGAACACAAAGATATAAAGGAGATTATTGAAATATCCTTAAAATTATCTGAGACCCACATCGCGAAGATCAAGAAATACTTGAAAGATGCCCACTTTCAGGTGCCAATCGGCTTTACTGAGGCGGACGTAAATCTAAATGCCCCGCGTCTGTTTTCGGATCAATTTATCCTATTTTACTCTTACATAATGAGCTTACATGGGTTACCTGCGTATAGCTTAGCCATCACTACCTTAGAGCGACAAGACCTGCAAAATTACTTTTTTGAATGTACGAGACAAACGAACGAGTTGTTCCAGAAAATCGTGCAATTGGCAAAAGATCAACCCAGATTTTCAGGTGTTCCCTCCATTCCCTCCCCGCATGGGCCGGAGTTTGTGGAATCAACAGGAATCATTGATAATTTAATTGGCGATAAACGGCCGTTAAATAGTGCAGAAATCAGCACTCTTTTCTTTAATTCAAAGAAAACTGGATTTGTTCGGTCTTTGAGTGTGGCATTTAGCCAGGTAGCAAAATCGGAAGACGTCCGGAATTTTATGCTAAAAAACGTGAAATTAGCAGGGAAAGATGCGGATAGTTTTGATGCTATTTTACGAAAAGATCTTTTACCTATACCAGAAAAGTGGGATTCGGAAATCACAGATTCAACGATAAGTCCCTTCTCAGACAAATTAATGATGGTTCACGCAGCGTTTCTAGTCAATACAGCCCTATCCTATTATGGTGCAGCACTAGGGGCCAGTTTGCGGTCAGATATCATGTTAAACTACTACAAAGTTTTCACCCACGCTATGGAAGCCGGCACCTTCTGCTACACCATCCTGGTGAAACACGGGTGGCTGGAAAAACAACCGGAAACCATTGATAGGGAGTCATTGGCGAAGAACAAAGGGGACAGTCCCCCGGCGCGCTAAAGCGCTGGGGGACTGTCCCCAAATTTTTTAGGTTTGAAATCTCTGGTAGATAGCCATAATTGTGGGTAGGATCAACTTTCTTTAAGGAGAGCTCAGCTTACTTTTAAAGTGGTGGTTCTTATGAAGTTATCTATCTTATTAAGAGGTGATTGTATGTCGTTACAACGCACATTTATCATGGTGAAGCCTGACGGGGTAAAACGAGGATTAATCGGAGAAGTCATTAGACGGTTTGAGCAAAAAGGGTTTACCCTATTGAATGCAGAGCTTATGAACGTGGACCGATCAAAAGCTGAATATCATTATATGGAACATCAAGAAAAGCCATTTTTCGGCGAACTAGTAGATTTCATTACATCTGGACCTGTCTTTGCCATGGTCTGGGAAGGCGAAAATGTCATCGAGGTTTCTCGTCTCATGATCGGAAAGACCAATCCAATCGAAGCAGCACCAGGTACGATTCGCGGTGACTTCGCATTTAAGAAAGAAGAGAATGTCATCCACGGCTCTGATTCTCTCTTAAGCGCAGAACGGGAAATCGAAAACTTCTTTGGCTTACTGAAAAAACACATCAAAAGAGATGATTATCCATTCGACGAACGGAAATCAGTGTAAAGCAACACATAAGAAGGGGACAGTCCCCCGGCGCGCTAAAGCGCTGGGGGACTGTCCCCTTTTCCATTCAGGTAAATTGTCATAAAATGGACAATGGTTTTACTATATTTTTACTTTTACAATAATAACTGGATAGTAATTTTTTCTCTTAGATAATTATGCGCATGTGAAGGGGTACAATAATGAGCTTTTTTCATGAGGTAATCGAAACTTCTCTTATTACAGTGGCAGCGTTATTTATTATACTTCTTATTAAAAATAAATTTCTGGATAGATTTTTTCCGAATAGTAGGCAGCGGAATGAATTAGAAAGAAATTATCTTGATACCCTAAAAGACCTCCAGGATTTGAAATTTGCCTTAGACGAGGCGAATCTTGTTCAAGTCGTGGATAAAACCGCAAATATTTTATATGCAAATGAGAAATTCTGCCGCCTTTCCGAGTATTCTTTTAAAGAAATCAAGGGGCAAAATATGCGCATTTTGAATAGCAGCTATCATTCCAAAGAGTTTTTCAAAGAGCTTTGGGCTACTGTTTCGCAAGGAAAAGTGTGGAGTGGGGAAATTCGCAACAAAACGAAGAGTGGTAAATACTATTGGACTTTTACTACCATTGTTCCATTTTTAGACAAGCAGAAAAAGCCGTTTCAATATATAGTCATTCGAAATGATATTACCAAAAGCAAAGAGTTAGAGAAACAGTTGGAATACCTCTCTAACGTAGATGGATTGACCGCTTTATTTAATCGAAGGTATTTTGATAAGATGCTAGAATCCTATTGGCAAGCTCTCGGCGCCAGTCAAGACCCTCTCTCCATGATTTTGTTCGATGTCGATTATTTTAAATGTTACAACGATCACTACGGTCATTTACTCGGCGACCAGTGTTTAATTGATATTTCCAATCGGGTCAAGGACATTATGAACCCATATGAGGCCATTTGCGCAAGGTATGGGGGCGAGGAATTTGCGATTATCCTGCCAAAGAAAGATGTACATGAGTCGCGCTTCCTTGCAGAAAGGATCCGCCTGGAGATTGAGAAGTTACATATCCCACATGAGTGGTCGAAGCAACACGGCAGGGTCACCATGAGTTTTGGAGTGGCCTCCCTGGTTCCTGCCCAAGATAGGAATCCCATGGATTTACTGAATTTAGCTGATAAAGCTTTATACCAGGCGAAAAATAATGGGAGGAATACAGTCGTTTAATAAAATTAGGGACAGTCCCCAGATGTTCCTAAAAATTTATTTAATGATTATTTCCTGCTCAGTATAGGTTGGTCCATCCACTTTTAATTTCCCGTTTTCAAAGTAAAGTCGATCGATATTCATCTGCCTGTCTCCACTAGGTATCTGTGGATTAGTATGCGTATGATAAACAATGTAAAGCGTCTTTCCGTTAGGCCCAACTGTAACACTATTATGACCTGGACCAGAAATACCATGTGTAATATCTTTCTTTACGATCGGGTTTTCTTCCGCTTTCTTAAACGGCCCCATTGGACTGTCTGCCACAGCATACCCAATACTATAGTCCGGGCTGGCATAGTAATTCGACGAATACATGAGATAATATTTCTTGTTATGTTTTAATACAAACGGTCCTTCGTTCCACTGATAATCTCCAGAAGTCCTTTCCCATTTTTGATCAGGCTCAGTTAGCAGCTTGGGTGTTCCGAGTAATTTAGTAAAATCAACACTCATCTTCTGCACAAAAATTTGACTAACATGTACGCCATTAATAATATTTTCCGAGCAGTCCTTCACGTAGTAAAGGTATGGAGTTCCATTATCCATTAAAATATGACCATCAATAAATGACCCCTTTTGATTGACAATTTTTGTACTAATATCCTTAAAAGGTCCTAATGGATTTTTGCTCATAGCGATTGAGATTTGCAAGTGCCCTTCATTGTCACGGGCACTATACGTCATATAATACTGATCATTATGTTTGATTACTTCAGGAGCCCAGAAATCTCCGACAGCCCACTGATTCGGTTGTTTAGCTACATGGTAGGCAAAGCCATTTTCCTTCCAATCAACTAAGTTGCTGGACTGCCATACCTTGAAACCAACCGATGCTTCAGAAGTGGCATACATATAATAGTTGTTGCCGTCCTTCAATACAAAAGGATCGCCGATATTGGTGATTCCTCCAACAGGATTTTTATATGTAATGGTTTCTTCTTTGTTCATCAAATACCACACTCCAATACCTATTAGTAATATAACCATTAAGCTTATACTAAAGATTGCTTTATTTATTCCCTTACGATCCATTGGAGAAGCCTCCCCTTTTAAAAATTTTTCCCTTTTATGATATATTGATTATATCTAACAAACTAAGATATTTTTCCCCTAAAAAGGGAACACCTCAACAGCATACAAGCAAACTAGAAAAGGCGTGAGGAACATTGAGTTACGATGCAAAAACGGGAAGTTTTGAAAAAATGAAATCATTAAACCAATCAACGGTCTTAAACATGATTCGAATAAAAGAACCGATTTCTAGAGCAGAAATTGCCAAATTGACAAAGTTAACTCCACCTACTGTCAGTTCTTTAGTAAGTGAATTAATTGAAAAAAATTTAATTACAGAAGAGCAGGCACCTAGTTCAAAAGCAGGTGGCAGAAAACCTTTTATGCTGAGAATCAATTACTCAGCCCATTATATTATAGGGATCTATGCGGCAGCAGAAGTGATACGCGTGATATTAACCACAATGGATGGCCGAATTGTAACCGATTATCACAAGGACATAATCGAACTTCCTTCTAGAGATAAATTTGTAAACATGATTAAGGATTCTATCTATCAATTATTAGACAACGCTCAAATTGATAGAGGACTAATTCTTGGCATTGGTTTTGCGATGCACGGATTAGTGGACCATGCCCAAGGACTGGCCATTTTTTCTCCGCATTTACACCTTGAAAATATCCCATTAAAAGAAATTTTAGAAAAAGAGTTTAATATTCCAGTTAGCGTTGAAAATGATGTACGGGCCTTAGCCATCGGAGAAAGCTGGTTTGGCCAAGGGAAAGGAATTTCAGATTTTGTTTGCATTAGTGTTGGTCGTGGGATTGGGTCTGGTATTTTTATTAATAACGAAATTTATCGGAGCTCGTTCCATACTGCTGGTGAGATAGGACACACCATTTTAGATAGAAATGGTCCTAAATGTCAGTGTGGGAACAACGGCTGTTTAGAAGCATACGCTTCTGAATCAGCTATTATAAATCATGCGGACACCGAATTAAAAAATGGCACTGACTCCATTCTTCGAGAATGGACAAAGGACAATGCAAACACCCTTTCAATTGATTTAATATTTAAAGCAGCAAACAATGGGGACAAAATGGCCATCCAGATTTTAGAGGAGGCCGGCAACTCACTTGGCTTGGCTGCAGCTAATATGATTAACATCCTTAAACCTTCTAAATTAATAGTTGAAGGAAAAATATTTGAAGATGGAGACCATGTTTTAAATCCACTGAAAGAAATGATTGAGAACTATACATTTAAAAGTTCCAATGAGCAAATATCTGTTGTTCGTTCAACCCTAAGAAAAACCGGTATGGTGCTTGGTGCTGTGACATTAGTTCTACAGAAGATCTTTACCACTGAAGAATGGAAATAAGAAAAGCGCAAGCGCCTTGGTCAGCCCCGACAGGCAAATGCCCTCTGGCAATAAAAGTCCGCCTTTTGACTTTTATTGCCGAAGGTTATTTGACTCGAGGTCTAGGCGCTGGAGCTGGAAATTCTCGAACTCGAATTATATACTTTCTAAAAATATAAAAGAGAGGCTAGCCAGCCTCTCTTTTAGTAAGTTACACACTCACAATATTGGAATGCCACATGTTATTAATTTCTTTTATTTTGGCTAAATCACATTTCGGCTCGCGGTTATAAGCTAACAATCCATTAATCTCTTGTTCAACATCCGTTAACTGTGTATAACAAAAACCGTGTAATGCCTTAGAGGCATAGACAGCTTCTATAACTCTACGATAATCTGCTATAAATTCAGCCTCATCCTTTACAGACGTATATCCCCAGCCCTGATCTTCGCCTACTTTAAAGCCAATACCACCAAATTCTGTTAACAAGATGGGTTCCCCTTTATGCTCAAATCCATCTGCATAGATACCGCGTCCAGCAGGCTTAGAGTTCAGGAGTTCTTCTTTAGTAGACAAGGATTCTTTAAAGGCCTCATATTTAACTTTCTCCCGATCATTGCCATGGTTATAGTTGTGAATTGCGCATATATCGGTTTCCGTTAGCTCCCAGCCATCATTGGAAATTACCAACCGAGTGGTATCAAGTGAATGAATTAAGTGATACATCGCTAAGGAATGGTGCTGTTGCTGTTTGTTTCCTTTAATAAAAGGTACGCCCCAGCTTTCGTTGACTGGAACCCAGGCAACGATGGATGGATGATTGTAATCCCGCTCGATAATCTCCATCCATTCCCTCATTAATCTTGCAGCAGCATCCTCGCTGTAGGATGGAGATGCGGCACACTCTCCCCAAACCAAGAAGCCTAGTTGGTCTGCCCAGTAAAGAAACCGTGGGTCTTCTACCTTTTGATGTTTTCTGCATCCATTAAAGCCCATTTCTAGAGCCAACTCAATATCTTTCTTTAAATCCTCATCCGTTGGAGCGGTCAATAGACCATCTGGCCAATACCCTTGATCAAGGACTAACTTTTGATAATAGGGCTTATTATTTAAGTAAACCATTCCGTTTTCAATATGAACTTTTCTCATACCAAAATAAGAATTTACTTCATCTAGAACACCATTATCGCCCTTTACTATCACTTTTATATCAAATAGATTAGGATTTTCGGGAGACCAGTTCCAGCCATCGTGATGGAAAGCTGTTCTAAAAATGTGGCGATTATACAGGTTAATCGCACGCTTGTTATAGGATTCATAGAGCTCAACTGTATCCCTTGCTACTTTTTTCCCTTTAAAACTGATTTCAATGTCGACTAGCTTATTTATAAAATCTCCTAAAATATCAAATTCCACAATGACATCGCCACGTTCAATATCCGGTGTGAGTCGTAACTTGGAAATGCTTGTAGGATTTACTGGTTCCAGCCAGACCGTTTGCCAAATTCCCGTTGTTCTTGTATACCAAATCGAATCAGATTGCTCCTTCCAGAACTGTTTCCCCCGAGGGATGGTTTCATCTTCTGAGGGATCTTCTACTCTAATAACCACTTTCTCATTCGTCCATGTTAATAGCTCAGTAATATCAAGAGAGAAGGATACATTTCCGCCCTCATGGAATCCAGCATATTGACCATTCACATAAACCCATGCACGGTAATCCACAGCCCCGAAATGAAGGATGATTTTCTCCCCCTTCCAATTTTTCGGCACTGAAAATTCACGGGCATACCAGACATAATCATGAAACGACGGATCATTTATTCCACTTAACTTTGATTGGTAGGCAAATGGAACATTTATTTTTTTATCAATTGAAGCACCATCTAAATGCCATTTCTCTTTTAAACCGATATTTTCATCATCAAAGGCGAAATCCCATTCACCATTTAAATTAACCCAATTTTTCCGGACAAGTTGTGGTCTTGGGTATTCATTACGTAATACGTTCATGTCCTCAATCCTCCTAAAAAAACTAACAAAACCTTTTTTCCTATTTAATTCCCGATTGTGTGACCCCTTTAATAAAGGATCGCTGACCAATGATAAACAATAGGACGGCTGGTATCGTTGCAATGGATGTTAACGCCATCAACCTGCCTGGCGAAGAAACAAAGCTTCCTTGCTGCATGATGGCAATCCCTGTTGTAATGGTTCGCATTTCTGGAGAATTTGTTGTGACCAATGGCCATAAGAAATCATTATAAATTCCCATGAATGTAAAAATAGCAAGTGTCCAAATGATCGGTCGTGCTGATGGTAAAACCACCTTTACAAACACCTGCCATTTGTTTGCCCCATCCAAGAATGCTGCCTCCTCCAGTTCTTTTGGGAAACTGCGGAAGTATTGATAGAGAAGAAACACACCAAATGCATTGGCTGAGTATGGAAGTATTAATACGGCATAGGTATCTAAAAGTCCCATTTTATTAAATTCCATATATAAAGGTAAGAACGTAATGACCCATGGAATGGTCATTGACCCGATAAATAACGTAATCAAAAACTTCTTAAAAGGAACATCAAGGCGGGCCAATCCGTAAGCCGCTAATGTATCGACAAAGAGTACGATTAACGTGCCAACGATTCCTACAAATAAGGAGTTGCCCATCCATTGTAAAACAGGTGTATCGGAGTCCCCCGCTAATGTATATTGGTAATTCTCAAGCGTAAATATTTTGGGAATCCATTTGATTCCGGCTGTGAATGCCTCTTGGTCAGTTTTAAACGAAGTAGCCAGCATCCATAAGATTGGCACGATAAAAATAAGTCCTACTATGATTCCGACTATAACAATAAAGACTTTAAACGGTTTACTCTGCATGCTGTTCTACTCCTTTCGATTGGTAATGCGGAACTGAAATACGGAAATAACAACCATAATCAACGCCATAAGTAACGACATGGCCGCAGCATTTCCTAATTGCCTTTGTTTGAATGCCTCATCAACGATATTCATTAAGAGCACTTTTGTGGAAGTCCCAGGGCCACCTCTTGTCATCAAGAAGGGTTGGCCATAAATATTAAAAGAAGCAATCGTTGATGTGATCAATACAAATAGCATGGTTGGTCTGATGCTAGGAAGGGTGATATAGATGAATCGCTGCCATCTTGACGCTCCATCTAAAGATCCTGCCTCATACAATTCTTCTGACACGTCATTTAACGCATTTATAAAAATAACCATATTGAATCCAATGGTCCACCATAGAGTAGCAATGACAAGTGAAGTCCATGCCCACGGCATATCTGTCAGCCATGGAATGAGCGGTAAATCCAATCGTTGCAAGTACTGATTGATGAGGCCGCTGTTTGTATCGAGGATCCATAACCAAATAATCGCAACTACAGACACGGAAACAGCGTAAGGAATAAAATAGACGGTACGGAAAATGCCTTTCACTTTATTTGGAAGAGCGTTCACTAATAAAGCCAGACCTAATCCCACCACAACTAGTAACGGAACACTGTATACAACAAATTGGAGTGTATTTTTTAACCCCTCGAAGAAAAGATCGTGTAGATAGGAAGAAGGATCAAATATTTTGGTGTAATTTTTAAATCCAACAAATTCATGGATTGGGTTTAACAAATCCCAGTTGTGCAAGCTCATCCAAGCCCCATAGCCAATAGGGATTAAAAGAAAAACAACAAATAGAAGCAAATAAGGTAGTACAAACAGACTAGAGGTCATTTTTGATTTCCAACTTGATTTTGTCATTCATCTCTTCCTCCTTTCAGATTTTGTTAAAAGGGATAATTATCCAATAAAACAGGAGGCGAACAGGTAAGAACCCCCCGTCCGCCTCCTTACATAATTACTTATTTAATAATTGTTCAGCCTTTTTCTGTGCATCATCCAACGCTTTTTGTGGATCTTTTTTACCAAGAAGCGCTAGGTTCACTTCAGCCCATAGAGGATCAGACAATTGACCCCAGTTTGCTACAGAAGGAGCAAACTTAGCGTAAGTAAACTCTTTTGCAACCTTAGGCTGTTGAACCATTTTCTTAAATTCTTCATTCTTTTCGTAAATGGCTTTTGAAGCTGGAGCCTGACCTGATTTAGCCCACTCCATTGTGTTCGCTGCCACATATTTTAAGAAATCGGCAATACCATCTAATTTCTTTTGGTCTTTTACTGTTGTAGGAATGACAAAGTTATGGCCGTTTGCATAAACAGCTTGTTGTTTCGTTCCAAGCTGCGGCACTTCGGCAACCCCATAGTTAATGCCTGCCTTATCCCATTGTTCCATCATCCAAGGTCCGTTTAAGTGCATCGCATTCTTCCCTTGTAGGAATAAGGTTATTTCTCCATCCTGTTGAACATTGGCTGGAGATACTTTTTCTTTCTGAATTAAATCTCGATAGAACGTTAATGCTTCAACCGCCTCTGGGCTATTGTAAGTCGGTTTGCCATCTTTCATTAATTCTCCGCCATTTTGGAATAAAAGGGTTGGGAAAATAAATTGATTTGGCCAAAGCGTTGGAACCACGAAACCATATTGATTTTTAGAAGGAACTGTTAACTTTTTCGCCGCAGCAACAAATTCTTCACGTGTCTTAGGTGGATTTTCTGGATCAAGCCCCGCCGCTTTGAATAAGTCTTTGTTGTAATACATAATTAATGGATGGATATCTAAAGGAATATTGTAGTGTTTGCCGCCAATATCTCCCGCTTTCCAAGCAGTTTCAGAATAATCCTCTGCTTTTACACCCGTTTTTGCAACTGTATCTGTTAAATCTTTTAATAGATTCTTATCTGCGTAGTTTTTAAGTTGATCTGTATGCATGATTAACACATCTGGAGCATTTTTTTGACCAGAGAACGCAAGGTCAACTGTTTTATAGTAATCCGATTGTGGTACGATTTGTAAATCCACTTGATACTTAGATTGTGATTTGTTGTAATTCTCAACAATCGTCTTCATACGCGGACCATCTGCACCAGAGAATGGAGCCCAATATGTAATTTTTTCTCCTTTGCCTCCATCTGATTTACTTACATCTTTACTGCTTGAGCAACCTGCTAAAGAACCAAGTGCAAGAGCAGCTGTTAAAGCAATCCCTAGCCATTTCTTCTTCATCAATTTCTTCTCCCCCTTAGGTGAAAATCAAATTATTTACCCGTACGCAGGAAACGGTTTCAGTTTCTTATGTACGTTTAGAAACTTGGTTAATTAAATTAATTAACTTACTGATATCATCATAGTATTGTAAGCGTTTTTTGTCAATTACTAAGTTAATAGATTATAGTGAAATTTTTTAATCATCTCATAAATTGGAATAACATAAAACAAAGGGAAGCCTCCACCGCACTAAAGCAACGGGGGACTGTCCCCAAACTACTCTCTATTAACACCTTACATATTTACGTTTAAATCCAAGCCTACCCTTATCTACTTCCTTTTGAATATTTTCGGAAGCGTTCAGGATGCTGCTTTTCTTCTTGTCCCGTTTGATTTCGACTGGCCCTACTGCCTTTGCGGTTTCAACCGCCTGTTCATGAAGTGGCACATAAGAAGTCGCGACGGTGTAGATAAAATTATTCATAGCGGATTTCGTTCGCTCCGGAGCATCATGAATCGTTTGTTCCACCTGATCCAGCATACCGGTAAGCTTGCTAGTACTAAACTCATTATCCTTGCGATTACCTAAAAGCCAGCAGTAACAGCTCCAGCCTGCCGACATTTTCAGCTCTTCCCCGCTTGCGATCCATTTATCAGCGACCGTCTGGGCAATATCTGTTTCAGCCAACGTGACGGCAACCACATAATCAGACAGCATATAAAAATACGCCCCTTCAATCCATCGGTCAAAATCCGCCTCCGTCATGGCCTTGGGGTCCGCAATGACACCGGCAAAATACATAGCATCGTAGTTCCCCGTAGCATAAAGTTGCTCGGCCAACGGCTGGTTTTTCTTGATTTTCTTTGCCAGCGGCTTCATGGCACCAGTAGCCACACCAAAAACCGGCTCATGTGCACCATTGCTTATGTACATCTTTTTACTTCGTTCCTTACCGAGCACTTCCAGCTCCTGCATCACCGTTTCGAAATCCATCGCTTTGCACTTCCTTCCTTAATAATCCTCGTGCTGCAAAATCCCATAGGGACAGTTCTTATGGGACACATTATAACACCTCGAAGAAGGAAATAAACACCTGAACATTCCCCTAGGTTTTTCAATCGACAAATACATAGATTATTTTTAAAAACACAAAAAGCAGAGAGAATTCTCTCTCTGCCATTCACTCACACTTTACCACTTTAACTGAGTGGGGGACTGTCCCCTATTTTCTCATTACCCCATTAGAATCGAAGTAGTATTTCTTTCCGTTTATGGTTTGCCAGCCGGTGGCCATTTTTCCTGAGGATAAGAAGTAATACCAATACGTCTCTCCAAATGCTAGCCACTCGTTGGCTGCCATGGCACCGTTTGACTTAAAGTAATACCTTACACCGCCAATATTTTTAAATCCTCGTGACATAATTCCGTCTGATTCCAAATAGAACCACTTGCTGTTATTATATAACCACCCAGTCTTCCTCGCGCCGCTCTTATCAAAATAAAACCATTCCAGATTGCTCGGACTATTCGGTCTCTGATAATTGATTTGCATCCAACCAGTTGTCATAGCTCCAGCGGAGTCAAGATAATACCACGTTGTCCCCTGGTTCAACCAACCAATTGCCGCTTGTCCACTTGATGGATTGAAATAATACCATTTCTCCTTAATCAGCTTCCAGCCCGTTTGCATCGCACCGTTACTATCTGAATAATAAAGAGAACCTTTTACTCTATAGAAGCCAGTTAACATTTTTCCCTCTTCATTTAAAAAGTACCATTTACCACCAGAATATCTCCAACCCGTAAGAGCTTGCCCCTGGTTGGTAAAATAATACCAGCTGCTATCAATGAGGCGCCATCCCTCCGATACTCGATTGCCATGTTCATTTAAATAGAAACGCTTTCCATCATAATCTATCCAGTCATTGGTAACCAATGCACCGTATTCATCATCGAAATAATACCAAAGACCATCGATGAAATTCCAGCCGTAAGCCAAATCGCCATCTGGATTGAAATAGTAATCAGCATTATCTTCTGAATCATGGAACCAGCCAGTGACCATCCTGCCGTCCTCATCAAAGAAATACTCATATCCATCTTCTTCAAGCCAGCCGCTGATTCTTTCACCGTCTTCATTTAAGTAATACCAGTAACCCTGATCTTCCAGCCAGCCCGTAACCTTTTCACCCGTCTCAGGGTCATAGTAAAACCATTTGTTCCAGAAACTTACCCAACCCTTCGGGGATACTGCCTCATAATCTGCCTGTCTGAAATCCATGCCAATTGGTTGATTAAACAAATCTTGGTTGTAATATGAGATTTTGTTCCCTGTATTCGGATCAGTCAATGTAATCCAGCCAATTTTCCAAGTCCCCGTTGTATCATACGGATTAATATAAAAATTTATCTGAGAGGTGGAATCCGTATAAACCTGTAAATTTTTATAAAAAGAAGAATTAGCTGGAGATTGATAATAAATCTCTACCAACGCTTTTTTGTCTGGGCTAATAGGGTTAACAGCAACCGAAAGCGTCACATAATCCCCCAACGTTACCTTGTTTTTATCAATACTCACACTCTTTAATTCTGGTACATAACCTTTCTGGTCGACAAAAAATCCACAGCCACTTAAGTCAATCGCTTGCGAGTCTGAGGTGAAGATTTCCTTATTAAAGAAGCTATAATAATAGGAATCTACCTTAACACTTACGGCTCTAATCTTCCATTTACCTTTGGCAAATTTATCTGTTAAATTAATATCTGCTTGCCATAGATTTGTAGCATTATCTTTTTTTAAACTAATTCTTTCTTCCACCGAATAATAGCCGTCCGGTTGGTAAATCGCGACGACCTCCTGCACTGTGCCACTTGAAGTAACATCCATCGATAAATGAAGGGTGTCCCCTACCTTTGCCTCCTGCTTGTCGATTTTCATGTTCTGCAGCTGAAGCGGTGGTGAATCAGCCTCTGCCATACGAACAGACAAAAAGACCATTAGGAATCCAACCATAAAAACCGAAGATAATAACTTGAACTTAAAACCTTCCTTCAACATGAGCCCCCCAATATATGTATAAAATAAGACCACAATTGATTATACCATTCCAAAAATCCAAAATGATTCCATTTTTTCAAAAAAAGGGGACAGTCCCCCGGCGCTTTAGCGCAACGGGGGACTGTCCCCTAAATTTTATATAAGTCTCTCCACTTCTTCTTTGGTCGGCAGCGCGGAGATTGCTCCTTTTCCTGTGGTGGTGAGGGCGCCGCTTGCGTTGGCAAATCGGAGGATTTCAACCGCATTCCCCCGCAGGACTTCTTCCACATTGCCCGGGTTTGCTTGCAGCTCTAGCATTTGATACAAAAACCCGCCAATGAAGGCGTCCCCTGCTCCGGTTGTGTCCACCGCAACAACCGTATATCCGCTCGAAGCAAACTTCTCATCCTTTACATACAAATCAGCTCCAGCCGCTCCTTTTGTATAGACGATAGCCTTCACGTTTCCAACGAATAATGATTGAATCGCAGCCGACTCCTCTTGGATTCCAGTAATAAATGCAAGCTCTTCATCCGACACCTTGACGATATCCGCGGCAGGTAAAAATTCGAGAATCGCCTTGCGACAGTCTTCTGAATCGCTCCAAAGCGGAAGCCGCACATTTGGGTCAAAGCTGACCAAGCCGCCCGCAGCTGAAACCGCCGCGATTGCTTTCTTATGCGCCTGTTTCATCGGGCTTTCCACTAAATCAACCGAGCAAAAGTGGAGAATATCCCCCGCTTGGAACCAACCTGGCTCGATCTCCTCCTCACTCAACAATAAATCAGCGGATGGATTCCGGTAAAACGAGAAATCACGTTCGCCGTTCTCTTTTAACGAAACAAACGCCAAGGCCGTATTTGCTTCCCCCGTTCGGTAGACTTTGTCCGTCTCCACGCCAGCCTCGATAAGCTTCTCGACTAAAAAGTCACCAAATGCATCCTTCCCTACTTTCGAAATCATCGCCGCTTTCTGGCCATATTTCGCAACGGCCGCCGCCACATTGGCCGGTGCACCCCCTGGCGCTCTTTCAAACGCAACGACATCCTTTAAGGCCGCTCCTTTTTGAAGAGGAATGAAATCAATTAACACTTCACCAATTGAAAAAAGCTTTCCCATTCTGTCACCTCTGCCCATCTTTGATCTCCCATTTAACCACTGTTACTGTCGATTGGCCACCGCGAGCAAACACACGGATTCCGTTGCTATTTTTTCCAGGAAAAATCCGCCCCGCAAACACTTCCTCACCGTCATTTACAAACACCTCAACAGAGGAAACATCCACAAAAATTCGGAACGAAATCTTCTCGGCGTCAGCATCTACTGCACATTTTCGGACAGTACCAAACTCCTCAGCAAAAGCTTCGCCCGAATGAGTCCGATCAAACACAACCTTTTTCTCTACCGCATCATACTTAATAACAGTCTTCTCCTCTTCCCCGACCCGGAGCTCCAAACCAAACTCCTCAGCCGAGCTCGCAGAGAATTCCGCAAAAAGCTCATACACGTCTCCTTCAAACCCAGCCAACCCCACATTTTCATTCTCGACCGTGCAGCTCACTTCCGCCTTTTCCCCGCGAAGCAATACAAGCTCAGACACCGGCCGCTGGATCAGCTTTCCGCCACGAACCAAAAGCTCCCGAGGAAGGGTTAAACAGTGTGCCCACCCATTTTTATCCGTGGGATAATCAATCTCCGGCAATCCCATCCAGCCCACTAAAATCCGGCGTCCCTCGGGATCCACCGTCGTTTGCGGTGCGTAAAAATCAAACCCGCAATCCAACTCATGAAAAGCTCCATGCTTTAGTTCGATATTCTCTAAATCTATAGGACTTCCCATGACATACCCGGACTGATAAATATTTTGATAGTGGTCGCCTTCCGCTTGTAACCCTTGTGGGGAGAAAAGCAGCACGCCTTGCCCGTCTAGCTCAAAATAATCCGGACATTCCCACATATAACCGAAGTCTTCACCTAAGCCGGTCTTTACTTCGCCTGCAAACTGCCAACTTTTCAAATCCGAAGAGCGATATAAAACGACACACCCCGTCTCGTTTTCCCTTTGCGTACCAATCACTGCATAGAAGAAATCCCCCTGCTTCCACACCTTTGGATCGCGAAAATGGTCCGTGTAGCCAGTTGGAACCTCGCCAATCACCGGCGCATCCATTTTCTCGATGCTTCCATCCGGATTCATCACTGCCAGACATTGATACGGGTGTCGGATCCATTGTTCATCACGCGTGTTGCCCGTGTATAGTAAATACAATTTTCCCTCGTGCTCAATTCCGCTTCCGGAATAGACTCCATGACGATCAAACTCATTTGATGGGGCAATGCCCATTCCGACCTCTTCCCAATGAACCAGGTCTGTGGACTTCGTATGATACCAATGCTTCAACCCATGAACCGGCCCAAGTGGAAACCATTGATAGAATAAATGATACTCACCGTTAAAATAGCTGAAGCCATTCGGGTCGTTTAGCAACCCTGTCACTGGCTGAATATGAAAAGCCTGCCGCCATGGGCATTGATTCACGAGCTTCGCTAACCCTTGGATTTCCTCTTCGGTCACGTCGTCCATGCTTCTGTATCGTTGCTCTTTTGTCCATTCCATGCTGATTTCACTCCTAATACAGAAAGGAGAATCACGGGATTCTCCTCTTTTTATTATGCTGCTCTTTGATCAGATGATAGTTTCACGGCCTTTTTTTCGTCTCTTTTTGCTAAAACAAGTGTGACGATGAAGGCGACAACAAACGCGATAGCCATACCAATAATGTAAGAAACAATTGTATCTGGGCGAATCGAAATGATTCCTGGAAGACCCGCTGCTCCTAACGCCGTCGCTTTCACCTTGAACATCGTTACAAAGCCAGAGCCGACGGCAGAACCAGTAATCGCCCCGATAAATGGATAACGTAACTTCAAGTTCACTCCAAACATAGCAGGCTCCGTAATTCCTAACAGCGCAGAGATTCCCGCTGCGGAAGCCGTACCTTTGATCTTCGCATTTTTTGTCGTCTTAAGGACGGCAAGTGTAGCAGCACCTTGCGCAATGTTTGACATCGCCGCAATGACGAAAATGAACGATCCACCCGTTTTTGCCACATCGGCAAGCAATTGTGTTTCCACTGCTATGAAACTATGATGCATACCTGTAATTACAATCGGTGCATACAACAGACCAAAGATAATTCCACCAACGACACCTGTTGTGTCATACATCCAAACGATTCCGTCTGTTAATAGATTACCAGCTGAGCGTGTAAGCGGTCCTACCAATGTGAACGTTAAAATCCCGGTAATAAAGATCGAGAATAACGGTGTTAATAGATTGTCTAAAGCAGAAGGAACCACCTTCCGTAGGTAGGTTTCAATTTTTGCTAAAATAAATGACGCCGCAAGAACCGGAAGTACGGTTCCCTGATAGCCTACTTTTTCAATCTCCAAGCCAAATATATTCCAAACCGGAACTTCATGTTTCAGTAACGCGGCACCGTAACCGTACCCATTTAATAAGTCCGGATGAACCATCAACATGCCAAGCGTAGCCCCTAGGAACGGATTCCCACCAAACCGCTTTGTTGCTGAAAAACCAATTAATATCGGTAAAAAGACAAAAGCTGCATTGGCAAAAGTATTAATAAGGGCCGCTAAATCCGCCATTTCCGGATTGGCATCCACTAACGATTTTCCTTCAATAAACAAGTCTGGGGCGGTTAGGATATTGTTGATCCCCATGAGTAAACCGCCAGCAACGATTGCTGGGATAATTGGAACGAAAATGTCTGACAGCATTTTGACAAATCGCTGAATCGGATTCAGGTTCTTCGATGCCGCGTCTTTCACATCACTAGTGGACATTTCTGTTTGACCAGACATCGCTGCCAGATGCTTATATACCTCGTTTACCGTTCCAGAGCCCAAGATAATTTGAAACTGGCCTCCCGTAGAAAAAGTCCCTTTCACTGCGTCCATTTGATCCAACGCTGTTTGATTCACGGCTGATTCATCTTGTAAAACTAAACGTAGACGTGTGGCACAATGCGCTGCAGCTGCTAAGTTTTCTTGACCACCAATGGCTTCGAGTACTTCCCGTGCAATTTTCTTATGATCCATCTTAATCCCTCTCTTTTTTGTTTGGATTTGGTTTTTCGGAACCGGTTCCATCTTGGGGTAAAAAAATAAAAGCTTTCTGTTGTGGAACCGGTTCCTTTTTCTATTAAAAAAATATGAAATGAACGGAGAAACCGAATCCGCTTGTGACCAAGTGATACGGCTCTCTCGTTTGGAACCGGTTTCGTTGTTTTTATTATAGGGTACGCTTTAAGAGATTGTCAACGCTTTCTCGTTCGATAATTTCAAATGTAGAAACGGTTACTTTTTCCACGGGGCGTTCATTGACTAACTCAACTATCTGTCTCGCAGCCGTTTCCCCCGCTTCTTTGTAAAAAAACTTCGCCGTTGTTAAGGTCGGATGGATGATTTCAGTCACATCGTAGCCCCCGAAACCCGTTACCGCTAGCTCGGTTGGAATTGTCAATCCCTCTGCATACGCGGCCTTCAGCACCCCAAGGGCAATATTATCGGTCGCACAAACAAAGATAGAAGGCTGAAATTCGTGGATGATTTCCATTGCACTCGCTTGCGCAGCGGGAATCTTAAACAAGGTCTCATAGAAGCGAACCTCGCAATCCGCTGCTTCTTGAATTGCCTTTGTAAAGCCTTGCTTGCGCTTCACCCCTACGGCAATATCTCGTTCGGTTACACCTAGGTAAGCAATTTTCCGATAGCCTTTTTCTAGAACATAGCGTCCCATCTCATAACCAGCATGGAAATCGTCATGAATGAGACTATGAAAGTCCTCATGCTCTTGTCCAATTAACAGAACAGGAACGTTGACCGATTCAAATGCTTCGATATGCTGTGCCGTGATCTCAGTCGCAAGCAAAATAATCCCCGCCATCTTTTGATTGGCGAAGCTATAAATGCTTTCAATCTCTCTCTCCAGACTTTGACTGGTATTGGAGATCAGCATCTGATGATTGAGATGCTTTAATTGTTCATCGATGCCAATTAACGTCTGCGAAGCAGCATAGGAATCCAACCTCGGAACAATTGTGCCAATAATATTCGTTTTCTTCGCCTTCAAGCTCTGCGCAAAGGGATTCGGCGAATACCCAGTCTCCTGGATCGCCTGTTCAATTTTCTTCTTCGTCGCCTCCCCAACAGAACCGCCATTCAAATACCGCGACACCGTACTCTTCGCCACACCAGCAAGCTTGGCAATATCCATAATTGTACTCATGATCCTCAACCCCATCACATTTCAAAATCGTTATCATTATAGTACCACAAAATGGGGACAGTCCCCCACTGCTTTACAGCGGTGGGGGACTGTCCCCACAAAAACTAAATGTAAACTTTTTTTGACATGGTGCATATAATACTTTACCTGATGTAAAAGGGAGCATACAGGAGGTGTTAATCATGACGTATCAAGAAAAGAAGAGCATTGTATCATTGGTTACCGTTCTTCTCATTTTCGTGTCTTTTGGTTTGTATATGTACCCGCAGCATCCCGGTGGAGGGCTCGATTCGCTTGACGTCTTTCGCTATTGGGGTTTCTTCGTCCTTCAATTGACTTTGGTTTCAATCGTCGTGCACATCGTCATCAGCATTATTTTTAACATCATCTTTAGAATGACGACCAAAGAAAAGGAACCCACATTTGCGGATGAACTCGATCAGCTAATTTCCTTGAAAGCAACCCGCAATTCTTTTGTGGTGTTTATCATCGGCTTCCTACTTTCCATGTGCTCGCTAGTATTCTATCATCCGTCACAGGCGATGTTCATCATCCTGATCTTCTCAGGATTCCTTGCAGATGTGACCGGCTCTGTCACGAAAATCTATCACTATAGGAAAGGAGTCTAATATGGGCAAACATCTTGTCGGCAATCACATTCGAAAATTACGGTTCAATCATGATGAAATGACACAGCAGCAACTGGCTGACAAGGTAGGCGTGACAAGACAAACCATCGTCGCTCTCGAAAAGGGGAAGTACTCCCCATCCCTAGAACTGGCCTTCCGCATTGCTCACGCCTTTAACTTACCGTTGGAAGACGTATTCTTTTATCAAGGCAACAAAAAGCGATAAGTAAATTTAGAGAGGGCGATGGAAAAATGAATGCAAAAAGAGCGGCAAGAATTGTAGGCGTACTGTTTATCCTTGCGGCCGTTACGGCGGTAATAGGACTACTTTTATACGATCCGATCCTCAACGGTCCGGATTACTTGATTAAAGGTTCCGAACACGCGGGCCAAGTGGTATTGGGAGCGTTTATGGAATTATTGCTAGTCATTTCAGCAGTTGGAACCGCAACAACCATGTTCCCCATTTTAAGAAAGTATAATGAAACAATCGCTCTTTGGCATGTATGCTTCAGGTTTTTGGAAGCCATTATCATCACTGTCGGTGTCATCAGTATGCTCTCACTATTGACTTTAAGCCAAGAGTTTGTGGCAGCAGGAGCCCCGGATACCGCAGCTTTTCAAACTTCAGGCATTGTTTTAAAAGCGATTCATGCCTGGACATTTATGCTTGGTCCCCTTTTCATGCTGGGAATTAATACGATGATGTACAGTTATATCTTTTATAAAACCAAGCTTGTCCCCCGCATTATCGCTCAACTGGGAATGACAGGGGCAGCTCTTGTATTTATTTATGGATTGTTAGTTATGTTCGGAGTCGCTCAACAAATTTCTGTCTGGGCTCTTATGTCCCTGCCAGTAGCAGCTTATGAAATGATTCTAGCCATATGGCTCATCGCGAAAGGATTTAATGAATCTGATCTCACTTCCTGAAAAAGGGACAGTCCCCCGGCGCTTTAGCGCAACGGGGGACTGTCCCCAAAACAATTATTTCATCCAGAACATCGAGAGCGCCGGGAAGTAGGTGATGATGAGTAGGTCGACGACCATGACGAAGATGAATGGTGCTATGGACCGGACTAGTTTGTCGTAGGAGATGTCGGCGATCCCTTTTACAACAAAGAGGTCTAATCCTACCGGCGGGGTGATGAGCCCGATGGACAGATTAACAACCATAATCAGTCCAAAGAACACCGGATCAATTCCTGCTGCTATTGCAATCGGCAGCAATAATGGTGTTAAGATTGTAATCGCAGCAGATGCATTCAAGAAACAGCCTGCGATAAAGAAAATAACCGTGAACATAAGCAGGACCAAATAACGATTATCGGAAAAGCCCGCCACTAGATTCACAAGAAGCTGAGGGATTTGTTCTGCCGTTAGCAGCCAGCCAAACAGGTTCGCGGCCGCAATAATAAAGACAACCATCCCCGTCATTTTTCCCGCTTTAATAAACGCCTCCGGAACATCCTTCCAATCCATATCTTTATAGACAAATTTGTTGATAATAAAAGCATAGGCGGCAGCGATCGCACCAGCCTCCGTTGGAGTAAAAATCCCTCCCCTGATTCCAAAGATGATAATTAATGGAAGAATCAATGCCAATATTCCTTCAAAAAAGGTCTTTTTAAAAGAAGTGAATTCAAACTTCGTGTTCTCTTGAGAATAGTTATTCTTTTTTGTCAGCCAATAGTTGAGCATCATAATCGACAAACCAATGAGGATCCCAGGGACAATCCCCGCCGTAAACAAATCCCCAATCGAAACGCCCGCGGTTACCCCGTATACAATCATGGGAATCGATGGCGGAATAACAACGGCGATGGTTCCAGCACTCGCTACCGTCGCAGCCGCAAATCCCTTATCGTATCCTTTTTTCTCCATCATCGGAATCATCATTTTACCAACAGCCGCAGTATCGGCTGCACCTGAACCAGAAATACCAGCGAAGAACATACTGGTTAACGTCGAAACCTGTGCTAAACCGGCACGAAGCCAGCCGACCGAGGCAAAAGCAAAACCAGCAATCCTTTGCCCCATACTGCCAGACATCATAAATTCACCTGTCAGCATAAAAAAGGGAATAGCGAGAAGCGGAAACGAATCTACAGAGGTGATTAATCTTTGAGGAACAACTTCTAACGGAACATAGTAGATGCTAGTTAAAAAGCCGGAAATGGATGCTAATATTAAAGACATCGCAATGGGAACACCCAGAAACATTAGTACAAACAGTACAACCAGGACGACAACTGCTACGGTCATTCATCTTCCTCCTTCTTTATCCTATATGGGGATTCTCTTTTGCCACATCCACCTGAACCATCTCAGCCGCTTTCTCTTTCCCAACTGCCAAATCAAGGATGGCAACAAAAGAATGAAGAAGACAGATGAGCGAACAGACGAGGACGGAGCCATAAATCAGGGTCATATTCAGTCCCATAGAAGGGGAAATTTGTTGACTGGTAAATTTTAGGATACTCCAGCCATACACAATCAAAAATAGAAAGACGGCAGAATTGATGATTTCAACAAGGACTTGCAGTTTACCCTTCCATTTTTCAGGCAAATAATGGGCTAGAATTTCCACCTGTGCATGTTCCTTGCTCTTATAAACAATGCCGATACCTAAGAAAACAATCCAAACAAACAAATAACGAATGAGTTCTTCCGCCCAGCTTAGATTAAATACGGAAAAGTCCACCATGGGAAGCATCTTCTGCACAAAGGAACTTTGTAAAACGAACCGGGAGAATACTTGATACACAGTCGCCACGAAGGCAATCACGAAAAAGAAGATTAAGAGATTTTGACTGCCTTTATTCACTTTTTTGCTCAGCTCCGTCATAAATCCTTTCATTGAATGCACCTCCACATGCTTATTTTAGGCTTTCTATTTTTTCCAGTAGGTCTTTTCCAATAGAGTCTTCAAACTCTTTGTATACCGGTTTCACCGCTTCTCTAAAAGAATCTAGATCAGGGTGCTCTTCTATTTGAATATCTGTTTTTCTGAGGTCCTCCAGAAGCTTTTGCTCATCCTCTAAAGCTACCTTTCTCTCATATTGAATCGCTTCCTTGGACGCCTTAGTGATCACCTTTTGCAAATCCTTTGGCAGCGTATCATAGGTGGTCTTACTCATAATAAAAACAGCGGCATCATAGTTGTGAGCAGTTAACGTCAGATACTTTTGCACTTCATTGAATTTGTTCAAGTAAATCTGCGCCAGCGGGTTTTCCTGGCCATCTACGACATGCTGCTCGAGCGCTGTATACAATTCACCAAACGGTACAGGAACAGGCGTCGATTTCAGTGCCTTCACAAACGAGATATAGGGCGGCGATTCCTGGACCCTAATTTTCATACTTGCCGCATCTTGAGCGGTTTTGATTGGCTTAACATTATTGGTCATATGTCTCCAGCCATTTTCCATAAATCCTAAATTCATTAACCCGCGATTGGCCAAATCAGCTCCGAGTTCCTGACCGATTTCTCCATCGAGAACCCGAAAGGCATGCTCTCGGCTTTCAAATAAATAGGGTAGATTAAGTACATTAAACTTCGGGGCAAAATTGGTCACAGGCGCAACGGAACCGATGTGGAAGTGAATCGATCCGATTTGGGCTCCCTCAATCTGGTCCCTCCCGTTTCCTAACTGGCTGCTAGGAAAAATATCAATGCGAATTCTCCCTTTCGATTCTTTCTCAACCAGCTCTTTAAACTTTAAGGCGCCCTTATGATATGGATGTGTCTCTGTCTGCAAATGTCCGAGCCTTAATACATACTCTGCATCTTTGCCTTTACTTGTTGCGGTACTGGTACTGGAACTGGTACAGCCGGTAATCATGAATAAACAAGTTAACACTATGAGAACGAAGACAGAAGTTTTTTTCATTTCCTAACCTCCCCACCAAATTGTAAGCCCTTTCAAATTATTGAAAAATTATGTAGTCCTCCCTTCTTGATTTGGTTCAGTCACCCAACCACTAAATTAATTATATTTCAATTTTCTAAAAAATCAAATATTTTTTTACACTTTAAAATATTAATTGAATACGATCAATAAAAATGGTTTAATAAACATATACTGGTTGGGTCACCTGACCAATAAAACCAATTTACAAGTGAATCCCTCAGTGTTTAAATAAAGTTAGAGACAATTAGGATAAATCTACTATTTTTTCAAAAAGAAAGAGTAGCACTTCGATTGTAACGAAGGAGGTCTGAAATCAAATGGAATTTAGTAGAAAAGGAATTTCTGAACAGGTAGCAGACAGTATTAAGAAAAAAATCCAGGCGGGAGAGTATCAAGTAGGGGAACGAATCCCGGGAGAACGAGAGATGGGGATCGAGCTTTCCGTCAGCCGGAATACGGTGAGGGAAGCCTATAAAATTCTCGAAGCCTACGGATACTTACAAGTGAAGCATGGGACAGGGGTATTTGTGGCCTCACCAGAACATCAAATTCAAAAAGTGACGGAAGCACTTTTTGTCTCAACTGAACAGATCAAGGACTTTTTCTCGGTCCGCAGAATCCTCGAAGACTGGACCGTCAAGTGGGCCATTGAACACTCGAGTGATGACCAAATTGCTGAGTTAGAGCAAATTGTCAATGAAGCCAACGAAATCGTCAAAGAAACGATCGATTATAAGAGACTAGCAGCATTGGATCACAAATTTCATATAACCATCGCCAATAACTCAAAAAATACCGTTTTAACCGGGATTATGAATTATCTCATTGATTTATTGTCTGAATCACGAAATAAAACCATGCAAATTCCCGGCCGTGCCTTACAATCCGTGCAAGAGCATGCGGAAATTATCAAAGCCATGAAACAAAGAAACTCAGAACTAGCGCAGCAATGTATGAAGGAACACCTCGAAAGCGTGGAGCGTTCGATTACGGAGAATACGGTAGCTAAATAAAGAAGAAGGCTGTTCTACCCTTTGGAGAACAGCCTTTTCTGTTAAATTTTCTCCAATGACATAGACACTGGAAACGCGACCTGATATTCTTGCGCAAGCCCCTTAAGCTCCTCTTCCACACTGGACGAAAGCTCAATTCCTGCAAGTTGACGCTGCTCCCGGTCCCTCTTTCTTCTTTCCCCCGGGTACCTGATTTCGTTGGTTCCTGGTGCTTTTGGAACCTCCTTCATCTCTGTTAACAGCTGTTCGAGCGAATCAAAAAAAGTGGATAGATGCATAAACTTTTCGATATCCAACAACAAGAAGAAATGCCCTACGTTGGCATTGCCCGCTTCCGCTTCATCATAAATATTTTTCACATACGGGCCAAACGCGGCACCGGTAAGAATCCCCGTCAAAATTTCTACGGCCAAAGCTAACGCGGAGCCCTTCGCTCCCCCTAATGGCAGGACAGATCCCCTTAATGCCGCTTCCGCATCATTCGTCGGCAGACCGTCCTCATCAATCGCCCACCCATCAGGGATGGCAGTCCCTTGTTTTGCTGCTAAAATAATTTTCCCCCTGGCGACAATGCTCGTCGATAAGTCAATGATCACGGGCTGATCATTCCCCGTTGGAAACCCAAACGCAATGGGATTCGTTCCAAAAAAGGCATTCTTCCCTCCCCATGGAGCAATCCCTGGCGGCGAATTGGTGAAGCCGATACAAGCGAGGTTTTGCTCACAGGCCAGCTGGCAAAAATAAGACGCCGTGCCAAAATGATTGCTATTTTTTATCGCAATAGCCGTCATTCCGCTTTGTTTGGCCATTTCTGTTCCTTTTAAAATCGCTTGATAACTCACCACATGGCCGAGCCCATTATCGCCATCCACAAGTAAAACAGACGGGGTCTGCTCGGTCATTTTAACATTGGGATTCACATTAATCCGCTGGTCGTTAAACCGTTTGACATAGATGGGAAGCCGGCTGATGCCGTGGCTGTCCACCCCTTCAAGGTTCGCTTTCACCAGGGAATCGGCAGCCACAGTGGCATTCTCGTGGTTCATTCCCACGCTTTCCAGCAGGTCTTCACAAAAACGTTTAAGATCCAATTCACGATAGGTTCCCATTCTAAACTCCTCAATGTTATTTTAGGCTTCATTACACTTGTTAGTTGAAATCCAAAGCAGTCAACTTTTGATTAGTTCATCAATTTAATAGAGTTCATTTATAAAAATTGCTATTTTCTTAAATTTAGTTGCTTTACCGTTTGCTTAATCCTATAAAGCGTTTATCCTAGGTGTACAATTACACCTTTCCAGCAATTCTTGAGAATCACTCAGCGAATTTTAGTGTTTTATCAGCGAATCTTGGAATTTATCAGCGAATTCCACCAGTTTATCAGCGATTTTTGGATTTTATCAGCGAATTAGGATTTGCAATAATTTTTTAGAAAAAAGCTATATACTCCCAAAAAAGTGAACTCCCTACGCATCACGATGTGTAGGGAGAATAGAATTAAGCACTGCGATAAAGTTTTGTCATGACAAATTCACGATGGCCTAACGCCTCAGCACAAGTTAGACGGCCATTGACGGTACGGCAAATCATTTCCATTAACTGATCCCCAGCTTGTTCTAGAGAAATGCTGCGGGCTAGCAACCCTTGCACGTCCACGTCGATATGCTCACTCATTGTCGCAGCCGTGATTGGGTTAGCCGTAATCTTCACGACTGGTTCAATTGGGTTTCCAATGATATTCCCTTGGCCAGTTGGGAATAGGTGAAGGACCGCTCCCCCTGCCGCCATCAAAGTGATACATTCTGCCGCTGCAGAAGAAGTATCCATGAAGTAAAGCCCAGGTCCGTTTTCCGGCTTGTCGGCAGGATCTAAGACACCTACTACTTCCTTCGTACCTGTTTTAGCAATATTCCCTAATGCTTTTTCTTCAATAGTAGATAAGCCGCCAGCGATATTTCCTTGCGTTGGCTGCGAACCTAGTAAATCTACACCTTTAGATCCAATTTCACCTACATAATCATCGTAGATGGCCATGAATCGCTCTTCCAGTTCTGGTGTGGCCATCCGCTCGCGGATTAAATGCTCACCGCCCGTTAGTTCAGAAGTTTCGCCAAAGAACACGGTCGCACCCGCATCCACTAAACGATCCACTGCTTGAGAAACGGTTGGACAAGAGCCCATGCCAGTCGTCGTATCTGATTCACCACATTTAATGCTGATGGTTAAGTCTTTTAATTCAATAGGTTCTCTTTGAAGCTCAGTTGCCCATTGAACATATTCCTTCGCCTTCCAGGAAGCTGCGCGAATTGTTTCGAAATCCCCATTTCCTTCGATAGAAAAATAGGATACTGGTTTACCAGTTTCGGCAATCCCATCAGCGATTTTCTTCGCCCAGTTTTGCTCAATTCCGATAACGATGACAGCCGCTACGTTCGGGTTGGATCCCGTACCAATCATCGTTCTGAAATGCAAATCCAAGTCTGGACCATACTGAAGTCGGCCATACGCATGTGGAAGAGCAAGCGTCCCTTGAACTTGTCTTGCAACAGCTTCACAAGCTGCATTAGAAATATCATCCACTGGTAAAATAATCACGTGATTCCGAATGCCAACCTTACCATTTTCTCTGCGATATCCAAAAAGCTGTTGACCCATCTCCTACCACCTCGCCGTTTTAATATTGTGGGTATGAACGTAATCGCCAATTTCCCACTTTTCTGTTGTTAAACCAATTTGAACACCATATTTTAAAACTGGTTCGCCTGCTTCTAAATTGACTAAAGAGATTTTGTGGCCTAAAGGAATGTCCCCTTTGGCTACAACTGCTACGTCAGAATTGTCATCCATATACACTCCGATGACTTTTTCTCCTTTTTGAATGGGAGTAGTGGCAACCCCTACATGATCGCCGCGATGATGGATTAAAAATTTGTGAGTGCTTACATTTCCGGCCGTCTCTTGCTGCTGTTCCGTGAGAGTATTTCCTTGACTGCTGTTGGTACTCATTTGAAAGCCTCCTTTGTGGTTGTGGTGGTGATTGTTTCGTTGTTGATTGTGTGGTTGTGTGGTTGTGTCATTGTGGTTGAGTGACCCAACCAATTTCTATATCCTCATTAAAGCACCTAATAACTGGATAGTCAACAATAATATTTTAATTTTCTAAATATTTTGTTTAGACGGTACATAAGGAGCGTTCCCCATTGACTACTTTGATTACTTCCTTTGCAACTAATAATGAAGTTCTGATCTGAGATTCATCGGTGAGTCCTGCAATGTGAGGTGTGATCGTAGCAGTTTCGCAGGATAAGAGTTGATTAGCTGGTGAGATAGGTTCTACTTCCAGGACATCCAAAAAGGCCCCGGCAATGGTCTCGCTTTTTAATGCAGCCGCCAGTGCAGGTTCATGAATGATGCCGCCTCTAGAGGTATTGATGATATACGCCGTGGGCTTCATCTTCCTCAATTCGATTTCGGAGATTAAATAATGCGTCTGAGGTGTTAATGGTACATGTAAGGAGATAAAATCGGACATGGTTAATACGTCATCTAAAGAGCTTTTTAACTGGATTCCGGTTTCGGAAACGATGTGGTCGTACTCCGTGACAAATGGATCATAGCCAATAACCTTCATGCCAAAAGCAAGCGCCCGCCTGGCAACACGATGCGAGATTTCACCGAGTCCCACAAGGCCGAGAGTTTTGTTCGCAATTTCGCCGCCGGTGAACCTTTTGCGGTTCCAGCTTCCTGCTCGAACATCCGCATCTGCTAGATACAGCGGTCGGTTGGCGCTTAGCATGGCCGACAGTACATATTCGGCAACGGAAGTGGCATTGGCATGACGGCCATACACAACTTGAATCCCTCTTTGTTTCGCCGCTGGGATATCAATGTTATCCATTCCCACACCCAAACGTCCGACTACCTTCAAGCGGGATCCGGCATTTAGCAGCTCCTGATCCACCTTGGTTTGATTCCTAACAATAATTGCATCGTACTCGGTGACCAGATTGAGCAGCTGTGCGCGATTATTCCACAGACTCTCATCATAATGCACGTCGAATCCATGTCTGGTTAGTTCCTCAATTCCTTCATTCCAAATTAATTCCGTTATCAAGGCTTTCATAAAAAAATCCCCTCCTATGGTTATATGGCTCAGTGACCCAACCACTTTAACTATATTAAAGCACCCTTGGATTGTTTGGTCAATAAATTCTTCAAGATGGTGGTGGGGGACAGTCCCCCACCGCTGTAAAGCAGCGGGGGACTGTCCCCAAAAAACTTTAATTGCCCAAGTACGCCCGCAATGTCTCTATAAATTGCTGTAACGCCTTCGTTTGGTAAGGGGAATGCGTTAGGATGGAGAAATTCCGTTTAAACGGCAAACCTTCGATGTCGACGACTTCTAAATAGCCATATAACAGTTCTTTTTTAATGGTCCATTGGGACAGCAGGCTGATCCCTAGACCGGCTTCCACCGATTCCTTGATGACCTGGGTACTTCCGAATTCCATCACTTTCTTAGGGATAAAATCCAACTCTTGAAAAAGATGCTCGGCCGCTTCTCTCGTCCCGGAGCCCTTCTCTCGTAAAATCCAACACTCCTCCCCCAACTCCGCTATCTTTCTCTTTTCTTTTAGCAAAGGATGTTGCGGGGAAGCAACGATGACCATCTTATCTTCAGCAACGACTTCTACATTTGGTACCTTTTCGTTGATATGCCCTTCTACGATACCAATGTCTAATTGATGGCTTTGAACTAGGTCGATAATTTCTTTGGTATTATGAATCTGAATGGTCGGTGTAATTAGCGGGTATTGCGCCTGCAGCCTGGCAATAATATGCGGCAAGATGTATTCGCCAAAGGTATAGCTCGCACCGATTGCGATCGGGCCGCTCGCTTTATTGGTTAGGTCATCGATTAAATACTGCATATTCGAATAAAGTGCAAGAATCTCTTTTGCATGATGAAAGACAATTTCCCCCGCCTTATTTAAGCGTACGAACTTATTATTCCGTTCCAATAGCCGCGCTCCCACCGATTCCTCCAGCACTTTGATGTATTGACTGACCGCCGGCTGCGTCATGTGAAGATCTTCTGCCGCCTTTGAAAAATTCCCCTTTTCGACGACCTTTACAAACACTTCTAAATAATGGTCCATGGTACCCTCCATTCCATGTATACGATTTTACTTATGATAACTATTATATATCATTATTTTCCTTATCTACAAAACAGGAGTAGGATGAAAGTACAAATAAGTTATGAGGTGATTGGATGAGTAATCAATCAGCGAGAGCTTTATCTTCACACGAAATAGAGGGTATGCAACAGCCGCAAAAAAAACCGGATCCTAAATCCAAAGCTGGATTGTGGTTTGGAGGCATCGCTTTTACCATTGTCATTGCGGCCGCGGGTTTCGCGCTTTCAGCCATACCTGGCTTTAACCGAGTCGGACCGATGGCCTGTGCGATAATCCTGGCGATCATTTACCGACAATTCTTTGGTTATCCTGAAAAAATACGAGCAGGGATTCAATTTTCAGCAAGATACTTCCTACGTTTTGCCATTGTCTTATATGGATTAAAACTAAACGTTGATGTGATTCTGAACCAAGGCTTGGGATTGGTGGTCCGTGATGCCGGCGTCATCGTCTTTGCAATTCTAGCAACCATTTGGCTGGGGAAGCGACTGAAGGCAGATTCATCTTTGTCGCTTCTTCTCGGGGTTGGAACGGGTGTATGTGGGGCAGCAGCGATTGCAGCTGTCGCACCTATCATCAAAGCAAAGGAAGAGGACACGGCGATTGGAGTCGGAATCATCGCTTTAGTCGGCACTATTTTTTCCATCATCTATACGATCATCCGCCCGCTGCTACCTTTGTCCGCTGTGGACTACGGGGTCTGGAGCGGCAGCAGCCTTCATGAAATCGCCCATGTGGCATTGGCCGGTGCGCCTGCGGGTCCGGACGGGTTGGCCATGGCACTCTTGGCCAAACTAGGACGCGTTCTTTTGCTGGTTCCACTATGTTTCATTTTGATGTATTGGATGAAGCGGAAAAATGCAGATGCAGCTGGAGAAACAAAAGTGGATTTTCCGTGGTTTTTGGTGGGATTCATTCTCATGAGTTTGTTCGGTAGCTATGCGGTAGGCACTTGGGTTCCTGTACCTGCGCCAGTCCTAGACGGCATCTCAACCGCAACCACCTTTATCCTAACATCGGCGATGGTCGGACTAGGCCTAAACGTAAGCCTTCGTGACCTCCGAACCAAAGCACTAAGACCACTCATAGCCATGCTCGTTACATCGGTATTACTATCAGTTATTACGTACTTTATTCTATAAAGAGGGATAAGAGGGACAGTCCCCCGACGCTTTAAAGCACCGGGGGACTGTCCCTCATTTTCTCTACTTCTACTTTTTAGTTAATAGAAAGCAAGAATGTCGATGTAGACGGCTTCTTCTTCTACTTTTTAGTTAATAGAAAGCGTGAATGTCGATGTAGACAGCTCCTACTTCTACTTTTTAATTAAAAGAAAGCAAGATAGTCGATGTAGACAGCTCCTACTTCTACTTTTTAATTAAAAGTAAGCGTGAATGTCGATGTAGACAGCTCCTACTTCTACTTTTTAATTAAAAGTAAGCGAGAAAGTCGATGTAGGCGGCTTCTACGTCTACTTTACATTTAAAAGAAAGCGAGAAAGTCGATGTAGACGGCCTCTATTTCTACTATCCCTTCAACAATTTCAAAAGTTGACGTCTCTTCTGACATTGTTGCAACTTTTCTAACGTCTCTGTCAAAAGTACACTCAAACCCATAACAGAAAAAAGGACAGGGTCCAAACCAGAACCCTCCCCTAAGGCAACACCACATCACACTACTCAACCGTCTCAGTATCCACCGTCAACGATGCCCCAGCCGGCCTCTGCCCATCTTGCAAGTCCGCAATGCTCAAGCCGAAATCCATTTGTAAATGAGGATAATCCTTAAATTGCGCCCAATCGCCGCCCCATTCAAACCCTAAGGCTTTGGCCATCTGAACCACCTCATCCCAATCGGCCTTCCCGTTTCCATTCCCATCATAGTTCATATCCCACACCACATTTCCGGCCGCGTCCTTTAGCGCAAAATCAACCGCCAGCCCAAAATTGTGATAGGACTCGCCACCTTTGGCATACGTGACAATATCCCCTTCGGTACTTCGCCCCTTTTCATACAGGCGGTCCTGATCCTCCGCACTACGGAACTCATCCGTAATCACCATCCGAATTCCTTTTTTCGCGGATTGTTGAATCAATTGATCACTCCGCTCCTTCACAACGGGATGGACTTCTGTTGGATATGAAGCCGAATGATTCGTATTTACATCAGATGGAGTATTGGCATCTATAAAGAAAAGGATAATAACCAGCGCGAAAGATATGATAAACAACAAACTTCCTATTCGTTTCAGCTTCAAAACTAAATTCCTCTCGTAAATAAAAATGTCTTCATAAAGTAAGACGTATGAAAAGCTTCATTGTTTCATGTTTATTTTTTCCAAAGTCACATGAAGAAATGCCACAGGGACGGTTCTTGTGGCACATTAATGCCTCTTGTTGAGGAAAAAAACCAGCAGAACCGTCCCCCTGGTTCACCCTTTAAAAACAAAAATCTCGTCCACCGCTCGGCGATACCCACCCGATTTCCGAAAGGATTCCCCCATATTGGCAGCGCGCCGCTGAAAGGTTAGGTCCTTTAACACACGTTCGACAGCTTCACGTAGTTGGGCGGCAGTCAACCCCTGCATCCGCAATGTAATTCCAGCCCCGATATTGGCAACTTGCCCTGCAATCATCGGTTGATCCGCGCTTTGCGGGAGCACAACTAACGGCACCCCGTAATAGAGACCTTCATGGGTGCTGTTCATTCCACTATGTGTGATAAATACTTTTGTGTGTTTCAACACTACCGTTTGTGGAACATAATTTTCCACCATGAAGTTTGGCGGGATCTCGCCCAATTCAGCTAATGGAGTTCTTTCCCCAATCGACATGACAACCGTATGATCACTGTTCCCAAACGCCTCAAAACACAGTTTGTAAAAATCAATCGCTTGGTTAAAAACCGTACCCAGTGATATGTAAATGAGGTTTTTCCCCTTCACTGCAGTGAGGTCAAAGTTTTCCTGCGTTGACCGCGAAGTGATGGATGGACCGACAAATTTGTAGGTTGGATCAAATGTATCTCCAAAGGGCTGAAACTCCCTGGTTGTATACACAATGGTAAGTGGGGCTGGATTACAAAACACTTCGTAAGGAGAACAGATTTCCACACCGTATTTTTCCTTCACCATTGCAGTTAAGTTTTGATATTCACCAACCACTTCTAAAGGAAAATCTTCTTCAGAAAGCATTTCATCGAATGCTTCCTTTGTCTGTGCAAAAGAAGTACAAGAACTAATGGCCGGGAGGTGAAGCATTTGGGCAAGTATCCGTCCACATCCAAACATGGAATCGTGGATGATGTAATCAAAATGCTCTCCTTCGATTTGCTCCAGCACACTTGGGATCATGATATCTGCCGTTCGCAACAGTCCATTGATTCTTTCGAGCAGATACGTTCTTCCACCAGAAATAAAGGCTCGGATAAATTGATCACCATCAAATGTCCGCACCGTGGCTCCCGTCTTCTCTATACGGTCCCGAAAAGCTTCAATCGTAAAGTACACAACCTCTTCTCCTCGCGAAATCAGCTCCTGCACCACTCCAATCGTAGGATTAACATGCCCTTCCGACCCACCATTAATAAACAAAACACGTGCCATGAATGAAACCTCCTTAAACGGGGACAGTCCCCCGGCGCGTTAAAGCGCTGGGGGACTGTCCCACTAGTGTTGTACAAAAGTAATTAAGTTGAATTAATTGAAAAATTTTACATTCTATTTCAAGTTGTAAATGAAAAAAAGTGAATAGGGTTCTACAAAGACCTTGTTCCCTTTTT
>JBDOMM010000024.1:0-357679 GCA_039832695.1 Bacillus sp. (in: firmicutes)
TTTGTTTTAGGGAACAATCAAGGTCGCAACTTCTACAATAGGAGTTTTTTTCTTGTGTGTAAATACTATTTATTTGAATTTATGGGATTATTTTAAAGACGTGCAAGGCTAGTGGGACAGTCCCCCGGTGGAGTAACGCTTTAACTCGCCGGGGGACTGTCCCCATTTTAGTATCCGTTTTACACAAAAGGGATTATTTGGTATAATATAGTTAAGTTAACTTAACTGTTTAGAATGATTAAATTGTTAAGTGGACTTTAATTATAACTCGTGGAGTGAATGGTTATGGATATGATGAAGCTGTTGATGGAGGCTCAAAGGTATTCTGAAGAGATGAGTAAGGTGTTTTTGAGGGAGTTTCAGAGGATTTTTCAAGAGTATGATCTTTCGTCTAAACAATCGTTAGTTTTAAACCTTTTGAAGGATACTGGGAGATTTACCATGCAAGAAATTGCTCAAATTATCAACGCAACACCAAGTGCTGCCAGTCAATTCATAAAAGTATTGGAAGAGAAAAAGTATGTAAAAAGAGAAACCAATAAGGAAAATAGAAGAGAGATTTTTGTGTATTTAGATGAAAAAGCTTTAGAGTTTTTTAAGGAATTAGAACAGGCTGAGAAGCGTGTGTTAGAAAAATACTTCATGAAGCTTTCTCCGGAGGATATTGTGGTTTATCATGACGTGTTGAAGAAACTGTCTGATATTGTGAGGGAAGAGGAATAACCAATTGAAATGGGAGGCCCAATATGAGTACATTTCCAGTGGGAGTTTGGATATTTCTTGAAGTGCTAGTAGTGTGTTTAGGTATATGGAGACTTAGTCGATTTATTAATGCTTATAAGAATACGGAAGAAGTTCTTCCCGTAGAAGATAGAATTGAGGAAATGGTTTTAAGTCAAATTAAAAATAAAGTGTTGGCGACGTTCGTTACAAGAGATCTTTTAATGTTCTATTATCTATTTTCGAAATCGAAAGAAAGTAATATTGAGAAGAGTAACGAATATACCCTTCATAAAAAAATGGGTTATGGTGGAATGGTGTTCGGTTTTATCTTTGTTTTATTGTTAGAAGGGATCGGGGTTTCGTATTTCCTTCATAACTGGAGCAAATTAGCGGCATGGATTCATTTGGTTCTTTCCTTATATATGATGGGATTTCTACTAGGTGATTACAAAGCCATTATTCGAAATCCACTTCTTTTATCTCAGGATAAAATTCATTTCAGATTTGGTTTGCGTATGAAAGTAGAGATATTTATAAGAAATATAGAGTTGATCCAGAGTGGAAAAATTAATTACGAAATAGACAAAAAAAGAAAAGATGTGTGGGTTGCCACCTTATTAGAATTTGAGGGTCCTAATATTGAAATCGCTTTAAAGGAACCTATTATGATTAAAGACGGCATTGGTAGGGAGCATTTGACAAGAAAAATATACCTTTCATTAGATGAAGAAGATTTATTCATGAGACAGGTAAACACAGTCGTTTCAAAAAATGAGGTGGTGTAATTGACTGTAGCATTGTGGTTAGTTGTACTTTTTACATTAATTTATGAACCAATTGTTGGTTACTATGATTTTCAAAAGTTTAAGAGAAATGTGAAAAAAGATGTTAAAGAAAGATTGAGATTTTACAAAAAATCTATTATTAGTTTATGGGTTCCTACATTATTCATTCTAGGATTAGTGCTATTTACAGACCTAACATTCAAAAATATCGGTCTTACATCCATTTCACTACATACTGAAAGGCTTGGAAAATGGGTTACTTATTCCGCTATCATAACTGGGTTGATCTTTGTTCTTTTAATATTTATTTTTACAGTCGGGTACAAGTTTAATAGCAAGATTAAGCATTCTATAGATAAGATGAAAAAAGTAGAGTCCAATAAAAATAAGCATGGAGAAATGATGCCCGTGTCGATAAAAGAGAGAAAGGCCTGGACATTCGTCTCTTTGACTGCAGGTATAACCGAAGAAATTATTTACCGTGGATTTTTAATTTTTTCCTTAAGTTATTTATTTCCAGATTTATCTATATGGTTGGTGTTAATTCTATCCTCTATCATATTTGGGTTAGCCCACACATATCAAGGAATTTCAGGAGTGGTACGTACAGCACTTATTGGGCTTTGGTTTTCTATCGTCTATATCGGAATCGGGTCTATCATTCCATTAATCTTCTTTCATGCTTTGGTAGATTATTTCGGGAAAGTTGGTGAAGAGTAACGCGTTAAACCCCCGGGGGACAGTCCCCCGGGGGTTTAACGCGTTACTTAGCTGGGGGACTGTCCCCGTTTCCGTATCCGTAGAGCTTTAGTTCTTCTTTGTCTTGTGGCAGGGTAATGTGTCCTTCGAAGGTCATGCCGATTTTTTCTAGCAGTTTAGAGGATGCCTCATTGTCTTTTGATGTGATTGCCACGATTCGCTTTAGACCAAGTTTTTCGTAACCATATTTTAATGTCGCAGAGGCTGCTTCATAGCCATATCCTGCTGCTTGATATCGTGAAAGAAAAGCAAAGCCGATATCAGTATCCTCTAAGCCTTCTCTTTTTATCAAGCCGCAAATTCCAATTGGAACTTTTCCTTCTTTTAGTTCTGTTAGAAATAACCCAAAACCAAGACGCTTATACATTTCCATCGGTCCGTTGACAATATAGTTTCTAGCAACTTCAATTGTTCTAATGCCTCTATCTCCAATGAACTGTATCCAAGTTGGATCATTTAAAAGTTCTAGAATAAACTCTGCATCTTCTGGTTCTAGCCAACGAAGGATTAACCGTTCAGTCTCTATTACCTTCAATTACATTACACCTCACTCATTAATCTTTCTAAAAAACACACTGTCTATTAGTATAACAAGAATTAATAATTATGTTACAAGTGGTGGTCATTTTGATAGACAAAAATATTACTGGGAGAAGAAGGAAATAAACAGTCATTAGAGAATATAATTGGGGACAGTCCCCCGGTGCTTTAATGCGTTACTTAGCCGGGGGACTGTCCCCCAAAAAATGTCCACAAAATCTTTTTTTATTTTTTTGAAACCATTCCCTTGGTTGATACGACTAATTGGCAGGTGAAGGGGGAAGAGGAGATTGAGCGAGCGAAATGAGGTCATAGAAAAGCTGTATGAACAGCATTTTGATGATGTTTATCATTATTTGTTATATTTTACGAATAGCAAGACAGAGGCGGAGGATCTGACACAAGATACCTTTATTAAAGTATTTAAGGCTTATGAAACTTTTCGGCAGGAATCATCCTTGAAGACATGGATTTTGTCTATTGCCAGAAGAACGGCAATCGACCATTATCGAAAAAAGAAGATGATTTCCATTTTGCCTTCGATTTTAACGGATAGTAGAAAGAGTGAAGACTTTATTCCTGAAGAGGAGATGGTTCAATCTCACGATTGGAGTGTTCTGCAAAAAGCTCTAATTCAATTAAAGCCTGATTATCGCAACGTGGTTATCCTGCGAGGACTAAAGGAGTATTCGATTAAAGAAACAGCAGAAGTACTTGGATGGAAGGAATCAAAGGTAAAGGTGGATTACCACCGGGCTATTAAGCTCCTAAAAAAGTACGTTAACGATTCTAACGAAGGGGTGGTGATTTTCAATGAACGAGAAAATGTACGATAGTTTCTTACAGCCATTAAAAAACAGGCCAGATTTGGAACCGGACCAAGCGTTAAAAGAAAATCTTCACAAAAAATTGACCAACATGGCTCAGGAACAGAAGCCTGCAAAGAAAGGCAGCCGAAAGCATCTTTTACCTAATTTGCTTACAGCAGCCGTATTGGTTATTGGGATGATTGCTGGTTACAATGTTATTTTTCAGGAAAAACATGAAATTGAATCGAAACATGCCACTCCTCCTGAAAATGCAGACATCAAACAGTTAGAGCTTACAGACCAAAAAGTCAAAGAAACAGTGGGTCTTGCATTTGAACATGCACTGACCATTTACAATGGTGGTGGTCCGGAAATGGGTCAAGTGTTTTCCTATAAAGGTGAAAGTTACAGATATTTGGGTGAAGATTTCAATACAAAAGAAAAGATTCTTGCTTATTTACAAGAAGTGTATACGAAAGAGGCATCTAATAGAATTTTTGGAGCAATGGACATAATTGTATACCAAGGTAAACTTGCCCAACCTAACCGTGTAGCAAACGCGAATTTATTATGGCAACAAGCGGATATTGCCAGTCGAAAGCAGATCAATGAAGTAAACTGGAATATAGAGTTTAAAGTTCCGGTCGATCTAGCTGTTACTGATCCATTTCGAATTTACCATATCAGTTTAAAGTATGAAAATGGGTGGAAACTCGATGGTTCGCTGCCACTTAGTACAAAAATCGAAGGAGTAACGGTAGAAGAACCCGTTGTTGATCCAGGTTTTCAGTTAAATGATGAACAAATGAAAGTTTATAAATCTTTTTCTAGAGATTTAAACGAAACCCATTTAAAAAATCTTGATCCCGTGAGTATTGCGATGTTGTATGTCCAGGCAGAATTGGAAGGGAGATACGATATTGCCTACGCCCTTTATACCGATAGGGCAGGGTATGTGCAGTGGACGAAGGAGTATGATGAGAAAATACCAATTTCCGATCGTCCGGTAAGAAAGATTATTCCCAAAAGCTACGCAGGACTTGCAGAAGGGAAGTTTATTAAAACCGGAGAGTTTACAGGCTATGTTCAATTTACCAACTCCAACGGTGAGCATGGTTTCCAAATGGTTATGGACGAAGATGGGATTTGGAATGTGGCTTTCATGCCATTGCAATAAAGGATACGATCAGCAATTCAAAACGAAAAAGCATGATAATGTTCCATCATTATCATGCTTTTTCTGTATTATTTTATTTGTACAAATACAAATAATAAGGCGTCATACTGATTGTTTTGCTTATCAATGTTTAGATTTTGTACAACAATCGTCACTTTGACAAGATCATTTTCTTTAGTAAAAGTTGCTTCTTCTGCTGAGAGCCGCTCTTTCATACCTTGGTAATTATAAAACTTATCATAGAGGTCCTTGGTGTTAAAGGTAAGTAGATCCTGACCGTTTTCACTCTTTACTTTTATATCTATCCGATTTTTGTTAAAATCCTTCATCAAGGTATAGGTCTTTTCGTCTTTTTTAATAACACAAATCTTTTGGTTTTGTTGCTTATCGTACATATTAATATCAGTTTGAACAAAGAGATCGTATCCTGTGATTGAAATAGGCGTAGAAGGATCCAAGTTTACATAAACTGGCTGTTTGAAGTCTTCATCTACAGGTTCTTGATACTCTTTAAAGCCAAATGTTTCTGAAAAATCTTCATATACTTTAAAATCTTTTGGCAGCCAGGAGATATTCTTGGTGTAACCCATCTCGTCTAGGTAATAAACGGTTTTGGTAATTGTCTTTTTATCCTTGTCGGGGATGGATTCCTTTGGCTTAATTTTGTTATTTTCAAGCATATTATTTTTTACTAGTACGTTTTCAAGTGTATTCATTTGACTTTTACGGCTGATCGTGAATGCATCAACAGGAGGTACGATAGAAACAGCTGCAAAAATAATTAACATTGCCGCAATAATGCCATTTTTCCGTACAGGTAATATACTTAATAAAATCCCTGCTGCTGCAGCATATACACCAAACAAAATCACATAATAGCGGGTATGTGTGACTCCTGTATCATTTAAACTTATAACGGATGACGCAATTTGGAAAAGGACGATGGGTACTAATATCTTAGGGAAAACTTTTCTGAAAAAAGCTGTAAACTTATTTTCAATTTCACTGGCTAAAATATAAACCAAGATTACCGTAATCGCATAGGAAACGAGCATTGGTTCTAGTAAGTTGTCAGTCCAAAAATCTCCGCCGATATTTTTCACAATGTAAATCACTATGATTAAGGTAAATACCGCAATTAAAGGAATAACAATATAAGATATTAGAATTTGTAAAAACTTAGGGCAATTTGCTGCACTTTCGATTGTTTCCTTTTTACGGTTCCATTCCTCTTGGGTTTTTTTAGGGTCGTGGGTACCGAGATAAACTGGAATGAGTGATAAAAAATATATTGGTGCAAAAAGACTGAAGATAATGTTTGCTGCATGTGAATATGCTTTATAATCAATCGAGAAAATTAATAGGTCAGTAGCCCCAAGAATGATCCCAATACCAGCCATAATAATTCCTGAGAAAAATAATGAGATGAAAAAGGACTTAAAGGCGATCATGAAGCTGGTATTAAAAGTAATACTGCTTTTTATCACGGGAACCCAAATGAAAGCAATAAGCAGGGCGAACAATGCGACTCCTGTTCGAATACCCATTTCCATACTAAGTGAGTCTGTTGGTTTAATAATGAGGTAGTATCCGGCCGATAAAAAGGCGGCAGCTCCCATTAAAGTAAAGCGGCTAGTAGAGTTAGAATAGAAACGTTCATAGATCATTTGACACACCGCGCTGATAAATGCACCCACAATAAAGGTCAAGATTAATTGCGTCTGATCTTTCTCTGCATTGATACTATAAGCAATAACAATGGCAGATGCTAAGAGAAATAGTGTCGTCAACGGGAAACGGGTAATAGCATCCGTTAATCCAGTAAGACGATCTTGTAGCTTTTTCATCCATTTCATCTTCCTCGAACCCCCTTTATTCTCTTTATTTATCTTCACTAATAAAAATTCCCTTCCTTAAAAAATTTCCAATTCCTTCATCCAATTATATCATATGGATAAATTGGTGTAAATTTACACTTTATTTTGGGGACAGTCCCCCAGTGCGTTAATACTTTACTACGCCGGGGGACTGTCCCCGTAAAGGGGGGTTATGTATAATATAATCAATACGAATTATTTTAAGGAGTAATAATGAATAAACCATCCATTTTTTTAAGATATTTAGAAACAAGTGATGCAGAGGAGCTGCTTGTAATTCGGAAAGAAAACCGCGATTTTTTTCAGGCTTTTGAACCTACAAGAGATGATTCGCATTTTTCGTATGAACAGCAATTGAGGGAAATACAAAAAGCAATTATAGAAATTAAAAACGATAGTTCTTATACTTATGGCATTTTTCATCGTGAATCTCAACAGCTCATCGGCAGAATTACTTTATCCGGTGTCGTTCGCGGCCCCTTTCAAAATGCTAACCTTGGTTATTATCTAGATAAAAAACATAACGGAAAAGGCTATTCGTCAGAAGCAGTTCGTTCTGTATTAAAACATGCATTTGAAGAATTACAACTTCACAGGGTACAAGCAGCTGTCATGCCTAGGAATATGGCCTCTAAACGCATTCTAGAAAAGGCAGGGTTTAAAAAGGAAGGATATTCTCCCAAATACTTGAAAATAAATGGGACTTGGGAGGACCATGAGATTTATGCAATCACCATAGAAGATTATGAACAAATAGAAAAAGAGGCCATGAAGAATCTTAAAATTTAGTCTTATCCATTCTTTTCAAAAAAGAAAAACACATTTGTGATCCATTTAGCTATGATAGCACCGAAAACGTAGAATAAAAATAAGTGAAAATAATTCGTCCCACCTTGTAATTGAAAGAAGTGGAGGGCTGACAAGATGGGTTTTAACCCAAAGGCAAATAGCGCACAAAAAATGACGGCATATTTGTAGTAATTTTTCTTGCGTCTTAGTGTCCATTGATAGAGCAACATAAACACAACAGGGATGAGTGATGTATCTAAGGTCATGCTGATTGGAAGGAACGGAACAAGTTTATAAGGATACTCCCATAATCCAAGCCGGGTGGCAAAACCATCTAAATATCCAGCCATCATATGGACACTATAACCAAAAAAGCCTATGTGAAAGGCACGTTTTCGGTCAATTGTAAAAAATAAAAGGATAAGTGGCAGGATAAATAAAATGGCATTCACCCAAAATTGCCAGGTATCTACGTTAGAGTATTTGGACCAGTAGTCAATCCAACCATCAGAAAGTTCCTTTTGAATCCGTCCCAACCGTTCAAAACTGTTGACCTGATTATCCTTCATACATTAATCCCTCTTATCAAAAATGTATTCATAAAATTAGTTTGTCGCCAATTAAGAAATTTACTCAAATTTTCCCACTCTAATTACATTTAAACCAATTATTGGTAAGTGGAAGAGCATGGCGTTATAATTAAACTATGTTTACAAACGGGGTGATGGGAAATCACCAAAGAGGTTGTAACAAGGGGAATAGCTTGAATTAAAGGAGCTGGTTCAATGAGCGAGTGGAAGAGTTGGGGGAAATCTTTGTTTATTGCGATTGGCGTTACTATTACCGTAAGAACCTTTTTCTTTGAACCATACATAGTGGAAGGGTCATCCATGGAGCCAACGCTGCACAATCAAGAAAAGATTTTTGTAGAGAAAATGCCTTGGAACGATCATTTTAATAGAGGAGAAATTGTTATTATTGATGGAAAAGAAGAGTTCTATGTTAAAAGAATCATCGGTCTTCCTGGCGATTCGATTCTCATGAAAAATGATCAGTTATTTGTAAATGGTGTTCAGACTAAGGAACCTTATTTAACGGAAAACCGGAAGGAAGCGATGCAGATTGGCAATCGGTTAACAGGTGATTTTGGGCCGATAACCGTACCCGAAAATCATTTCTTCGTTATGGGGGATAATCGATTGTACAGTATGGATAGCCGTAATGGCTTAGGTTTTATTAAAAAAGAAGATATCGTAGGTCATAGCCAATTTGTCTTCTTTCCTTTTACCAATATAAGAGATACCAAGTAATCCACGCGTTTCTACGATGAGTAGAGACGCTTTCTTTTTAAAAATAGGCTCCATTTTCCATTTTTTTGCATTGACTTATCAAACTGTATAATATAAAGTTACAGTATAAACTGATTAGGAAGGATGGGTGACGATGAACAGCGATTTCGTAATTGCTCTACATAGTCTTGTTTTGTTAGCAAACTTACCTAATCAAATGGCAAACAGTGAGGCCATTGCTGAAAATGTTTGTACAAATCCTGCCAGAATTCGAAAAATCATGAGTACATTACGAAAAATCGGGTATGTAAAGACTAAAGAGGGCATTGGCGGAGGCTATGTGCTAGATTGCGACCCTGAAATGACAACCTTGTCTCAAATATATCAGGCCATGTCGGTAGGTTCCCTTAAACCTAATTGGTGTACAGGTGATCCGGAAAAAGCCTGCGAGATTTCTTCCAATACACAGGTGGTAATGGACAATATTTTTACTGAAGCTGAGATGCATTTACAATCTTATTTAAAGCAAGTCACGATTAGCAATGTCCTTGAAAGGATAAAGGGCTGTAATTTGAAGGAGTAGGCTTCTTCTTTTTTAAGAGTGTTTATCTCGATTTCGTAATAACTTATTTCAAAATACTTTATTTGTAAGGAGTGTGTTTGAAAATGGTTACTCTATTCTCTACACCAAGCTGTACTTCTTGTCGTAAAGCTAAGGCGTGGCTCGAGGAACATCATATTGATTATACAGAAAGAAATATATTATCACAGCCGCTGACTAAGGATGAAATTAAGTCAATCCTTCGTCTGACAGAAGATGGTACAGATGAAATTATCTCTACTAATTCTAAGACTTTTAAAGAATTAGAAATCAACATTGAATCTTTACCATTACAGGATTTATACGAGTTAATTATCAATAATCCAAAGATCTTACGTCGTCCCATAATGCTGGATGAAAAAAGGCTGCAGGTTGGTTATAACGAGGAAGATATCCGCAGTTTCCTACCACGCAAATTACGTACATTTATCAACTTAGATACACAACAGGCAGTTAGTTATTAGTCAATAATATGCGGTGGGAAATGATTCGTATGCACAAATCATTTCCCACCGCTGTTTAATTTCACACGGTAGTATTAAATATATAAATCGCTTCGAATCGTAGACTGAGGCGGCTGCTCTAACCATCCTCGTTCAATCAGCAATTTTTGCCCCTCGTTCCCATATTTCAATATTTCCATAATAAAAACGGAATAATCCATAACTACATCCCGTCGCATTGTGACTGTCATTGAATAAGCAAGGGCATTTATGGCGATCTGATTAGAAGAACTAATAATAAATAAGATTAATTTTTCCGAGAATGGCGAAATGGTTGAAGTCGTTACTTCCATCGTTACTGGATAGGTCCATAACACTTCATTTTTCTTTAAAATCGTATTATAGGTTTCAACTTGCTTCTCAGCTAATTTCTTCCCTTTCAAGAGGTAGTCCTTCACGTCCTTATCCCTCGTCACTTGTAAAAGACCAATTAAGAGAAGCAAACCAATACTATTTCGTTCGATAGCCAAAAATAATTCGCTTAGTTCAATTGAATTTAAAGGAGCGCCGTCTCCTAACCAAGCATCTAGTAATGAAGGATGCTTACGCGTAAAAGAGACCTCATTGGGATATTGAATTTTAGGAGGCCGGTCGTATATTCCCTTTGTTTGCATAAGATCCAGAGATTTTCTATACAGTTTGGTTTCATTTACTAAGCACTCTTCAAAAAGATTCACTACATCTTGTCTTGCGACTTTTACAAGTACGGAGGCATAATGAGGCACGATCATTTGCCCGCCGCGATATACAAAGCTTAAGGCATAAAGGTCTGTGAATAATGCGGGAGCTGTTAAATCAATATCTTTCTCTGTAAACCCTTTTGGGACGGGGATGTTCTCTTTTGTAAAAATCATTTTAATTTTTTTATTATGCGTCTCTACTAAATGTAATGCTTCTTCTATAGTAGTCTTAATTTCAACATCCTGAAGATATCGAAGGAAATGTTTATAAAAGCACCACATGGCTGAGTTTTGGATATAGGTCATCCAAAGCGTTCCTATTTCTGCTGTGGTCAACTTAATATCATTGATTCCCATTTATATACTCCCTAGGCATTTTTTTATAATGTTTCCTTGCATGAAAAAAATATTCAAATCCCTCGGCTACCAAAAACAATTGCTGTGGATTTTATTTCTATCTCCGGATATTTCGTGAGTGAAAATAATTTGTCGATATGTTATGATTATCCATAACAAAAAACGGATGGAAAAGAAATACATTACACAGACAGCTTTGATCAACTTATGGGAGATGGACAGCGTGCAAGGTTGGAAACGAAATTTATGGGTGTTATGGATTGGGGTCTTTTTTACAGCGGCTAGTTTTTCTATGGTTATTCCTTTTTTACCGATATTTCTTCTGCAAATAGGGGTCCACGAACATACGGAAATGTGGTCAGGCTTGTTATTTAGCTCAGCTTTCTTCGCAGGTGCCATTGCAGCACCATTCTGGGGAAGGATGGCAGATCAATACGGCAGAAAACCGATGATTATCAGAGCGGGTATCGTTCTCTTTTTTATCTATACCCTAATGGCCTTTGTCACGAATCCTTACGAAATATTAGTGTTGCGTATTTTGCAGGGCTTGCTTAGCGGCTTTATTCCAGGTGCTATTGCCTTAATAGGAACAAATACACCGAATGAAAAAGTGGGCTATGCTCTGTCGTTAATTTCAACAGCTTCAGCGTCTGGGACCATAATCGGACCACTGCTAGGTGGAGGTATTGCACATCTTGTGGGGAATAGGTGGGCCTTTGCAAGTGCAGGAAGCATCGTGCTAATTGCCACACTATTAATCATTATTTGGGTAAAAGAGGAAAACTTCACTCCAAGCAAAGAACGCGGTTCTGTTAAAAAGGATCTTCAAATTGCGTGGACCAACCGGCCGTTTATGATAGTCCTTCTTTTGTTGGTTGTAACATCATGCTCAGTGATGACGATCGAACCTGTTCTTCCATTATATATTGTCAAACTGGGTGGATCTTCTGACAATGCCTCCCTTATTGCGGGTCTTGTATTTTCTCTCCCTGGAATTGCTTCTGCCATTTTTGCACCCTATTGGGGGAGATGGGCAGATAGAATTGGTTTCCAGCGAGTACTATTCATTGGTTTGCTAGGGGGCGGAATAGGGATGCTTGCACATATCGTGTTTAGCAATATTTGGGGCTTCTCACTTGTCCGCTTCGCTTTCGGTATATTCTTCTGTGCAGTTTACCCAGCTTTAAATGGTCTTGTCGTTAAGTCAACCGAAAGTGAATTCCGTGGAAGGGCATTCGGTTTAAGTCAAACAGCGAACCAGATTGGCGGAATGGTTGGTCCTATTCTCGGGGGCTTCATTGGCGGTATGTTCCCAGTCACGATTGTTTTTATTGTCACGGGTATCTTACTTTTAGGCGCAACAACCATGGCTTATTGGAATACAACTATACAGAAGCATCCAGTAAAGAGAAAGGCTGTTTCTTAAATGCAAAAAGGACCCATTTCATTAACGGGTCCTTTCTTATTTTTCTACTGGCAGGGGCATAAAGATGGTCACAACGGTTCCTTCTCCTTGAGTCGACTTTATGTCAATCGTGCCCTGGTGGTTTTCGACGATTCGCTTACACACCATTAACCCTAATCCTGTTCCTTTTTCCTTTGTCGTATAAAACGGTTCGAATAACCGTTTTTGTCGCTCCTCGGATATTCCGATCCCATAATCTTGTATTTTAATAGAAAAATATTTATCATTCTCTTTTTTTAGTGATATTTCAATGTTTTTATTCGTCGTCGTTGCCTCAATCGCATTTTGGAAAAGATTGATTAAAACCTGCTTGATCTGGTTTGGATCACAAAAAGCATTTATGGAAGAATCCAAGTTTAAAGTTATATTGACGCTATTAAGATTAAATTGTGGGTTCATGAAAAAAATAACACTTGAGATTAAGGATCCGATATTGATTTCTTTACAATCCAAACCTTCTGTAGGTTTAGCAATAAACATAAATTCACTAACAATCGTATTGATCCGGTCTAATTCATCTAACATGATTTCGAGATACCCTTTTAAGGAGGGATCTTGAATACTCTCATTTAGAATTTGAGTAAAACCTGTAATGGATGTGAGAGGATTACGGATTTCGTGAGCAATACCTGCTGCTAATTCACCAACAAGGGAAAGCTTCTCCATTTGACGTAACTTCAATTCATTTTTCTTTTCAGTGGTTATATCAATGGCTGTCCCATTTACTTCAACGGTTTCTCCATTAATGACCATGGGATTTAACGAAGCGATATAAAAAGACCCGTTAATCTCACCTTCATAATTGACAGGGCCATTGTTCCAAGCCATTTCATAAAATTTTTGCTTCTGCGCTGCAATCTCTTCAGGTAAAAATTCAAAAAGTGTTTTACCAATCACATAAGAAGAGGAAATTCCTAGCTTTTTTAGAAAGTCACCCTCGCAAAATGTATGAATATATTGATTATCCTTCTTGATAAACTTGAAGACAAATCCATTCTGGCGTGGGATCAGATTTCGGTAATCAATGTGGTTTTTCATTGTTTCCATAGATACAACCTTTCATGTTCTATTTTTCTACTTAATAGTTCTTTTTCCATAGTGGAAATTCCTCTATTTTTATCATTTCACCTTCATTGAATTTGTTCATATCTTTTCTCCGTCAACCATACATATTAATTAGGGGGAATCGTATGTAGACAACTAGGACAAGCACCATTTTAGGTGTATAGAAAAATTTTCGATTGAAAAAGGAGACAAAATGGAATTCCTACAAGAACTGTTGCATAGCTACAGTACATTTTTTTCATTTGAGGAACTACGAGAGGTCTTTTCTAATCCTGCTAGTTGGGGAGTAATTGGAACTCTGATTATTCTAGAAGGATTATTGTCCGCCGATAATGCCCTTGTATTAGCCGTTTTGGTGAAGCATTTGCCAAAAAAACAGCGTAAAAAAGCCCTGTTCTACGGAATTTTTGGTGCCTATCTGTTTAGAATCCTGGCCATTGGTCTAGGAGTCACCTTAATTAATGTAGGATGGATCAAAATTGTTGGCGGCCACTACTTACTATGGATTGTTTTCCAAAACTTCTTAAAAAAGAACGACGAGGATGATGATGTCCAAAATAAGAAAATGAGCTTTTGGAAAACCGTGTTAACAGTAGAGTTAATGGACATCGCATTTAGTTTGGACAGTATCATTGCCGCGTTTGGGGTTTCTAACCAGGAATGGGTCTTGTTTTTAGGAGGGGTGTTAGGAATCTTATTGATGAGGGGTGTTGCCAATTTATTCCTCGCATTGATTGAGAAAGTTCCTGAGTTTGAGACTACAGCCTTTATTTTAATAGCTATTATTGCTGTTAAAATGATAGTCTCGGCCTTCGGCTATCATTTAGATGAAATGCTTTTCTTTAGTTTGTTAATCATTGTGTTTATGGGGACATTTATTGTTCATATGCTTAGGGGGAACTCTGGTAAAGAAAGGACAATGTAGATATTTAAAAGAGCGGTCGCCGTAGAGACAATCTACGCGACCGCTTTTTACTTAAAAATCATCTCTTTAAGCAATGCATTTCTTCTTCTGCTTGATTCCAAGGAACAGAATAGCCTTGTCCCTTTGAGCAAAAGATGGAGGAAGAGGTATATTCCGGATCTGCATCTTTGTTGTAGTGTATTCTCTCGATTACTTCATTTGGATTGTGGCAAGGGTAGTAACCGCCGAACACCAGGTTCAACGTCCCTTTTCCTTGGGTAATAGAAGCAAATTCTGAGCTATAGTTCATAAATGTGGCTACAGGAACTTTGCCAGTGATGACCGCTTTATTGCCTTCCGTCATCGGTGCCTCAAAACTGCCGTGGGCATTTTGAATATCAGTTAATATCCTGCCCAGATCATCTAAATCCATTTTCATTTTAAAACGATAGAATGGTTCAAGGAGAACATTAGCTGCTTTTTCAAGACCTTGTCGTAATGCTCGGTAGGATGCCTCTCTAAAGTCACCGCCAGATGTATGTTTATTATGAGCTTTGCCTGTTAATAGCGTGATTTTTACATCTGTAAGTGGGGAACCCGTTAATAACCCGTGGTGATTACGTTCAAAAAGGTGATGTCGAATCAGATTCTGTGTACTGACAGGTAAATGATCTGTATGGCACACGTTGTCGAAGGAAATTCCGCTATTTCTCTCAGCTGGCTCCATTTTAAGATGAACTTCTGCATAATGTCCTAATGGTTCAAAATGTCCATAGCCGATCACTTCCGTATCGATAGTCTCCTTATATAATATTTCTGGCTTTCCAAATTGTACGTCCATGTGGAACCGTTCTTTTACAATCTGCTTTAATACTTCAAGTTGAATCGTTCCCATGACCCGAATATGAACTTCTTGAGAGCGTTCCTCCCACGTTACATTCAACGCGGGATCTTCCGCGTCAAGGATAGTGAAAATTCGCAGCACCTCCTTAACATGAATGGAGGGGTCAAAGATTACCTTTGATTTTAGAGCAGAACTTATTTCATAGATGGCTTTTTCTTTTATTTCCCCTAAACCATCTCCAAAAGAAGCAGCGGAAAGACCTGTTACAGCAAATAATTCACCAGCAGATACCTGGTCGGCAGTGCTGAATTTATTTCCATTATATATACGAATTTGAGTGATTTTTTCACTGAGCTGACTGTCAGAATCGCCATAGTTGATTTCATCACGTACTTTAAGGGTCCCACTTAGAGCTTTAATGAAAGTTAGTCTTGTTCCTTTTTCATCATAGCGAATCTTATAGACTCTGCCTGCAAATGGAAGACTAGAATTATAACTAGTCGAAGTTAATAGGTCGATTTTTCTAAGAAAACTGTCTACACCGATGTCTTGAAGAGCTGAGCCTGAGGCACACGGAAACAATTGGTTTTGATTTATAAGGCTTTGCATCGTTTTAAGCCAATAATCAGGCTCGTAGCCTGAATCCATATATTGCTCCAAAAGTTCTTCATTTCGTTCAGCGATAAACTCGATTAATTCCTCATTCATGTTACCCTCGGTGAGTGTCTCGGTTATATCACAAACATCACGGGTGAGATTCTCTCGTATTTCTTCCATGACTCTAGATACATCTGCACCAACGCGATCTATTTTATTAATAAAGAAAAAAGTAGGTACTTGATGCTTTTGTAGAAGTCTCCAAACTGTTTCAGTATGACCCTCGATACCCTCGACAGCACTAATAATAATAACGGCATAGTCCATTACCTGTATGGCCCGCTCCATTTCAGGTGAAAAGTCCACATGTCCCGGAGTGTCGATGAGAAAATAATCTGATTGATTAAATGTAAACTTGGCTTGATCTGCAAATACGGTAATCCCTCGTTGCTTTTCTATTTCATGTGTATCGAGAAAGGTATCCTGATGGTCAACACGCCCTCGGTGTCTAATCGCTTTCGTGTGGAAGAGCAGTTGTTCGGCTAAAGTGGTTTTTCCTGCATCCACATGGGCAAACATGCCTATCGTTTTTTTCATGATGCACCTCAATTTTTCCTAGTTCGTATGTAAAGTATTATAACAAAATGAGGGATGCCTCTCCTAAAAAGTTGCTATTATCTCAAATATATAGAAAAATAGACTTATAGCTAGTAGAAAGTGGAGGTGTGTTATTTTTGAAAAAACTCATCGTACTATTTCTAGGTGCCTATGCATTTTTTTACCTTGGTCAAAAGGACCTTCTTCCTTCTATAGATCAAATGAAAAGTTTCTTAGACTATCTCGATTCTCCCTTAAAAGAGGATGCGAAGTCAGAGAGTACTCAGACTCCGCCACCGGTAACGAGTCAGGAAACAGTTGAAGAAACAAATACGGAAACTTCCATCCAGACCACTGCGTCAGGGAAATACCAACCTACAGAGATTCAAACCTATTTAGTAACAGTAGATAACGGGAAATTAGTTGTATCCGGCAAACCGACACCGTATGGGAAATTTAATAAGGCAGATGGTGTTATTTTATTTATTCAAGAGCAGCGGGCAGATAAGAAGACAACGATTAAGGTTCCTTTTACAAAAGGGAAGATCCATTATGAATATCCACTTACGTATGCAGTAGGCGACGTGATCATCAATGTGGATGAGTATTATAAGGGAAAAGAAGATGATCCAAACCGGGTTCTTGGTTATGCTGAATATCATTTAACCGATGGAGATCCTTATTTATTGCCAAGCTTTATGGTACAGAGTAATGATCCTGGTTTGGTGGCACTTGCACAAAACATAACAAATGGGAAACAAACAGATGAGGAAAAATCCAAAGCCATTTTCTCTTGGGTAGCAAAAAATGTTTCCTATAATGCGCCATTGGTGAATTCGACCAATCCACCGATGTACACCGCGCTTCAAGCGTATCAAACTCGAAATGTTCTTTGTTCAGGATATGCTCATTTAAGTGCAGCTCTGCACCGGGCGGTAGGAATTAAAACGAAAGTTTCGTATGGAGAAAACCATGCTTGGAATGAAGTTTTGCTGAATGGGGTTTGGCGCTCAGAAGACCCTACCTATGGTTCCGGGTTTATCAACGCGAACACACAGCAATTCGTCCATCATTATCAACCTGCTTATTTTTCAAAAACGGATAAACATAAGGAAGGCGAATATCCGTGGTAGAAAAAGCCGAATCCAGAATTTAGGTGGATTCGGCTTTTTACATAATGAATGTTTTTATTAATTATGGTGTAACATGGATGAAAAAGGATCATTGAGAGGATGTAGGATGGATATGAATATCCTATTATCGTTTTTACATATACTTTTCGTTAGTTTTCTGGAGTTGTTGTATCTCTTTGGTGTGATTATAGCGGTGGGTTTGGTCTTAGGAGTTCTAGAAAGGTACTCAAATACCTATCTCATCAAAGCGTTCGGCCCAAGGGGAGTTATGTTAACGGCGTGGATAGGAACTCCCATCCACGAAATTGGTCACCTTATTCAGTGTTTTATCTGGGGACATCGAGTCACTAGAATGAAATTATTACAACTCAACAGTCCATCGGGTGTACTGGGATTTGTTGAACACCAATATAACCGGAATAGCTGGTATCAGCAGGCAGGAAATTTCTTCATTGGGCTTGGACCCATTTTTAGCGGGATTGGTTCCATAATCTTAAGTATGTACTTTCTTGTGCCGGTAACATATCATGCTTTTGTTAACGAAATTCACCGGCATGTAACCATAGGAAATTTAGAATTCACATTTGTAAAGATCATTACAGGAGCAGTACTTATAATATGTAAAACCCTATTTACAGTTGATAATTTGTTTAATCCGCTCTTTTGGATCTTTCTCATCATCGCAATTTGTATTTCTTCGCATATAGCGTTAAGTAGAGCAGATATAGAGGGTGCTGCAAAAGGACTTATCACCATTTATTTTCTACTCCTATTATTTAATCTAATAGCTGCAGTTTTTCATATGAACAGCTACGGATTGATTGTTAAAATTTCTCAAATGAATGCGTTTGTTTTAGCATTTTCTAGTGTCGCTTTATTTTTTTCTTTACTTACGCTTCTGATAAGTATCCTCCTTTATAGCATAATAAAGCAAATCCGATAGAAAAGTGTGAGAGTAACAAGGCAAGTGGCCTTGTTATTTTTTTGTTTATGTAAATACAAGAATGAGTACAAATTAAAAACGACAAACTATAACGTGGTTTCTTAATCCAATAGAAGGATTTGAATATGAAGTCCTCAACAAGATACTTGGAAAGATGTCAATTCGTAAAAAGGTGGGATATCGGTGATGAAATCAAAGTATACGGCATTGTTTGAGACGTTCTCGTTTAGAAGTGGCGTTTCGTTGAAAAATCGGATTGTTATGGCTCCGATGACTAATTTTTCTTCTAATCCAGATGGCACGGTAACTGATGCAGAGGTTAATTATTATGCTAGGCGTTCTGGTGGAGTCGGAATGGTTATTACAGCCTGCACGTATGTAACAGCCAACGGGAAAGGATTTCACGGCGAATTCGGTGGCGACCGCGATGAACTTATCCCTAGTTTAGGGCAATTAGCTACGGGCATTAAAGAGCAAGGGGCAAAGGCCATTCTACAAATTTTTCACGGTGGTCGTCAGGTGCCGCCGGAATTAGTGCCGAATGGGGATGTTGTTAGTGCAAGTGCAATTCCAGCGGAAGGTGCGGGAATGCCTACACCAAGAGAACTATCAGATCAGGAAATAGAATCCATCATTAAAGACTTTGGTGAGACTACACGTCGAGCCATTGAAGCAGGTTACGACGGTGTAGAAATTCACGGAGCAAACGGGTACTTAATACAGCAATTTTTCTCTCCACACTCCAACCGACGTGAAGACCGTTGGGGTGGAAGTATTGAGAAACGGTTAACCTTTCCATTGGCGGTTGTTGATGAAGTGAAAAGGGTTGCAAAAGAACATGCAAAAGGACCATTTGTCATTGGATATCGGTTCTCTCCTGAAGAGGCAGAAACTCCTGGAATCACCATGGCTGATACATTAGTTTTAATTGATGCCTTAGCTAAAAAGGACTTAGATTATCTGCATGTTTCCCTACAGGATTTCTGGTCTAAACCGAGACGGGGTGTTGATGATACTCGCTCTCGAATAGAAATTATTCAAGACCGGGTAGGCAGCCAAGTTCCAGTCATTGGCGTTGGTTCCATCTATACGGTAGACGATGCCGCGAAAGCCATCCAAACTGGAGTGCCTTTACTTGCCTTAGGACGTGAAATCATTATTGATCCTGATTGGGTACAAAAGGTGGCTGAAGGAAGGGAAAATGAAATTAATACAAAGATTGATAAAGATAAGCAACAGGAACTAGTGATACCAGATCCCCTTTGGCAAGCAATCATCCACACACCAGGTTGGTTTCCGGGAATTGAATAATATTTAAAATGTGTCCCAGTATTTTAAGTTGTTTGGATAACGTGGAGAAACAATAGAAATAGCATAGCAAATAGAGTATAAAACCGAACGGGTTTTATACTCTATTTTTTATTGTTATGGAGAGGTCTAGTGGGTTTTTAGGAAGTGAAATCATACCTCAATTATCACAAATTTACCAATTTCATCTTAACTAAGGCTTTTGAAAGAGTTTTCTTTGTTTCATATAGTCAACAGCTTTCGTTTTATTCTTTTGTTTAGAAATATATTCTGCCTCGTTTTTATCCCTGTAATAACTATTAAATTTATCTTCAGAAAGAATTCCGTCAGAAATGGCTTTTTTAACGGCACAGTGTGGCTCGTTTGTATGTGTGCAATCAGAGAACTTACATCTCCTGGATAAATCTACTATGTCTTCAAATCCAAAATTTAAGGTTTCTTCAGGGTCTATCATCTCGAATCCCATTTTACTAAAAGACATTTCCTTCACCTACTTTTAATGATTATTTTGTAAATTCTGATAATAATAGTTTATCATAATCACTTCCTTTGAGAACAGACAGCTATCAACAATCATTTTACTGACTCTTGTGAATAGTCTACAATAGTATTATTTGATTGTATGGATTTAAGAAAGGAAATCATCATGAAATTCTTAGATAAATCGTTAGCTCAAGAAATAGTCAATCGCACCATGCAAATTATCAAGCGGAATATTAATGTCATGAATGATAAAGGGGTTATTATTGGCTCAGGTGACCAGAGCCGTATCGATACCATTCATGAAGGGGCTCTTCGTGTCATTGAAAACCAAAAGGAATTTGAAATCGAGGAAAAGGAAGCAAAAGGGCTGCATGGGGTAAAAGCGGGAATCAATCTTCCAATCAATTTTAATGATGAGGTGGTCGGCGTCATTGGAATTACCGGTGCCCCCGCTGAAATTCGTAATTACGGGGAACTTGTAAAAATGACAGCGGAAATGATCCTCCAGCAGGCTGTTTTAATCGATCAAATGCAATGGGATGAAAGGCTGAAGGAGGAATTAATCAGCCAGCTTTTGCTTAGTCCCGAAAACCTCAATTCGCTTTATTTCGAAAGAGTTCGTCGCTTAGGAATCGACTTGGAGATCCCACGAATCGCTGTAATCTTGACTACAAAGGACAGGGCAAAGGTGTTTAAGAGGATGCGCGATCGATTGGATAAAGATGATTTATTAGTTATGCATCCTGATTATCTGATCCTTCTAAAAAAAATGTTCAATCAGAATGGTACTAAGACTAGAACAGAAATGGAGAAGTGGGCTGAATCTGCTAAAAGCTATCTAAGTGTTGATTTTATCCTTAGTTTTGGGAACTACCATCCAGGGCTCACTGGAATTTCTGATTCCTATCGAGAGGCTATTCACACTTCCTTTGTCGGCAAAAGGATGGACCCGGATAAAACGATATATTTTTACGAAGATAATAAAATCCCTGTTTTACTTGCCAGAGCAAAACAGCTTGGAATTGACGAAAAGCTCCAAAATTATTATGACCTATTGCAGCAGAATGATAAAAAAGGTGAATTAGTAGAAACATTGTTGGCTTATATAGAGGAGAACGGGGATGTACAAGCCATTACTGAAAAGTTGTTCATTCATCGAAATACCCTAAGATATCGCTTGGATAAAATAACTGAAATCACAGGCAAAGATCCAAGGAAGATAAAAGAGTTGCTTGAATTGTATCTATCAGTCATTCAAGAAGTTATCAAATAATTGTGCAAATGCACAAAAGACCTGTTAGAATCAGGTCTTTTTTTTGATGAATCGCCCAATGAAAACGCTACAGCAAACGCTTACAATAAGTATATAGACAGACGAGGAGGAATAGGGAATGGATGCACATATTCAAGTAAGCGCTTTAGGTGCCATTTGTGCACTTGTAATTGCCATTATTTTAATCTTAAAAAAGGTCTCACCTGCATATGGGATGATTGCCGGAGCGTTAATTGGCGGACTCATTGGCGGAGTAGACATTACTAATACCGTAACTTTAATGATGGAAGGTGCCAAAGGGATTATTCCAGCTGTACTTCGAATTTTAGCTGCCGGTATTTTAGCAGGTGTATTAATTGAATCAGGGGCGGCTGCGGTCATCGCTGAGACAATTGTTAAAAAACTAGGAGAAACAAGAGCCTTGCTAGCACTTGCTGTAGCGACATTAATCTTAACAGCTGTTGGAGTATTCATTGATGTTGCCGTTATTACTGTTTCACCGATTGCCCTAGCAATTGCCAAAAGAGCTGGAATTTCTAAAACAGCAATCCTGCTTGCTATGATTGGCGGAGGTAAAGCGGGTAATATTATGTCACCAAACCCAAATGCGATTGCAGCTTCAGATGCCTTCAAAGTTCCATTGACTTCAATTATGGCTGCAGGTATTATTCCTGCCATTTTTGGACTAGCTGTTACTTATTTTATTGCGAAAAAGCTTGTGAAAAAAGGTTCTGCTATTAAAGATGTTGAAATCCAAGCACACACTGGTGGAAAACTTCCGCTATTTTTACCTGCGATTGTTGCTCCACTAATAACCATAATATTATTAGCACTTAGACCATTGTTCGATATTAGTATTGACCCAATGATTGCCCTACCTGTCGGAGGAATCGTGGGTGCACTCGTTATGGGAAGAGGAAGAAAAATCAACGAGTATGCGGTATCCGGATTAGGAAAGATGTCAGGAGTAGCGATTATGTTACTAGGAACGGGAACGCTTGCTGGAATTATTGCAAATTCTGGATTAAAAGATTTGTTAATTGAAGGGTTAAATACACTTGGCCTTCCTGGTTATGTACTTGCTCCTGTTTCAGGTATCTTTATGTCAGCTGCAACGGCTTCAACGACTGCAGGAACAGCTGTAGCAAGCCAAGTCTTTAGTGGCACAATCCTGGGAATGGGTGTATCAGCTATTGCGGGCGCTGCAATGATTCATGCAGGTGCCACAGTGTTAGACCACCTGCCACACGGAAGCTTTTTCCATGCAACTGGCGGTAGTGTGAATATGGAAATTAAAGAGCGCTTAAAAGTTATTCCGTACGAAACGCTCGTTGGTTTAACAATGGCCATTATATCAACCTTGATTTATGGAGTGTTTCACTTTTTCGGATAGTCAAACGACCATTAGAGGTCAGCAGAATGGATAGGAGAGGAATCCAAATGAAGATTGTTATTGCACCTGATTCTTATAAAGAAAGTTTATCAGCTTTAGAGGTTGCAGAAGCAATTGAAAAAGGCTTTAAATATCATTTTCCAGATGCAGAATATGTAAAAATCCCGATGGCAGATGGCGGAGAAGGGACCGTTCAATCCCTTGTCGATGCAACGGATGGAGAAATTATTCGAAAAACAGTAACTGGTCCACTCGGTGAACCAGTAGAAGCGTTCTTCGGAATTCTTGGTAATAAGCGTACAGCCGTGATTGAAATGGCGGCAGCTTCTGGTTTACATTTAGTACCACATGAGAAACGAAATCCTTTACAGACTTCAACGAGAGGCACAGGAGAATTAATCTCCGCTGCTCTAGATTATGGTGTAGATCATATTATTATCGGTATTGGTGGAAGTGCCACGAATGATGGTGGTGCAGGGATGGCTAAAGCATTAGGTATAGGCTTGATCGATAGGAATGGTATGGAAATTGGTGAAGGTGGCGGTTCGCTTGGAGAATTGGCTTCCATTGACCTGACTCATTTAGATCCACGCTTAGTGAATGTAAACATTGAAGTAGCCTGTGATGTAGATAATCCACTAACAGGTGAAAGAGGAGCGTCCGCCATTTTTGGTCCGCAAAAAGGAGCAACTCCAGCAATGGTTAAACAATTAGACCGAAATCTTGATCATTATGCAGACATTATTGCTCGTGAGCTAGGAAAAAATATAAAAGAAGTAGCTGGAGCAGGTGCGGCTGGGGGACTTGGTGGTGGTTTGTTAGCCTTCTTGCCTTCTGTATTAAAACGGGGTGTCGATATCGTAATCGATGCGACCGGCTTAGCTGAAATGGTGGAAGATGCTGATTTAGTGATCACTGGTGAAGGGAAAATCGATCACCAAACCATATTTGGTAAGACACCAATCGGAGTGGCTAAGGCGGCTAAGAAGTTTGAGGTTCCTGTAATTGGCATTGCTGGGAACCTTGGAAAAGATAGTCAAGTTGTACATGACAATGGAATTGATGCCATTTTTAGTATTGTTCCAGGTGTAGTTGTATTAGATGATGCCTTTAAGCACGCAGCGGAATATGTAGAAAGAACGGTCGCTAATATCGCTGCTGTTTGGAAGATGAGAGGATAAGCAAAATGCCTAACCCTATAACGGGGTTAGGTTTTTTATTTGGAAAAATATAATGGAATTTTTTAATCATATTGACTAAAAATGTAAAACAAATTAATATAGAGTCATTAATGACTCTTAAAAAGGAGGTGGCCTTCAGTGGCTCCAATTGTATCAGATGAACACAAAGAAGAAAGAAAACTCCTTATTCTTCAAGCAGCAAAAGAAGTATTTATAAAAAAGGGATATAACGCAACCACGATACAAGATATCATTAATCACTCTGGTGTAAGCAGGGGTGGAATATATACTTACTTCCAAAATACCGAGGATATATTTATTGAAATTCTTAGAAGAAGAGATCTGGAGGATGCATGGAATCTAGAGAGTATGTATACCTCGGGAAAGACAAATTGGGGAGCACTAACCTTCTTACTTGAACAAATTGAAGAAAATATAGTAAGCCAAAGTAACCTTTTAGTTCCAGCGATTTATGAATACTATTTTACGATTGGCTGGCAAACAAAAAAACATCTTCCCTTATTAGAAGCACGGATTGAACAAACAAGGAACGGGTTTATTTCTATTATTCAAAAGGGAATGGAAGAAAATGAATTTTCACCTAGGTTGCCAATAGAAGGTATTGCAAGCACTATCATTACATTTTGTGATGGAATTTATATAAACTGTTTTCATTTGGGACCTGACAAGACGAATGTAAAAAAACAGTTTCAAGCCTTTCGTGCCTATCTAGTTTTTGCGTTAGAAAAAAATATTGAATAGGGAGTGCTTTATGAAAAAAACAAAGCTTGGCGGCTTCGCCGCACTGATCGTTGGAGTATTATATCTTTTAACGGTTGTCATTGTCTTATTATCACCACCTGGTGAAAATGCAGTAGTAGACCATGTGACATACATGAATAGATTAGTAGCCGTTCACTATATTCTCGGGTTCATAGGGGTTCTTGGCATTATGGTAGTACTGGCAATATCCAACTCACTCGAAAAATTTACAATTGCAAGTGAGTGGTATTCATATACAAAGGTAATGGCTATCATCGGATTCTCCTTACTTGCAATCAATAATTTTCGCCAGGTGGGTTTGGACCATGAATTAAGTCACGAAGCGATGATGAAGGGAGGAGTAGTGCTTGACACCATCGTGATGTCTTGGGCAGGGCTTGTTGAGTTGAGTCCGCAAGGTTGGTTAGACTTTGGGTTTGTAGGGATATGGATTCTCACGGTAGGCTTTTTCACAGTAAAAAATTTAAATAGGAACATTATTTCTATCTTTGGTATTGTGGGAGGCACTTGTTTTATTCTTACAGTCCTTGGAAATGTGACAGGAATTTCTGTTCTTGTCATGATTGGGATGGGCCTTGGAGGGTTAATCATTGTTCCCCTTTGGTTTATTTCATTTGGTATACTGTTAATAAAGCGAGATCAAGCGCTATCGACAATTCGTGTACCAAAAGAAGAAATGAAACCAATTAATTAAAGGGGAAACTAATGATGATTAAAGAGGGAATGATTGAGGTAATTGGGGGAAAAGTCTGGTATCAAATGATTAATGAAGATGCACAAGGAACTCCGATCATTATTTTACACGGTGGACCGGGATCATCCTGTTATTCACTACAACAAGGGCTGAAGGAACTTGGTAAAGAGCGTCCCGTTATTTTTTACGATCAATTAGGTTGCGGCAGGTCTGAAAGGCCAACAGACACTTCCCTTTGGCGGTTGGACCGTTTCGTGGAAGAATTGGGCCAAGTGAGAAAGGCGCTAAATTTGGATGACGTACATATTCTTGGTCACTCTTGGGGGACTACTCTTGCTGCGGCCTATATGTTAACGAAACCGTCTGGTGTAAAAAGCGTCATCTTTTCAAGCTCTTGCCTAAGTGCGCCATTATGGGAACAAGACCAAAAGCAAAACCTCCAAAAGCTTCCCATCGACATTCAAGAAACAATTAAGCGGTGTGAAGAAAATGGGATGACCGACACTGCGGAATTTAAAGAGGCGACTGATGTATTTAACAAAAATTTTGTATGCCGCTTAGATCCATTTCCTGAATGGTTAAAACAAGGGTCAAAGTATAAAAATCCTGAAGTATACAACATCATGTGGGGTCCTTCCGAATTTACGGTACTCGGAAATCTTAAGGAATTTGATTGTACCTCTCAATTAAAAGAGATTGATTGTCCTACTCTATTTACATGTGGTCGATTTGATGAAGCAACTCCTGAGTCAACAGAGTACTTCAGCAGTTTGACACCAAATTCAAACTTCCATGTGTTTGAAAACAGTGCACATATGCCATACCTTGAAGAGACTGAAGAGTATCTGAGGGTTGTGGGGGACTTTTTAAGAAAAATTGATTCTAAATAAATCTATGGCGAGACAAAAAAGGTCTCGCTTTTTTGTTTTTTGGAAATAATATTCCATTGTAACAACTGAATCTATTACTATATGATTATCCTATCAGCTGGTACTAAATTACTAGTTTCGGAGGGATAACTTCTGTTTAACAAAACCATTTTATTTGTGACTGTTTTTACTTTACTCCTATCTGTTTTTACATCTTACGACACCCCAGCGCAAGAGACAGAACCCATAGTTAAAGTAAAATTAATAAATTTTTTAGGCAACAAATCAGAACTAACCTTAAAACCAACTGGTGACTTTAAAACGAGTAACCAAAATATCATTTTGAATTCAGGTAGCACTTATCTACTAAAACTGCAAAATGAGAAACTATATCTATATAAAGACAATAATCTCCTAGAATCATTTGAAACTTTTTCTACTACACCAATACAAGCGAGTTCACAACTCTCCATCAATGATCGTCCCTATTTAGGAAGCTTTGATTTTTTAATCGAAAACAAGAAATACATTCGACCTCTAAACTCCATTTCAATGGAAAATTATTTAAAGGGTGTTGTCCCGATTGAAATGTACCCGTTTTGGAACATAGAAGCGTTAAAAACACAAGCTGTTGCAGCAAGAACGTATGCTATGAGTTATATAAAACGAGGAGTTATCGATGATACCATTTTATATCAAGTATACGGCGGTTATATCTGGACGCCAAATACAACAAGCGCAGTGGATGAAACCAAAGGACAGGTTGCCGAGTATAATGGCCGCTTAATAGATGCAGTTTATTCTGCCAGTAATGGCGGAAGGACAGAAAGTAACGCGAACGCATGGGGTACAAGCGCCGTTCCATATATGACAATTAAACAAGATCCCTATGATCCGAAAACCAACTGGAAATTCTCATTTCAGCAAACACAAATTGATATTACCTCATTAGATTTATCTAAACCATCTGATTGGTGGTCTACTACAAAAGAAGTGGATTCAACTATCTCATCTAATATTAAAATGTGGCTAACCAATAATGGTTATGCAAACACTGAAATAAAAATTATATCCATTCCTGAATTCTCACTTCATAGCGAGGGTTCTGGTGGGCGTGTGACAAAAGGAAACATAACGGTAGAGTTTTTTGCAAAAGATAAGGTAGACGCAGAAGGAAACTTGGAAAAGCAACACGAGTCATTCGCTAATGTCAGTGCTTCAAAAGTTCGATCCATTATTGGTAACCGAATGATGCTTAGTTATTTAGTCAACGAAACGAAAACAGAAAATGGTTTGATTAGTGTTTCCGGTACAGGTGACGGCCATGGTGTGGGAATGAGCCAATGGGGTGCTCAAAACATGGCAGGAGCAGGAAAAAGTTATCAAGAGATCTTAAAGTTTTACTATCCAGGAATCACTGTTGCTCAAATGTATGAAGGAAATCCCCAATCCATTTCGGCAGCTAAAAAGATCGGCTGGATGAAAGAGCAAGGAAAGTGGTATTTTATCCAGACAAATGGCGTTAAAGCTACAGGATGGTTGAAGGATGCCAGCAAGTGGTATTATCTTGACCAAAATGGCAAAATGTTAACCGGTTGGCAGAAAGTTAGTGGCAAATGGTACTTTTTAAAATCAGATGGAGCGATGGCAACCGGATGGCTAAAGGATCAAAATAAGTGGTATTATCTAACCTCTTCAGGTGCCATGGCTATTGGCTGGATCAATGATCATGGAAAAAAGTATTATTTATCCCCAAATGGTGCAATGGTACAAAACAAACAATATATTAATGGCAAATGGTATACCTTTCATTCAAGTGGCTATTTACTATAAATTCTAAAGCGGTGCCTGACCCCAGCGAATTCTGTTGGGGTCAGGCACTTTTTTTTGTAAAAAGATTGACATAAATTTGTCAGAGTATATAATTAATAGTAATTTAATTAATCCGATAAAACTAATGTGAATTATAGGTAAAGTGGGTGAATGAAATGTTTCTTCATATAAATAATGTAAATAAAGAATTCGGAAATTCAAATTCGGTTAATACAGTCCTTTCTAATATTAACCTTGAAATTAAAGAGGGAGAATTTGTTTCTATTCTTGGACCTTCTGGCTGTGGAAAATCTACCTTATTATCAATCGTCGCGGGTTTAACCAAGCCTTCAAGTGGTGAGGTATTTCTGAACGGTGAGAAAATCACCAAGCCAGGGAGAGACCGAGGAATGGTATTCCAACAAGCTGCTTTATTTCCTTGGATGACCGTAGAAGAGAATGTGATGTTCGCGCTTCGTAAGGAAATGAAAAAGAAAGAGGCAAGAGAAGTTGCACATCAACATTTAAAGATGGTACAGCTAAGTAACTATACCAAGCACTCTCCACATGAATTATCCGGCGGAATGCAGCAGCGTGTATCTATCGCTAGAGCATTGTCTATGAATCCAAAGGTATTACTCATGGATGAACCGTTTGGTGCACTTGATGAACAAACAAGATCAAGACTTCATCTTGAATTAGAAAAAATTTGGATTGAAACAAGAAAAACAATTCTATTTGTCACACACAGTATTCGTGAATCGATTAAGTTATCTGACAGAATTATTGTCATGGGAACAAGACCTGGTGTGGTATTGGAAGACATACAGGTAAAAATACCAAGGCCTCGTGAAAATCATACACAATTGGTAGCAAAATTAGAGGAAAAGATTATGAGTTTACTACAATCTGAGATTGATAAAGTTGTAAAAGAGGAACTAGCCTATGCAGCCAATAATTAAACGTATTATTTTCTTTGTATCCTTACTTGTGATTTGGCAGGTAGGTGTAACAGTGAGCGGAGTTTCACCGTCTGTAATGCCTGCACCAACTGATGTTCTAAATGCGTTAGTAAAAGGTTTTTCTGATAAAACTTTAATCTATGATATTTTGGCGAGTTTTCGCCGCTTATTCATCGGATTAGGTATCTCCATTGTTCTAGGTTTGGGCTTAGGTATTCTTTTAGCGAAAAATAAAACAGCCGATGAGACCTTAGGAACATTGATTTTAGCGCTTCAGAGTGTTCCTAGTATTGTTTGGCTTCCGATTGCCATTATGTGGTTTGGTCTAAACGAAACATCCGTCATTTTCATCGTCATTTTAGGAGCTACACTCGTTATGACGATCAATATGAGAATTGGTATTAAAAATGTACCACCACTTTATATACGTGCAGCTCAAACAATGGGATCTGGCGGGTTTGACCTTTTTAGAAGCGTTATTTTTCCAGCCTCCATCCCTTATGCAGTTACGGGAGCAAGACTTGGTTGGGCATTTGCCTGGCGTGCACTCATGGCGGGGGAAATTCTAAGCACAGGTCCTGGATTAGGGTATACCCTGAAATACGCTTCAGATTTTGGAAATATGAGTATGGTTATTGCCATTATGATTATCATTGGTGTCATTGGCACCGTGGTTGATATTGTTTTCTTCCAAAGGGTGGAACAAAATGTTATTCGCCGTTGGGGTTTAGAAACAACTAATTAAGGGGGAACTAGAGAGATGAAGAAACAGACAGCAATTATTAGCTTATTATTCCTACTCGTAATGGGAGCATTAGCTGGATGTGGGACAGACCAAGCAAGTTCAGGGTCAGGTAAAGAAGAGAAAAAGGTCGTTATAGGCTATTTTCCTAATATTGACCATGCGCCTGCCATGATTGCACGTGAAAAAGGCTACTATGAAAAAGAATTAGGGGATGGCGTGAAAGTGGAGTACAAGACATTCCCTGATGGCGGTGCCTTTATGACGGCACTGAAAACTGGTGAAATTGATGCAGGCTTAGTTGGTCCAGGACCTGTAATGAATAACTTTACAAATGGGGCTGACGTAAAAATTATTGCTGGAGCATCTTCTGGTGGTACAGCGATTGTTGCGAGCAAGAAAAGCGGAGTCAATTCTGTTGAGGATTTTAATGGGAAAACATTTATTACACCTGGTGTAGGATGTACACATGATGTACAAATGGAAACTTTCTTACAAGATTTCGGTATTTCATCCGCTCGAATTGGCGGCACATTAAAGCATGTAACTGGAAATCCAGCACAATATGCAGCTATGTTTGAATCTGGAAAAGTCGACATCGCTGCAGTTCCAGAGCCATGGGCTTCACAGTTAGTAAAAGAAGCAGGTGCTAAAATCATCGTTGACAGTAAAAAGATTTCATTCGGAACCACTTTACCGAACACGATTTTAGTATCTAGCGGTAAGAAAATCAAAGCTGATAAAGAAATTATTCAAAAGATCGTTGATGCTCAAAATGAGGCGATTGCTTTTATTAAGGAAAATCCTGAAGAAGCAAAAGAAATTACCATTAAGAGTATTAAAGAAACTACAAAACAAGAGCTTAATAAAGATATTGTTGATGGTGCTTGGGAAAATATCCGTTTTACAACAGAGGTAAATAAAGATGTCATTCAAGACTTCGCAAACTCTTCTGTTGAGCTAAAGTTCTTAAAGGAAAAGCCAGATTTTGCGGCATTAATTGATTCACAATTTATTAACTAATACGAATGAAAGGTGCTGGGTGTCATTTGACTCGGCACCTTTTTGTGAAAAAGGGTGGTTTTCGTTGAAACGTTTATTAGTTCTCCTTTTGTTTGTAACGCTGCTCTCTGCCTGCTCTGAGAAAGAAAAGAATGTGGAAAATGAATTTCCACTACACATGGAGGTAGGCAATTTCAAAGGTATAAATCAGGATGGTGAGGCTTTTTCAAATTCAAAGCTAAAGGGAAAGGTTTGGGTAGCTGATTTCATGTTTACAAATTGCGATACAGTTTGCTCACCTATGACGGCAAACATGGCCGAGCTTCAGCGAAAATTAGCCGATGAAGGGGTAGACGCTCAGCTTGTATCTTTTAGCATCGATCCTGATAATGATCAACCAGGGGTATTAAAGGAATATGCGAGTGGAGTAGAGGCGGATTTTTCCAATTGGGACTTAGTAACCGGTTATAAGCAGGAGTTCATAGAAAGTTTCGCCAATAAATCCTTTATGGCTGCAGCGGCGAAAATGGAAGGTTCGAATCAATTTGTTCATAGTACTTCCTTTTATTTAGTAGATGAAAAGGGTATTGTTGTACAAAAGTATGAAGGGGTATCGGAACCACCTTATGAGCAGATCGTTAAGGATATCAAGTTGTTACAATAAATTGATTTTTTATAATAACATTATGTAAACTAAAGTGTGGAATTTCGTGGCCATCGTGTACGAACAACAACGATGGCCACTTGAGATTAGAGAATTTTTTTCGATTCGCTGATAAAGTTTCATATTCGCTGATAACTGTATTAAATCCGCTGATAAATCCTGAAATTCGCTGATAAGAGTAAAAAATCCGCTGATAAAAAATAATTTGGCTTAAAATGGTGTACTTTTATACCTAAACATAATGTCTAAGAGCGCAAAGGTGGTGTACCGTTCGAAAATTAGTTTAAAAAATCACCAAAATGTTTATTTAAGTATATCCCTAAACTCTTTTCCCTTTTGTACATAGTGTTCACTGGACATTTGCAGCATCTGCAGGTCCTTTTCTGTCAGTTCTCGGACGACTTTACCTGGCGAGCCAAGAACGAGGGAGCGAGGAGGTATTTTAATTCCTCCTGCGAGCAAGGTATTGGCCCCAATAATACATTCCTCGCCAACCTCAACGTTATCCAGTAACGTGGAACCCATTCCGATAATAGATCGCTTACCAATTTTACATCCATGTAAAATGACGTTGTGGCCGACCGTCACATCATCTTCAATTATGACAGGAAATCCCTCATATAAATGAATCGTTGAGTTATCTTGAATACTACATCGTTCTCCAACGATAATCGGTCCATCATCGCCCCTAAGTACAGCATTAAACCAAACCGTTGATTCTTTCCCAATTTGAACATTCCCAATAATATAGGCGCCAGGTGCCACAAAAACGGACTCATGAACTGAAGGGGAAACTCCCTTGTATGAAATCATCATACCAATCACTCCTTGCAACTTTCAGAATTATCTTTCATCTCTAAATTATACCATGATGGTTAGGCCAATCGTCCAAAAAACACTTAATTACATTGTAAGCGCTTTATAATTTACAAAATAGTAAAAATAATCAAAAAATATTGACAGTCTTTTTCTTCGGTGGTAACCTTATAAAAAATTAAACTTGAATCTATGAAGAGAAGAGTAGGATTGCTCCTTGTTTTACAGAGAGTCGGCGGTTGCTGGAAGCCGATAACAGGGCACTTTGAAGATCATCTCTGAGATGTATAGCTGAACAAGTAATGTAAGCTATACCGGTTAGTCCGCCGTTAGAATGGAACACGTGCATGAATTTGTACGTTGATCGAGAGCCGCAGCTTCTTTTTGAAACTTGCGGAAGTAGGGTGGTATCGCGAGGTAACTCGTCCCTATATTAGGGGGACGGGTTTTTTGTTGTTTAAAAACAATGCATAAAACAAATTACATAACTACGGAGGGAATGTGAAAATGAATCAACAGGTCGATAAAAAAGTGTTTAATGTGGAGGATATTATTATTGCCAACCATACCATCAAAGATGTGATTTCACCAACTCCATTGCAATATAATCATTTGCTTTCAGAACGCTATGATTGCCATGTTTATTTAAAGCGAGAGGATTTACAAAGTGTACGATCGTTTAAGATTCGGGGGGCCTATAACCGTATTAAAAAATTAAGCGGAGAAGACCTTCAAAATGGGATCATTTGCGCAAGTGCAGGCAATCATGCACAAGGTGTTGCTTATTCCTGTCATTTGTTAAAGATCAACGGGAAAATCTTTATGCCGAGTACTACCCCTAAGCAGAAGGTGAATCAGGTTAAGTTTTGGGGTAAAGATAGTGTGGAAATTGTCCTTGTGGGGGATACCTTCGACGATGCTTATGAAAATGCAATGGAATGCAGTCGGAATGAGAACCGTACGTTTATTCATCCTTTTGATGATTATGATGTAATTGCAGGCCAAGGAACCGTTGCAGTGGAATTGTTAAATGATTGTCCTGATAAAATTGATTATCTGTTTGCGGCAATCGGCGGTGGTGGTCTCTTAGCGGGTGTAGGGACTTACTTAAGGCACTATTCCCCGCAAACACAATTAATTGGTGTTGAACCTCAAGGGGCCCCTGGTATGAAGGAGTCCATCTTAAAAGGTGAAGTAACGAAGCTCGTCGAAATCGACCCATTTGTCGATGGAGCAGCTGTTAAAACAGTCGGGACAAAGACCTTTAACATTTGTAAAGAAATTGTTGACGATATTACCGTCGTTCCAGAAGGTAAGGTGTGCACTACTCTTTTATCGCTCTATAATGAAAATGCTATTGTCGTTGAACCGACCGGAGCACTTTCCGTTGCCGCTCTAGATACTTACGCAGAACAAATTAAGGGGAAAACGGTGGTTTGTATTGTCAGTGGTGGAAACAATGATATTGGACGGATGCAGGAGATTAAGGAGCGCTCTAAGCTTTATGAAGGGCTGCAGCATTATTTTATCGTTCAATTTCCACAGCGACCTGGTGCGTTGCGTGAATTCTTATTTGATGTTTTAGGACCGAATGATGATATTAGCCATTTTGAGTATACGAAAAAGAACAATCGGGAAACGGGACCTGCCTTAGTAGGAATTGAACTGAAGGATAAAGAGGACTACTTCCCATTAATTGAACGAATTAAAGCAAAAGGCTTCATCTACAGAGAAGTTAATAAAGATAGTACATTGTTTCAGATGCTCGTATAGACGTGATAAGACCTTCCTTCATGGAAAGGTCTTTTTTTTACAGTCATGATACTTAACAAATGTCATTTTTAAGGTATAATATTATCTGTGTATGAATCAGTATCTTTTTGTGCTGGATTCGATAAATAGAAATTATCATGAACTGCTAATTATTATTCTGAAACGGTACCTATCAGGATCATAATTTTGTGTAGATTCAAAGTGGAAAGAGAGTGTTCATAATGGGTCGTAAGTGGAACAATATTAAAGAAAAGAAAGCGTCAAAAGATGCAAATACTAGTCGTATTTATGCAAAGTTTGGTGTAGAAATCTATGTAGCGGCGAAGCAAGGTGAGCCAAATCCAGAATCTAATCAGACGTTACGATTTGTTCTCGAACGTGCGAAAACATACAATGTACCAAGACATATTATCGACCGCGCGATTGACAAAGCAAAAGGTGGTTCAGATGAAGCCTATACTGAACTTCGCTACGAAGGCTTTGGTCCAAACGGATCGATGGTTATTGTTGATGCCTTAACAAATAACGTAAACCGTACGGCTTCTGACGTCCGCGCTGCTTTTGGTAAAAACGGCGGGAACATGGGAGTAAGCGGATCTGTTGCTTATATGTTTGACGCTACAGCTGTAATTGGTGTAGAAGGTAAAACTTCTGATGAGGTTCTTGAGCTTTTAATGGAAGCAGACGTAGATGTTCGTGACATTATTGAGGAAGAAGATTCTGTTATCGTTTATGCAGAACCAGATCAATTCCATGCTGTCCAAGAAGCATTTAAGAATGCTGGTGTTACTGAATTTACAGTAGCTGAGCTTACCATGCTTGCACAAAACGAAGTAACTCTTCCTGAAGATGCACAAGCTAAGTTTGAAAAAATGATTGATACCCTGGAAGATTTAGACGATGTTCAACAGGTATACCACAACGTGGACCTAGGAGAATAAGATGAAGAGGTTGACTATATGTCAACCTCTATTTTTTATTTTTTTAGGAAAGTTTAAAAATCAACTTTGAGAATTGTCCAGCTCCAGCGCCTAGCCAGTTTTCATCCTGAATATTCTTCCATGAGTATCTTGTAACAATCATGGCTTGATAAAGCGATGATTGTTACAGCTCGGGTCAAATAACCTTCTGCAATAAAAGTCAAAGAGCGACTTTTCTTGCAGAAGAACATTTGCCTGTCGGGGCTGACCAAGGCGCTTCCGCTTTTCTTATGAATGTATAAATTTGCCGCGAAGATTAACAATATACACAGTGTTATCTTTTAACACTAATTTTCAATGTGGAGGGATACGCTTTGGATATTCTTTTTAGCTTACTCTCAACTTTACGTATTTTGGGTTATAGAGCGATGCACCTTATTAGATATATGAATTACAGACTGCAATGGCTGTTCCATATATACGCTCTAGCTTAGGAGTATTCAAGTATCAATTTTCGCATTGAAGAAAGAAAGGCAAGCATTTTATGATGCTTGCCTTTTTACTGCTGATAAAATAAAAATCGTTGCGATGATTAAAAAGGAACCAATCCATTCTGCTAGTCCAAAGGAAACCTGCAACCAGGCAACTGCTAAAAAGGCAGCAGACAAAGGTTCAACACAGGCAAGCAGACTTGCTTCAGAGGCCTGTATGTATTTCAAACTTTCCATGTAGCAAAAGAAGGCAATTAATGTCCCAAAAATAACAACAAATACCACTGCTACGAAGGATGTAAGACTCCAAGAGCCCTGAAATACCCAAGGAGGATGAATAAAGCTAAAGCCAATTCCGCCGACTGTCATCCCCCAGCCAACCGTGATTAAAGATCCCCATTTAGATAGCAAATCCTTTGGGTAAAGTGTATAAAATGCAAGCGCAAAGGCGGAAAGAATTCCCCAAAAGAAAGCCGGTAGAGAAATGGAAAGTGAGTGAATATTTCCTTTGGTTACAAGAAGATAAGTCCCCAAAAGTGCAAACAGGATCGCAACTCCTTCATGCTTAGATGGTAGTTTTTTTCCACGAATGCTTAAAAAACCTGCTATAATCACTGGTGCTAGATACTGTAAGACCGTTGCAGTAGCAGCATTTCCATGCTCTATTGCCGCAAAATAGGTATACTGCACTCCAAACATTCCTAAAACCCCAAAAATGATTAGACGTAGAATATCTTGTTTATTTTTCCAAATGGACCAGATGTCTTGTTTTCCAACCGAATAAGAAAAGAAAAGTAACCCTACGCCTGAAAAAATCAACCGTGTTACAACAAGCCAGCTGGTACTAAATCCTTGTTGTTGAAATAAGTATTGAGCAACCGTTCCGGAAACTCCCCAAAGGGTAGCAGCAATGACGACTAATATTATTCCTTTTGCTCTAGGGTAGGCTAAGATGGCACCGCGCGAATTCATGAAATACCTCCAAAACATCAAAGTTAATTAAATATAAATATAGCAAAAATTTAGCTAGGATGGTAGAAAAATGGAATTGTGACTTTCTCTTCCTTAGAGGAATTTGTGCATATATTAGAGAATATAGACTGATAGTACAAGCGTTAGTAAGTGCTATCATGAATATAGCCAAATGCTATCAATGTGAAAGTTATGTGCAGTATTGAAAAAAGATAAGGGGGAGTAACGTTGAAGGCTATTATTGTTCCTGAATTTGGCGGACCTGAGGTTATGCAATATATAGATACAGAGATTCCTAGAGTCAGTCCGAGTCAGGTATTAATTAGAGTAGAAAAAACGAGTGTGAATTTTGCAGATGTAAAAGCGAGATATGGGAAAAAAGGTAAAGGAAACTTTCCTTTTATTCCAGGCTTGGATGCGACAGGTGTGATTGTTGAAGTTGGTTCAGAAGTATCCCATTTACGTCCCGGAAATAGAGTTATTGCTTTTCCTGCTAATGGTTCTTATGCAGAATATATTGTTGCAGAAGGTGTTCTTACATATGAAATCCCAAATTCGATTGATTTCACTACAGCAGCAGCCTGCCCTACTGTTTCCTTTCTTTCTTATAAACTGCTCGCAGATATAGCTAGAATGGAACAGGGGGAGGCCATTCTTATTCATTCCGCTGCTGGTGGAGTGGGAACTACCGCTATCCAGTTTGCCAAACTGCTCGGCGCTGGTACAATTATTGGAACTGTCGGCGACGAAAATAAAGCATCTGTTGCCCTAAAGGCAGGTGCTGATCATGTCATTTGTAATAAAAATAATGATTTTTCAAGATATGTAAATGAATTGACGGATGGGAAAGGAGTAGATATTGTTCTAGATTCTGTCGCAGGTGAGGTTACAGGTCAAAGCTTAACTTGTTTAGCTCCTTACGGCCGATTGGTCCAGTTTGGCAATTCAAGTGGATCAGCAGGAAACTTTAAAACTAGTGATCTTCACGCTAGCTGCCGTTCGGTCCTTGGGTTTAGTTTAGGAACGACAAGGAAAAAGAGACCCGAAACCTTGCAATCTACAGCTAAAGAAGTGCTCAAATATATTAGCGAAGGACAGTTAAAGATGGAAATTGGCCATCACTTCCCATTAGAGGCTGCTATTGATGCCCATAAGCTGATAGAGAGTAGATTGAGTGTTGGAAAAATTATTTTAGATGTAAGAGGTTAACATAATACCCTTAAAACTTGCTGTTGAATGATCCCAATTTGGGCAACACTTGTTTTGGGGGTTATTTTTTTATGTAAGGTAAGGTGAGATTGATTTATGAATAAACAACCGTTGATTATTTGGGGATTAATATGGCTGTTCTTTGCGATTGGATTTGCCTATTTTGGTTTATCGGGTTTTATAATAAATGCATCGGAAAAAGGATTCAGAGCAACAATGTGTGGAAGTGTAGGGTGTAGTGATCGGGAATATTTCCTTTCTGTACTTTGGTTAGCCGGGATGGTGGTATTCATTTATATTCTTCCAATCGGACTTTTCACTTACTTTATTAGAAAAAGAATGAAATAGATGAAATCACTTTACCCCTTTAAAGTATGTTATTATTTAAATGTGAACATTGGGAAAGGATGGATAAAATGTCTATAGAAAGTGTAAAAAATCATTTTAAACAATGGAATCGCGATGTCGATATAATGGAATTTGAGTCCTTAAGTGCTACAGTGGAACAAGCTGCTGAAACAATAGGTGTAATCCCTGCCCGTATAGCCAAAACTTTATCATTTAGAGGTGCAGAGGAAAAGGCAATCCTAATTGTTGCTGCAGGTGATGTAAAAGTTGATAATAAAAAGTTTCGACAAAAGTTTGGCCTCAAACCCCGAATGCTCTCGCCAGAAGAAGTTCTTGAGCAAACAGGGCATGCCGTTGGAGGGGTCTGTCCGTTTGGTTTAGCAAAGGAATTGGATGTTTACCTAGATGTTTCAATGAAACGCTTTGATACCCTTTTTCCAGCATGCGGAAGCACCAATTCAGCGATTGAGTTAACTAAAGAGGAGTTATTCAGTTATTCATTTGCTAAGGAATGGGTAGATGTTTGTAAGGGCTGGGAAGAAGAACAGGACAATGTAAATGAAAGTGTCACAAGTGATGTTCTTTAAAATGAAAAATACATATGATTGTGACTGAAAAGGGCAAAATATGTCCTTTTTTTATTATATTGATGATATTTTACACGCTCCTTACTGTATTTATCGTATGATAGATATAGTTGGTAAAAAATACATATTTTACAATTTAAGGGGAGAACGTTTTTTTATATGAAAAGACAATTTGATATCGATTGGATTCGTGTTCTCGCAACACTTGCTGTTTTTATTTATCATTGTTTGATGTTTTTCAATCCATGGGCATGGCATGTAAAGAATAATATAACGGATCCAACTTATATTACTTCTGTTTCCTTGTTTATGAGTTCCTGGCTGATGCCGATTTTCTTTGTAATGTCAGGTATGAGTTCCTATTATGCACTTAAAAAAAGAACAGGTAAGGTGTTTATAAAGGAAAGGGTAGCCCGATTAGGGATTCCACTTTTGTTTGGTGTTATGATCCTAACTCCACCACAAGTGTATATGGAACGCATTAGTCATGGTCAATATTCTGGTTCTTTTTTTCAATGGTATCCACACTATTTTGATGGCGTTTACCTAGATATTGGCGGTACAGGCAATTTTGCGTTTGTTGGCTTACATCTATGGTACTTATTGGTTTTGCTTGTATTCAGTATAGTGACACTGCCACTTTTTCTGAAGATAAAACCAGCCATTACAAGAGAATTGAAACCATACCAGTTTTATCTGTTAGCTATTCCTTTAATGGTTTTATCTGCATTGGTTGATGTGGTCCGCCTAGGTGGATGGGACATTACTTATTATTTAGTCATTTTCTTATACGGTTATTTTATTTGTACGAAAGAATCCTTTAGGAAAATGACTCAAAAACTACTTCCTATCAATCTCGTCATTTCAATCTTTACTACTGTTTTTTTTATTTACGGCTTTTTCTCAGGAATGTCATCCGAACATTCTATAGTCGGTGTGTTATTTACCGCAGTTAAAGCCTTAAACTGTTGGACTTGGGTCCTTGTCATTTTTTCTTTAGCGGATCGATATCTTTCTATTTCAAATAAGTGGTTGACCTATGGATCGCAAGCAGCGATGCCCTTTTATGTTCTCCATCAGCCTGTCATTGTTACGTTAGGATTTTTTATAGCTGATTTAGAGTGGTCCATTCCAGTTAAACTTCTTTTGTTATTAGTAGTTTCCTTTGTTATTATCATGAGCATTTTCCATTTTATCATTTCTAAGGTTTCCATTTTGCGTGTTTTATTTGGGATTAAAGGGAGTCAAAATCGGAGTGAACAGACGACTAACCCGGATATTAAAATAAAAGGGTAATAAAAGAGGAAAGAGAGCTTGGAACCCAAGCTCTCTTTTCTGTATGTGGTCTATTCAAAATGTTTGGTCACATATTCACCAATTTCATCTATTGCCTGTTGGCCTTCTGGGATGGCAAAGGTTTGGAAAACATGCCACATATCTTCCCATATCTTAAAGTCAACTTCTACACTTGCTGCACGTGCCCTGTCTACAAGACGCGCTGCATCGCTTAACAGGATTTCATCATTTCCAACATGCACTAACATCGGAGGAAGTCCGGTTAAGTCAGCATAAATTGGGGAAACGAGTGGGTGACGAGGATCTAGGTCGCGAATATATAATCTAGGTGATAGACGTGTTGCTTCCGGCGATAACCATGGGTCTGATTCAGCCCGTGTTACCATGGATTCACCCGTTCCTTCCATGTCAGTCCAAGGTGATAGGAGTACGGCCAAAGCAGGTAGTGGTTCATTTGCGTCTTTAAGCGAGAGAAGGGTTGCTAATGTAAGACCGCCACCTGCTGAGTCACCGCCAATAACAATATTTTTCGGAGATATGCCTGATGTAAGAAGCGAGCGATAGACACGGACTGCGTCTTCAATAGCAGCCGGATACGGGTTTTCAGGAGCAAGTCGGTATTCAGGTACGAGTACACGTGCGGCAGTAGAACGAGAAAGTTTTGAAGCTAAATATCGGTGTGTATTGCAGCTACCCATTATGTAGGCACCACCGTGAAGATAGAGGAAAACACGGTCGTCCACCGCATTTGGTGCAGTGACCCATTCAGCTGGAATCCCTTCAATATCCACTTTTTCAACGGTGATATCCTGTGCAATAGGGGTTAAGGCAGATAAGGACTCTAACCCTTTTCTAGCTGTTTCAATATCAGCTCCTGGAGATTGTTTTGCCTTTGACATTTGTAAAAATTGCCTTACTAAAAGACTTTCTTGACTAGCCATTACCATTTCTCCTTTCGATTAGAGAGAGTATACACATACCTTTAACTAATTCTCTAAGACTCAAATAATTCCCTCCATATTTTTACAAGAATTATAGGTAAGCCTAATTATGCTGGAAGATAAATTACCGAAAATGGTTTGTGGACTGGTTAAGGGTAACGTAGAAGGTCTCTACGTGCCCAAACCTGTTCGTGAAAAGCAAGAATGGTAACGTAGAAGGTCTCTACGTGCCCGAATCCGTTCGTGAAAAGCAAGAATGGTAACGTAGAAGGTCTCTACGTGCCCGAACCTGTTCGTGAAAAGCAAGAATGGTAACGTAGAAGGTCTCTACGTGCCCAAACCTGTTCATGAAAAGCAAGAATGGTAACGTAGAAGGTCTCTACGTGCCCAAACCTGTTCGTGAAAAGCAAGAATGGTAACGTAGAAGGTCTCTACGTGCCCGAACCCGTTCGTGAAAAGCAAAAATGGTAACGTAGAAGGTCTCTACGTGCCCGAACCCGTTCGTGAAAAGCAAGAATGGTAACGTAGAAGGTCTCTACGTGCCCGAATCTGTTCGTGAAAAGCAAGAACGGTAACGTAGAAGGTCTCTACGTGCCCGAATCCGTTCGTGAAAAGCAAGAACGGTAGCAAAGAAGGTCTCTACGTGCCCGAACCCAGCGGTAAAAAACAAAATTGGTAACATAGAAGGAATTTACGTTACCGATTCCAGACAAAGAAAATAAAAACGGTCACATAGCGACTGTGACCGTTTCATAAATTATTCTTATTTAACGAGGAATCAGCGGTTTAACCGAAATAGCAGGTGAGAAGGTGGTAACAATGCAACCGTCTAATTGATTTGGGCTCAACAACCCTAGATTTAACGCCGACTTAATTTTATTATCATCAGGCTTTTTCACCACCTGAATCAGATCGTTCATCTGTAATTCCTCTAGTCTTTTAACAGTGTCTACTTCATTATATTTTTCAGTTTTACGTATTTGACGTTGAAGCTTGAACCCACTCATGGTAATTTCCCCTTTGTGGTTGGATCCTACAAGATTATTAAAATAAGTTTGAAAAGCTTCCTTTAAAGTATTCATTTCCATTTCAATTTCTTTTTTCTTTTTATTCAGTTCGTAATACTTGTTTAACATCTCACCTGTAACTAAGGATTCATTGTTTTTTAACAATTCCCTCGCCTCCCTACGAACGTATATTCTATCTTATGATTCACCTGCCAAAAACATTACAACAGAAAATCAGAGGAAGGAGATAATTGACCATTTCTACACTAAGAGATAACTTTCCAAATTTGTTAGTAAGGCTGCAGTGGATTCCCTACGAAAAGTATATTTACCAAGGGTTTCTCCTTCAATCTCAACGTTAATCAGACCTGCGGCTCTTAAGCTAATTAAATGATCATGAACCGTGCTTTTTGCCAAGTCCATATGTCTGTAAACTTCGATAAACGTAGCCGGCTGATTAGCTACGAACCTTAGGATCTTTAACCTGCTTTTATCGGATAGTGCTTTGGTCATTAACAATAACTTCATGGAGGGGTCATCATTTTCTGACTTCTCGATAATATTGGGAGAGTATTGACACAATAGGGTCTCACCAAAATAATGGAACAGATGACTAGGCTGGGAATGGAATTGAGGAATAAATAAAATTTTCTTTAATCCTTCCACAGGTTTGAAAATAATCCCATTAGTTAATTGCATACCAAATTCCATCGGACTGAAATGTTTGATTTCACTCTTTCTAACCTCAGCTTCCTTCCTTAACCTTCCTATTATCTCAGCACTAAAATCTTTGAAATATTGATGATTCCACTCAGACAAAAAATAAACCATTTCTTTTCTTTTTTCATTTAGATCATTTGTGATCGTGTTCATCCATGGCGATAGGGCTTCAAATAATTCTCCTGTGCTCGATTCATCTAGCCACTTTAAAAAAGATACAATGTCCTTTTCTTTCTGAGAAATGGCTAGAAGCTGAAGCGGCATCCAAACATCTTGGCCGACTAAATGGCTTTGAAGGTTAGGTGAGAGCTGCTGTTTGACCTTTTTTACCCATCCGGTACCTAATTCAATACGTTTATGTGAACTTTTGCAAAGGTAAGTATGTAGACTAAGTATTAATTCATTTACCTCAGAAAAATCAACTACTACATTATACATAAATCAACTCTCCGTTCTTTTGAAAAAATCTTTAGCAAAAAAGATGACAAATGAAATAATTTGGATATATAATCCAACTATAGTTCGGTGTATACCGAATCAAATAGTAGTTCCTTATAAATCGAATTATAGTCATAAATCAATGATGAATCAATAGGAATGGGAGTGTTACATATGAAAGCAATCTTTTTTAATCCAGGAAAAGTATCACCAGAAATCACGGAGGTAGCGATTCCGGTTATTGGTGAAAATGAAGTATTGGTTAAAGTGAAAGCTTCCGCCTTAAACCATCGGGACCTTCATATTACGAATGCAAATAATAAAAAGGGTTTTATATACGGTTCTGATGGTGCAGGAGTGATTAGTGAGGTAGGAAAGAATGTTACCCAATGGTCAGTAGGTGACGAAGTGGTGATCAATTCACAAATCTCATGCTTACAGTGTGAATATTGTTTAAAAGGAGAACATTCCTTATGTGAGTCAGGCAGTGTTTTAGGCGGGGGTGCTTGGGCAGGGACTTTTGCTGAGTATGTGAAAATACCGGCTAGCAATCTAGAACTTAAACCAAGACATTTGACTTTCGAGGAAGCGGCAGCACTGCCGTTAGCATTGGGTACGGCCTGGAGAGTACTTTTTACAAAAGCAAAGCTTCAACCAGGTGAATCAATTTTAATCGAAGGGATTGGTGGAGGGGTTGCTTTGTACTGTTTACAGCTTGCTAAATCGGTAGGTGCAAAGGTATATGTTACATCAAGTTCGAATGAAAAAATTGATAAGGCCGTCAAGCTTGGAGCAGTAGCAGGAATTAACTATCTTAGTAGAGAAGACGATCGTTTTTCTCTTGAACCAAGGGGATTCGATGTTATTCTTTCGAGTAATGGTAAATCGCTAGGATCAAGTATCCAGTATGCCAGAAAAGGGGCCAGACTAGTCCAGTTTTCATTTCTTGGAGAGGAGCTTGCACGTTTTAATGTTGATGTCGTTATGGGAAAACAATTAGAAATTTTAGGATCCGCCATGCATTCTTACTCTGAATTTAAGGAAGCCATGAGGTTCGTAGGTCTGTCAAAATTAGTGCCAATAGTATCAAAAGTTTTACCATTAGAGTCCTATAGGGATGGTTTCATGGAAATGAAGCAAGGAAACCAATTTGGAAAAATAGTGTTTTCAATCTAAATGTTTATCAATCTACTAAAATGGGAGTGGTTGTAAATGAATAAAAACAAATATGCTTTGCTGGTTGTTGATATGCAGGTAGGCCCTCTTTATGGAACGTATAAATTTGAAGAAACGCTTGCAACGATTCAGGAGCTAATAATTAAAGCAGAAAAGGAAAACATCCCGATACTTTATATCCAGCATGAAGAACAGGCAGGTGGCTTTTTGGAAAAAGGCTCCCCATTTTGGCAATTTATAGAGGGGATCTCTCCACGAACATCGGATTGGATCATTCATAAAAACAGTACGGATGCTTTTTTTGAAACAGAGTTACAGAATGTGTTAGAGTTATTAGGAGTTACCCATTTGGTTGTCGTCGGTGCCAGAACAGAGTACTGTGTGGATACAACCTGTCGGAGAGCTGTAACATTGGGCTATAATGTCATATTAGTATCAAATGGCCATACAACAGCTGATGGTGCGATACCAGCAGAGTTGATTATTAAGCATCACAACCACAACTTAGGCACAGTAAAAACAATCCACCACGAGATCACGCTAAAACCTGCAAATCAAATTGTATATGAATAGATAGAAAAAGGTGTCAGGCACCCGAAAAGAAAAAGTATTTGCATTCTTGGCTAATAACTGGCAATCTTATGTAGGTAGTACTAAATCTTCTTGGAAAGACAATAGGTGATTAAATGATTGAGGTAAAAACATCAAAGCTAAGTGATGGAGAATTAAATAGAGGGGTATTTGCAACCCGTGATATAGCAAAAGGTGAACTGATACATGAAGCACCAGTTCTTCCCTATCCTAATAGGGAGCATGTTCATATTGAGAAAACTTTGCTTGCAGATTATGCATTTGAGTACGGTATAAACCATTCCTGCTTATTACTGGGATATGGTATGCTGTTTAATCATTCCTATCAGCCCAATGCCGATTATGAAATTAACTTTCCAAACCACACATTTGATTTCTATGCTTATCGGGATATTAAAGCGGGAGAAGAAATTCTCATCAACTATAATGGCGATGTGGATGACAATGAACCACTTTGGTTCGATAAGGAAAAAGCAGATAGTTGACCACTAGTAATAAAGTAAGAGGCTGACCAAATGAGTCAGCCTCTTTTTCATGGTTTGCTTTGAATTTGGTTATGTCAGAGGTTTAAAGTTAAGCCGGATTAAGCTAATATTAGATAGAAAACATTAGAAAAGGATACTTTTATGGAAAATACTTACAATTTATTGGGAGAGGATTTCTTTGGAAAACATGTATTGACTTGGGAAGATTTCAGCTAACTGAGTAAGGGTTTAGGGAGAGGAGTTAGGAAGTATTATGGAATGTAGAGTTGTAAAAGGTAGTATTCATTATGACATTATAGGTAAAGGATTCCCAATCGTTATATTGCATTCTATGGGTACTGACCACCGTTCAATGAAGGCCTGGCTGGAGCCCGTCTTTAAAAATGCCGAGGGTTATCAAAGAATTTACGTTGATTTACCTGCTCACGGACAAAGTTTGATTAACAGTGATTTTACTTCTTCAGATGACATGCTTTTGAATATTTTAGATTTTATTGATCAAATCATTCCGAATCAGGATTTTTCTCTAATTGGTTTTTCCTATGGCGGATACTTAACGCAAGGGATTTTTCACCAAAGGAGAAAACAAGTGAAAAGTATTTGTTTATTGGCCACAGCACTCCACCTTCAAGAGCGAAGTAAGCTTCCGGAAAAAGTTGTTCTTGAAAAAAATGACGAAGTGTTAATGGAACTGGAATCAGATATTAGAATTGGGTTTGAAACATTGATGAATGTTCAAAATAAAGATAATCTAAACATTTTTTTAAGAGAAATTCAACCAGGTCGTTTATTAGCTAATAGGGATTTTTTATTATCTAATTGGAGGAAAAAGGGATATTTTTTTTCAGAGGAACCGTTACATGATGTAAAAGAAGTGTCACAACCTGCACTTTTCTTATTAGGGAGGCAGGATTCTATTTGTGGATACAAGGATCACTTACTATTATTAGAAAAATTTCCCAACGCAACTTTTGCCATATTAGATCATGCCGGTCATATGCTACATATCGAAAAGCGAGAAATAGTAACCGGCTTGATTAGGGACTGGTTAATTCGAATGGATTCATTTAGTAATTAAGTCAATACAACTAATGAAAAGGGCAACCGGACTTGGTAGCCTTTTTTCCATTGTTTTGTAAGAAGGAATTTAGTCAAAGCTAGTAGGAGATCTATATTATGAGACCTAAAGGAGAACGAGCTTTGACAAAGGAAGAGGTTTTTAGGCTGTTAGTCTTGATTGAATCGGTCTACCCAAATTTTGTAATAAAGAATGATATTGTTCTTGATTGGTTTAGGCTAGGTCCATATCTTGATTTTGAGACTATTATGAAAATGCTTCATAGTCATATTAGAGAAAGCCCTTATCCCCCCGCTCTACAGAATCTAATAATGGACCGAAAAGTGTTAATGCATGATGCTCAAAAGGGTATTTTCGGATACATGCAAAAATCTGTCTCACCGTGGATGCATGAGTATTCGATAAAGTAAATTTGGATTGGCGAAGATTTTATATGTTAAGTAAGACAGGTTTAATGATTATAAAAACAGGATACCCGCCCATGCCTTTTTATCATTTCAACATAGTCTAGACTGTAACCTACACAAAGGAGAGATGCTCTAATGAATGGTATTACACAAAATATGAGTGAAATTAGAACAATGGGAGGCTTCCCAGGCATGGGAGGAGCAGGAACAATGGGAGGCTTCCCAGGCATGGGTGGAGCAGGAGCGATGGGAGGTTTCCCAGGCATGGGTGGAGCAGGAGCAATGGGAGGTTTTCCAGGCATGGGTGGAACAGGAGCAATGGGAGGTTTTCCAGGCATGGGTGGAGCAGGTGTAATGGGAGGCTTTCCAGGTATGGGTGGAGCAGGTGTAATGGGAGGCTTTCCAGGTATGGGCATGGGTATGGGAGGTTTTCCAGGCCATGGTTGGCATGGTGGAGGATGGTTTCCAGGTCATGGTTGGCATGGCGGCTGGGGAGGACATCATGACCACGGATGGCATGGGGGTTGGGGACATCATGGACATGGAGGATTTGGCGGCTGGTGAAGTTCTTCAGCTAATCATTGACATGGAAGCTTGTGATGAGCCTCAATTGACCAATGAAAATTGATACTTGTTTTATTGAAAAATAAAAATGGATCACTTAATTATAGATAAATATAATAGGTATGCCCCTAAAACAATGAAAAAGCCTTGATTTATCAGGGCTTTTTCACATGAATAACATTTTTTAGCTCCTAGCTAAAACGGGATGACTCGATGGATATCGAAAATATAATCTGATCGCAAGAGAGATCCCTTTTGCAATATTTGTAGCCATTTTATATATAACATGAAGATTAGTATAGATTAGGGATGATTCTATTGGTGTGTCTTTATCAATGGTTACTCCCATTATGCTGCAGTCTCCTATTGGTGGAAGTGAGTTACCAAGTCCTACCCCGGGCAGTAATGAACCTTCACGAACTACTATTGTATTTATCAAATCCACTGTGCCTACTACACTATCAACGGCAATGACAAAGCTATTTTGAGGAATAGAGATGTACGAAAGCTCAGGACCCAGTGTTTCAGCATCTAAAGGATTTTGAAGATTACCTAGTACGGTTAAATGATTAGGATAAGAATGCTGCAACAATGTACCAACAAAGGGACCAAGACTATCTCCACTTATCCGGCTCGATCCTATGCCTAGCACAAAAATATGCTGTATACCTTCTGGAATGATTGAATGAATGGTATCGCGGATAAATAATGGTGCAAGGCTGTGATTATATGGAGTGATCTTTTCTACTAATAGGTTCTTTTTAGTAAATGTTGTTTGAAGGGTCATGCTTGGTTCACCTCACAGTATAAATTTTATTGTCAGTTATATACATAATTGTTGCTACAATATTCTCCATCCCTACTTAACAATCCTTCTTTGGTTATAAAAAATAATAGTATAGTAATTTCTGAGAATTCCAATTAATATAGAATTATTCTGGGAAAAATAGGAGGAATAGAACATGTTAATTCAACAGGCTACATTAAATGAACTTGAATCTGTAAGCGAACTTTTTGATTTGTATAGAGTATTTTATGAACAAGCATCAGATGTAGAGAGTGCAAAAGATTTTATTAAGGAACGAATAATCAATGAAGAGTCTGTCATCTTTGTTGCTTTCGAAGATCAAGCTGCATTAGGCTTTGTACAGCTTTATCCATCTTTTTCATCAGTGAGTATGAAGCGGTCTTGGGTATTAAATGATTTATATGTGAAGAAAGAAGCCCGGGGTAAGGGTGTGGGAGAAACTCTCATCAAAACGGCGCTTCATTTTGCAAAAGGGACAGGTGCAAAGGGCGTTTTGCTTGAGACAGGCAAGGAAAACCATAATGCACAAAGACTATATGAAAAAATAGGATTTGTGAAGGAAACAAATTATTTTTATTATTACACTGTTTAATATACATGAAATTTTTAATACTCCTACACTATTAGTAACCATAAAACTGCTAAATTGAAAATATAGTATTCTGAGGTGATGTTTTTATGGAAAATTTAGCTGTGATGGGTGAGGTTCAAAGTGGGAGTGTCTATATGTTTGAGATGCAAGATGGTGAAATAAGCTCATTTCGTGTACTAAGTGAAACACCCTCCCATTTTATTCTTTCATACTCTACTACCGAAACGGTAGAAGTATTTGAAAAGGCAAAAAATGAAATTAGTGGTATTTACGAGGTCCGAGAGTGGTGGGATACAAAAGGGAAGAATGGTGATTCCGTAGTAAACGGATAATTTAGTTATAAAGAAAAAGGCTAGTTGTTTTCTGATATGTTAAAATAATACATATTTAGAAAATAATCTTTCAGCTAGGGGAGAGATCTGTGCTATTTCATTATCATTTTTGGACACCAAATTTAGAGGAAATGGAAAAATTTTATATAAACCAAGGTTTCCGGGTAAGTCAAAGATTAGGGAAATACAAAGGAGTATTTCAATCCTTTAATCCACCATTATCGTGGGATGAGTTCAGAGAACAAGGGGTTCTTTTCCGAATTATTGAAATGAAGAAGGGTAATGTGAACATAAGTTTTGGATTTGGAAAACGTGTGATATTCGACCATATCGGTTTTCTCGTGACAGAGGATGAGAAAAGAAAGATTTGTGAGAATGCAAACTCTTTAAAGTGGAAAGTGGAAGTTGGGGATAGAAGAACCTTTATTTCCACACCATATCAATTTTTAATTGAACTGCAAACTCATTTGGATGCAGTCGATGGAGACGGTCTGAATGCAGATATACATCAAATGACTATTGCAACATCAGATGATGGACTAGAACAGGACCTCACGATATTATTTGGTAAAAAAGTGCCTGAGATTCAAAACATCTTCGAAGATACTGTGATGCTAAAAGAAGTTATACTGCCAACTATTAGCGAAAAAGAAATAAAAGACCCAAATGGAGTTCTTATTCATAATTTTTTCTAAACGTTAAATACCCCCTAAAATTGAAAAGGGGGTATTTTTTTATTGTTTGGTGTTACTTAGAAGAGTATCTAAATGGTGCCTAATAGCTTCGGCATTTCCTGAAATTTTTGCTTCTCTTTGTTGATCTTTTCTCCATTTCTCAAGAGATTTTACCAATACCTCTTGCTCCATTGCTTGTGGGATAACGACAACACCGTCAGCGTCACCAATAATTAAATCACCAGGGTGTATGGAAATTCCTCCACAGGAGATGGGAACGTTCACTTCGCCAATTCCCGCTTTTCCGCTAGCTGCAACAGTGGTTCCTTTGCAAAAGACAGGGAAATTCAATTCTTTAATTCCTACAATGTCTCTAATGACCCCATCAACAACCAATCCGCCGATACCCAAGGTTTGAGCCATTCCAACAACAAAATCTCCAGCTATTGCACGATATTGATCACCTTTTGCATCTACAACTAATACTTCGCCATTTTTTGCTTCTCGAATGGCTTTTAAAACGGCAAGGTTGTCACCAACAGGGATTTTAACCGTACACGCTCTTCCTACAAGCTTATATTCTTCCTTTAGAGGCTTTATTGAAGGATGTAAATTATTTAAACCATCCATTGCATCAGAAATGCAAGTTGTAGGAATATTGCGAAATTTTTCAACAAATGAATTCATATTCATTCTCCTTTCCACCAATATTTCTGACATTCATTATAGCGCAAAATGGAAAAAGAGGGCATTTTCACGCCCTCTAAAGGATACTATTTTTAACAGCATTACTATCGTTCAAGTCAGAATCTAAGATATATGAAATAGGGATAATCATCGGTACAAAATCACCATTTTGTTCACCATATCCTTGATTTCTTTTATAGGAGATAAAATGATCTAAAAACTGATTTGGCCCCGTGTTAAGCAAAGAACCATGGTCCAATACGTTTACTTTTAAACCTCCAACATTCACAATCATTGGTGCAAATATCAAACTTACCACCCCTTTGAGGCATGTCGTTAAATTATACTGTTCTTAGCAGTATTACTATCATTTACATCAGGGTCAGCTATCCAGGAAATCGGAATATTAACAGGGGAGATATCCCCGTTTTGTTCACCTACACCTTGGTTTCTTTTATAACTAACCAATTGATCAATCAGCTGGTATGGTCCTAGGTTAACAAATGACCCGTTATCCACTGTATTGACTTTAAAGCCTATAAAGTTAATGGCCATTGGGGCAATGTTCAAAATAATCACTCCTAATCTTTTTGTAATTGAGCATTAAGATGTGGTATGCACGAGTTATTTATTATTTTTAAATGAGGGTGAATCCACAAGATCATCATCTAAAACCACATGGATGGGGATAGCGGTAATGGAGAAGTCAGCACATTGTTGGCCGAACCCCTGATTTTTTCTCCCACCGACATGATTACCTACAATAAAATTTGACCCTAAGGAAACAGGACTTATGTGGTCCGCACTGTTAATCTTCAAATCGCCAATGTTAATTTTTGTTGGGATAAAGTACATCGGGTCCTCCTGCTAGTGTAAGAAGTTGAGTCTCTGTTTAGAATATATTCGCAATTTGCATGTATAAGACCATGATGTTGGAACTGAGCATGTGCTCGTGTTTATCTCCATAAAAAAAAGAAAGTGGGGGTAAACCACTTTCAAATGAAGGAAAACTTTTATGGGTTAATACAGAATATGTTGATGCTTGTACGTGCATGTAGTGAACATGTCCATTCTAAAAAAATTTTAATAAAAAAGGGCGTTAACAAATTTCTTGAATCAGCTCGATGGAATTATTTTTAGGTGAATTAACCAGAGTGGAAACTTGGTAAGCATCCATTAATCTTTCATCCATCGGGACCAGGAATTGTTGCAGATATTTAGGATCTGTTATCTATGGATCCAACCATATTTTTTCATCCTCAGGCCTTAAAATAACTGGCATCCGATCATGAATATCTTTCATTAATTCATTTGGGCTTGTGGTAATCACAGAACACGTATGAACAGATTTGCCTTCAGGTGACTTCCAGCCCTCCCAAAGACCGGCCATTGCAAATAAATCATTTGATTTAAGTTTGATTCGCATAGGAGTTTTTGTTTTATCATCGTTCCTTTTCCATTCATAAAAACTATCTGCAATAATGAGGCAACGTTTTTTCTTAAAAGCATTTTGGAAGCTGGGCTTTTCACTTAAGGTTTCTGCTCGGGCATTAATCATTTTATGAGCTATTGAGGGATCTTTTGCCCAAGGGGGAATCAAGCCCCACTTTAAAAAGCCCATTCTGTTTGAGCTTCCGTTATTAATCACGGCGAGTACAGACTGAGAGGGGGCAATGTTATAACTTTGAGAATAAAATTCTTCGTCTATAAATGATTGAATTTCAAAACGATCCATAATTTCTTCAAGTGTTGCTGTAAGTGTAAAGCGCCCACACATTTTTTGTTCACCTCTATATTTTCTTAATTTCATTGTAACAAACTATACCATTGAAGGTGTAGTTAACCTATATTAAGAATAAATTAAGATTATTTCCAAAAAATTTAGAATATAAGTAAAAAAAGTCAGAAAAAACGGAGAGTGGAAACATGATTCATGATATAAAGGAGTTTGTAAAATATTTAGATGGTATTCATAAACGAACGATGCAATATGCGAAAGCAATTCCTCATGAACTCTTAGATTGGAAGCCTTCTGAAGATAAATTTTCTACAGGTGATTTATTACGACATATCGCATCATATCGATTGATGTTTCTTGGTATTTTTGAACATGGCACGTGGACATACCCAGGGCATGATACTAGTAAGGGAGCTTCTATTGAGGATATTTCATTTTATTTAGAGGAATGTCAGATTAAACTAACAGAGGGTTTATTAAAAGGTGGCAATGATGTGTTGACAAAAAAGGTCTTAACTCTTCATGGTCATGAAGTAAGCGTGTGGAGAATACTTATGGCAATTCCAGAACATGAAATCCATCATCGAGGACAGATCTCTACATATTTACAAATGAACAAAATTGAACCACCTCAAATTTTCGGATTAAAAATTGAGCAAGTTAAAACATTATAATATTATGAAAAAGCTTTGGACATCATCGATATCCAAAGCTTTATTTTCCTATGAGGGTAATCCAAATGAGAACTGCTTACCGTAAAATGAAGACTCCTTTATTGCTGTTTTTATTAGTGTGCCCTTCTTGCAAAATCAACGAAACGAAATTTATCAGGCCGATGCCTTGATTCTGTATATTGAAATAAAGTCGCGTCATCTAGGTATACATGGTTTTTGATCACAACTACATTATGAAAGCCTTCTAGATTTAAGAGGGTACGATCTTCTGTAGTTGGCTCTTCCACAACAATTTCCTTTTTAGCAAAACTGATTGTTAGATTTAATTCGTTTTCGATAAACTGATATATCGAGTCGGCACAAATCTCTTCCGATATTGTTGGGATGAACTTTTTATTTAAGAAATCCTTATCTAGGATAATTTTTTCTCCGTTCATTTCTCTCGTGCGAACAACTTTCCAAACCATATCTTTGTTTCCTAATTGGAGCTGCTGTCTAATAAACGCGTCTGGCTTTATTAATGATAACTCATTAACAATCGTTCTTGGTTTGTTGCCCATTTTATTGGCAAGCTCTTTAAAACTAACCAAACCCGAAACAGGGAAGTCGAATTTGCTTATGTCTATGACAATCGAACCTTTTCCCCTAACTTTTTGGATATATCCATTTTGAGAGAGCAGATTTAACGCTTTTCGAATGGTTTCCCTCGATGTATCGAATTGGTCTTTTAATTCATTTTCTGAGGGGAGTAGCGTCTGGGGAGGTATTTCTCCACTTTTAATCTGCTCTACAATGCTGTTATAAATTGTTAGGTATTTGTTTGTCATAGTGACATCTCCGTTCATTTTTTCAGATGGTACACAAGTGATTCATATGGTCGTAACTGAATCTCTCTACCAAAAGGACCTGAATCTCTATAATTAGAGAGTAACATCTCACTCGTAAACTCTTCAAGATGTAAATGAGAAGGGAGGTAGAAGGTTTTATCTCTTCCATAAAAATTATTGATAACCACTAGCTTTTCAGACCCACTTGTCCTGATAAAGGAGAAGATTTCCTTATCGTTATCTAAAATCAATTCAAAATCTCCGTCTGTAATCACATTATATTGTTTTCTTAATTGGATTAACTTTTGATAGTGATAGAAGATAGAATCTTTGTCTTTTACTGCTAGTTCAGCATTTAATTCTTTATAGTTTTTTGCTGTATCAATCCAAGGCGTTCCAGAAGTAAATCCTGCATGCTTACTAGCATTCCACTGAACTGGGGTTCTAGAATTATCACGAGATTTCTGTTTAAGGATTTCAAGTATTTCTTCTTCTGTTAATCCTTCTTTTTTCTTAATGTCAAAAATATTTAATGATTCAACATCACGATAATCTTCAATGCTAGAAAAGTTCGGATTGGTCATGCCAAATTCCTCACCCTGGTAAATATAAGGGGTTCCTTGCATCATATGCAAAGCAGTTGCTAGCATTTTACCCGATTCCTTGTGGTAGTTTTGGTCATCACCGAAGCGGGATACCACTCGAGGCTGATCGTGATTACACCAGAAAAGAGCATTCCAACCGCCGCCTTGATTCATATCCACTTGCCATTTAGTTAAAATTTGCTTTAAGGACAGAAAATCAAAATCTGCTTTTGTCCACTTATCTCCATTTGGGTAATCCACTTTGAGATGATGGAAACTAAAAGTCATATTCAGTTCTTCCTGCGCTGGATTTGTATAACGGATACAATTGTCAATGGATGTAGAAGACATCTCACCGACTGTCATGATATTGTACTTTGAAAAAACTTCCTGATTCATTTCATGTAAGAATTCATGTATTCTTGGTCCGTCAGTATAGAACTTTCGTCCGTCAGTATCATCTTGAGGGAATTGCTGGTCTTTAGAGATTAAATTGATAACATCTAATCTGAAGCCATCTACCCCTTTTTTTAGCCAAAAGTGCATCATTTCATAAAGAGCTTCTCGTACTTTTTTATTCTCCCAATTAAGATCAGCTTGAGTTACATCGAATAAGTGAAGATAATATTGACCGGTTGCTTCATCATATTCCCAGGCAGAACCACCAAATTTGGATTCCCAGTTGGTCGGCGGTTCGCCATTTTTTCCATCCTTCCAAATATAAAAGTCCCTGAAAGGGTTATCCTTTGAAGACTTTGCTTGTTTAAACCATTCATGTTCAGTAGAGGTATGGTTAATGACGATATCCATAATAATTTTCATTCCTCGTTGATGTGCTTCTGTCAGAAGTTTATCAAAGTCTTCCATTGTTCCATACTCTTCATGAATACTGTAGTAGTCACTAATATCATAGCCATTATCACGCTGTGGAGATTTATAGATAGGGGTTAGCCATAATACGTCCACCCCTAAGTTTTTAAGATAATCTAACTTTTCGATAATTCCTTGAATATCACCGGTCCCATTTCCTGTCGTATCATAAAAGCTTTTTGGATAAATTTGATAAACAACTGCTTTTTTCCACCATGTTGTTGACATTATCTACACCTACCTAAAATTATGAGAATTCTAATGTGGAAAAGGAGGGAGAATGTCGAATGTCTCCCTCCAAAGTATTATTTTTTAAGAGTTAGTTTTTTTACGCCGGTTTTTGCAAAGATGGTTGTTAACACAAATGGTACAACTATCGCGATTACCATACATACTGCAAACATTGCCATGTGCTTTGGCTGAATGGAAAGAATTCCTGGAAGTCCACCTACACCAATGGAGTTAGCCATGACACCGCTTGCCACTGAAACCACACCCGCAATCATGGAACCAATCATGGCTGCTAGGAATGGGAAGCCGTATTTTAAGTTAATACCGAACATCGCTGGTTCTGTAACTCCTAAATAACAAGAGATTGTGGCAGGGATCGAAACCTGCTTTTCTTCTTCGTTTTTTCTGTTGATAAAAATCATCGCAAGTACGGCAGAACCTTGAGCAATGTTAGATAAAGCAATCATTGGCCATAGGTTTGTACCGCCAAGCTCACTCATCAATTGAAGGTCAATTGCATTAGTCATATGGTGTAAACCAGTAATAACTAGTGGTGCGTAAGCGAAACCAAAGATAGCAGCAAATAACCAACCGAATGCAGAAGTTAAGCTTGAGTAAACTACATGAGAGATTCCGGAACCGATTGACCAGCCGATTGGTCCTAAAATAGTGTGTGCAATTAATACGGTTGGAACTAAGGCTAAGAACGGTACTACAATCATTGAGATTGAGTTTGGAACGATTTTACGAAGTCTTGTTTCCAGGAATCCTAATACTATTCCAGCTAAAATTGCAGGGATAACTTGTGCTTGATAACCAATCATTTTAATATGGGCAAATCCGAAGTCCCAAGTAGGAATTTCCTTGGCACCTGCGACTGCGTAAGCATTTAATAATTGTGGAGATACTAGGGTAATACCTAGAACAATCCCAAGTATTTGAGACGCACCCATTTTCTTTGCTACAGACCATGTAATACCAACAGGTAGGAAATGGAATATCGCTTCACCGATTAACCAGAGGAAAGAGTGAACACCAGCCCAAAATTGAGAAACCTCTACAATTGTCTTTGTCCCATCATCAAGTAATTTAATGTCACCGATTACATTTCTGAAGCCGAGAATTAAACCACCAACGACGAGGGCAGGAATCAAAGGTGTAAAGATTTCAGCTAAATGCCCCATCATCCTTTGGATCCAGTTCTGATTTTGCTTTGCAGCTATTTTTGCCTCTTCCTTAGAAGTGCCTTCAACGCCTGCAAGTTTTACAAACTCGTTATAAAAACTAGGTACTTCATTGCCAATGATAACTTGGAATTGACCAGCTTGGGTAAATGTACCTTTTACAAGCTGGATGCCTTCGATTTTTTCAACATCCGCTTTTGATGGATCATTTAAAACAAAGCGCATTCTTGTTACACAATGGGTAACGGCGGCAATGTTCTCTTTTCCGCCAATGTGTTGTAATAAGTCCTTTGATGGATCTGTGTATTTAGACATTTGTCTTCCCCCTAGTAATGGGAATATCCCATTCTTATCTATTTTTGTGTACCTTTTATACAAGTAATGTGTGCGTTTACAAGGATGGTTATCCTCTTGTATATACAAGTTTTGATTACGGTTTCATTCTAACTTGTATATACATGTATGTCAACAAATTAATTTTAATATATTTAAACGGTTAACACGGCTTACTAATCATCTATAAAATGGCTATAGTTATATTTTAATATGTCTTTCGAATCACTTTTTGTCTTTACAGCATTAAACCATTGAATGAATATTATGAAAATGGTAATATAAAGATGTTTAAATTCTTCTGAGTTTAGACCTCCTAATTGTTGGGAACTTAGCCTAGACCTCTAAGTTCTCGTTTGAACCTTTGAACTGTGTTCAAGGGTTCTTTTTTTACAAAGGCTCTTTCGTATAATTGTTGCGCTCTACAACAATCCGAGCTTGATTCATAAGCACTTCTTTTTATGATGGTTTAAAGGAAGGTCCAATAATAGAAGTCATTGGCCTTTTTGGACAATGATTGAAGAAAAAGAAGGTACATAGTCAGAAGTCAGGTCAACTTCTGACTGTGTTAGCAGAAAAAGAAGATACATAGTCAGAAGTCAGTGCAACTTCTGACAGTGTTGGGAGAAAAAGTAGATACATAGTCAGAAGTCAGGTCAACTTCTGACAGTGTTGGCAGAAAAAGGAGATACATAGTCAGAAGTCAGCCCAACTTCTGACAGTGTTGGCAGAAAAAGAAGGTACATAGTCAGAAGTCAGTGCAATTTTTGACAGTGTTGGGAGAAAAAGAAGATACATAGTCAAAAGTCAGTGCAACTTCTGACAGTGTTGGAAAAAGAAGATACATAGTTAGAAGTCTGATCATCATCGGACAAAAGGTAAGATCTCAAAGAGTGCCCGTGTCAGTAGTTAGGTGTATTTGACAGTATGGATGAAATAGATATAATTCAAGAAAAAAGGATAAATAAAAAAATAGCATTACAAAAAAAAAGGAAGGAGCAATCCCACCTAATTATGTGTTACATATATAGTCCCGCTAAAAAGATGCCTAAGGTTTTTTGATATATTTCATCAAACTGTGAAAGGGGTAGAGGGTTAATCCCTTTACCGATTTCTATAGTAAATCCTGGTCTTCTCCAATCTTGAATGAACCAGTCTTTGTATCCTGCGTAGCTTTCAATTGTTTTAACAGGCTCATAACCACTGACTCTGCTAAACTCATTCACAAGTACCTCTGATTCTGGTGGTTCAAGATTTTCAAATCCCCAGTACATTACTTCACCCTGTGTATGAAAAGCTAAAACCCTTGTAAAATCTCTACTCCTCGTGAGTTCAGCCATGGCAATGGCTTCAGGTTCGGAGAGTGGTTTTTCCCCGCCGTAATCTCTTGGACCAGGCTGATCAGGATTTCTTGCTTTTTCTAACTCCCATCTTGCAGGAAATTGGTCGTTAAGATCCACTCCTCTAATATTAGCCTTCCATCCTGAAAAATCCTTACCGCCTTTATTATATTCAATCACTCGAGTGTTCCAAGGCTCAATTGCAGGAGGCCCATGTAAAACAAGATCCACTCCGTCAGGGTTAACCATTGGTACAACAGACAAGGAATTCTGTTCAAAGAATCGAAAGGTCGAAAGCCCACGAATCGTAGTTTGATTGGTCAATGATAATAAATAATCATTCATAAAAGTCATGATAACAGGAGTAGTAATCCATTCATTTGCATGGAAGGATCCATTGTAATGCACCTTTTTATTTCCAGTACCAATACTCATTTCAGGTATGCTTTTACCTAGCACAGTTTTTCCGATTGAAGATGTCTGTAAAAATGGATATACACTTTTTAAGCGTTCGATATCAGACATCATTGTTTTGTAATCGTATTTTTGTGCACCATGTACCAATCTCCAGGTAATCCTTAATGGAACTTTAATGGTCTGGCCCACCTTTAGATTATTCGGATTAACGTTTGGATTAACCAGTTGTAAAGCATCTAATGGAAGATGACGGTTTTGTGCAATTTTCCATAAGGTTTCGCCTTGACTTATTTGATAATCTTGTACGACAAAGCCTGGAATCTTAACCTTTTGTCCGACGGAAAGACTGTTTGGTTGAATAGTAGGGTTTGAAGCATATATTAATGACAAATTTATTTTAAACAACTGGCTGTAGTGCCACAGAGAATCACCTTGCTTAACAACTATTTCCATAAAGCACCTCCAGATGAGAGAAATCGTATTACTAAAATGTATGCACTATGGAATAAATTATTAGGTGTTTGTGGTGATAGCCATCAATTGGCATAGGCTCCAATCCATTGTAAAATAATAGATGGTGTTTTTTACCGCTTTCTAATCTAGGAATCTGTTTTTCCATTCTGGCTGTGGAAGCATACAGTGATCTCTTTTTCCGAACCATTTATATCGGCGATTGGCAATAAATTCATAAATAGCATCCCGAATAAAAGGCGGGATGATCCGAAAACAAGCAAACAGCTTCCAAAAACCATTCAAATGGCTGCAAACCCGTAATGCAGCAGTTGATTTTATATATACTTTTCCATTTTCGATTAGGACAAAACTATTTATATCTTTTGGTAAATCATACGAATGTAAGAATTTTTGACCGATTTCACTTTGTAGGGAAGCAAACTTAAATAATCCATCAGGGTCTCTTTTGATGATAAATTGTACGCTGTTATTGCACAGATTACAGTTTCCATCGAAAAAAACAATTCGTTCCATGTTTCCACCTACTTAACATTTGTTTTTCATTTATTAGAATAGCACAAGAAATACAGATCATTTAAAAGTTATTGAAACGTAATCTTAAGTTTTTACGTATTTATATATATAAGAATAAATATAGAACCAGAAAGGGGATCAAGGGGTGGATATATACACTGGTTTTGATATGTTTTCAATCATGCAAACTATTTTTCCAATATTCTTTATCCTTGTAGCTGGAATTATTCTTTTTTCCATCTTTAGGGGTATTAGGGAATGGAGTAATAATAATAAGCAACCACGCTTAAACGTTGATGCAGTTGTCGTTTCCAAGAGGACTCAAGTTCGTCATGGTGGAAATGACCATCACTCTACTACATGGTATTATGTAACATTTCAAGTAGAGAGTGGTGATCGGATGGAATTCGGAGTAAACGGTAGGGAATATGGGCAATTAGTTGAAGGGGATCAAGGTGAACTAGTCTTTCAAGGTTCGCGCTATCATGGTTTTACCAGAAGACAATAGGGGTGATCAAATATGCAGAAAAATATCCTTTGTGAATTATTAAACATTGCCTATCCAATTATTCAAGCTCCAATGGCTGGAGGAATTACATCCTCAAAGTTGGTTGCTGCTGTTTCAGATGCAGGTGGCCTTGGGATGGTGGGGGCAGGATATATGAATCCAGACCAATTACTAGCACAAATTAAAGAGATAAAAAGTTTAACAGACAAACCCTTTGGAGTTAATTTATTCGTTCCATCGTCCTATTCAATTGATGAGGAACAAGTTCAGAGAGCTCTGTCCTTACTTAAACCTTTTAATGAACAATTCGATATTAGCGAGTGCCTTACTCTGCCTACATACGACCAAGACAAACACATCTTTCAAGAACAAGTGAGTATCATTATAGAAGAACATGTCCCTATCTGTTCTTTTACATTTGGTTTACCTTCACATGAAATAATAACAAGACTTAAATCTAGTTCGGTTACATTGCTTGGCACCGCTACAACGGTTCAAGAAGCTATGTTAAATGAACAATTTGGGATGGATGCAGTCGTAGTTCAAGGTGCGGAAGCAGGGGGGCATCGTGGAACTTTTCAACATGATGAACAAAGAGGCTTAGTTGGTTTGATGTCGCTGATCCCTCAAGTTGCTGATTCTCTACATATTCCAATCATTGCAGCTGGAGGAATCATGGATGGAAGAGGGATCGCAGCTGCGAAAATACTTGGAGCAGTGGGGGTGCAGATGGGGACTGCATTCCTAGTGTGTGAAGAAAGTGGAGCACACCCACTACATAAAGATGCGGTTATAGGTGCAACAGAAGAACAAATTGTATTAACTAAATCCTTTTCTGGTAAAATCGCAAGAGGAATCAACAATAGTTTTATAGAAACGCTCAAACCCTATGAAGATCATCTTCCAGAATATCCATTACAAAATGAATTGACAAAAGCAATAAGAAAAGCCGCTTCGACTAGAGGAAAAACTGCATGCATGTCTCTTTGGTCAGGGCAAAGCCCACGTTTAGCAAAAAAAGTTACTGTTCAAGAACTTATGGGTAGATTAATATTAGAAATGGATCGTCTTAAAATATAAAAGGGAGGGACATAGATGAAAAAAAGGATACAAAAAGCGCCCTACCTATTGTTAATGTTAGTCTTTCCGGTCTTGGCCAGTCTTTACAGCTTTTTAAATGATCGCTCCCATAAGGCTTTTGATATTTCAACATCAGTGGATCAAGTCATCCCATTTATGTCGATTTTTATTATTCCGTATATTCTTTGGTATGTCTACATGTTCATTTTTTTAGTCTATCTTTGGTTTAAGAATACGAAAGTTTATGTAAAAACCATATTCATGATTGTAATTGGTGAGTTGATTTGCTTTGTTATTTATTTCTTTTTTCAAACCACAGTCTCAAGGCCGGACATTCAAGGAGACAGTCCTCTAACCGTTCTAGTTCAGTGGATTTATAAAAATGATCGTCCATATAATTGCTTTCCAAGCATACATGTGCTTACAACATTTGCTGTTATGCTCGCTTCACTGCATATAAAAAATAAACATTTAATTACTAACATATGTATACATGTTTTAGGGACATTGATTATTATCTCAACGCTTTTTGTCAAGCAACATGTCATTCTTGATATGGTTGGTTCAATGTTTCTAGTTACCTTCCTTTATGGTATTACATTTGAGCTGTTAATCTTTCGTTTGGGTGAAAAGCCCGTTCAAGTTCCTTTAAAAAACAAATAGTTTCGTATAAAAAGAGTGTCAGGTTGACACTCTGTTTTTATGAGTAAAAAGCTTGTTTATAATTCAACTGTAAATGTACGAAAAAGGCTATGTCATATGAACTGTTTTTATATGCTGTAGATTGACATATACTGGATCTTCTTTCGCGCTGATTAATTCAACAAAATTATTCTTTATCCCTTGGACTTTACCAATCACATTCTCATTTTCACCAATATTAAAGACGATAAGTTCACCCACACATTTCTCAATTTGTACTTCAAATGATCGTGCAAATGTAAGATTGCTTGGGTTTACAGGTAGACTTGCGTTACTAAGGCCGTATGGGCGTTGGTTGCTAGTGTATGGTATTAACCACTTAAGATGATGAAGGGAGATAAACATCGTTTTATAAATGGGGGAATAGAATACAAAGTAATTATTCATGATACTGATAATATACCCATGCAATGCTTGTTTACTAGTTACATAGATTTCGCTAAAAATTCCTTTTGCTGCTGTCAAAGTTTTTCTCAATGATATTTCTTCATTGTGGTTATAAATTGGTGTAGGTTCATCGTTAAAACTTATTTCAGCTATTTCATCTCGCTTTAAAAACTGCCAGTTTTGAATATGAATGATTGGAATATAGAGATAGTCGTTTCCATTAAAAACGACCCATAAGTCACTGCCAACATCAACTAATAATCCACTTATTTCTTTCTTCCCCGAGATCTCTAGTTTGATGTACTTTCCAATCTTATCCTTCAAGCTCATTTACTCACTTCCTTTCCTTGGATGTTCCGTTTACAAATAGAGAAGGGCTGAAGCGGAGAAAAGTATAATTAATATCTCATTTTTGAGTATTGCCCAGCTCATATTTGTAATAGGACTTGAGAGTTGGTTATGGTTAAGAAATTGTGATTGATGAATGGAATCCATTGCAATACAAGTGAGGATCCAGAATTAAAATCTAAATGTTCTTTTACTTCTATTAGGCCAACCAGCAAATGGGAAAGCTTTAATCTCATCGCGACGAACCGGTTCACCTGCAAAGCGGAATGCCTGCGTTTCCTTATCTCTTTGTTTCCATACACTCTTGGTATCGTTTGTATTCATCTCACTTGTAGAGTGCTCAGATTTCTTATTGGAAGTATTATGTGACATGTTTGGTTTTGGTGTAGGTGAAGTTTCCTGGGATTTTACTGGCTTTACTTCCTTCTTCGGCATTTGTAGAAGTGGGGCAGGTTCCATTTTAAAAAGTGGGGCAATTTCTTTTTCATGTTTCTTCTCTCTTACTGGCTCAGTATTATGATGTTTATGCGGTTCCTCATTCTTCTCGTTAATTGCCAGTTCGTTAGGGGACTTTTTAGGTTCAACAGCCATTTTTGGTGTCATTTCTTCAGAATGAGATTTTTTTGACTTGTTAGTACCTTCTTTAACTGGGGTAACCACCAATTCACCTTTTATCGGTTGCGACCAGACTACCTTTTCTTCTGTTGCAGCTACTTCGTGCATTTTTTCAGCTGTTTTCGCTTTCTTGTCTGTACCCTTGTTTGAAGAAGATTTTGATTTTTGTTTAGATTTTTTTTCAGTTTCCTGGCAAGTGAAACAATCATTGTCATCTTTTTCCTCTTTGTTATCGTTGTCATTCTTTTGAGATTCGTTACTGTTCTTGTTGTTATCCTCGTTGTTTTCTTGCTTGTCATCCTCTTCTTTAAGAACACCCTTTAGTATGTTAGAAACATGTTCTACCTTGATAAGAATTCTCTCTTCACCATTAATAACAGTGACAAAGTCTTCATCAATTTCACTCAAGACACCAGTAAATTTTTGCTTATTAAATGCTAAAATGGTAACCCAGGTATTTTGAAATGAATGAAGAAGTTCTTTTAAACTCTGAGTCTTTTGAAATTTTACATCTGAGACATCTGGCTGGAACTGCTTTGTATTTTTTGTGATAGCTTGAATTTTTTCAATATTGTAATAGAAAATATAATTATTGTCGGTTTCTAATACGACGTGATCCTTTTCAACACCGATTAATTTTCCTTTATAAACATTCTCACCTACATATAGATTTACGTGAAACCCTTTCAGTACATCCAATGCAGCTGAAAACTTTTCTAACCCCATGAAAGAATCCTCCTTTAGATAGTATAGGTCGCTTCTCTTAAGGAGAAGCGACAAATAGGTCATTTGTTAATCTTCGTTATCTCCGTGATCGTCGTTCTTTTTCTGATCGTTGTCATTGTCGGATTTACCGGAATCATCTTTTTTTCTTTCAACCATTAAGCCGTAGCTTATGTTGCGAATGTGCTTCATGGAGAAACGCACAACTTCTTCTTTAACAATTAGTGAAGCATAGTGTTTGTTGGCGTCACTCAATACACCTTCTAATGATTCAGAGCCGCCGCGATTGATTTTTACCCATTGGAATCTAATACTTTCTAAAAGCTTATGAAAATTTTCAGCAGTTTTATAATCTAATTTGTCTGGAATATGAATTCCCAATTTCATATCGTCTTTTGAGCTTTCTGTAACGCTTCTGACATGGTTAGTTTTATAATAAACGACCCCATCAGTTTCTGTTAATAGGACAAAATAATCTTCAAAAACAGCAAGAAGCTTACCTTTTCTTGATTCTGGACCTCCCCGGTCAACCCTGATTGTTTTACCCACAAATAAATTCATTAATTCTCTATCCATAAAAGTTTTTTCCTCCTTTTATTAAATAAACATTTACACTGCATCTATATGTATCACGGGGTGATGTTGTACTAATAAAGTAGCCTTTTTTTCATAGACCAAGCAAAAAATAGGCAAAAAAAGGTATATGATACATGACCATATACCTGGAAATTATAAAAGCGTTGATAAATTTTTTTTAATGTAGTCACTTCGATTTTTAATGAAATCGAAAAATACAAGTTTTTCATTTTCTAAGGTTTCAGCACTTGAAGTAATATATGGATCTTGTTGAAGATAGGGGGATAATTCGGCAAATAGACCATTAATAACGGGTTCTTGTACAGTAAGAGTAAATTCCTCTTCTAAAATTTTTGTAAGAATATCTTTATACATTTGTTTGAATTCTGGGAAGTGAAGCAAGCGGCCTGTTAATGTGTTATAGCCAGTAATTGGGACATAGTCATAATCGAGGAGACGACCGTGTAGGTTTCTCCCCCATGTACCGTCATAGTCCCAAGGGGTGATTTCATATACATTTGTCTTACTATTTTTATATAAAGCGTAATTATGAATAAAGCCATCATAATTTTGTGTACAAACAACCCCTGCCACCCATTTTAAATATTTTTCTACGTCCAAAAATTGATGGATCTCATTTTTAAAATCTTCATTTTTGCAGGTATTAATCATTGCAATAAAGCGTCCCAATTCCTCTAAATCTTCTTTTTTTCCGTATTTTAAGGTGTAACCCTGAACTAAGCGAGTTTTCAGCTCATTTTTTTTTGTAAGTAGAGAAAAGTTTGCACGATTATTTGTTGCATATATAATGGGCCCTTTAGGTAAATTTCTTTTTTTAAGGAGATATTGATCAAAAGATTCTAATTCTAGATAAATACCTTTACAGAATCCGTTAATAAAAAGTAATACATGTTTCGAGTGGGGAGAAATAACCCCAATACGTTCAAAAAAATCAAGTGATAGTTTGTTTCTAGATAAGGAAATATCTGAAAACTCTGCATTAAGATGACATTCATGAGCTCCATTAAATGTGTTTGGTTTTTGAAATATAATTCTGTACGATCTTTTTTTCTTATCTCTAATTACGTTCCCCCTATATGAGAGCTTAATTTTGAGATTGTTTTCTCCAATTTTTAATACTGCTGGTACCAATTCATCCTCCCAAATGTCTCTTTCCAATTTCCTTAACCATTTTGGATTAATTAGAATTTCATATTTTTGCACAGAAATACCCCTTAACAGTATTTTTTCTAGATATATGTGTAAAAGACAGTGGATGTGTATATCCCCAAAAATATTAAGGGTCTAAAAAATATATGTTTGTCTATGGCAAATACGGTAAATTTTCATAAATTGGAATAGAAAAGAAAAATTTTTTAGAAAGTGGTGGAAAAATGGTTTTAAAGCTTGATATTGAACAATTACTTTCAGAAGCTAAGGAAAACGGGGTTGATGGGTTTTTAGATAATAATCCGGTTGGTAAGAAAAAAGGAGATAAGTCTGGTTCTGGTAGCGCTGGAAAAAGTGGTACACATGGAAGCAGCAGCAGCCATGATGGTAGCGGTAGCCATGGTGGAAGTGGAAGCCATGGTGGTAGTGGCAGTAATGGTGGAAGTGGAAGTCACGGAGGCAGTGGAGGCCAAGGCGGAGCAGAAGGCAGCGGCAGTGAAGGAAATAGTGGAAGCCATGGTAAAAAAGGCAAAAAAGGGCCTAAAGGTAAAAAAGGTAATGGCAGTCACGGAGGCAGCGGCTCAGGCGGAAGCGGAGGCAGTCACGGAGGCAGCGGTTCAGGCGGAAGCGGAGACAGTCACGGAGGCAGCGGTTCAGGCGGAAGCGGAGACAGTCACGGAGGCAGCGGTTCATGTGGAAGCGGAGGCAGTCACGGAGGCAGCGGTTCAGGCGGAAGCGGAGGCAGTCACGGAGGCAGCGGTTCATGTGGAAGCGGAGGCAGTCACGGAAGTAGCGGTTCATGTGGAAGCGGAGGCAGTCACGGAAGTAGCGGTTCATGTGGAAGTGGAGGCAGTGGCTCAGGTAGTCATGGAAGTAGCGGCAGCCACGGTAAAAAAGGAAAGAAAGCTCCAAAAGGCAAAAAAGGACCAAAAGGCAAAAAAGGGCATGGAAGCAGCGGTAGTCACGGAAGCCACGGTAGCAGTGGAAGCTACGGTAGCAAAGGGTCATGTGGAGGCAGTGGCAGTCACGGCAGTAGTGGAAGCCATGGAAGCAGCGGAAGCCATGGAAGCAATGGATCATGTGGAGGCAGCGGCAGTCATGGCAGTAGTGGAAGCCATGGAAGTAGCGGACGCCATGGAAGTAGTGGATCAAGTGGCAGTCACGGAAGTAGTGGAAGTCATGGAAGCAGAGGGAAAAAGCATAAAAAAGGTAAAAAAGGGCCAAAAGGAAAAAAAGGACACTAACCCTGCATATGAGACCGATACTCAAACAGTATCGGTCTATTTTTTTAATTAAATCCTTACATAAACCTAGTAAAAACCATTTAGGATATTCGTCTATCCCCAAAATAATAGGCAAAAATCTAGTAAGATTTTAAAAAATATATCTAGATTTCCGCTGATTTGTTCATTTACGAGATATTCGTTTAGAACAAGCCTTCCATTGTGGACGTACTATAAAGCAAAGGACAAGAAATATAAAAACGGAGATTAAAGAAGGAAACTTAATGAAGGGAGTAAATAAATTTTTATGTATCATCTTTCGACGGTGATTATCACCATACTAGCTTTCGTGCTTACGATGGTCCTAATCTTTATCCGTCCCAAAAATATGAATGAGGCCATCCCAGCTACAATAGGAGCGATCCTTGTATTTCTAAGCGGGAGTGTATCAATAGGTGATTTATTTGATATTAGCTCCAAAGTAACAGGTGCAGCGATTACCATAATTGCCACCATTGTAATGGCTATCGTACTAGAGAGTTTTGGTTTTTTTAGCTGGACCGCTGCTCTTATGTTAAAAATATCAAAAGGATCAGGTGTCCGATTATTTTGGAATACGTTACTGCTTTGCTTTTTAATGACACTATTTTTCAATAATGACGGAAGTATCTTGATCACTACACCGATTCTGATCCTTATTTTAAATAATCTTAAGTTAAAAAACCGGCAGAAAATACCTTTTCTCCTAAGCGGTGCTCTAATTGCTACCGCCTCTAGTGCACCAATTGGTGTTAGTAATATTGTTAATCTAATAGCCTTAAAAATTATTGGTATGGATCTATATCTTCAAACAGAAATGATGTTTATCCCAGGGGTCCTTGGACTGTTATTTCTTTCCTATTTATTGTTCCTTGTTTTTAAAAAGGACATTCCAAGAGAAATCCGCTTCCATTCCTACACTATTCCACTACAAAAAAACCGTCTATACCACCCCCTGCAAAAAAACGCTGAAAGCCTTTTTAATCAACAAAAGAAACTTATGATTAACATGCTTCTATTCGTATTCATTGTGAGAATCAGTCTCTTTGTTGCCTCATTTATTGGGATTTCTGTTACGTTGGTAGCGGTATCTGGATCGATCATTTTATTGATATGGAGATGGGTTTATCTAAAAGTAAATCCAAAAGATGTGTTAGGGAAAATTCCATGGCATATATTAATCTTTGCTTTTTGTATGTATGTCATAATCTACGGACTTCACAATATAGGATTAACGAATTTTCTAGTAAATCATCTTCAATCACTGGTTAGTGATAGCTTGTTACATGCAAGTATTACAATGGGACTCATCACTGCTCTCTTGTCAAATATTTTTAATAACCATCCAGCTTTGATGATATCAACCTTGGCTTTAACAGAAATGGGACTAGACCCACTAATTATGAAAACCGTTTACCTTGCCAATATTATCGGAAGTGATATCGGGTCTTTAATCCTTCCAATCGGAACACTGGCAACATTAATTTGGATGCATATTTTAAAGAAAAATAAAATCCATATAAGCTGGTTCGAATACATGAAGGTAACCATAATCGTTATTCCTCTAACATTGATTTTTACGCTAATAAGTTTATACCTTTGGCTACTACTTGTATTCGTTCACTAATCTAAAAAATCCCTAACCTCAATGGTTGGGGATTTTTACGGTTTTTTTAAAGAGTGGATATAATATACAGCCAAGGTATATACCTACTACATTTAATAGTAAATCATCTATATCCATGCTCCCGCGGTGAGTAAAAAATTGTAGAAGTTCAATTACTGTTATGGATATGATTGGAGCAATCAGCACCTTTACGATGGAAGCATGTTTTATTCTGAGTAAAATTCCATAGGGTAGAAATAATCCTATGTTTGCAGCCAGATTATAAAATGAAATTAACCCATCCACTTTGCCTGATAAATAAAAGGAAATAGTAGTGAAGGGCTTTAGATTAACAGATTCATAACTCTGATCGTTTGGTCGGAAAAATAATAAAATCAATAGTCCAATTGAATATATAATGATGAAAGTTAAGAAAAGAGAATATGAAATACGAATGGACTCTTTTCTAATCAATAAAAGTAAACCTAAACAGGTCAAATAGATGCATGATAAGACAACGAGTAATACTACTGGATGCAGGTAGTTTATTAATCTGAAAAATATCGGTGACAAAACAAGAAACGTCGCTAGTGAAAGGAATAACGCTAAAGTGTATGTATTTTTCACGATTACACCGCCAGTACTATTTTTGAATGATGACAGTCTTTCCACTTTATTCTATCCTACTACATGGTTGAAAGAAAGATTCAAATGATATCATGGTCACACATTCGTTGTTATTGCATATATGGTTAATGGATAACTTTTTGCTCAACAAGGATGTGAATGCTGTGGTTAATTCTCCAATTAACCCACAAGAATTTTCCAAACGATTAGAGAGTTTGTATCAGCAAATTAGTCAAGAAGTTGAGCAGGTTCGAAAGGATTTTCCGGTATCTGGTGCCGAATATAATCGAGACAACTTACTTGCATATCTTGCACTTCGAGAACAAAATGTTTTTGACCTAGGGCTACCATTAATGGAGGAAGGTCTTACAGCACTAGATCAATCTTATACTCATGTTTTATACACATTGGAAAAAATCATGAACCGTATACAGGTTGGAGTCGTTTCATCTAATTCTCTTTCTATAGCAAGTCCAATTGATTCACGAACCATTTTGAACAGACGGACTGAAGAGCTTTTTGGATTGACAAATAATCAACAACATTCAGCCATTATGGTGACTTTGGATGTTAAAATGGCAGACAACCCAGTATTGATTGAGGAACTTTTACTAAATGGCATGAATATAGCTAGAATTAATTGCGCGCACGGTGACCATGAAAAATGGAGACTATTAATCGAAACTGTTAGGAAAGCGGAAGAGCGGTTGCTGGAAAAAGTGTATGATCAGGAGAGAGTATGTAAAATTTATATGGATTTAGCTGGTCCTAAGGTGCGTATTGGAAAACTTTCATCGATTGATATTACTGTCAAGAAAGGTGATTTCTTACGCTTATACTTAGACTCAGAAAAAATTGGCCATCCTGCCAATGCAGATGGGCCTGCAGGTGTACCAATTACTCTCGGCAAAGCTTTTCGGAACGTCCATAACAAAGATCGGATTTTTATTGATGATGGAAAGATATTTGGAATCGTTCACCAAGTGACAAACGAATACGTTGAAATTGAAATACAATCACCTGTAGTAAGGGGGTTGCGATTAAAAGAAGGAAAAGGATTAAATTTACCTGATTCACATCTTAGCTTAACTGTTCCCGCATTAACAGAAAAGGATATTCATGATTTGCCTTTTATATCAAGATACGCTGATATAGTGGGTGTGTCCTTTGTGCACTCACCACTAGATCTAAAAAAACTAAGAGATGAATTAAGGAAGTTCGATGTCCCACACTTAGGTGTTATAGCAAAAGTTGAAACAAAGGATGCTGTGCATCATGTAGCAAGGATTATCCTCGAGGGCTTAAAGTTTGAACGGTTTGGCATTATGATAGCTAGAGGTGATCTTGATGTAGAGGTAGGTCCGGCGAATCTTTCCTTTGTTCAAGATGACATATTAACGATTTGCTCAGCTGCATATATCCCTGTTATTTGGGCAACTGGTGTTCTGGAACGGTTAACAAAAAAGGGGATACCCTCACGCTCTGAAATTACAGATGTATTCTACGGAAAAAGGGCCAATTGTATTATGTTAAATAAGGGACCATATATTCTTGAAGCTTTAAAGTTGCTTACGAAACTACTTCATAAAGAAGGGAAAGATTTCTTTCAAACACGCTGATCCAATTACAGCGTGTTTTTGTTTCTTCTTCCCATTATAAAGGATAATATAGAAATATATAGAAATCGAGCGGAGGTTCCTATGAATTCACAGTATATTTACTATTTTCTGTTGTTAAGAAAAGCCTATCAATCATATGAAAACAACGTAAACATACGTATCACCATGAATGAATTAGTCCAAATATTATATTGCACACAAAGAAACGTCAAACTAATCTTAAATAAACTAATGGAAGAAGAGTTAATAGAATTTAAATCAGGTAAAGGAAGGGGCAATCACTCCACCATTGTCTTCTTAGAAAATCTAGAGCATAGGTTGCAACTTCAAACTCAGGTATTATTAGATAAAAATGAGATAAAGAAAGCATTAGAGTTAGTTAAAGAATTTGGTGAAGGCACCAATCTAGAGTCCTTTGTTATTGAATGGGTCTCTACTTATTTTGGCTATAAACATGTAAATGTAAAAGATAATGATGAAATCGAGATTTTAAGATTTCCTATTTATAGACCGATTACTAACGTTGATCCTGTTCATATCTTTTTTGATTTAGACGCTCATTTAGTGATGCAGGTGTTTAACACATTAGTAGAATATGATTTTATCAATAGGAGATTTCGTCAAAGTCTTGCACATGATTGGGAGTGCACTCCTGATCAAAAAAATTGGGTCTTTTATTTGCGTAAGGGAGTTCGATTTCATAATGGCCGCGAGTTAATAGCTGAGGATGTGAAACAAGCCATCTCGAGGCTATGGCAATCGCCACATAAATGGCTTGTCAATGACATAGTTGAGATAAATGTTTTGTCCAAATACTCTATTCTTTTTCGATTAAGAGAGCCAAACACGTTATTTCTTCATTTCGTATCGTTTGCCCCTATGGCTATTGTAGACACATCCACTTCTGCTTTAGGAATTGTTCCATATCCAATAGGGACAGGTCCCTTTAAACTGGAATCAATTGATGCTGACCATTGCGTATTAGCAGTGTTTGATTCTTATTTTGAAGCGCGTGCACATTTAGATAAAGTAGAAATAATTAGAATGCCACAAGATTTAAGAGATGATATGAAAAATTTTAAAAAATTAATTTTTGATACAGGTGAAAATAAATGGACACATAATTCCTGGGATGATAGGGAGAGTACATTTTCAGGAACAAATATACTTACAATGAATCTAGCAAAAAAGGGGCCATTGCAAAGTTTAGATTTAAGAAGGTACATTGCTTCCTATATAGATAGGAGAAAACTAGCTGATCTAGGGAAGCCGAGGTTAGGTATTGCTAATGGGTTTATGTTATCAGAAGAGACTGTTCCTGAACTAGAAAACACGCTACCTTCTATATCGAATTTACCATTGATAGGATATAAAGGAGAACCTTTAACACTGGTTACCTATAGCAGACATGAACAAGATGCCTATTGTGTTCAACAAAATTTAAAGGAAAGAGGAATTACTGTATTAGTAAAGATTGTTGAATGGAACGAAATTCAAAGTGATTCCATGTTAAATGAGGCTGACATGATTTTATTTGAAGCTACACCCTATGGAAACTTTATCACCTTATTTGAATTGTTTTTATTTGAGAGAGGCTTTGTCTATCCATTTTTAACTAGTGAATTAAGAGGGGAAATTGATGAATGGATTTCAAAAATTAAACAAGAGGCAAATCTATCACTAAGAATAAACAAATATCTTGAACTGGAAAGGTTGTTAGTAAATCAAGGAGTGTTGACTTTTCTAGTCCATAAACAAGTCGAAGTATTTTATGAGCCAAGCCTAGAAGGCGTTTCCTTTAACTCGAGAATGTGGATTGACTTTAAAAAATTGTGGTTCAAACACAGTCGAATCGATCAATTTCAAGAACAATAAGAAGTCCTTTGGGCTTCTTTTTGTTTGGCTCTATTAAACTTGCCTGTTGATTTCCGCTCCAGGCACAAGCGGTTCGTGGGTGTTTCGGCGAGCCTCCTCGGCGCAAGCGCCTGCGGGGTCTCCCCTGAACCATACTCCCACAGGAGTCTTCGTGCCTTCCGCTCCAATCAACAGGGTGTATAAATTACAACTATTCTTTAACACAGCCATCTGTTTTAAAAAGGCGAAAAAAAAGAATGAGGTTTACGATTTTTAGCTGTTGATTGCCAACGTACAATGAAATTACAAATTAAGTGTAAAGGAGTAATTACCATGGCAATTAGTCAGTCTTATCAAAAGGTGAGTATTTGGCAGTATAAGGAGTTTACTTTTCTTCTTTTCGCAAGCTTGCTATTAAGCATTGGGAATAAAATCTACGAACTACTATTACCGTTAATTATGTATGACTTATCTGGCGGCTCTTCGATCGTTATGACATCAATGAGGACAGCAGAATTATTACCAAACTTGTTTTTTGGCATTATTGTTGGCATTATTGTTGACCGAGTAAATAAAAAGAAATGGGCGATGTGGATGATTTTCATTCAAGCCGTCGTTTTATTATGTATGTATGGGATGTTCGGCGTACACTTATACGCACCAATCATCTTTTATTTATTCGGGTTTATTTTAATGACATTGAATTATGGGTTTTTTAATACGCAGGTTAGTTTAATTAAATTTAGCGTTCCTCTTCCTTTGTTGACAAGTGCAAACGCAAAATTTTCATTTATTGAAACATTTGTCGGCATAATGGGTCCTGTCTTCTTGGGGGGTGTCCTATTATTTGCCAATAAGACACAAGGTTTGCTCATAACAGTCTTTTTATACTTTTTAGCCTATTTATTAATAATGAATCTCTCAGTAAATGAACCAGTGAAAAGGGGAAGTAAAGCCTCATTTTGGTTTGATTTTAAAGAAGGATGGGATGTTTTTAAGAAAAATAAAGCACTCAAAACCATGACTATTTTTATCCTTTTCATCAATTGTACGATGATTGTTGTAAGTAATACGGTTTTGATATTCGGTACAGCGGATTTACACCTTTCAAACTCTATTCTTTCCATTACTTTATCAGCTGCTGGTGTTGGCGGATTAGTCGCAAGTCTTACTATTAATAGATTTAGAATAAGATTAAAACTTGGTGTTCTTTTTGGGCATGCAATAATCGGAAATTCTATAGCTTATTTTGGTCTTTATTTTACAAATAATCTAGTTGTATTTGCGCTTTGTTTATTACTAAACGGTTTTTCCACCACTATCTATATTATTTGTGCATATACTTTTAGGCATGAACAGACACCGGCTGAATTTATGGGAAGAATTGGCGGGTTAACAGGATCTTTGTTTAGGATAGGAATGCCCATTACTATGCTCTTTTCTGGATGGATGATTAGTTGGTGGGGAACATCTTCCATATTTATTAGTTCAGCTATCATTAATATACTTATTTTTATTTTTTATAGACGGTCACTTCTATGGGAAATTAAATAAGAAAATCATCATTACTTGGTTTTTTGTATGAGTATAGGTACAATCTAAGAATGGAGTTTTTTTGTAAAAGGCTATTTTAAAGAACAGTGTTGATTTTTATCCCCTGTTGATTGGAGCGGAAGGCGCGAAGACTCCTGTGGGAGTATGGTTCAGGGGAGACCCCGCAGGCCTGAGGGCCGAGGAGGCTCGCCGAAACACCCACGGAAAGCGAAGCGCCTGGAGCGGAAATCAACAGACAAGTTTAACAAAGCCTAGTAAAATAAAATGATTGGGGAAAGAACAATGATTGCTAAGACAGAAGAAGATTTTAACGGATTAAAGGAAATAGGTAAAATCGTTGCTTCCATTAGAGATGCCTTGGTACAACAGACAAAACCTGGAGTGACAACCAAAGAACTTGATGATTTAGCAGGAGATTTGTTTGAAAAGGAGGGAGCTGTTTCAGCGCCAAAAGGAGAATATGATTTTCCGGGATATACTTGTATAAGTGTGAATGAAGAAGTAGCACATGGTATTCCAGGAAAACGTGTCATTAAGGATGGCGACCTTGTCAACATTGATGTCTCTGGGTCAAAGAACGGGTATTTTGCTGATACCGGTATATCGTTTGTTGTTGGCGATGGTGATGAAATTTTAACAAAAATATGTGATGTTGCAAAAGAAGCATTTGAGGCAGGCCTTAAAAAAGCCAAACCTGGGTCTAAAAAAAGTGGCATAGGTAAGGCAGTTTTCCAAGCTGCAAGACAAAATGGATTGACTGTTATTAAAAATTTAACAGGACATGGCGTTGGTCGTTCCATTCATGAGGCACCTGACCATGTGTACAATTATTTTGAGCCATGGGATGATGAATTGTTAAAAGAAGGTATGGTCATTGCCTTTGAACCATTTATCTCCACTGAAGAAGAGGAAGTTTTTCAATTAGACGATGGTTGGACATATGCAACGGAAAAAAGTTTTGTCGCTCAAATTGAACACACACTAATTCTAACCAAAAATGGCCCTATCATAACAACTTTATAGTTAAATCAGTAAGATATAGATTTTTTCCTAATTGGAGAAGATTTATATCTTTTTGATTTTTACCCTCGAACCATTACGTTGACTGTACGGTTTAATATGGTATAATTTTTTGTTAGATAACTAAGTTTATATAAACAGGAGGTGTAATCCTTACTTAGCCTTTTAAGTAAGGAGACCATTGATTATTGGTAATCTTATAATAATAGCAATTTTAATTGCTTTTACAGCATTTTTCGTGTCTTACGAGTTTGCTATTGTTAAAATACGGGGTTCACGAATTGACCAGCTTGTTGCTGAAGGTAACAAAAACGCGATTGCTGCGAAAACAATTGTTTCAAATTTAGACGAATATCTTTCAGCATGCCAATTGGGAATTACAGTAACAGCATTAGGTTTGGGTTGGTTGGGCGAGCCTACAGTGGAACATATTCTGCATCCGCTTTTTGTGCATTTGAACTTACCTGAGTCCGTTTCAGGAGTTATATCATTTGTCCTTGCCTTTGCATCTGTTACATTTATTCACGTGGTTGTGGGGGAATTAGCTCCTAAGACAATTGCTATTCAAAAAGCAGAGGCTGTTACTTTAACGTTTGCAAAACCTATGATTCTGTTTTATAAAATTATGTATCCTTTTATCAAAGCATTGAATGGTTCCGCACGTATGGTTACAGGAATATTTGGTTTAAAGCCAGCTTCAGAACATGAAATAGCCCACTCTGAAGAAGAACTACAGCTAATCATTTCAGAAAGCTATAAGAGCGGTGAAATTAATCAATCTGAGTATAAATATGTAAATAATATATTTGAATTTGATGATCGACACGCAAATGAAATTATGGTTCCAAGAACTGAAATAGTTGCGTTTGATATCTCACAATCATTAGATGAATGTCTGCAAATTGTGACTGAAGAAAATTATACAAGATACCCCGTCATTGATGGTGAAAAGGACAATATCATTGGTATGGTTAACATGAAAGAGGTTTTTACTGAATATATAAAAGGTAAAAATGTAGAAACATCTATAGCTGAATATGTTCGACCAGTCATTCAAGTTATTGAATCGATTCCTATTCATGACCTGTTGGTTAAGATGCAAAAGGAACGCGTCCATATGGCCATCTTAATGGATGAATATGGAGGCACTGCGGGATTAGTAACAGTTGAAGATATATTAGAAGAAATTGTCGGAGAAATCCGAGATGAGTTCGATGCGGATGAAGTACCAGATATTAATAAAATTAGTGAGACAAAAACCATTGTTGATGGAAAAGTTCTTATAGATGAAATTAATGATTTATTTGGTTTAGATATTGAAAATACAGATATGGACACCATCGGTGGTTGGATTATGTCAGAGAGAATTGATGTAATCGAAGGTGATACAGTACAGTATGACAATTATGAATTTAAAGTCCTTGAAATTGATGGCTATCATATTAAGTCATTACAAATTCTAAAAATTAACCAAGAATCATATGCGTAAATAAAATGAGACTGACTCAAAATAAAAGAGTCAGTCTCATTTTTTGTCTTAGTGCTTGACAAGCAAACATTTTATTTACAAATTATTCTTGTAATAGTAAGATATGATTCGTACTTATATTTGACGTTACCAAGTTTGATACATATTGGAAATGTGGTAATTATAGTGTTAACAGTCCTTTTATACTACAACAATAAAAGGGTAGTAAACAGATCTAAAAGGAATAGATGGAGGCGAAACGGTGAATTTATTTAAAAAAAGGGGTAATCTGATTAAATTACATCCTGCGCAAATACTGGCAATAGGGTTTGCAACCTTAATCATCTTAGGCACAATCCTGCTGATGCTTCCTTTTGCGACCTATGAAGAAGGCCGAGGCCTTCACTTCATAGATGCTCTTTTTGAAGCAACCTCGGCAGTGTGTGTAACAGGTTTAGCTGTTGTAGATACTGGTACTACATTTACGCTATTCGGACAAATCGTTCTCCTCTTTCTTATACAAGTTGGCGGTTGGGGATTTATGACAACTGGCATATTAATGTTTATTATTTTAGGGAAGAAAATTGGCTTAAAAGAGAGATTGCTTCTACAGGATTCATTAAATCTTTTCACACTTTCTGGAGTAGTTCAACTTGTTCGCAAAATAATTGTCATAACCTTGATCGTTGAAATTCTTGGTGCCATCGCTTTAGCCATTCGATGGTCGTTTGAAATGCCTTTGAGTAAAGCGATTTACTATGGCATTTTTCACTCCATTTCTGCTTTTAATAATGCTGGGTTTGGACTTGAATCTGATAATCTTAGTAAATGGGTGAGTGATCCAACTGTAAATTTAGCAATTACCTTGTTATTTATTATTGGTGGTATCGGATTTACTGTTATTTTAGAAGTTTGGCAAAAAAGGTCATTACGAAAGTTGTCTCTTCACTCAAAAATTGCTTTACTTGTGACTTTGATTCTTAATGTGGCAGGTTTCCTAGTTATCTTGATTTCAGAGTATAAAAATCCTCATACCATCGGAAAACTTAGTTTGGATGGGAAATTATGGGCATCGTATTTCCAAGGTGTTGTTACACGTACAGCTGGTTTTAATACAATTGATATTGGTCAAATGACTCTATCATCATTAGTGTTCATGATGGCTCTCATGTTTATTGGTGCATCATCAGGATCAACTGGTGGAGGTATAAAAGTGACCACCTTTGCTATCATTATGTTAGCATTTTGGTCAGTTTTGACAAATAGAGAGGATGTTAATATTTTTAGAAGACGGATTTCATGGAGATTGGTTAACAAATCATTGTCTATTGCGGTAACAGCGATTATTTTTATTTTTATTATCTTCTTTTTATTAACCTTTACTGAAAAGGCGCCAATGGAGAAGATTTTGTTTGAAACCATCTCCGCCTTTGGTACGGTAGGTTTATCCGCAGGGTTAACTGGAGACCTCTCGCCATTAGGGAGGATACTTATTACATTACTTATGTTTATTGGAAGAATTGGCCCATTAACGATGGCATTTGCGCTTATGTCCAATCGTCCTGAATCAAAGGTAAGATATGCAGAAGAAAAAATCTTAATTGGATAAAGTAAATAAGATCATCACAAAAAACCAGAACGAGACCAAAATCGTTCTGGTTTTTTGTTCTTTATAAATCCAATTTATGATACCTTATGTGTTTCAATGTAGGTCTCTAAAGCTGGATGAAATTCCTTTTGGTAATGTTGCTCTGGACATGATTTTATGATAATTGATTTTAGGGTATTGGAATGGTGAGTTTCTAACACCTTATTACATTTTGGACAATGCTCAACAAAGAGATTTTTTAGAAAGCGCATAAGTCAACCTCCTACTACCTATTTCATTTAATTCCTATAGTTATACTATGAATTATACATGATAATGGTTAATTTTCAAGTGTATTGGTTTGCTAATTATAGACATTAGACATTTATAGAAAATCTTTCCTTCTATATTATTTATTGAAAAGGAAATAACTAATTTGTATGAATTGGAGGAGGTTAATTATGGAAAAGGTGAATATTGAAGCAAAACGCTCATGGCAAGAAGTTTTAAAAACTGTGAAAACACTTGATCCTCAAAACCTAGAAATTATTAATGCTACCTTACCTATTGTTAAGGAACATGGAGAAGCTATAACCAAACAATTTTATAAAAGAATGTTTAAACAGCATCCTGAACTCCTTAACATCTTTAACCAAACACATCAACTAACAGGTCACCAACCTAAAGCATTAGCTGATGCCGTATATGGTGCTGCAGCAAATATTGAAGACTTTAGTAAGATCATGCCCGTATTAGAGAGAATTGGTGAAAAGCATCGGAGCCTGCAAATTAAGCCTGAACACTATCCTATTGTTGGTGAAAATTTACTTGGAGCCATTAAGGAAGTTTTAGGGGATGCGGCAACTAACGATATTATTGATGCATGGGCAGATGCTTATGAGGTAATATCGGACGTTTTTATACGAATGGAAAATCGCATGTATAAAACTACTGAAACTTTGCCTGGTGGGTGGGCTGGATTTCGCGAATTTGTAGTGGATAAAAAAGTGAAGGAGAGTGATGTTATTACCTCCTTTTATTTAAAACCGAAAGACGGAAATCAAATTGCTGCTTTCATTCCAGGACAATACATAACTGTAAAAGTAGAGATTCCTGGGGAAAAATATACTCATTTGCGACAATATAGTTTATCTGATTCTCCTGAATTAGACTATTATAGAATAAGTGTTAAAAGGGAAGATTCTAGAGAGCAAGAGATACCAGCAGGAATCGTTTCCTCCTATTTGCATACCAGTGTAAATGAAGGCGATATTCTCCCAATTACTGCTCCAGCAGGAGACTTTTATTTGGATATGGAATCAACCTTACCATTGGTGTTAATTAGCGGTGGGGTCGGACTTACCCCTATGATGTGTATGTTGAACACCACTGTAAAAAATTATCCAAAGCGGGAAATATACTTTATCCATGCAGCTATTAATAGTCATTACCACGCATTTAAAACTCATGTGAATGACCTTGCAGCAGAACATAAAAATGTAAAATCATTTGTTATTTATGAGAAACCAACAGATGAAGATAGAGAAATGAAGAATTTTGATGGGGAAGGCTATTTAAATCTCGATCAAATTCAACAAATCGTACCTACAAAAGAAGCTGACTTTTACTTTTGTGGACCTGAGCCGTTTATGAAGGTAGTAAATAAATCGTTAAAAGAATGGGGAATTCCAGAGGAACGAATTCATTACGAATTTTTCGGATCATTTGGTAGCTTGGATTAAGGTGAAAAGTAAACACGCTGAAAAAATCAGCGTGTTTATTCATGTAGGTGCTTCTTATGGAATTGGTTCGTTTGACCAATTCCTCTTTTTTTAAATCATCATAAAATAACCTAAGGATTCTTTGGTTCCTTAGGAGGACGTTATGAAAATACTATTACTATCAGGTGGTTCAGGAAAAAGACTTTGGCCATTATCTAATCAGGTAAGATCTAAGCAATTTTTAAAATTATTAAAAAATGAAAATGGTATTTATGAGTCCATGATTCAAAGGGTTTGCCGACAATTAGATTCAAACGGTCTTCTTTCCTCGACTTATATTGTTACATGTCAAAATCAAGTAGAAATAATTAAAAATCAGATTGGTGATTCAATAAATATAATATGTGAACCGATGCAAAGAGGAACATTTCCTTCCATATCTTTAGCCTCAACTTTTCTTTTTTCTATTTTACAAGCCGACTTGGATGAAATCATTATTGTATTGCCAGTAGATGCACTGGTAGAAGAAACTTTTTATCATCATATAAAAATAATGCCTCATATCCTAAATGAATCCAAGGCTAATCTCGCACTTGTAGGTGTCCGTCCTCAATTTCCATCTAATCAATATGGCTATATTGTTCCAGAGAAACTAAACCAAAAAACATATGATCTAATTTGCCAATTCATTGAAAAACCAGATGAAAGTGAAGCGGAAAAACTGATAAAGAAAAATGCCCTTTGGAACTGTGGTGTATTTGCCTTCCCTTTAAAATTTATTCTTTCTACCTTAAGAAGTAGGGGACTACCAATAGATTACAAACAGTTGCTTCAAATATATAAGCAGTTATCCACGATTAGTTTTGATTATGAGGTGGTGGAAAAAATACCACATTCAATAGTTGTTCCATTTAATGGAACCTGGATGGATGTCGGTTCTTGGCTATCAATGACAGAAGCATTGGAAGACAAAATTATCGGGATGGGATCAATATCAGAAGATTCAACTGAAACATATGTTATCAATGAACTGGCATTACCTATACATGTCATTGGAATTTCTAAAAGTATTATAGTAGCTGGACATGATGGGGTGCTAATCGCTGATAAAAATAAATCAATAAATATTAAGAGTATGATAAAGAGCAATCTGCCAATGTACGAAGAAAAAAGATGGGGTAGTTATAGGGTGTTATCTCGTTCTTTAACAGTAGAAGGAATGGAAACTCAAACGAAAATTCTCAAAGTGACTCCAGGTAAAAATACTAGTTACCAAACGCACTATTTGCGACAAGAAACATGGACCATTATTTCAGGAACAGGGGAATTTATTTTAAATGATCATTGTTTTCCTATTCATGCAGGAGATACGCTGGTCATCCCAAAAGGTGCTAAACATGGAGTAAAGGCGATCACACCTCTAGAGATTATTGAAGTCCAGTTGGGACCTAAAGTGGATGAAGAAGATATTATTAAATATACCGATTCCTGGGAAGATGCAATTAAGCAGTGTAAATAAGGGAGGAAGTTCATTGATCTCTATCATATGTTGCACCATTCGGCAGCACTTAATGGAGAATGTATTTAATAATTATGAAAGGCAGACATGGAAGGAAAAAGAATTGATTATTGTTTTAAACAAAGGTGATATGGATATTTCTCAGTGGGAACAACGAGCAAAATGTGCTTCAAATGTAACCGTTTATTCATCGAAGGAAGAATGGACATTAGGAGAATCTCTAAATTATGCCATTGAAAAGGCAAAGTATCCATTTATTGCGAAATTTGATGATGATGATTATTATGCGCCAAATTATTTAGCAAAGTCGATGGAAACATTAGTGAAAACAAATGCAGATGTTGTTGGTAAACAATCAGTCTTTATGTACTTTGAAAAGGAGAAAATACTTGTCATCCAAAAGCCGGGTAAAGAAAACCAATTTGTTAACCAGGGGATCAAAGGGGCGACATTACTTTTTAAAAAAGAAGTTTTTAAGAATGTTAGATTTCCAGCATTAAACCTAGGTGAAGACACTTTTTTTTTACGCGAATGTGCAAGAAACAGGTTCAAAATATTTTCCACAGATAAACACAATTATGTTTGCTTGAGGAAGTCTAATCCAGCACATCATACTTGGAATATTAATAATGACATTCTCTTAAGAAAGTCAAGATTTGTGTGTATAACCGAAGATTATAAACCATTCATTCAAGATTAAAGAGAGAGCATAATAAAGGTTTTTAATGGAGGGAAAATGGAAAACTATCAGGTTGTATGGAGAGGGCCCGTTCTAGATTCAACTGGGTATGGTATAGCGAGCAGAGAATACGTCTTATCACTGGACCGCCAAGGAGTGGATGTTAAAATTGAAACCTATACTTGGGGGTTCGGTTCTAAATTTATTGAAAATGAAAAAAGAGAGCGCTTATCACAATTAATCGAAAAGCCAATTTCATTGGAAAAGAAAAAGATATTAATTCTTCATTCTCCTCCGGGGAATATTGTTTGGAAGGAAGAGGAACGAAAAATATTTGATCATATAATTTTAAATACCGTATGGGAAACATCGAGAATCCCTAGTAAATGGCTGGACACCATACAGTCCTTTGATGCAGTATGTGTTCCTTGTACCAATAATGTGGTTGCAATGATGGATAGTGGTATAACTGTTCCAATATTTCTTGTACCACATGGTGCCGATACCGTTACATTTACACCCGAAAATAAGAAATTAATCATGAATGAAACAACTGGGAAATTTGTTTTTTTAAGTGTATTTGATTTTCAACATCGCAAAAATCCCGAAACCTTATTAAAGGCATACTGGGAGGAATTTTCCATAACTGACGAAGTCCTTTTATTGATAAAAACGTATGGAGCTCCACGAAAACATATACTACTGGCAATAAATAAGTATAAGAAAGTGCTTGGTTTTGACGAAGAAACTGCTCCATTCTTGATCATCACAGGTGTCATAGGTGAAAAACAATTAAAAAGCCTTTATACACTAGCAAATGCATTTGTTCTCCCGACTAGAGGAGAAGGAGTAGGACTTCCTTTTATAGAATCATTATCAAGTGGTATCCCTGTCATTGCAACTGGTTGGGGAGGACAAATGGATTTTTTACATGAAAACAACTCATTCATAGTCGACTACCATCTTTGTACTCCTTCCACGAAATCCAATCCACTAGGGACTGTTTCTCCGGACATTTATGAAGATGACAGGCAGCAGTGGGCTGAAGTGGATTTGGTTGACTTAAAAAAACAAATGAGAAATGCTTATGAAAATCCAATGCTTTGTATCCAAAAAGGAGAACAAGGGAGAAAGGATATGATAAAACTAACATGGGACCAAGCTGGAATCTCATTAAAAAACGTTCTACAAAATCTCATAGGTTAAGTGGATTTAATATCCCTCAATCTCCTCGTATATCCCTTTAGCAATACTACTCCAAGAAAAATTGGCATTAATATATTTTTGTCCACCAGCTGATACTTCATTTAGAATTTCTTCATTTTGGTAATATTTATTTAACTTCTCTGCGAAATTTTCCCTTTCAACATGAAAATAGTGTTTGTGATCGGTTAATTCTAAACCTCTAATTCCAAAGTCGGTTGAGAATAACGGAATTCCAGCAGATAAAAATTCTAATGTTTTAAGATTAACGCCTGCGCCAGTCATGGTAGGATTAAGTGCGATATTTGCATCTGCAAATAGTGTTAATTTTTGCTTGTGTTGGATTCGCCCTAATAATTGCACATTTGATTTTTTCAATGTTAAAAATGGATTACAGCAGCCGCCCGCTAGAACAAATTCTATATCGGGACATTGGTCAGCTAACTGATTAATAATAAAATCAACAGCTTCAATGTTAGGCAAATAATCTGATCCGATGAATATGGCTTTTGTTCTAATACGTGAGCTATTTGTTTTCTTTAACCATGCGTCTGGGTGTATTCCATTTGGTGCTAATTTTACTTGTTTCGGATCTTTTTGATACATGGAAATAAAACTTTGTCTTTCATTCTCAGACGTTGCAAACACAACGTCCGCATTTTCTACTAATTTTTTTTCTTCTTCATATAAAATAGGTAAAAATTCTTTTGCTTTTTCATTCATCCAAATTTTATCTGCTAATAGGTATTCATGATTGTGACTGTTATAAATTCTTAGTTTACCATCTATTCCTAAGAATTGATCATAGCCGAGAAGGTAGGGTGATTCATGAATAATAATGTCGCTTGTTTGATATAGATTGTTAAAATAATTCTTAAATATCGTGTCTTGATAGGAAAGAGTCATATGATTAATTAAAGTAAATTCATATGAATGCCTATTGTTATTATCCGTATTTTTATTATAGAGGTGGTCCTTTTCAACTTTATATTCCTTAAATGTAGGAGAATATTGAAATAGGCTACTTTTGTAACCCAACGTTTGGGATAAGAGTGTGATATGGTAATACTTACTAAGCTCTTGGTATAAATGAAAATATCTAATTGTACCTCCACTTATGGGAGGCATCACTGTTGGAAAATGATTAATAACAAGAAGGTTTTTCATTGTTCTCTCCCTCTTTGTAAAACGCTGTTAAAAACTTCCAGCGTTTTTCTTACACTCTTCTCCCAAGAGAATTGTTTTACCTGTTCAGTGCTCTTTTCAATAAGGTCTACTCTTGTCTTTAATTCTAATACTTGAAGTATTTGCTGGGCTATTTCATTTACGTTCTCCGGGTTAAATTGCAGTGCAGCCTCTCCAACAATTTCAGGAATGCTTCCTCTATTAGAACAAGCAATCGGACATTTTGCTTTCATTGCTTCTACTAATGGAATGCCGAACCCTTCATAAAGAGAAGGAAAGACTAAAAAGGAAGCACCAGAATAAAGTGTGTACATTTCTCTTTGGGGGATGTAGTTTACTATTTTTATTTGTTTTTCTAAATGATGCTCATTCAAGAAGTTTACAACCTGTTGATACACGGTGTTCCCTTTGTAAGTATAACCAGTAAGAACAAGAAAGATTTCCTTATTATGTTGTTCACGTAGGAACAAAATCGCTTTTAGTAGATTAAGATGATTTTTGTGTGCATTATAACTAGCTGGGTAGATACCAAACACTTCTGGCAGTTTATATTTTTCTTTTAAACTTCCTATTTCCCCTTCGTCTAGCACTCTTTCAAAACCTATTGGAACATCCTGATAAATTACATGAACTTTTTCCTCTGGAATGTGTAGGTGTTTCATGATCGTATCTTTTGAGAAATTCGAAACAGTAATTATAGCATCAAAGGATGGAAGATATTGCTGGTAATATTGATTATGATAATCTAAATTCTCTGAAACATATTGTGGGTAGGATGTGTGAAGAAGATCATGTATGGTTACAACCGATGGAATAGGTATATCCGGGATATATGATCGGTGTAAAGGGGAGAACCATAAATCTAACTTATTGTGCAGAATAGTTTTACGGATTTGAATGGGGTCGATTACATGTTTAACCATTACTCTTTTTATCCGATCATGATAATTAGGAAATACGTCAAGGAAAGGCCTTGTAAGAAAAAGAAATACCTGAACATTTTCTTGACTGTTTGCTAAATGCCAAATTAAATTTTTTACGTATTGTTCCACTCCACCAAATCTGTCCTCTGAAAAATTCAGTAGATTTACTCCTATTCTCATATGTTTTTCACTCCTCGCTAATAGGTTATTAGCCTTTTTATAAGGTGGAACGGCTTTTGTCAGACGTCATTCTAGTCAAAACCACATTTTTAAAAAACTAGTATACATGCCCTTACAGAATGACAAGTGCCTTCATTTAATAAAGAAGGAAAGGAGGGATTTTAAATGGGGGAAAAACATGATCACAAAAAAGTAAAGCTTACCACAGGTCCATTTCTTATTTCAGAAGAAGTGGCTTTAGACTTTCAAACAGGCAGAAATAATGATAGACTTGTGATTACCTTAAAAAATCCAACGGATAAACAATTAAAAGCATCTGTCAAATTGGGAATATGCTTTCAACCTACAATAGACTCTGTCCAAGAACAAAATACCGTTCAATATAATGTATTTAGTGACATTCATGAAAAGGATTTTTATTTAGGTACGCATGAATTAAATCCTCACACTTGTACAAGAATCGAAAGAGATATTCCTGGAGGCATTCTTGATGGCCTTGTTAATGGAGTAGTACTGGACGAGAGAAATGCTGTGTATCGAGTAACGGTAGAAGGGGATTTCAAAATTTGCAAGAAGAGTTGTCAACCAATCTGCGGTCTACTAGAGGTTTCAGTCGTTGCCGGTAGTATTTTCAACCCTTCGATACCTGGTATTGAACAAGCTGACGCAGCCACATTTTTCCGATACAAGGACTTTGTTTTTTGTGAAGAGCATAAAGACGATTGATACTATTTAACTCATTTTAAGATGGCATTTCTTACATGCCATCTTTGTTTTTTATCTTTTTCTGATATTTAAATATTCTTGTTGGTATTCATTCATATATTTTTGATTAACCTCATGTAATGGATGGAAATTTAGTCCATAGTCAATCGTTCTAATACCATCACAATTGTATCCTTGAAGCCCTATATGTTGGAAATAACTCTCATTTGAAACCAGTAGAGGTATCCCATTTCTTCGTAATAACTCACTCCACTTCCAATCAAAAGAATCACTCGGAGGCAATGTACGAACGATCTCGTGTACAATTACTCTAGACATGATAGAGCCTGCAGCACCAATATGATTTTTTTCTAAAAACATCTTTCCATTAATCAAGATTGATTTCATTGGTTTATGTCGTTTAGAATTATACAAACTCATGATGCCTTTCGTATGGTGAAAATGATCTTTTGTAAAAGTCAACCAGTCAGGTCGACAAATAAGGTCTGAATCCATGGTCACCAGGACATCATCTTCCGTTTCTAAAAAATCAGCATACATTTGTCTTAAATTTCGATCAGGCCCCATATTATGATTTCTTTGAGTAATAGTCAGTGCAGTGGGAAAAAGTTTTTTTATTTCTGAGATGCTTAATTCGGTACTGCAATCGTCATAGATCCGAATGTTACATGAGTCTATATTATGCGATAAATTTAAGGAGTGTTGAAGCTTAGCTAAATATTTCTTTCTATTAAAGGAAGTAATCCCGATTGTAATTTTCAATTTATTGCCTCCTTTCAAAAAGACCGCTAACATTAGCGGTCTTCATTGTTATAATCCCAATATTTAAGTGTGTCTGTTTTCCCGGTAGGTTCACTTTTTACAACATTTCCATCTTTGTCTTTATAGACTTCATATTCCTCATAGGTCTCAAGGATATAACCATCCACTTTTTCACGCTTTTCAAGCTTTTCTTCTAACACAGGAGTATCTTCTGTCGGCTCTACATCAACTGGCTGTGCCATTACAGGCTGGTCAGCAGAATACGAATAGTCCTTGTTTAAAAAAGAAAAGGGCGAATCAAGATAGGCAGCAAAGCCCAAAATGGCAATAAGGAAACATACATTCATAAAGGTTTTTCGTTTCATTCTACTAGGCTCCTTTATACATCAATCCTTATAACCCATTCTATGCATGTCCTAGAAACATATGACATGTTCAATTTACATATTCGTTGATTTAACAGTGGTTACTTGTGGTCGAAATAGAACAAATAATAGTAACGCTGCCATTGAAATGATTGCACCAGAGATATAAGGAAGACCAATGGATAGTGAAAAAAGCCAGCCACCAATCGGTGGTCCTATAATCCGTCCAAGAGAATCAAAGGATGATAACAGACCTGTTGAACTTCCATGCCCAGCAGTAGACATTTTCGTAAGTAAAGAGGAGACACTCGGACGAATTACGCCATTTCCTAATCCGAAAATCGTTAAGAAGATCGCTGCAGTTGTAAAACTATGTACAAGTAATATTAATCCAAAACCAATGGCGGAAATAATAATTCCACCTTGGATAACCGATCTTTCTCCATACTTTTTTGTGAAACGGCCGACTAATCCGCCCTGAACTAAGGCACTTCCAAATCCCATAATCATAAAAATATATCCAAGTTGAGTACTGCCCAGACCCGCCCTTTTTGCGGCAAAATAGGCAAAGGTTGCTTCCAATCCGGATAGTGATAAAGAAATCAATAATTGTACAAAGAATAGAACTGAAACATGGGTATTAAAAGCTTTCCATATCGAGTCTCTTTTAACGGTTTTCTTTTTATCAGCTGATTCTTTAAATAATATAAAAACAAGAACCAACGTAATCAAGGAGGAACCACTAGCTAAGTAAAAAGGCATATTTAAGCTGATTTTTGAAAAGATCCCGCCAATTGCAGGTCCAAAAACAAAGCCTAGGCCTGTGGCCGCACCTATAATTCCCATTCCTTTTCCGCGATTTTCTTCTGTTGTTATGTCAGCAACATATGCCATAGCTGTTGGCATATTTGCAGATGAGAGAATTCCCCCAAGAATCCTTGCAACGAATAACATCCAAAGCTGAGAAGAAATGGCTTGGATAAAGAACGATAGAGCCAGGCCGGTAATTCCAATCATCATTACGGGTTTCCGTCCAATACGATCAGAAATCTGACCCCAAATTGGAGCGAAAATTAGCTGCATGAGTGAATAGACCGCCATTAATAAGCCAAGCTCAGTGGGGTTCGCTCCTATTTCTTCCGCATAAAACGGTAAGACTGGGATAATAATACCGAATCCAACCATTACCAGAAACATCACTACAAATAGTAACGGTAAAGCAGTTTTTGTTTGCAAAGTGATTTCACTTCCTTAGATGATTTCAACTGTCGTTGTTTAATACACATTCATACTATAAATAGAATAATGGAAAGTCCTGTTACAATACAACCTTAATACATAATTTCTAGCATAGGATCTGTCCGTGTGATACGTTTATTAAGGAAGAACATTGGATTCTTACAAAACTGTAAGGTTCGCCGTTCAATATGTAAGGATTCATTATGGAAGAACAGCTGTATTTTTCTTATAGTTAAAGTAAGGAATTTACAGAAATGGGTGAATTGGTATGGAAATTATATTAGATGCAAGGGGAGTAAATAAAGTCTTTGGAAACAGAAAGAACTCTTTTTCTGCTCTTAGAGATATTGATTTAAAGATGGTAAAAGGTGAATTTGTGGGTGTAATGGGTCCTTCTGGTGCCGGAAAGTCAACATTACTTAATGTTTTATCAACTATTGAAAAACCATCTTCTGGTGTGATCATGGTTGATGGACAAAATGTAAGTGGTATGTCTGATAAGGATCTAACCGAATTTAGACGGGGAAAAATGGGATTTATTTTTCAGGATTATAACTTACTCGATACGTTAACTGTAGAAGAAAATATTCTATTACCCTTGGCATTTTCTCGCAAATCTCCGGGAGAAATCAATAATCGTGTTATAGATTTAGCAACTCGTTTTGGTATCAAAGAAATTCTTGATAAATATCCCTATGAAATATCCGGAGGCCAGCAGCAGCGCACCGCTGTTTGCCGCGCCATTGTCGGGAATCCTAGTATTCTCTTTGCGGACGAACCAACTGGTGCTCTTGATTCTAAATCAGCGTATCAGTTGCTTGAAACTCTTTCAGGACTTAATCAGGAGAAACAATCAACCATATTAATGGTTACCCATGATGCCTATGCAGCAAGCTTTTGTTCACGAGTTGTATTCATCAAAGATGGGGCCCTTTATACCGAGATTCGAAAAGGGGAGCAATCCCGTAAGCAGATGTTTCAGCAAATACTTAACATCCTATCAACACTAGGAGGTATGCAATATGACATTGTATAGCCTTGCTAGTAAAAATATTAAAAAAAGCCTGCGCCAATATTTGATTTATTTAAACTCTATGATTATCAGTATTTCAATTTATTTTACGTTCGTTTCATTAGAATATAATAACCAGTTACTTGGTGCGACAGTGACACTTGGAAAAATGGAATCTGCATTTCGTGTTGCCTCCATTGTTTTAATGCTTTTTTCAGCTATTTTTATATGGTACAGCAACTCCTTTTTTACTAGAAAACGTAAAAAGGAAATTGGATTGTATTCTCTTTTTGGCATGAGTAAAAGAAAAATAGGTCAATTACTTTTTTGTGAGAATCTGATTATTGGATCGATCGCGCTTGTCTTTGGAATAAGTATTGGGATTCTATTATCCAAGTTGTTCATGATGATTATTTTTAAATTAATGAACTTTTCCTTGGAAGTGACATTCATTATTTCAAGTCAGGCTTTGGTCCATACGATTATTGTCTTTTATATCATTATTGTGATTGCATCTATTCATGGTTATCGGGTCATCTATCGTTATTCACTTGCTGAACTTTTTAAAGCTGATCGAAAAGGGGAGAGAAGAGGGAATACCACAGTTATTACGAGTTCTCTAGCACTTGTATGTATAGGTTTAGGTTATTTACTAGTATTGAATCCTGAAGGAATTCGTTTAATCGATAATACTGGAATTCGGATCTTAGCATCTGTCCTATTCCTAATTATGGGTTCCTATTTATTTATGCGATCCCTATCAAGCTATATATTACTTATATTAAAAAGAATGGCATCTGTTTATTACAAGGGTAAGAACCTGCTGAGTATTAGTCATTTAATGTATCGAATGCAAGGGAATGTTTTAGTCTTAACTGTCATTTCCTTATTGAGCAATATTACAATTATTGCTTGTGTGTTAACTTATAGTTTTTATTACCACATTGATTCGATTTCTAAAAAGGAAAATCCCTATAGCTATATGTTTAATTTGATGGACAGTGAAGCTAATAAACAGCTGAAATCTATAATTGAAGAGGATTCCTCAAGAATTATTAACTATCGTCAACAGGTAGAATACTTACCTGTTCAAACGGAAGGAGTAAAGATAAATAGGGTACCTGATTTTTTTCAGACGATTCTTTTATCTGAGAAATCTTATCATGAAATGATGAAACATAGAGGAATTACAGAGGATGTACACCTTACCAAAAATGAAGCACTTGCTTTTTATGATGGCAATTTAAATCAAACCATTGACCCCTATAGCGGGAAAAAGCTCACCTTGCCTAGCAAGCATATGATTAAAATCAGAGACTATAAAGGCTATTCCTTACTAAACCAAGGCAACATGCTCTTCCCACTAGTTATTAGCGACGTACAATTTCAAGAATTGAAAAAGGAAATGACGGTTCATGAGCTGTTTCTTTATAAATTAAAAAACGAAAAAGAAGTAAAGGGTTTAAATAATAAACTTGATCGACTTGCTGAACCGAATAAATATGTGGATACTGTACCAAGACCGATTTTCTCTAGTTTTTACGAAAACTATCATTACGGTTTAGAAACATATGGGTTGCTTATTTTTATTAGCGGTTTTCTTGGACTAGTTTTTCTGTTGGCAACCGGCAGTATCATCTACTTTAAACAACTAATGGAAGCAAACTCGGACAAGGGGCGCTATAACATTCTTGATAAGATTGGTATTTCTGACAAGGAAGTGAAGGGATCAATCGCAAGACAAGTGGGATTTACTTTTTTGCTTCCCCTGGTACTTGCAATCAGCCATAGTATTGTAATCTTGTATGTACTATCAGAGTATTTACCAATTAAAATGATCGTGCCGTATATCACTTGTCTATGCGCCTATTTAATTATATACCTTTTCTACTTTTGGATTACCACAAGATCCTATTATAAAATCATTAAGGAAAATTAAAAGAGGTTGACTAATTGGTCAACCTCTTTCTTATCCTCAATCATATAAATGAACACGTTCAGGAAAATGTAGTACAGCTTGCGTTCCTGTACCGACAGTCGATAAAATAGTAAGCTCATGCCCGAGCTTTTCTGCTGTTTTTTTAGCTAAGTATAACCCCATACCCGTGGAACGTTGAACAATTCTTCCGTTTTTCCCTGTAAATCCTTTTTCAAACACACGGGGAAGGTCTTCTGGAGGAATTCCGATTCCTTGATCTTTAATAATCAGCTGTCTTGTACCGTTATTTATCATAAGGTGTATTTCTGTGTGGTCATTCGAATACTTTAATGAGTTGAGTAGAATCTGTTTGATAATAAAAGCTAACCCCTTTTTATCACTTGAAATCTTCATTTGCTGGGTATCAAATGTAACTTTTATTCGTTTTGAAATAAACGTTTTAGATTCTGCTTTAATGATCTCTTTTAAACTATCTTCCAGATTGATTTCTTCAATTATATAATCCTTATTGAACTCATGGAGTCGTGAAAAGTAAAGTGCTTGCTCCACATATCCTTCTATTTTATTGATTTCCTCTTGAAGACTAGGCGAGTGAATTTCAGTTTCTAATAATAAATGGCTGACAGCAATTGGGGTTTTTATTTCATGAAACCACTGTGTCATAAACTCCAGCTGTTCTTTATTCTCTTCATCACGCAAATGAGTTTTAAGTAGATATTGATCGTTTAATCGTTTAATCGACTCAAGGTAAATTTGCTGTTCATATGAACCGGCCAAGGGGAAGGAGTCTGAATGAACCTTATCTAATGGGAGCTGCTCCCACTTGTCAAGCTGACTCTTTTTAATAAAATATGAGACCATAAGAAATCCGCTAAAAATAATGATTGATAGTGTGACAAGATAAATGATGCTCCCAAAAGAGATATGTAGCTTAGGGTCAACACTTATTAATATCACAATGAAAAACAAAACGATCGCAAAGGTAAGGACCATCCACTTTTGGTCTGAAAGAAAGTTTGTAAACTTCATTTGATCATGTATCCTAGTCCCTTTTTTGTCTCAATAAACTGGTCCAGTCCAAGTTCTTCAAGTTTTCTTCGTAAGCGTGCGATATTAACAGTTAGTGTATTATCATCTATAAAATTTTCACTTTCCCAAAGGACCGTCATTATACCATCGCGCGAAACAATAGTTTCCTTGTTTTTCAATAGGAGATATAATATTTGAAATTCATTTTTAGTTAAATCAAGCTCGGTCTCTTGGTAGGATATGCTGTTTTTATCGACATGCAGAATGAGACCTCTATGTTCTAGATAATCTTTATCTTCCTTCTGGTAGGTGTATACTCTTCTAAAAATCGCATTAATTTTTGCCATTAACACATCGAGTGAAAAGGGCTTTTGAATAAAATCATCTCCTCCCATATTCATCGCCATGACAATATCCATGTTTTGTGATCGGGAAGAAATAAAAATAATCGGGACATTGGATAGTTGACGAAATAACCTGCACCAATAATACCCATCGTACACTGGAAGGTTTATATCTAGAAGAACAAGGTGTGGCTTAGCAGCCATAAATTCTTGATCAAGATGTTCAAAGTCAGTTGATTCTATTGCCTCGAATTTCCACTTTCTAAGAGTTTGAGCAATGATCGAACGTATTTTTGGATCATCCTCAATAATCATGATTTTGTACATTTCTTATACCACCATATATAAAATTTTCTTTGACTCTATTATACTGTTAAATGTTTAAATGTGGAAAAATTATCAATTTATTAGGAAAAAAGTCATAGTTATATATTCAAAACATTTTAAATATTTGCTATGATTACGATGAAAATATTTGATTATTTATATGGGGATGATGGGATTGAAAAAGAAGTGGGAAAAGCAAATCGATCCAAATAATAAGTATGGAGGAGCATTTATTTTAGGTGACCGAAATATAGAAATACCACCTAATGCCGTTGTTTCGGTTACCAGAGGAGAGCAGTTCAACATTCCACGTCTCATCATCAACGGAATGTTAAATCAAATGATTATGAAAGCTATGAGTAAAAATGAGAATCTACTGTATGCAGAGTTAAAAGGACAGCTGGAAGGTGGAGTAGGTCAAACGATGACAGTTTGGAAAGCGGGAAAAGAAATGAACTCTTTTCGAACCAGCGGCGTTCATAATTTCGCTCGTATATTTTTTAGCTGGGTATTTTATAGCGGTAAGGTACAATCATACTTTTTGACCTGGAAGTGCAATGGCCGGATTCCGACCTATGAGGAAGCTGCTGAAATAGTCACTACATATGGACGGCATTTTGATGGTGGGAAGCTGGTTAGAAAAGCGCAACAACCGAAGGATACAAACGTTCGTATTGGCAAATAAAATAGTTTACGCAAATAAAAAGTGGTTTTACGCAAATAAAACCTTGTTTAACGCAAATAAAATATGAATTTTCGCAAATAGGACCTTATTTTTCGCAAATAAAGCATTGCTTTAAAGACAATTTCATGCAAACTAGTGAATATAACCTAAAATTTTCACCAAATACAACACTCAAATGAAAAGCGGATGTCGTTTTTGACATCCGCTTGAATTATTTTACTGCTTTTCTTGTACTTTCTGATGCAAAGTCGGCGATTATGACGAGAATCATATAGCAGAGTAGAAGAAGAGTGATTTGTGTATATTGGAAAAAGCTCATTGCCAGTTTAAATTCCATGCCGAGACCGCCTGCACCAACAAATCCTACAACAATAGTAGTCCTCATAATCACTTCCCAGCGATAGAGAATATAAGTAAGAAATCTAGGTAATACCGTAGGCAGAATCCCATAAAAGAAGATTTGAATCTTCGATGCGCCAGCGGATGCCAAGTTCCTTATTGGACGAGGATCCATATCCTCAATCACTTCCGCCCAAAGCTTACCGAGAATACCAAAATTATGAAGCGCAAGGGCTATGGCACCAGGCAAGATTCCAGGTTTAAAGATAAAAATAATCATCATCGCCCATACAAGCTCGGGTACAGCACGTGAAAAGATATAAGAGAGACGAACGAGTCCATAAAGAATCCAGCTGTACCAGCTTTTAGATAATGTAAGACTTCCATTTGCGATATTTCTAGCAGCAGGAATCACAGTAAGGAAAGCGGCAATCGTTGAAAAACCAATCGCCATGATACTCATCTCTAATGTTTCAACTGTTAATTTTAATGCGGATGACCAGCTATCAGCATGTAAGAAAGCTATATCATTTTGATGCAAGCCGATTAATCCACCGAAAAATTTCTTAGCATATTCGAGATTTTTTTCAGTCAATAGCTCCAATAAATGGGCATTTTCTGCAATTAGGATATAGAACCAAGACCCGACAATTAAAAGAAACGTAAAAAGAGCAGATAGCCAACCATAGCTTAAACCATTTCTTCTTTTTCGTTCCGTTAACCCTTTACGAACAAAATTGCTCCATATATCAACAATTAACACCAAACCAATGAGAAAGAATACATACGTCCATACTTGATCGTATTTCAGGTCAGCCAAGGATAATTGAATTTGGTAACCCAAGCCACCAAGCCCAACAAAACTCATAATTGCTGAAGAACGAATCGAGCATTCAAATCTGTACATAGTGTAGCTAATCATATCTGCCCAAACTAAAGGTAGATAGCCATATACTAAGGTTTGCAATCGTGATGCTCCGGAAGACTTCAATGCTTGGATGGGGTTCTGAGGCACGTCATTTAACATATCTGCAAATATCCGTCCAAGAATTCCACCATATGGAATGGCAAGAGCAAAGATAGCTGCGTAAGGTGATAAGCCTACAGCTGCCACGAAAAGCCAAGCCCAAATTAATTCATGGATGGACCGAGTAAAGCCTAATATCCCTCTGAAGAAAATCTTTGAAATGATCCTAGAAGTACGGCTAGAGGTTAATGTTCCTGATGCGAGAATACCAACGACAAATGCGTAAATAATGGCCAAAGACATTCCTGCGACAGCATATACAAGGGTAATCCATGAAGATTTTAGCCCTTTAATTAATACCTCCGTTGAGAAGTCGGGATGGAACAGGCCTTCAAAAATTTGAAGCAAAGTGGGAATGCCGCCAGAGTGAAATAATTCCTGATTCCATTTTATAGAGAAAAGGCTCCATATGAAAATAGCCGCTAACAATATTGTGAGGAGGAAACGGTTATGCAAACGAAAGATGGGGTAATGTTTCATCATCTTACATTTGCTCCTTTATCTGATAAAGGTCCATTAACATTTCATCAGTAACTTGGTCTGTAGGTAAGTCGAAAAATATTTCGCCATTTTTTAGAGATATAATACGGGTGAAATATTTTCTAGCATATTCAACCGAATGCAAGCTCGTAATTAAAGTCTGCTTTTCCTCTGTAACAATTTTTGTCAACATAGAAAGTACATCTTCTGCTCTTGCGGGGTCAAGGGAAGCAACCGGCTCGTCAGCTAGTATAACTTCTGGCTTTTGAACCAATAACCGTGCCATCGCCACTCGCTGTTGTTCTCCTCCTGATAAAGAAGAGGTAATTTCATTTACTTTGTCTCCTAGGCCGACTCGATTAAGTGCGCTTATCGCCAAGTTTTTTTCTTGAGGAATTAGCAATGAAAAAAGGGACTTAAAAAGGCCCCATTCAACTAATTTTCCAGCTAAGACATTATGAATCACGGCTAGTGGACCTATTAAGTCGAACTGTTGGCGGATCACGCCTACTTTTTTTGCAAAGGCTTTCCCATTTTTATAAGATACATGTGGTTTCCCATCAATTAAAAGTTCGCCAATTTGAACAGGGACCAATCCTGCAATGGTATTCAAAAGAGTAGTTTTTCCTGCACCGCTTGGCCCGATTAATGCAACCAATTCGCCCTCATTTATAGAAAAAGAAAGGGAAGATAGGGCTATCTTCCGCTCATAATGTTTCGTTATATTTTTAGCTTCTATTTTTATTTTCGCAGACATCAATATTACACCTACTACTTAATAATCTTTAATTCCTTTGCAACCTTTTGAATCTTTTTATAGTTATCGTTATTTGTTTCTATAAATTTATCAGTTTGGAAAAAGTCTGTGATGTCTTTTTGTTCAGTTGTAATGCTAAGAATAGCATCCTCTACTTTTTTCTTTGAGCCTTTTCCAAAAACATCATCAACATTGCTATTGATGGTCCAGTTGTAGTCATAGAAAGCTGGAGTTGTATAGAATACTTTTACTTTATTCGTATCCACTTTTCCTTCTTTTACAGCAGCCTGCCAAACAGCCTCATTTAACGCGCCAGCTTTATAGGTACCAGCCTCAATTAATTTATATGTGGTATCATGTGAACCAGAGAAATTTGGTTTTCCATCAAAGTCTTTATTTGGATCGATTCCTGCTTCAGATATGAAGTAACGTGGCATTAAATGTCCAGAAGTAGAACTTTCACTGCCGAAAGTAAATGATTTTCCTTTTATATCGTTAAGCGATTTAATTCCAGATCCCTCTTGAGTAATAAACACGGAATGAAACTCAGCATCTCTAGGTCTTTGGGCAAATGATTCTGCGTCAGGAACAAGATTAATCGCTTGAACACTTGTTAGACCGCCAAACCATGCCATATGGATCTCACCACGTTGAAATGCTGTGACAAGAGCAGCGTAATCAACAGATGGAACAAATTCCACTTTCATGCCTGTTTTTTCACTTAGGTAATCTGCAACAGCCGTCATTCCTTTTTCAAGGTCGGCAGCATTTTGGTCAGGAATCGCACCGATTTTAAACACTTCTTTAGTTGTGGTTTCTTTTTTTGTTTCACTTGCTTTGTCCTCTTTCTGTCCACAAGCAACTAAAGAAAGAAGCAACAATACAGTTATAATAGCAGACAACCATTTTTTCATAAACAAATTCTCCTCATTTATTATGTTTTATACAGTAGTTCCTTGCCTTTAAAATTATAGATAAATGATATTTTAAAATAAATTCATTAAATCGATTTATTGAATTTATTTAAATCGATTAAATAGATATTGGATGCTAAGAAAAATGAGGGAATTGCCTGATAATATAAGATAAATCCCTATATTGGTGCAGGGGTTCTAAACAACTGTTTAAACGGATAATTGTGACCATTTATCGAAATTCCAAATTTTCGTAACCCAATCTTCATAAAAGTTAGGTTCGTGGCAGACTAATAAATTAAATCTGCTGAAAAGAAACACCAATAGTGAAGTTGCTTAGACAAGCTTTGAACTTGTACATATAATAGTAAAAAAGCAGGGGGGCAAAGAGTGGAGAAGAATCAAGAATGTATTAATATTGGTACTGTGTCTGGTGGAATCGTTAATTTTGGCGGCGCTGTCTATATTGCGCCAATATCCGTTACGAAGACAATTTCGGGTTCAGGTGAAGATGGAAGCAATTCTTCGAGTCAGCGAAGTGTAACAAGTTTAATTGATTTTATTAGGCGGAGCATTGAGTAGCTCCGCCTTTATATTATTTAAGAAGCTTTTAAAGTGGAAGCTGCTTGTATTTTTTTTGCTGGCTTCATGACATTAAAGACAATATTTAATAGGATGGCAGTTATACTTCCAGCAACTATCCCATTGTTAGTCAGGATTTTGATGCTTTCAGGAAGATGAGAAAATAAATCTGGAACCGCTGTAACACCGAGACCCATACCAACGGAACAAGCAATGATTAGTAGATTTTCCTGTGAGCCGAAGTCTACTTTGCTAAGCATTTTTATCCCATAGGCTATCACCATGCCGAACATAGCTACCATTGCTCCACCAAGAACAGGAGTTGGGATGACTGTTGTAAAGGCACCAATTTTCGGTACAAAACCAAGGACCACGAGAATTCCACCCATTGTATAAATGACATTTTTCCCTTTCACACCAGATAACTGAACGAGGCCGACATTTTGAGAGTAGGTGGTATATGGGAACGCATTAAATAAAGCACCAAGAATACTAGCTAAACCTTCTGCTCGATATCCTCTAGATATATCATCTTCTGTCAGTTTTTTACCAGTAATATCGCTTAGGGCCAAATAAACACCTGTTGATTCCACCAAACTTACGATTGCAACCAAAGTCATTGTGATAATTGGTGTTAATTCAAAGGTAGGTGTTCCAAAGTAAAATGGTTTTACCATATGAAACCATGAGGCATCTGCAACGGCAGAAAAATTCACCTTGCCCATGAATGTGGCTGCAATTGTTCCAGCCACTAGTCCTAATAGGATTGAAATAGAACGGATAAAGCCTTTTGTAAAACGGTAAAGCAAAACGATAAACAATAAGGTACCGAAGGCAAGGCTGATATTTGAGATGCTACCAAAATCGGGGCTTCCTTGACCGCCAGCCATATTATTCATTGCAACAGGAATTAAGGTAATCCCTATGATTGTCACAACAGAGCCCGTAACAACAGGAGGGAAGAACTTAATCAGCTTACTGAAAAATTTGGAAATAAGAACGACAATTAATCCGGAAATAAGGATAGACCCATATATAGAAGAAATACCATATTGGCTGCCAATTGAAATTATCGGTCCTACTGCGGTAAAGGTACAACCAAGAACAATTGGTAAACCAACCCCGAAAAAGCGATTTTGCCAAACTTGTAGAATAGTTGCAATCCCACACATTAAAATGTCTATTGAAACCAAATACGTTAATTGTTCACCAGTAAAATTCAGTGCACCACCGATGATCAGAGGGACAATCACTGCTCCGGCATACATCGCCAATACATGTTGAATTCCTAACGAAGCGATTTTTAAAGGATGTTGTTTCATTAGATGTATTCCTCCACTTTTTCATTAATAAAAGTAACTTCACCGTTTGCTAGTGAGGCAATCTTTGCAAGTGATTCAACCCTAATACCAAGGTCTTGTAATTTTTGCGAACCATTTTGAAAGGATTTTTCTATAACAATACCTATCCCGGAAACTTCCGCACCACTTTGTTGAACCATTTTCACTAATCCTAGTGCAGCCTGACCGTTTGCGAGGAAATCATCTATGATGAGCACCTTATCATCTGCGCTGACATATTTTTTTGAAATCGAAATTTCATTTGTTTCATTTTTTGTAAATGAATGAACACTCGCTGTAAATAGATCATCAGTTAGGGTTAAGGATTTCTTTTTTCTCGCAAATACAACAGGGATTTTCATATGTAATCCGGCCATGACAGCAGGTGCAATACCCGAAGACTCAATGGTGACGATTTTCGTTATTCCGTTTTTTTGAAATCGTCTGGCAAACTCTTTACCAAGTTCATACATCAAATCAGGATCTACTTGATGATTTAAAAAGGAATCGACTTTTAGAACATTTTCATTGATGACTGTTCCATCATTCTTTATTTTTTCCTCTAGTAGTTTCATATGTTTACCTCCAATAAAAAATAAAAGCCCAAAAGTCATGCTCACAGGAAAAATGAGTGAGCAATGACCTTTGGGCTTGTTTGCCGAAAGGTTATAGAAAAGTTCGCTATTAGCATAACAGCGACATTCTATTACTCACTCATAGTCAGATTGTTAACGGCAATCCGGTAGAAACTTGCGGGCCATATCCCCGCGATTATATGAGTGATAACTTATGAATTTATTAACATTATAGCATGGTGTAATTATAAATCAACCGTAAAATCCAGAAGAAGCGTATATTGTGATAAATAAAATCAATAATGTTCGTTTTTTACATCATTTAACATTTCGTCACTCCAAAGATTGAATAACCATTCATTTTCAGTTACTATAAAAGAGAGTCTTTTGTTCAGAAAATTCTAAATTAGGAGTGTGTACGATGAAGAAAAGTGTTCCTGAAAATTGGTGGGCTCAACTAAAGCTTCCTGTCATTTCTGCACCGATGTTTTTGGTCTCAGGGCCAGAACTTGTTAAAAATTGTTGCTTAAATGGTGTAATTGGTTCATTTCCGGCTCCGAACGCAAGACCTATTGAGATGCTTGATCAATGGATGGGGCAATTAAATGAAGAGCTCGATCAGGCTCGGGCACAAAATCCTGATCGCAAAATTGCACCGTGGGCCATGAATATGGTGGTACATAGCAGCTATAGCCGCCTTCAAGATGAATTGGAACTGATTAAAAAGCATAAGCCACAATTAGTTATTACCTCACTAGGTAGCCCAAAACATGTGGTCGATATTGTTCATGAATATGGTGGTCTTGTATTCTCTGATGTAAGCGATTTAAAATTTGCTAAGAAGGCAGCTGAAACAGGTGTCGATGGGCTAATTTTAGTAGCAAGTGGGGCAGGGGGTCATGCCGGTCAAATTAATAGCTTTGCTTTTGTCGACATGGTGAGAAGTTTTTGGGATGGAATCATTGTTTTGGCGGGATCTATTTCAACAGGTAAAGGAATTTTAGCGGCACAGGCTGCTGGTGCGGACCTTGCTTATATGGGAACACGCTTTATTGTCGCCACAGAAAGTATGGCAAATGATGAATATAGAGAAATGTTAGTGGAGTCAACCCAAGAGGATATTGTATTGACAGATGCATTTTCTGGAGTAATGTGCAATATGTTAAAGCCTAGTATTGTAAAAGCGGGATTAGACCCTGAGCAACTAGTAAAAAAAGATCAAGTTAACTTTGATAGTATGCAGAGAGAAACCAAATCAAAAGCTTGGCGTGATATTTGGTCCGCAGGGCATGGGGTTGGAGCCATCGACAAGATTGAATCCACAGCCGACATTATTAACCGATTAGAAGAAGAGTATAAAGAGGCTCTAGAAAAGGTGAATAGTAGCGCTAGTAAATTAAGTGGTGTTCACGTGAATTAATAGGTTTATAGTTGAATAAAAGTAGTAAAGAGAGAGAAGAGAAGGCTTCGTTAAGAGTCTTCTTTTCTTTAAGGATACTAACCGGTTAGCATGTATTTTTTCAAAACATCCTATTCTTTAATTGGAGGAATGTAAATGGTAGAGAAGACTCGCCCTTATTGGCCAAAGCAGTTACCGGATAAACTGACTTATTTGCAAGGAGAAAAACCGTTAGTTGATTATTTGGAACAGCATAGCAAAGAAATCCCAAACGAAACTGCCTACATTTTCTATGGGACGAAGATCACTTGGGGGAAACTTTCGGAATATGTAAATCACTTCTCACACTATTTACATAGGAAGGGAGTTAAAAAAGGAAGCTGTGTTGCCCTTTATTTACAGAACTGTCCTCAGTATATTATTGCTCATTTTGCCATTCAAAAACTAGGTGGAATTGTTGTCCCATTGAATCCCATGTTTAAAGAGAATGAATTAGCTTATTATTTAGAAGAAGCCCCCATTGAAGGGATCATTACTGGTTCAGAAGGTTATTCTCTTGTAATAAAAGCGCAAGAAAAATCCCGTCCACTGCACTTCGTTGTCACCACTAACTATGATGATTTCCTGCCACAACAACCTGAATGGAAGTTTCCAGAGGAACTCCTGATACCAAAACAACAGATGACAGATTCAGATGATTTCTGTGAAATTCTAAAGACCGAAATTCCCTATGAAACGAAAGAACCAATTGATTTATGGAATGATATCGGATTAATGGTCTTCACCTCCGGCACTACCGGAAGACCGAAAGGAGCCATGTTAACTTATGGTAATGCGTTATTTAAAACAGCTGCATCACAGCAAGCAAATGGAATGGATGATAAGGACGTATTATTAGCAAGTGCTCCGTTATGTCATATTGCTGGAATGGTTATGGGCCTTAATAGTCCTATATATACTGGTAGACCTTGTGTTCTCTTCACTCGATTTGATCCACTTGCCACCGTGGATGCAATTGAAAAGGAGAGAGTCACATATTGGTATAGCGTCGCACCTATGAATTGGGCTATTTTGCAGATACCTGACATCAAGGAAAGAGACCTTTCTAGTTTAAAAACCAATTTGGCAACGAGCTTTGGCGTACAAGTAACGAAAGAACTAGCGGAAAATTGGCGTGAGATAACAAAGGGCTGTACGCTATTCGAAGCAGCCTACGGTCTAAGTGAGACTCATACATGTGATACCTTTATGCCAATTGAAAAAATCAAGTACGGTTCCTGCGGGATTCCCATCTATGATACTCAAATTCGTATAGTTGACCTGGATACAGGTGAGGACCAGCCAGCCGGAAAACAGGGTGAAATTGTGATCAAAAGTCCTGGTGTATTTAAAGGGTATTTGAACAGACCTGATGCAACCGCTGAGACTCTTAAAGATGGATGGGTGCATACAGGTGATATCGGATACCTAGACGAAGATGGCTATTTATATTTTCTTGGCCGGGTAAAAGAAATGATAAAAAGTTCTGGATACAGTATTTTTCCAGAGGATGTGGAAGCCTTGCTTAATCTTCATCCTGCCATCCGTCAATCTGCGGTAATTGGGGTGCCTGACCCCATAAAAGATGAAGTGGTTAAAGCATTTGTTGTCTTAAAAGAATCAGAAAAAAACAATTTAACTCCTAATGATATTATTGGCTGGGCAAAAGAGACCATGGCTTCCTATAAGTATCCCCGGTATGTAGAGATTATTGATCAGCTTCCGGCTACGCCCTCAGGGAAAGTTCTTCGGAAATTATTGAAAGGAGAATAGGAGAGAGGATGGATACAATTAAGAAGCTTACAGATGACCTTCAGGCAAGAAAAGAAGCCGCTCAACTAGGAGGAGGCGCAGAAAAGATAGTTGCCCAGCATAGTCGTGGACTAATGACCGCAAGGGAAAGAATTCATAAATTAGTGGACCCGGGAACGTTTATGGAACTTGGAATGCTGAACACCTCTGATGTTAAAGGAACGGAACATAAAAGTTACGGTGATGGTCTAATTGCAGGGATAGGAAAGGTAATGGGAAGACCTGCAATCATCCAAGCCGGGGATAAGACGGTTTTTGCCGGTACGGAAGGGAATGTCCATATTCGTAAATCAAGAAGTATTCATGAGTTTGCCATTAAGAATGGACTACCGATTTTTTCCCTGCATGAAGGCGGCGGCTTACGGATGCCAGATGGGATGGGTTCCGATGGGATCAGCGATAAATTATTTCCACGTGAAATGCTTACTCTCCACCGCCAAGTCCCGACTATGACTGCTATTTTAGGGGACAGCTTTGGCGGACCGACCTGGGCGGCGGTATCTTCTGATTTTGTCACGCAACTTCAAGGGACATGCATGGCCATTGCTGGACCGCGGATGCTTGAACTTGCCAATGGCCAGAAATTAACACCTGAAGAACTTGGCGGTGTGGACATTCATCATAAATTCACAGGTCAAATTGATGAAGATGGTGCAACTGAAGACGAGTGTTTTGAACAGTTAAAAACGTATTTTTCCTATATGCCTCAACATGCAGGGGAACGCCCAAACATGAGACCTACTAATGATGATCCTTACCGCTCTGTTGAAGAAGTATTAACAATTTTACCTCAGCAAAGCAATCGTGTGTATGATATGAAGAAAATCATTGAGTTCCTTGTTGATGATGGAATTACTTTTGAATATCAACGTAAATTTGGTAGGGGCTTGATTACCACATTTGCTCATTTGAATGGACATTGTGTTGGAATCGTTGCGAACCAGCCTAATCATTATGCTGGGGCACCTGGTCCACAAGAATGTCAAAAAGCAACGGAATTTATTTGTCTTTGCGATTCTTACCATATCCCGCTTATTTTTTTACACGATACCCCTGGTTTCCGTATCAGCAGTGAAGCGGAAAAAGCAAAGATGCCTACCAAAATTATGGTTTGGAATCAGGCTTTGGCTCTCTCAACAGTACCTAAAATATCGGTAGTAATAAGAAAGAGTATTGGTGCAGCCTATGGAAATATGTGTGGTCCTGGTATGGGCGGAGATTTAATTGTCGCCTGGCCGACTGCAGAGATTAATTTTACTGGACCGGAGGTTGGCGTCAACGTGGTTTTCGGCAGAGAGCTTGCACATGCCGAAAATCCTAAAGAAGAAAGGAAGAAGCTGTTAGATTTGTGGTCATTTGATAGTTCACCCTATAAAGCAGCGGCAAAGCATTTAATCGATGACGTCATCCACCCAAGTGAAACGAGGAAATTTCTTTGTCAATCCCTCGAGTACTTGCTGACTACTAAGCGGGAAAAAAGTGACCGATTGCTGGCAACCTGGCCAACAGGAATATAACACAAAAAAGGAACCGCAATGGTTCCTTTTTGTGTGCAAAATTAACTTATTTCTGCTTTTTTTGCTCCTTTGAGACCATTTTGACAATTTTATAGCCAGGTTTTACTTTTATTTTCTTGGTCTCCTTATTCGTTATAACTTGGTACATCGTATATTTTTTTGGTACATGTTCTAGCTGATCGATTTTTTTGACCGTTTCTTTACTGAAGTATTTATGTATTTTCCGAATTTGCTTTTCCTGATTTTCGCCATAAAAGAATTCATAGGCAAGTTTAAACAAAAAGATAAACACGGTCCCGACAAGAAGGGTATAAATTAAAGAAACCAATAATGACAAGGTTGACATCCTTTCTTAAAACAAAGAGTTTGTTTAATTTAATGATTATAACGTAAAGAGTTTACAATGAAAATGAACAAAATAGTAAAAGAAGTTTTATCTTGAAATAAGGCCTATTAGTTAGGGTATCCTAAAAAAGGATAAAAAAATTTTTTACTTTTGTCCTCTAGATATGAACAATAGGAGAAAATTATGATAAAGTATAGGGGATAAATCCTTTAATCACGCTGTTTTAAAACCAAACAACTGTCCACTCGAGACGGACAATTGTTTTTTAGAGGAAAAATACTACTACTTTCTAATGCAATAGGGGGAATTGAACATGTCCAGTAAGACTTTAGAGCAATTTTTAAATGAAAACCTTGAGGATCTAAAGGGGAAAGGGTTGTATAATGTCATCGACCCACTTGAAAGTCCCAATGGTCCTGTCATTAAAATTAACGGCAGAGAACTAGTTAACCTTTCTTCCAATAATTATTTAGGTTTAGCAACCGACGAACGGTTAAAAAAAGCAGCTGAAGATGCTATTGAAAAATATGGCGTTGGAGCGGGTGCGGTTAGAACAATCAACGGAACCCTTAAACTTCATGTTGAATTAGAAGAGAAATTAGCAGAATTTAAGCACACGGAAGCAGCAATTGCTTACCAATCTGGTTTTAACTGTAATATGGCAGCTATTTCTGCCGTTATGGATAAAAATGACGCCATTTTATCAGATGAACTAAACCATGCTTCTATTATCGATGGATGTCGCCTTTCAAAAGCAAAAATTATTCGTGTTAACCACTCTGACATGGAAGACTTACGTGCAAAGGCAAAAGAGGCAAAGGAGTCTGGACTCTATAATAAAATCATGGTCATTACTGACGGTGTGTTCTCAATGGATGGGGACGTTGCCTTACTACCTGAAATCGTGAAAATTGCCGAAGAGTTTGATTTGATTACATATGTTGATGATGCACATGGTTCTGGAGTACTGGGTGATGGAGCCGGAACAGTAAAGCACTTTGGACTTTCTGATAAAATCGATTTCCAAATTGGAACTCTATCTAAAGCCATTGGTGTCGTTGGTGGTTATGTAGCTGGAAAGAAAAATTTAATTGACTGGTTAAAGGTCCGTAGTCGCCCATTCTTATTCTCTACTTCTCTAACTCCGGCAGATGTAGCCGCAAGTAAGAAGTCGATTGAAATTCTAATGGAAAGTACAGAGCTTAACAAAAAGCTATGGGAAAATGGCAACTATCTAAAAAAAGGTCTAAAAGAGTTAGGATTTAATATCGGTAACAGTGAAACACCAATTACTCCATGTATCATTGGAGACGAAGCTCTTACCCAACAATTCAGCAAGCGCCTGAATGAAGAAGGCGTATATGCAAAATCAATTGTGTTCCCTACTGTACCAAAAGGAACAGGGCGCGTACGTAACATGCCTACTGCAGCGCATACAAAGGAAATGCTTGATCAAGCGATTGCCATCTATGAAAAAGTCGGTAAAGAAATGGGCGTTATTTAATTTTTGTGTCTGAACGGAACCTTTAGAAACAAGGTGACGTAGCTATAAATGAAAGACGGAATTATTTAGCATAAGTGAAGAGGACGGAGAAACAATGAAGCGTATTTTAATTACAGGTGCCTTAGGACAAATTGGTTCAGAATTAACTTTAAAGCTAAGAGAGATTTATGGAGCAGATAATGTTATTGCTACAGATATAAAGAAGAATGATAGTGAGGCAGCAAATAGCGGGCCTTTTGAAACGGTTGATGTTACCGATCTAAACAAAATGGTGGAGACGGCAAAAAAATACCAAGTAGATACAGTCATGCATTTAGCTGCCTTACTTTCAGCTACTGCTGAAGCAAAGCCTGTATTTGCTTGGAATTTGAATATGGGCGGTCTAATGAATGCATTAGAAACAGCTAGAGAGTTAAACGCTCAATTCTTTACTCCAAGTTCTATCGGAGCCTTTGGTCCAACAACACCTAAAGACAGTACACCACAGGACACAATTATGCGACCTACCACTATGTATGGAGTGAATAAAGTAGCGGGCGAATTGTTATCGGATTACTATTACCACAAGTTTGGTGTGGATACTCGCGGCTTACGCTTCCCAGGATTAATTTCTTATGTAGCTCTTCCGGGTGGAGGAACAACGGATTATGCGGTAGAGATTTATTATGAAGCCATTAAGAATGGTAAATATACTTCTTATATTGATAAAGGCACATATATGGATATGATGTATATGCCGGATGCCTTAAATGCAATTGTTGACCTAATGGAAGCAGATTCTTCAAAATTGATTCACCGCAATTCATTTAACGTAACAGCTATGAGTTTTAACCCTGAAGAAATTGCAGCAAGTATTGCAAAGTATATACCTTGGTTCGAAATTTCATATAATGTCGACCCAGTTCGTCAAGGTATTGCCGATAGTTGGCCAAATTCAATTGATGCTACAGCGGCTAAGAACGAATGGGGCTTTACTTATAAGTATGATTTAGACAAAATGACAAAAGACATGATTGAAAAACTGCGTCAAAAATTGTAATAGTACAGAAAACAGCGAAGCAAATGCTTCGCTGTTATCTTTTCACATATATTAGTTTATCTTTTTTCTCGATAACTCGACCAATGATGGACGCATGAGCCAACCCTTTAGAATGTAATTGTTCGACGTATTCATGTGCTTCTTCTTCACTCATTGAGATAAGAAGGCCACCAGAAGTAATGGCATCACATAGAACAAGCTGCTCTTCAGGGAGAATAGCATCCTCATAAACAACATCGTTGATTAACCATTTATGATTTGATTTGGAACCACCAGGTACCACACCGTCTTTCGCTAACTGCAAAGTACCTTCTAGGGTAGGAACCTGATTATAAGCAATTTCAAAACTAACATCACTTCCACGTGCCATCTCACTGCCATGACCTAATAGTCCGAAACCGGTAACGTCAGTAACGGAATGCGGCTGATAATTGGTAAGAACCTCTGATGCTGTCTTATTTAACATCGCCATCGTTTCTGTAACGATTTGTTCTTGCTCAGGTGTAACTACACTTCTTTTAATCCCAGTAGTCATAATTCCCACACCAATAGGCTTCGTTAATACAAGAACGTCACCAGGTTTAGCTCCGACATTTTTCCACACTTTATCTGGATGTACAATACCAGTAACCGATAGACCGAATTTAGGTTCTTGGTCATCGATTGAATGGCCGCCAACTGTAATAGCGCCGGCTTCTTTTACCTTATCAGCAGCCCCGCGTAAGATCTCGGAAAGCATTTCCGCACCAAGTTTTTTGATTGGATAACCGACAATATTTAAGACGGTTTTAGGTTGTCCACCCATTGCATAAACATCACTTAACGCGTTTGCAGCGGTAATTTGACCAAACATATATGGGTCATCCACGATTGGGGTAAAATAATCTACGGTTTGTATAAGAGCAATGGAATCCGTTAACTGATAAACACCGGCGTCATCAGATGTATCAAGTCCCACCAATAGTTCGGGAACAGGTTCTTGTTTTGGTAATAGACGCAAAACTTGCGCCAAGTCCTCAGGACCAATTTTGCAGCCTCAACCAGCTTTAGTTGATAAAGAGGTCAGGCGAATTTTTTCTTGTTCACTCAACATGTCCACCTCCATTTTCATAGTATAACTCTTTGGTAGGAAAACCGCACTTAAAAGAGTCAAAAGATTTGCGATGGTATTGGGAATGGGTTAAAATGTTTCTACTATATAGATAGAGGAAATATGGAGGTTTACACAGATGAAGAACTATCAAGTCATTGTTGAATTTTGCATGCAATGAAACTACGCACCAAAAGCCGCGAGTTTCGCGGAAGAGTTATTTACGCATTTTAATCGAAATATCCAAAAGCTTGAATTAATCCCGGTCTCTGGTGGGGCTTTTGAAGTGACACTTAACGGTGAGAAGATTTACTCTAAGCTTGAAACAGGTGTTTTCCCAGATACCGAAGAGATGATTCAACTAATAGAATCGAAATAAGTTGAAGAGAGGCCGAATCAAAAAGATGATTCAGCCTCGTTTATTGTCAGTAACAATATTATGTTAACTTAATCGTAAAAAATATTGCCTCCGTAACAATCTAAGGCAAGGTAATAAATCTATTTTTTCCTAAGCCATTCTTTGTCTTTGATATAAAGATCTCCAAAATCCCATTGGTAAAAGTAGCAAGCACCTCTTGTTTAATCACTAAGAATGGAAAGTTGATCATCCGCACCTTTTTGGATTGGCTCATTGAAGGGGGGTACTTCGATGCAGTAATACTTAACTTGCATTCCTCTATATAAACTTTAATTTCCGAAGAATCATACTCATTTAACAATGCCTCAACGATCCATTCCGTTTCAGTTTCATAAAGGTCGATACGAAATTGACTTTGATCTTCAAAAGATGTCAAAGGATCGAGGAAGTAGTTCTCCAACCATTTCTCAACTAATTCATAATCAAAGGATTGATTCTGAGAATGTCTTTTTTTTGTCATATTTAAACCCCCTTGCTCGTTTCATTTTATTCAATGGACCTTAAAATGTGAAACCCCTATGATATAATGGGACAAAAGATGGATGAATGAAGGAGTTTTTACGTTGAAACATTTACTACGCTCTCTTCCAGCAGTACATGAACTTCAAACTCATGAAAGATTTTTAGAGCTTCTTAATAAAAGCCAGATTGATTCGACACAACTTACCAAACGATTAAAAGAAGTACTTGATCAGATAAGGTCAGCGATTTTAGAAGATAAATGGTCTGGGAACTTACCTGGAACAGACATGTTTACCGAAGAATTATTTTTCATTTTGGAGAAAAATGTAGTTCAGCAGTATTCTTTTACAATAGAACAAATAATCAATGCAACTGGGACCATCCTACATACCAATCTAGGCAGGGCGAGATTAAGTGAAACAGCTATGGATCATGTCGTTGAAACGGCACGCCATTATTCCAATCTTGAGTATAAGTTAGAAGAAGGGGAAAGAGGATCACGCCATAGTCATGTCGAGGCGCTGATCAAGGACATCACTGGTGCAGAGGCAGCCATGGTTGTTAATAACAACGCTGCCGCTGTCTATCTTGTATTAAGAGCTTTAGCAAAAAATAAAGAAGTGATTGTTTCTAGAGGCCAGCTTGTAGAAATAGGCGGGTCGTTTAGGATTTCTTCCATAATGGAGGAAAGTGGTGCCGTTCTAAGGGAGGTTGGAACGACCAATAAAACTCACCTTTTTGATTACGAGGATGCAATTACACCTGATACTGCCATTATTATGAAAATCCACACCAGTAATTTTAAGGTCATTGGATTTACAAAAACGGTAGAATCAAATGCACTTATTGAATTAACTCAAAAACAAGAAAATGTCCTATTTTATGAAGACTTAGGAAGTGGAGCCTTGTATGACTTTAGAAAGCATGGAATTGGTGATGAACCAGTCGTAAAAGAGGTCATTGAAATGGGAGCAGATCTTGTTACCTTTAGCGGCGATAAGCTACTCGGCGGCCCACAAGCAGGTATTATTGCAGGTAGAAAAAAAATCATCGATCGATTAAAGAAGCATCAGCTTGCTCGGGTTGTTCGAGTGGATAAGATGACATTAGCCGCGCTTGAAGGAACACTTATTGATTATGCCCGCGGTGAAAGTGCTGTAAAAAATATACCTGTCATTCGTGATTTATTAGTATCTATTAATGAATTAGACGAAAGATGCCATTCTTTTGTTACAAGATTGTTACAAAGGACAAAGTGCTATCAGACAAAAATTTATAAAGACACAAGTCAAGTAGGCGGGGGGACCATGCCTGATGTGGAGTTACCTACCATGGTAATTGCGCTACAACATTATTCATATACTGCAGAACAGTTAGCAAAAAAATTAAGAACGGAAAAGAAGCCAGCCGTTGTGGGTCGGATTCAGAAAGATGAGTTTATCATAGACCTTAGAACCGTTTCAAACGAAGAAGAAATCAATTTAATAAATGCTTTAGTAAATATGGACCCCTCATAAAGAGGGGTCTATTGTATGGAGTTACATATCATGATGTGAATTGTGCTTTGCTCGGGTATGATTACGGTTCTTTACTTTATGAGAACCGCTCAATGGTTCAGGCTGTCCCGATTGTTTTGGAGCATTTTTTCTCATATCTTTGCCATCGTTTTTGTTCATTTTTCATCCCTCCTAATTGTTAGGATGCAGTGATTAAGTCTTTTTATGCTGAATAAATTTTGTTGTTCTGTGCAATTTAACGGTAAACAAAATGAAGGAGTGTGAAAAAAACAATGGAAAAATATCCTTACAACAAGGACAAGCAACAGGCATTTCAAGCAGCACAGCAAGGATATGAAGAAGTACAAGGATTTTTTAATCAAATCGTCAATGATAGTGCCAATTATGGCCATCAATTAAAACACCTAAAAAACGAAGTCAACGAAGCCTACCAGCAAATTGAGAATGCTCTTGAAGTTGCCTCAGAACACCAACGTGCTCAATTAGAACGATTCCAGCAAGATTTACAAAGCATTGTTGCGGAAGTAAATCAGACTGAATAGTGAATACAACCAAAAAAAGGGGCATTCCCACTTCTGTAAGTGAGAATGCCCCTTTTTTTATTGATTTTTCTTACGTTTTTTATTGTTCATTTTTTCTTTCACACTTAACCCTTGTTCGCTAGCCAATTCCTCATTAAATCCGGCACCATTCCCTTGTCCTTTAGCAGCGTTTGCTCCAGGAATCACATGGTTTGATTTGCGCTTTGCCATCTCACATTCACCTCCTGATATTTTTACTATTTCCTTTAAACCTTCAAAAATGACAAGTAATTGGTTTTTTGCGATAATAATAGCGAGAAGTTTTTATTTTTCCCGTAACCGTTTTCACATGCGATTGGCAACATTTTCGAAATATTCCGAACAAAATACATAAAAAAGCATAAGAAAAACTTATCAATCACAATAACTTTCTTGTTATTTACTTATGTAAAAGGTTGTATTAAGATTAGAATTGTGAGAAAAGTGAAGATGGATGGGAAAATTCAAACTTTTCGACTTTTCGTTAAAATTGTATTATTATGACGAACGAGGGGGTTTTTACACATGGTAAAAAATGATGTATTTAACGCGCGTTCTTCCTTTGAAGTAAACGGCAAACGCTACCACTATTACCGTTTAGCAGCATTGGAAGAAGCAGGCATTGGTAATGTATCCAAATTGCCTTATTCTGTGAAAGTATTACTTGAATCTGTTTTACGCCAATATGATGGCCGTGTAATCACAAAAGAGCATGTTGAAAACTTAGCAAAATGGGGAACAGCTGAACTTAAAGAGGTAGATGTACCATTTAAGCCTTCACGTGTAATCCTACAAGACTTTACAGGAGTACCAGCAGTAGTTGACCTTGCTTCTTTAAGAAAAGCAATGGCTGACCTTGGTGGAGATCCAGACAAAATTAACCCTGAAAAAACGGTTGATCTTGTTATTGACCACTCTGTACAAGTTGATGCTTATGGTTCTGCTGATTCATTAAAGGTAAATATGGATCTAGAATTCGAACGTAACGCAGAGCGCTACCAGTTCTTAAGCTGGGCTCAAAAATCATTCAACAACTACCGTGCTGTTCCACCAGCAACTGGTATCGTACACCAAGTAAACCTTGAATACTTAGCTGACGTTGTTCACGTTTCTGAAACTGACGGCGAACTAGTAGCATATCCTGACACATTAGTTGGAACAGACTCACATACTACCATGATTAATGGTCTTGGTGTTCTTGGATGGGGCGTAGGTGGTATCGAAGCGGAAGCAGGAATGCTTGGACAGCCATCTTATTTCCCAGTTCCAGAAGTAGTAGGGGTTAAATTAACTGGTGAGCTTCCAAACGGAGCTACTGCAACTGATTTAGCATTAAAAGTAACTCAAGTACTCCGCAGCCAAGGCGTAGTTGGTAAATTCGTAGAGTTCTTCGGACCAGGAGTTTCTGTCCTTCCACTTGCTGACCGTGCTACGATTGCTAACATGGCTCCAGAATATGGTGCAACTTGCGGATTCTTCGCTATTGATGGTGAATCATTAAATTACATGCGCTTAACAGGCCGTGACGAAGAGCAAATCCAAGTTGTAGAACAATACTGTAAAGAAAATGGCTTATTCTTCAACCCTTCAGAAGAACCGGTTTATACAAATGTAGTAGAAATCGATCTTTCTGTAATCGAAGCAAATCTTTCTGGTCCTAAACGTCCACAAGATTTAATTCCACTTTCAAAAATGAAGGAAGAATTCGTTAAAGCTGTTTCTGCTCCACAAGGAAACCAAGGCTTCGGCTTACAGGCTGACGAACTTGCGAAAGAAGCAACAATTAAATTCAATAACGGTGATGAAACTGCCATCAAAACAGGTGCTGTTGCGATTGCATCAATCACTAGCTGTACTAATACTTCAAACCCTTACGTTCTAGTTGGGGCAGGTCTTGTTGCGAAGAAGGCTGTTGAGCTTGGAATGGAAGTTCCTAAGTTTGTAAAAACTTCTTTAGCACCAGGTTCAAAGGTTGTAACTGGATACCTTCGTGATTCTGGATTACTTCCATATTTAGAACAAATCGGCTTCAACCTTGTTGGTTACGGCTGTACAACATGTATCGGTAACTCCGGTCCATTAAAAGAAGAAATTGAAAAAACTATCGCTGAAAACGATCTTTTAGTTACATCTGTTCTTTCAGGTAACCGTAACTTTGAAGGCCGTATTCACCCGCTTGTAAAAGCAAACTACCTTGCTTCACCACCACTTGTGGTTGCATATGCCCTTGCCGGAACAGTAAACATTGATTTCGGCTCTGAAGCAATTGGTAAAGATAAAGACGGCAACGATGTATTCTTTAAGGATATCTGGCCATCAACTGCTGAAGTTAATGACGTTGTTAAAAAGACTGTTACACCTGAATTATTCCGTAAAGAATATGAAAATGTCTTTGAAAGCAACGAGCTATGGAATCAAATCAAAACTAGCAATGAGCCATTATATACTTGGGATGAAGATTCTACTTACATTGCTAACCCACCTTTCTTTGAAGGTCTATCACCAGAGCCGGGTACTGTTGAACCTTTAACAGGACTTCGTGTAGTTGGTAAGTTTGGCGATTCTGTAACAACTGACCACATTTCACCTGCAGGAGCAATTGGTAAAAATACTCCAGCCGGTAAATATTTATTAGAAAAAGGCGTACAGCCTCGTGACTTTAACTCTTACGGTTCTCGTCGTGGTAACCACGAAGTTATGATGCGTGGAACGTTCGCAAACATTCGTATTCGTAACCAGATCGCACCTGGTACAGAGGGTGGATTCACTACTTACTGGCCAACAGGCGAAGTTACTTCTATTTACGATGCATGCATGAAGTACAAAGAAAACGGCACTGGCCTTATGGTTCTTGCTGGTAAGGATTATGGAATGGGCTCATCTCGTGACTGGGCTGCTAAAGGAACAAACCTTTTAGGTATTAAAACTGTTCTTGCAGAAAGCTTCGAGCGTATCCACCGTTCTAACCTTGTATTAATGGGTGTGCTTCCACTTCAATTCAAAGATGGCGATAGCGCTGAAACTCTTGGATTAACTGGAAAAGAAACATTCGAAGTTCAAGTAGACGAAAATGTAAGACCACGTGATCTTGTAAAAGTTACAGCTACTGACGAAGCTGGCAACAAGAAAGAGTTTGAAGTTCTTGTTCGTTTCGATTCTGAAGTTGAAATTGACTACTATCGTCACGGTGGTATTCTACAAATGGTTCTACGTGAGAAATTACAAGCTTAATTTAGTTTTCAAGAAAAACACCATGCAGATTTGCATGGTGTTTTTTAACGAAAGGAATATTTATGAGTATACATCAAATTGCTGCAAGGTATGACCTTGCACCTGAAGAACTTATCCCCATCACTAGCGGATTCCAAAATTCTGTATATACCTATCACAAAGATGGAAGGGACTATATTTTAAGACTATCCGATCGAAATAGGAAGAGTTTCTCTGCCCTAAAAAATGAATTAAAGTTTATTGCAGCTCTAGAAAAAGAAGAAGTATCCGTTTCACGACCAGTCCCTTCTAAAAATAATCTAATGATTGAATCAGTGGACCATTACTTTGTGGTTGCCTTTGAAAAAGCGCAAGGCGTGACAGTGGATGTTACGGATGCAAATGTTTGGAATAGTGATTTATTTTATAATTGGGGAAAACAAATCGGCAGGATGCATAAGGCTTCACAGCGAATACAGCTAGATAGGCCTAGGTGGACAAAAGAGGAACCCGATCTTCTTAGTCTTTTTCCAAAAATTGAATCCAAACCCATTAAAGAGCGATACACAAAACTTGTGGATCAATTAAGAGACTTCCGGCAAGACTCCCATTTATTTGGGCTTATCCATAATGATCTTCATCAAGGTAATTTCTTTGTAAAGGACAGAAGAATCATTATTTTTGATTTCGATGACTGTGCCTACCATTGGTTTGCCTATGATTTGGCCGTTTCCTTTTATCATGCTTACTGGCAGGCGTCATCCTTTACTCCGGAACAAAAGGACTTTAGTAGGATTTTTTGGCATCATTTTTTGAAAGGGTATAATGAGGAACATCCTATACAGAGAGAAATGCTCGAGCAAATACCTACTTTCTTGAAAATAAGAGAAATATTTTTATATGTGTTATTTTTAGAAAAGTGGGATTTACACAGCCTTGCGGATTGGCAATCCTACACGCTCAAAGATTTGAAGTATAAAATAGAGGAACAGATCCCATATTCTAATGTCAATTTTAAGGAATTGATTGACAACTTTAAGTAAAATTAAATACAATATATGTATCAAAATGTAAAGGAATGAATTTGGGCCGATGAAGTTATAATCTTATTTTTCAGAGCATGATTCGAATAACGAAAAATGTTGAACCTGAAGAATAGGATTAGTCTGTCCTTTTATGTCCTGAACGTACATGTGTAACTCTTAAACCTTTGACAGGTTTATTTGTTGTCTCGTTTTTACGGGAAGCTCATGACCATTACTTGACATAAATCTCTCTTTCAGGTTCATTGAAGGGAGTTTTTTTATGTTTACAAATCAAAAAACGCTACTAAAAGTTACAGGTTTAGATAAAAGTTTTCAGTTACGAAAGGTATTAGATCAGATCCAATTTGAAATTAAAAACGGGGAAAGGATTGGTCTTGTAGGCTATAACGGCACCGGAAAAACAACCTTGGCAAATATTCTTTTCGGAAAAATACTACCTGATAACGGGCACATCGAAAAGCGAACAGATCTACGAATTGGCTACCTTTCCCAATCAATTGATTATGAAATGAATGATTTTCATCAGTCGATATTCGCCAGTTCGAATATTGAGTTGTTACAGCACGCAAAAGAGCTTGGTCTGAAGAAGGTCTATGATTGGGAGGAAACACGCCTATCCCACCTTAGCGGAGGGGAAAAGCTAAAACTTGCCTTATCTATGATTTGGTCCTCTAAACCAGATTTCCTAATACTAGATGAACCAACTAACCATTTAGATTTTAAAGGGATTGAGTGGCTGGTGGCAGAATTAGAAAAATTCCATGGTCCTGTTTTAATTATTTCCCATGATCGACATTTTTTAGACAGAACAGTTAACCGTATATTTGAATTAGATAATAGTAAGATCGACTTTTACAATGGGAACTATAGCAGCTACCGTAAGGAAAAACAAAAACGCAGGGAGAGCCACCAACACCAATATCAAGTCCAGCAACGCCAAATTGATCTAGTTGAAAAGCAAATGGACCAGTTAAAAGCCTGGTCTGATAAGGCACACCAAACTTCGACCAAGCAAAGCAGAGATTACGGATATAAAGAGTATCATCGCGCAAAAGCAAAAAAAAGAGATACACAAGTTAAATCAAAAATGAAACGGCTGCAGAATGAACTGGAGAAAAATAAAATTGATAAACCCGTGGAAGAAAATTCAATTCGATTCCAATTTGAAAATCATGGAAAAAGAGGGAAACGAATTATTGAAGCTAAGAAGCTAACAAAGGTTTATTTAGATAGAACTCTTTTTCATTCCACTAATTTCTACATTAATCACGGAGACAGAATTGGTCTTTTAGGGGAAAATGGCTGTGGGAAGTCAACTTTACTAAGGATGCTTTTAGATCAAGAACACGTGTCAGATGGTGAACTGTGGAGGAGTGACACTATAAAAGTAGCATATTTGAGCCAGGATGTAGACGACTTGCCAATTGACAAAACGGCGCTCGAGGCACTCGGTTTTACAGATAGAGAAAGCATTCTTAAGGCTAGAACTATGCTGGCCAATTTAGGGTTGACGGAAGCTTTGATTACAAAGCCCATAGCCACATTAAGTTTAGGAGAACGGACCAGGGTCAAACTTGTTGAGATGTTAATGAAGGAATACGATGTGCTAATACTAGATGAACCAACCAATCATTTGGACTTACCTAGTAGGGAACAGCTTGAACGGACGTTAGCTGATTTTACAGGTACGATTATTACGGTATCACATGATTATTATTTTCTTAATAAACTATGTGATCGATTGCTAGTGTTTGAGGGACAGCAGATCAAACGAGTGGAAATGAAGCCTGAGGAATATTTGAATAAAGATAATAAGGGTGTAAAAAGTTCGAAAGAAGAGCTTTTAATCATCGAAAATAGAATAGCTTTTATTTTGGGGGAATTATCCACTATTGATCAAAAAGACCCGAATTATTTTGTTTTAGATCAAGAATTTAAGCAACTTCTTCAGCAAAAAAGAAATTTAATCAGCTAAAACCACAAAGAGAGCAGAACTATTTGCTCTCTTTGTGGTTTATTTAAAGTTTATTTGCGGAAAGCTCTATTTTATTTGCGAAGATTACATTTTTATTTGCGATCATTCAATCTCTATTTGCGTAAATGATTGTTTTATTTGCGTAGCTTCATTTGTTCAATAATGTGAGAAGCTCTTTCTCTCTTTCTGCTCGCATACCCGATTTCCATTCAACTTCACCCAAACTTCTTGTCTTTTCCCAATCGTATATTTCAGTTAAACTTTCGTCCAGCTTCCTGAAAGTAAGTCCACTTTGCACCGCTTTATCAATATTAATTGAAAAAGCACCCTTCCATGCCTTTTCTAATTCAGGAGATAGCGGGGAATTTACAGGAACCCATAGAGGCATCTCTGTCCATGGTGCAACATTTTGTTCAAGTAGGAATTCCTCATTCACCCAAACTATTTCAACATCAGCACCAGTCACCCTAATACATGCGTCAATGAATTCTTCCATCGTAAGAGGATAATTAGGTCCCGTTGCATTAAACGTTCCAGTTGAACTTGAGGTCATCATGTTTAATATCCACTGTGAGAGATCTTTGTTATCAATCAGTTGAATACGACGATTTGGACTTCCAGGGACTAAAACTTTCCCACCCATAGCCACTCTATGTACCCAATATGGAATACGATCTGTATAGTCATTAGGACCAATTAATTGACCGGCTCGGACATTTAAGAACTTTCCGGGAAAATTCTCTTCTACAATTTTCTCACCTAATGCTTTAAAATGTCCATAATATTCATAAATTGGACCGTTCACATCCTTTGAAAGCTCATTTGCTTTTTCCAACGATATGTCTAATACAGGATAGGCTTCATCTAAATTTTCAGGGACCCAGTCTTGATAAACAGATATACTAGAAATGAAAGTATAGTGGTTCAGCCGATCTTTAAGTAACTCTGTACTATTTTTTATGGTATATGGAATAAAACCACTAGTATCCAAAACCGTATCCCAATAGCGAGTTTTCAGTTCATTCAAATCACCAAAACGATCGCCAGTAAGGATTTCAACATCCTTTAGACAGGCATTTTGATTCCCGCGATTAAAAATCGTTATTTCATGATTTTGAGATAGCGCTTCTTCGACAAACGCCCGCCCTAAAAACCGACTTCCGCCTAAAACTAAAATTTTCAACCCAATCCTCTCCTCTCGTTTACATCTTACCAAAATTTCATATTATTCCGTTAGTAGCAAGAATTCCAATTTTTAAAAATGAAAGTATTGCATATGTCATGAATATTGTTAAAATTACAATGGTAGAAGTCACACTTATAAAAATAATTACTTCTGAGTGAACAATGAGGAGATGTAGCAAATGGAACACACTTTTTTACAATCTGTGTCTTATGATAATGGGATATTAAAAATATTAGATCAAACTAAAATTCCAAGTGTAACAGAATTTCTAGAGATCACTAAAATTGAAGATGCATGGGATGCCATTAAGCAATTAAAGGTTCGTGGTGCACCCGCTATCGGAATAGCCGCTGCTTACGGATTAGTAGTAGGAATAAAAGATGCGCCTGAGAATTCCTTTGAGGACTTTTATACTTATTTTATGAAACAAGCAGATTATCTAGCTACCTCCCGTCCAACCGCAGTCAATTTATTTTGGGCGTTAAAGCGGATGGATGAGCGGGCACTGAAAGAAAAAGAACATCCAATTGCCCAAATTAAAACTTCTCTTGAAGAAGAAGCACATACAATACGGAATGAGGACGAAGAAGTTTGTCGTACCATTGGAGAACATGCATTAACACTTTTACATGATGGAATGGGCGTTCTTACCCATTGTAACGCTGGTGGAATTGCGACAGCGAGATATGGTACTGCTCTAGCTCCACTTTATTTAGCAAAAGAAAAGGGTTGGAATATAAACGTATTTGCAGATGAAACAAGACCGCTGCTACAAGGTGCGCGTCTAACTGCTTGGGAGTTAATGCAAGCAGGGATTGATGTTACCTTAATTACGGATAATATGGCGGCCATGGTCATGCAAAAAGGCTGGGTTCAAGCAGTCATTGTCGGCTGTGACCGAGTAGCAGCAAATGGCGATGTAGCGAATAAAATTGGTACCTATGGTGTGGCATTATTGGCGAAAGCACATAATATCCCGTTCTACGTCGCAGCGCCAATCTCAACCATTGATTTAGATACAAAAACAGGTGAAGAAATCCCTATTGAGGAACGTGATGCCTCTGAAATTACGCATGGTTTTGGAAAAAGAACTGCTCCAGAGGGTGTGAAGGTGTTTAATCCGGCATTTGATGTGACGCCGCATGAGCTTGTAACTGCTATTATTACTGAAAAGGGTATACTAAGAGGAAATTACAAAGAAGAGCTTCCAAAACTTTTTCTATGATAAAAGTGGAAAGCGGGTATTTAAATGATTTCTGAAATTAAATATAAAAAGCAAATTTGTGATATTGGAAAAAGAATTTATGAAAAAGGGTTTGTAGCTGCGAACGACGGAAACATATCGATTCGCCTTAGTGATGATGAATTCCTCATCACGCCTACCGGGGTCAGTAAAGGTTTTATGACACCCGAAATGATTATAAAGGTGAATGCCAATGGCGATGTACTAGAAGGAGATTACAGACCCACATCTGAAATGAAAATGCACTTGCTCGTGTATCGTGAGCGGCCTGACATACATGCTGTTGTTCATGTTCATCCACCATATGCAACTGCTTTTGCCATTGCAGGAATTCCTTTAAATCAGGCAATAATGCCCGAATCTGTGGTTTATCTCGGAACAATACCACTAGCAGAGTATGGTACTCCTTCAACCGAAGAAGTTCCTGATGCAGTAAAAAAACATGTACATGAGCACCAAGGCGTATTATTAGAAAACCACGGTGCATTAACCTGGGGTAGAGATCTTGAACATGCCTATTACCTTATGGAATCAATGGAATTCACTGCAAAAATTAATTGGATTGCAAGGCAATTAGACGGAGATCGAGAGTTGTCCAAAAGACATGTTCAAACTTTAATTGAAATGAAAGCAAAGATGGGTATAAAAGGAAATTCGCCTCTTGGAGTAGATACTGAAGAGAATGTTCATGCAAAGAAAATCACTTCTTCTACAGGGTCTAATTTATCCGAACAGGACCTTCATTTTATTGTTGAACATGTGACAAAAAACATCCTTGATGAATTAAAGAAACATCAATAATCAGCAAGCGGTTTACGCTTGCTTTTTCCAATGGTAATTTATGAATTGAACTATATGAATTTGTCACAATTTCGGCATATCCATGTTTTGTTTCAACAGGGTTTATAGTGTAAAATCGATGTAGCAGATCAAGAACAAAAGGAGGCATCGGGAATGATAAAGAAAATAATTGCTGCCGTTGTTTTAATAACACTCCTAACCGTAGCGATTGTACAAGCAATGGATAAAAAGACAGAGGCACCCGACACGTCAAGTCAGGCTACTGCTAATAAAGAAGGGCTTGCTGTTGGAGCCAAAGGACCCGATTTTCAATTGAAAACACTAACAGGAGAAAACGTCAAACTCTCTGACTTAAAAGGTAAAAAGGTTATGCTTAATTTTTGGGCTACCTGGTGCCCGCCATGTAAGGCAGAAATGCCAGAAATGGAGCAATTTTCTAAGCAGGCTAGTGATGATATCGTTATTTTGGCTGTTAACATCGATCCCCAACTGGATGTAAAAGGATTTGTTAATGAAAACAAGATCACTTTCCCTATCCTCTTAGATGCTGAAGACAAAGTGAATGAGGCCTACCAAGTAATATCCATTCCAACCACATACTTTATTGATACAAACGGGGTCATTCAAAATAAGTTTACTGGATCTATGACCCTTGATGTAATGAAAGATTTTACCCAAAAATTAAAATAAGACAAAAGACATTGGTTCATATCCAGTGTCTTTTTTATTAGCTTTAAACAATATAAATTAACTTTTGCTTTTTTAATAAATTTTCAAAAAGTTGTAATAATTGCAACCGTTTCTGGGCATAATAACTGTTACAATAGTAGATAAGGAAGGTGATACTAATGAGAAAACCTAGAAAACGCTCATTTGCAGAACTTGTACTAGAAAATAAATCACAGCTTTTAAAAGATCATGCTGCAATGGAAAAAATTGAACAGCGATTAGAAGAGAAACGACTTGGGAAAGCGGAGTAATCTCAATGATTACCAATCATGGTTTGTAATCCTCGTGGGTAAAATGTAACCAAGGAGGGATTATGACTATGGGTAAAGGCTATCAAACGAAACGTTTTCAACCAGACCATGTAGGAACTCAACCACGTGGTTTTAGTGGAAATAAAGGTAAAAAGATGAATGATACATCAGGTAAACATGCACAGGTAATTCAAACTAAAGGTGAATAATGGTTAAATTGATAAGACCCACTTCTAAAGCGGGTCTTTTTTGTCTTTAAAATTTCATTATTTTCTCTGTGATATTTTCTGGCTCCAGATACAAACTATATCTGTAGTAAATACACTTCAAGGAGGAATTAGACGTGGACTATAATAATAAGCCTAATCCAGATGACCGTAGCGATAATGTGGAGAAACTTCAATCCATGATTCATAATACAATTGAAAATATGGAAGCCGCTGAAGAATCACTTGCTTGTGCCGATAGCGAGCAACAGCGTCAACAAATTGAAGCAAAAAACCAACGTAGACGTGAAAGTATCGACTCGTTCCGTTCCGAAATTAAGGATGAAGCAAATAACCAACAAAGCTAATTTTACTAAAAAGAGCCTGTTCCAAGTGGACAGGTTCTTATTTTTAAACAGTATATTTCTTTTGCTTAGTCTTATTGTGGTAAGATAGAGGGGAAATTTTTAAAAAGAAGTGATGATCTTGATACAACGTGCCAATCAACAAATGGAAAAAAACGTACAAATAATACAGTGGGAAAAAGAACTAAACGAATCGGGTGTTCTTTCAAATGAAGGGCTATTAATTAGTGCCATCAGCAAGGAAACGGACCCGAAATCTCTATCGAAACTATTAACACTTGGGGCACTTTCAAGGCTTGGACGCGATAGGGAGGACAGCTTAGCTGCTGTTTGGTTTGCTAAAGCCCTAACACTCGACCCTGAAAACCAAAAAGCGAAAGAATTTAGCATCCAATCTGATTGGAAAAAGATGAAAGACCTGTTATCATCTCTTTCTTTTCCACCTATTCGAGAAACTGATAATCGCACAGCTAAAAAGAAAACAGCAGAGCAGTACATAGATATTTGTGAAAGCTTTCTTAAAGTTGCCGATGAACAATTACAAGGTTTGCAGGCTAAAGTGGATTTAACCTCCACTATGGTAAATCGACAGCTTTTCCTTAAATATCAGAAGCTGTTTGAATTACTTTCAACTGCTATTGAAGAAACCGGTAGTTTGTTAAAGGCAGCGAAGGAATACGATCAATCCATAACTGGCGTCTTCCATACGTCCACTTTTTATGAAGACTTAAAATTGCATATGTCTAATTTAGATGAAATCAAACAAACTTGGGCACAGCAATTTGAAGAAGAAGAATCTTCTTCTGCCACTAAAACAGAAAAAGCACTCGAACAGTTAAATAACATGATTGGTATGGATTTAGTCAAGAAGCGTGTAAATGATTTTTATCGTTTCTTAAAATACCAAAAACAACGGAAAGAGCTTGGATTCCAAATCAAGGATGAACTCAGTCTAAATATGATCTTAACAGGAAATCCTGGTACTGGAAAAACGACACTCGCTCGTTTATTGGCAAAAATTTATTATGAATTAGGGGTTCTACCACGTGAAGAAGTCGTTGAAACTGACCGCTCACAGTTAGTGGGAGGATTTGTTGGACAAACAGAGGAAAATGTTCGAGCCGTCGTGGAACGTTCTATTGGCGGAGTATTATTTATAGATGAAGCCTATAGTTTAAAACGTGAAGGTCAAACAGGTAATGATTATGGCCAATCCGCTATCGATACACTCGTTTCCTTAATGACTGGAAGTGAATATGGAGGAAAATTCGCAGTGATTTTAGCGGGATATCCAGAAGAAATGCGCACATTTTTAGAAGCAAATCCAGGCCTCCGCAGTCGTTTTCCGCAATCAAATTTTATTCATTTACCTAATTATACGAACAATGAACTCATTCAAATTGCCGAAAAAGTAGCTTTAGATAACGACTATTTACTTACAGAGGAATCAAAAAGTGAAATAGAACTACGACTCGAACGCGAGCGAGTAGATGAAACGTTTGGCAATGCACGAACCGTACGGAATATAGTTTTAGATGCTATCTTTAAGAAAGGAGCGTACAAGCAAGCAGTAGAGGATGATCTACTCGATTATATGCTCCTGAATAAAGAAGATTTTCGTTTGGAAAAAGAGAGCAATCCTGAACCACCGCAAGAAAAATTGGATCGATTAATTGGCCTTACATCGTTAAAAGAAGAGATGAAGTCATTAATTTCATTTGTAAAGATGCAACAATTTAGAAGAAAAAAAGGACTCCCCACCGTTCCTATCCAGCTTCATGCTGTATTTACAGGAAACCCTGGTACTGGTAAAACAACCGTGGCTAAGATTTATGCAGAGTTTCTTAAAGAATGCGGTATTTTGAAACGGGGGCACCTTATTGTTGCAAGTAGAGCAGATTTCGTGGCTGGATTTGTGGGCCAAACTGCAGGAAAAACAAAGAAAAAAATTAAGGAAGCACTCGGTGGTGTATTATTCATTGATGAAGCCTATTCCCTTCTTGGTCATTCAAACAGTGATTTCGGGAAAGAGGTTATTGACACCCTAGTCGATGAAATGACGAAACAAAATGAAAACCTTGTGGTAGTCCTAGCCGGGTATCCAAATGAAATGGACCAACTTTTAGAGAGTAACCCTGGACTTCGCTCTAGGTTTAAAAAATATTTTCTTTTTCCAGATTATTCTTCAGAAGAATTGCTTGAAATTATGGGAACCTATGCTGAAAATTATCAGTATCACTTAACAGAAGAGGCGAAAAGGAAATTAATTGAGACAATTGAAACGGAAGATTCTAGCGGCAACGGACGTTTTGCGACAAACTTGGTGGATAAAATGATCCAAGCTCAAGCAACACGATTAATGGATATAGAGCACGAAGATACTCTTATGGAAAAATCTATGTACCTTGAAGTAGAAGATGTGAATACAGCCTTAAGAAAAATAAAATAATTATGATTGGATGAGAGGAGTACTATTCGTGGAAAAATTTTTTCAATCGACTAGAGAGATTCAGCTTTACTATGCAGATACAGATATGATGGGTGTCATTTACCATGCCAATTATTTAAAGTTTTTTGAGTTAGGCAGAACAGGATTTATTGAAGATCTCGGATATAATTACTTAGCAATGGAAGAGTCCGGTTACTATGCCCCTGTATATGATATTCAAATCACATATAAAAAACCTTTACGTTATGGTGATCAAGCCTTTGTAAAAACATGGGTAGAGTTAAACGATGGAATAAAGACTATTTATGGCTATACAATTGTAAATGGAAACGAAGAAATTTGTGCTGAGGGAACATCCACTCATATTATTGTCAAAAAGGAAAATTTCAGACCTACTTCTTTCAAGAAAGCCTTTCCTGAATGGTATTTAAAATATGAGGAAGTAAAGAAAAAATAGCATTTGAAACCTCCTGAAAGCACTGATTACCGAGGTGCGTTTGAATTGGGGTGATGTTGTGGCATTCGGTATTAATAGACAGGACATCTTAGATTGGAAAAGAAAAATTGATCGGGGAGAGATTGCTATCCTAACCCACTTTTGGATTGATGACCGTTTTCCCGGAGCAAAAACTGTTACAAAAGTTGGGTGTGCAGATCTTGAAAAACTGGCAGCCTGGGGAAGGGAGTACGGTTTAAAAAAAGAATGGATCCATCATAGAGCAGATGGATATTCGCATTTTGATTTAATTGGAGAACGAGGAAGAGAAGTTTTACAAAAGGCAGGCTTTACCGATCATATTTGGGAAAAATAGAAAGAGGCTGACTCTTGGTGGGTCAGCCTCTTTTTTCATTTGTTATATTGGAAAACAGGCTCTTCATAGGTTTCTTTATATTCAATGGTTAAATCATGGTCATCAAAAAACCATAAATCTTTTTCTTCAATATAAAAATTAATTCCATCGACTTCTGACTTTGTGCCAATGTCGATTGGTTCGTCAGTAGAGATACCTAGAGAAAAACCACTTTGGACAGTGCTGCATCCTCCATAGCGGGCGAAAAATCGAACATAATCACCATTGCTAAGTCCGAGCTCCTTTTTATACCATGCTGCTGCTTCATTTGTTATATGTATTTTCATTTGATGAACTCCTTTCTAGCGGCTAATCATTTTATTATATAAGAAATGATATTGAGAATCGACTAATTTGACTAATTCATGCTTTATCATTCCCTAAGACATTCACCTGTATAAAGAAATTACAATAATAAAAGGCCCCGATCTAACGGAGCCATTGATACATGTGTTGTTGAATTTCCTTGTATTTTGCCTCTGCATTCGTAAGCCCAAAAGTATTAGCAAATTGTAACGGTACTACCTTAAAATGATGGTTTTTTTGACTCGAGACATAAGTAGGAAGAAAGACCGGATTCGAGATTTCGATCGTTTTTCCTTGATCCGTGATCTGTTTCGTCACATCGATTGTTGCCAGACCACCAATGTCTTTATAATGATTATTTTGTCCAGAAATAAAGTTGCCTAATGAATATACCACAAATACATTTCTGCCATCTGTTGTTTTAATCCATTCCATCGGCTGCAGAACGTGCGGGTGGGAACCAAAGATGATATCCACTCCTTCATTTGCCAGGAAACGGGCTAAATCCTTTTGTGCATTAGTAGGGATTCTTTGATACTCATTTCCCCAATGAATGCTCATAACAACAATATCTGATGCTTTTTTTGCACGGCGTATTTCTTCCTTCATTTTATCACGATTAATCAGGTTTACTAAGAAATCCTGTCCTTTTGGAACTCGTATTCCATTTGTGCCATATGTGTATGATAGGAAACTTATATTAATTCCATTTTTGTTTATAATCCGCAACCTTTGTTGATCTTTGATGTCCACAAAGCTACCTACATGGGGTAATCCAATTCTTTCTAGATAAGCTGTTTCTGATTGTATCCCTTTGGACCCCTTATCTAATGAATGATTGTTGGCTGTAGAGACAATATCTACACCTGAATGAAGTAAGGTGTCAGCTACCTCAAACGGACTATTAAACCTGGGATATCCAGAGAGCCCCAGGTCAGTTCCACCTACTATACTCTCTTGATTAGCCGTTAACACATCAGGCATTTCTAAAAGATTTTTCACGTTTTCAAACATAGGATTGAAATTATAGACTGTCCCATTAAAGGCATCTCGATAAACGACATCATGTATAAGGATATCACCAATCGCACCAATTGTTACTTTCTCTATTAGATTTCGATGCATTAATTTAAAAGGACGGGTACTGTGATTTTTATAAGGATAAACTTTCTTTTCTTTTACTCCTGTTTGTTCTTTGACAAAAAGAACAGATGCTAGTGTTGCACAAATGATCATAATAAAAATAGAAGGAATAACGGCTTTCTTTCTCATAAATTCTCCTTGTATGAGCTGATTCAAGCAAATTATTTTTGTGCTCCATGATAATACTATAATATATTAGTAAGATTTTTTAAATTTTTTCCCGAATAAATCATTAGAGATAGGATCGTGAGAGTAAATGTTTCGTATCACGGGAAGTGCGCACAAGTTTTTACAGGAATTAGTAACCAAGGAAAAAAAGACTGAGGATGAAAATCTTTATGTCCGATTAAGCATGGGAATTGGTTGAGGTGGGCCTAAATTAAATCTGTCTCTGGAAGAGCGGAAAATTCAAGGGGATCTTACATTTGAGTTCGATGACCTAACCATACTAATACATGAAAAAGAATTTGTTTACTTTGATCACACTAAGCTTGATTATTCTGACGATGTATTAGGAAATAAGAAATTCCACCTATTAAGAATGTAAATGAAAGGCTGCCCTACAAATGGACAGCCTTTCATTTCTTTGGTTGTTATTGTTCATCAAATTCATCTAGGAATTCTAGTAATTCATCAAAATTTCTTGTAATTTTTATTGGAGAATGGTTTGAACTTTCTTCAGGGCTTATGAACTCGATAATAAAGTCATTTACATCTGTGTTACCTGACACAATGCTTGAGAAAAATAGATCTTGTTTCACATTTTGCACGATTATCCCTCCATTCATTCACATTCACTTACTCTTATTTTAAAGGAAATATAAGGGAAGTGAAGGAAGGGATTTCGACAATTTCATGAAAAGTGGCTATAAAAGAACCATCATGTAGGTTCTTTTATAGCCACTTAATTTTTGGTTCTGTTTTATTGATAATTCTTTTAATATTTGCTCGATGGCGGTAAATGACGAATGAAGCTAGAAGGGTTACTGCAATTAATAATGGGATATCCCAAATGACTAATGCATAGATCACCCCACATAGTCCTGCGAGCATAGAAGAAAGAGATACATATTTGGTTATGTACAGACCAAGAAAAAAAACGAGCAAAACAGTAATGAACATAAATGGTGCACAGAGTAATAAAACTCCTCCCGAAGTGGCTACAGCTTTCCCCCCTCGGAATCCTGCAAAGATTGGGTATGTGTGCCCAAGAACTGCTAGTACACCTGCAAGTAACGGGTTAATGTCGACATGAAATAGATGTGGTAAGGCAGCCGCTAATGTTCCTTTAAGGATATCAGCAAGAGTTACAGCAATGCCTGCTTTTACTCCAAGTGTTCGGAAAGTGTTCGTTCCCCCTAAATTGCCGCTTCCGTGCTGTCGAATATCGGTTTTATAAAAAACTTTACCGACAATTAAACCAGATGGGATGGAGCCTAACAAATAAGCTAGGATCAAGACTAAAATAATTTGAACCATTAACATTTTCTCCTTCAATAAAAAGATCCAGTTCTTCTATTTTACCATGTATTGATAAAAAAACACTATTGCTTTCTTGAATTACTGAAATTATTAGTATGAAAGGATCTATAGAGGTCCTAAAAATATCTTCTAAATTGCAAAGAGATACCTTAGGATAGAAATAAGGAGGAAGGGAAGATGGCACGTCTAGACTATGCAAAGAATAAAAAACGCTCAACTAAATGGATAATCGGAGGATTAATAGGTTCTTGTCTACTAATTTTTACTTCTATTTTTTTCATGTTATATCCATTTGCATCAACGGAAAAAAAGGCTTATTTCGAGGGGCAGCATCCCATCCTTTTCAAGGGAAAACAGTTGGGAAATGCCCTAATTGAGGAAAATACTCTGTATGTTCCACTCACATTTTTGAAGAAGAATATTGATTCTTCGATTCATTATGATGAAAAGTCAAAATCAGTCATTATTACTACGACAGATAAAGTAGTACAAATGCCAACAGATTCATTAACTTATTTTGTCAATCAAAAACCAGTAAATCTACAGCTTTCTCCCATTCTCGCGAAACAGGGTGAAATCTATATTGCTCTTGATCCAGTTCTTTCGTTTTATTCCATTCAATATAAAACATTACCGGATAGTATGGCCATTTGGATTCAACGCGATGGTGAGCAATACGATAATGGTAGGTTAATAGAAAAGGACATTAATATCGAAAAGCTTAGACTTCGAACGGAACCATCTTGGCAGTCACCGTATGTTGCGGATATGAAACCAAAGGAACAGGTTATGATTGAAGGAGAAAAGGACGATTTTTACCTTGTCAGGAAGGAAAACGGTATTAGCGGCTATATAAAGAAAGAGTATGTGATAAAAGGGGAGCGCGTAAAGGTTAGTGTAAAGAAAGAACGCAAAACGTTTCAGATCCCGAAAATAAATGGCCCTATCCAATTAACATGGGAAGCTGTCTACACAAAGAATCCTGACATAACAAAAATTCCTGAAATGACAGGTTTAAACGTGGTTTCTCCGACATGGTTCTCCCTAGCAAGCAATACTGGAGTAGTTAAAAACCTTGCATCACTTGACTATAGTAAATGGGCACAAGGAAAAGGGTATCAGGTGTGGGGAGTATTTTCTAATTCATTTGATCCTAAACTCACCCATGAAGCATTCAAAGATTATGATACGAGAACAGCGATTATCAGGCAGTTGCTTCATTTTAGCCAAATGTATCATCTTCAAGGGTTGAACTTTGATATTGAGAATGTTAATCCCGAAGATGGTCCGTTGGTTACACAATTTATGCGCGAAGCCGCCCCTTATCTTCATGAGGCAGGTCTTGTCATATCAATGGACATAACCTTCTCCGCTGGTGATAACAACAATTGGTCTTCTTTTTACGAGAGACCCAAGCTTGCGAATATTGTTGATTATCTTATTGTTATGGCCTACGATGAGCATACGAATGCAGCCACTGGGGCAGGAAGTGTAGCAAGTTTGCCGTGGGTGGAAGGTAATCTTGAAAGACTTTTAACAGAGGTGCCCCATGAAAAGTTAATTCTTGGTGTGCCTTTATACGCTAGGCTTTGGAAGGAACAGACGAATGCCGATGGTACGGTTGAAATTACTTCTAAGGCACTGGCGATGGATAAAGTGAAAGTTTGGCTGACTGAGAAAGGTGTGCAGCCTAAATATGATGAGGCAAGCGGACAGAACTACGCTGAATTTTATGCAGCTGAAGAAAGTGCAATCTATAAAATTTGGATTGAAGATGAATTTTCACTAAATAAACGAGTAGAGTTGGCTATCAAATATAAACTTGCTGGTATTGGAACATGGTCCCGACTGTTTGGGGATCAAACGGCCTGGACTGCCTTAAATCTACTAGCTGAGGGAACTGTATCGCAGAAGTGAGCAAAGAGGAACATTCCTCTTTGCTCTTTTGTTTTTCCACCTTTAAATGTAACTAAGAACAATTAGAGACAATTTTATTACAAAAATATGGAGAATTTTCAAACCATTTGTTAACTCGTTGAAAGCCATGCATAGAGCCCCTATAATTTAGTTAAAATCAAATAAACAAGCTAAGACCGGCCGAATCATAACAATAAAACGGGCCGGTTTTCTTACATACCATTCTTAAACCAAAGAAAGAGGTGATCATTACATGGCAAAAAATATCAAACAATATCTAAACAATCAATATCCTGATATCAAAGTGTTATTTGTAGAGGAAGAGGGATTTTCAAGGGAAAAGCTTCTCCGAATACTAAAGCGTCGATTTTCAACTATTTATGTGGCAAAAGATAGCATGACAGGCTTTCAAATTTTCCAACAGCACCATCCAGATTTAATTATTGCTGATATTAAACTGGATCAAGGAAAACAGGTGGAATTGATTCAAAGAATACGAGAAATAAATGACAAAGTACAGGTTATTCTGACGACAGTCCATGATGTTAGTTATGATTCCTCTATAAAAAAAATAATGAAGAGTGCTAACCATATCATCTTAAAGCCTTTTGATTTAGATATATTTTTTAAAGCCATTCAATCATCTGTATGTCATATTCAACTGGAAAAAGAAATCAAAAGCAGTTTAGACTCCCTTGATCCAATAACAAACAAGATAAATCATTTGAGGTTTTATGACTATTTGAGCCATGTGATGGAACAAGCCAATCAATGTAGTCAGAGACTCTCCCTTATTAAGATTGAAATCGATTTTTTCATGAAGATCTCAGATTGTTTCGGAAAGACGGCGGCTGAAAAGGTATTAAACACAATCATAACAATTATTCAACAGCGGATAAGTGAAAAAGATATTTTTGAACACTGGAAAACGGAAGAATTTCTACTCTTACTCCCTAATACCAATGAACAGGAGGTCACTGAAATTGCAGAATCTCTTCGTTGTTTAGTAGAGAACTTTAATTTTGGAGTAATTGGGAAAGTGACATGCAGCATCGGTGTGACAGTTTACCAAAATGGTAAATCAAACATAGCATTGGTGAATGAAGTAGATTTAGCCCTTTCTATGGCAAAATCGAATGGACGGAACCAAGTGACTATGTACAGCAAAGAACAATAAGAAGGTGCACTCATTGTTAGTAATAAATTTATTGTTATTCCTAGCCATTTGCTTTGTTGTAATCATCATTTTCCACATGTTCTATAAAAACCGTGAGCTTATGAAAAAGCTGAAATCGAGTGAAGGAAAATATCGGGACTTAGCAAATAAATATAAATTAGTTAGACAAGAATTAGATACACCAACTCATGATGAAGAAACTAAAAGCAGACAAAAGGATCTTCTTCTACTCCATCATTCTAAATTTGCAGTCTTGAGTGAAATCAGTTCTAGTATGGAACAAGAGTGGATACAACCTTTAAACAGTCTTTCATTATTGGTTCAGGATGTAAGAGAGGCACGTGCTTTCGGAGAAATCGATGACTTGTATATTGACACTTTTATCAATGAAAGTATGTCTCAAATAAAACATTTAACACAGTCAGTAAGTGACTTTCGTAAATTTCATCTGAATAATGCCATTAAAGATGCATTTTCAGTTGGTGAATCGATTGAATACGCCTTAACATTATTTTCCTCGAGCCTTCAAAATCATAATATTCATGTAAATTTTGAATATCACGGCCAACAAATCGGATATGGTTATTTTAATGAGTTCAGTTATATGCTATTAAGTATGTTTATAAACGTCCGAGATGCATTTTTAGCAAACGGCATTCAAAACAAGAAATTAATTATTGATTTGAACGAAACAGAAAGTTTTGTAATCGTCGATATTCATGATAATGCAGGTAAATTCGAATCAGAGTTAGAACTATACATGGCAAGAATAATTCTTGAGAGAATGGATGGTCGAATCTCATTTGAAAGTACTAGTGAGGGTACCAGATTCTTCCTAGAATTACCGAAGGCGTGTGAAGTAATAAATCCTGTATTTTCTACAGTATAAGTATTCAAAAGCTCTCCACTCAACGGGGAGCTTTTAATTTCATGAAAGCGTTTTATTATGTTTTTTCCTCGTTTAACGGTAAAATAAAAGAAAACAATGTAGGAGTGAGAGTCGTGACAGTTGAGATTCCTAGCCGTGAAGAATTAGGCGCCATTTTAAAAAAAGCAAAAAGAATTGCGGTTGTGGGTTTGAGTAATAACCCTGAACGTACCTCTTATCAAGTTTCAGCAGCGATGCAAAAAGCAGGCTATGAGATTATCCCGGTGAATCCTACCATCGATGGAGAGGTTTTAGGAGTAACAGCTGTAGGTTCTTTAAAGGATATCGAAGGACATGTTGATATCGTAAATGTCTTCCGTCGTTCCGAGCAATTATTTGAAGTTGCGAAAGAGTTTGCTGATATCGATGCAAATATCTTTTGGGCCCAGCTCGGCTTGATCAATGAAGAAGCCTATAATTACCTTAAAGAAAAGGGCTACACGGTAGTTATGGACCGGTGTATTAAAGTAGAGCATGCATTAACAAGATAACACACAAAAAACTGCTATTCATTAGCAGTTTTTTCTATTTTTCTTTACAAATAATGAGAAAAATTATATTACAAAATTATGTTGTTTCAAATTACGTATTTGCCAAATCTGAATAAATCGCTACAATTAAGCATAGACGTCACAGGAACATATGTTAAAATAAAAGTGGCAAACATGGGTTCTCTCCATTTTTTTAAAGGGAAATGAACTCATTTGAGCGAATGATAATTTGTTAGCTATTAAGCAATTAGAAGGTTGTTTCTTTTTGTAGGGTATGAAAGGGGTATTTTAGTGGCAAGAAATCAGCAAGCTTTTGATTATAATGATGATGCCATACAGGTGCTTGAAGGGTTAGAAGCCGTTAGAAAGCGCCCTGGAATGTACATCGGCAGTACGGATGCGCGCGGATTGCACCATCTTGTATACGAGATCGTAGATAACTCTGTGGATGAAGTACTTGCAGGCTATGGTGATCACATTATTGTTAGAATTCATAAAGATAATTCCATCAGCGTAATAGATAAAGGCCGTGGAATGCCCACTGGGATGCACAAAATGGGGAAACCGACACCAGAGGTCATCTTAACCGTCCTTCACGCCGGCGGAAAATTCGGCCAAGGCGGATATAAAACAAGTGGTGGTTTACATGGTGTTGGTGCATCAGTCGTTAACGCATTATCTGAGTGGTTAACCGTTACCATTAAAAGGGACGGATTTATTTATGAGCAGAGATTTGAAAATGGCGGTAAACCAGTTACCACACTTGAAAAAATCGGTAAAACCAATCAGTCGGGAACAACAATTCACTTTAAACCAGATCCATCGATATTCTCAACCACCACATATAATTTTGAAACCTTATGTGAGAGGCTAAGAGAATCAGCATTTTTGCTAAAAGGTCTTAAAATAGAAATTAACGATGATAGAAATGGCTTACATGAAGTTTTCCACTTTGAAAACGGAATTGAAGCCTTTGTTGAATATTTAAACGAAGAAAAAGATACGCTTCACCATGTGGTTAGCTTTGAAGGCATACAAAATGGAATAGAAGTAGAATTTGCTTTTCAATTTAATGATGGATATTCCGAAAATGTTCTTTCGTTTGTAAACAATGTTCGTACGAAGGATGGCGGTACGCACGAAGCAGGCTCCAAAACAGCCATGACTCGAGTTTTTAATGACTATGCAAGAAAGGTCTCTCTTTTAAAAGAGAAAGATAAAAACCTAGATGGAGCAGATATTCGTGAGGGCTTATCAGCTATTATTTCTGTTCGTATCCCAGAAGAACTCCTTCAGTTCGAAGGACAAACAAAGGGCAAACTAGGGACCAGCGAAGCAAGGTCATCTGTGGATGCGGTAGTTTCGGAACATCTCTCTTATTTCTTAGAAGAGAATCCTGATATCAGTTCATTACTAATTAAGAAATCAATTAAAGCGTACCAAGCACGGGAAGCAGCGAGAAAAGCCCGTGAGGATGCAAGAAGTGGAAAGAAAAAGAAACGTTCAGAAGCTGTCTTGTCTGGGAAGCTGACACCGGCACAATCGAGAAATCCGCAAAAAAATGAGCTTTATCTGGTGGAGGGTGACTCTGCGGGAGGATCTGCCAAGCAAGGTCGTGACCGCCGTTTTCAGGCAGTACTTCCGCTACGTGGTAAAGTTATCAATACTGAGAAAGCAAAACTCGCTGATATTTTTAAAAACGAAGAAATCAATACCATCATCCATGCAATTGGCGGCGGTGTTGGTTCAGACTTCAATGTTGAAGATATCAATTATGATAAAGTCGTTATCATGACAGATGCTGATACCGATGGAGCACATATTCAAGTACTCTTGCTTACATTCTTTTATCGCTATATGAAGCCTTTACTTGAAGCTGGAAAAGTATTTATTGCTCTTCCTCCTCTTTATAAAGTAAGTAAAGGGACAGGAAAGAAAGAAATTATTGAGTATGCATGGAACGAAGATGAACTTCAAGATGCCATGAAAAAGGTTGGTCGTGGTTATATTATTCAGCGTTACAAAGGTCTTGGAGAAATGAATGCGGATCAGCTTTGGGAAACGACAATGGATCCGGAAACTCGCACACTAATTCGAGTGAAAATTGATGATGCGGCAAGAGCAGAACGCCGTGTTACGACACTTATGGGCGATAAGGTTGAGCCACGCCGTAAATGGATTGAAAGCAATGTGGCCTTTGGATTAGAAGAGGATGACACGATTTTGGAAAATGAAAATATAACGGTCTCTGAGGAGGGTTCTGAAGGATGAGTGCAACAGAAAAATTCCGTGACTTACCTCTAGAAGATGTTCTTGGCGATCGTTTTGGTCGATATAGTAAATATATAATTCAGGAACGTGCCTTGCCAGATGCAAGGGATGGTCTAAAACCCGTGCAGCGAAGAATTCTATATGCCATGCATGTGGAAGGAAATACATTTGATAAAGGATTTCGTAAATCAGCTAAAACAGTTGGTAACGTTATTGGTAACTATCATCCACATGGTGATTCTTCTGTGTATGAAGCAATGGTTCGTATGAGTCAAGACTGGAAGGTAAGAAATGTACTAGTAGAAATGCATGGAAATAACGGTAGCGTTGATGGTGACCCACCTGCGGCTATGCGTTATACAGAAGCCCGCCTATCGGCTATTGCAGCTGAACTACTACGTGACATTGAAAAACAAACGGTAGAATTTATTCCAAACTTTGACGATACATCTAAGGAACCTACTGTATTACCAGCGATGTTTCCAAACCTCCTTGTTAACGGATCTACCGGGATCTCTGCCGGATATGCAACCGATATTCCACCGCACCATCTTGGGGAAATCATTGATGGGGTTATCATGAGAATGGAACAACCTGATGTTTCAGTCGATGAGCTCATGACGATTGTCAAAGGCCCCGACTTTCCAACGGGTGGGATTATTCAAGGAATAGATGGGATTAAAAAAGCCTATGAAACTGGTAAAGGTAAAATTATTGTCCGCGGTAAGGCCGAAATTGAGGAAGTTCGCGGTGGTAAACAGCAAATTGTGATTACTGAAATTCCTTACGAGATCAATAAGGCTAACCTTGTCAAAAAAATGGATGAATTCCGCCTTGATCGGAAAGTCGAAGGAATGTCTGAGGTTCGTGATGAGACAGACCGTACAGGCATGCGAATCGTTATTGAATTGAAAAAAGATGCCGATGCAGAAGGTGTTTTAAACTATTTATATAAAAATAGTGATCTTCAAGTGACCTACAACTTTAATATGGTTGCTATTCATAAAAAACGGCCAAAATTAATGGGTCTTAGAGAGCTACTAGATGCTTATATTGAACACCAAAAAGAAGTGGTTACAAAAAGAACCCAATTTGATCTAAACAAAGCAAAGGAACGCCAGCACATCGTTGAAGGTCTGATGAAAGCATTGTCAATCCTGGATGAGGTTATTGCGACCATCCGGGCATCCAAAGATAAACGAGATGCTAAGGACAATTTAATTGCGAAATATGCGTTTACCGAGCTACAGGCAGAAGCCATCGTTTCTTTACAGCTTTATCGCTTAACGAATACGGATATTACTGCACTTAGACAGGAAGCAGAAGAATTAAATAAAAAAATTGAAGAGCTTAGTAGCATTTTAGCTAGTGAGAAAAAGCTATTCTCTGTTATAAAAAAAGAGTTAAAAGATGTGAAAAAACGCTTTGCAGATGAGCGCCGTTCAAAGATCGAAGCGGAAATTGAAGAGTTGAAAATTACTCTTGATGTAACCGTTCCAAGTGAAGATGTCATTGTTACGGTCACAAAGGAAGGCTATGTCAAACGGACCAGTCAGCGTTCGTACGCAGCATCTAATGGACAAGATCTGGCGATGAAGGACTCAGACCGCTTGCTGTCTCAGTTGGATATGAACACAAAGGATGTTCTTCTTCTCTTTACTAACAAAGGAAATTACTTATTCCTACCTGTTCATGAATTACCAGATATCCGCTGGAAGGATCTTGGACAACACGTGGCCAATATCATTTCAATTGAGCGGGACGAAGAAATTATCCAAACCATTCCTATTAAGGATTTTGAAACAGATGCCTTCTTAGTGTTTGTTACCAAAAACGGAATGGTCAAGAAGACAGAACTCAAAGCATACAAGGCACAGCGCTACTCAAAGCCGCTAGTTGCTGTAAATCTTAAAGATGATGATCAAGTAATTGACGTTCACCTCACTGATGGAACGAAGGAAATTTTCATGGTTTCCCATCTCGGATATGCTCTATGGTTCCATGAGGAAGAAATAAGTATTGTCGGACAACGTGCAGCCGGCGTGAAAGGTATTAACTTAAAAGATGGAGACTTTGTTGTTGGCGGTAAAATCCTTAACCCTGACAGTACTGAATCCATTGTCATTTCTACTCAGCGTGGATCTGTAAAAAGAATGAAGTTAAAAGAGTTTGAAAAGTCCTCCCGTGCTAAACGCGGTGTAGTAATACTAAGAGAGTTAAAATCAAACCCACATCGAATCATGGGATTTGTTGTTGCAAATAACCAGGATTTGATTTTCATTCAAACAGAAAAGGGCTTTGTCGAAACACTTAAAACAGAAGATATCCGCTATAGTGATCGTTACTCAAACGGTTCGTTTGTCCTTGATGAAGGGGAAAACGGAAAGGTTACTTCTGTTTGGAAAGAGGATGCCCCTCAAAATCCAAGTGAATAGAAATTTTTTAGACTCTCTAGAAATTAGAGAGTCTTTTTTCATCATTTTTCCATTTTTGGACATACTAGCTATTATTAAGCTATGGAGGGGAAATGAATGAAAAAAGAGATGTTGCTAGCTATTGTTGCTTGCTTTTTTATATCCCTTACTGCCATTACCGGTGTTTATGCAATTGAAAAAAGTAAGGAAACCGTTACGTTATCAAAAGAAGTGTTGGATATAACAGGAGATGGAAAAAATGACGTGATTGAATTGAAGGGAATGCCTAACCAGGAAGAGGATTCCTTTTTGAAGAAAATCTATGTTGAAGTAGCCGCTTCTAACGAAAAAAACTATACGATTTCATTAGAAAGTGGCACAAAAGCATCCCTCCAACTAATAGATTTAAACAATGATGGAGTAAAGGATTTATTGTCTAGTGTGTTAGCTGAGGAAAATGAGGGAACTGTGTACAACTTTCTTTACACATTAAAGGATTTTATGATCACCAAATTAGAGGTACCTGAACCACTTGAAATGGAAAGCCACTTTTTAAACAATTATAAAGCGGAAATTAAGATTGCCCAAACTGGGAAGTCTTATTTATTCGATTTAAAAGATCGTAAGGACTATTATAAAAAACTCGGCGTTTATTATAAGGGAAAATTGAATGAACCAACCGAATTAACAGTGAATACATTTAGCAGCCTTCAGCCTGTTGATTTACCAGGGGAGAAAAAGGGGTTAAAGGGAATTCAGCGTGTAACTGGTATTGCTAATGGCGACGGTATTGCTGTCGTAGAATCTACTTGGATGTTTGCCAATGGCCAGTGGAGATTACTTACTTGTGATGTAAAGAAAGACAAGTCCACTTAACATAGATAGGCATTTGTCACGAAAACTGTGGAATTTCATATACTAAGGTAGCACTTTTTGAGAGGAGGAAGCTTAAGATGAGCGTCTTCATTCCTTCAAAACTATCTGTTACCTATCTTGCCCCCGCTACGCCTTTTCGGCCTGTAGAGGGTAGGAAATATACTCTCACCCATTCAGATACCACAGGACAGCTTTTTCTTTCTATAGGCTGCAACTATAATTATAGTGCAATCAACTACAGTATGCGCGATGAGGTATTAGCTGAATGGGTACCCCAATTAGGGGAATTTTCATTGTGTGCTCGTGTCTATGTAAGTGGTGGAGAATATGATGAAAATTACACAAAAGTTCGTTTTATGATTTTTCAAAAGGAATTAAATTTAGCTTTAAAAGCAATGATCAACGGGGACCAAGCGATATACTCAAACTTCCCATGGCTGTTGGATGCCCCAATCTACGTTCATTTTGAATCTATTTATCCTCAATATAATCAGGTATTATTTTACGGTACACCAAGGAACTATTTAGTTTGAGCGCAGCATAAAAATTTCACCAACAAAAACACAGGAGAACCTGTGTTTTTTTGTGATGTCGCTGATCTATTTGGTTATATTTGACGTGATTTTTTAAGGGGAATATACTTAATTCACTATATAACAGGAAAATAAGGAGGGAAACTGCTTGTTAAAATTAACAAAATATCTAAAACCGTTTCAATTGCCAATCTACTTAGTTCTTGTACTTGTCCTCCTACAGTCATTGGCAGAGCTTTATCTTCCCACATTAATGTCTGACATTGTTGATAAGGGGGTAATAACAGGGGATACGGACTACATATGGAAAATTGGCGGTTTCATGATGCTCGTGGCAGCTGGAGGAATGATATGTTCAATTGCTGCTAGCTTTTTTTCAGCTAAGGCGGCTTCAGGCTTCGGTAAGTCATTGCGTTCGAAATTATTTTCTCATGTGAGTAATTTTTCCTTACATGAATTTGATCAACTAGGAACCGCTTCATTAATTACAAGAACGACCAATGATATTACCCAAATTCAGCAGGTACTCGTGATGATGTTAAGAATGATGGCTATGGCTCCAATGATGTGCATTGGAGGAATCATCATGGCCTATTCAAAGGATTCAAAATTAACGTTAGTACTTGCAGTTTCATTGCCTGTACTTGTATTGGCTATCGTATTCATTGCCAGTAAAGGTATGCCACTTTTTAAAGCCATGCAGGTTAAGCTTGATAAACTTAACCGTGTATTGCGAGAAAATTTAACAGGAATCCGAGTAATCCGCTCATTTAATCGAATAGATTACGAGAAAAAGCGATTTAATGAAGCTAACTGGGACCTAACACAGACTGCGATTCAAGTAAATAAACTTATGGCTGCCATGATGCCTATTATGATGCTTGTCCTTAATCTTTCTACGGTAGCTATTATATGGTTCGGTGGTCTTCGTATAAGCAGCGGTCATATGCAAGTCGGAGATATGATGGCATTTATTCAATATGCCATGCAAATTATGTTCTCGTTTATTATGCTTTCCATGATGTTTGTCATGATTCCGCGAGCCTCCGTTTCGGCCGTTAGAATTAACGAGGTTCTTCAAACGGTAGCAGATATTAAAGATCCTCCTGTCACTTCTTCAGAGGAAGGAGTACAAGGACAGGTGGAATTTAAAGATGTTACATTTAGCTATCCAGGTGCAGAAATGCCAGCTATTGAGAATATCTCCTTTAAAATGAAACCAGGTGAGGTAACCGCGATCATTGGTGGAACAGGTTCAGGTAAATCAACGCTTATTAATTTAATTCCCCGTTTTTATGACGTGGATAGCGGTGCTGTTTTGATAAATGGTGTTGATATCCGACAACTTACACAGGAGAGACTACGAAAAAAAATTGGCTTTGTCCCTCAGCAGGCTGTATTGTTTACGGGTTCTATATCTGAAAATATCCGGTATGGAAAAGAAGATGCAACAGACGATGAAGTGCAACATGCGGCCACTATTGCACAAGCGGCTGAATTTATTACAACAATGGAAGATGGGTATAATGCGATGATTGCCCAAGGGGGAACAAATGTTTCGGGAGGTCAAAAACAGCGATTATCCATCGCACGTGCACTAGTTCGTAAACCGGAAATATATATTTTTGATGACAGTTTTTCCGCACTGGACTTTAAAACAGACGCTAAACTTCGTGCTGCATTAAAAGAAGAGACTGGTGATTCAACCTTATTAATTGTTGCTCAGCGTGTCAGTACAATTATGGATGCAGACCAAATTATTGTTCTTGATCATGGACGTATCGCTGGAATAGGAGCACATAAAGAATTATTAGAGAATTGTCCAGTATATCGTGAAATTGTGTTGTCGCAGCTTTCGGAGGAGGAAATCGCATGAGTAATGAATCCAAAAAACATGATAAATTACCCGCTGGTGGGCCACGAAGACCAGGTCCTGGTGGAGGATTCGGCCCAATGGGCATGGCGATGCCTGTTCAGAAAGCAAAAGATTTTAAAGGCACACTAAAGAGATTAATAGGATATTTAAAACCGTATAAAATGCAACTTTTAGCTGTATTACTTACTGCGATAATCAGTACGGTATTCGCTATCGTAAGCCCTAAAATTATGGGTAAAGCTACTACAAAGCTGTTTGAGGGCCTAATGATGAAGATGAGAGGTGTACCAGGGGCAAAAATAGATTTTGATTATATCGGGCAGATAATTATTTTATTAATTGGTCTTTATTTATTGAGCTCCATATTTGCCTATATTCAGCAGTATATTATGGCCGGTGTGGCTCAGAAAACAGTTTATCATCTCCGCAATGAAGTAGAGGAAAAGCTAAATCGGATGCCACTTAAATACTTTGACTCCAGAACACATGGGGAGATTCTCAGCCGGGCTGTGAACGATGTAGATAATATTAGTACCACCCTGCAGCAAAGCTTAACCCAATTAATTACATCTGTTGTTACGCTAATAGGAGTCATTGTGATGATGCTATCTATTAGTCCTTTGATGACACTTATTGTTGTTGTAACATTGCCATTAAGCTTTATTGCAACCGCAAAAATCGCTAAAAAGTCGCAACAGTATTTCAAAGGGCAGCAGCAATCCCTTGGCCAGCTCAATGGTCATGTAGAAGAGATGTATACTGGCCATAAAGTAATTAAGGTATTTGGACATGAAAAAAAGTCGATTGAGACATTTGAAACTGTAAATGACAAACTCTACCAAGCGGGTTGGAAGGCCCAATTTGTGTCTGGAATGATCATGCCATTAATGTCATTTATAAATAATATTGGCTATGTTTTAGTATCTGTAGCCGGAGGGATCCTTGTCACAAAAAAAGCGATTGAAATTGGAGATATTCAAGCGTTTATCCAATACGCAAGGCAATTTTCTCAACCAATCGCTCAAACTGCCTCCATTGCAAATGTTTTGCAGTCGACAGTTGCTAGCGCGGAGCGGGTATTCGAGATATTAGATGAAACCGAAGAAGTACCTGAAGCCGTTGATGCTAAAGTGATTGTAGCACCGAAGGGTGACGTTGTATTTGAACATGTTTCCTTTGGATACAAAGAAAATGAACTATTAATTGAGGACATGAACATCGAAGTGGACCGAGGTCAAAAAGTAGCCATTGTTGGACCAACAGGTGCTGGTAAAACCACTCTTATTAATCTATTGATGCGTTTCTACGAAATTAACGATGGTAGGATTTTAATAGATGGCATTGATATTAGAGATCTTAAACGCGAGCACCTAAGAAGCCTGTTTGGTATGGTGCTTCAGGACACTTGGCTGTTCAATAGCACGATTCGTGATAATATTGCTTACGGTCGAGAGGGGGCGACTGAGGAGGAAATCATTGCAGCAGCTCAAGCGGCAAATGCTGACCATTTTATCCGTACGCTTCCAGAGGGCTATAATACGATTTTGAACGAGGAAGCCTCCAACATATCTCAAGGACAAAAGCAGTTATTAACGATTGCCAGGGCGGTTCTAGCAAACCCTTCCATATTGATATTAGATGAAGCGACCAGCAGCGTCGATACTCGCACAGAAGTACAGATTCAAAGGGCCACGGATCATTTGATGAAGGGACGCACCAGCTTTATCATTGCCCATCGGTTATCAACTATTCGGGATGCTGATCTGATTCTGGTGATGAATAATGGTAGTGTCATAGAAAAAGGAACCCATGCCGAGCTAATAGAGCGTGGCGAGTTTTATGCGGACTTGTATAATAGTCAGTTTACAGGTAATAGTGGGATAAAGAATGTTGGATAGTGGAGGTTGTGACGTTTAGGGAGTCTAAGGGGCTCTTCTAAGCGTTTTTTTGTAACTTTTTTGGTGATTGTTCGTAGATTAAGTAGCCGAAGGGAGGCCTAAAGATATGCGATTTTACTCAAAAAAGGGGCTCATTACAGGGGTTCTCCTATGGGGAACTGTACTTTTTTTTATTGGATCGTTCCTATTTCTCCCGGGAGGGCCAGAGGGGATGGGGGAGACGATAACAGCTATAGTCATTACTACTATATTTAGTGCTTTTATTATTTGGGTCTGGTTTGGAACCTATTATGAGATTAAAGGAGAACAATTAATCGTAGTCGGGGGACCATTTAGGTGGAAAATTGATATTATGTCCATGAGCAGCATAAGAAAAACCCACAATCCATTATCAAGTCCAGCATTATCATTAAAACGACTTGAAATACGATATGGTAAATGGAACATAATTTTAATTTCACCACAACATGAAGATCAATTTTGTCAGTTGATCCAAAAAATAAATTCCAAGGTGATTATTGATTTAAATTGAAAAAATTCCATTCCGTCTCAATATCTTAAGTATACTTAGGTGTTGAGACGGAATTTTATTATTTTTTATAAGTACCTAGAATATATATTATGTAAACTGTAAATAAGTTTGAAATGTTGTTAACCTAACAAAACACTACCTTCACTTAAAAAATAAGCAACTTTCATACCAGTTGCTTATTTTTTTTAATCCTTCGGCATATCCATCTTATCAACCGCTGTTTTTAGATCATCATTCCTGATATGTGTATAAATCATCGTAGTTTGGATTGAGGAATGGCCCAATTGCCGTCTTAATTTCGGTACATCGTTGATTTCCGCATGGTATCTAGTAGCAAATGAGTGTCTTAGTTTATGTACAGATAAAGACGGTTTACCGAATGCTGCAGCATACTTTTCAATTAATTTTTCCACCGCACGTGCTGTAAGTCTTCTAGATTTGCCTTTAGGGCCTATTGGAGCCGAAATAAACAATGCTTTATTGTTCTTATCCACCTGGTACTTAGCAACTCTTACATTTAAATATTCCTGTAGATCAGCCATCGCCACCTGGCTAAAATAAACAAATTGTTCTTTATTTCCTTTACGAATGACTCTTGCTGTGAACTTACTAAAATCAATATCATCCACATCTAAGCCAACTAGCTCAGATAAACGGAGGCCAGAGCCTAAAATTAACGATACAATGGCTGTATCACGCTGTTGATTCATTTTATAAAAGTTATAGATTCTCTTGTTATCCTTGTTTAATTCTCCGTAATCATGTGCAATAAAGGCTCTAAATTTCTCATATTCATCACCGAGAAGAATTTTGCCTTCCATTTTGTTTGCGATCGTTTCCATAGTCTCTTTAATCTCATTAAATTCAATTTTTGCCATAACGTTACGTTGGATATAAGGCTGTAAATCCCGAGTCTCAGCGATATTTTGCAAGTAATTAAATAAAGATTTTAAAGCGGATAACTTACGATTCACGGTAATTTCTTTATTATTTAATTGATAATGGAGAAAGTTAAGGAAAGAATCCACCTGGATCACGGTCATTTTTTCTAGTTGATCCAATGGAATGTCTTTAACATCACCAGACCATAAATGTTCGCTGACCATCCAGTTAAAAAAGATCTTAAAATCATGACAGTAATTTAATAATGATGCTGCCGAAAGCTTACGCTGCTTATGGTTGATATATTCAGCCACGTACCATGGCAATTCATTTAATAATTGCTGCAGTTTTTGATAATTTAATTGTTTAGATTGATTACTCATAAATTCACCTCATAATTATAGGTATTCGACCTCCCTCATTTAAAATCCTTCTTTTATTACGTCAAATTTATATTTTACGTAATTTTATTTTATAAATAATCCTCCCCTCCAACTAACTTCCCTCCATCGAATCACCTATTATTAGAATAAATAGTAATTTTCAGCAAAATATCCTTTCGATGCTGCGATTGAAATAACATTTTTAATAATTTTTGGTGAACCATCATTATCATTTGACAAAGGATAAACTTGCCATTATTATCAACTCAAACTGATCTACGGGGTTGATAAAGATGAAAATTTATGTTGATGCAGATGCATGTCCGGTAAAAGATATCATTATCTCTGAAGGTACGAATGCTGAAATTCCTGTTATCCTTGTTACTAGCTTCTCTCATTTTTCTAATGCGGAACAACCATCGGGTGTAGAAACCATTTATGTTGACTCTGGAGCAGATGCTGCGGATTATCGGATAATGAAGTTAGCAGAAAAAGGAGATATAATCGTTACACAAGATTATGGTCTTGCTTCTCTGGGTTTAGCAAAAGGTTGTAAGGTACTTCACCATAAGGGGTCTAGTTATACAAATGAAAACATTGACCAATTATTACAAACACGTTATTTGAGTGCAATGGCTCGAAAAAGCGGAAAGCGTACAAAGGGTCCAAAACCATTTACATCAGAAGATAGGGAGAAATTTAAGGAACTTTTTAAAAGAGCAATTTCACATTAAAAAAGGACCGTCCATTTCTATGAAAAACCTAGAAAAATGATTGTGACAAATAATTAACATACGAAAATAAAAAAACAGACTCTAAAAAAGAGTCTGTCCATGTTTGGCATTATCTTAAATATTTTTCCTTTAATAAAATTACTCTCTCCACACTTTCATTTATCCTTTCCTCTGAAATAGTACCATCTTTTACAGCTGATTTAATTGAATTGATTACCTTTATAACATTATTATAATCATGAGCGACGAGTATAATATCACTACCTGCTTGAAGTGATATGACTGAAGCCTCCCCTATTCCAAAATGATTTATGATGGCTCCCATGGTCATATCATCTGTTATGATCACACCATTATAATTCATCTGTTTTCTTAAGATATTGCTGATAATTTCCTTAGACATTGATGAGGGATATCTTCCGTCAAGATTCGGTAGTAATATATGAGCAACCATTACAACATCTGCCCCATTATTAATGGCTTGTTTAAATGGAATTAATTCAAGCTGTTGTAGTTGATTAAGTGTTTTATTTACAATAGGTAATTGTAAATGCGAATCAACGGATGTGTCTCCATGCCCAGGAAAATGTTTTATTACCGAAATAATTTGTTTTAATTGAATGCCTTTCATGACTTGTATCCCCATATCAGCCACTAAATTTGCTTTACTGCCAAAGGACCTATCTCCAATAACAGGATTATTGGGATTACTATTAACATCAAGGACTGGTGCAAAGTCAAGATTGAATCCTAATTTTTTTAACTCTTCTCCTAAGGTCTCTCCAATAGAATAAGCACTTTTCATGTCATTTTTAATACCGATATCAGCACTTGAAGGTGTCCTGGCAGCCTCTGGAAGTCTGGAAACACGTCCTCCTTCTTGATCTACACTTATAAATAAAGGAAATTTATTTATCTTGTTTGTATTCATAATAGTATCAACAAGTGTAAGTGTTTGTTGTTTTGATATTAAGTTATTTGAATAGAAAATAAAGCCACCGATATGAGATTCAGTTATCAATTTTTTATCCGTTGATAGCATTGTTGTCCCATCGATCCCAGATATAATCAATTGACCTATTTTCTCATCTAAACTCATATTTGCAATTATGTCCCTAATTCGATCTTGAGGATTTTCTCCCATAGAAGATGTATTTAACGCCACAATTGAAATATGATCTACAGATGGATTTTCGTTGTCCTCATTTGGCTTTTGCAAAATGCACTTTAAACGAAACTGAGAACTAACGTCGTATCCAAGAATTATTTGATTATGACCTGCATCTTTATAGTAACTTACATTGTCTGGTTCCCCTAGTCTCTTCATTATATCAACGTAACGAACTTTCTGAACGTAGCTATCCTTTGATCTTAAATCCACAATGATCTCATTCTTATAACCAATTGTAATGTCTTTATTTGGGTAATCATCATATATTAATTGATTTACCTCTGTCTCTTTTTCAGGTTTCCCCCACACATTATTAACTTCTCTTTGCTTCGTTTTACCGATTACAAATGATGATCCCTTCGCAATTTCACCCTGTTTAGCAAAAAATACGATGTTCTTCACAATTTCTGACGGGGTTTCTAATTCTGTATTATTTGAAGAATTTAATGGGGGTGTTTCTGTTTGTTTTTCTTTCATAGGGGTCCTTTCTTTTAAATAATATCCATAAAAAGCTATTATCGATGCTATTAATAAAAATATTAATATTGAAGAGAATACTATTCTTCTTTTTTTGTTTTTAGTCACATCAAAACCCTCTTTTATGAACTATTTTTACAAACCTATTTCTTTATATATCCTCGAAAATCCTTTCAACTATTCTAAATAATAAATTTATCGATCAAAATTCGTAAGCAATGGAAAAAATTATCTATCCTCTTAGCTTACTTTATGTAAAAATAAAAGAATATACACTTACAAATTATCATTAGAATTATTGAGGTGACTGCTAAGATGATCTTAACAAAAAGAAGACGCGAATTTTTAGATCAAATTTGCCGTCAATATCAAACAACCAATCTTCCAGTCCATTATTCTGAAGTGGCAGAAGCGATTGGTGTAAGTAAATGGACAGCGTATGATGTACTGAAAACCTTAGAAAGCCAAGGTCTTGTAAAAAGAAATTATTCTACCAATGAAAATGAAACTGGACGTTCGGTTGTCGTATTCTCTCCTACAGAGATGGCAGAATCAATGTTTCAAAGAGAACGAAGAGAAACCTCTAATACTGAGGAATGGGAGACCATTCTTAACCATATGACCGAATTAATTGAAAATCAGCAAAACCTCCCTCTCATGGAAGCTATTAATCATATTATTATTCGTATGAAAGCAGTCGATGTTAAGATCGAATTTTGTGCATACTTCTTAAGTGTTTTGATTCTATATTTAAATAGCTTAGGAAAATCGGTGAAGGGTCTAACGGTCAATATGGTAAATGCCTCACCAGAAGCTAAAGTGCAGCTAACAGTATTTGTTGGCGCAGTTATTGGAATGATTATCCAATCAGTTGGTGATGAATTAAGTCCAGAAATGGTCACATTAGTTCAGCAATTCTTCGATAATGTTAATCAATTAAATAGTGTAGAATTACAGTTACTTATTAAATTTATCAAACAAAGTTAACCCGCCTTCCCTCCTCCTTTCTACTCTTTAGTCAGCCAGTACGCTTATGGCTGGCTGACTAATCTATTTATGCCCCTTCCGACTATTGTAAAAAATAATTTTCTTATTCTACTTTATTTATTTTCTGAATATTAATTATATTCATAAGACTCTCTTGACATTTACTAAATAATCACGTTATATAAGTTATATACTCATTGTTTTTGGGTCTTTTGGGTGTAACGTCGCCCTCTTTTTGGGTTTTTTGTGTATCCACGTAATTACATTTACTTCGTAGATTACTATAAAAAGGAAGTCCATTTTTCGAAAAGCGAGGTAATGCTATGTATAAAGCCTATTGTAGAGCCTATCAAGGTGTGATGAGAACCACCTCCTACTTTTTACCCTGGAGAGAACCTGAATTGTTAGAGGGAGAAAATAGTATAAAAGAATTGCCAAAAAGAATAAAATCGCAAAACATTGAAAGCGTTATAATTGTAACCGACCAAGGGATTGTGTCTGTTGGATTAATGGAAGATTTTCTGTTAGGTCTCCGTAATGAAAAAATCAATTATGTCGTGTATGACAAAACTGTTCCCAACCCAACAATAGATAATATTGAGGAAGCATTGCAGCTCTACCACTCTAACAAATGTAATGGGATCGTAGCATTTGGCGGTGGTTCTCCAATCGATTGTGCAAAGGGTATTGCTGCACGGGTGGCAAAACCTAATAAAAGCATCCCGCAGATGAAGGGTGTATTAAAGATTTTGAAAAAGATACCTCCCCTTTTTGCTATTCCTACAACGGCAGGAACCGGCAGTGAAGCTACAATTGCAGCTGTTGTATCAAACAGTGATACACATGAGAAATATGCCTTAATGGATCCATCACTTCTCCCGCATGTAGCCGTGTTAGATCCTATTCTAACTATTAACCTCCCTCCGCGTATTACTGCAACAACGGGCATTGATGCGTTGACACATGCGGTTGAAGCTTATATAGGGAAAGGGAACACGAAGGAAACAAAACAGCAGAGTATTGAGGCTGTAAAATTGATTTTTGATAATTTATTTGAAGCCTATTCTAATGGAACAAATATAACAGCTCGAAAAAATATGCAAAAAGCCGCTTACTTGGCCGGGTTGGCATTTACAAGAGCATATGTAGGTTATGTACATGCAATTGCACATACACTCGGGGGCTTTTATTCTGTCCCACACGGACTCGCAAATGCCATTATTTTGCCTTATGTATTAGAGTATTATGGAGATTCAGTCTATCAGCCGCTCTCAGAGCTAGCTGATTTAGTTGGAATTAGCCAACAGGAAGACACCATTGAACAAAAAGCACGTAAATTTATAGATGCCATCAAGGAACTAAACGAGAAATTGGCCATTCCTAAAAAAGTGAGTGGGATTATCGAAAATGACATTTCTGTCATGGTGGAAAGAGCTTTTAAAGAAGCCAATCCCCTCTACCCTGTTCCAAAAATACTTTTCAAAGAAGATTTAAACACACTTTATCGACTAATTAAGGCATAACGTGATCTCGAGGGCTCCTGAAATGTCAATTAAAGCAAGGTGGTTAACGAAATGGAAAACTATAGCTCTCTAGTTGCTAAGCAGCAATCTTACTTTCGAACGGAAATAACAAAAGATCTCGCTTTCCGTCTTGAAGCACTTCAAAAGTTACGAACTGCAATAAAAAACAACGAACATAACCTAATGGATGCTTTAAAGGCAGACTTAAATAAATCAGAATTCGACGCTTATTCTTCTGAAATAGGATTTGTTCTTGAAGAATTACGTTTTACAATCAAACACTTACGATCATGGGTGAAGCCTAAAAGAGTGAAAACACCGCTGACCCATATTGGTTCAGCCAGCTATATTTATTCCGAACCCTACGGAGTTACGTTAATTATTGCTCCATGGAATTATCCGTTTCAATTAGCGATTGCACCGTTAATCGGCGCAATCGCAGCGGGAAACTGTGCTGTCATTAAACCTTCAGAGTTAACACCCAAAACCTCTGGGCTGCTTGGAAAAATAATTAGTGAAATATTCTCAGAAGAATATATTACTGTTGTTCAAGGTGGTGTTGAAACCAGCCAGGCATTGCTTGGTGAATCGTTCGATTATATCTTTTTCACCGGCAGTGTCCCAGTTGGTAAGGTGATCATGGAAGCAGCAGCAAAGAATCTGACCCCTGTTACATTAGAACTTGGTGGAAAAAGTCCATGTATCGTACATGAAGATGCAAATATCAAACTGGCTGCAAAACGAATAGCGTGGGGAAAATTCACAAATGCCGGTCAGACATGTATTGCACCTGATTACTTGTATATTCATAAAAACATAAAAGATCAATTCCTGCAGCAATTCAGAGAGACGACTATAGAATTGTATGGACAGCAGCCGCTAAACAATCCTAACTTCACCCGTATTGTTAGTCAACGGCATTTTGATCGATTAACCAACTTTATAGATGATGGAAAACTATTTATGGGTGGAAAATCAAATAAGAATAAACTTACAATTGAACCCACTGTTCTTACGAATATTTCTTGGGAAGACACAATCATGCAAGACGAAATATTTGGACCAATCCTTCCCGTTCTTGAGTACAGCAACTTAGATGACGTAATAGAAGGAATACATCAACACCCGAAACCGCTCGCTCTATATATCTTTACTGAGAGTAATAACATTCAACAAGAGGTATTAAACAGTGTTTCTTTTGGAGGTGGATGTGTGAACGATACCGTTTACCACTTTGCCTCCCCATACCTTCCATTTGGCGGTGTTGGAAATAGCGGAATCGGAGCCTATCACGGGAAAGGTAATTTTGATACGTTTTCCCATAATAAAAGTGTTCTTAAGCAAACGACCCTATTTGATATCCCGTTCCGCTATCCAAATGTCAAAAATGGACTTAAAAAAATCAAGTTATTTATGAAATAAAACAACTCGGCCTCTACTAGAGTGCCGAGTTGTTTTATTATTATGATTGTCTTACTACCTGTTTCTTCCCTTTTCTCTTTAACTTCATCAAGGTTTCATAAACAATTGGAACGATTAACAGGGTAAGAAGTGTCGAGCTTGTTAATCCCCCGATTACAGTGACCCCAAGTCCTTTAGTGATTAATCCACTTCCCTCTATACCAACAGCAAGAGGAATTAGGGCACCGATCGTAGCAATTGCCGTCATAAGGATCGGACGAACGCGCGTTCCGGCTGCTTCTATAAGTGCATCTCTTGTGGACATACCTTCGTTTTCTTTATGAATGACACGGTCAATGAGGACAATAGCATTTGTTACTACGATACCTATTAACATCAATGCTCCAATTAATGCTGATACACTTAATGTCTCCCCAGCAATTAGTAATCCTACCAATCCACCGATAATTGTGAATGGCAAGGAGAACAAAATAGCAAATGGAGCTAATCCGCCACCGAATGTAATGACAAGAACTAAGTAAACGATGGCAATGGCAGCTAGCATTGCAAGACCAAGTTGTTTGAAGGAATCATTAATATCTTCCGTTACACCGCCCATGGATACATCCACATTAGCAGGAATAGTAAGCTCATCAACTTCTTTTTGAACTGCCGCTGATACTTTTGCTACGTCTTTTGTTTTAATTTCTGCTGTTACGTTCGTATAAATACGACCGTCTTTTCTTTTAATGGTATCTGACGTATTTCCTTTTTTAATTTCAACAACATCTTTTATTGGTACAGTAACTCCAAGTGGTGAAGTAAGTGTCTTATCAGTAAGTTCATGAATATCGGAATAACCCTTCTGTTCTACATCAACATAGACATTCATTTCCTTACCATCTTTTTTAATAGTTGTTAGGACTTGACGTTGCCCATTCCCAGAAAGCTCCATGCCAATTTGGGCTGCAGTCAGACCAAGTTTGCTAAGCTTTTCTTGATTAGCAACTAGCGTATATTCATCATACGTAGCAGAAATACCTGTTTTTACGTTGGTAAGTGAGTTATTGTCCTTCATGATCTTTTCAATTCGGTTGACAATAGGCTTAATGTCATCGATCGTATCACCATAAACATTGAGTGCCAGTTGGTTACTCGAACCCATACCAGAAAAGTCCTGTTTACCCCATTCACCTTTATCGTTTCTATCCTTTAGTGCCTTAATAACATTTTCTGTCTCTTTGTCAAAATTCTTCGTGTCTTTATCGTAACCAACGAAAAACATGGCAGAATTACTTTCACCAGGATTCATGGGATTTTCTCCGCCAACAGAAAACTGAATATCTTTTACGTTCTTTCTTTTACTTAGAAATTCATTTGCTTCTGTGGCAATTCGCTCTACTTCTTCGATTGTTTGTCCTGGAGCAGGCTTGTATGTTGCCACAATCATTTTCTGTTCATCTGAAGGTAAAAAGCTCACTCCAATTACAGGAACAAGGAACAAACTTCCCACTAACATCAATATTGCCAGACCAGAAGTGATTACTTTATGATTTAACGCCCATTTCAAGACCTTTCTATAACCATAAGCTAATTTATTGGGCTTCTCTTCCTCGTGAATATGTTTTGAGGTAACACCTTTCTTAAAGAGAGAATGAGCCATCATAGGAACGACGGTTATCGCTACTAATAGGGAAGCGAGTAATGAGAAAACGATTGTTAACGCAAATGGTAAAAACATTTCCCCAATTGGTCCCTTCACTAACCCTAATGGAAGGAAAACGGCAATAGTAACAATAGTAGAAGACATAATTGGAATAAACATTTCTCTTGTCGCTTCTACAATCAGTTCTTTACCTGTTAACTTTTCATTTTGTAATGACATTCTTCTAAAAATATTTTCAATAACAACGATGGAGTCGTCAATTACGCGACCAATTGCAACGGTCATGGCACCAAGCGTCATCATATTAAGTGTGATGTCCATTTGTTTTAACAGTAATACAGCAATAAGTAGTGATAGCGGAATAGATACTACTGAGATAATTGTAGTTCGGAAGTTTCTTAAGAAAAGCAAAATGATAATCATGGCAAAAATAGCACCAAATATAGCTTTATCCAACATTGTTGAAACAGATTCTTCTATTGGTTTCCCCTGATCAAATATTGGGGTAACCTTTAAGCCATCAATCTTTTTCTCTAACTCACTTAGTTGGTCTTTTACCGTGTTAACAACATCGACTGTATTGGCATCCTGTGCACTTACAATTTGTAATCCAATGGATTCCCTGCCGTTGGTTTTAGATATGGACTCTGCTTTACCAACCACTTCAACCGAAGCGATATCCCTTAATTCAATTGTTGGAATACCAGCCTGTGTTGGGGTATTTTGCCCTTGCATGGATGGTACCCCAGTTGGGTTTTGCTGTTTCCCTTGTGTAGGGGAGGTATTTCCCGTCATCCCTTGCTGTTGTCCAGCTGAAGTTGGAATCACTGGTATTTTTAATGACTTTAACTCTTCAAGCGTATGAATATTTCCATCAACAACTACTGACTTTTGCGTATCCTTGAAAGTGTACAAGCCGATTGGAAAAGTAATATCAGAGGCTTTAATTAAATTACGAATAGTATCTTCCTGTAATCCAAATTGTTTTAATTTATCCTGGTCAAATCTTAATTGAACTTCATCAATTTGCTGACCTGAGATTTGAACCGAACCGACTCCATCAATTCCCTTCAATTCAGGAACGATCTTCTTTTCTACCGTGTCAGTTAATTCAGCTAATGTTTGCTTTTTATTTGAAATACTTAACGACATGACTGGTATCGATGAAAAGCTTAAACGTGATACTTTTGGTGCTTGTACACCATCTGGTAAAGTAAGATCATTTAGTGCTTCTTTTACTTCGTTTTGGGCTTTTTCCATATCTTTATCGAAATTGTATTCAATTTGAATGGAAGAAGCATTTTGAAAAGAAGAAGAACTTACCACTGAAACTCCATCTAAATTCTTCACTCTACTTTCAATGGGTTCTGTTATTTTCTCAGCTACCTGCTGCGGGGTAGAGCCTGGATAGATGGTCAGTACCGTAACAAGGGGTGTATTAATATTCGGGATGGTTTCTAGTTTCATGTTCATACCTGAATATAATCCGGCTACAGTCACAATAATGGTCAACAGCCATACTGCAAACTTATTTTTTAATGAAAATTGGATGACTTTCTTCATATGTATCTCCTTTTTGTTTAGTTATTGACAAGTAAAATAATTTCAACTAGCATTTGACTATATCAAACAAAATCAATCTTACTGACCAGACAGTCATAAGTCAAGAAATTAGTATTACTAATATATTTATTATGTGGTTTTTATGGAGGGTTTATAGTGAACGAAAAAGAAAAAATAATCATTGAATCGGGAATGAAACTTTTTGCTACCAAAGGATACTCCTCTACATCGATTCAGGAGATTTCAACAGATAGCGGCATTTCTAAAGGAGCCTTTTATCTACACTTTAAGTCAAAAGATGAGTTATTATTGGCCATCCTAGAATTTATTTTTGAGACAGTCCATTCTAACATTCTGAAGTTCGAACACTCTGATTTGTCACCACGGGAAAAGTTTTGCAATCAGCTATCCTCCATTTTAGGTACTTTCATGGGCCATAAGGAATTTTTTATCATGCTTTCAAAAGAACAAGCTATTCCACGAAATGATGAAATTAAAAAGCTGTTATTTAAAAAACATTTCGAGACACATCAACTTTATCGAAATGGATTAGTAAAGGTCTATGGGAAAAATATTGAACCATATTCAACAGATCTTACCATGATATTAGAGGGATTGTTCCATTCGTATATGAGGTTAGTTATTTTCGAACCTGCGGAATTAGAAATTGAAGGTCTAACACAATTCTTAATGCGGCGAATGGATAGCATTGTAAAGGACATTACAGACGAAAAACCATTTATTTCAGAGGAAAAATTAGAAAAGGTAATGCAAAAGTCCATGGATCTCTTCGGAAGTACAGATATAAGTGAGATCGTACAAAAAATGAGAAATGAATTAAATCAAGTGGAAAATAAGGAGTCACTAGAAATCTCACTTGATGTATTGGAAGAGGAAATGAAGAAAGAGAATCCAAGAAAACCAGTAATAAAAGGTATGCTATCAAACTTTAATGATACAGAAGAATTTAAAGTTTATGTGAAAGTAATCTCCTCGTTTTACAACCTTTAATCAGGTGGGACAAAACCATAAAAATATATGTTATTGACCAATCAGACATTCGCAGTTATAATTTCTGACTGAGAGGTCAGTCTTTTTTCGAATAAAAAAATATAGCTAGAATGGAGAAATTTGATGGAAATACAACAAAAAACGATTAATACTCGATTAGTCTTAACAGGTCTTATTATAGGTATGTTTTTTAGTGCACTCGAACAAACGATCGTAGGGACGGCTATGCCTACAATTATTGCAGAACTAAATGGATTTAAAATCTTTGCCTGGGTTACCACAGCTTACATGATTACTTCGACAACCATTGTCCCTGTTGTCGGTAAATTATCAGATCTTTATGGCAGACGTTTCCTCTATTTATTAGGTACTATTATCTTCATTATTGGTTCTGGTTTATGTGCGACAGCCACATCTATGGAACAATTAGTCCTTTATAGAGGACTTCAAGGTATTGGCGGCGGGATGATTATGCCGCTTTCACAAACCATTATTGGTGATATTTTCACAGCGGAACAACGTGCCAAATGGCAAGGGATCTTTGGTGGCCTTTTTGGATTAAGTTCTGTTATTGGACCATTTTTAGGAGGACTAATTGTCGACCATATTAGTTGGCACTGGATTTTCCTTATCAATGTTCCGTTTGGATTAATGTCAGCTTTATTAATTTTTGCTGGTCTAAAGCATGAAATGGTTGAGAAAAAAGATAAAGTAAGTATTGATTACTTAGGCATCGTTACCTTAATACCTGCAATTGTATTATTGCTGCTCGGTCTTACCTTTGGCGGTGATAAATTTGAATGGATGTCTACGAAATCCTACTTAATTTTTGGTGGAAGCCTTATTCTGTTTATTCTCTTTGGCTTTATTGAGAATAAGGCAGAGGAACCAATTCTTGACCTATCTTTATTTAAGAACCGAATTTTCGCCACAATGAATGGACTTGGATTCTTATTAGGTCTAGGTATGTTTGGCGCTATCATGTTCGTCCCAATGTTTATGCAGGGGATTTTAGGAGTTTCTCCAACACAAGCAGGTTCCACTATGACACCTATGATGATTGCTATGATCGTTGCAAGTATTATCGGTGGACAATTGTTGCTAAGATTCACGTTCCGTACAGTACTAACAGCAGGTATGTTACTTGCTTCTGCAGGCTTCTTTCTAATGAGTACAATGGGTCTCGATTCAAGCGAGTTCACAGCCTATGCGTATATGGTGGTTTTAGGCTTAGGAATGGGTCTCGTTATGCCAACATTAATGATTGCTATTCAGAATGAATTTCCTAAGTCACAGCTTGGAACGGTTACCTCAGCCTCAACCTTCTTCCGTTCTATTGGTGGTACCATTGGAATTACCATCTTGAATTCGGTCATGAACCATTCATTAGGAACAAAGATGGTTGAATCAGCCGAACACGCCAATAATCCAATCGCACAGGCTGCTTTAAATAAACTTTCTGAAAAAACAGATGTATTGTTCGGATTACTAATTAATCCAAGTCTTTTACAATTACCAAGTGATATTCAAAAGATTGTTATTCATGGAATTGAAACTGCATGGTCAGAATCCTTTACCACTGTATTCTTAACAGGTCTCATTTTTATTGCCCTTGGTATACTCGTTGCATTATCTGTAGGTAAGGGTCGGATTAAAAAAGATAAAGAATTGTTAAGTGAAAAGGAACAACAAGCAGGATTTCAAGGCAATGGAGCAACTGAATCTTAATAAAAAAAAGAAAAAGAAAACCTCAGCATATCTTGCTGAGGTTTTCTTTTTCTTTACATTTCAAATTCCCACTCCTCTTTAAGGATAAGATAAAGTGAGAGAATCATATTCTCTAATTCCTCCTCAGATTTCTCTTCGATTTCAAGTTTGACTTTACCTGATAAAATTTCTACTATCTTTTTGGTAATCTCACGTCTGTCCTCTAATGATAATTGCGGGAAACGTTGGGCATATGTTTTGACTAGTTTCCATTCCTTCATCCCTAGAGATTTCATTGTCCAATCATCTATGAAGAGATCATTTACTGTTATACCTCTGGCTTGTATTTCCCTCTCCATCGCTGAAAGCTTTTTATTCCGTTTTGTTTTCCTCTCATGAACAACCATGGTTCCAGCTACAAGATCTCCAAGTCTTTTATGAGCGGGATGAAAAAAGATCATGATAATCCCTAGAAAATAACTGGCTGGCAATGAATCAACAATCCGCATGAGGTTACGAATAAAGCTTGAGAGCCAGGTAATACTGTGGCCATTATCTTGAATCACTCGTATTCCTACAATTTTTTTACCAATCGTTCTTCCACCAGAAAAAAATTCAAAAGCAAAAAAATAGCCCCAATTAAGGACAAACAGGAGTAAAATGGCAATCGCAATAGGAAGTGTATTCTCAAGCATAAAAAGCGGCGTGGAATCTAATCCTTTCATGACCACAAAGAGAATAACTAAAATAATGGCATTTCCAATCATTAATAACAATTGATCAATTATAAAGGCGGCTGCCCTGCTTCCTAACCCAGCAAGTTGAAACTGAAGTGATACGTATTCGGGTGTTTTTATATCTAAATGATCTCGATTCAACAGGAGTCCCTCATCTCAGTGTAGAATTTCTTAATATCTGTTTCAATTTACTAACAAAATTACTATAATTAGGAGAATAAGAAAGAATAATATAACTATTTATTAAAGCCAAACCAAGAAGGTGTCAAAATTATGAATGTTAAGCAGTTTGTTAAAAAGCATCGTGAGGAATGGAAACAACTTGAGCAATTGGTCACCACGATCAATAAAAGCAGAAACAGAATAACTGGTGATATGATTACACAATTTTATAGACTGCACCAAAAAGCAGCCCAAAATCTTTCCTATAGCCAAACATACTTTCCAAATGATGAAGTAACCTTTTATCTAAATGGACTTGTAGCAAAATCTCATAATCTTATGTATAAGGACCAAGTATCAAGCTTTAAGCAAATTCGATATTTTTTCAGTACCAAGTTTATTGGTCTATTAGTAGAACAATGGAAGTTTGTTCTTGCTGCTATGATTCTTTTTATGATAGGCGCCATAGGAAGTTTTCTATCAGTTGTCAATGATCCATTACATATTTATTCAATTCTTCCTGCTGAAATTGCCCAAGGAGTGGATCCAGAACAGCTTGGAAAAGGACATAGTGCGGTCGATTCCTCACTTATGTCAGCAAGTATTATGACGAATAACATTAAGGTAGCCATTTTAGCTTTCGCAGGGGGAATCACATTTGGACTGTTGACTGTTTATTTGCTTGTCTATAATGGAATCATCATCGGATCGCTAGCCGCCCTGTTTTGGCATCACAATAAATCCTATGATTTTTGGGCTTACATTGTCCCACACGGAATGATCGAGCTTACAGCCATTTTTATTGCTGGTGGGGCAGGACTTTTAATGGGCTATAAGCTCTTTGTTCCAGGACATTTTTCTAGAGCCTTTCAACTTAAGCAACAAGCGAAACGTTCCGTTCAACTACTTTTAGGGACAATTCCTTTATTTGTGATCGCAGGAATCATCGAAGGTTTTATCACGCCTGCAGCTATCTCATTAGAAGCAAAGTACATCGTGGCTTTCTTAACAGTAATTGGCTTACTTCTTTATGTTCTTATTGGTAAACTATTGCATGTCAAGAATCAGCCTACAAAAGGTTTTGATTCATAATATCGATATAGTGAGATACAGCTGTAATCGCTAATTTTTCTTCAGGGGCCTCAATCATTTGCAGGCCCTGTTTTTCCCACTTGATTTTCTCACGTTTTTTAAAAAGTAACTGCTGCTGTGCGATACTCTTTACCATTGCAGACCTAACATCTCTTGGTTCCTCACTCCTTCTTTTTAATAGAGTTTCATCCTCAATACCAATCATCAAAAACAAGTGGCGTTGTCTAAGACGCATTAAGTAAGTGAGAGCTCCCTCTTCATGAAGAAAGGTTCGAACATCACTAAAAAGAAGAAGGAGACTCCTTTTCTTTTGTACAGACTCTAAGTACTGTAGGACTGCGCCGTAATTCGATTCAGACGCATCGACTTTTACATCATAAATCGCCTTTAGAATGGTCTGCAAATGAGCCATACCTTTGGCAGGAGGGACAAATACCTTTATTTCCTTTGAAAAAGCTAAAACAGAAACATAATCACCTTTTTGTAAGGCTGCAGCTGTAACTGTTATCGCTGCTTCTAATGATTTTTCCAGCCGATTCCCTTTCTTTAGTTCTGCACCCATCATGCGTCCACAATCAATTAAAATAGTAATATATTTACCATGCTCCGGTTCATACTCATTGGTCATAACTTCTTGAAGTTTCGCAGTTTGACGCCAATTAATTTTTCGAGGGTCATCACCTACTACATAATTTCTTATTTTTGAAAAGTCCCCCACACCACTTCGGTGTTTTCGGATATGTAAGCCTTCATTTACCAAAAACCTTTGCGCATTGGCCAAATATTGCTTGGTCTCCGTTAAATCAGGAATCACTTTTACGGAATCTTCAATGACTAGCGTAACTTGTTTTTCCCATAATCCTAGAAAGCTTGTATAGCGGAAATATAGTTTATTGATGTCGTATTTCCCTCTGATTTTAGGGATTGTTTCATATGTTATCTTTACTGTCGTATTACTTGGAATCTCACCAAAGATTGGGAACGACGCGGTAAAAGGCTGTGGAAGTCCATCAATCATTCGATAAGATAATGAGCGGTATGATAGATTGGTTACTCCCACGTCTACATTACAGTTTAAACCTCTTTCCATTTCATTAGGAATGGATCGTTTGATGCTAATTTGATTCTTTTTCGGAGATAAAAGCAAATCCACCAAACTTGCTAAAAATAAAATAACATCGATTGAAACGAGATACATCCATGAGACTTCCAATATCGTTCCAATTACTAAAAGAATCGATAGAGTCAAGAAAACTAACATTAAACGTTTAGTAGGCAGTATCCCTCTATCTAGGAACAGAAACCGACCCCACAAGCTCTTCAATGATTTGGTCAACGGTTGCTCCCTCCAATTCCACATGAGGAGATAACTGAATTCGGTGTCTTAAAGCTGGTTTAGCAACCATTTTAATATCATCAGGGGTTACATAATTACGACCGTGGATGTATGCCCAAGCTTGTGCTGCTTTCCCAATGGAAATTCCTGCTCTAGTGCTTGCTCCAAAGCGAATTGCTTCTGATTCACGCGACCTCCGGACGATCTGCATGATATAATCCAAAACACCTTCCCCCAGTGTGACACGCTCAATTTCCTGTCTAATTGCTAAAAACGTATTTAAATCTAGAATGGAAGTCGAACTTTGTTGAATAAACTGGTTTTCAATAACTTGTAGTAATACCTTCTTTTCCTCGTCGAATGAAGGGAAATCTATTTTCAGTTTAAAAAGGAACCGGTCCTGCTGTGCTTCAGGAAGTGGATATGTTCCTTCAAATTCTATTGGGTTTTGTGTCGCTACAACAAAAAATACGTCTGGCAGCGGATAGGTTTCTCCTTGGATTGTAACCTGTTTTTCCTCCATCGCCTCTAAAAGAGCAGCTTGTGTCTTAGCTGGAGTCCGATTAATTTCATCTGCTAGGAGTATATTTGTGAAAATAGGCCCCTTTAGTGTTTGAAAGGAACTCTCTTTCATATTGTAGATGGTGCTTCCAGTAATATCGCTTGGTAGTAGATCAGGCGTAAATTGGATCCGACTAAAGTCTCCTCCAAGAAGGGTAGCCAGTGTTCTCACCATTTGCGTTTTTCCGGTACCCGGAACACCCTCAAGCAAGACATGTCCTCCAGCTAAAACTGCTGATAATAAGAGCCTAAGATTTAGACTTTGTCCTAATATACGTTCCTCATATTTATCTAAGAAGGAAGTTAATTCTGTTTTCATCCTTCATCCACCTCTTTCCTCAATCGCTCAAGCTTTCTAGACCATAGCAAGTATTCCTGCTTACTAATCTTTTCTTTTACAAGTAAACTTTCTAAACCATTTATGAAGGAATGAATCTCACTCCTGCTCATTTGCTTCCATTTCTTCTCCAAGACACCCATGAAATCCTTCCATTCCGTGCTATAAGGAATATGCCAATGTTCTTGAAGCATTTGTTTCACGTAGTCCGCCTGAATTCTTATAGAATCTTGGTATCTTTTCCCGCGGATATACCAAGCTGTTAACGCTTGGATTCCTTCGTCACTAAAACGAATCGAATCTTCTCTCGGGGTAAATAAAGGTCCAAATCGTTTCCCTTTGTACCAAAGCCATAAAATGATTAAAAGAAGTCCCTGGAAAAGAAGCAGTAAAAACCACTTCGGGTATACCATGAACTGAGCCAATTTGCTCTTCCCCGTATGAAGATATTCATCAATTAAAATGCTTTCTGGATTAGCTTCATTTACGAGTTTTAAAATTAGTGGCAAATGATCATGGACTAAAAGCTTGTCGTTTGTGATCCAATCAGGAGAAATAGCCACTACTAGCTGTCCTTTCCCATAAGGTCGTTTTAAAGCTACCGAACCAGCGGCATCCCTCAATAATATTTGATCATTATCTGTTGGAATGAAACGGATAGCAGAGGTAATCTCAGCCTTATAGGAGACTTGATTTTGGTCCTTAACTTCCATTACATCTTTATCGGTGGCAGGAGAATCTTCATATGGACCTGTTTTTAAATCAAACATTCCCAAAGGATTGTCTTTTAATAGCAATATGGTATTACCAGCCTTCATAAAATCAATATAAGCTTGAGTTTCCTTTTGATCAGGAGTAAAAAACGGTTCCACAATGACAAGGATTTGATTATGGTTTCCTTTTGTAAGTATGTCAGGAGAATAGGACCACACTTTCCCATCCATTTCATTTTTCATATATGTATAAAAGGCTTTAACTCCAGAAGGGGCAGGAGAGTCAGAAACATAACTTGGATAACTCTTCGGCTTTTGCGAATAGATGAAAAAACTTATGAGAATAAATACGAAGAGTAAAACAATTAGCCAAATCCATGAACGAGTTGAAGATTGAAGTTTTTTCAAGTGATCTCTACCCCCTCTCACCAAGGTGAACAACTTCCTGGTCTGCCAGCCATCTGTTCACTTCTATCGAAAACTTATTATATTCCTCGCTATTCACATGTCTCTCTCCATAGCTAACCTCATCAAAAAAAGCGGCAAGATGAAAAAATTGTTCCGCGCGTTGTTGATGAACTTTACGGAGTTCTTCATAATACTCCCAATTTGTTTTCCATATCCTTGCCTCTAGCCATTCTTTTTCATGAAGAAATAAAAGTAAGGCTAAAAATACATGACGGGTTGCTAGCGAGTATTCTCCAGCTTCTTCCTGTTTTTTCGCTTCTAATAAATGTTTTGGATACGTCCAATTCATTTCCTTTCGTGATTGTAACGGCTTTTTTTCCCGAAACAGTCGGTTACGTCTGCTGGTTCGTACCATAAAAAAAGCCAAAGTGAAAAAAATTAAGACAATCAAAGTAATTATAGCGATAAGAACTGGCCCTGAGGCGTTGCTAGCTGATTCCATGGAAGGAAAAAGCTTAGACAATTGGTTTGCAACCCATTCCTTTGCTTTTTCCCACCATGTTTCAAGAAACCCTTTAGAACTGTTTTTGTAGACTTTATATTCTTTACGATTTAATATTTCTTTCAGTGTATCTCGTGCTTTGCTTGGATCAAGCATTTTCATCACCTAGCTTACTTAAGTATTTACTTTACCAGGTCATAATTATCTATCATGTCTCTTAAATCATCCGCATCATTTCTAAGCTTCAAATCTAAATACATAACACCATAACCAACTGAAAAAATCATTGTTGTAAATAAGGTAGCTATGTTTGAAATAATAGACAAAAGAACACTGTTACCTAAAAAGATTCCAAACGTCATTTGAACAGCGAAACTTATACTTGAAATAATTAAATAAAATACAAGGTATAGTCCCACTAACACCCATGTCCTCTTTCTAGTAAGTCTCCAGCTTCTTCCCATACCAGGTGATTCTTTATCTAAAACTACTGAACCAAAATAAAAACTCCAACGTGTCAGTAAAAGGCCTACAACAACTGCAAATCCCAAGAATAATAGGATAGCTCCCAGGATAGCCAATACTGGATGAATATCAATACCTATAACCACTGTTAAAGTAATTAATAAAATTGGTATTAATATAATCGCAAACACGATTAAACCAAATAAAAAACTGCTTCCTATCATTGGCCAAAATCTTGAAAAGGCCTGTTTAATGACTGAACCAACAGTATATTCTTCTTTCCTACGTACATGGTCGATAGCTAGTAGGATAGCTGCTTCAGCAACAGGACCTAATATGAGACTAAAGAGGCCTACCAATACCACTCCGATGTCTGCCCCCAGGGTGCTAGAGTCAAATGTACCTGATTCTTCAAAACTAGAAAGCATTTGTTCATACCATACATTACCCGTTCCAACCTCTCTAAAAAAACTAGTTCCGGAAACGAGCTGTATAATAGCTTGAAGTAAATATAACGGGCCCATCATGAATAATAAAATACGGAAAAAATCTTTAAAATGACTTTTACTTAAGGTGAAAGTATGATCAAGGATTTCACCAAATCCTTTTGGCTTACTAAACTTCGTATCCATGTATAACCTCCTTTTATAATTGGTAAATATGGATTTATTTACCGTTCTATTTTAACATTATTCTAATAAACTATAAGTCTTTTTTATTCATTTTTTGCCACCTGGTCTTTATTCTCGTAGACTAACCAATCCGAACCATTAATTTTATTTGAAGCATCAATGATTTTCTTCTTAACTCGGTCATGCTCTGCTCCCGTTAAAAGCGTAGGCTGATAGTTATTCCTTGAAGAAACCGATGAAATGGAGAACGGCACGACGTTAATTTCCTTTTGATCAGTTAGTACTCCATTTTTCAAATGGAAGGTTTGTTGGAAAACAAATGTATCTTTATCTCTTGGGTTTCTATTTCCTCCAAACATGAAATTACCAAGACTATAGACAATAAACTTCTCTTTGTATTCTTCAATCCCTTGGACAACATGTGGGTGATGCCCCAATACTAAATCGGCTCCACTATCAATGGTAAAATGAGCTAATGTTTTTTGAGAACCTTCTGGTACGTAATGCCCCTCATTGCCCCAGTGATAATGGACAAGAATAATCTGTGCCCCTTGATTTCTTAGATTTTTAATATCCTGAGCCGTTCGATTACGAACTTCAGCTGTATCATTCCATCCTTCATACCCTAAGGCACCAATTTTCACACCTTTCACTGTGGTGATAAACTGATGGTCATAGCCAAAATAACCAATTTGTTGATTTTTCAGTGTACTAATTGTATCGGTATACCCTTTCTCTAGATAATCATGGATATGATTGTTTGCGAGATTGACAGCCTCAATTCCCCCAAGCTTTAAAATTTGGGCGTAGGTTGGATCTCCTTTAAATCGGAAGGTCTTTTGTGCCTTTTGGGTAGCATTTGTTAAGGTTGTTTCTAAGTTAACAGTGGTGAAATCGTCGTCCTTAAAAATATCATTTAATCCTTTGACAAAATAGGGAAGACCATTTACTGTAGCTGTGTTAACAAAGGAGTCACTGTAATTAAAGGTTTCATCCGTTCCAAGCGTAAAATCGCCGGCTGCGCTAATTTTTATGCTTGTTTCTGTAACAGGTTCCAGAACAGTAGTTTTTGTTCCTTCCTTCTTAACATCTTGTTTGGTTTCCTGTTTCGCTGTAGTTTTTACGACCTGCTCCTTATGTAATCCATCATTTTTTTCTACTTTAGTTGAGGCATTTTCTGATTTTAACCCGAATGTAAAATATATTCCTCCCGCAATAAGTAGAATTAATGCAATCAGTGTAAGAATGCTGCGGCTGCTTCTTGTCCTTGGCATCCGATGCCGCTGAGATCTGCTTTGTGGCTCTTTTCTATCTGTTTTTTTGTCCATAAATGCAATTAACCCCTTTTATTTTTTCTAACATTCTTAATTCTATAACAAATTCTTACAATACTCTATTAAAAAAAAACCGTGAACCCATCCATTAGGATAAATTCCGGTTTTTTCAGGTGAGTTCTTAGAGGTTCGAAAACTCCTCCACTAACTCTTCGAATTTCTTTAGTGTATTTTCAATTGGGTTAGGTGTTGTTAAATCAACACCTGTCTTCTTTAATAATTCTAATGGATAATCGGAACTGCCACTCTTTAAAAATTCTAAATAGGAACCGAGTGTATCTTGATCCCCGTCAAGAATCTTCGTTGCCAAATGAATGGCTGATGCGAACCCGGTTGCATATTTGTAAACATAAAACGGTCGATAAAAATGCGGAATTCTAGACCAGCCAAATTTCACTTCGTCATCAAAGACTATTTCGTCACCATTGTATTCTCTAAACAATTTTTCATAGGTTTGATTAAATACTTCTACATTTAAAGGGATCCCTTTTTCTGCCAGTTCATGTGTTATTAATTCAAATTCTGCAAACATCACTTGAGTAAAAAAAGTACCCTTGAATTGATCGATAAAATGATTGAGTAAATGGTTGCGAACGTTAGTATCCTTCTCTTGATTTAGTAAATAATTGATTAAAAGTACTTCATTAACTGTAGATGCAACTTCGGCAACAAAAATACTATACCTAGCTGTTATTTGGGGCTGATGCTCGGAACTTAGTCTGCTGTGTACACCGTGACCACATTCATGAACTAAGGTAAATAAACTGTCCAAATCATCCTGATGATTTAAAAGGATGAACGGATGCACTCCATAAACTCCTAAATTGTAAGCACCTGAACGTTTACCTGGATTTTCCCTCACATCAAGATAACGACGATCCTTAAACTCCTTAAGAATTTCGATGTATTCCTGCCCCAATGGAGCCAGTGCTTTACACATGGTCTCATAAGCTTCCTCATAAGAAATCTCTTGCTTTACACCACTAACGAGGGGCACACTCATATCATATTGCCGAATTTCCTGTAACTTTAACTTAACCTTCCGAATGTGTGTATATCGATGAAGTGGAGCAATATTCTTTTTCGTCGTTTGAATTAAATTCTCATATACTTCCCTCGGAACTTTGTCTCCAAATAGGGCTTTTTCAAGCGCAGATGGATACTGGCGAATTTTTGCTAACGTAACATTATTTTTGATGGCTGCAGATAACGTGGAAGCAATAGAGTTTTTTAACTGTAAGTAGGGCCTATAATAGGCTTTGTAAGCTTCTTTACGTTTCTCGCGATTTTCATCCTCTATAAGCTTCGCATACATCCCTCTGGTTAACTCCACCTGTTCCCCTTGGTCATTTGTCACTTCACCAAACTTAATATCAGCGTTGTTAATCATGCCGAAAGTGTGACTGGGAACAGATAATGCCTCTCCTAATTGTGATAGGAGTTCTTCCTTCTCCTTACTAAGCACATGTTTTTTATAGCGAAACGATTCCCATAAATCCTCAGCAAAGTAATCGAGCTTTTGTTCTTCATCGATGTATCTTTTTAAAGTTGGCTCATCTAAACTTAACAAATAAGGCATAAAGAAAGAGGTGGATGAACTAACCTTTACACTTAGCTGTTTTGCTCGCTCTAATAGCGTTTGGGCATGTGTATCTCTTGTGTTTTCATCCACTAATAACATGGCATAGGCATATACCTTATTTAAATGAAACGATAAGACTTCTCTTTGCTGAAGATACTGATATAAGCTGGTGCCATCTTGAATATTTTCGTCATATCCCTTTAATTGTACCGCTAGTTTTTCAATTAATTGATAATCTTCTTCCCATTTACTTATACTTGTATAAATATCGGCTAAATTCCATTTTTCATATACAGGTATTTCGTTGCGGTTTGTATATGTTGGCAACTAAAACTCCCCCTCAAAAATCATTTTCACAATTATATACCATATCTATCTAATTATCCCATTTTTTGCTGAAACTTTAAGCAAACAAAAAGCAGGTCATCTATTTGACCTGCTACCAAAGATTATTTACGACTTAAGAGCCATTAATCTTTCATTTACTTCTTCTTCGCTTAATCCATGCTGAGCAACATAACGGTTCCTTGGGTGCACTCTGCATTCATGTGAACAGCTACGTAAATGTTTGTGCTCGTTTTCCGCTGAACATAAAATCTTTCTGTTACACTCTGGATTTGCACAGTTGACATAGCGTTCACACGGCTCTCCAGTGTAGTAATCTTTTCCTACCACTACATGCTCTTTTTGGTTAACTGGGACACTAATCCGCTCATCAAACACATAAAGTTTTCCATCCCATAGTTCACCTTTTACCTCAGGGTCTTTACCATAAGTTACGATCCCACCATCAAGCTGTGACACGTCTTCAAAACCTTCTTGAAGCATCCACCCTGAGAATTTTTCACAACGAATCCCACCAGTACAATAAGTAAGGATTTTTTTTCCTTCAAACTGCTCCTTATTCTCTCGAATCCATTGAGGTAAATCACGGAAGTTTAAGATATCCGGTCTTACAGCACCACGGAAATGTCCTAAATCATATTCATAGTCATTCCTAGCATCGATAACCACTGTATCTTCTTTTTGCATTTGTTCAAAAAATTCCTTTGGCTTCAAATGCTTGCCAGTTAGTACATGGGGATTGATATCATCCTCTAAACGTAATGTAACTAATTCATTTCTAAAACGGACCTTCATTTTCTTAAAGGCATGTTCCGATGCTTCGTCAATTTTGAAAATTGTCCCAGAGAATAGAGGGTGCGCCTCCATGTATTGCATATATGCATCCGTCTGTTCAATCGTTCCAGAAACCGTTCCGTTTATTCCTTCTGCAGCAATAATAATCCGGCCTTTTAAGCCTAAATCATTACAGAATTGACGATGTTCATTCGCCGTTTCTTCAGCATTCTCTATTTGAACATATTTATAATATAATAATACTCTATATTCTTGAATCATGTTTACCACCTTGCACTTTCTTATAAATAAACGTATCTCAAAATACGTATAGATAACATTAACCTTATTACTATATCAAAAAATCAAAGTGTATTTCAAATTTTTTTGATCAACTGTGATGTTTCTTCAGCATGATAGGTGGATATTACCAACGGTTTGACTGTCATTTTTCTGATACAATTTTCATGGAAGAAAAACTGAGGAGGAAACCAATTAATGAAAAAAAATTATCTCCTCCTTGTGCTGGTAATAGCAATTACCTTCATTGGAGGAATTTTAACAGGGGTATTTTTCTCTACTAACAATGAACATTCAGAATCTATGAATATACAAAAGGTAACAAAATCTACGCTTAAACCACAGACAAAGAAATTACCAAAAGTGAAAAAAACATCATCTAAAGTACTGATTGGTTATGTTCAGGATTATCGTGATCCAAATATCGTAGATTATTCCAAGTTAACACATGTAATTTTCTCATTTGCCCATCCTACAAAGGATGGAGAGTTATTGCTTAATGGCGACACTGCACTTCGTAATCTCCGAGCAACTGTTACGAATGCAAAAAAACATGATACAAAAGTGATGTTGGCCATAGGTGGGTGGTTTCACATGAAAGGCGGCGAATCCTACGATTACTTTAAACCAGCCATTTCTAACCCCACAAGCCGAACAAGGTTAGTTAATGAGCTTACTGGAATAGCAGATCGAGAAAAACTTGATGGGATTGATATCGATTTTGAACATCCTCGCTCTAAAGCAGATGCCCAAAATCTTGCTGCATTTACAAAGGAATTAAGTACTCAGTTACATGCAAAGAATAAGGAACTTTCAGTTGCAGTTTATTCCAAGATACATGCACAAACTCTTACAGAAATCGGTTTTGTAGAGTATGAGCCGTCTATGTTTGTAGATGTGGACCACGTCAATATTATGGCTTATGACGGTCAATGGGATGGCGGTTATCATGCAGAAAATCTTTCTCCATTTCCGTTTACTGAAAAGATCGTAACCTATTGGACTCGTTTATTCGAAACTTACAAAATACCAACTGAAAAGCTTGTATTAGGTGTACCCCTTTATGCACAGCCTGCAGATCCAAAAATTAAACAGGTTTCATATGGAGCTATAATTAACCAAAACCCAGCAAATGCAAATGGGGATACAGTAAATATGAACGGAACTACCTATTATTTTAATGGGGAAGCAACAATGAAAAAGAAAACCAAATTAGCACTAGATCGTAATATGGGCGGAATGATGCTTTGGGAAGCTGGTTTAGATGCACAAGGCGATCGTAGTGTAACTTCAACCATTTACGAAGTGTTAGAGGCTTCCACAAAAGAACCTGTTAAATATTATACTGTTAAGACGAACTAAGATTAGTAAAGCTGGATCCCATTTATAGGGGGTTCAGCTTTTTTATTTTAAAGTAATGAAGGATAGACACAATTTTGTCATAAAAAATGACATTTGTCGAATAATTTTCCAAGTTTTTTGAAGGAATATGTCGGAAAAAGAAGAATCAAATAAAGAGTTAAAAAAGGAGGCAGAAAGATGAAGAAATTATTAACATTATTATTTGGTGCCTTAATCGCTTTATCCCTCTTTGTAACTACAGGGAATACGGCAAAAGCAGCGGAACCAACATCTGACGAAGAGAATTGTTCATGCCACGACGTTACACCTATATTGGGAGCTGAAAAAAATATCATTGTTGCTCGTTTGCTAAGCGGTCAAGATTTCAAAGTTGCAAAGTCTTCATTAATTAGCGAGGGGTATAAATTTTTAGGTGTTAGCAATATTGAAGTGTACAAACATAATCCTACTGGCCTTACCATCGTAGGTGTACCCTTTAATAGTAATGATGGAATTCCTGTAATGGCCACTTTTATTAATGGTCAGTTCATGGGTGTTGCTCCATTATAAAAATTATAAAAAATCCTACAAAACCTATACGTTGGTTAAGTAGGATTTTTTAATTGGAGATCTATTTAATTTCTGATATAAACTCCTGCATCACTCTAATCAATTCTTGAGGATTTTCATACATACTCATATGCCCAGCACCTGTTATTAATGATTGAGAAATGTTTGGTTTTGTAACTGAAAATGTCTTTTCAGCGGGTATGATTTGATCCTTTTCTCCTGCAAGTAAGAGGACAGGTAACTCTGTTTCTTTTAACACATAATTTCTGTCCGGTCTGTCTTTCATGGCTTGCAATGCATGAATGGCACCATCTGATGTAGTTTCATATCCAATCCCTTTTGCCGTTTTAACATATTTTTCATCCTTATGTTCTGGGGAAAAAAGCTTTGGTACTAATCCGTCGATAAGAGGGTGAATTCCCTGTTGCTCCACTTTATCTACATTGGCAATCCTCCCCTTTTTTGCCTCATCTGAATCGGGAAATGCCGTAGAATGTACTAAAGAAAATCCATTTAATTGGTCAGTATACTTCTCAGCAAAAGCAAGAGTGATATACCCACCCAAGGAATGACCGAACATCGTTACCTTCCCTAATTTTAATCCATCAATCATACCTTTAATCGATTCAGCCATCGCCTCTATTGTCGTTCCAATAGATATGGTATCAGATTGCCCGTGGCCGGGTAAATCTGGAGCAATTACTCGATATTTTTTTGACAATTCTGGTAGTACTTCTTCCCAGTAACGAGAGCTTCCGCAAAATCCGTGAAGAAGTACGATCGGATGTCCTTCTCCTTCATCGATATATGAAATAGGTGAACCTTCTTGCTTTTGAATTTTACTTTCCATATCACAGCACCCATCCTTTCCGCTTATCATGACATATATATACCCAATTTTACCATAAAGAAAGCATTGCCTTTTTCAAGCAACGCTTTCTTTACAACTAAATAAAACTTATCCAATTTGTTCCTCAGTTTGATCTGTATTCAATAAGGTCCTTTTGCTTGGGATTTGTGTTAAATTTGACCTTTTTAATAAATATTTCATATGTTCAACAGGCATGGATCCATGACCCTTACTTTCACCGAGAATGAATTGAATGGTAATACCGTTGTTACTTTTCACCGTCATTGATTCAGCAGAATTAAAGAAACCCTTAATATTTTGCGATATTTGATACTTAGAACCTTCTTCTATAAACATCAAATGTCCCCTTTGTAGAATATTCTCCGTGTTAGTATGCCAAGTAAAAATTTATACATACATAATTTTTCCACAAAATTGAAGAACAAAAAAAGAGAGTGACACCCACCCTCTCCATTACATCTATTCTTCTTCATCCATCATTTCATCAAAAGCAGCTGAAACTTTATCAAATTCTTCATCACTTTCAATCGCAGTAAAATCGCCGTCTTCGTCGACCTTTAAAAAGAAGATATCAATATCCTCTTCCGTTTCTTGTCTCACTTCATCTGCAAATGCGACGGCCACATACTCTGAACCTTCTATAGTCATTACTCCTAGAACTTCTACTTCTTGTTCGTCATTATTCTCATCACTAATCGTAAAGATTTCACCAATTTCGATTTTACTCATAAATGAATTACCCCCTAATATTAAATTTCTACCTTCAAACAGTATTGCATAAAACAATAGAAATTACTCTATGAAAACCTCTGCAACTTTAAAAAATATCCTTTATAATTGACTTATTAAGTTATTTGTTAGGAGAATTGGAATGAATCAAAAAGAATTAGAAGAAAAAATCATTGAAAATTATCGCGGGGAAGAGAAAATGATGATTCTCGTTTTCGCTCAATGGTGCATTAACAACGATCTTAATCCAGAAGAGTTATACATTAGAGCTTACCCAAATCAAGCGGCCAATCCAGCTCTGAGAGAAGCCATTGAATTAACTGTACCAAAGGAAGAAGCAGGTGAAGTGCCTGATCAAACACTATTAGGTGTATTATCCTTATTTGGTAATGATGACCTGGCTTTCATTGTTACGGAAGAAATCGCAAAAAGAAAATAGAAAGCAGCAAAAAAGACACCCGAATATTCAATTCCGGTGTCTCCTTACTTTTTATAGAATCCCTAACATTTTTACCGTTTGAGTAATAATGAATGGCACTAAAATGGCAATAACAGTTGGGATAAGAAATGCCAAGAAAGTCCACTTTTTACTTTTTGTTTCTTTATAAATATTGAGTAATGTAGTTCCACACGGATAGTGTAAGAGTGAAAATAACATCATATTTAAAGCGGTAAGCCATGTCCACCCATGGTCAAGGAAAATATTCTTTAAGTCCGTAAGATTATCAACTTCTGTTAAAGAACCTGTTGATAAATACCCCATGAGAAGAATAGGCAAGACAATCTCATTTGCTGGTAACCCTAGAATAAATGCCATCATAATATACCCGTCAAGTCCAAGCATTTTTCCAAACGGATCTAAAAATTCCACAGCATACATTAAGATACTAGTATCACCAATATAAATATTGGCAAACACCCATGTAAGAATTGCTGCTGGAGCTGCTACTTTTACCGCACGGACTAAAACAGACCACGATTTGGTAAGGGAAGAACGGATGACGGTATCAAAAATCTTTGGCCTTCTGTACGGTGGTAGTTCCAACGTATAATGAGTGGGTACTCCCTTTAATGCAGTTTTTGACAAAACCCATGAGACAAAAAACGTAACGATAATTCCAAACATAACAATTCCCACTATAACTCCCGTAGTTACCAGGGATTTTAATCCACCTGTAAAATTAGTGGCCATAAACAATGAAGCTAAAACAATCAATGTTCCCCAACGTCCATTACATGGGACAAAGTTATTCGTCAATATGGCCAGCATTCTCTCCCTAGGAGATTCTATAATTCTTGTAGATATTACAGCGGCTGCATTACAGCCAAAACCCATTGCCATTGTTAAGGACTGTTTTCCATGTGCTCCAACCCTTTTAAACAATCGATCCATATTAAAGGCAACACGTGGTAAATACCCATAATTCTCAAGCAGAGCAAAGGTTGGGAAGAAGATTGCCATTGGCGGCAGCATTACACTAATGACCCAGGTGGTTCCTCGAAATAAACCAAGCACCAAGATTCCATGCAGCCAATCAGGGGCATGCATCAACTGGAAGAATGAAGTAATATATCCTTCAACATAACCAAAGAACTCTGCTAACATGGAAGAAGGTACATTTGCTCCAGCTATAGTTATATAGAAAAGCACACCAAGCATGGTGATCATTATTGGGAATCCGAAAATAGGTGAGGTAAAAATCGCATCCAATTTTTCAGTCCGTGAATCCTGTTTTGATTTTGTATAAGAAATCCCTTCATGACATAATTTATGACTCCGGTCATAGAGGTGTTGGACTATTTCATCTCTTATTTCTGATGTAGACAAGCTTCGTGCTTCTGTATATAGCTCTTGAAGACTCATACCTTAAACCCCCTCAGCTACTAATCGTTTACTAATTTCATTGAGCAAGGTCTCATCTCCGTCTAGTAATCTTAGAGAAACCCAACGCGCAGAAAGTTGGTTTCCAACTAATCCCCGAACTTTTGGCTCAATTTGTTTAATCTTTTCTTCAATCGTATCCGGATAGGTGATTTGAATAGGATTACATTCAATTGCACCTGTCACAATCCGGTCGATTGTGTCTAAAAGCATTGGGAACCCTTTTTTATTTCTTGCGGAAATTTTAATTACAGGAACTCCCAGCCGATTCGTCAGCAAACGCTCATTTATATGAATGCCGCGCTCTTCCGCCACATCAATCAAATTAATGCAAATCACAACGTTTTTCGTCATTTCCAATACTTGTAATGCCAGATTGAAATTTCGCTCTAATGAGGTGGCGTCTAGGACAACAAGCGTTACATCAGGTTTTTCAAAAACAATATAATTACGTGCTACCTCTTCATCTGATGAGTTAGAAAAAAGCGAATACGTACCTGGCAGGTCGATTAGATGAAACGTTTTGTCTTTATGTTGAACGCTGCCTTGTGCAAGTGATACTGTTTTGCCTGCCCAGTTCCCCGTATGCTGCCGCAGTCCTGTTAGTGCATTAAATAAGGTGCTTTTACCTGTGTTCGGATTACCGGCTAAGGCAATTCGATATTCATTACCCATTGGATATCAGCTCCCCCTCAATTTTGGAACTTTCCTCTTTCCTTAATGCAATCGTCGTTTGACTTACTCGAAAAGCAATAGGATCTCCTAAAGGACTTTTACGAACAACTTCTACCAATGCCCCTGTTACGAAGCCTAAATCTAACAATCTTCTTCTCATCACACCATCTAAATTTAAGGAAGTAATTTTTATTAGATTTCCTTTTTCACCTTGAACTAATTTTATTGAGTTAGGTTTGCCCATCTCTCTTTCCCCTCGCTTAAAGTTTTTACCTCGTGCAACTTTTGTTTAATTATATGAGATAACTCCCCTATTTGTCACCTATTTTTAAAAAAATAAGCTGCCTATTTTTAGGCAGCTTATCAATCAAACTGAATTATATGATAGTAAAATCTTTCCACTCTTGTGGCAGGAGACTCTGATACTTGCTTTCTAAGAAGCGATCATCGATGAGGACGATAGTTCCCTGATCCTTTTCCGAACGAATTAATCTTCCACCTGCTTGCAACACTTTATTCATTCCTGGATATACGTAAGCATAATCATATCCACTCTTTTTCGTCCCATTAAAGTGATCTTTAATTAGATTTCGTTCTAAACATAATTGTGGTAATCCCACACCCACGATAACCACACCGTGTAACCGGTCCCCAATCAAATCGACTCCCTCTGAAAAAACACCGCCAAGGACAGCAAAACCTAGCAGTGTCTTTTGCGAGTTCGGTTTAAACATCTCTAAAAAGGAGTCTCTCTCTGCCTCAGACATCCCTGAACCCTGAATAATTGTATCCGCCTCTCTGTTTACTTCCTTAAAGGCTTCATAAATCTTTTGTAAATATTCGTAAGAAGGTAAGAAGCACAAATAGTTTCCGGGGCGCTTTTTTACCAACGAATGTAATATCTGAACAATTGTTCCTTTTGTACGTTCCCGGTCGCGGTAACGAGTGGACAATGGTTTGATAAATATGTCCAGTTGTTCCTTTGAAAATGGTGAAGCAACAGTAAGATCATAATCGTCCCCATTACCTCCCAAAACTTCTTTATAATAAGGTAACGGGGAGAGGGTGGCAGAAAAAAACACCTTTGATCGATACCCTTTACCCATTTGGGTAAGATTTTTAGAGGGGTCAATGCAAAAAAGTTTTAGTAATAAGTCATTTCTATTTTTCTCAGCATAGATAAGATAATGATCATCAATCAGTTCAACCACTTTCATGAATTGATTGACCTTAAAAAAAGCCTCCAAAAGATTGAAAGAGTCATTTTTTAACAAAATAGCTTCTGCCTTCTGTAAAAAATCATGGAGCAGAGTTATGAAAGTGTCATCCAATTCTTTCATGATCTCTTCATTTCTCAACATCATTTTCTTTTTCAATGATAGAAACCAGGAATTCACCCTACCTGCAGCCATTGAAACTTCTTTGTCTATCGCTTTTAATTCTTTTTTTAGCTGGAGAAATATATCTTTATTTATTGATGCTGAGAACATCTCCCTTCCCCGATCAACAAGATTATGTGCCTCATCAATCAGTAACACAGAGGTTTTCTTTTGCTCCTCTATCAGGCGTTTTAATGAAACTCGCGGATCAAAGATATAATTGTAATCACAAATAACTGCATCCACCGCATAGGAAAGGTCTAGAGAAAATTCAAAGGGACAAATGGTATGCTTGCGGGCATAGGCTTCGATCACTTCACGAGTTATAATGTTCTCATTTGCTAATATATCAAGAATGGCTCCATTTATCCGGTCATAGTAGCCTTTAGCGAATTCACAGTAATCCTTTTGGCATTTAGTCTCTTCTTTAAAACAAACTTTGTCCTTAGCTGTTATCGTGACCGTTTTCATACATAGGCCGGCGCATGTCATTTTATCAAATGCTTCTTCCGCCGTTGTTCGAGTAATCGTTTTTGCCGTAAGATAAAAAATACGCTTTAGATGTTCTTCGCCAATTGCTTTAACTGCTGGAAAGAGGGTGGAAATCGTCTTCCCAATTCCAGTGGGAGCCTTAGCAAATAGATTTTTCTCTTCTACCATTGTTTTATAAACCGCACCTGCTAATTTCCTTTGTCCCGCTCGGTACGTTTCAAATGGGAAAGACAGATCTACTATACTTCTATTTCGCTTCCTTTGGTGATCACACAACCATTTTGCAAAAGGAGCAAAGCTTTCAAGCATAGTTATAACAAATGCCTCAAGCTCTGAAAAATGACATGTTGTTTTAAATTGTTTTTTTGCAAGTGTTTCAACATGGACATATGTAATCTGAACTGAGATTTCAGGTATGTCATGGTTACGCATATACATATAGGCATACATTTTTGCCTGCGCCCAGTGAACAGGGTACCCATCATCTTTTATTTGTTCCAGTGGTTGATTTGTAGACTTAATTTCATCAATCGTCACTTTTTCATCCTGAAAAAGAATGCCATCACAGCGGCCATCAATAAGGAAGGTTAAGTCTTTATAGTGTATTTCAGAACGGAGATATACTTCCTTTTGATCTCCCTCCTGATAGGTTTTTTGAATTTTTTGATGAATTCTTGTCCCGTCTATAAGGGACGATTGGGAGCGGAATCTGTTATCAATGCTACCCGAACGATATACATGTTCCACAAGGGATCTTACGGATATTTGAATGAGATTGGTCACATAATCACCAGCTAACTAAAATAAGAATGTATGTTTGTATTTTTAGTATAACAGAATTGAATAAAAACAAAAACAAGTAAGGGCAACTTGACCCTTACTTTGTTTGTTTTTATAGCATATCTGAGAATTATATTCGAATTTGCCCTGTCCCGTGCACGATGGATTTTGTTGTTGTGATTGCCTTTAACCCCATTGGTCCTCTGGCATGAAGCTTTTGGGTACTGATACCAATTTCCGCTCCATAGCCAAATTGCTCACCATCTGTAAATCGGGTTGAAGCATTGTGGTATAACACAGCAGCATCCACTGCTTTAAAAAACAAGCTTACATTTTCATGATTATCGCTAATAATAGCTTCGGAATGCTTTGTACCATAGCAATCAATATGTTCGATTGCATCTACTACATCGCTCACCACTTTAATCGCTAAAATCGGTGCTAAAAATTCAGTGTGCCAATCCTTTTCAGAAGCCTCTTGAACAAACGGATATTGAGAGGTTAACGATTCATCTCCTCGGAGTTCAACTCCTCGATCATAAAGCGCTCTTAATAGTTCCGCTCTGTATGGCCAGTCTTTGTGTATTAGCACTGTTTCTGCAGCATTACATACGGAAGGTCGATGTAATTTAGCATTAATAGCGATTTCAATAGCCATGTTTTCATCTGCGGATACATCAATGAACACATGGCAGTTGCCTACGCCGGTTTCAAGAACTGGAACGGTTGCATTTTTGATAACGGATTGAATCAATCCAGCACCGCCTCGTGGAATAAGCACATCAAGGTATTGGTTCAGTTTAAACATCTCAGAAGCTGTTTCACGACTTGTGTCTTCTAATAATTGAATCACGTCCTTTGGAATGAACGTTCCTTCAAGAGCATCTTGCATAACATGTACAAGTGCTTTATTGGAATGGATGGCGGTAGAGCTCCCTCTTAATAAAACTGCATTTCCAGCTTTTAAACAAAGACTTGCCGCATCGACTGTAACATTGGGTCTTGCTTCATAAACCATTCCAATAACACCAAGTGGAACTCGTATGGTTTCAATACGAATGCCATTTGGGCGTTCCCATGACTCTATTGTTTCACCAACTGGGTCCTCCAAATGAATTAACTGACGAACCCCATCAACGATCTGTTCCATTCTCTCTTCTGTTAATAAGAGTCGATCTAACAAAGAGTCGGATAATCCTTTTTCTCTTCCTTCGATAATGTCTTTTTCATTTTCACTTAGAATCCATTCTTTGTGCGATTGTAAATGATTCGCCATTTTGGCTAATGCTTCATTCTTTTCTAGAGATGAAAGCATCCCTAATTTTTTCGAAGCTGCTTTTAATAGACGGGCTTTCTCTACTAACTCACTCATACTCCTACTCACTCCTTTGGCATAATAACCCAATTATCTCGATGGATCACTTCTACTTTTTTATTAATGGAATACCCTTTTGATTGTTCACCAGGTAAGCCTTTTACCTTTAAAAGATTTTGAGAGGAATAGAAAATTTGACCTTTACCGATGACGTTACCTTTTTGGTTTCTAACGATGACTACATCTAAGGCATTAAAATCTCCGATAACATTGGTAACGCCAACAGGCAATAAGCTCTTCCCATGAAACACAATGGCTCTCTCTGCCCCCTCATCAATCTCAATCACACCACCGACTTGAGAATGGTAGGCAATCCATTGCTTTTTCATTTGCATTTGGGTTTGGAAAGGTCCGCCAATATACGTCCCGTCCCCTTTGCCTGCTAAGATATCGACCAATTTCTCCTTTCCTGTGCCAGTTCCAACAAAAACACTTACACCAAGGGATAATGCCTTTTTTGCAGCAATCAGCTTTGACTTCATTCCTCCAGTGCCCACGGAAGAACCACTTTCACCTGCTACTGCTAGGAGTTGTTCTGAGATTTCCGGAATAAAATGAAATTTCTTTGCCTCTTTATTAACCTTTGGATTTCCATCATAAAGTCCGTTAATATCAGTTAGTATAAGTAAGGCATTGGCATGGAGAAAACCACTTACTAGTGCTGACAATAAATCGTTGTCACCGAAAGTTAATTCCTCAATCGACACGGAATCATTTTCATTAATGATTGGTAAGACTCCTCTTTGTAGAAGTTCTGTCATCGTTGAATATAAGTTCTGAAAACGGACCTGACTGTAAAAATCTTCACGAGTTAATAATATTTGTGCAGGAATGATACCAAACTCTTTAAATAGTTCAATATAATGCTGCATTAATAGACCTTGCCCAACAGCCGCTGCAGCTTGTTTCCCAGCTGTCCTCTTAGGCCGTGTGGGATATCCAAGTGACCCAAATCCTGCAGCCACAGCACCGGATGAAATGAGAATGACCTCATGTCCTTGCTCTTTAAGAAAGGCCAGTGCCTTCACGTGATCGCGCATTTTCTCTTCAGAAATATGACCAGAGGCACTTGTTAGTGAACTGCTTCCAATCTTCACTACCACCAGTTGTTTTCTCATCTGTCTTCGGACCTTCCTCTTTTAAAATAAAATAAAAAAACGATTCTGCTGTCCTTCATAAAAGGACGGAAGAATCGTTTCCGCGGTACCACCTTTATTGATGCAAGGTACGTAACTTGCATCCACTTGAACCTGTAACGTAGGAGTACGGCTTATGTTTGCATAAGCAGCCACTAATGGGCAGGTTCAAACATCTTTCCGTGAGAAACCTTTCAGCCAGTGGGTTTCACTCTCTACCACATTCCAATGATTTACTAGTCCCAAACCATTTTTCGATTTTTCAATTTATTTGATTATCCATAGAAAATGGTAAATTGTCAAGAAACTATTTTTTAGATTAAAAAGGTAATAGAACTTAGGATTGTTAAAACATTATTATTCACATAGAAATTTAGGGGCCCGAATAAGATGATAAGAAAAATAGTTTGAATCGGTTTTCAGAAAAGGAGGTTGTTCAATGGAAACAGACAGCCACAAACGTTTATGGGGTTATGCTGCTATTGGTATGTTGACTACTGTTGTAGTGCTGGCTTTTGCAAGACTGTCTTATGGCGTGATTCTTCCCTTTATGCGTCAAGGACTTCATCTAACATATAAGGAAGCTGGTTATCTCGGTACAACCACTTCTTTAGGATACTTAAGCACGATTATCTTTGCTGGTATCCTCGCCTCAAGATGGGGAGGTAAACGGACGATTTTACTTGGAATTTCTCTTGTTACATTCGGCTTAGCAGGACTAACGTTTACTTCATCATATCTAGTCACCTTTCTATTTATGCTTTTATTAGGTATTGGAACCTCTTTCACTTATACCCCTTTCATATCTTTACTTGTTGCGTGGTTTCCCCAGAAAAAGGGATTTGTCATTGGTTTAACAACAAGTGGAGCAGGAATTGGCATTCTTTTTGCAGGTATAATTGTTCCCTACCTAAGCAGTGTCCATTCAGAAGTAGGTTGGAGGATCGCATGGGGTGTTTTTGCTTTCATTGGGTTAGTTGTTATCTTACTTACTTTACTATTTATAAAAAATCCACCTGTAGAATTACCTTCAGAACAGAGCCTCAAAAAGGAATCTCCAAGGGAAATCTATAAAAATCCAAAAGTGATAAACGTTGGTCTAATTTATGGAATTGTAGGAGTTACCTATATTGTTCAAATGATTTTTATTATGAGCTTTATGATTGAATCAGGCATAAATTTTAAATTTGCAGGGCAATTAATGGCACTGAATGGCATTTTATCTATTTTTAGCGGACCAATATGGGGTTATATTTCTGATAAAATTGGAAGGCGAACGTCTCTCATTTTGACTATGGGACTAACTCTATTTTCTATGGTCCTGCCTATTTTCTTTCCCACAATCCTAGGCTTTACCATCCATATCATTATTTTAAGCAGTACGTCTACTGGATTATTTACGTTAACGCAGGCTTCAAGTATGGACCATGTAAGACCTGCAGATATGCCGTTAGCCTTTAGTTATGTCACTTTTTACTTTGCGGTGGGGCAATTTATTGGTCCTACAATTGCCGGTTGGTTGATTGAGGATTTCGGCGGGTTTAAAAGCGCTTTTTTATTTTCTTCTCTATGTTTGGTTGTCGGGCTATTTCTGACGTTTAAGGTAAGAAATTCTGAACAACAATTTTTTCGGAACTCAAAGATTCCGGGTGAATTATCAGAACGCGTGACACAGTAAAATTGGATTCGCGAATAAACTTATCGTATTCGCGAATACCAATTAAGAATTCACGAATAAAAAGCAATAATTCGCGAATAAACTCTCAAAATGCGATAATATTTTTACTCTTTTATTAAAAACTGCCCTAAAAAATATTCAGATACCTTCTCGGAGTCTAGTCTTACCGCAATATAAGGCGGTTGTACTCCATGCAATCCTTCTAAAGGCATCCCTAACCATAAAAATCGGTTATCAATAATAACAAACGGAAACGTCAAACTCTCTTCCACTCTTTCAGTAGGTAAAAGATCCGGCCAATCTTCACTGGAAAGTACAGTTAGACCTACACGCTGAGGACGATTGTTTAGTTTTTCCTTCCACTCATTTGTAAGCACCGTTTGTGATGGTAAAGAAATGACAATCGATGACCGAGCGTTGTCTATATCCTGAAAAATCCGATCAAGCTTTCTCCCATGCATCCATTGTAATCGTGGGTGTTGATTTCGAATCCATTTTCCGATATCCATCGTACCAACCCGTTGCTTCTGCAACTCCTGGTGTTCCACTAACTGCCTCAATGTTTTTCCTTGATATACATGTCTACGAATAAATGAACGATTGCTAACATGGATAAACTTTCCTTTTGTTCTAGTGATGGCTACGTTTATCAATCTTTCACTATCTTTTCCTGTAAGAAGCATACCTGCACGTGTTTGCGGTTCGCTGTCAACAGTGTCAAAAATCATAACATCCCGCTCACTGCCTTGAAATCGATGGACAGTCGCTGCAATAAGATCTGCTGTTAACCGTTCCTTTTCATAAATATCATCTAATAACAAATCCATCAACTGGGCTTGGGCGCGGTAGGGGGTAACATAACCAATAGAGTCTAGTCCAGCCTGATAAGATTCATGAATTAATTGAAACGATATTAATAACTGCCAAGGATTCATTCTAGAATGAGACGTCCGCTCCAACATACAATGACCGCCTGTAAAGCTGGTATCAATTAAAATAGCTGCTCGAGCTGGAAATGGTGCTGATTCAACAATATTATTCCTGCTAACGTAAACACTCTCATGGTCGCCAACGAGTGAATTGTAAATAAACTGATTAGTAAAAGCTGATATGTCTGGATGCATCCTCCTCTGTTCTTTTAATAAAAACAGATGGGGATGCATTTTTCCCTCTTTCACCCATTCGACGACCCCGGCACGATGAAATATGTCCTCCTTCAGCCACTTAGTTACTAAAGAATCCCGAGAAGAGGCAATCGGAGGTAATTGTTTAAAATCACCGCAAATAATTACTCGTTTCCCTAGTGAAGCTGCAAAGGCAGCCTGTGGTACATAGGCCATACTGGCTTCGTCTAAGATGACAACGTCAAATTCTTTTTCATAAATCGCTGCATCGGAAGCAGCTTTTGCTAGTGTGGAGCCGACTATAAATGCCTCTTTTAAGAATTCGATTTCTTTTTGCCGAATTTTTTCTAGTACTCGGGCAATCTTTGTCTCTAACTCTAACAGCTGATTTGTGTCTCTCAGACTAAAAGAGCGAGCCAAATCCTGCTTTAACTTCCTTCGTTCCTCTAGCAGTAAGTCCTTATCTTCCACTAGCTGAGGATCCTGATGCTGAAGTAGCTTACTTGTAGTGATTGCTTCCTCTGTTGCAAGGAGTTCTCCCGTATTAAATCCATAGCGGAGTAATTCTCCCTCACGGAAACGGTTTTTCTTTTTTAAAAAAGCAGTAACTTCACCTATTAGGACATCTACCGCTTGGTTACTATGTGACAAAATCAATACCCGTTTATCCTGAAAATATTTATTGGCTGCTACACGTGCTAAAGTATAGGTTTTCCCCGTTCCTGGAGGTCCCCATACAAAGGTTACGGGATTATACTTTGATCTTAGTACTAGTTCGTGTACATTGCTTTTAATCTTTTCTAACGGATGCTTCGCAGGCATAGACGGTTCCATCAATTTTTTGACACGAAGACGTTTCTGTTTACTTTTTTTCATATCATCCAATCGTTGAATGAGATGTTCAAGTAACTCCCATGGATCATGGAACAGCAAAGCTTCTGGTATTAAATCACCAAATGATTGCTCTAAGGATAGCATTACGCCTCTTCCTTCTGAAGAAAGCACACGTCCACTTTGTTTCATACTCCCCCATTCGATTCTAATAGATGAACCTACTGGGATTCGTAATACACTTTGTGTATCAAAGTAATATGTATACATACCTTCAGTTGATAAGAGCCTACCATTTGTCACGAGGAATTTATTACTCCCGTATTTTTTTAGGTAATTTATTTCATTTTGCAGTGCCTGCTGCCATTCCTTAATAGTTGTTACTGTATTTTTCATTAATCTCTTCCTTTAACATTTACCTACTATAAAGAATAGTCTATATATGACATTAATACAAAAGAAGAAATTTTTTGTTTTTTTAAAGGAGGAGAACCCCATGAGTAAATTAGATTATCTAGAGATTACTCGCAACTTTAAGAGTTATTATCAGACTCTTCGTGATGCTAATTATTATCTTCACAGTGATTCTGATGTAGATAATGAAAAATTAAAAGCAACCTCTATCGTACTATCTAAATTAATTCTTGGATTTATTCGGATAGATGGAACAAGCTTCAGAGAAATGAAAAGCGAGCAATATGAAAAAGACTTTCAAATTTTTTATAATGATTTTCTTAGTGTAATTCAGAATAGTGGTGAAAATAATGTTGATTTTGATCATTTCACTTCATTAATCGATGAAATAATTGGGATTGCAATAAAGAGAAGGAATGCATTAGAGAAAATCCAAAAAGAGAAACTTGGTATTTCTGAAGAAAACGAAGACGAATTAGAAGAGTTTGAAAAACAGCTTTCTGACAGTACTGAACAAACCATTACAGCTAAGGTTGAAAAAGCTATTATTGGGGATGAAAAGGTCTATACTACTAATAAAAGTGATAGTGTTACAGTTGACGAAGAGATAAATCTTACAGAAGATGTACTAGGTTCTGATGATGTTGAGGATATAAAAGAACCTTTTAGTAATCAAGATTCTGACGGCTTAAATGGAAATGTATATGAAAGTGATGATAATTATCGCTTTAGACCAAAAAGGAAAAGATTTAGATAATACATGAAAAAAAAGACCAATCTTGGTCTTTTTTTATGAATTAGATTGAGACATCTCCAATGGAGAATGAGCAATTCAATACATCAGAAATTTTGGCTAAGGTAGAAATCTGTATATCCAGCTCGCCATCTTCGATTGCAGATATAAGATCGGCATCTAGACCAGATAAAGAGGCAAGTGTTTCTATTTCAAGTTCTCGGTTTACTCTAATTTTCTTTAGTTGATGTCCAATATTGTTCATGATAAACACCCCTCATATTATGTAAGCGATTACATTTTGTATTTATTATTATAGTAAACTATCTAAAAATTTTCAATACTTTTTAGACAATAGAGGAATAAAAAGTTGAGAGACAAAGAGTCAGCCTCTCAACTTTTTTTGAACATAACAACGTCCATTTTCAATTTTTCATTAGTAACCAGTGCCTTGTCCGCCAGTGATAATCGCAATACTTGAGCTTGCACCAATTCTAGTTGCACCAGCTTGAATTAGTTTTCTAGCTGTATCCAAATCTCTAACACACGCGGATGCTTTCACACCCAGGTCAGGACCTACAGCCTCACGCATGAGTTTTATGTCTTCAGCAGTAGCACATCCAGGACCAAAACCAGTTGATGTTTTTACGAAATCCGCACCAGCCATTTTTGCAAGAATACATGCTTTTTTCTTTTCTTCAATTTCAAGAAGACCTGTTTCAATAATTACCTTAACAGGTGCATGACCTTTTGCAGCTAGAACGACACCTTCAATGTCCTTTTTCACAGTTTCGAAATCACCAGATTTAAGTGCTCCAATATTGATGACCATGTCAATTTCTGTAGCCCCATTTGCGATCGCGTCACGAGTTTCAGCGATTTTCACAAATGTGCTTGTTGCTCCTAATGGGAAGCCAACTACTGTTGTAATCCCAACATTAGAGCCTTTAAGCTCTTGTGCCGCAGTTGAAACCCAATATGGATTTACACAGACAGTGGCAAATTTATGTTCTCTTGCTTCTTCACAAAGCTTCACAATTTGCTCTTTCGATGCTTCAGGCTTTAATAGTGTGTGGTCAATCATTCTAGCTACAGAAGGACCTGTAATAATGTTAGATGAAGAACCCTCTTTGTATGTTACGTTTCCAGGAGTAACAGGCTTTACTTCTTTCAACTCTTCTTTATTCGTTAATTGCTGCATAATTTGATTTGTTATTTGTTCAACCAATGCTTCAATTTGCATCGTGCTCACCTCACATTAATGTAATCGATCAACAATACCGGCAATGACCGCATCAAAAGAACCTTTTGGGTCTTCTAAAATATCTCTTGCCGATCCACCCTCTTCTAGTATTAGCACATAATCGCCAACCCCTGCATGAAAGCGGTCAAACGCAATCATTGCATCTCCGCATTCTTTGCCTGATGCGTCAACAGGGATGACAACCATGAGCTTTTTGTTTTGATGACTGGGTGTTTTAATCGTTGAAACGACATTCCCAACGACTTTTGCTAATTTCATTATTTTGCTACAGGAAGAATTTTCTCGATATCTGAGTGTGGTCTTGGGATTACATGAACAGATAAGAATTCACCTACACGTTGCGCTGCATCAGCACCTGCTTCCGTTGCTGCTTTTACTGCACCAACATCACCACGAACCATTACACATACTAAACCTCCGCCAACATTTACTTTTCCAAGTAAAGTTACGTTTGCTGCTTTTGTCATTGCGTCTGCTGCTTCAATAGCTCCTACTAAACCTTTAGTTTCAATCATTCCTAATGCGTTACTCATTTATATTTCCTCCATTCATTTAGTCACATTATAGTAGTCGATAATTCCCAATATCCCCGCGTCTGACGGGACCAAATCTTTGTTAAGCGGTAAGGAAGATTCTCTACTTTTTGCTAAGTAAACAAGATCTCCTTCTCCTGATTGTCCAATCGTATCTATAGCCACAAGTGGTTTGCCTTTGTCATTCAATTGATCATCTACCGGTTGAACAATCAGAAGCTTTAACCCTATTAAGTTTTCATTTTTATGTGTACAAACCATGTTTCCAATCACTTTGGCTACAAACATGTTAAAACCTGCTTTCTAGAATTTCTTAAGACCTTTTTTGAAACATTAACGCCCTAAGAAACGGCTTTCTATTTCCATAATCTTGGTTACTCGACGGTCATGACGTCCGCCAGCAAAGTCTGTTTCTAACCATGTTTTGACTAATTGCTTGGAAAGGCCCTCACCAATAAATTGACCACCAATGGATAGCACGTTTGCATTATTATGCTCACGACTGTTAATCACGGATGATAAATCCCAGCAAACTGCACCGCGTACACCTGGTATTTTATTTAATACCATTCCGCTGCCAACGCCTACTCCATCGATCATAATTCCTACATATTGATCATTAGTAGCAACAGTTTCACCAACAAGGAAGGCGATGTCTGGGTAATCTACTGATTCATTAGCCTTACAACCAAAATCTAAATATTCGTAACCTAATTCAGTTAAGTAGGCTTTCAACTTTTCTTTTAGTTCGTATCCACCATGGTCGCATCCGATTGCAACTTTTTTCATTGATTTTGATCTCCTTTGGCAAATACATTGATAATTGCATCAAATGACTTTGCATTTAGGCTAGCGCCACCGACAAGTACACCATCAATATCTGGCATAGCACTGTATTCAGCAGCGTTACTTTCATTTGCCGAACCACCATACAAAATCGATATACCTTCTGCTTTATCTCCGATTAATTTTGTTAAAACGGACCGAATATAAGCATGTGTTTGCTGGGCTAGTTCAGCCGTAGCAGACTGACCTGTACCAATCGCCCAAACCGGTTCATAAGCTAGAATAAAATTATGTGAATTGATTTCTTTCAATGCACCTATTAGCTGTGTAGATAACACTTTCTCCGTCTGCATGGAATTCTTTTCTTCTAGTGTTTCTCCGATACAGATAACGGGAGTTATGCCGGCCTGAATAGCCTGTTTTACCTTTTTATTAATTAGTCGATCATCTTCACCAGCATATTGTCTTCTTTCGGAATGCCCGATGATACAAAAATCACATCCAACATCCTTTAACATATTAATGGATGTTTCTCCGGTGTAAGCACCTTTTTCAGCCCAGTGTACGTTCTGACCACCCAACCCAATCGGCTTTCCAGATTGTTTGATAAAGAGATGGGCAGGATACAGTAGCTGTGTCGGAGGACAAACAACGACAGAAACGTCCTTACTGCTATTGATTTGTTGGAAAAACTCAGCAGTCTCAGCGAGATTTTTGTTCATCTTCCAATTGGCGATAACATAGGTTTGACGATCCCTTTGAGATTGTAGACCACCTAGAGTCTGGCCAATTACATCTCTGACCAGATTTTTTATATAGTTTTCAATGGATTGTTCCATTTTAATGCCCCTTATTCAGCCTTTGGTAGAATTCCTTCAACATCACCGTTTGGACGTGGAATGACATGTACAGATAATAATGAACCTACACGCTGAGCTGCTTCTGCACCCGCTTCAGTTGCCGCCTTTACAGCACCAACATCTCCGCGAACCATAACAGTTACAAGACCTGCACCTACTAATTCTCTTCCTACTAATGTTACGTTTGCAGCTTTAACCATTGCATCTGCTGCCTCAATTGCACCTACTAAACCTTTTGTTTCAATCATTCCTAATGCTTCCTGACCCATTTTATTTCCTCCTTTAGTTACTTCTGATTTTGGTTTCTCTTGTTTTTTTGTTTTTTCTTCTTGTGAAGTGACTGTTTTTTCTTCTTTTGCTTTAGCCAACGATTAACACCTCACTATATAATTCTAAATCCATCTACTAAAACGCAGCGGCGCTGACGTGTAAATGTCTTTGCACTTGTTAATCCTTCACCTGTTGGACCGGCTATTGTCAGCGTAGTGAATCCTTCACTTTCAAAACCTAGACCAGCTACAGAAGGGCCATTTTTAACAAAAATCGTCGCTTGAATTTCTTGCGCCATCTTTGTTAGGTTGGTTACATTTTGTGAGTGCATAATTGCAGTATGACGATTTCCTTTTTCAGCAATAACAGCTAATTCAATGGCTTTCTCAACATCAGGAACTCTGACAATTGGTAATACCGGCATTAACATTTCTGTCATTACTAATGGATGATCCTTACTTGTTTCCGCAATAATAAGCTTCACATTTGGGCTTGCTTGGATGCCTGCAGCTTGTAAAATAACAGAAGCATCTTTTCCAATAAAGTCTCTGTTTGGATAAAACTTATCGTTTTTCTTCACAAGGACTGTTTCAAGAAGTTTTTCAAATTGGAACCCTTTAAGCTCCACAGCCCCATTCTTCACCATTTCTGCTTTGAGGGCATTAGCCACCTTGTCAACAACGAATACTTCTTTTTCGGCAGTACATAAAACATTGTTATCAAAGCTTGCACCCTTAACAATATCTGTAGCTGCTTTAGAAATAATGGCTGTCTCATCCACAACAACTGGTGGATTTCCTGGCCCTGCTGCTATAACCTTTTTTCCTACAGCCATCGCTGCTTTTACAACTGGTCCTCCACCTGTAACTACAAGTGCATTTACCTTTGGATGGTTCATGACCTGTGCAGAGGTTTCTAAGTTTGGCGATGCCACAGATGTTAATGTATTTTCAGGGCCGCCTGCTGCTACAATCGCTTGATTTAAAAGCTTAAGTGTTCTAATTGAAACTTGTTTTGCACTTGGATGTGGATTGTAAACAACCGTATTACCTGCTGCAATCAATGAGATCGAATTGTTAATTACGGTTGCTGCCGGGTTTGTAGAAGGTGTAATGGAACCAAATACTCCGATTGGTGCATATTCAACAAGTGTTAAACCATCATCACCAGAATAAGTAGTACTAACTAAATCTTCTACACCAGGTGTCTTATTTGTTGCTAGAAGAATTTTAGCAACTTTATCTCCGACTCTACCAAGTTTTGTTTCTTCTACTGCAAGCTGTGCTAATTCATTGACATGCTTACGGCTTGTTTCTCTCATGTTTTCAATCATTTGTCTTCTTGTTGACAATGGCAGTTTACGCAGTCTTTCCCATGCAACTCTTGCTGCATCTGCAGCTTCATCAACAGTAGCAAACACACCATCGCCTAAGCTAATATCATTTTGTGGGAAAGCAGGTGTATCAGCTGTTTGGTTTTGACCTAATTGCTGAAGCACTTGTTCAACCATTTTTTTGATATCGGTTTCATTTATTTGCAAAATTAATTACCTCCTTTTTTAAAGGTTAATGACCCTTGTATTTCAATTTGATCGACAATCCCTACAATTGCCGCATCAACTGGGACACCGTTTGTAATTTCTGTTTGTCTCGCTGAACTTCCGCTGACAAGCAATACCACTTCTCCCACACCAGATCCAACAGTATCAATGGCAACGATCGGTTTCCCGTCTTCCTCAATACTCTTCATATCAAGTGGTTGTACAATAAGAAGTTTCTTCCCAGTCAACTTCTCTGCTTTAGTGGTGGATACAATGGAACCAACTACCTTACAAATAATCATTGCGTCCCTCCTTTCAAGCGTCTGATTTCATAATTACAATCTTTAATTCTTTGGCTAAATCCTTTGCCGAAGGAGTAATCTTACTCTTTAGCGGAACAACCAATTCCTTTAATCCTGCCTGAAAGGCCTTTTCCACATGCTTCGCTAGAATAAGAGTCTGCTTTTCTTCAATAGCAGTAACTTGGTCCTCGACCGTATGAATGAGTTTATTTAACGGAACCCATTTCACTTGGTCTGTCTGGATTTGTCTTATATAGTTCTGCAAGCGTTCCTGAACTGTATGTGGAGCATGGATTTGTTGATACACATTTGGTTCAACTCCATTGTTTGCAATCACAACAGGCTTACCTAGTAATTGATATTGAATAGCCAACCATACTGACAGTTCATCATCCATTGTTAATGCAAGTTTTGATAACAAACGGTAGGAAGCAGCCGGAACAACCAGTACAGCTGTTTCTTCGATAATCTTTGTCAATTCTTGCTGTGTAACATCTTCTAATAAAACAACTGGTCGGTTACTTAATGAGGGGGTCGAACGAACCCACTCTTTTGATAGGATGAGTTTCACGTCGTAAAGGTCTAGAAGCGGGGTAATCGCTTCCAAAACATCTGACGGTTGTTGAGATTCATAACTTAATAAAATAGAAATTGGCTTTTTATCATTTTCTAACACTTTTTCTTTTAAGTAAGCTTCGACCACTTGCTGAACTAGTAATTTAATCTGGGATTGGATATCCACCAGCATCAGCCTCCACCCACTTGCATTTGACTTTCAATGGCAACAATCTCACCAATTTGACCATTTTTGATATTTGCCGCATTAGCTTCATCAATATCAATATGCATTTCAAGTTTGTATTTCGGTGAAATTCGAATTAGAACATTGGAAAAAACAACTCCTCGTTCACCTTCGACTTTTACTTGAACACGGTCTCCGTCCGAAACACCAAATGCTTCTCCATCACTAGTATGCATATGTATATGGCGTGCAGCACAAATCAGGCCTTCATTGATCGTGACCTGACCTCGAGGTCCTTGAATTGTGATAGCTTCAGACCCCTTAATATCTCCGGAGTTTCGGATTGGAGGTTTGACACCAAGTGTAAAGCCATCAAATAAAGATACTTCTACTTGTGTATTTCCCCGCGCTGGTCCAAGAACGCGAACATTCGGGATCTTCCCCTTTGGACCGATTAGTGTAACAGTTTCCTTTGCAGCAAATTGATTAGGCTGAGATAAAGCTTTCAGTTTATTCAATTCATAGCCTTTTCCAAACAATCGGTCCACGTGTTCGGGTGAGAGGTGAATATGTCGGTTCGAAGCTGCAATCGGTACTTGTTTCGATTGTTGGAGTTGAGCTCTGACAATCTCTTCAACTAGCACTCTTATTTTCTCTTTATCCATTATGATTATCACCTCCCATATCGAGTAAAGCTTTGGCAGTATATTGGTCGGTTATGAGAACGTTGGCATGTCTGCCCTTAAGGGCGCCAAATATCCCATCAATTTTTGAATTTCCACCTGCAATAAGAATGCCATACTCTTTTTCCGCTAAATGGGAGAGTTCAATCCCGATCGTTCGATCATTTAAAGCCTCATGGCTTATGTGCCCTTCAATATCAATAAACCTAGAGCATATATCCCCAACCGTTTTATTCGATTTCAGAATTTCAACATCATTGTCTAAAAAGTAGCCCGCATGCATCAAAGTTGAATGTTCGCTTGGTTCGCCAACCGTAAAAATCGCAATATTTGCCTGTCGCCCTAGCTCTAGTATCTTCTTTACATGTCTGTCAGCAATAATTGCCTGTTTGACAACAATATGATCAACAACAGCGGGTACTGGCAAAAAATGTGGCGTGGTGTGAAAGGCATTGGCAATACCATTGATGATCTCTGATGCATATGTATTTGACTCCGAGTAACTCACCCCACCATTTAGCTGAACAACAGTAACATCCTTCACATTCTTAGGTTGTAGATTTTTCACTAGTTGAAAAAGGGTTGTTCCCCATGTAATTCCGATGGTATCTCCGCTTTGGACGATGCCATATAAGTAATCCGCCGAAACCTCTCCAAGCTTTTCTTTAATAAGTTCATCCTCGTATTCAGGGATAGGAGCAACAATACAGTGCTTTAATTGAAAAAGCTCCTTTACCTGCGATGCGAGTTCTTGAACATCTTCAGCAGGATCACATATTTTTATATGAACAACACCTTCCTCGACAGCTTGCATCAAAAGTCTGGAGACGGTGGGGCGGGAAATGCCTAACTTTTTCGCAATTTCTTGTTGACTATAGTCTAATTGATAATACATTTTAGCTACTTCAACAAGGCGCGAAATTTTTTCATCCGCCATAAATTCATTCACCTTATCTTTAATGTTATTAATATTCTAAACTCCCAATCTTTTCAAACAAGTAAACGGTTACATCTTTGTGTTTAAATAAAGAATGCGTGATTTCTATATGCATTCTCGTGAAATTATGTAAATCTTGGATGAACATTTGCTAATTTCATTATAACCGATGCAAGGTTTCTGTCAATCACTCTTTCGGAGTATTTCGACATTTTTTTAATTTTAGGCTATGCCATCACTAGGATTTTCCTATTTTGTCGATTTTGTGAACTTATAGAGCATGAAAAAAAGAACACTCGCCAATTACAATTTGTAAGCTGACGAGTGTTCTTTTAACATCATTTATTAAAGTTTATTAAAAGCCTCAGTAAGTGTTTTAGTGATATATTGTAGATCCTTCTGTTCAATATTCAATGACGGTGCTAGGGTTAATACATTATTATATCCAGCTACAGTAGCTCCATTTTTACCAATGATTACACCTTGTTGTTTACAGGTGGCAATCACTTTGTTAACTAGGTCGGCTTCTAAAGGCGCTTTTGTATTTTTGTCACTCACTAATTCTATCCCAATTAATAACCCTTTACCACGCACATTTCCTACATATGGATGATCCTGTAATAGATTCGAAAGATCGTTTAACAACTGCTCTCCTAAATCCCTTGAACGATCAAATAGTTTTTCTTTTTCCATAATTTCAAGGTTTTTCAAAGCAAGTGCACATGCTGCTGGATTTCCACCGAAGGTATTTACATGACGGAAGTAATCATATTCTTCCGTCCCTTTAAACGCTTCGTATATTTCTTTGCGGACGGCAGTTGCGGAAAGTGGTAAATAGGCGCTGGTAATTCCTTTTGCCATTGTTATGATATCAGGCTTTACATCGTAATTCATAAAACCAAATGGCTTCCCCGTGCGTCCAAACCCACAAATAACCTCATCTACAATCAGTAAGGCACCGTGTTTTTCACATACCTCTTTTGCTGCCTTCATATAACCATCTGGTGGAACAAGTACGCCTCCTCCAGTAATAATGGGTTCCATAATCATTGCAGCAATCGTTTCACTAAGTTCCCATGTCATCGTACGATCTATTTCTTTCACAGATGAAAGTTCTCTCGGATCTGTCACATTTATATCATCACGGTAGGAGTCCGGTGGTGAGACATGGACAAATCCAGGTGCAAGTGGTTCATATTTGTATTTTCTTTGCGCCTGCCCAGTTGCTGCCAAAGCTCCCATTGAATTACCGTGATAGGCACGATAGCGTGAAACAATTTTATAGCGGTTATGCTCACCCTTTTGTTGGTGGTATTGACGGACGATTTTAAATGCTGTCTCATTCGCTTCCGAACCGCTATTTGAGAAAAATATGACATATTCATCTCCAATTAACTCATTCAACTTTTCTGCTAATTTAATAGCTGGTACGTGGCTTTGCGAAAGTGGAAAATAAGCCATTTCTTTTAATTGCTCATAGGCTGCCTCAGCCAATTCAGTTCTGCCGTACCCAACATTCACACACCACAACCCTGCCATTGCATCTAAATATCGCTTGCCATCCGCATCTGTTACCCATGAACCTTCTGCTTTTGTCGCAACAATCGTTGCCTTTGGGTTATATGGCTTCATCGAATGCCAAACATATTTATCGTCTTGCTCTAATAAATTCTCTTGCGTACGACTTGTTTGAACCATTCTTCTCCCTCCCTATTTTAAGCATCAAAACGTGACGTAATCATTTTTTTGCGTGTAAAGAAGTTCAATCCATCTTTTCCGTTCACGTGTAAATCACCATAGAAAGAATCCTTCCATCCTGAGAATGGGAAGAAAGCCATTGTAGCTGGTACGCCCACATTTATACCAAGCATGCCGGCATCTGCCTCTTCACGGAACTGTCGTACTGCCTTTGCATTGTTGGTATAGATAGTTGCGCCATTTCCATATCTGGATTTTCGAATATATTCCAAGCCCTCGTCTAAGTCCTTCGCACGAAGAAGGCTTAAAACGGGTGCAAAGATTTCATCTTTAGCAATTGTCATTTCAGGTGTAACATGATCAAAGATGGTAGGTCCTAAGAAATTGCCTTCAGGAAGACTCTCCATCTCTCTACGTCCGTCGCGAATTAAATCTGCGCCTTCTGCAATTCCCTTTTCGATATAAGTGAGCACTTTATCACGGTGTTCTTTACGAATAACAGGAGTTAATAAAACTTCATCATCCATGCCGTTTCCAATAATTAATTCATCCGCTTTCTTCTTTAATGCGGCAACAAATGGTTCGTTGTCTCCAACCACAACAACAGCACTACATGCCATGCATCGTTGGCCCGCACTTCCAAAAGTTGAACTGATAATATGTTGTACAGCCTTATCCATGTCTGCGTCAGGCATGACAATATGATGATTCTTTGCTCCAGAGAGTGCTTGAACACGCTTGCCTTCGGCTGCAGCACGTTCATATACATATTTAGCAACTGGCTGTGAACCTACAAAAGAAATAGCTGCAATATCCTTATGTTCAAGCAAGCCATTAACCACGTCGTGCGCACCGTGGACCACATTAAGGACTCCATTTGGCGCTCCAGCCTCCGTAAATAACTCTGCAAGTCGATTAGCTAAGATTGGTGTACGTTCAGATGGCTTTAATACAAAGGTGTTTCCACAAGCAACGGCTAGAGGAAACATCCATAGAGGCACCATCATCGGGAAGTTAAATGGTGTGATCCCACCCACAACACCTAATGGATAGCGGAACATTTCCGAGTCAATATCTTCGGCAATCCCTGATAAGGTTTCACCCATCATTAACGTTGGTGCGCCTGATGCAAATTCAACACACTCAATTCCGCGTTGTACCTCACCATAAGCTTCTTTATAAGCCTTACCATTCTCCTGTACAATCAATCTTGCTAATTCCTCATGGTTTTCTGTTAATAAATAGTGATATTTAAATAGAATTCTAGCTCTCTTTGGAACCGGGACGTTTTTCCACTTTTTAAATGCATCTTTTGCTGCTGCTACAGCCATATTAACGTCTTCTTTTGAAGAAACTGGTACCTTAGTAATCACTTCGTTTGTTGCAGGATTGGGAACATCTAGTGTTTTTACACTGTTTGAACTCACCCATTCACCGTTAATATAATTTTTAAGTACCAGCGTTTCGTTTTTTGTTACGCTCATGTTTTTGCCTCCTTATTTTTACAAATAATTATAAAATTCGGTTAATTAATTCCTTATAAACTTATTATCTCTAATCTACTACCAGCTTTCATTAGACACTGTGTAAAACCTCATGATGCTTTTCTTGAACAAAATGAATAGGCTTGTTTGTTACTGCACTTGATTGACTTTTTTTGACTGTGAGGCTGCTAGATAATCGTAAACAAGCAGCATGAATTCTATCGCTACCCGTTTTTCGTGTTCCATAAAGTCTTCTCCTAATAAGTTTTCTAGTTTTTGCAGACGATGATAGAGTGTCTGTCTTACTATGAACAGCTTGTTAGAAGTTTCTTGCTTTGAGCCATTACATTCTAAATAGGCTTTTAGTGTTTCAAGCAGCTTACCATTATATTTTTGATCATACTGAATGACTGGATGAAGGTACTCAGAGGCTAGCTCTTGTAAGTCAGTATGTTTACTCATTTGTGAAATGAGACGATACAAATGTAAATCCTCATAAAAATGATAAATTTGTTTATTAGTCATTTTTTGCTGGATCCGGAGTGTTTCTTTTGCTGTTTGATAGCTTTTATGTATGTCATCAAATGCCTGAATAAATTTACCAGCAGCAATAATTAGCTTTGCTGAACTTTGCTTCTTAATAAACTCCGATTCTTGGATCGAATCAATGGCCCTTTTAATCCGTTCCTTTAGATTTTTCTTTGGTCGGTTATTTAGAAGAATAAAGGTAATTTCATTTCTTTTTTCAACAAAAATTACTGCAAACCCATTCTGCTCAAAAACAGAACGAAATAATAGTTTTAAGTAAGTAACATCTTGGCTAAGTTTATCCTTAAAGGAGATAAGTTTGGTAATTAAGACAGTTGCATCATTGGTCTTTGTCTTTATTCCATTTTCAATTAAATATTCTTGGATTTCCTCAAGAGAATGCTCTCCCTCTAACCAACCGTGGAGCCATTCAAATTCTTCTACTCGCTTTTTCTCCTCAACATATAAATCTCTTAATAAATGCTGGGCTAAAGCGGTTGCTGTACGATCTAAAATTAATAAGTCATATTCACTAATGGCTATATCCTTTGAATAGATATATAGTTCGGCATATTCCTGACCAAATAAGAAGATTGGCAAAGAGGCAATATACTCGCACGACTGGATTTTAGATTCTTCTAACTGATGGATAATTGCATGTTGTTCCATTCGGCTGATTTCTGGCACAAATTCATATTCTTGATCCTTTAATCGAAAGATAATCTGCAGATCCAAGGCTGAAAAAATAAATTGAAGTATATCTTCGTAGGTTTCAATGGTTAATAGACGTTTATTTAAACTTTGAGAATAATTCTCTAGATCAGATATTTTTTGATACTGCTGATTAATTATGGTTGCGTGAAGATCCTGGGTAATCTCTACAAACGGAACTTCTTTTTGGAAAACGATAATAGGAAATTGGTATTCGTTTGCTAGTTCGATCACCTTGTGGGGAATTTCATTTATATATGTGCCTATTTCAATACATAATCCAGCGGCCTTATTGTCAATCAACTCTTTGACAAGTGAAACAAACAAGCTCTCCTGATCCTTCCATGCTACACCCGTTGATAGAATTAGTTCATTTCCATTGAGCAGCTTTCGAATACTAGTAACCTCAACCACATGAACCCATTTAACAATTCTATTAATTCCTCCGTCACCGGCAATCAACCTGGCATATTCAAAATGCCTTCTCTTAAAAACATCTGCTACCGTTAATTGAAAATGATCTTTCATAAAATATTCTCCTTATAAACAAGAAGTGTTTTTAGTGAAGAAAGGATTGGCTCTTATAACCAATCCTTTCTTTGACCTGTCAATCTTTAGACTTGTTGATTCTGTTTCATTAATAAACTAGAAAAATACTTTCTGGCATTCGCAGTACCAATATGAAGTGTTTCTGTTACATTTCCACTTGGATGTATGAAGTCTACCGATGCTCCATTCAAATGTTCTCTTACAGCACCAATCCGACAGCCCTTTTGAATAAGAAAATCGATTTTGTCTCTTTCATCTAGAAATTGTTGGTGTTCAGACATCATAATCCTCCCGTTTTAAATTAATATAAATCAACATTATTTGGAATTTCTTCCAAGACAGGTTCGTAGGCATTTTCTTCAATTACCCAATCACGTCCAACGCTAATTCCTAAGTATTTCTCATCATTTGGATCTTCAATTTCTGCTTGACGGTATTTTTGAAACCACCAGTATTTTGCGAGAACATAGTAGATCCCTGCACCAACCACGAAACCAACTAGGAAACCATAATTCGGTACAAAGTACGAAGCTACAGCTCCTATTACCCAAGCAATAAATCCGGCTAGGTTCACTCCGCCCATATATTTATATTGACCTTTGTCTTCATATAATTCTGGAACATTCACACGTCGTTTACGGAGTAGGTAATAATCTGCAAACAGAATGCCGACAATCGCTGAAAGGATACCACCTACGAAAAGTAAAATAGGAATAATAACCCCAAATAATGTCCACGGCTGAACAATGGTACCAACTACTCCTGCTGTGATAACTCCTGCCCAAAACGGAAACTTCGGACCGCCAACATTCGAGAAGATTGTTGCAGCAGGAACCACGTTAGCTGCAGTATTTGTAGACCATTGGGCCAATACAATCATTAATAATAAAATAGCCAGGATAAAGCCGCCTGCTGCCTTTTGTAAAGCGACCACGGGATCATAATTTAATACAGCAATATAAGAAACGGCACCAATGATAATCATAAACGTCTGTGTCAATGGCATTGCTATAAGGTTACCAATTAATGAGCCTTTATTTCGCTTAAACCAATTTTTCTCATTAACTGGAGCCTTAATAAAACGGGAAATAGAAGGGATATCAGCACTTAATGTAGCCCAAAAGCCCATGTTACTAAAAACAACAACTAAAAAGGCTGAAAAGGCTGCACCACCTGTAACTGGTGATTCCACCCAACTCCAAACATCTCTTCCTGCAGTTGCTGCCTGGTCTGAAAGTGTAACATACATCCATAAGGAAATTAGAAGAATTATAGGGGCTGCTAAATCAGCAAAACGTTCAATGGATTTGATTCCTAGTGCAGTATTGACTAATTGAACGACAGCAAAAATGAGGAAGCAAATAAACCAATTATCAAAGCCAAATAAAATATTTAAAATACCATTCATCGCTGTTGCACCAAAATAGGTATTAATTCCAAACCACATCGATGCAGCTACACCACGTGTAATGGACGGGATGTGAGTACCTATGGTGCCAAACGGTGCTCTCATATAAACCGGAAAAGATATACCGTGTTCGATCCCTATATCCGCAATTAAAGAAATGAAGAAACCAATCGCAAGACTTCCTATCACTGTTGCGAGTATAACCCAAGGCAAGGAAAGGTTGATAACTCCTGCACCGCCGATTGCAAAGGTAGCTAGAACGACAACCATTCCTACCCACATAAACGAGTATCCCAATTTAGTAATCGTTCTGTCCTTTTGATGAATCGGTAATAAATCTGGTGATTTTAAATGGCTTTTTTTCATGGAAACACTCCTTGTTTCGGTTTAGTTTTACTGAATTCAACATCTAATAATTCAAACAACCGACTAATAAAAACTAAAATGGAATAAAGAGGAGCAATTGCCCAGATTCTGAGCAATTGCCGGAGTGTACTTCAAAAATAGTTAAAGACTTAAGCTGTAATAGTTGTTAGATTGATAATGTTTCACCCTGGTTTAACGGAGTATTCAAGTTATACTTTGCTCGCTTTAAATATTGGCCTGAACCTGGTTTACCAACGAACGCCTTGTCACGAACCACATATTCCCCACGCACTAAAACAGAAACTGGCTCTCCAGTAACTTTCATTCCTTCAAAGGCATTGTAGTCAACTGCCATGTGATGAGTTTCTGCGGATATTACCCGTTCCACATTTGGATCAAAAATAACGAGGTCTGCATCCGCCCCAACTGCAATAGTTCCTTTTTTCGGAAATAGACCGAAAAGCTTGGCGATCCTTGTTGAAGTAATATCAACGAACTGGTTCAAACTAATACGTCCCTTCTTCACCCCCTCTGAGAATAATATGGATATACGGTCCTCAATAATTGGGCCGCCATTCGGGATTTTTGTAAAATCATCCCTACCTAAATCCTTTTGTCCTTTAAAATCAAATGAACACTGATCAGAGCCAAGAGTTTGGAGTTGACCACTCTTTAGCGCGTTCCACAATACCTCCTGATTCCATTGTTCTCTTAGTGGAGGTGACCAAACGTATTTTGCACCCTCGAAATTAGGTTTTTCTAAATAACTTTGGTCAAGTACTAAATATTGCGGGCACGTTTCCCCCCATACCTCAAAGCCCTTACTGCGTGCTTCTGCAATCTTTTCCACAGCATCTGCGCAGGATACATGGACCACATATAATTGTGAGTTTGCTAGACCCGTAAGCTTAGCTGCACGGCCTGTAGCTTCTCCTTCAAGTTCAGGTGGTCTTGTGAGGGCATGATAAATCGGTTCTGTTTTTCCTTCTTCAAGAGCCTTCTTTGTTAAATAATCAATCACATCACCGTTCTCCGCATGTACCATTACCAATGCACCATGCTCTTTAGCGGAAACTAGCGTTCGGAATAAGGTTTCATCATCTGCTTGGAAGACATTTTTATAAGCCATGAAGACTTTAAAGGAAGTGATTCCTTCATCATTTATCACCGATGGAAGTTCATTCAGTACTTCGTTATTAATTTCTGAGATCATTAAATGGAAACTGTAATCAATTACAGCCTTATCTTTAGATTTATCATGCCAAGTTTGAATGGCATTTTTTAGTGGCTCTCCTTTATTTGTTAAGCAAAAATCAATTATCGTAGTTGTTCCACCAAATGCAGCCGCAATGGTACCGGATTCAAAATCATCCTTCGTAACCGTCCCTCCAAAAGGCATATCTAAATGGGTATGTGGATCAATTCCCCCAGGAAAAACAAGACACCCTTTTGCATCGATGACTTCCGCTCCAATTGCTGAAAGGTTGGAACCAATTTGTGAGATTTTCCCGTCTTCAATTAAAACCTCTGCTTGATACGTATCTGTTGCGGTAACGATTGTTCCATTTTTAATTATTTTCTTCATCATTATTCCCTCCTAATCTATTACTACTTAGCTACGTCCGCTTTACATTCCACTGCTACATTTAGTGCAGCTTGACGCTCATTCCAAGTCATTGGAGGCATCTCTCTTGGTGCTTCTACCATATCAATTGCTCCATCAACTGGACATACAATCGAACATAAATTACAACCTACACAATCCTCTTCCCTAACCTTCAAATAACTTTTTCCATTTTCATCTTGTAGCATATCTATACATTGGTGTGAAGTATCCTCACAGGCAATATGGCACTTATTACAATTAATACAAACGTCAGTATTAATCTTTGCAACAATATTATAGTTAAGGTCCAGGTTCCCCCAATCGGAATATCTTGGTACAGATTTTCCGATGATGTCTGTAACAGAGGCAATTCCCTTACTATCTAAGTAATTATTCAGTCCCTCAATCATATCTTCGACAATCCGGAATCCATGATGCATGGCAGCAGTACACACTTGAACACCTGTAGCTCCCATTAACATAAATTCCACCGTATCCTTCCAATTGGAAATTCCTCCAATACCAGAAATCGGTACATTTATATGTGGGTTTCTTGCACATTCTGCTACCATATTTAAAGCAATTGGTTTTACCGCAGGTCCACAATAGCCTCCATGTGCTCCTTTACCTGCCACATGTGGGATGGTATTCCAGGAATCAAGGTCTACTCCCATTAAACTATTAATTGTATTAATCATACTTATGGCATCGGCCCCACCATTGCAGGCAGCCTCAGCAGTTGCTGTAATATCGGTAATATTTGGAGTAAGTTTAACAATAACAGGCGTTTTTGCCACTTCTTTTACCCAGTAGGTTTGACGCTCTACAAGTGCAGGCACCTGTCCAGATGCTGCTCCCATTCCGCGTTCAGCCATTCCGTGCGGACAGCCAAAGTTTAATTCAAGTCCGTCAACCCCTACATCTTCCACACGTTTAACAATTTCATGCCATTTCTCCTGTTTGGGCTCTACCATTAAAGAAGCAATGATCGCATGATTGGGGAATCTCTTTTTAGTTTCATAGATTTCTTTTAGATTGACATCCAATGGTCTGTCAGTAATTAACTCAATATTATTAAAACCCGCTACTCTTTGTCCGTTAAAACTAATAGCAGCAAATCTAGATGAAACATTCAAGATAGGATCACCCAATGTTTTCCAAACGGCTCCTCCCCAACCAGCTTCGAATGCTCTTTGGACTTGATATCCAGAGTTTGTAGGAGGTGCTGACGCAAGCCAAAATGGATTAGGAGATTTTATACCTGCAAGATTAATACGTAAATCAGCCATCATTATTTCTCCCCTTTACCTTCAATAAAGTACTATGCTGAACCAACAACTGAAAATTGCTTATGAATGGCATAAGCCACATTCTTCCCTTGTTGAGCTGCGGTGACAACCATCGCGTCTCCTTTTCCCTTTCCAAAAACCACATCACCGCAGGCAAAGATTTTTGGGTTAGAGGTTTGGAACGTTTCCTGGTGCACTTTCACAACCCCGCCTTCATGCAGAAGACCAAATTGTTTTATGAGTTCCAAATGTCTGGTTTGACCTATTGCTTTGACTACAGCGTCAACCTGTAAGACGTGTTCAGACCCGTTAACCTCAACTGGTCTGCGGCGCCCATCCTTTTCCGGTTCCCCAAGCATCATCTTGACACACTCTATCCCAGTGACATTACCAGACTCATCACCAAGAATTCTTTTCGGAGCGGTTAACCAACGGAACTCCACCCCATCCTGCTTAGCAAATTCATATTCAAAGTCATAAGCTGTCATTTCTTCTTCGGTTCTTCGGTAAAGAATTTTTACGTTTTCTGCTCCTAATCGAACAGAGCAAGTGGCACCGTCAATCGCTGTATTTCCGGCACCGATCACAACTACTCTTTTGCCCACAAAATTTTGGGAAAGTTGACCACTTTTTGTAGCTTTGACAAATTCAATCGCATCATAGACTCCATTCAAATCCTCACCATCAATTCCAAGGCTTGGTACATGGGCCATACCAACTGCTAAAATGACATAATCAAAGTTATTTGTGATTTCTTCAACGGATACATCTCTTCCAACCATGGTGTTTGTTTTTATATTTACATTTAATTTTTCTACTTGTTCTACTTCCCAGAAGGAAATTGATTGCGGTAAGCGGAAGGAAACGATACCGTACGTATTTAATCCCCCAGCCTGACCTGCAGCCTCAAATATAGTCACATCATAGCCTAATCTAGCCAACTCTCTAGCCGCTGATAATCCAGCAGGTCCACCGCCAATAACGGCGACCGTACGACCATTTGAATCACCAGGTTTGAAAAGTGTTTGTTCATTTTTAATTGCCCAATCTGTCGCATATCTCTGGAGATTACCAATCATAATTGGTTTAGTTGAATGATTTAGGACACAAGCACCTTCACAAAGTTCTTCTGTTGGACAAACTCTTGAACAACTTGCTCCTACTGGATTAGAGGTCATAATTGTCTTAGCTGAGCCAAGTAAATTTCCTGAGGCAATTTTTTTAATAAAAGTTGGAATATCAATCCCTGTTGGACAGGCTTTAATACATGGGGCGTCATAACAATAGAGGCATCGATTTGATTCTTCAACCGCTTCACGGTTTGTTAATCCTTTTTCCACCTCTAGAAAATTTTTTTCGAGATTGGAAAAGGAAATACGTTCGATTTTTTCATTTGGCAAAGAAATATCCTCCTTTGACTAGTAAAATCATTAATAATATAGAATATATTAAATGAAAGCGCTTTAAAAACATTGTTCTTTTGTAATAGATTTTGGAATAACACCAGCCTCCTTCTGCTTAAGTATAGACTTTGCAGAAAATTCTGCATCTTAATTATATTTTACAGACCTGAAATAGGCATTGCACCTTACATTTTGTTAAATGATGCAAGCATTTGATTATTCATTATGTAAAAAGTGGTTCAGCTGATTTCTTGTACATTTTCTGAATACTTTTTCAATTTAACATAAGCATACTAAAAAAAATGTAAAAATAAATCGAATTGTCATTTTTTCTTACATAGTTTTTTTCGACACATACTACAATCGATCTAAAAAAGCATACCTCTCAGAAGGTATGCTTAATTGGTTGTTTCATTTTGATAGTATTTAGCCAATTGAATAATCATTGCGCCCATTCTTTCATGCTCTGGAACAATGACCCGATCAACCCCTTCCTCTTTCAGCGCTTCTAAAGTAACTTTTCCAACGGCAACGGCTAATACATGCTGTCGAAAGTCCTCAATGATTTCTTTATGAAAATGATTCGCTCTCGCATATTCAAAAAGTGAACGTACCTGGGTAGCCGTGGTGAAACATACTGCATCGCAATCATAGTTCAGTAATTCTTGACATAATTTTTGAACAGTCTCCGTTTCAGGAGGTATGTGTTGGTAGGGAAGAATTTTTTGTATGGAAGCACCTCGCTCCTCTAGAAAGTGCAGCAATTTCGGTGCTGTTTCACCATGTAGCTGAATCATGACTCGCTTTCCTGAAAAATCAAAGCTTCGTAGACCATGAATTAAACCCTCAGTCGTTCCGTCTTCATCTATTATCGCTGGGGTAATCTCTAATTTTCTTAACGCTGCAAGTGTTTTATACCCTCTTGAAGCAACCTTCGCCTGTCGTACATTTGATAGAAATTCTTCTTTGTATCCTAGCTTTTCTGCAATCTTGACCAACGTTTCAAGGCCGATTCCAGTTGTAAATATGACCCAATCTGCACCATTTTTAATAAAATCAACAAAATCAAGCTCTACCTCTTTCTCGGCTAAGAAAACTGTCCCTTGTAGGGAACGTACTAGTGGAATTCCACCTTGTTTTTTAATTAGTGTTTGTATTTCTTCAATTTTTCTAGAATTACCGATGACAATACGTTTACCTGAAAGTGCCTTTTTCATCATAATTTTGTCCTTTTTGCAAGTTGTTGAATTTCATCCGAACTATAAATATGTACACCTATATTTCCTGAGGCAGCCACTGCAGCCATGGCTGAGGCAACTTTTTTGGCCTCTATTGCTTTATAGGTCTTTAATGGACCTACCATGAATAGGTTCAGAATATTACTAGCTTTTGCTGTTATTTTTTCACCCAACCGGAATTCCTCTCTATCACCTAACAACAAAGACGGACGAAAAATATGAAGAGAAGGTAACTCTAGCTTTTTAAGTGTCTCTTCAACATCACCCTTTACTTTATTGTAAAAAAAGAGTGATGTTGGGTTTGCGCCCATTGCTGTCACTATTAAGAAATTTTCAACACCCGCTTTATAAGATAATTTAGCTGCTTTTACCGGGTAGTCATAATCCACTTTTCGAAAAGCTTCCTTTGTTTTTGCTTTTTTAATAGTGGTTCCTAAACAGCAAAAGACATCAGTAACTTGAAATAATTCTTCTTCGTTTTCCAAATGATCAAAGTCAACCACATGCGGTTCACAAACAGAATTGTTAATTTCTATAGGTCTTCGAACTAACAACACTATTTTATTATATGTATTTTGTCGAATTAAGGTTTCTACTAACTCTTTCCCTACGAGCCCACTACCGCCTAAGACCAATGCTGTTTTTACTCGATTATTCACTTTAACTCCCCCTTAATCATCATTCTCGCATTTCTATTAACAAATTCCAACGGCTTTTTTTACGAATCTTTGGAAATACTGAATGGAGTGAAAACCTATTATGGGGAGGAAGTATAGTGGTAAACAAAAGTCATTTTAGTGAATTTATTAATGATGTATCTATACAAGCAAAAATGGAAAATGTCTGGAGTTATACATGTGGCTCATGGGAAAATTGTAATGAAGATACCATTCAATCTTTTTTGTCACAATGTCTAGAATACAATATTGACCCTCAATATTGTATGAGCTGGGTGGAAAAGCATCAGAATGAAATTCCTAATTGGTCAGCTGTTTCGGAAACCTCACTTGGCTGGGTAAATCAAAATACTTCAACTGGTTCAGCTATTTCTATTTCGGAACAAGATTTAAGTTAGAAGGGAAAAGCATGACAAAATCATTAATCAAATGGTTGTCATGCTTCTTTCAATTAAAAAGGTACAAGATTATAAATTACTTTGCTTTTTCAAGACAGGATATGAGCCTCTTTTCAATATCAATGGCAATTTGTCCAAGGTTCTCATCTGATACCATGCTCATTAAAGCTGACGGCTTAGGCATTCCTATTTTCGTTTGGTTCTCATCCCTATAAACAACAATTTTACAAGGTAGAAAATAACCGACTAAATTATTTTCCATCAATACTTTTTTTGCTTCATGCGGATTGCAGACCTCTAGAACAATAAATTCCTTTTCAAGGTCTACCCCTTTTTCTTTCAGTTTTTCTTGTATATTAAAGCTCCACAGTACACCAAACTTCTCTTCTTTTAAAGCTTCCTCCACAGCGTTAACTGCTTCAGTAAGTGATTTATTGGATTCAACCGTATAATGAAACATATGGCATCCCATCCTCTGCTTCCATTATCTTACAGCACATCGATTTGGTCCAATTTCCATTTCTCTTTGTTTTTCTTCATCTGGTGCTATTTTCCCCATGTTAGTTTCACGAATCTCTTGGTAGGAGTTAGGCTGTGGCGGAAGGTTCTCTGTCACAGTTTTCCTAAATTCTGTCTCGTTTTCAATGTTTAAACCGTGATTTTCCTTATATAGGGTACCAAGTTTTTTAGAGATACTTCCATCATCATTCATCTCATTTATACCCATATAATGCGCCGGTAAAACCAAAAGTTCATCGGGAAGGTCTTTATAACGTTTGTACAGAGTATTCCGTAAATCCCCCACCCAGTCCTCGGCTTTACCAGCTAAGTCTGGACGTCCAATTGAATCAATGAATAAAATATCGCCAGTTAATAAGTAGTGGTCATCAATGAGGAATGAAGTACTCCCTATTGTATGACCAGGAGAATAAATCGCCTTTATGGTACTTTCTCCTATTTTATATTCTTCTCCATCATGTATCGGTGTAAAGTCAAAAGTCACTTCTTCCGCATCTTTCGGTGGTAAGAAGTAGGTAGCTCCTAGATTTTCTGCAAGTTTTCTTCCACCAGATATATGGTCAGCATGTAGATGTGTATCCAATACATGAGTTAGTTTAATATTGTGTTCTTTAATAAATTGCTCATATGGTTCAAGCATTCTGTTCGTATCAATCATAGCGCCTGTTCCATTTGAATCAACTAAGTAAGATAAACATCCTTTTCCTATCCGCACAAATTGATATATAGCTCCACCATTTTTCAAATCCCCTATTTTTATGGGTTCTAAATATTCACTGTAAGCTTTCATTCCACCTTCAACGCTGTAAACATTTGTAAACCCTGCTTCCGCTATTTGTTCTGCAACAAATTCAGATGAACCACCTTTTGCACAAACCACATAAATTGCTGTATCTTTAGGTAGTTTATCTACGATTGAGTCTACACCCTCGAGTAAATCAAAATATGGTGCATTAATGATATGAACATTTTTACCTTCAATTTTCCAATCATCAAAGTCATCTGTATTTCTTGCATCGAGGATAAAAACTTCCTCATGGTTTAGTATTTTCTTTATTAATTCTTTTACCTTTATTGTCTTAACTGTTGCTTGCTCTGTCATTGTGCACCACCTTTTTACGCTTTTTTAGAAGGTAAGTGTGACATCGGCATCCTTAGCAAATGTTAAGAATGTCACAGCGCCACCCACATCAATACCTTCCACAAATTGCTCTTTTTCTAAACTCATGACATCCATGGTCATTTGACACGCAATCATTTTTACACCCATCTCAGTAGCCATTCCTACTAGCTCATGGACTGGTGGAACATTTGCCTTTTTAAAGCCCTCTTGAAAATGTTCAGTACCCGCAGGCATGGGCAAATTTTTATAGCCTTCTTTATGAATAAGATTTAACCCTTCAAACGTAAAAAAAATCCCCACTTCAGCATCAGTAGCTGCTGCAGCCGTTGCGATATTAAACACTTTATATGCATCGAACATACCGCCATTTGCGGCGATAATTGCTACTTTCATCATATTTCCTCCTATTTAGTGACTTTTGTTAACCGGACCAGTCCAGTCTTTCATACCCGGAACCACATTTTTCACCTTTTGGAACCCTTTTTGAGTTAATTGCTGGGCTGCTAAATCACTGCGGTTACCTGAACGGCAAACGATATGAAGATGATCTTCTTTATTTAGTTCTTCAAATCTTTTTTCCAATTCTCCTAATGGTATATTAATCGCGCCAGGAATATGGCCAAATGCAAATTCTGCTGGCTCGCGAACATCCAACACAGTAACTGTTTCGTTTCCTTCTATTTTATTTAACAACTCATCCAATGAAACAACATCAGGATGTGTGGTTTCACTTTTTTCTTCCTCAGCACTTGCTTTACGAAGGTAATGTTTTAGTATATCTCCTTCTTCTATTGTTCCAAGGTATTGATTACCTGTACTTGTAGCCCATGCTTTTAGATCAGCAGTAGAACCTTTATCCGTAGCTTGAATTTCTAAGACCTGGCCAGGTTCTAATGTTGTCATTTCTTTTTTCGTTTTCACTATTGGCATTGGACATGCTAATCCCTTTGCATCCAAAACTTTATTAACGTCCATGGAATCCCCCCTTATAACCCTTATTATTTTTCTAAAATCCAAATCAATGCTTATCTATTATTTCCACTAGCTTCTCAACGTTCGCGAAATTACTAAAAGAACTTTTGTGATAAATATCACAGCTTAACTGTTCCACTCATGATAATATACCCATATAGGTATAGCAAAAGGAGGAAACAGACATGACTAAAAAATTGTAATTATAGGCGGAGTTGCTGGAGGCGCAACTGCAGCAGCACGCTTAAGAAGATTAGACGAATCCTCAACAATTGTACTATTTGAACGAGGTGAACATATTTCTTTTGCCAATTGCGGCCTTCCCTATTACATTGGTGAAACGATAAAAGACCGTCAAAAACTACTTGTCCAAACCGTAGAAGGAATGAGCAAAAAATTCAATTTAGATATTCGAAATTTAAGTGAAGTTACCGAAATTAATCGTGACAAAAAAACGGTTACGGTTAAGAATATAAAAACCAACGAAGTTTATGAAGAAAGCTATGATACTTTAGTACTTTCGCCTGGTGCGAAGCCGATCTTCCCGCCAATAGAAGGCATAAATGATGCAAACAATATTTTTACCCTTAGAAATATTCCTGATACAGATAGAATTAAACATGCAGTTGACGAACAGCATCCACAAAATGCAGTGGTTGTCGGTGGTGGTTTCATTGGCCTAGAAATGGCAGAAAATTTAGCTGACCGTGGGATTAAAGTGACTGTAGTTGAAATGGCAAATCAGGTTATGGCGCCACTTGATTATGAAATGGCTGCACTTGTTCATGAGCATCTCCTTAATAAGGGTGTTAACCTAATTCTAGAAGACGGTGTAAAAGCATTTAAGGAAAATGGAAGAATAATTGACCTTTCTAGCAGCACAAAATTGAATTCTGATATCACCATCTTATCTATTGGTGTTCGTCCGGAAAATCAACTTGCAATAAACGCAGGCTTAAATGTTGGAGAACGCGGTGGGATTCAGGTTAATGAATATTTACAAACAAATGATGAAAATATTTTTGCTATCGGTGATGCCATTGAAGTAACTGATTATATTAATAGCAATCCTGCTATGATTCCACTAGCGGGACCGGCAAACCGTCAAGGACGAATTGTAGCCAATAACATTTATGGGAAAGCAGAGAAGTATAAAGGAACACTAGGAACATCCATCGCAAAAGTATTTGATCTAACGGTTGCTGCTACAGGTAATAATGAAAAACGATTAAAGCAGTTAAATGCTAACTATAAAGCCATTCATATTCATCCTGCATGTCATGCTAGCTATTATCCTGGTGCTGAATCAATTGCTTTAAAATTATTATTTGATCCAACTAATGGAAAAATTCTTGGTGCCCAGGCTGTTGGTAAAGATGGTGTGGATAAAAGGGTTGATGTCATTGCTACAGCAATAAAAGGAAACTTATCTGTATATGATTTAACAGAAGTAGAATTATCATACGCCCCTCCTTATTCTTCAGCCAAGGATCCTGTTAATATGGCAGGTTATGTGGCTTCCAATATTATGGATGGAGATGTAGAAACGGTTCAATGGCATGAAATTGATGAAGTTGTCAAAAATGGTGGATTACTCATTGATGTTCGTGAGCCAAATGAAAGAGAAAAAGGTTTTATCAAAGGATCAGTTAACATTCCACTTGGAGAGATGAGAGAAAAACTTCATACTTTCCCTAAGAATGAAACGATCTATGTATCATGTCAAGTTGGATTAAGAGGCTATTTAGCAGCAAGAATTCTAACTGAAAATGGCTTTAAAGTTAAAAATGTAGATGGTGGTTGGAAAACATATTCATCCGTATTTAATCAAAAAAAGAAGCATGATGCTACAGTATTGTAACAATTGCTCCATGTTATATGCCCTAAATATTATAAAATTATTCTTGTAAGCAATATAGCATGGGAGGATATAAATATGAAAAAATTAGTAACAGGTGTTTTTACTGCTGTAATGCTATTTGGATTGGGAACTGGGGTCATGGCAGCTAGTGACCAGATTGCATGTAAAGTCAGTGACTTTAAAGAGATGCTCCCATTTATGCAAGAGAAACATCCTGATTTAAGTGAAAAACAACTTAAAGAAATGCATAAGGACTGTGCTGTAAAAATGAAAAAAGAAACAAACACAGACTGTATGCTTAACAACAATTAAAAAATAAAAATAAAAAGCACTCCAAAGTGCTTTTTATTTTGTCATTTATGTAATTTATTTAAAACATTAAAAAGTAGGCTCCAAAAAGCAATGTAATAAAAATAATTAAGATACTGAGAGTAATGATATATTTTTTAGATGCCGTAAAGGTTTGTTGGTTAATAGTTTTAACCTTTTTCAAATATACAATTGTCGCCATTAGAATAGTAATAATTCCTAGTCCTACAGAGGCAATCCCAATTAAGTTTGCTAAAAGATCGCCTATCGGAGAGAGACTAGACATCATATTGAAATGTAAATTGGTTACTAAAAAGCCTACACCAATTATTGCAATAGCTGTTCGGATCCATGCTAAATATGTCCGTTCGTTTGCAAGATGCTGTTGAATATATTTTGAATCTACCGTCTGCTTTATTTCTTGTTCCTTTATTTCGTCCTTCTGCATTTTATCCCTACTTTTACTTTAATCAATACCTTGTATTAACTCAGTCATCATTTCTTCATCCATTGGTCCTATAATTTTTTTCCTGATCACGCCTTTAGTATCAATAATATAGCTAGTTGGAATAGTAACCGCTTGGTATGTTTGTCCGACTTGTCCATCACTATCAAGTACAATCGGGAAGGTTAGGCCGTAATCTTTCACAAAAGCCCCGATATTATTACTGCTTTTTTCTGAAGTAGTTAAATTTACAGCTAAAATCGTGACTTGGTTATTTTTCTGTTCCTCATAGAATTTCTGCATATGCGGCATCTCAGCTTTACATGGTGGACACCATGTGGCCCAGAAATTTAATATTACTTTCTTCCCAACCATATCAGAAAGCTTAACTTCTTGTCCATCTAAAGTTTTTAATCCAAAATTGGGCGCCTTATTCCCTTCCTGTAGACCTATTTCTAGGTCCTTTGATGTTGTTGCAGCTTCCTTCACATCACTACTTGCTGTTTTATTAGACGACGATAAAGAAGTATCATAAATTCCCCATCCAATTAGACCAATTAATGCAATTACAATCAGTATATTTTTCTTATTCAAAATCGCCACTCCTTTGGTATCAAAATAAAATACAGAATGATTAGTGTGATGGAACCTACGAGTAAATGGAATAAATCATTTTCATCTAAGGTAAATAAGGTAATAAAATGATAACTGCTAAGAACCGTTAAACTGAAGATAAGAATAGTTTGAAAAATAAGCTTATTTGAAATTTCGGCTTTCATATTTTTTTAAATAAAATAAATAAGGGAAATGCATGTCGCTATTACTAGCCCCTTAGTACCTTCAGTAAAATAAAGGATTGAAATAGGACTATTTAATATCAGCTTTGGTTCTAATACAATGAGACTGACCTTCCAAACTAAAATTAATATAAAAAGGCTGTTTGTTAACGTATCAAAGATTCTTTTACTTTCTTCCTTCATTTGTGTTTTTTGTAACCACCATTTAATTACTACTAGCCCTACTAGGATACTAAAACCAATCAGTACCCATTTAAGCATAATGGATAGTGAGCCTATTTGGATTACGTTCATTTACCGAGCCTCCACAAGCAAGGATTTTACCATCAAATACTCCCCCAGCCTATTTTTTTAATCTTCCCATTTAAATGTTAAGAATCTGTTAAGAAAGGAAAATAAAAAAGAGGCTATTATTAGCCCCACTTTTTCAAAAATGAACAAAAAGATCAGCAGATCCTGCTTCGTTTAACACCCATTTGATAGGGACCTGTTCTGCATAATAAAGATAATTCACTTCATCATCAATATCTAAATCCACTACATATAATTGCACGCCAGCATCAACCGCCAATTCTAGTAATTCATGAATAGTAGGAGCGCCAAAGTTTGTTAATGCATTTGAAAGGTACTCAACACCATGGGATGGCTTAGGCACATAGTCTTTCTTTAATATATTTACTCCCTTTCTGGAAAAAGCTAAAATGACATCAGCACCGGAAGAGGCAGCACCAACCGCAATATTAAGTGGTGGATAGGCAGATTCTAATTCGTCATGAAGGGCTAATACGACAACTTTCTTTGCTTTCATTCTAAAGTCACCTCTTTAGTAACTTAGTACTGCATTTGCTTTATATGCTATCTCCAAAAAGGTTGCGACTCCCGCTAACTCTGCACCCTCAACTATTTCAAATCCCTCTGCCACTAATACATTCATTTGACAACCATACAATTTGACACCCTTTGATAATGCAGTCGTTAATAATGAACTCATATCCATATTATGGGTGTTTTCAATATTTTTAAAGTACCTTGGATCTAAGACACGTGCTCCATCTAAATCAAAGAAAACTGAAACTTCATTTCCTTGGCTTACATGATGGAGAGCTTCTTTTAAAACAAATGGCGCATTGGAACTTAAAGAGACAAAATAAACCAAGGTTTTGTTCGCCAATTTAATGCCTCCTACTTTTGATTTAAGAGAGCTCACTTTACAAAATATCTGCCCAAATTTTTACTGCAGTTGAAAAGATTAATATTCCTAAAATTACTTGTAAAACTTTTGTATTCATCTTTTTACCCATTTTAACACCTAGAGGAGAAGCAAGCAGACTTGCAACCACCATGATGAGAGAAGGTATGATCTCTACCTGACCTGTTGAAACTTTACCAACCGTTGCGCCTATTGAAGAAATGAACGTAATAGCTAAAGATGATGCGATTGTCATTCTTGTTGGAATCTTTAGAACAACAAGCATAATTGGGACTAATAAAAACGCACCGCCTGCACCAACAATTCCTGCTCCGATTCCCACAATTAATGCAAGTGTTGCAGCAAGCCACTTATTAAATTTAACTTGGTCCATAGGGATATCATCAATCCCTCTTTTAGGAACAAACATCATAATCACAGCTAATAATGCTAAAACTCCGTAGACGATATTAATTCCACTCTCAGGCAGAAGTGTTGAACCAAATCCACCCATAAAGCTACCAATTAAGATACTAATACCCATATAGCCAATCAATTTTTTATTTAGATATCCGCCTTTTCGGTAAGCCCAAACTCCACCTATTGTTGCAAAAAACACCTGGATCGCAGTAATACCTGCTACATCATGAGCTGTAAAATGAGCTACACCAAGATAAGCAGGGATTAGCAACAGCATTGGGAAATTAATAATGGCACCACCGATTCCTAACATACCTGAAATAAATGAGCCTACAAAACCAATTAAGAATATGGTTATGACAAAATCGATACCCATATTATCTCCTCCTTAAAAAGGGAACCATGACGGTTCCCGTTATAATTATCCCTTTTTAATCCAAAACTTTAAAATAGTTCCTTCTTCTTCATGCTTAAGTAATTCATGACCTCCTGATTTTGCCCATGCAGCAAGGTCATTTTTTGCACCTTTATCAGTTGTATGAATTTCTAAAATTTGACCTGGTTCCAGATCGTTCATTGCTTTTTTAGTTTTTACAATTGGCATCGGACACGCAAGTCCTTTAGCATCTAATACTTTTGTTACTTCCATTATATGTTACCTCCAAGTTAATTTGGTCTAGTTCTTTACTTTGTATTAACGTACTGCACAACGATTAGGGCCAATTTCCATTTCCCGTTGTTTTTCAACGTCCGGATTTATTTTCCCCATATTTGTTTCACGAATCTCTTGGTATGCATTGGGCTGTGGTGGTAGATTTTCGGTAACTAATTTCCTAAACTCATTTTCATCTGCAATATTTAAGCCGTGGTTCTTTGCAAATAACGTACCTAGCTTTTCAGAAACACTTCCGTCTGCATTCAATTCGTCAATGATCATAAAATGTGCAGGTAACACAATCAATTCTTCAGATAACTCTCTATAACGCTTATAAAGACTTTCTCTTAAATCAGCAACCCAATCCTCTGCCATTCCAGCAAGATCCGGACGTCCAATTGAATCAATAAATAAGATATCACCGGAAAGTAAATATTTTTCATCTACTACAAAGGATGTAGATCCGATTGTATGCCCTGGTGAATACAATGCATGGATATTAATCGTTGTTCCGCCGATTGTTACATCATTGCCACCTTCTAATGGCTGATATGAGAATGTTACTTCAGTTGCATCTTTTGGAGGTAACCAATAAGTTGCATTTGTTTTCTCAGCAATCACACGGCCTCCAGAAATATGGTCTGCATGTAAATGTGTATCAAACACATGAGTAATAGTTGCATTAACACTATTTGCAAATTCAAGATAAATATCTGTTATTCTTGTAGCGTCAATAATTGCAGCTTCACCTTTTGAAACAACCATATACGATAGACAGCCTTTACCAATACGAACAAATTGATAAATCTCTCCTCCGTCTTTTAAATCTCCCACCTTTACAGGCTCTAAGTGTTCACTCCAAGCTTTCATCCCGCCTTGAAGGTAGGAAACTGTTAAACCTTCTTCTGAAAGCATCTCTGCCACCATAACAGAAGAGCCTTCCTTAGCACATACCACTAATACCTCTTTATCAGTGGGGATTTTATTTAAAATTTCTTCTACCCCGTCAAGCAACTCAAAATATGGTATATTTAAATACTCAAAATTTTCCCCTTCAATTTTCCAATCTTGAAAATCGCTTTCGTTACGAACATCGAGAATAAATAATGGTTCCTTGTTAAATACCTTTTTTGTTACTTCTTTTGAAGTCATCATTTTAACTGACATGTTTTCATTACCCCCTACGGTATATTTTAAATTAAAAAAAATAATATTTTTGTGGGGCGGTTAAGCCCCATTTGATTAGCTGTTTATGCTTGTTGTCTTTCCAGTCCATTCACTCATACCTGGTATAACATTAAAGACTTTACTAAAGCCCATTTCTGCTAATTTTTGTGCTGCAAAGTCACTTCGATTACCTGTTCGGCAAACAACGAAAATTTCAGCCTCTTTACTTAATTCATTTACTCGATTATCTAATTCACCTAATGGAATAGAAACTGCATTTGGAATATGATTAAACACATATTCAGCCGATTCCCTTACATCGAGTACAACAATGTTTTCATTTGCCTCTAATTTCACAGCAAGCTCTTCATTTGAAGTAACATGCGGATGCTTTCTCTCGGCTACTTCCTCAGTAGAAGAGGATTTTCTTAGGTAGTGTTTAAGCACGTTGCCTTCTTCAATGGTTCCTAAATATTGATGACCTGAACTTTGTGCCCACGCTTTGATATCAGCTTTTGAACCCTTATCAGTTGCTAAAACTTCTAATATCTGACCTGCTTCTAAACCGGTCATAGCTTTTTTGGTCTTCACGATTGGCATTGGACATGCTAATCCTTTTGCATCTAAAACTAAATCCGTTTTTAATGATGTCATAATCTGCCTCCTAAAATATACCCAACAAGGTTTTAATTCTATTATTCTATTAAATAAACAAGTTTACATTGCCATCTTCAGCATCGGCTAAATATGCTGCTACACCTGCATATTCAATATTTTCTAGTAGCTCTTCTTGCTTTAGTCCTAAAAGATCCATTGTCATCGTACAAGCAACGAGCTTTACTTCTTGTTCTTGTGCCATCTCAATTAATTGTGGTAGTGGCATTGCGTTGTGTTTTTTCATAATGTCTTTAATCATCTTTGGACCAAATCCTGCAAAATTCATTTTGGAAAGACCCATTTTATCTGCGCCTCTTGGCATCATTTTTGCAAACATTTTTTCAATGAACCCTTTTTTAACCATAATATTTTCATCTTTACGTAATGCATTTAATCCCCAAAATGTATGGAAAATAGTTACTTCATGGTCATAGGCAGCCGCTCCGTTTGCAATGATATATGCCGCCATCGCTTTATCATAATCTCCACTAAACAATACAATTGTCGTCCTTTTCTTTTCGGTCAAAATAGTTCCTCCTGATTATAGTTATTTTTACCTATACCTGTACAGGTATTTTATTTTCTAAAAAAAATTAACCCTTTTTAATCCAAAACTTTAGTACATCTTGATCTTCTTCAAAATTTAAAAGCTCATGTCCTCCGGATTTTGCCCAAGCAGAAAGGTCGTTTTTCGCACCTTTATCAGTTGTATGAATTTCTAATACTTGACCAGAGCTAAGTTCATTTATTGCTTTTTTTGTTTTTACGATTGGCATGGGACATGCTAAACCTTTAGCATCTAGAATTTTATCTGCATTCATTTTATATAGTCTCCTTTGGAATTGAATTCAAATTTTTGGGGTTGTTTTCGTTATTACCATTACCCCTATGGGTATATTACTAAATAAATATAAATGTGTCAACACTATGAACTATTTTTATCTACTCTTGACAAGTAAATTTACTGCATCCTTTATTAATACATCTGTTTTTTCACCATTTTTCTCTGCATCAAGGACACATTCCACTAAATTTGAACTAACAATTACTCCAATTGTTCGATCAACAGCAGAGCGAACGGCTGATAGTTGAGTAATAACTGCACGGCAATCCTTATCTTCTTCCATCATTTTTAAAATTCCTCTAAGCTGACCTTCCATCCGCTTAATTCTATTTTTCATTTGATCATTGTATTCCATAAGTTCCACCTCCAATTATTTTTTATGATTTATATGGTCTTGAACGTAAGTACGTATTTGGATATAAAGGACGTAATAGGACTTATAATATACCTAGGTAGGTATATTGTCAATATTGTGAACAACTATTTCATTATTATTCGTCTCGAGGAAAATTTAATGTAGGAATTAAGAAAAAGATGTAATAAAAAAGAAACAGTGACACTCACTGCTTCTTTTTTTGGTTATTTTACTAAGCTCATTATCGTTTCTGGGTCGAATCCTAATACCCATTGTCCATTAATTTCAGTTTGCGGAACACCAAGCTGTCCAGTTGTTTGTACAAGCTTGTTAGCTGCTACTTGGTCCATCTGTACATTAACTTCTTTATAAGGAAGTCCCTGTGTGTTTAAGAAATTTTTTAACATGGTGCAATATGGACAAGTATTAGTTGTATAAACCGTAATTTGATTCATTGATACCTCTCCTTTATTATAAAAATTTATTGATTACTCTAATAATAAGGTAAATGCCTCCTACCAGGAGCCATACTAACGTACCAGGTCATATAGGAATAGGTTGTTTACCTTTGCTCCCATCGTCCCCAGACGTATTAGATCGGCTTATACCTCAAGAACCCGTTGTGTTGCAATCCACCTAATTTTTTGGTTCGTCCTTCATAGAACATCCACCTTCCAATTAATGTGTATGATGGAGGGCACAACGATTTGGCCCAATTTCTAACTCTTGTTGCTTATCAGCTGTTGCACAGATAACACCTCGGTTGATTCCAACAATTTCTTCAAAGTTTGGTGGTGTTTCATTATTTGCATTTGCTACAACCATCTCAACAAAATCTTCTTTGGCCTTGTTTCTCATCATGTCATTTTTTGCTCGGATATTACCTAATGTATCCCCTACAAAGCCTTCACTATTCATTTCCTCATCAAGACTAGCGTAGTGACCAGGAAGCACTACAACATCATCTGCAATTGCTGCAACCTTTTCATAAACTGTCTCATATAAATCCTCTGCCCATTCTGCCACTTTTCCACCTAAGTCAGGACGACCAAGGCCGCCGACAAAAATGGTGTCACCTGAGAAAAGAAGCTTATTATTAACTAAGAATGAAACACTTCCAGGGGTATGCCCAGGTGTTTTCACTGCCAGTACCTCAAGATTAACTTTCTCAAATTCAATTGTTGAATAATCCTCGAGTGCATTAAACGAGAATACTGCTCCCTCGCTCTTCATTAGGTAATAATGTGCACCAAGACGCTCAGCTAACTCTCTACCGCCTGAAATATGATCTGCATGTAGATGTGAATCGACGATGTGAGTAATTTTTACACCTTCATCGGCAGCAACCTTTTCATAAATATCAATAAATCTGGAAGGATCAACCACAAGTGCTTCATCACCAGAAACAACCATATAAGATAAACAACCTTTACCTACACGAATAAATTGATATACCTTTAAGTCTTCATCTTGATATACCTTAGCTGGATACAAGTATTCACTCCAAGATTTCATACCACCTGATAAATAGGAAACATTTTCAAGTCCTGCTTCCTCTAAGCTTTCAGCGACAAATACAGATGACCCTTCTTTAGCGCATACCACAAGAATTTGCTCGTCTTTTGGCAGTTGATCTAAGATTTGCTCAACGCCATCAATTAATTCAAAGTAAGGAATATTAATACTTGTAACGGATTCCCCTTCAATTTTCCAATCCTTATAGTCAGACTCATTACGAACATCTAAGATAAATAAAGGTTTTTTATTTACTGTCATATTCGCAACTTCATTTGCAAGCAATGCTTTTACAGCCATCTCTCCAATTACCCCCTATGGTATTATATAACTTAAAAATTTTTATACTTTTTCTGATTTAAAATTCAACTTCGCCTTCCCAGGCCATCATACCGCCATCCATGTTAGTAACATCGAAGCCATAGCTTTCTAGGAACATAGTTGCTTGTGAGCTTCTTGCTCCTGAACGACACACAATAATATACTTTTCTTTCTTATCAAGATCTGGCATTTTAAACTCCACTAATCCTAATGGAATGTTTACGGCATTAGGAATTTTACCAGTTGCCACTTCTGCCACTTCACGAACATCAATGATATTTAATTTTTCACCATTTACAAGTTTTTGTTCTACCTCTTTAGCTGTAATACGTTTCATTTTCCAATTCCTCCTAATTTTTAATTCCAGGCGCTCATACCGCCCTTTACATTTGTAATTTGATTAAAACCTAATTTTTTTAAGATTTTTGCGGCTTGTGTACTTCTCATACCACTTTGACAAATAACAATGACTTCTTTATCTTTTGCTAGTGTAGCTGCTTTATTGGATAATTGATCAAGTGGAATATTTTTAAACCCTTTAATATTCCGGCCCTTAAACTCCATTGGTGTGCGGACATCAATATATTGTTTGTTCTTATCACCAAGTTCAGCTTTTAATTGACCCGCTGTTATATTGCGTACCCCTTTTACAGGAATAAGCCTCCAAGCAAAAAATCCAACCAATAAAATAATGATTATTGTTCCTGTACTCAAATCCACTCATCTCCTTCAATTTTTCCTCTAACTATTTAGAGAGGATTAATTTTAAATACCCATAGGGGTATATTAACAAAGAAAAAAATTCATGTCAACACTTTTTATTTTCGACTTTTAACCAAGAGTTTTACTGCATCATTGACTAGTTCATCTTTGTTGCTTGCATCAGCTTGTTCAATTAAGCAATACTTAAGGTTTTCACTCACAATAACTCCAACTGTATGGCTAATGGCAGAACTAACAGCTGATAATTGATTAATGACTTTCTCACAATCCTGTTGTTCTTCCATCATACGTAAGATTCCTCTAATTTGCCCTTCTGTTCGTTTTAACCTATTTTTTGTTTGCTTATCATACTCCATTGTTTATCACTCCTTTATTCATCTAATATCATAAAACCTTGAATGGAAAAATTTCTTTTTCTTAAGAAACGAATGGCGAGATTTTTTTCAATAGAATCCGAAGCAATGATTAGAAGTTTTTTATTGGGTATTTCTTTGTAATATCGTTTTAAGTATGCGTATGGTATATTTACTGCGTTCGGAATTTCCTCCTTTGAAGTTGTTTGATAATCTCTTAAATCCAGCAATACAAATTCCCCATTATCTGTAAAATTTTGCACAGGTGAAATTCCTCTAACAGGAACATACCTTTGATATATAGAAAAAATAATTAACGCTCCAATAAACCACGAAATAACCATTAAGTACCCTCCATGATGTTTAATACAAAAATAATTTTATACCCTTAAGGGTATTTTGTAAAGCGAATTTGTTTACCAAGTTTTATGATAAGTAGAGCCTTTGCATGTTAGGCAAAGGCTCTTATTTTTGAATCAATCCGATTAACTTTTCTAAACCATCTAGTAATCTTGGTGAAGGTCTACAATATAGTTCTTCTTCTAAGATTAAAATTTGATGATCATTTAGGTTCAATCTTTCAAATCCTGGACGTTTTTTGACGATACTTTTTTGTATTTTTTCCCTTCTAACCCCCACCCAAGCAAGACAAATAAAATCCGGCTTCCGGTTCAATACGTCTTCCCAATCAGTCTGAACACTTGCTAATTCGACATCTTGAAATAAATTGACTGCTCCTGCTAATTCCGAAATTTCAGTAAGCCAATTAAGCTTACCCGGAGTAAATACTGGTTTCGGCCACCATTCCCAATATAAAGCGGGTCTGAACTGATTACTTGTTCTTTGCTGTTGTATCTTTTTGAGTCTATTACGGTATTTTTCAGCCGCTTGTTTGCCTTGTTCGGGATATCCTAGTACCTCTGCTGTAGTGATAAGGTCTTGTTCGATATCAGATAATGATTGTGGGTTCAAGATGATGTGAGGAATCCCTCGTTCCTTTAATTGCTCCACATTTTTCTCCATCCCTGGAACACTTAAAGAAGCTAGGACCATATCAGGCTTTAATTTTTCAACGAGCTCCATATTAATTGATAAGTCCGGTCCTAATTTTGGTAGGTGTGAAATGGACCTAGGAAAATCTGAAAAATCATCAACACCTACTAATAAATTTATAAGTTCCAAGTAATCCATAATTTCTGTATTACTTGGACATATGGATATAACGCGCATCGTTCTCCTCCCTATTTCATTCAGTAATTCTACCTCAATTTAATAAAAAATTAAGGTTGATTATTTATGATCAAGACATACTAATAAATATCTAGCGAGGTAAAAGCAATGTTAAAATTGATTCTATCATTATTATTATCAATTAATGTTATCGGCCCTCAGCCCATTCAATCAGAACAAACTCAAAATACGGAAGAACAACAGGTAGTTACTACTCAACAAACAGATGATGTAGAAACTGCTGAAGAAACATCCGCAATACAACAAAATGAAATATCCGATTCCGATCCAAACATACAATTAGCCGTAATTAGTGATACGCATGTTTCAACAAAGAATCAGGATGCAGCTAATAAATTTGATGCAGCATTAAAGGATTTAAATAGTGTTGCTTCTGAATATGACGTGCTTGCTGTTGGGGGAGATATGACTGATCACGGACTAACAAAAGAATATGATTTATTCAATACCATTTTAAAAGAAAACATGAATCAGACTGCTGATACATTTTTTGTAATGGGTAATCATGAATGGATGGAGAAAAAAGTAAATCGATCCTCTAAAGTAACAGATGCACAGCTTATTACACGATTTATGGAAAAAATGAATGTTTCTGGCCTTTACTACGATCAATGGATTGAAGGATACCACTTTATTACAATTGCAGGTGAAAAATCGGAATCTACTATGCTGGCGACATACAAAAATGAAGATGATGCCGATTCAGCATATATCTCTGATAAGCAATTTAAATGGTTGGAGGAAACACTTCCTCTTCATTCTGACAACAATAAACCCATTTTTGTTTTCTTCCACCAGCCCATCACTGGTACCGTTTACGGCAGTCAATGGGGCGCTGGGCTAGAGGATCAAAAAATACTTGCATTACTTAAAAAATATCCACAAGTCATTCTTTTTAGCGGGCACTCTCATTATCCTTTAAATGATCCAAGCAGTATTATCCAAGATGGAATAACAATGGTAAACACAAGTGCAGTAGCTTACACCTATACTAAAGGAACGGGTAAAAATACCACTCAATCTCAAGGGTATTTAGTCAATGTTTATGATAACCGAGTAGAATTTTTGGCAAGAGAATTTAGTACAAGTACATGGATCAAGACAGTAACCATACCAATTTCGCAAACTAACCAGCTAAAATAGCTGGTTAGTTATTTTTGTCCTACCTTAACTGCTTCCACTACACTATGTAAAAATTGATAGATCATAATAAAAGCTTCATTAAGAAGCATGTCTTCCTTAAATCCTTCAACATAATTCAAAGCAAAATTCAAATTCCATAACCCATCTTCTTGGCTAAACATCAAATCAAACTTTGCTTCATCTCCATTAAGATGTTCATTTAGATATTCTTTTAAAAGTTTATCGAATTTTTTTTGAAGCTTTAATCCTAACATGACGTCATAAGTTCCAAATACGTCGTCAACTTCTAGTGAGACAGCTTCTACACCAATTTCATCAAACAACTTAGACTCTAAATAAATAAACTCTTGCTTATTTTTTTTCAAATAAGCCAATGGTTGTGACAAAAAAGCTGCTGTTTCATTTTTTATCATATTCTCAGTTTCTTTATCACAACGTTCAATATATGCATCTGAAAAATTTATCATAGGTATCCTCCTAATTTAACTTCCAATACTACTATTGAGTATTTTTCCCCAAAATGCAACTATAGTGAAGCCCTGGAACAAAAAAAGTGCCAAGCAATATTTGCTTGACACTAATCATCAATTTTCAGCAAGTTTTGCTACTACTTTTTTACCTGCCGGCTTTATTTCACCTGGATCCTCCGCCTGTTTTGCACGTTTGATAAACAGTGCAAGTACTAGTGCAAGACCCGCAATAAAGACACTTACGTAAAAAGCATCATTTATACCTTCAAGCATAGCTTTCATTTGAATGTCGTGTTGCATTTTTAATTTCATAGCTTCCGTAATCGCTGTTGTTGGTGGATTGCTGAGCATTTTGGCTTTGGCAGCCGCAACGAGTTCCGTTGCGTGTGTTTTCGCACGTGTTGTCATAACCGTTACCAATAATGCTGTACCAATAGCACCTGAAACCTGTTGCATCGTACTATTCATTGCTGTACCGTGTGGGTAGAACCTAGCCGGTAACTGGTTTAACCCATTCGTTGTTACTGGCATATTAACCATAGACATACCGAACATTCTAAAAGTGTAAAGGAAAATTAGGTGTTTATAAGTCATGTCAAGAGTTAAATTACTAAGAAGATAACTTGTGATGACTGTTATAGACAAGCCAATGATAGCAAGTAGACGACCACCAAACTTATCAAATAATTTTCCTGTAATTGGCATCATGATTGCCATAACTATCGCACCAGGTAACAACATTAAACCAGCATCTATTGGAGAAATACCACGAATGGTTTGGACGTAAATAGGTAAAAGAATCATACCTGAGAACATCGCCATAGTAACAACCATTGAAATGGCTGATGACAAAGCGAACATTGGATATTTATAAATCCTAAAGTTAAGCAGCGGTCGTTCTTGGTTTAATTGACGTAAAATAAATATAACCAAAGTAACCACACCTAATGCGAGAGTACCATATACCTTCGGGCTATCCCACCCATCTTTACCGGCAGAGCTAAAGCCATACAATAAACCGCCAAAACCTAAGCTGGATAAAATTACTGATAAGTAATCAAGTTTGATATCGACTTTGCCCTTCTTATCCTTAAGTAAGAAAAAGCCAATCAGAACAACAACAATTGCAATTGGTGTAATAAAGTGGAAGAGCATTCTCCAGTCATAATGCTCAATAATCCAGCCGGATAATGTCGGCCCAATAGCTGGGGCAAACATTAATACTAATCCAAAAATCCCCATCGCCATTCCACGTTTTTCTACTGGAAAGCTTGTTAACATAACATTCATTAATAACGGCATCATAATTGCTGAACCAGAGGCCTGAATCATCCTTCCAGTTAATAATAACGGAAAATTATGAGCGAAACCGGCTAGAATAGTTCCGATTGTAAATAAAGACATTGCAGCCAAGAAGAGTTGGCGAACTGAAAATTTTTGAATAAGAAATGCTGATAACGGAATAAGTATTCCATTCACCAACATAAATCCAGTGGTAAGCCATTGAACTGTGGAAGCTTCAATCTCTAGGTCCTTCATAATGGAAGGAAGTGCAATATTTAATAATGTGTTATTTAAGAATGCAATAAATGCTCCAATCATCAAGATGGCAATTATTCCATATGGCGGACGTTTAGCCTCTACTTTAGATTGATCCATTGAATTTCCCCCTATAAACTATAAGTTCATTTTTTTATACCCCTGTTACACACTTAGATAATAATATACTGCGAGTTCAATTTTTGCAATTAAAAAATTCTACAAATTTAAGGGCTTGTAAAGGATCATGAAATAAGGTAGTATATTTTTATACAGTAAGTACAAATCCATTCAAAGGTGATTATATGTACAATAGAAAACAGAATGTTATTCATTCTGCTCATCAGCTTTTTACAGAAAAGGGTTTTCAAGCTACATCAATTCAGGATATTTTGGACTACAGTGGTATCTCAAAGGGTACATTTTATAACTATTTTTCTTCAAAAAACGAGTTATTAATCGCAATATATAAGACCATCCACAAGAACTTAGAAAAGGATAAGAATGACTTACTTATTGGCCAGGATCCCTCAGATATTGAGGTCTTTATAAAACAAATTGAATTGCAAATGCTGACAAACAGAAAACATAAATTAATAGCACTATTTGAAGAAGTGATGGCTTCAAATGATGAAGATTTAAAACAATTTATTCAGCGTAGTCGTTTAAATAACCTTCACTGGTACTATAAACGCTTTATTGAAATCTTTGGTGAAGACAAAAGACCTTATATGTTAGATTGTGCAATAATGTTTCAAGGCATTCTCCAAAATAATGTTCAATACAATCGAATGGCCTATGAAACAGGTGAAAAAGTCAGTCGGGTAGTTCGTTATAGTGTTAGCCGTTTAGTAAAACTGGTGGAAAATGTGGCTGAGTCTGAAGATCAATTACTACAACCAGAGTTCTTAAACAAATGGCTTCCTGGTTGCCAAAAAAATGAGCACGAGTTTAAAACTCAACTTCTTCAGCAGTCGGGGTCATTGAGAAAAACAATAGGAAAGCATATCCCCAATGAAACTGAACAAGTAAAATTTATTGAACTTCTAGATTTTGTAATTGATGAATTATTACATTCAACTGTACCGCGAAAATTTATTACAGAGAGTGCCCTTTCATCAATGAAGGCTAACTGTCATCTTGAGAAGGAACTGATTCAATTGGAATTTTTGGTGAAAGACTTCTTTAGTCAATTCGAGGATTAACACAAACAAAGACCCCTATTCAACATTGAAAAGGGGTCTCATTATTTATTTATACCTAGTAAAATTACTTTTACTGGAAAAAAGCTTTTTGAATCTCCCAGATAAAATAATGTCTTGTATATTGTCTGACTTCCACCACTGCATCCTCACCATTTTTTGTAAAAATTAGACCTGAGCCCATTTGTTCTTGAAAAAACCATCCTTTGGATTTCATAAAATCTTCTACTACTATATATCCATCCTTCCCTTTGCTTTCTGATATGTACCTGCTTCTTTTTTCGGTTTTAGAGAATCGAACATACTCTGACTCAGAAAATTTAAGTTTTATCGCAGAAACAAGAATGGGCAGAGGATTTCCCTCTTGAAAGATGGCAGATCCAATTGTACTCATCACAAAACCAGAACCAATGACAAACACGATCACTAAGGAAATGATTAAAGTTTTCAGCTTCCCCATCCATTAACCTCCCGTTCAACTGTTCCTACTATATTTGACGGGTGGAATGGAATTTTTGTTTCAAAAGTAAACATTTCATTTTGATGACAATATAAAAGAAGACTGCCTTTATATTATTGAGGCAGTCTTCTTATTAATAGGTTATGCTTTTTGTAAAAATGTACTTGGCATTACTACCGCTACAACCTCACCACGAGCACAAAGTAAGTCATTTGCATATACTTCTGCTTCAACTTTAAATTTTTTCGGGTGGATTTCATGTACCGTTCCTACCGCCTTGAGAGGCACACCATGAGGAGTAGGCTTGATAAAGTTTACATTTAGGGAGGCAGTTACAAAACGTGGAGGCTCTGCCCCATCTCCTGGTTCATTCCCATTTTTTCGATGTAGGGCCAATGATGCTGACCCGGTTCCATGACAATCAATTAACGAAGCAACTATACCGCCATATACGAATCCAGGAAGCGCTAAATGTCGTGACTCAGGGTTAAAGATTGTCACCGTTTGCTCCCCTTGCCAACAAGTTCGAAAATGATGTCCATCTTCATTTAATCTGCCACAGCCATAACACCAGGCAAAATCATCTGGATACTCATCCTGAATAGCTACTATTTTATTTTCTACCACTGTAATTCCCCCGTTTTATTTATATTTTTTTTAATAAGTCCCGATTTAGCTCACTTACAGAACGTTTACCTGATAAAGCAAGTGTTAAGTCAAAATCTGCAATAAGGTTTCTAAGTACCTGTTTAACTCCTTGTTCTCCAGCCAAAGCTAATCCATACATATAAGGACGACCAACCAAAACAGCCTTTGCTCCTAATGCAATAGCTTTAACTATATCAGAACCACGTCTGATTCCACTGTCCATTAATACAGGGATTTCGCCTCCAACTTTATCTACGATTTCTGGCAATGCTTCAATTGCCGGGATGGCTCCATCCACTTGTCTTCCCCCGTGATTGCTGACAATTATTCCATCTACACCATGCATTACTGCCAGCTTGGCATCCTCAGGATGTAAAATCCCTTTTAACAATATAGGTAGAGTAGTTTGTCCTTTTATATATTCTATGTCTTTCCAAGTTAATGATGGATTTCCGAATACTTGAGCCCATAGCATAATGGCAGACCTCATATCCTCTTTTGGAGACTTCTCTAAGCGGGAGCAAAAAACAGGATCTTCTAAATAGTTACCAATTCCTTCTGCTTCTAGGAACGGCAAATACGCATGTTCAATATCTTTTTCGCGCCATGCCATCATGGGAGTATCAAGTGTAATGACAATAGCACTATACCCTGCAGCTTCAGCTCTTTTTACCATACTTGCAGCAATTTCCCTGTCACTACTCCAATATAACTGAAACCACCTATCTCCTTCTCCCATTTCCACAGATATTTTTTCCAAACTGTATGTAGATGCTGTACTCGCAACGAGTGGAACACCTATATCAGCTGCAGCACGTGCTGTTGCTAGCTCACCTTCTGGATGGACGATAGATTGAACTCCAATTGGTGCAAGTAATAAGGGATATTGAAGTTTTTTTCCAAACAATTCAATGCTTAAATCTCTCGATGAGGTATCACACAACATGCGTGGTACAATATTCCATTTTTCAAATGATCTATTATTGTTCCTCGCTGTAACTTCTGCACCAGCAGACGCCGCCACATAGTAATAAGGTTTGGCTTCTAATTGCTCCTTAGCTTTTGCCTCTAACTCTTCATATGAAACTGGTATAATATTATTCTCAATTTGTTGATAAACTTTAAATTGGACTTGATTGCCGAAACCCATCGTCAAAATAACCCCCTTTTTTCGAAAACGCTTTCATTAATATGATATCACCCCAAAAATTAAATGGTCAATTAATTGACAAAATAGTAGGAAAATCCACAAGTAATTGAAAACGAGTATTATTTGACTTAATTTTCTAATAATATATGATAAATTTAGTAGTTCGAAAGAATGTTAGGAGGACATTAAATGGAAAAAACAGCAGAAAAACGATTAACCCGCTCAGAAGTCCCTGAAGAATTGACTTGGAATCTAGATGATTTATTCCCGACAGAGCGGGCTTGGGAAGAGGAATTAATAACTATTAACAAAGAAATTAACAAATTTGATCAATTTAAGGGAACATTACATACCGGAGCAAAGGCATTATTAAACTGCTTATATGCACAGGAACAGCTTTCCATGAAAATAATAAAAGCTTGGACGTTTGTTAACCTTAAACAATCTGCAGATGGAACAGATCCTGTTAATCAAGCAAACTCAGCAAAATTTTCTGCATTACGCACGAAAAGTATTGCGGCATTATCTTTCATTCATTCTGAAATTCTTGCATTTGAAGATGGCGTTATTGAAAAATACTTTCAAGAGGAGCCGGGGCTTGAGGCATTCCGAAAAAATTTAATGGAGCTTCTCGAAATAAAAAAACATAAGCTATCTCCCGAAACCGAGGAGGCGCTTGCGGCACTTGGTGAACTGCAAGGCGCTCCCTATCAAATTTATCAAATGACGAAACTGGCGGATATGGATTTTTCTCCAATACATGATGAGAATGGGAAAGAATTGCCCGTTTCATTTGCCTTATTCGAGAGCCGCTACGAATTTTCATCTAATACAGAGGTTCGTAGAAAAGCCTATAACTCTTTTGTGGAAACTCTTAAGAAATATAAAAATACGATGGCGGCAACCTATGCTACAGAGGTGAGGAAACAGATCACCCTTGCCCGCTTACGAAAATACGAGTCTGTTACCCATATGTTGCTTGAACCCCAGCAGGTTACCCTGGAGATGTATAATAACCAAATAGACATTATCTATAAAGAACTGGCCCCACATATGAGGCGTTTTGCCCAATTAAAACAGAAGGTCCTTGGTTTGGAGCAAATGCATTTCTGTGATTTGAAAGCCCCATTAGACCCAGACTTTGATCCAAAAACTACTTATGAGGAAGCAAGTCAACTCATATTGGATTCATTAAAGGTAATGGGCCCTGAATATTCCGATATCATCGAAAGAGGATTTAAGGAAAGATGGGTTGATTTAGCAGATAATGTTGGCAAATCTACAGGCGCCTTCTGCTCGAGTCCATATGGCTCACACCCTTATATCCTTATTACTTGGCAAGATAATATGCGTGGCTGCTTTACCTTAACTCATGAATTTGGTCACGCAGGTCATTTCTTTTTAGCGAATAAGAATCAGCGGTTAATGAATGTTCGCCCTTCTATGTACTTTGTAGAAGCTCCATCAACGATGAATGAAATGTTATTAGGGCAACATTTACTTAGCAAGTATAAAGATAAACAAATGCGTCGTTGGGTAATCCTACAACTACTAGGAACCTATTATCATAATTTTGTCACTCATTTACTTGAGGCTGAATATCAACGTAGAGTTTATTCCATTGCGGAAGATGATAAAGCACTAACCGCTAACACATTAACTGAAATAACCAAATCAGTTCTTACTGAATTTTGGGGAGACACAGTTGAAATCGATGAAGGGGCAAGCTTGACATGGATGCGTCAGCCACATTATTATATGGGGCTTTATCCGTATACCTATTCCGCGGGGTTAACTGCATCAACCGCTGTTGCCCAAATGATCCAAGAAGAAGGTCAGCCAGCTGTAGATAGATGGCTAGAGGTATTACGTGCAGGTGGAACTATGAAGCCACTTGAATTATTAAAACACGCTGGCATTGATATGTCTACGCCAGAGCCTATTAAGAAAGCAGTGGCCTATGTCGGGTCCTTAATTGATGAATTAGAAGAATCCTTTCAGTAATTTTTTTATGAAGAGAGGCTGAATCTGCCTCTCTTTTTGCTTTACCCATTTACATTTGAAATACTCAGCAATTTGAACCCTGTATTGACTTTTCCAATACGATGTCTACAAGTTGAATGCAGCGGTTGAAGTCTTTCTGTTGGGGTGTTACCTCGATTTTTAAAGTTGCAACTAATTTCGTTTGTACATAGAGCATATCTTTAAAATCATCTACAGCCCCGCAAAAATTTGGATACCCACTATCTCCGGTGCCAACAACTGCCGTAATTAAATTTTTCAGATTTAAACTTTCAAACCCATGATAGATGGCCATCATTTCTTGGGGGATATTACCATCCCCCCAAGTATAGGTACCAATTATAACAGCGTCATATTCATTCAAATTATGGATTGAAAATTGAGCGATTCTAAATAGAGAAACATCGGCCTTTTTTTGAATAAATAACTGCTGAATCATATGAACTAATTCTTCCGTGTTCCCTGTTTTTGATGTATACACGATTGCAATTTTCATAATTCATCAAAACCATTTGTTTGCGTGACCTTTGTATATGTTCTCGACTTCTGTTCAAAAAAATCAGACTTTGTACCATTGATCATTTCATCACTAAACACATGAATCCATGGCATTGGATTCGTTCTCTCCTCATACAGATTCTCCAAACCTAACTGTCGTAACCGTTTATTGGCAAGATATTCTGTGTAATCCTCGTATTCTTTTAAATCGATTCCTTCAATATTGTGCAAAATGACATGTGCCCATTCCTTCTCTAGTGCAACTGCCCGTCCAATAGATTCGTAAATATATTCAATATTAGATGCTGTGTTTAATTGAGGATTTTCGGTTAAGAGAATACGTAAAAAGAGAGACATAAAGTATGCATGCTGCATCTCGTCCCGTTGAATATAGCTAATCATGGTACTTGTCTTTAGCATTTTTTGCTGACGGGCAAGGTGATAGAAAAAGGCAAAACCTGCATAAAAATAAATTCCCTCTAGATTAATGGAATTCACACCAAGCTGAAATAAATTCTGTGGTGTAGGATTAGCCCGAAAACATTCATAGGCATCTACTATTAATTGATTACGCTTTTTGACAATAGGATCCTCTTTTGCTTGATTGAACCACTGATTTTGCTCACTTAAAGGGATGATTGAACTTAAAATATATGAATAGGATTCATTGTGAACAGCCTCTTGTTGGGCAATGACTGCAAATATTGCCTTAAAACTTGAATCAGAAACATAGTCCATTACCTGAAACATCGTTGGTGTTTGTAAACTGTCTAAAGAGGCAAGTTGTGTATTAATTCGTAGAAAAACCTTCTTCTCAATGTCACTTAATAAGTCCCATTGCTTAATATCATCTTGCATATTAATTTCTTGCGCCTTCCAAAAATTAGCCAATAAGGTTTGATATAATTCATACATTTGCGGGTAGGCGATATCATTCCAATTAAGCAAGCCAGAGGACTGGCCATTTATTATTCCTGTTGATTTATTTGGAAACTCCGGATTCAATAGTTTTATTTTTAATAAAGGTGAATGAATATCCATGTAAAATCTCCTCCCAATTAACTGTGACAAGCCTCGCATTCTTCTATTTCGGTTTGGGTGGTACTCCTTACATAATAGGTCGTCTTTAGTCCATGCTTCCAAGCCTCTAAATGAAGGTTTAACAATTCTTTTGCTTTAATATCATGGCGAACATAAAGATTGAAACTAATCGCCTGGTCAATGTGGCGCCCTCGTGCTGCATTTTGCTTAATACTCCATATCTGATCAATTTCATGTCTTGCTCGACGATAATAGTTGTAGGTAATGTGATTTAAATCTGGTGCTGTCACTTTAAATTTAAAATTTTTCTTTTCCTCAGCATATTCGACCGAATAAATCGGATCTATTCCATCAGTTGATCCTCCGATTTTTGCCGTTGAGGAGTTGGGAGCTATAGCCATAAGCCATCCATTTCGAATACCGTGATTGGCTACCTGTTTCTTTAATTCATTCCATCTCTCAGAATGGTAATTTTTCCGTAAAAAGTAGTCTCCGGTCTGCCACTCTGAACCTCTAAACTGACTATATGCTCCTTTCTCAACAGCCAATTCCATGGATGATTGAATAGTGTAAAAAGCAATATTTTCATATAATTCATCTGCAAATTGAACGGCAATATCGGATTCCCAGTGGATCCCCTTAAGTGCAAGGAGATGATGCCAACCAAATGTACCAAGACCCACGGCTCGAAACTTTTTATTCGTAAGCTGTGCCTGTCCCACTGAAATTGTATTTAAGTCAATGACATTGTCCAACATTCTAACCTGAATACGTATTAATCTTTCTAGAACGTTCGCTGGTATTGCTTTTGCAAGATTAATAGACGACAAGTTACATACTACAAAATCACCTGGTCTACGAACAATTATGATATTTCCATCTTCGTCCTGGTATTCCTTTAAGGTAGTGGTTGGTGACATATTCTGCGTAATTTCTGTACATAAGTTACTGCAATAAATGGATGTACGACCCTTCCCAGAAATGTGTTTATTCGGATTTTGTCTGTTCACTTCGTCACGATAAAACATATAGGGTGTTCCTGTTTCTAGTTGTGATACCATAATTCGTGCCATTATATCCATGGCTCGATAAGTCTTACGTGGAAGAAGTGGATTTTTTACAGCCTCTTCATATTTCTCAGTAAAGAATTTCTGATCACTTTCATCATAAAAATCTTCTAGTCCGAGCAGGTTGCCTTTTTCATCCTTCCAGCCCATGATTTGTTTAACCTGATGCGGACAAAAAGTATGCCATTCTCCTATGCTTTTACCACTATCATCTTTTTCTTCAAGTTTTTGCATAAATAAGTCTGGAATGGTAACGCCGGTAAAAATATCATGAGCTTTCCGGCGTTCATCTCCATTATTTGTTTTTAGGTCAAGGAACCCATTCATCAGATCTTTATGAAAAATATCTAAATAAACTGCGATGGCTCCTTGTCGCTGACCCAACTGGTCTACACTAACAGCTGTATCATTTACTAATTTTATCCATGGGACTACACCTGAAGAGTTTCCTTTAAATTTCTTAATATCGGAACCTAAGGCACGAACTTTACCATAATAGATCCCGATTCCCCCTCCATCTTTACTTAACCTGGCAATATCCCAATTATTTAAATAAATACTATCGAGGGAATCATCGACTGTATCAATAAAACATGAGGATAGCTGGCCAAAACTTTTCCCTGCATTTGCTAATGTCGGTGTAGCAACTGTCATATATAAGTTACTTAAAGCCCAATATGTCTCTTTCACTAGCTGTAAGCGAATAGACATTTTTTCGTACTTCATAAGTGTCATAGCAATAATCATGAACCGCTCTTGAGGCAATTCATAGACATTTCGTTCATAATCACGTGCAAGGTAACGATCTGTTAATAAGAATAATCCGATGTAATTAAACAAGTGGTCTTTTTCAGGTCTGATCTCTTTGGCTAGATTATGTATTTCATCTTTACTATATAAGGCTAATAAGTCATTCGAATAGATTCCTAGATCCGTTAGAATGTGTATTAATTCATAAAAATCTCCATATTTTTTTGTAGGCTCGTACCCCCTATTTTTTGCTGCATCTCTATATAGTTCATTTAAAAAAAAGTTTCCAGCAACAAAAGTCCAATCAGGTTGGTCTATTGCTATTTGGTTAACGGCATATAATAATGCTTGGTTATTAATATCGGTGGCTGCCCCTTCCAACTGACTTAATTGCTTTTTAAGACTAGTAGCATCGATTTGAAATTTCTGTTCAGCCTGTTTAATAGATTCTAAAACTAAATCAAGTTCTGCTTGTACTTTAGTGTTCATATTTTTCCCCCAAAAATAATAAAATCCGCTCAAGGTGAATTGAGCGGATGAAACGATAACAATAAAGGAAAAGCAAAAATAGATGTCTCCCTGTCGCCACCGTATCATCTTCTCAATCCCCGAAGAAGTTGAAACATCTTAAGAAAGACAGGTCTCCTGACTTATGCATCACCCTACTTTGAGCCCTTCCCGTATAAGCGCCTACTCTTTTAAGCTCTCTTATACAGTGGTTTCCTCATTTCGTCTGCATTTACAGTTGCGGGGGCAGTTCTGGTTTTACACCAGATTCCCTATTAAGCCTAACGGCATCTCATCTTAAGGCAAACACAATATATAGTTTAGTATCACCAAAATAAAACAACATCTTGTATAAAGCGGTTAAAATATATACTAGTATAAATCACATAAAATATCAAGGCAGATTTTTAATTTCCTTATTTATATTATTGTACCTTCTGTATCCTATTTTGTAATGGATAGGAGAACGGTTTAGACTGTGCCGTAATGTAATTAACCAGTGCATCTAGATCAACAGGACCAACTTCTTTATTTTGTGCTTTTGTAAAAACAGTAAAACCGTCACCCCCACCTGATAAAAAGATGTTAGCTGTTACTGTATACGACTTAGCCGGATCAAGATCTGTCCCATCTGGAAGCTTTATACTAACGATCCTGTTTCCTACAGGCTTATTAGAGTCCCAAGTATACGTTAACCCTGAAATTTGCAATATTGCGGTTCTTGTATTCCACTGCTGGTTTAGCAAGTCACGGATTTGTTGGCCAGACATTGTCATTTTTACTAATTCATTATTAAAAGGCTGTACCGTATAAACTTCACCCCAAGTAATATCACCTGGGTCAATATCAGCTCGGATACCACCAGGATTCATAAAGGCAATCTCCGTATTCATTGCCTTTCTTTGTGCATCAGCAATGAAATCCCCAAGTACAGATTCACCGTTTTCGTTTTGCTTAGCTGTTAAATTATCTGATGTAGAGCCCACCATTCGATTAACAATTGGCTCTACCTTCGCTTCATAACCTTCAAGCATTTTCTTAATTTCCGGGTCTGGTTCCATTCCTTCTTGGAAGGTTGTCACAATTTCTGCCCGCTTGGAAACAATATCCTTTGTTTTCGGATCAATTTCAATATCTACGTCAGAAAATGCCGTTCCATAGGAATAAGACTGCACAACTAATTTATTGGCAATAGTGGCATTCATATAGGCATGATTATGGCCGCCAAAAATAATATCTACTTCTTCGTCCACTCGATTGGCAATATCCACAAGCTGACCTGTTGGATTTTCTCCATTCGGCCCTGACGTACCTGGGTTATGGGCCAAAACAACAATGGATTTAACGCCTTGCTTTTTCAACTCAGAGACATTTCGGTTAATCGCTTCTACTTCATTAGTGAATTTTAAACCAGCGACACCACTTGGAACAACGACAGATGGGGTCTCAGTTGTCACCACTCCAATAAAACCGATTGGCATTCCATTTACTTTTATTACATGGTAAGGTGGTAAAATAGTTTTGCCTGTTTTTTCATTAATGACATTTGCTACTACCCAAGGGAATGTTGATCCCGCAAAATTCCCTGTTTTTGGATGGGAGCCACCATTAATTAGACGAAGGAGTTCATTTAAACCTTCATCAAATTCGTGATTTCCAACAGTTCCAATATCAAATCCAAGTTTATTAAGTAGCTCAATAGTTGGTTCATCTTGTAAAAGTGCCGAAACTGGTGGGCTTGCTCCAACCATATCTCCATCCTGAACAAGAAGCGTGTTTTTATTCTCCGCTTCTCTTTGTTTTAGATAAGTAGCTAAATAGTCAATGCGTCCTGCAGGCTTACCATTTACTTTGCGAGTAACATTTAACTGACCATGTAAATCATTGATACCTAAAAGTTGAACTTGAACAAGCCGGTTGTCAGCTGCAGGCGGCTTAGCCTTTTTAGGATTTTTGGCTTCAGGACGATCAGATTGATGTCCATGATATTCTTCGGATAGGCCTTGATCCCCTGGAGGATATTGCCTTGCTACTTGAAGAACATCTTTTTTTGTTTTGTTTGCACCATAATGATTCTGATCATCTAATACCCGTGCTAAAGCTTGATGCTGTCCGGTCCACCAAAATAAGACAAGTATTACTGAATACATAATTATCCTATAAAACCATTTCATATATTACCTCCTATTTTTTACTAAAAGAACCAAATGTATTTTTTGCTTAATAAAGGTGGAATATGTATAAAATCGTAATAAAAACCACGTATAAAATACACGTGGTTTTCTAGTACCTCATTGCTCTGCCATTCAAACATTACGCATAAGCAAAATCAATAATATATTTTTCTATCATTCTAGCATCCTCCGGATGAAACATATGCGATGAATTTTCATACCAAACCATATCTTTTCCATGTGGTGCCTCTAGATTATTAAAAAATGTTTCAACCGGTTTCCCTTCTACATGGACATCTTTTGTACCATGTAAAAATGCAATTCGAGTTTCTACTTTTTTTAGTTGATTTAAATTTATTTTTGCAAAATCCTCGATTAATTCTTGGGTATATGTAAGATTATAGGCACTATAAAAGGAATGGAAAATATCCATTAAGGAATACTCAGAACTAGTAAAAAATTGTTTTATCCCTCCAATCATACCTGGATGTTTAACCGTTTCACTTTTATAAACCATAGAATTATATTTAATTAGAGGTCGGCGAAATTCGGTCCATTGTTTTACGTTAAGATAAGGAGGTTTACCCAATTCATTCAGTTTCTTCAAAGTCTTGTAATCATTGGCTTGTTTTGCTTTCTTCACAACCCAGTCATAACAGAGTTTATCATTATTTGTCCAATTTAAAATTTGTGAAATCCCTATATAGCCATGAAGTTTTTCTGGATATCTCAAGGTCATGTTTAATCCAATTATGGACCCCCATGAATGGGCGGCCAAATAAATCTTTTCTTGGTTAAAGCGTTTTCTGAGTATATCTACTAATTCATTACAGTCAGTAATGTATTGCTCGACTCTCAAAGATTCAGCCGGTGTATTCTTATCATAAGATTTTCCTGCACCGCGTTGATCATAAAACACAACAACAAAGTGTTTAACGAGTTCTTTAGTTGTAGTTGACACGGCATAATCTTGACCTCGAGAGACTACACCTGGAACAGGCATACAAGGTCCTCCATGAATAAAAAGCAGCACTGGGTTTGTAGGATTTTCTGCCTGAATTAGTACGGTCTGTTCCACTCCGCCCAATCTTATTTTCTCAACAGAATCCATCCCCGAAGTTGCGATTCTGAACTCTCTTTTCTTAAAAAGTAACACCATAATTTACCACCTTTCTTTAATGCTATTATACAATAAAAGGTGACAAGCAAATGCAGTGCCTGTCACCTTTTTTGTTCTTTTTTATCTCTTTGCTATGAGGTTTTGATAAGCAGCTGATGTTCTTACTTCCACAGTTAATATGCCTTTTCCATAAATTGCTTTAATTAAAAAAGGATATCCTGTTGTATTCTTAAATTGAAAATCCGGGCCTCCATATGACACTGTCGCATCACGACCGGCGGGAACATAACCAACTGATAATGAGTGGTGGTGCTTCTCTACATAGGTTACTGCTAATAAATCCACCGCATTAAATAACGTGGAAGAAGTCTGGCAAATTCCCCCACCAATCCCATCTACCATTTTTTTATTTACAATTTCTTTTGCCTTTTGATACCCGTGCGCAGCATCACTAGGTCCCACTGTAGTATTAAAGGAAAAAGTATCTTCGGATCCAACAATGATATTGTTGATGGCAATCGCTGATAGCTCGATATTTTTTGAACGACCCACTACTCCGCTATTAAATCTTGTAGTAAATTTTCCTATTATTACTTCTCCTAAATGACCGATATCCTCAGCCTTATAGCCACTTTCAGTAACATACAAGGGTAGTTCAATATCTCCGCCAACTAGAGATGCGGCCATAACCTTTTCTACTAATTCCGATTCCTCTAATATTACTTTCGGTTTTCCTTTAATGATTTGCCCATTTGCATCAATTTTATCGAGTACCATCCGCTGGTCATACCCCGTTGACGTTTCAGTTCCTCTCGCCAAATCTTTAGCCCATTTTTCAATTTCCTTTTTGTAGGTCTCTTTGTTGTTTTCAAACCCCATAGATTCTGGTATAAAGCTTTTAATAATTGTTTTTGTATTAGGGTCAATAACATTTACAACAATTTGTTTAGGTTCCTCTACCTTCGGTGGTTCATCTTTCGGCTGTTTTTCGGGCTGCTTTTGAGGTTGTATAACCTTCTTCTCCTGTACCACCTCTTTTGTTGTTTTCTCTGTACACCCCGTCAATCCTATTAGACTACTAATGACAAAAATAGAAATAGCCCAATTTCGTTTGCTCATTTCCCCAACTACTCTCCTCTTATGATTATTCCGCGCTGTCCTAATACCCACAGAGCAACATTCCCATTCACCCATTTTATTCACTCCAACATGTCCTTATTACTTCTTGAGTAAGGTTCATCGAAAAATAGCGAGGGCTATTTCTGCACCTTCAATAAAGTGTGATATAATAAACATTGTAGTGATTGAATGAATAATAAACTTGCTTATAAAATTTATTTGGAAAAAAGGTGCTATACATGGAAGGTTCGGTTGAAACTGTTTACTTCTTAGAAAATCCTGAGAAGAATATTATTAAATTTGCAACTGGGACACAGCTACGCTATGAGGATGTAATTAAAGATGTTTTTGGTGTGGCAAGTATCAATGATTTACACATGATGATCCAGTTTAACAAAGGCTTTCAGACTAGCATTTGTGAATGTCACGGAATTAGTGAAAAAAGTATTACACTTGACCGAATTATACGCATTGCATCTAAAAATGATTTACTTCGTTTCAAACAAGAAATTTTGGACCAAACCTCCCAAGGGGAAGAAGAAACTTTGTGCCCATTTGATTCTCGAATAAAACTGCAAGAAGGAATATTCCAATGGGATAACGCTAATTTTTCCTATAATGCCGTCAAACCAGGTGCCTAACCTTGTGATATAAAATCACAAAGGCTAGGTGCCTTTTTTAATAAAAATAAAATCCTCGCATCTATTAGATGGAGGATTTAAAAAGTAATATTATTTGCGATTTTTCTTTGCTTGCTTATTTGTCATTCTTCCTAATAAGAATGCACTTGCTGCTACACCAATAATAGTATTCGTTTTTTTGTTAAATACTTGTTTCGCAACAAGGTTTAGGTTTTGTGGACGTTCCGCAAGACGTCGCATAAAGTAACCGTACCAGTCATTCCCAAAAGGAACATACGTACAGAAATTATAGCCTTCACTTGCGAGCTTTAATTGAAGTTCTTTTCTAAAACCATAAAGCATTTGGAATTCATATTTCTCTTTTGGAATATTATTCTTTTTAACAAAATCTTTTAGGTAATTGATAATTCTATGGTCATGTGTAGCAATAGAAGTAAATTTACCATTTAATAAATGCCATTCAGAAATTTTAATAAAATTTGCATCGATTTCCTTTTTATCCTGGTATGCAATCTCTGGTGATTCTTTATAAGCTCCCTTTACAATACGGATACGATAATTTTTATATTTTTCAAGGTATTCCTGCGCCTGGTGAAAATAAGCCTGGATGACAGTCCCAATATTATCGTACTCGAGTGAAAGATCGTCTATTAAATCAAAGGTAGGATTTAAATGACTATAATCCTCCATATCAACATTTACAAAGATCCCATATCGATTTGCTCTATCAACAATTTCTCTCAAATTATTTAGGCAGAAAGAATACTCAATATCTAAGCCCAACTGGGTAGGTTTTAAAGAGATATGCGCATCCACTTTATGTTCATTAATAGCTTTAATTACATTAAGAATTTGTTCTTTCGCAGCATTTGCTTCTTCTTCTTTAAATACAAACTCTCCTAAATTATCAACTGTACAAGAAATTCCGTGTGAGTTCAACTCTTTTATACTTCTGATTACTTCTTCTATGTTCGTTCCTGCAACGACACTTTGTGCTCCCATTTTTAATCCATATTTTTTAGCAGCACTATTAAGAAATTGGTTTTGAGATAAACTCATAAAAATATCTTTCAACATAGCGATTACTCCTTGCAGTGATTTTTATATCACAATCATTATAGCATACGCTTTCAATAATAGTTATTTTGCGAATATTCCAACTTAATGTTGCTAATTTCTTACTAAATTTGTTTGATATTTTTATTATTTCTACCTTAAAAAAGGGTCCATCCTGGATTAGATGGACCCTACTTGCTCAGTCAATAATGTTATCTATTTCTTCTATTACGGTTGCGTAAGAAGGTTGGAATATCAAGAGAATCCTCAGTCTCCTGTACTTGATGAAAACTATGCTCACTTACCTTTTCTTCCTGTTCCTGCCACTGCTGACTTTGATTACGAACTGGCTCTTCCTTAACCATTGGTTCTTGTTTTGGTTGAATTGTTCCAAACTGTGGCCTTGACTTCCCTTCTCTTGAAGGAGCCGAAACATTTTTATTAACAGGTATTTCATCTGTAAAGCCAGTAGCTATTACTGTTATCATAATTTCATTCTTTAAATTCTCATTGATAATAGAACCAAAAATCATATTTAATTCATGATCTGCTGCAGAAGCTACAAGATCTGCTGCCTCTTGAACCTCATATAAACTTAAATCAGTTCCTCCTGTGATGTTCATTAATATCCCCTGAGCACCATTGATAGAAGTCTCTAGTAAAGGACTGGAAATGGCTTTCTTAGCGGCTTCTACTGCTCGTCCATCACCCTTTGCTACTCCAATTCCCATTAATGCTGTACCCTGATTAGACATAATCGTTTTAACATCAGCGAAGTCAAGATTAATTAATCCCGGTACAGCAATTAAGTCGGAGATCCCTTGTACCCCTTGACGAAGAACATTGTCTGCTTCTCGGAAGGCTTGAATCATTGGTGTTTTTTTATCCACTATTTGTAATAGGCGATCATTCGGGATAATGATAAGAGTGTCTACGGCATTTCTCATTAATTCGATTCCGCTTTGGGCGTTAGATGCACGCTTTCTTCCTTCAAAGCCAAACGGTCTAGTAACAACTCCAATAGTTAATGCCCCAAGTTCACGAGATATTTGGGCAATAGCAGGAGCTGCTCCTGTACCGGTTCCTCCACCCATACCTGCAGTAACAAAGACCATATCTGCACCCTTTAATACCTCTTGCAGTTGATTTCTGCTTTCCTCCACTGCTTTCCTGCCTACTTCTGGATTTGCCCCTGCTCCTAAACCTCTTGTTAATGTTGCCCCTATTTGCATCCTTATCTCTGCTTTTGAAAGATTAAGAGCTTGTGCATCTGTATTTACAGCTATAAATTCAACACCCTGAATTCCTGCTTCAATCATTCGGTTAACGGCATTATTTCCCCCACCGCCAACACCTATTACTTTTATTCTAGCTACTTGATCTATATCCATATTAAAATCCCACATTCATTATTCCTCCTACACGGCTGCTACATTGCCTCATTATTCAAAAAATTCATTATAGACTTTGTTACTATCTATTTTGTAGAATCCTATTCTACTTATTGTTATTTTAGCAAACTATACTTATATTTTACATAGTGAGAAAGTTCCTCTAACAGAAACTGTTACACACTATGTCTTTCCTACTATTCTACTAAACTTTGGTAAAGGTTCCAACTGGAAATGTCGAATATTACAAAATTAGTCATATTGAAATAGGTAATTTACTTTTTGAACCAAAAAAGTCCTCCATGTATAGAGGACTTTTAATAACTTTTGTTAGTTTTCAACGTTAGGAATTTGCCTTCTTTTAAAAAGGTATTGCAGGGACAGTAGAATACTGAATGTAAATAATCCAACAATGTCACTAATTTTCTCAGGATAAATGAGGCACAAACCAGCAACTAGAGCAACTATCCGTTCAATCCAGAACATTTTTCTCATCCAAAACCCAATTACTCCAGCACTTATGGCAATCATACCAATCAATGCTGTAAATACTACCCAAATAAGATACGACCAAGATGTATCAATCATCAACAATTCCGGTGATAAAACGAACATGTAAGGAATTATAAAGGCCGAAATTGCTAATTTTGACGACTCTACTCCAGTTTTAAATGGCTCTCCTCCTGAAATCGCAGCTGCTGCAAATGCTGCTAATGCAACAGGTGGGGTGATATCTGCCACGATTCCAAAGTAAAACACAAATAAATGTGCCGATAAATCAGGTACACCTAGTAAAATGATGGCAGGTGCTGCGATTGTTGATGTTATAACATAATTAGCTGTTGTTGGAGAACCCATTCCCAAAATAAGTGCTGCTATCATTGTTAAAAATAACGTTGGTAATAAAGCCCCACCTGCTAAATCAAGTAGACCGTTTGCCATTTTTAATCCTAACCCTGTTTTAGTCACTACGCCAACAATGATCCCCGCTGCAGCAGTAGCCGCAGCTACTCCAAGGGCTGATCTGGCACCATCCACCAAAGCCTCAACAATTCCTTTAAATCCAATCCTTGTATCTTTTCGAAATGTACTTACTACCACAGTTATTACGATTGACCATAAGGCTGCTCGGATGACACTCATCCCAGACATAAGGAGTATTATGATAGCGACAATTGGCAACAACAAATACAGTTTATTAAGTACTTCTTTTCGATTTGGCATTTCTTCCTTTGTTAACCCTCTAAGCCCAATCCGTTTCGCTTCAAAATGGGTCATAATCCAAATACCAGTAAAATATAGAACGGCTGGTATCGCAGCTGCTTTGGCAATATCCCAATAGCTGATCCCACCACCGATAAACTCAACCATTAAAAAGGCTGCTGCACCCATCACAGGCGGCATTAATTGACCTCCAGTTGAAGAAGATGCTTCAACTGCACCTGCAAATTCCTTTTTATATCCCAGATTTTTCATCATAGGTATTGTAAAAGCACCAGAGGTAACCACATTAGCAACAGAACTTCCACTAATCGTCCCTTGTAAAGCACTAGAAAAGACCGCCACTTTCGCTGGTCCGCCAACACTCCGACCCGCAATCGCAATCGAAAGATCATTGAAATATTCACCCACACCCGTTTTTATTAAAAAAGAACCAAACAAAAGGAATAAAAAGATAAAAGTGGATGAAACAGCAATTGGGGTGCCAAGTATCCCTTCAGTGGTAAAAAACATTGTTTGAACTAGACGTTCTAAGTCCAGACCTCGGTGAGCTATAAACCCTGGCATATAAGGGCCGAAGATGGCATAAACCATAAAAACTATTGCGATAATTGTAATTGGAAGACCAACTGCACGACGTGTTGCTTCCAATACTAGCAAAATAGCAACAAGCCCTACATAAAAATCAATATTTGTTACATTACCTGCACGAAGGACTAAATCATCCATCATCATCGGCCAATATGCGCCAACAATAACTGAGAAAATAGCTAATAATATATCGTACCAAGCTACTTTATGTTCTTTCCCCCTATTTTTTCTTCGTGCAGGAAATAGTAAAAATATGAGTGCAAGAGCAAAGCCTAAATGAATTGAGCGTTGTAGCTGGGCCGTTAATACACCAAATATTCCTGTATAGAGATGAAATAATGAAAAGCATAACAAACCTATGAAGGCAATCCAGCCAAATACACCTTTTAATTTTCTTGTTCCAGCCTCTGGGTCATATTTCTCCATCAGTTCCTGCTGTTTTTCCCCAGAAAGTGCTTCTTCATAATGACTCAAGGATATCCACTCCTTTCCACTGTTGAAAAAAGGATAGTTTTTGTATTTCTACTTTTACGGAGGTTCCGGGTTTAACCGATAGGGATAAAGGATATTCCTTTTTATGAAAGATAACCCGGTGATTAGCTCGAACCTGCCCTACTCGTAAATAAAAATAAGGAAAGTCTCGATTCATATTTTTGATATAATATTTTCCATTTATTTGTTCAAATTTTTCTCCTTCCTCTGCATTCGAGGGCATACCGATTGAAAAATTCTCATACATCAATTCATATTGTTGTATTTGTCGATTAATGGTTATCCTATAGCTTTCTACTACATCTGTTAAATGAATAGAATGTGTGTATTTGATTTGAAAATCAGTTTCACCGTTTAAAAGGATATAGGCTAGCTTTGCATTTGAATGAGTAGGCTGAAATACAATTGCTAGCCTTTGCGGGATTAACACTAGAAATCCTATAGCTATAACGAAGCAACTTGCTAGCATAATGCTAATAAACATTAACCTATTGCGCTGCATATTCACTCCTTGATTTATGATTGTTATTGATGGAGAAAACGAGACCGGCTAGCTCTCTGCTGCCGGTCACAGATCAAGATGTCTCCACTTCTTATGGCGCCTTTACACCCTTTTCATCAAAATACTTTTGTGCCCCCGGGTGAACATCAATCCCTACTCCGTTAAGCGCATTTTCAACTTTTATTAATTTACCTTTTGCATGTGTGACTTGGTCAAGATTTTCGAAAATAGCTTTCGTAATATCATAGACAACCTTTTCTGAAAGATCACTTCTTACTACTAACATGGCTTGAACAGCAACAGTAGTCACCTTATCCTTTAAGCCGTATGTTCCCGCAGCCACTTCATCCTTTACATAATAAGGATACTTCTTTATAAGCGCGTCAATTTTGTCCTGTTCAATCGGAACAATCACAACATCTTCAGTTGCAGAAAGACCCTCGACAGCCCCTGTTGGTGTACCTGCAGTAACAAATGCTGCATCAATGGTTCCATCTTGAATTCCTTGGGTAGATTCATCAAAGGATAGATCTTGTTTTTTAATATCATTTAGGGTCATTCCATGGACTTCTAGGATTTGTTCTGCATTCGCTGCGGTTCCGGAACCTGGCGCACCAATGGAAACTTTTTTTCCTTTTAAATCCTCGACAGACTTTATCCCTGATTTTTTCGTGGTTACTAGTTGAATAGTTTCAGGATATAGAGTAGCAATAGCTTTGATATTGTCTACCTTTTTATCTTTAAACATCAGTTTCCCTTCATTTGCATATGAAGCGATATCTGTTTGCGTAAATGCAATTTCACCATCGCCATTTTTTAGGGTGGTCATATTCTCTGCAGAAGCCCCAGAGGTTTCTGCGTTTGCTTCAATTCCTGTTGCATCCTTAATAATTTTTGCAAATGAGCCCCCCAGCGGATAATAGGTACCACCTGTTCCGCCTGTTAGGATACTAATGAACTTAGGTTTTTCTTCTGTCTTTGTTCCTTCACCTCCCTTTTTTTCTCCCCCATTTTCCTTACTGCCACAGGCCGCAAGAAACATAGACATAGTTAACAGAAAGACAAAACAAAGAATAAACCTTTTCTTTTTCAACTAAGAGATCCCCCTTTATTAAATTGATTGCTCGTATCCATACTTATTAACTACTTGGTACAAACTTGTCAATTATTACAAAGTTGGTACTTTAGACTCATATATATTTTTATAGTATTTTTCAATATCGTATAGTACAAGACTATGAGAATGTTTGACTCTTACTTCTTTCTATGTCACTTTATAGATATAAAATTCCATATATGAACAGGGGTTCTCTATCTAATGAAAAGAAAAATAATTGCCTATAATTTCGTTTTAAAGGAAGCTCTTGAACAACTTGATGATCGATTCGAAGTAGATGTTTTTGAGGGTATTAATCCAAAAACAAATCCCGAATTTTTACATGCACTTAAAGAAGCAGAAGGGATCGTTGGTCTGGCACTTCCTGTAGACGCGGAATTACTTGTTCGTGCACCAAAATTAAAAATTGTCTCTAATAACTCTACAGGTTTTAATAACCTTTCCCTTGATGAGATGTCTGCGCGTGGCGTTATGGGGACAAATACACCTGGTGTACTTGAAGACACAACTGCTGATGCAATTTTCGGGATTCTCCTTGCTTCAGCACGGCGTATACCTGAGTTAGACCAATTCGTGAAAACAGGAAAATGGAAAGGGCATTTAACAACTGAACAATATGCCATAGATGTCCACCATAAAACTCTAGGGATTATTGGAATGGGGAACATTGGTTCAACGATAGCTAAGCGAGCCCATTTGGGCTTTGACATGAATATTTTATATCATAATCGCAGACCTAATTTGGAAGCAGAAGAAAAATATAATGCTAAGTATTGTGAACTTGATACACTTTTAAAAGAGTCGGATTTTGTTTGTCTAATGACTCCACTTACACCTGAAACCGAAAATCTAATTGGCGAACGGGAATTTAAGTTAATGAAGAATTCCTGTATTTTTGTAAATGGTTCACGTGGTAAGACAGTCGATGAGGAAGCCTTAATTGAGGCTCTTAGAAAAAAAGAGATTTATGGTGCAGCAATAGACGTCTACCGTACGGAACCTATTAACCGTGACCATCCGCTCCTTCAATTTCCAAATGTAGTCACCACTCCACATATTGGATCTTCTACTTTTGAAACGGAAATGAAAATGGCTAAGTTAGCTGTTGAAAACTTACTCGCCGGCCTTACAGGAAAACGTCCAAAGAATTTGGTTAATCCTGAGGTATTTAAAGAGAACTAATATATTTATATGTGCCATCGTTTATTATTTTTAGTTTTAGTATACGATGGCTTTTTGTTGTTCAAAATTCCCCTTCTTTCTCATTTTGATTGTTTACGGCAACAATTTTTAGGAGAAAGTGATAGTAATTGTTGAAACACTAACGGAGGGTCATATGAAGGTAAATGAAAAACTAAAAATACAATCAAAAGAGAATACTCGTTCTTTGTATGGTAATCGTAATTTATGGTCAGGCATTCTATTCGGAATAGGGTTAGTTGCATTTATTGATGAAACTGTTTTTCATCAATTACTGCATTGGCATCATTTTTATGACCAATCAACGAAAGCTATTGGTCTTATCTCAGATGGTTTTTTTCATGCGTTTAGTTGGTTTGCAACAGTGGGAGGACTATTTATGGTTGCGGACCTTAGACGTAGGAATGCTTGGCTTTTTAAGAGATGGATAGGAGGAGTTTTTCTTGGTGCAGGTGGGTTTCAATTTTATGATGGAACCATTCAGCATAAACTCATGCGACTTCACCAAATTCGATACAATGTCCCTCTTTTACCCTACGACATGATATGGCACATAATTTCTACCATTTTAATTTTAGTTGGAATAGTTCTTATCATACGAAGCTCTAAAAGAGTAGAAAAACAGGAGTTGTTAATTAACAATGAATAATTCCCAACACATGGAAAAAACCATTGAGTTTTCCCCATTCCAACTACTAATGTGCCTATCATTTTTTTTATTAATAAGTTTCTATTTGGTATTAGTAGGGATATCCATTCACCATCATAAAAGATGGTCTATATATCGAGTTTTGTTGTGGGTCGTTGGCATTTTTTGTGCAATGGGAGCAGTTACTGGGCCAATTGCCAACCAAGGGCATAATAATTTCACTATGCACATGGTAGGTCATCTCCTTCTTGGAATGCTTGCTCCCCTTCTTTTGGTTTTGGCTGCACCAATGACCTTATTACTACGTACACTTCATGTCATACCTGCACGATTTATAGCTCGACTTTTAAAAAGTACACCATTATTCTTGATTTCCAGCCCCATTGTTGCTTCCTTATTAAATATAGGAGGTCTCTTGCTGATCTACACAAGTAATCTTTTTGAAATGATGCAACATAATCTAGTTATCCATTTAATCGTACACTTTCATATATTTCTTGCAGGTTATGTCTTTACAGCAGCGTTTATTTATATTGATCCTCGTCCACATCGGACAAGTTTTTTTCACCGCGCAATTGTTCTAATTTTTGCCTTTACCGGCCATAACATCCTCTCCAAGTATATTTACGCCCATCCACCTGATGGAGTTTCTATTGAACAGGGTAAAACTGGAGGGATGTTAATGTACTATGGCGGGGACGCCATTGATCTTATTTTTATTATTATTTTTTGCTTTCAATGGTATAATGCTTCACTACCAAAAGGTTTTAATTTATCCAGGGCAAGTAAGAAGAATCAGCATATAACTAAAACCCTGCATCGATAAATTAATCAATTTTTATTAACCCATTTCATTGGTAAATTAGGCATGAATAGAGGAGTACCTGGTTTAGCATTAATAATTGTCTTAAGGGCAAGAATTGTAGGGGGAGCTAAATAGATTTTTCCGTTCCTTTCCTCCTGAAGTGCTTCCTCCGGAGAAATCCAAAATGCTTCCTCTACTTCATTTAAATTAGGTTTTGGTGATTGACCATCGGGTAGCTTTGCAAGAAAAAATCTGGTATCAAACCGAATGGGACTTTCTTCTGGTGTAATGAGATGGCCAAAGTATCTTATATTCTCTAGCTGAAGCTGTACCCCTTCTTTATTGCAGATATCTATAAATGATATTTCACCGTTATTAAGGAGTCGCCGATATTCTATTAATCTTTCATTATGTACATGAAATGGGGTACCATCTTCCTGTCTTAATAAGATTATACCAACTTCTTCAAATAACTCTCTTGCTGCCGCAACATAATAAGCAAAATCAAATGTTTCTACTATTTTTCCTTGTGGAGGTTGAATTAAATAGTCAGCTTTTTCAACGGCACCTCCAGGAAAAACACAATATCCTCCAAAAAATTTCATTGTTTTAGGTCTCTTTGTCAAATAAACATTTGACAGTTGATCTAATAATACGACAGTTGATGCAGGACGTGGGTTTACAGCCAAATTTGTCCCTCCTTCTATTAAAACTTAGTCTAAATTTAATATTTATTTCATTATATTCCATTACTTCATCTAATTCTCCACCCCTACAACTTTTTTATATTAATTTACTTTAACTGCCCAAAACTAAATCAGCATTCTCCATCGGACGTTCAAGATTTAGATAAAACTCCTCCGCTTTCCAGTACCGATTTTCAAATTTTGATAAATTCTTTTTAGTCTCATTGCCTTCTCTATTAAACCGCTTATCTCTCGGACAATCTAAATAGATAAGAAAATCAAAGTAGTTTCTCCATTCCTTCCGTTGAAGAAAGACGCCTTCAATAATGACCACACAAGATTCAGGGAGAATTACCCTTTTGTTCAATTGAGTATCCGATTCATCAAGATAGTAAGAAAGGCTAAATGATCGATTCCCCTTTATTTTATTGAAAAGTTGATCCGATAACCCAGGAACATCCCATTGTAATTGATAATATTCGTACCATTCTTCATTCCCTGTATGATATCGTTTGTTCCGATTGACAATATGATCATCTATATGAAACACATAAGATGGTATCTTTTCTTCTTTTAACTTTTGGACTAGCTGTTTTACTAGAGTTGTCTTTCCCGAACGACTTAAACCATCGATTCCTAAAATTAACCGCTTACCTTCTTCAAGCGTTGGAATCATTTTTACGATCTTTTGTACTTTTTCATTCATACATTTTTTAACTCCTTTTAAAAGACCCGACAAGTGAAAATTATTAATAATTTGGTAGTCAGACGTTTTTCTTTATTAGTTATAAAAAAGTAAGACCTTTTTATACATTTACCCATATGATATTCCATCCAACTAATTTGTAAGGAAAAGGTGATGAGATTGAATAATATAATATCTGAATATCGGCCCGTACATGGAGGACATGGTGGACATGGTGGACTAGGACACGGAGGTTGGGGGCACGGCCCCGGTGGATGGGGACATGGATATGGTGGTTGGGGACATGGTGGAGGTGGATTCTACCCTGGTTTTGCAACAGGTGCTCTTACAGGTTTAGCCCTTGGTGCTGCAGCAGGTACACCTGTTGGATACCCAGTACCAGCATACCCAGCATATCCTGCCTACCCTTACCCTTATCCGTATCCATATCCTTACTAACAATATACACAATCCTATTAGAGTCAAACAACTATGAGAATTAAAGCATTAAGCACCCATTTGGGTGCTTTTATTTAGTTATTGCTCTGGCATAACAGCCCCAGCTACATCATAAATTTCCAAATCTATTTCTGTTTGTCTTCCTAAAACAACCTTGGCCAGTTCTGCCCCGATAAATGGTCCACTGGTTAAGCCTGATGCGCCTAACCCATTGGCTACAAATATTCCCTTGAAATTCGGCAATGCACCTATCACTGGTAAAAAACCTGGTGTGAAAGGTCGAAAACCTACTCTTGTTTCTAAATAAGTACTTTCAGATAACCCAGGAGCTACTTCTAGAGCTTTGCTTAAAATTTCATTTATTCCTCCAGATGTAATACGTGTGTCAAAGCCTGCGTCATTTTCATGCGTAGATCCGACTACTACACGGCCATCCTCAAACGTTAATATATAGTGATTACTTGGCGGGATCACAACAGGCCATTTTTCAGTATCCATATTGGTTAATTCTAAATGTACAATTTGAGCTTTTTGCGGGGTAACTAAAAACCGAACTCCAAGGGGCTCCAGTAACTCACTAGACCATGCTCCTGCAGTAATAATGACGGTATCAGCAAAAAATACTTCTGTGCCCAATTTAATCCCAATGACTTGATCTTCATCCCTTACTATAGACGCTTCCCCTTTAAGAAAGGTTACCCCATGTTTTATGGAAGACCGAATCAATGATTCTCTTAATGCCCTTCCATTTACACGTGCTCCTCCACTAATATGAACAGAACCATATTCATCTGATAATGGGGGGAAAAGCCTTTTTGTTTCCGTCGGTGATAAGAGCGTAATCTCACCAATCTCAGGGGCATCCTCTCTACGCGTTCGAGCTCGCTCTGCCATTTGTTCAAGTTTATTCGGATCTGTATGAAGGCTTATTGCACCTACCCGTTTATATCCTGTATCCGTCTCCCCATCTGCCTCTAACTGAGCAATTAGTTCAGGATAAAACCGAGCCCCGCCTTTTGCAAGCTGGTACCAAGCTTTGTTTCGGCGCTGAGAAAGCCATGGACAGACAATCCCTGCTGCAGCATCCGTAGCCTGGCCAGCATCGCCACGATCTATCAAGATAACCTGTGCCCCTAATTTGCTAAGGTGATACGCTGTAGAAGTTCCAAGTATTCCTGCACCAACAACAATTACTTTCTTCATAAAACACCTTTTCCACTTTAATCTATTGTAAATCTTCAAACTCTCTTGCGATGCGTTCAAATGCTTCCTTTATAATAGGCCTTGGTGATGGGATACAAATGCGTTGAAAATGTAATCCTTCCTCACCGAACATTTTCCCATCTTCTAGTAAAACATTTGCTTTATTATAGATTCGATCATGGACCTCTTCAGGAGTTAACCCATAACCGCTAAAATCCATCCACATGATATAAGTTCCTTCTGGAATTCTCACCTTAACTTTAGGCATTCTTTTGGATAAATACCCCACTACCCATTCCATCGTTCCATCAATGTATTCCTTCAACTGTTCTAACCAATCTTCCCCCTCATGATAAACCGCTAGAAGTGCTGAAACAGTAAAAGGTGAAGGTAAATGCATCCCCATAACACTGCTAAATGTTTTCCTATGATCTGGATTCGGTATAATTACATTCGTACAATGAAGGCCAGCAACATTAAACGTTTTGTTAATTGCTGTAAAAGTAATAATATTTTCATTTTCGTCAGCTGCTTTTGCAATAGGTATAAACGTTTGATTACGTCGAACTAAATCGCCATGTATTTCATCTGCAACTATAAGCACATTATTTTTCACACAAATATCAGCTAATTTTTTCAGTTCATCCTTGTTAAAGACTCTTCCCGTTGGATTTTGAGGATTACACAAAATAAACATTTTTGTTTTCTCATCTTTCGCTTTTGCCTCAAAATCTTCAAAGTCAATTTGATAATAACCGTCATCATTACTTAGAAGCGCATTATTCAATAGTTCTCTGCCGTTCGCTTCTATCGCTGATGTGAAAGGAGGATAAACTGGACGTTGAATAATAATTCCATCCCCTGGCTGTGTAAACGCTTTAACTGCTACTGTTAGTGCATGAACTGTACCGGGACTAAAAATAATTTCTTCCTTCTTGATATTCCAATCATGTCTCTTTTTAAACCAGTGTTGAATGGCTTCAAAATACTCATCAGGGAAAATTGAGTAACCAAATATCCTATGGTCGACTGTCTTATGTAATGCGTCAATTAATGGTTGCGGAACGGGTAAATCCATATCTGCTGTAAATAATGGAATGGTATTTTCATCATACCTATCGGTGAGACCCATCTTTTTAATCAACTCACCGCCATCCCATTTTATAGAATAGGTTCCTCTTCGATTGACGATTTCATCAAAATTATATTTCATGAAAACCCTCCTTTTTAGATTTATTTTAACAAAAAGTGGCTGAATTTACTTCCAAAAGAACTTGTCATGCTCCGATAAACGAAAAACACCAGGTATCATTCTTACCTAGTGTTTCTTTTACATGTGAAGCTGCTTACCTGTTATAAAATAAGCTTAGCGATTGTTAAAATAAACGGACAATGCATTCTCTATCTCACTTATATCTTCATTCACGCTAATAATATAGTGGTCTCCATTTATAGATGATGAGAAACTACTATACCCCTGATTTCGTAAAAACTCATCAATATCTGATAAATTTTCTCCCTGGCTCTTCAAAGCTTTTTGCCCAACAAAATGATTATTTACAAAAACCTCATAACGATCCTCATTTAATTTTGAATTAACTTCGCTAGAAAAATCCGGATTAATAATAGGAAAACTGCTATTTGATGTATTTTGGTTAATCATGATACACCCTCCATTCATATATCATTACCTTTTCCAAGAATGAATGCAATATGAGTTACTGTTTAATTTATTGTGTTACGCCAAACTCAGTAATTTCAACTTTTGCCTCTGCTTCTATACTCATTTCAGGATAATAATCCCTATATCTTTTTAAATCAAAGTGACGAATGCGACTGTTAAGGATATTCCCAATAGAAAGGGAATCAACCTTTAATGCCTGTGTCTTAGAAATGATTTTCTTAAAATCCTTATTTAATTGCTCCTCAAATTGTTCCTCTAATCTTTGAACCACTTTATGATTCATTTTTGTGCCTTTATATTCCCTAATTACACCTTCAATTTCTATTTCTATTTTTATTTTTGGAATGGGACCGCTGTTATCAACCTTGAAATGTCTTTTGGAGTTAATATTTTCAAGGTCTGCCGTATTTTTTTGAATATGAAGCGGATATAAACCAAATTTATAATCTTCAACAAGAGTTCTAAAGGCAAAAAGTTGACTATACAAAATTTTACCAACGTATTTATCTCCCTTAAATAAAGCCATTCCATTGATTTTTACGTTATCATCTATTAACACCAAAAGTGGAAGCGAAAAATCTGCTCCTTTGGAGTAATACTTATAGAGCAACTGATGAAGATTAGTCTTTGGTATGGTCCCTCTTTTGATATTTTTTTCAATAATTCCTGAAATATAAAGACCAGTATCCTGAGTCTCATATTTTTTGGTTAAATAATCCTTCGCCTTTCCCTCCACTACTGCAAGATATACATGCGATCCTACACTTGGATCTCGGTTTAGATAATCAAGATACTCATATATTCCATGCTTAGCAAGCTCATCATTATATAAGGCAAGCTCTAATTTGCCACTAAGTAATGGCTTACTCGATTCAGAGTCTAGCTTTGCTCGGTTTTCGCGAATTAAGCCTGATACATTTGAAAATGTTCCGCTTGAAACTGATTTATCTGGTTTAAAAACTGGAATAGATACGGTACCTCTAATTTGGTCATCATTAATGTAATCGTAACCAACAGCAGTTACTAAGTCGATATCGTCAATAATGTTTTGTTCAGAAGAACAGCCTGTCACCGCTATTAAAAATATTAACAATAATAATATATAAAGATAATTTTTCATTATGTTTTTTTCACCTTACTATAAATAAAATGGCTAATGAAAATGAAGGGTATGTATCCTCCCATAACAATGTATCCTCCATAATTTAGGAGCGCGCTTAATTGACGTATTTGACTGTAACCTTTAATAAATGGCACTATTCCCATTATAATCACCAACGCAATCAGCAAGATGATTCGTTGCTTCCCTCCAAAAATTCGTTTTGTTCCTCTCATAAAGCACCATAAGGCTAATGTAATATTTGGAAGAATAACTAGTGCCCATGAGCTGATGCCAATATATTCAAACCGCTCCACAAAGGGCATCTTCATTATTTTCCACAAACCCAAAGTAGGCCAAAGATTTTGCACCAATTGCCCTTCACTATAGTAAACAATGGTCACAATATACGTAGATAAATACAGAAAAGTACTAAAGGCAACACCATAATGTCCCCATTTCTGAGACTTTTTGGGGTCCTTAATAAAGGGATAATAAATAAAGAGGGTTTCAAACCCTACATAACTAATGGCCATTCCCTTTGCTGAGAGCAAAATCTGCCAAATTGAATGGTTCCAGATTGGTAAAAGGTTTTCTCCATGTGCAAATTGAAGTGGAAACAATAAAGTTAATATTAAGTAAAGTGGAAGTACGACACCAAAAAAACAAATGCCTGTAACGATTCTAAATCCACCTTCTACGATGTAATACAATAAAGGAAGAAAAATGATGCATAAAGCCACTAAACTTACCCTCGGAAACATCCACACCTGAATGACTTCAAAATAGACTCTGATTACAACAATGGCAACCAATAGAAAATAAATAAGAAGGGCAAAATTAAGGGAATTCCCGAGCCATTTCCCATAAATTTTTTGATTAATAGCAATTACATCAGTACCTTCCTTATTTAAAACATGAAACATCATCCATAGTAGTACGTGAATAATTGATCCTGATAGTAAAATAGAAATCCAAGCATCATTCCCTGCCCATTTAACTATGTCTGATTGAAATGTTAAGATACCCACACCAATTTGAATGGAATGAACTAAGAAAAAAACGAGATAGGGAGAAACTTGGAACCTTTCTTCAACTGTTGCCTGCATTATCTCTCACACCAATCATTCATCAACATCTTTATTTTCTTTTGCTTTCTTAGGATTAAAACGTAAGGGATTTTCAGTTTGTAACTTTATTGGTCTCTTTGCACTAGCTGAAAATGGAAACCTAAAAATGGCATCTTTTAAATCTTGCATACGACTAGGATATAATGGTTCCAAAAATGGTCTACCGAGTGAAGTTAATCTAAGTAAATGAGTTAACAAATAGCAAAAGCATATAACCACACCAAGCATTCCATAAATATTCGCAAATATTAAAAATGGAAAGCGTATTAATCGAATGGTATTACCCATTTGATAAACAGGTGTTGTAAATGATGCTAGTGCCGCCAAAGCAACAATAATAAGCAGCACATTACTAGTTAGACCAGCTTCAACTGAAGCAGTTCCAATAACAATCCCCCCTACGATACCAATTGTCTGGCCAACCTTGGTTGGGAGCCTGGCTCCTGCTTCTCTTAACAGTTCAATCGTCAATTCAAGAAAGATTGCTTCTAGTATGGGTGGGAGTGGAACTCCCCGCCTTGATGTAATAAGAGTCCCCATTAAATCCTTTGGAATTAATTCATAATGAAAAGTCAAAGCTGCCACATAAATAGGAGTAACTAAAATTGAGAAACTAACTGCAAATAAACGAATGACTCGAAATGTTGAAGCAATTAATGGATTTAAATAATAATCTTCAAATGCTGAGAAAAACTCAACCAATGATGTTGGCCCAATTAATGCATGTGGTGAACCATCCACGATAATGACTACCTTGCCCTCTGCTAAAACAGCAACAACTCGATCTGGTCTCTCGGTATCAACTAATTGTGGAAATACGGATTTGTGGTTATCCGAAATAATCTGTGTGATAAAGGAGCTATCAATTATTTGATCAAAATCAATATCTGAAACCCGTTGAATAACCGTATTAACATTCTCTTCATTAGTAATACCATCAAGGTAAATAACAGCTATATTTGTTTTTGATAATCTGCCAATCTCAAATTGCTTGACGGTTAATTCCTGTACAGGTAACCTCTTTCTGACTAAATTAATATTAATATTTAACGATTCAACGAAGGCTTCCTTCGGGCCTACAACCGAAAACTCCACTTCTGGGAGTGAGATCGCACGTGACTGATGCGATTCAGATTGAACCAATAAACAAAAAGGATCGTACTCTTCTAGTTGTATAACTACATATCCTGAATGCATCTTATTCCTAATAATGTTGACATCACTAGTAATGATGATGTTCTCAATCGGAATGACTGATTGGATACTTTCTAGAGAATTTCCGTTTCCTTTTTCTAAATAACACATAATATCTTTATGTAAGACATCAGGATCCACAATCGATTGATAATAGGAAATCCAATAATGATGGTTCAGTACTGGGTAACAATAGTGAACGAAATCATCAGATTTCATGGATGTTCTAATTAATTCTAATGCACTTTTAGCCTCGGTTATTTGTTTCGAACTATTGGAATCAATTGTTGATTCATTTGTTTGTTCATCTGTTGGTAGTTGAAATTTCGGCTTTTTTTTGAACATACATTCACATCTTTCTACCTTTTACATCTTTAACCATTATTTTCTACCATTATGTTTTTTTTAATTCGGTTAAATTAAATACGAGCAATTATAATTGCTCAAAAAAATCGTCGGGAGTGATGTATCATGGCTAGAAACAAACTTTTGGTTCCTGGTGCAGAGAATGTTCTGGATCAAATGAAGGAAGAAATCGCCAACGAGTTTGGAGTTCAACTTGGTGCTGAGACGACCGCACGAGCAAACGGTTCAGTCGGCGGTGAAATGACGAAACGTCTAGTCGCTTATGCTGAACAAAGCTTACGAAATCCTCAAGGTCAATAACTTGTGATTTCAAGAAATAAGGCTGCCATTACGGCAGCCTTTTTCATGTGAATAAATATTATTTAGCATAAGTTTCATTACATAGAAAAAACTAAGAAAAAATGAACTAAGGGGACTATAAGATGGAAATGAATATACCCATTCAACCAATCAACTTACGTCCAGAACAAACACAGACTGATGAAAAATTAACTGCAGTTGAAATGGCTAAACTTTGGGCCACCTACGTTGGTAACAGTATGTCCAATAAAATTCTACATTACTTTCTTCAACACGTTAAGGATGAAGAAATAAAAAAACTGGTGGAAAATGGTTACTTATTAACTCAAGATTTTATGAAAAGAATCGAAGAAATACTAAAAAAAGATAACTTTCCCATTCCTAAAGGGTTTACTGAAGATGACGTAAATTTGAATGCTCCAAGGTTATTCGAAGAAGAGTTTTTTGTCCATTATTTGAAGTATGCTTCAAAGGCAGGACTTAGTATTTATGCAGTGGCCATTCCATTAGTTATGCGAGAGGACGTCAAAGAATTTTTTATTTATTGCAATACATGCACAATTGTACTAATCAATCAGATAAATGATGTTTTAATGGTAAAAGGAATGATTATTAAACCACCGATTCTTCCTGTTCCTGAAAAAGTGGATTTTGTTAAAGATCAAAACTTTTTAAAAGGGTTTTTGGGTGATGTACGGCCTCTCCATGCGCTAGAAGTGACTCATCTATATGATAACATTGAAAATAATGTGACAAGTAAAGCATTAATTCTTGGATTTAGTCAAGTAGTTAGAAATGAAAAAGTCAAACAATTGTTTATTCGAGGGACCGAAATGACGGATAAAGCGGTGTTACGCTATAAAGAAAAATTGCATAAAGAAAACCTACCCTCCCCATCCCTTTTAGATCATTTAGTAACAGAATCGAAAATTCCGCCGTTCTCAGATAAGCTTATGCTTTTTCACAAAGTAGATATGTTTTCGATGAAAATGAGAGCATTTGGAAATTCATTAGCTGTAAATGGGCGAAGGGATATAGGTATACTTTATGCACGCTCCTTGAAGAATATATTTCTGTTTGTCGACGATGGTGCCAATATTTTGATCGAGAATGGATGGATGGAACAACCCCCTAAAGCTGCAGATCGAGAAAATTTGGTGTAATTCTTGGTAAAGCCGTTTTTCTTAATGAAAACGGCTTTTTCACCATTTCATCTAAAACTTATTGACAATGGCGCTTTTTGTAATTAATGTAGTCTTTGGTCTTTTAAACTTGTATTAAAAATATTTATATTAAAAATACAAGCTTACTAGTTTACTATCCAAACGAGATTAATATTTGGTGGTGTATGCGTGAAGGAATCAGTTGTCATTCAGCAGAATAAAATTCATTTAAAATTAGGTTTCTTAAAAAAAGACTTAGTTTTTACTATTTCGTTGTTCTTAGCAGCCAGCAGCTGTTTTATCCATCCACCAAAACTAGAATATATTAATTTTCAAGTTTTGGTGAGCTTATTTAATTTGATGCTTGCAATAAAGGCATTGGAAGAATTAAAGGTTTTAGACAAATTTGCGATCACAATATTAAATAAAACAAAAAATAGTAAGAGAGTTTCTGCCATTCTAACTCTATTATGCTTTTTTAGCTCAATGTTTGTGACAAACGATGTGGCATTACTTACTTTTGTTCCTTTAACCCTAGTAATTAGTAAAATGACAAAAATAAACATGATGGAAACCATTATTCTTCAAACCATAGCAGCTAATATTGGAAGCAGCCTAACTCCGATGGGTAATCCACAAAATTTGTTCATTTATTCATATTACGGTTTGACAGCCCTGCCATTTTTCCTGACGATCTCTATGATGACCGTAATCGGTGTGGTGACTCTCTATTTTCTGATTAAAAGACTTCACTCACAGGAAGTAAAGGTAGATTTGAATACTGGAAGTGCTGTGGATCGAAAAAAGACAATCGTCTGGGGAGTGGTGTTAGCCATCATAATTGCTTCCATTTTTGGTGTAATCAATTATCCATTAGCTTTTATCATCACACTTGGTGCATCAGTTATTTTAAACGCTAATCTTCTACTGAAAATAGATTATCTGCTTTTAATTACATTTGTCTGCTTTTTTATTTTTATCGGGAATATTTCAAATACAATTACTGTTCAAAGCTTTGCAAGTGCCAATCTGAAAAACTCTTCTTCAGTCTATTTTAGCTCGATTATATTAAGCCAGTTTATCAGCATTGTACCTGCATCCATCCTACTAGCACAGTTCACTACAGACTGGAAACCTTTACTCCAAGGTGTAAATGTTGGTGGGTTAGGAACGCTTATCGCATCCCTAGCCAGCGTTATTTCCTATAAATTGTACATTCAAGAAAACCCCCAAGAAAGTAAAAAATACTTAATAAAATTTAGCATATATAATTTCTCTTTTTTAGCTTTTTTAGCATTAGCACAGTATTTAGTTTTAAAAATTATAGGATTCTTTTAAGAAAAGCCGTCTTCTCTATATCGAGAAAACGGCATTTTTCGTTATAAATAACAAATTGACCCAAACAAAATGAACGCAGTAAGCATAAATTAGTAAAAAATTATGACATGTTCTAATTCATAAAGAGTTAGATTAATGGTGGTGAGTGTAAATGTTTGAAGTGAAGAAATGTAAATACGGTAGAGGAATATTTGCAACTCGGGATATACCGAAGGGTGAACTTATTCATGTTGCTCCAGTCATAATTTCTCCTAAGAGCGAATACAAACACTTAAAGAAAACGATTTTGATGGATTACGTCTTTTGGTGGGGAGAAGATTGTGCGGTAGCATTAGGTTATGGTTCTTTATTTAACCACTCCTATACACCTAATGCCTTATACAAACTTCGTCATAAAAATAAAACAATTGATTTTGTTGCCTATAAAGATATTAAAGCTGGTGAAGAAATCATGGTAAATTACAATGGAGACCCAGAGGATCAAACTGAAATTTGGTTTGACGTACTATAAAATGAAATTAAAAAAACCATCTCACTATTGGATGGTTTTCTTGTTTAAATATAATTATTTTCAAGATTATTTTTTCGAAGTGCTTGTTTATTTAATATTCGGTTTAATCGTTTCGTTTTCTCTTTTTCGTAGAAATAATGAACGATAAAATAAGAGGCTACCCCAAGAACAGTACCAAAAATAGTCATTCCAATTAATACGTGGACTCCTCCATGGATAAGACTTACAACACCTTGAAAATCCCCATGAACTAAACCTTTAAAGGAAACTGGTGCATTATGTCCTATTTTAACTCGCATTGGAAAAATGAGCTTACCAATTTTTCTTGCAAATGGTAATAGAAGAACGGGTAGGAAAGTTAACTTCCCAATAACGTTGCCGATTATTGCTGCTGGTAATGAACCTCTCGCAATACGGACAATAGGCAGAAATAAAATATAGATAAGAGAAGCAGAGGAGAGAACCACCATTTCCATTCCAAAGCCAATGGCAAATCCAAGGGATACCTTACGAGCTCCACCTGGAGACCGAAGCAGTTTTATGAAATTGTATTTAAACGCTCGGCCTAAGCGCTGAATAAAATTATATTTTTTCCGTTTATTATTCATATTCCTACTTCCTCTTTAACTACAGATTTATAAAGAATGAAGATGAAAAGCTTTAGTGGCTCCTGCTAAAAAAATACTTTAACATTATCATTACACTATAAATAAATAATAAGTCACATTTTGCAAAATGTAAACGAAATCACACTGATATTGTCACTGTTAAATTTTTTCTTTTTTTAAAATTAGGTTAATAATATTTTTTCAAAAAAAATACTAGGTTTTTAACCCAGTATTTTAATTTATATATTATATTCTATTACTTAAAGATAGTTGAAAGAACTTCATTAAATTTCATTTCACTATCTACTACATATGTCCCTGGACGTAATTTGTTCGCTAGACCTCTTTCCTCAACGATCTGTGAAAACTTGAAAGCGTCTGAGACGATGCCCGATGGAACAAGAATTTTTCCGACATCAATACTAGTCATCCCCTCCGTTACATTAACAGTTACTTTTGTAACAGTCTTAGGAGACTTATTGTTTTCTGTTTCTTTCTTTTTATCTGTATCTTCCTGTTTGGTCGATGTCCCTTTAGTCGCATTTAAACTTTTCTCATAATCTGCCTTCTTTTGAACTACGTAACCTTTAGCGACAAGTTTCTGTTCCATCTCTTTTACAGATGGCTGAACGGTTATTGTTTTGTGGTTATCTTCTTTTTTTGTCGAAGTATCATCTGTTAGATATACAACACTACAAATACTTGTTGTGAGTAGCACCCCTGCTGCAAAGCTGCTTAATAAGTTAATTCTCATTGGCAACTTTTCTCCCTTCATCCTTTAAGTGTTGATAAGGTACAAGCAGTTGCTTAATTTCATTTTCATTTACTTGTTTCATTTCTGCAATGCTCTCGATTGAATAGTTACGTCTATATAAATCTAGTACTTCACGCGTAAATACTTTTTCTTCAGTTGAGAGTTGTACACCAGTTTCCTTCATTACCACTTCCATGTCAAGTTCCATGTTACGGATTGACTCTTGAAGAGCATTGATTTCCTTCATCGTTGAGATATGGGCTAAATCAATTTGCTTTTTCTCTACATTTGCAGCATGATTAGTTTTTAAAATAGAAAAAATCAACAGTAAAAGGGAAACCACAAATAACCCAGTTAACGTCCATTCCATTAGAGTATACCCTCCTTTAATTAAAGAGAATTTTGCAAGTCCTTATTATACATCCAAAAGAGAAATTTGGCGATTTTATTCTTAAAAACACGAAAAAAGTCTGAGGGTTTTTACAAAATACGGGGAAACAGGAATTCATTTCTCTTGGATGAAATAAAAATAAATCCACAAATCTTCCAGTATGCTTGGAAGGTTTGTGGATTTATTTAGTGGAGAAACGTAGACAAATGAAAAACTAGGCTAATGAACGCAACTTTTGATTGTTTTTTATTTGTAAAGGCTGGTGAGTGTAGTAAATTTTTACAATTGCACGATTTTCACAAAATGAACATTTAATTTGGTATGACGCTTTACTAATATGGGGAGCTTCTAAGAAAGTTAATGTTTCTTTCATATGTTTGTTACAAGCCCACATGATCTCACCCCGAAATTTTAGTTTTTGTGGTTATCACTTTATTTCGTTATTTTACTGGAGTAACTTCTTTTTGAATTTTTTCTGGTTTTTTCTTGATCACTTGCTTTGTAATATCTTCGTCCCAAGAAATAGAAATATCCCCGTTTGTTACAAAGGTTTGGCATCCTAAACGGTATCCATTTCCTAACCACTCTTCACCTAATTTTCTTCGTTCCTGTACCTTTACCTTATCAAGGAATTCAACACCTTCCTCAGCTTTAAAAACACAAGTTCCGCAAATACCGCCCCCACAACGATTTGGCAATTCACCATCATAACGAAGTGACATCCGTAAAATATTTGAATTCTCTGGTACCTCTAATTTTTTATTACTGTTTACAAAATGAATTTTAGGCATTTGTCATTTCCTCCCTTATTTATTCACCTTTTCAATCAAGTACTTTTCACTTTATCTTTTTTATTTAGTTTTTCTTTAATAGTTTTAATATAAGTGATATAGGCTTTTTTTGAGTTTTCTATATGAATTCTCATTAAATACTCTGCTAGTTCTGCTTCTTTATCGTGTAAAGCTTTCATAATATCAATATGTTCTCTTAGTGATTCTTTTCTTCTGCCAGGAGTTTCGTACCCCATATTTGCTGCCATATGAATATAATCTATGAGTCCAGATAGAATATCGAATAATTTAGGGCTTTTAGATGCTTTATTAATTAGCCGGTTCATTTGAATATGCTCAAGATTAAAATCCTCTTCTGCTTGATCTTCTAATGCACGCAGCTCTTGAATCTTTTGTTCTAGTTCGATTTGAGTTTCAGAGTCCATTCGCTGCGCGGCCATCTTTACAGCCAATACTTCTAACGAAGCAAGAATAGTAAATACCTCTATTACCTCTTGTTCCGAAATATTCGAAACGACGACTCCTTTTCTAGGTACCGTTTTAACAAAGCCTTGAGACTCAAGCCGAAATAATGCTTCCCTTATGGGTGTACGGCTGATATTGAGTTTCCCTGCAAGTTCTCTCTCTATTAGACGATCACCTGCTTTTAATTCACCCTCAAGGATCATTTCCTTTAAGTATAAATAGGCATGCTCACGTATCGATAATAGATTATTTTCCTCCCATCTTAAGTCCATCCATTCCACCTGCTTAAATTAATTAATTTTTAATTCTATTAACCTACGAAAGAAAGACTCCACCGTAAACCAATGCACAAATAATTACTAGGGAGGGGTGAATCTTGAACCTCATTAACGTAAAGTAGCTAGCCCCAGCCAATAGAATTAAATGCAATATCCCGCTTTTTTCAAAGGCTGATAAAAAGAACTGATAAGCCATGATGGCAAGTAAGATCGCGATAATAGGCTGTACTGATCTTGTCATTAATGTTACTTTCGGTGAACCTTTAAACAAATTTACAAATTTGAATAATAAAATGACCGCGAGTGCTGAAGGTAGAACCGTTGCAATAAGTGCAATAATTGCCCCTATAACACCTCCAAGCTGAAAACCTATATATCCGCCCATTTTTGTTGCTATCGGACCTGGCAAGGCATTCGCTATAGCTAAAATATCGCCAAACTCTGATAACGTCATCCAATGATAATGATTTACTACTTCATTTTGAATCAGTGGGATAGTAGCTGGTCCCCCGCCATAACCTAACAAATTTGCAATAAAAAATGACCAAAAGATATGCCAGTACATCATGAACTTTTTTCCTTTCTATGAACAAGAACCTCAGGGGTGCCTGCAGCTGCTTTTTCTTTTCGATCGGCAATCAAATAGGCAGCGATGAGAAAAATAGCAATTAAGATACCAGGATGTAATCCAAGAAACTGAACAAAAATTAATGACACAGCGGAAAGAGCAACCATTTTTTGTAACCCTAACCCTTTACGGCCATTTTGGAAAAACCTATATGCCATCTCGACTAACATAAAACCAATAACTGGAGTAACACCTTGAACCATTCCACTGACAATAGGTGATTCTCTATATGAGTATAGGACACCTAATAAGGCGATCATTGCAATGATAGAAGGCAAAATGTGAGTAAGGATGGCCACTGCTGCTCCTATAGACCCTTTTACTTTATAGCCAATATATGCTGCCATTTTTGTAGCGATAGGCCCTGGCATGGTATTGGCTAAGGCTAAAATCTCCACAAACTCTTCCTCTGTCATCCATTTATATTTTTTGACAGCCTCAAACTCAATCAAGGGTATGGTCGAGGGGCCGCCTCCATAACCGGTTACACCAGTTCGGGCAAATCCAATGGCTAACTCCAAATATGCTTTCAGTTAATTCTCCCCCTTTTATACCTTTTAATTTCATTTTTTAAAGAGTAGTAGATTTAAGACCCCATTTCGGTTTAACAAATATCCCGAATGAGGTCCTTGACCTATTATTTTTTTATGTCTGCTTGAGTAATTACTTCTAGACCTGCTCTTTCCAAAAAGTTTTGTAATGCTTGCAATGCTGCTGTTCCAACAGCAGTATCCTGTTCACCGTTTCCACCACTTACACCAATACCTCCAACCACTTCCCCATTCACGACAATCGGAAAACCACCTACAAAAATGGCGAATTTCCCCGGGAGCATCATTTGTATACCAAAGGCTTCATTCCCAGGGAGTGCAGGTCCATTTGGTTCCTTATTAAATAAATGGGTGGACCGTTTATGTCCGGCCGCTGTGTATGCTTTAGCAATTGCAATTTCTGGTCCCGTAATTCGCGCTCCATTCATTCGTTCAAGGGCAAGAAGATTCCCGCCATCGTCACAAATAGCGATCGTTTCAAAAACATTGATTTCTTCCGATTTCTTTTTCGCTGCCTCAATCATAATTTTTGCTTCTTCTAATTCTAGCTTTAGAACTGATTTCATGAATGTTCTCCTCACATTAAGATAAATTTTAATAGCCCATATACACGGTTTTTATTTGAGTGAAGAATTCTAATCCGACTCTACCAGATTCACGGAAGGTGGAAGTGCTTGATTTCTTCAAGCCTCCAAATGGTGCATTCATTAAGTTGCCGGTTGTTGTCCGGTTCACTTTAACAGTCCCGGCTTGAATATCCTTTGTAAATTGGTTTGCGATTTTTAGATTATTGGTCACAATGGAGGCTGACAAACCATACTCCACATCGTTAGCGATGGTGATGGCTTCTTCATATGTATCTACTCCAATAACAGCCACTACCGGTCCAAAGATCTCTTCTTTTGCAATGCGCGAATTTGGGTTTACATTTGTAAAAATAGCTGGCTGAACATAATATCCCTTTTGGTATTCTCCAGTAGTAATATGGTTACCCCCATACACCAAAGTGGCTCCATCCTCTTTCCCGTATTCCACATACTTGAGGACATTTTTCAATTGTTTTTCATTGGCGAGGGGTCCAATTTTGACACCAGGCTCAAAACCATTTCCTACTTTCAAGGCACTTGTTTTCTCAACTAATTTTTGTACGAAATCGTCTATTACACCTTTTAAAACTATAACTCTACTCGTTCCAGTACATGCCTGACCTGTTAGAGAGAATCCTCCATTAACCACCAACGTTGCTGCCAAGTCAAGGTCTGCATCCTCCATAACTATCAACGGATTTTTCCCACCGAGCTCCATTTGAGTACGAGTTGTAAAACCAGCTTTTTTATGAATATCTTCCCCTGCAGCTGTTGATCCGGTAAAAGTAACGGCGCGGACTGCAGAATGAGTCACTAACAAATCACCAACTTCAGACGCCTTACCGGTTACAAAGTTAATAACACCCTTTGGAATTCCCGCCTTATCTAAAGCTTCAACTAGGCGTAAGGCTACAAGTGGAGTATCAGAAGAAGGTTTAAAAACAACTGTATTTCCCGTGATTAAAGCAGGAGCAATTTTTCTTGCAGGAATTGAAAGCGGAAAGTTCCAAGGTGTAATCACACTTACTACACCAAGTGGTTCTCTTTCTGTTGAAACCTTCATATTAATATCATCATTTGGAAAAGTTTCACCTGTAAAGCTTTGACCTTCTACTGCATAATATCGAAGAGTTTGAGCAGACCGTAAGACTTCATTCTTTGCATCATCCACATGTTTACCTTCTTCTCTAGTTAACTCTTCAGCAAGCGACTGAACATTTTGTTCAAGGATTCTTGCTGCTTCATTTAAAATTGCTGCCCGTTTTGAGGGGGCCGTTTGTGCCCAGCTAGGAAAAGCCTTCTGTGCAGCTTCAATTGCTTGTTGCACATCATTTTCGTTTGAAGCTTGAAAAACCCCTACTAAATCTTCATGATTGGCGGGATTTACGCTAGCAAACGTTTTCTTGGTACCAGCTTCTTGCCATTCTCCATCTATATAATTACAGAATGTCGCTACTTTTGTTGTAAGCATTATGATCACCTTTTTTCATTAATTAAGTAGTATAAGCTTTAAATGCTCCTGCGATGAAACTAGTGTTTTGTTTATAAAAATGGCCGTCACTTAAACCTTTAAACTACAAGATTATAATGACGGCCTGTGATAAGTAACGAATTCAATTTTCTCCAATAAAATCCGTTATATAAGTTTGATATCCTAAAGACTATTTTGCTTCAACTAATGCTCCTAAATCCTGCTCCAGGTATTCTCTCCAAAGCCCGTCCATATACATACGGCGCATTTTTGCTCCAGTTCGTACAACTTCTAAGCAACGCTGTTGTAATTCAGGTGTGTCTGCATGATCGAGAACAATTTTATATCCACGCTCACCATGGATTTCATCGGAGACGATGTGTAAATCGAAGAATTCAATTTCTTCATCTGTAAATCCATATTGTTCACGTAATGCAGGAGTCTGCTTTCTATAAATATCAGGCACTTGAGATTCTAACCCTACAACTAACGCCGCTGTTGCTACTACGAAATTTTCCCTCGCAGCAACCGCGTAGCACCAGCTTTGTAAGCCTAATGTAGTTGGTGCCATATTGGCTGGGTCGATAATACGTTCTCTAGTTGTACCACATGCTTCAGCAAAACGAATTAATAGATCAGTGTGGCGGTCTGCTGCAATTTCTTCTTCATACATGTTTTGTAATGTGAAGTCTTTTGCCGCTTCGAATTTTGGATCGCTTGGAGTATTGTGATAAATATAAGCTAAGTAATCTGCAAACGGTCCTACATAGTGGTAATGATTTTCAGCCCATCTAGCAAAATGTTTTCTTTCAAGTCTTCCCTCGGCCCAAGCTACTGTGAATGGAGCCTTTTGGCTATGATTTCCTTTAATAGCTTCTTCTAATTGCTTGCGAAATTCATCTTTTGATAATAATTCTGTCAACTGAAATTCCTCCTCTTTTTATGTAGGTATCCAAATTAATGGTATTTGATATTTTGTATACCAAATGAGTTTAAAAATAAAAAGATTGTTGATTTAATAACTTTCCAACTATCTTTATTTCTTTAATCTATGCATTTGGTATACCTTGATTTAATACTATCAAGAAGTTGTTTATTTGTAAATAATAATTTTTAGAATTTTTTAAAGATTATTATTTTTCAACTATACATGTACATCAACTTTTAGATTAAATAGTTTTTGAAGTTCAACTGTCAGATGATCTAGTGCCTCTTCGACAATTTGTCGTCCAATATCCCAACTAGCTTTTGTTCCATCACCAATACAACCATTATTGGTCATTTCCTCGTAATAATAAAATCCTTGGATTGCCTTACCTGGTCTAAGTTGCTTCCATCTTCCATCTTCCTGTATATCCCCTTTTTCCAAGTTTTCAAGACGAACAAGGTCTGGTGCCAAATAAAGTGCTTCTGACACTTCTCGCTCACAGCTATGACCATATAAGGGTGAACTCACATGTTCCTGAATTGCTTTTTTTGCGGAAGCTGTCGTCTTTGCATAATAAATTTCAACGTTTAGTTCCTGAGTTAAAATGGTTGAAGCAACATTGAGAGTTGATTGGTTTCCACCGTGTGAATTTAACAATAAAAACTTTTCTACACCATGATATTTTAATGATGAAATGACATCTTTCAAAATCGCTATTAATGTCGTTGGCTGCAATGAAATTGTCCCTGGAAAGTTCAAATGATGTGGCGATACCCCCATATTAATCGTTGGTGTCACTAATGCATAAGGGAACATTCTCTCCCCAAGTTTTAATGCCATCTTTTCTGCTAATACTGCATCACAACTTTCTACCATATGTGGGCCGTGTTGTTCATGTGCTCCAATTGGGATGATAGCAAACTTAACACTCCTGAGTGCTTCTTCTACTTCCTTCCATGTCATAACTGTTAAATCATAGCACTTCATTTTATTTCACCTACCAATACCTTTTGTATTTTGTATACCATTAATTTTATAAAAAAAAGCACCGTTACACTTGGTATGCTGATTTCTTCTTTGGAGCTTCGATCTTGATATCCTCTTGAGAGATTTCAATATCATGTTGGATGGTTAATTGGCATGTTAAGCGATAACCTTCATTTACTTTTTCTCCCAGCATTTTTTCCTCTTTCCAATTAGGTGGTGATAAAGACTCGGCACCATTGATAACAATGCACGTACATTTGGTACATCGTCCCATTCCACAACCATACTTTAATTTAGGCAGTTGACGGGTTCCTGCTAACACTACTAAGTTAGCATTATCTTTTACTTCTTGTTCAATTGTCGTCCCATCTACATGTAGGATTACTTTTGGCATGAAACTTCCCCTTTCTAATTTTTTCTAAGAATTTTGAACCTTTTCTGAAGTATACCTTCTTTTTGTTTAAGAAGCAAACTAGTTTTTGTATTATTATTAATAATTTAAATATTTAGAATATAATCTTGAACTATTAATCTATTTGAGATAATATATAAACAAGTGGTTTGGTATACAATATTCCGTAAGGGGTGATAGAGAAATATCTATTCCAAAATTTACTTTACTTAGGTAAATGAAAATATAAACTTATTAAAAGGAGTGTTATAATTGGGAAATTATATCGTGCTAACGAATAAGGAAACATTTCAAACCATTCTAAAAAATGACGGGTTAGAGCCTGTAGAAACATACCATTTTTATTTCTTTGATAAGTTAAAAGCTAAATATACGATTGCAAAAGTACTAGATGAGAATATGAAAATCCAACTATTTGAAAAATATGAAGGAAAAGAATACGTCAATCATATTGCTGTAAAGTTTTTTGAACGCTTTAATACAATAGAAGCGGCTCGAGAGGAATTGAATGAAATCGTGAAAGCATCTGGGAACAGTGAGGACTCAGTAAATTCTAAACTAGTTAAATCAGATGAAGTAGCCGTTTAAGGAATAAGGTAAGATTCTCTATATGTAAATGTCGGAGAGAAAAATGATATCTCTCCGTTTTTTTATATGAAGGGTGACTACAAAAAAAGAAAACCGTCACAATCAGTGACGGCTTCCATTACTAGATTTTTAAAATTTTAATGTTCTCTTAAGTGAAGCTAATTTCTTCTCAGCCTTCTCCGCAGCCTTTTTTGAACCAAATAGAAAGTTGAACATGTTCTTTCCCCCTGTAGGATCCTATATTTGATACTGTTATTGTAGTACGTAGCATGAAATAAAACAACTATTTTGTATACCAAATACCAAATTTATTTAAAAAATGGCGATTTTATGAACGGAATATCAATAGGAATTCATTTTTGGTATACAATTATAAAGGTTAGGTGCTTGCTGTAATGCTGAGATTTATACTTTTTTCTGTTATTTTATTATATTTATTAAATGTTCTTTTACCGATGTTCCATTTTGGACCATTAATCTCCGCGTTAAGTCTTGTTATAGTCCTTTGGACATTTATTAAATCAAAAAGATTCGTCCAGTTTTTAGGGAGTACATTTTTGATCCTTGGTATTGTTTTATTATGGAAAAGCGGGGCCTCTTGGGAGCAATATGTCCTTTCTTTTGGTCCTATGCTGGATTTGCTTACAATGTTTACTTTAATTCCCATATTAGGAATCCCGATTAAATTAGGTGGGTACAGTGCAGGAATACAAACAATTATCCAAAAGAAAGTAAGAAATTCTGGACATCTTTACATGATAACATCTGGAATTTCTTATTTCTTTAGTATCTTTATGAATCTTGCCACCTTACCAATGACCTACTATTCAATTAGACCTGCGTTAGATATCATTTCTGTGAAGAATAAAGAACGATTTATGAGCAGAGCCATAACACGTGGATTTGCAATGCCTTTGATTTGGGCGCCGGTTACTCCTATTGTTGGTATTGTTATCACGATGACAAAAGTAAGCTGGATATCTATTCTGCCATACGTTGTTCCTTTAAGCATCTTAGGCATGGGAATCGATTGGTATATGGGTTCTCGCAAATCAAAAATTATGATGCCTACTCAAAAAAACTCCAGCATCCATGAGACTGCTGCAACAATAGAGTCGAATCAGACTACACGGCCTGGTAGAGTCATGCAAATCTTTCTAGCAATCATTATTTTCAATGTAGTTATATCAATAATTGAATCATTGTTCCCTTATCCGTTTTTAATACTAATATCCTTATTGGTCATCCCATTTGCTTTTACCTGGTCAATATTCTTAAAAAAGGGAAAAGAGTTTGGTGATCACTTAATTAAACATTTTCAAACTTTTTCAGTAAGTCTAAATGACCAATTTTTCATTTTTTTATCAGCTGGATTTTTTATTTCAACTATAAACCTTTCCCACACCAACGAATGGGTGGACTCTCTGGTTAATAAATTTATTAATTTTGCAGGTGTTGAATTCTTTTTAATTTTGTTGCCCTTACTTCCTTTAGCTTTTGCTTTTCTAGGGCTACATCCCGCTGTCTCTCTTGCACTTTTGACAGAAGGTCTAAATCCAGAGGTTATTGGAATTTCCCCACACATCTTGACAGTAGCCATGTTAGCTGGAGCTGTTTCATCATTTCTTGTTGGACCATATAACGCCACGTTAGGACTTATGTCAAATATCGTAAAAGAGAGTTCCTACAGAGTATCCAATTGGAATATTTCCTTCGCTGGTATTTATATCGGTTGTGTCATGTTGTATTTATTTTTATTACAAATGTTCTTTGGATGAACCATGAAAAAAGGTGTCAATCAAGTTTGACACCTTTTTCAATCCTGCTTCCTATTTTCTTCTTGAATTTCTTTCACTATCTCTTTGGCAAAGTGCCCAAGAGTTCCTTCACTATACGAACGAATCACCTCTGGTACAAGGGAGGTTAGTGCTCTCTTTAAATAATCTGGAGGTAAACCCCTAGCTAAAAATTCATTTTCGAAATGAAGCGCAGTTTTTAATGCAAAGTAGGTAGCTAATTTGTTCACTTCTTTCAAACAGCTCTCACTATCAATTAATATCTTTCCAATAGTCTGATAAAGATCATCTACTATTTTGGGTAAAACGAGTTCTGTAATAAACAATCCATTTCCATGCTCCAATAAATCTCTCGCATGGCCCATATACTTTACTCCATATATGTTCAAGAATGGAAAGTTAGACATTATTTCTTTCGTAGAAAGGTTTGTTGCCATATTTATGACGTATGGTGAACAATGTGGCATACTATGGAGATTTAGATCAGAAATAAATGGGATTATTTCATTGGCTGGCAGAGCTAGAATTAATATATCTAGTTTCGGTATCTCTTTTTCGCTAATAATATAACTTGATTGAAAACGACTTGAATATTCCTTTGCCTTCTCACGATTAGGATGATATACCCCGATAGAAACTCGCTGTTGATCCCAGTGAGTCAGCATCGCTGTACCTAATTTACCTAGACCTACTAAGCCGATTTTTTTTTGATACATCTCTTCCCTCCACTTATACTTATATATGCACTCCTTATAATTCAAGAAAGAAAGGCTTCCTATAAATCAGTATATACTGTTCAATAGGAAAGCCCTAGGAATACTACTATTCATTTATTTACCAAATGATTACAGCTAATATTGTCGCCAGAAGAAGGCCTGTCATTACTGGAATAAAATTCTTCCTGGCCAGCTCTATTGGGGAAATTTGCAGGAAGCCTGCTACCGCTACTAATGAAGACCAGGCAATAATCGTGCCTCCTCCTCCCCATATAGCACCCATTTGTCCAATAGCTGCCATTGTCGAGGCATCCAGCCCACTTCCGCTTGATAATGCTCCTGACAAGGCACCAGTCAATGGAAGTCCTGAGAAGCCAGAACCATCTAATCCAGTAACTAATCCTACGATTAATATCCCAATCCCTGCAAAGAACGGGTTATGTGGGATAAAATCCTGCCCAGCTTGAATCATATCAAATAGAAATGCGGGCTTTGCTGCATCTTCCCCTAGGGATAGAATGGCAGGTGTAAAATCACTGCTCCCCATAAAGAAGAAGCCTGCAATAGGTATAACTGGAGCCATAGCCTTGAAGGCAAAAACAAATCCTTCGGTAATATGGTCGCTAATTTTATCAAGAGAATGCAGCCTATTAAATGCAATAGTAGCCAAGAGCAAAAGAATGGTTGCTACGCCACCAATAAATGCAGCCCCATCAGTACCTTCAAACCCAGAGCCACCACCTAATTTGGTCTGGAACATAAAGATCATTACGGCTAACATAGAAAGTGGTACTAGAATAGAGAATACTTTTCCCCATGTTTGTTTTCTCTTAAGGATCTCTTCGCTATCTACCGCTGTAGCAGCAAGCTCATCTGCTACTTCAAAAAACGCCTTTTCACTTTGGTTAAAACCAAGTCCGGATTCTGAAGTTGATTTCTTAGTAATAGTTTTACGTTGCTGCAAGTACACCATTGTTAGAGCGCTAATCCCAGTAATAACAGAGAGAATTAATCCCTTATCCGCAACTGCAGCCTTGTCAATTCCTGCAGCTTTAGCACTAAGCATAGGTGCTACCTGCATAATGTAGTCGGAAGAAAGCGCCATACCTTGACCTGCAATAACAATTACCATTGCTGCTGTCATCGGTTGTAGACCAGCACTTACTGCAGCTGGTACTAACAAAGCACAGATTAGTGGTACAGCAGGGGTTGGCCAGAAAAAGAGAGAGATAACATAAGTAGTTACCATTAATACTAAATATGAAACGTGACCGTTTACCATTATTTTCTTAATGGGAACAACCATTCTTGTATCAGCGCCAATATCTTTTAATGAATTAAGAAGACCAATCATGATAGAAATAATGAGGAAAATACTAAATAGCTCCTTAGCTGCTACGAGGTTTGCATTAAATACTGCCTGAAACCCAGCAATTAAACTACCTTTATAGACAACTGCTACTAAAAAGGTTCCAATGATGATAGGCAATACAACACCTTTTCTAAAAAGCATGGTGACAATGACAGCTAAGGTAACAATTAAATAAATCCAATGAGCTGCTGTTAATTCCATAGTTCCCCTCCGTTATCTTAAATAATTTAAAACAATACGAAAGTCCTCCAAACATATCCTGAAAAGGAGCGCAGGAGAGGAATTTAGTTATTATCGCCTCTTTACTCTTGTTGTTTTCCTCTACTTCATAAATCCTTTGTCACCTTAGAGCTAAACAAGACCAACAATACGCAACTAATATTTTGTATTTTGTAGATTGTATACCACGGTTATATAAGAAAAAATACATAATACCCTACTCATTCCAGCAATTAAACAATAAATATTACCAGTCTTACAGCATTACCTAAAGTAATCATTCTACCAAAAAGCAACTTGAATAAAAAATTATTCTGGATTCATGATCCTTTGGTTAAAATTTTGTTTCACTCCTTCCTTTTCCACTATGTAGACCTTGTTTACTATAAGGTTGAAATAAATATAACATTATTTAAAATACTTTGCAAAACAATTTTGAAAATTTAGAAGTTTATATATATTCATAATTTTAGTGTTGATTTCCAATGAAGTTTCATTTAAAATAGAGAAAAAATTAATGGTATACGGTATACAAAATGTAAATAGAGGAGAATAAATATGCTTAAAGTTGGTATTATCGGTTATGGAACTCTTGGTAGAAGTATTAGCGACTTAATAGCTTCCAAACAGGCAGGCGCTGTCGAACTTACAGCTATTCTAGTTAGAAAGCCACTTAATTCCATTGAGAGTGCACCAGAAAATTGTACCATTACAACAGATGAATCCGTTTTTTTTAATCAAAACTTAGATATCATTATTGAAGCAGCGGGACATCATGCTCTACAGCTTTATGGTGAAAAAGCTCTCTCCTCAGGAAGCAACCTTATTATCCTATCTGTTGGTGCTTTGGCAAATATAGATTTTTATGAGTCCCTTTTAGAAACAGCTACTCTTCATCAAAAACAACTGATAATTCCATCAGCTGCAATTGCTGGTTTGGATCGAGTAGCTGCTGGAGTATTAGGTGAAATTAATGAAATAAGACTAATTACGAGGAAGCCGCCGAAAAGCTGGTACGGAACGATTGCCGAGGAAAAAGTAAATCTTAAAACCATTAAAGAACCATATTGTATCTTTGATGGCAATGCTAGGGACGCTGCAAAATTATTTCCTGAAAACGTAAATGTATCTGCTGCCTTAAGTCTAGCAGGTATTGGTTTTGAAGATACAACGGTTCAAGTATATGTTGACCCGACAATTGATAAAAACACACATACAATTGTAGCAAAGGGTTATTTTGGACAAGTAGAGATTTCCGTTCAAAACAATCCTTTTATTCAAAATCCAAAATCTAGCCCCATTGTGTCCATGAGTGTGGCAAAAGTATTAAGAAATCTAACCTCCTCCTTAGTCATTGGGGTATAGAAACAAATAAAGAAGCCGACTCATTGTCAGCTTCTTTATTTGTTCTTTTTCACTTTTTTTACAGCTTCAATATACGCTTTGCGTGAATTTTCAATATGAATTTTTGTTAAGTATTCAGCCATTTCTACTTCTTGATTTACGATGGCTTCCATAATTCTTAAGTGTTCTTGCATAGACTGTTTTGGCCGTCCTGGATTCCTATACCCTGTTTTTGCAAATGCTCTAATATAATCAGATAATCCACTCAGCATTTCGTATAACTTGGAATTTTTCGCAGAACTGTATAGAAGATGATTTAATTCACCATGTAGATGTGAGAAATTAGAATCATTTTCATCTTTAAGGCAATCTTCCACCTTTTTAATATAATCCATAAATTTATTTCTCGTATCATCGTCAAGCTTTTGAGCTGCTAGTTTAGCTGCTAATACTTCAAGAGAGGATAGAATGGTAAATACTTCAATAATTTCCTTCTCAGAAATATCAGCAACAATTACACCCTTCCTTGGAACGGTTTTTACAAATCCTTGTGATTCTAATCTAAATAAAGCTTCACGAATAGGAGTTCTGCTTATATTTAATCGTTCAGCCAGTTCACGCTCAACTAATCGATCCCCTGTTTTAAATTCACCTTCTAAAATCAAATCTTTTATGTGTAAATAGACCCTTTCACGTAAAGATATAAGGTCTTCCTCTACCCAGTTATTCCCCACAATTTTTCTCCTTCTTTCTAGGTATACATTATACCAATTATAACGTAATCTATTTATTAACTACAACTTCTATGGATGAATTTTCCACAAAAATAAATAAAATGTATTTTTGATTACTATCCCTTCTTTTCAATAACATTCTCATCGGTGAATGATCCTTCAATTAATGCTGCGTCAGTTATTATTTTTGATATCGATTCGGCCAGTCTCATAACAACAAATAGTCTTGTGTTATTGAGTGATTGACTTGGTGAGAGTGGATCAAGATAATTTACTATTGCATTCATATGGTAATCGCCAACACTTGGTAAGGATTTGTTTAGCGCCATTCCAGGAATTAATGGACCTTCCTTTAATAAGATATAGCCTATTTGTCGTTCATCTCCCAAGCAAGCATCAATTCCCAATATAAAAGGATTTTGATAAATTTGAACGATTTCCTTCAGAACTTTCTTTATATTTAAAGCGTGGACAGGCTCTTCTAATGTTCCATAAACAGGAAAAGATATTTTACTCTTCTTGAGCATTGTTCCTACAAGAGGACCGAGTGAATCACCTGTTGAACGATCCGAGCCTATACACAGAATAACGACCTGTTGGGAGGTACTGTGGAACACTTCGTTTAATTTATTTATTATATCTCGAAATTCTGTCCCATCTTCTGTCTGCTTATCGGAACAATAATATACCCTACCATCTTTTTTAATTTTCTTTTTCTTTCCATTAAAAATCCACATACTTCTCCCCCCTTAGCTTCTAGATGTTTTTTCATTTCAATTATGGTTTTCACTATAAAGGTATTGTATATTACTTATTTTATGATAATTATGGCAAAACCTGCTATATACCATTTGATTAAATCTAGTATTAACATCGTCTTGTTCACACCTTTGTAACAATTACCCTATATGAATCTATACACACCTATCCTAAAAAGCAGAAAAGTCAGATTTTTTATTGTAAATCTGTTATAATGAATATATCCCCAAAATTATGTCCAGGGAAAAACATGTATCATATGTACCCCATCGTTTCTCTTTTAATTCAATAATTTGTTACAGGAGGTTTGCCATGTACAAGATTAAAGAAAAAGAAAAGATTTTTATTTATACTGGACCGGATGGATCTGGTAGAAAAACCATTGCTAAAATGGTTGCTACTGCATTTGATATGGAAACCGTTCTCTCCTACACCACACGTCCCTCCCGTCATTATGAAAAGAATGGTGAAGATTACCATTTTATTAATGAAGCTGATTTCAAAAAAATGCAAGAAAACCATGAGTTTCTTGAAAGTGTTGAAATTGATGGCTTTTTTTATGGTATTCGTGAACAGGATATTGTAAAAGCTTTTGAGCATCATAACCTTGTCTACTTAACTTTAAATCCTGAAGGAACAGAAAAATTGAAGAAGTTATATGGTGATCGAGTTATGCGTTTCTTTATTTATGCTGACAGGGATACTGTGATTGAAAGACAAAAGGAACGTCAAGATAATGCTGAAGATATTAATCGTCATATAAGCCATTATGACGAAATTATGGCTTATAAGGCTTCCTGTGAACATGTGTTTGAAAATTATGACCTTCCACAGGTTTCTTTTCAAATCAGTGAAGTTATTGAATCTTTTCTTGATAGAGGTTTTGAAGTAACTGACTATTAATCATACCAGAGATAGGGCCATTGAAAAGGATGTACAATTTCCTTACGTTTCAAGGTCCTTTTTATATGGGTTAATTTCCCTTAAGAACCATTTAATTGATTTTCATCTAAGAGAAGTACTATACTTATTTTTATTAAATTGTAAGGAGGAACCATTAATGAAAAGCTTACAGGATACTACTACATTACATAATGGGGTAATGATGCCATGGTTGGGTTTGGGTGTGTATAAGGTTCGCCAAGGAGAAGAAGCACTGCATGCGGTTCAGCATGCTCTAAGAGCCGGTTATAAAAGCATCGATACAGCTGCACTTTATGATAATGAAGAAAGTGTAGGACAAGCGATTAAAGAGTCCGGAATTCCACGTGAAGAGCTGTTTATAACAACAAAAGTTTGGAATTCAGATCAACGAAATGATTCTGTACTTGAAGCTTTTGAGACAAGCTTAGATAAACTTGGTCTTGATTATGTTGATTTATACCTAGTTCACTGGCCAGTAAAGGAAAAATATAAAGAAACATGGAAGGTTCTTGAGAATTTATATAAAGAAGGTCGTGTTCGAGCAATTGGGGTCAGCAATTTTAATATTCAACATTTAGAAGATTTGATGTCTGTTGCTGAGATTAAACCAATGGTCAATCAGGTGGAATTACATCCAATGTTAGCACAAATCGAGCTGCGCGACTTTTGTAAAAAGCATGAGATACAAATTGAGGCATGGGCTCCGCTTGGTCAAGGTCGTCTACTTGAGCACCCAATATTACAGGATATTGCTTCTGCACATCATAAATCAATCGCTCAAGTTATTTTGCGATGGGATTTACAAAATGGTATCGTCACGATTCCAAAATCAATAAAAGAACGTCGAATAATAGAGAATGCAAATATTTTTGATTTTACCTTAAATGATAGCGATATAGAGAAAATCAATGCACTAAACGAAAACAAAAGATTTGGGGCAGACCCTGATAACTTTGATTTTTAAAATATTTATTAGGAAAGGTGCCTTAAATGAGATTTAGGGCACCTTTCTTTCTCTATTCTTTTATAAAATCGACATATCGCTCCATTACAACATCTATAAAAGATAATGTTGTTTCGTCTATTAACTTTCCTGTTTCTTCATCAAACTTGGCAGATGCTTGATTAATAAGAATCTCGTTACCAACTGGTGGCAAAAGTTTTACCTGTAAAGCTGTCAAGATTTGACGTAAATGGAGCTGTGCACGGAGGGTACCCATTAAACCTGTTGCAGCACCAGCCGTCATTACTGGTTTCCCAATAAGCACCTTATCTACTCTTGAAAGCCAATCTAAAGCATTTTTTAACACACCTGGAATAGACCAATTGTATTCAGGTGTAATAATAATTACCCCGTCTGCCTCTTTTACTTTCCTCTTAAAATCGATTACGGTCTCAGGAGGATTGGTTTCAATATCCTGATCAAAATGTGGAAGCAAGCCGATGTCCAATATTTCTAATTCAAATGTTTTACCGTATCGCTCCTTTATAGTCGCGGCAAGTTGCTTATTATAAGATCCCTTCCGCAAACTTCCTACAATCGCTACTATTTTCATCATTTGCTCACACCTTTGTATATTCATATTATGTATCACTACGATTATAGAAAGAAAAAAATGAATATTCAATAAATGTGCCTAGTTCTTATTGACACCTTCTACAGCTATAAATAAATCACTATAGTAAGTTTCCATATTTTTTATTTGTATCCCGCGTGCTTGAAATAACTCGACTGTATCACGATTTAAACAACATCCATCACAGACTCTCTTCCAAGCTGGAGTTAACCATTCTTGAAGTGCTCCTAAAAGTCGATTTTTCATCTTTACATGTTCAAATAACAGAATACTTCCTTCAGGTTTGCATACCCGCTTCAGTTCTACAAGTGCTTTTTCTGGATTGGGAATTGTGCAAAAAACAAGCGTTGCTACCACTGTATCAAATGTATTATCAGCAAATGGCAACTCCTCTGCACTTGCCTGAATGATTTCAATAGGGACAACTGCCTTTTTTACTTTCGTTGCTGAGCGTTCAACCATGTAGGGACTAGGCTCAATCGCAAAGACTTTATCCACTTTTTTATAAAATAGGAAATTTATCCCAGTCCCTGCACCTAACTCCAAGACATTTCCTGTTGCCTTTGAAATAAGTTCGTTTCGAATCTTCTTAAACTTCTTTTTCTCTAGTGGATTCATAAAAAAGTCATACCATTTAGCGAATAACCGACTCAACCTACTCAACTCCAAATAGTTAAAATGTAATCCTATTATACAGCTTTATCACCTATGTAGTAGTCTCTACCACTATATAATCTGGGATTACTAATATCACTAAGGTAAATTATATGCTATCTTAATATAGAAGATTATTAATATGTGAGGTGTCCATCCTTTGTTTCCCAAGGAAAAAGCAATAATTATTGGTGGGGGGATTTCAGGAAAGTTAGCGGCTCGTGTGTTGTCTGATTTTTTTCATGAGGTACTCATCCTAGAACGTGATCAGGAACCCGAAGGACCTTTCCCGAGAAAAGGTGCCCCACAAGGCGAGCATATACACGCACTTCTCCATGCTGGAGAATCCGGACTAGAGACCCTATTTCCTGGCATTACAGAAAAATTTTATTCAAGTGGAGCGATAAAAATAAATTCTACAAAAGACTTAGCTTGGTTTCACCATGGGGTTTGGAAGCTCCGATACGATGGGGAATACTCCACTATCCTACAAACTCGACCGCACCTTGAATGGAATATAGAAAAATACATAAAGAAAATACCAAATGTAATTGTTCAGTACAATCAAGTGGTCAAAAATTATGTATATAAGGAAAAAGACAATATTATTGTTGGAGTTGAAGTAGCAGATCAGAGTGACAATATCAAAACCTTAACGGCAGATTTAATAGTGGATGCAAGTGGAGTCAGCGGAATTACCTCTAAATGGTTTGAAAAACGAGGAATCCATATACCTGTTAAAAAGGCTAAAATAGGCTTAAGCTATATTAGTAAGAGTTTTCAATTAGCATCAAATGAAGCCAGAGACTGGGCAATTAAAATTGTATATCCAAACCCTCCAATTGAGAAAATAGGAGGAACTATCTCAAAAGTAGAGGGAAACCGCTACCTTGTTACAATAAATGGATACCATAATGAAATAAATGAAAAAGACGCCCTTACAGACGATAATGGCTTTCTGGAACTAGCAAAAAGATTGCCTAAACTAGATATCTATCAAGAAATTAAGGATGCGGCTCCATTAACTAGCACCTCCGTTTATCGTGTGCCCAAGATAACCTGGAAACAATTCCAACAGATGAAACATTTCCCAGACGGACTCATAGTGATTGGTGATACAATTTGCAGGATCGACCCTGTTTTCGGACAAGGCATGAGTATTGCTGTGTTAGAAGCGCTTGCACTTCAAAAATTATTACATAGTAATAGTGATTCAATAAGAAAGGTCATCACTAAATTTCATAAACATGCAGCAAAAATTATTTCTCCTATCTGGAACATGGTCATAACAGAAGATTTTCGCTATCCAGAAACAATGGGAAAAAAACCGATAGGTCTTTTCATTCAACAATGGTATGCAAGAAACATCTTTCTTCTTTCATCGCAAAATCAATATATTTATAGTTCATTATTTAAAGTAATGAACCTTATTCGTCCTATGACAATACTTATGCAGCCGATAATACTAAAAACGGTACTGAAGCGTACATTTATTAAATAGAAAAAGCTGCAGACTGATTTCAGTCTGCAGCTTTTTTATACAACACGTTATAGAACTAAAGTACTTTCTCCATATAATAACGATCTTCCCCTACCCCAAATTCAGAGTATCTCGTTTCCTTTATTTCATATCCTTCTTTTTCATATAACTTTACAGCAGGAAGGTTCTTTACACTTACAGTTAAGCAAACGACAGAAAATCCATCATTTTTTAATATAGTACTAACTTCCTGCAAGAACATTTTTCCAATTCCCTTCCCTTTATAATCGGATCGAACATAATAGCCAAATATATAAGCTTTATTTGGATTAGTATAATCTCTCATACACTCGCAAACTGCCACAGGCCTGTCATCACTCGGTTGTTTATATAAGATGAGTTTCCCATAACGAGCTATGGGCACAAGTGTTTGTTCATCAACGGCTCCTGTACCTGGAAACGCATCAAGTTCAAGCTCCATCATCATTTTTTGTTCTTCAGGAGTTAATTTTTCTGGAATATCAATATAAAAATTCTTTTCAATTACAGTCATATCTTATACCTCCATAAGTACAGTATCATCTATATCTTTAAGCGGCCAAATCTTCTTTGGGATATTTTTATAAGGAAAATTCTTTAAATCATTAGATGCTACTCCTGGTGCATCTACATAGATGACCTTACTAATTAAAGGATCAAAGGCTGCCCGGAAGTGATTTTTGACTTTTAACCCTAGAATGGTATAGGAGGTTGGCTCAATACCTATATGGCGAAACATTTCCGGGTCATTAGCTGACATTGGACGGCCAATGAGAAGAATATCCACTTCACCAGCTCTTATATAGGCTGCACCTTTCACATCCACTCGTAAATGTTGATTAAAAGGGCCGCTATTGTAAAAAATTCCATCTGAAAGAGCTAGCACCTTTGCCATTACTTGAACAGGCCTTCCAAACTCTGGAGAAATTTTACCTCCCAAGTCAAGCATGACCTCATTTCCTACTCCTGCCTCCCTACATCTTTTTATCGATTCAGGGTCAGTCAATCCGCCAAATAATGTTTGCGGTTGATTCACGCTGATAAACTCTTTTAATAATAGAGTCGTGTCTCCACTTCCACAGCTTAATGGGTTATCAGAGATATCAGCCAAGACAATAGGTTTTTGTTCCTTTAATGACAAAGCGTTCTTCATTCCATCTTTAACTGTTGGCAGCTGCAAAATAAAATCATTACGAAGCTCCCAAAATTTATTCGCTAATTCTCTAGCTGCCTTATCTGAGCTAGTTTGATCATTTGCAATGACAAGGACACTGGACCCCACCATTGGAATATCGGAATACGGAAAACCGCCAAAAACAGATGCATTTTTAATAGAAGGTTTCTTCTCAAGTTGAAAAGCTAGTTCCACCAAATGATGCATAGGCCCTTCTTCTGTACGCATGTTGATAGAAGGTGGCATCATAGGCAGCTTGATGAAGGAAGCGACAAAGTTTTTTTGTTCTAGTAAGACCTCCATGAGTAGCTTTGCTGCATTTACTCCTTGATTATACATATCAACATGGGGATAGGTTTTAAATCCGAAATGATAGGGAGTATGATCTAACATTCTAGCACTTAGATTTGCATGCATATCTAAGGTTGTTGCAATTGGAATATCATTCCCAATAACTTTTCTAATTTCCCATAACAGCTTCTCTTCAGGGTCGTTGAGGTTTTCAACAACCATGGCACCATGGAGGGCGAGAAGTAAACCGTCCAATTTACCTGCATTCCTCAAGTGCCCTAACATTTCTCTCTCAATTAACTGATATGCTTCATTCGTTACGAGACCTGCCGGGGTCGCCGCAGCACATAGAAGTGGAACAACTTCTATGTGCTCTTCCTTTGCAAGTACATCCAAGAAACCGCCTACTTCTGTTTTTGTTGCTGTATAGGCCGAAAAAATCTCGTCTCCTTTAAAAAAACCTTCATTATAAAATGCATCGATATCCGTTTTTAATGGAGCGAAACTATGAGATTCATGATAGAAAAAAGCGATTCCAACTCGAAGCTTTTTCATTAGTCATCTCCCTTATAATAATAATGGCTCATCCATTTTTATCCTAATAGGTCGTATAAATGGACTTCCACTCTGTCATCACATCGAAGGCATGATGGGATACCTCGCGATGTCCATTTCCAGATTGTTTCGTTCCACCGAATGCCACACCAAGTTCCGCATTGGAAGTACCATTATTAATATAAACTAGCCCACTTTCAATTTCTTTAGCTCCACGATTCGCATAGTAAAGGCTGTTTGTAAATAATGAAGTAGATAGACCATAAATGGTAGCATTATTTACTTCAATCGCTTCTTCAAAACTATTAACTTCTATAAATGCTAAAACCGGACCGAAAATTTCTTCTTGAGCAACCGCATCCTCATTTTTTACATTACTTAAGATCGTAGGCTCATAGAAGTATCCTCTTTCACTTGCTAATCGTTTACCGCCGCATACTATCACAGCTCCCTGTTCAACTGCTAGGTCGATATATTTTTCAACGGTTTCAAGCTGTTGTTTATTGGTTAAAGGACCGATATCCATACCTGGTTCAAGACCATTCCCTGCTTTTAATTGTTTGGTAAGGGAAACAACACGGTTTAGTAATTCATCCTTAACCTCTGATTCAACAATGACCCGGCTGGCAGCTGTACATCTTTGCCCCGTTGTTGTAAAGGCGGCCTTAACAATTGCTTCCGCTGCTAGTTTTAAATCTGCATCTTTCAACACAATAACAGCATTTTTTCCGCCAAGCTCTAGAGCTACTCTTTTTAATGTCTTGGCGGCTGTTTCTGATAGTTTAATCCCCACTTCCGTAGACCCGGTAAATGAGATGACCTTTACATCCTTATGTTCAGCCAGTTTAGACCCAACTTTACTTCCTGATCCCGTAATTAAGTTTAAGACCCCTTTTGGGAGCCCAATCTCATGGAAAATATCTGTGAAAATTTGTGCTGAAAGAGCAACTTCAGAGGCTGGCTTCCATACAACTGTATTACCACTAATTAGGGCTGATAAAATTTTGTAGCCTGCTAAAGAGACCGGGAAATTCCAAGGTGTGATACAAGCGACAACACCCACCGGCTCACGGACCATCATAATATGACGGTTTTCAGCCCCCGCACCAACGGTTTCACCAAAAAGTCTTCTTCCCTCACCCGCCATATATTTGCAGGTTTCAATGACGACACCTACTTCACCAAGGGATTCTGCTAATACTTTCCCCATTTCCTGTGTCATCATTTGAGCTAAGAGCTCTTTTTTCTCTTCAAAAGCCTTGGCCGCTTTCCAAAGAAATTGAGCTCTCTCAGGCAGTGGGGTATTTTTCCACTTTTTAAAAGCCTTACGTGCACTTTCTACCGCATCATCTACTTGTGATGATGTAGCAGCCGCACAATAGCCCACCACTTCCTCTGTCGCAGGATTTATACTTTTAAAAAACTCCTGATCCTCTTCTTGAATCCAAGAACCATTTATATACAATCCTTTTTTTTCAGCTTGCTGGATCATGGCCTTACCCCCTTTTTAATGTTTCTTTAATCGCCTCTTCTAAAATGTGTAAGCCCTCGTTTAAATCCTCTTCATTTATATTGAGCGGAAGCATTAGCCTAATTGTTTGTCCCTGTACTCCGCAGTTCATAATCAGAAGCTTTTGTTCCAAACACTTTTGCTTGATAACTGGAACAACATGGCTTGCAAAATCCTCTTGAAATTCGATACCAATCATCATTCCTATCCCTCGTATTTCTTTAATCCCGGCTAACCCTCCTAGAGATTCCTTTAATCGTGCTACAATATTTGCTCCTAACTCTTTGCTTCGATCTACTAATCTATCCTCTTCAATTACGGTAATATTTGCTAAAGCAGCTGCACAGGAAATTGGGTTCCCTCCAAAGGTTGAACCATGTCCCCCTACTGGCCATTTTTCATGAAGCTCTTTACTCGCAACAATCGCACCAAGCGGCATTCCACCTGAAAGTGCTTTTGCCAATACCATAATGTCAGGTGTTACACCAGAATGCTCTGCTGCAAACATTTTCCCTGTTCGACCAAAGCCAGTTTGGACCTCATCAAAGATTAAGAGGATGCCGTGTTTTTCTGTTATTTTTCTAAGTTCCTGAAGAAACTCTGCTGGGGCTGGATAGTATCCCCCTTCACCAATCACAGGTTCAATCACAATGGCTGCCACTCGAGATGGATCGATCCGTAATTCAAAGATTTTTTGAAGCTGGTACAAGCAATAAGGAACAATCTCATCTTCGTTCACACATTTTAATTGTGATGGATAAGGATATGGAGCATGGTACACCTCCCCTAAAATAGGTTCATAGTTTTTCCTGTATTTAGAACTAGAGGCAGTAATAGCAGTTGCTCCAAGTGTTCTTCCATGGAAGGAACCTTCAAAAGCAATTATCCCTGGTCTTCCTGTAGCTGCTCTAGCCAATTTTAATGCACCATCAATCGCTTCACCGCCGGAATTAGCAAAGAACACTGTATCTAATTCACCTGGTGTAATTTCAGCAATTTTTTCTGCAAGATTAGCAGCTGATTCATAGTAACCATAGTTCAGACCGAAATGAATAAATGACTCTGCTTGTTTCTTAATTGCTTGAACCATCGCATCATTTGCGTGACCAACAGCATTTACTGCCACACCGGATACAAAGTCAATGTATTCCTCTCCATCTGCCGTCCAAAATCTGGCACCCTTTGCTTTTTCTACAACTAATTCTGTTACCCTCGTTAAAACAGGAGATAAATGTTTTTTTGCTTTTATTTTTATTTCATCCGATTTATTTTGTAATTTCATATGTTTCTTCCTCCTTTAGTTCTTCTATAAAAATCTTCAAGGAATTTTCTAGAATTCTTACCATTTCGTCGATCTCACCCGTGGTAACGTTAAGCGGTGGTGAGATTAATATATGGTCTCCTAAATAGCCGTTAATCGAACCACTTCCTGGATAAAACACAGCTCCAAGGTCCATTGCGATGTTATTGATCCGTTCAGAAGCATGTAACTTTTCTGGGAAAGGTGTTCCCCTTTCTCCATCCATAGCTAATTCAATACCTACCAAAAGTCCTTCTCCACGTACATCATATATAATCGGACATCGGTTTTTCAGAGCGAACAGCTGTTGTTTAAGGTACTCTCCTGCAAACTGAACGTTGTTTACAATCCGATCTCGTTCATAAATGGTTAAAACAGAAAGACCAGCTGCAACGGAAACGGGATGTCCGCTGTAGGTATATCCATGAACAAATTTTCCCTTACTATTTTCTATTAGACTATCGACAATCCTGTCGTGAACAATCATACCCGCTAGTGGAGCATAACCAGCAGATACCCCTTTCCCAAATGTAATAATATCTGGCACTATCCCAAAATGTTGGATACCAAAATCTTTCCCGGTTCGACCAAAGCCTGTCATTACTTCATCTACTATGAGGACAATATTGTATTGATCGCAAATCTTTCGGATTTCTTTAAAATAAGCTTCAGGGGGGCTTACAGCACCTAGTTGGCTCCCTACAATCGGTTCAGCAATAAAGGCAGAGACATTTTCTGGCCCGAGCTCATCGATAACGCTTTCAACAGCCCTAACACAGGACCAATTTTGATTATGATCGCAGTCCTCTTTTTCTCTCTGATATGGACATCTCTTACAGTTAGGGGAATGAACATGGTTGAAATTAATTAAGTTTGGAGTATATGTCTGTCGCCGCTTTATATCGCCTCCGGCAGATAGAGAACCAAATGTGTTTCCATGATAGGACTGCCATCTCCCAATGACGATGTGTTTTCCTGGTCTCCCCGCATCCTTATGAAATTGTCTTGCAAGCTTAATGGCACTTTCGTTTGCTTCCGACCCGCCGCTTGTAAAATAAACCTTATTCAATGTACGAGGTGCTAGAATTGCAATTTTTTCAGCAAGTTGGAACAATACCTCTGTTTCAAATCTCATGGTATGGACAAAGGCTGCTTGCTTTGCTTGAATTGCTATGGCATCAGCAATTTCTTCCACACCATGGCCTAAATTCGCTGCGACTGCCCCTGAGCAGGCATCGATGTACTTTTTTCCATTCTTATCATAAAGATAAATCCCCTTACCATGCGTGATAATAGGATATGTTTTTGAAAAGTCCCTATGAAATACATAATCTTCTATTAGTCCACCCATTATTCCACCACCGATTTTGCTACATTCATAAAAAACACTTTAATTATTTTTGAATTCGGAAAGAATCTTTTCTTGTAATTCCTTATCTTTAACTACTTTTAACCCCGTTAATGCCATAGCATGTGCTGCTAATAACATCGTTTCGTAGGCATCGTCCGTATTACACATTTGCGCAAATTCTACCGTATGACCAGGAACAAATTGATCTGTCAATGAAATTACAGGATGAATGGCAGGAACGACATTGCTTACATTCCCCATATCAATGGATCCCATCCCCTCTTCATATTGTGAAGGATCGATAAAATTTAATTCATTTAATGATTCCTGAAAAATATCACCTAAAGCTCGATTACTTTTCATAGCTTCATAGGAATGGCCAATTTTTTTAATTTCCAGTTCTGTTCCCGTGCTTAACGCAGCGCCCCTTGCACAATTTTTAATCTTTTCTACAAGTTGCTCGAGATAATCATTATCGCTCGAGCGGACACAGAATTCGGCAATTGCACGTTCAGGAATGATATTGGTCGCCAATCCCCCCTCTTTGATAATCCCATGGATCCTAACATCTGGTTTTACATGCTGCCGCAATGCGTTAATGGAATTAAATGTTTGTATAACCCCATCAAGTGCATTTCTACCCTCCCAAGGTTCTGAAGCAGCATGGGCTGTTTGGCCATGAAAAATAAATTCAAAGGAATGAAAAGCAAGAGATTGAACATGTATCTCCGTACTAAATCCGGGATGAAACATCATTGCCAGATTAACGTCTTTAAAAACCCCAGCATGAATTAAGTCTATTTTTCCGCCTGTACCTTCCTCATCAGGTGTACCAATGACAGACACTCGGAAAGGAATTCCTTCTTCCTTCAAACTTTCAGCCAACATGACACCAGCGGTAACACTCGCTATTCCAATTAGATGATGACCACACGCATGCCCAATCTCTGGGAGTGCATCGTACTCAGCACAAAATGCTACGTGATAGCCCCCTTCCCCCATCTCAAAACTAGCAATATATGAAGTTGGTAATCCACCTACACCTTTTGTGACCGTAAACCCCTTTGACTGCAAATACTCACACATGTTGGATGAAGCGAATTTCTCTTGTAGTCCTAACTCTGGAAAATTGAATATTTGTTTACTCAAATGGATGACTTCGCTTCGTTCTCGCCCCAAAACCTGGTTTAATTTATCCAAAAGATTCTCCTCCTTCTACACAAGGTGACATGCAACGTAATGACCATCAGCCACTTCTTTTAGACCAGGCTCCTCTGTTTTACATCGATCTGTCGCAGCTGGACAGCGTGGATGAAACCGGCAGCCTGTTGGGATACGACTTGGATTAGGAGTTTCACCTTTTAAAATTATTCTTTCTCTATTTTTTATTTTTCTTGGTACAGGCATGACACTAACTAACGCTTTAGAGTATGGATGTAGACAAGCACCAGCGATAAGTTCTGCGTCACCCACCTCTACGATTTTCCCTAAATACATAATGGCAATGCGATCAGATATTAACCATGCCAGAGAAAGGTCATGAGTAATAAAAAGATACGATATTCCTTTTTTGTCTCTTTGCTCTACCATTAGTTTTAAAATATCTGCACGGATCGAAACATCCAGCATGGAAACTGGCTCATCAGCCACAATAAAGGAGGGATTTAAAATTAATGCACTTGCAATGACTACTCTCTGTCTTTGTCCACCGCTTAACTCATGAGGGTACTTATACATAAATCGCTCGGCTGGTTTTATTCCCGCACTTTCCAGGGCTAGTATGACTCGTTCCTTTTTTTCCTGCTCAGACATCACGAGTTTATTAACCACTAACGGTTCAGCAACAATATCCATGATGATGTTCCTTGGATTGAGTGATTGATACGGGTCTTGATAAATCATCTGAGCTTTCTGACGAAATAATTTCATCGCCTTCTTGTTTTTTTGATTAATAGACTCTCCTTCAAAGAGAATCTCTCCATCACTTTGATGAGTTAAGCTTAGTAATGCTTTACCTGTTGTTGTTTTTCCGCTTCCACTCTCTCCAACAAGAGAGACAATTTCCCCTTTTTTTATGTTAAAATCAATTCCATCCACAGCTTTAATAACCTTTTTTTCTTTTGAGAAAAAATCCTTTAAAAAGCTTTGGTGACCATCAAAATGAACCTTTAAATTTTTTACTTCAACAACGTTAGTCACATAACCCCTCCTCTTACATGGCAGGATACAAAATGATTAGGAGAGACTTCCTTTAAGACAGGCTCTTTTGAACGACACTCCTCCGTTGCAAACTCACATCGCGGATGAAATAAACAACCACCAGGAGGATTTAAGAGATTAGGAGGGGAACCTGGTATGGAAGAAATCATTTCTCTACTCCCATAAATATCTGGAAAAGACTGTACCAGCTTTTCTGTATAGGGATGAAAATGCTTATCTAATATATCTTCTACACTTCCTAATTCAACAATTTTCCCGGCATACATGATAGCTGCTTTATCACACGTTTCTCCCATTACTGATAAGTCATGAGTAATGAGAATCATGGACATATTTAAGTCCTTCCTAAGTTTTTCGAGCAAATTTAGAATTTGGGCTTGAACCATGACGTCAAGTGCTGTTGTTGGTTCATCACCGATGATTAACTTTGGGTCACATGCTAATGCCATTGCAATCATGGCACGCTGCTTCATTCCGCCGCTGAACTCATGTGGATATTGGTCCATTCGTTCACTATTAATCTCTACTAATTCAAAAAGTTCTTTTACTTTCTTTTTTGCTTCCATACGACTGCTGCCTTTATGTAACATGATGGCCTCAATAATTTGGTCTCCGACCTTCATTACAGGATTCAAAGAGTTCATCGCACCTTGAAAAACGATCGAAATATCATTCCAGCGGGTTCTCCTCATTTTTCCATGAGGTATTTTCACCAGATCATTTCCATTGAAAAGGACGTTTCCCCCCGCTATCTGACCCTCTTGTGGCAGAAGCTTTGTAATAGATAAAGCTGTTGTTGTTTTTCCACAACCTGATTCACCAACCAGAGCAATAGCCTCTCCTTCTTCAAGAGTGAAGGTAACTCCATCTACAGCTTTAACTATCCCTTCTTTTGTATGAAAATATGTTTTTAAATCCTTTACTTCTAATAGACTCATATTATTTCCTCCGTAGCTTTGGGTTGAAGTATTCATCGAATGCATATCCCAGGAATGTAAAACCAAGTACAACCCCTACTACACATAGTCCAGGCGGCAATAAAAACCAATAGGCTCCTACACTAGCAGCCCCTGAAGTAAAGGCGTAATGTAACATCATTCCCCAGCTCGGATGGGATGCATCGCCCATTCCTAAAAAACTAAGACTTGTTTCTGATAATATAGCCACAGCGGATACAAGGATCGTGTTTGCAAAAATTAACGGAAAAACGTTAGGTAATATGTGTTTAAACATAATATAGAAATCATTCGCCCCAATAGCCTTTGCCCGTTCAATAAATTGTCTTTCTTTTACTGATAATGTTTGTGCCCGTACAATCCTTGCAGTACTTGACCAACTCGTTAGTCCAATGACTAAAATAATATTCCATATACTAGAACCTAAAAGAGCAGCTAACACCAACATCAACGGCAGCCATGGTAAGACAAGGAAAATTTCTGTAAATCTCATTAAGATGGTATCTACTTTACCACCACTATATCCCGAGGCAATACCAATTAAGGTACCAACCACCATAGTAATAACGGTTGCTAGAACTCCAACCCCCAATGATACACGTGAACCTGAAATCAATGCCGCAAACACATCCCTGCCTAAATCATCCGTCCCTAGCCAGTGTTCACTACTTGGAGGTTGTAAAACCTCATTTCCAGATCCGATTTGCAAAGGATTATATGGAAAAATGATTGGTCCAATCAGAGCAATTAAGCCAAAGAAAACAAAAATACTGATTCCAACCATACCCATTTTATTACTTTTAAAAACAGTAATAATTTCTTCATATTTTTTTCGACTGACATCTTTTTTTCTTGTCATTTCTATTTCCGGTAAAGACTGTACTACTTTTGGTTCGACCATGATGAGCTCCTTTCTATCCTTTTACTCTAGGGTCTAAATATCCGTAAAGTACGTCAGCGATTAAGTTGGCAAAAATAACGCATGTACTAATAATAAGGAAAATTCCTTGCAAAAGCGGATAATCGCGATTTAAAAGGGCTTCATACATCAACCGGCCTATACCTGGCCAAGAAAAAACCGTTTCAATTTCAATCGCACCTGCAATCATAAATCCAAGATTGATTGATATGACGGTAACCATCGGTAACATAGCATTAGGTACAGCGTGCTTACGTACAATATATTTTTCAGAAAATCCCTTCGCTTTTGCAGTTTGGACATAATCTTCTGTTAGTTCGTCGATAAGTGAATTTCTCATTATCAGTACATATTGTCCTAATAAGACCAAGCTAAGTGATAACGCCGGAAGAAATAAATGGTGTGCAACATCAACCACCGCATCCATAGAACTTGAAAAGACCATACCAGCCGTTGTCATGCCTGAGGTAGGAAAAAGTGTTAAATGAACACTCAATAGTGCAACCAACACCACACCAACCCAAAAGGTTGGCATGGAGTAGGTTAATAAGGAAAATGAGAGTGACATAACATCCACTTTCTTTCCTCTTTTCCTTGCAGCAAGAATCCCTAAAAAGATACCGCCAATTAGGGAGACTAAGGTAGCAACACCTACTAAAAGAAGCGTAGGCACAATTTTAATGGCAATGAGTTCTGTTACCGGTTGTTTAAATAAAAAGGACATGCCTAGGTCACCAGATAGAAGCTGTTTCACATATAAGCCAAACTGCACGTACCAAGCCTGATCCAACCCAAAAAGATGCTTCATTTTTTCTACTGATTCAGGGGATGCCTTTGGATCACGCAGCATCATGGCTAGAGGATCACCCGGCATAACCCGAAACAAAAAATAGTTGATGATAAGTACACAAAACAAGGTGAATATCGCATTAGCTATCTTTTTTATCAAGTATTTAAGTTTCATATATTCTCCTTCAACAGATCGTTCTACATCTCATCAAACTGATCGATACCCTTTTTTCTTCTTGCAAAAATAACGATTACACCAACAATTAAAACGAGAGCCACCCCACCATATATCAGCCAAGTGTTACTGCTTTCTTTAGTATTTGTATTATTCGCCGTTCCATTTGTTGGCTCTACATGCAGATAATTATAGTTATTCGCTGCCATAAAATAGGCGCCTTTAACAGGAGTCCAGCCCTTCCATTTATCTGTCCGGACGGCTTGCATAGCATTTTCTTCCATAAGGATGATATAAGGAAGATCTTCAGCAAGTAAATCCTGCATCTGATACACCATACCTTGACGTTCCTTAAAATCAAGTGTCGTTTCTTGCTTAGCTAATAACTCATCATACTTAGGATTAGAGTAGTAGGTTTCACTAAGATTTCCAATTTGGTCGGTACTTACAATACTTAAGATTGTCGTTGGGTCTATATCTGTGGTCCATCCCCATATGAATAAATCATAATCTCCATTGTCATAAATGCGGTCACCTAGTACACCATCATCAAGCGTCTCTACTTTTGTCTCAATTCCAGCATCCTTTAACATGGAATGAACCATTTGACCTGCTTTTACTTCTTCTGGAGAATCACTTCGTAAATAAAAACGAAACTCTAAAGGTTTGCCACTTTGATCTTCACGGACTCCATCACCATTTTTATCTAGAAAGCCAGCTTCATCTAATATGGATTTAGCTTTATTAAGATCGAATGCCCTTGCCTTTTCTGGACTCAACTGATAATGCCAGTCGCTTAAAAATGAAGGGACAATCGTTGTTCCTGGTTTCCCTTGACCTGAAAACGCCACATCAATGATTTTTTGCTTATCAATCGAATATTCCATCGCTTGTTTTATAGAATTATTTAATAATAACGGATTTCCCTTTGACGCCTTATCTTTCCACGTATTAATACCAATATTGGTAAAGCTGTTTGTTGGATTGGATACAACCTTGATATTCTTCTCTGACTCTAGTAATTTCACTTGATTGGAGTTAATATTAATAGCTGCATCAATCTCACCAACTTTTAGGGATTGAACCATTGTATCGTTGTTTGCGTAAAGAGGATAGATTAACTCATCGAACTTCGGTGCGCCCATGAAGTAGTCCTTATTCGCCTCTAACTTTACATATTCTCCTTTTTTCCATTCAACAAATTTAAAAGGACCTGTTCCAATTGGTTTCTTGTTCGGCCAAGTTTCTAAATCTTTAAATTTTACTTTCTCCCAAATATGCTTTGGTATGATTGGAGTTGTAATATAAAGCATATTTGCTTTTGGTTTGTCTGTTTTTATAACTACTGTGTAGTCATCTGGGGTTTTAATACTAGAGATACCTTTCAAGAAATCAGAGTACATACCCATTTCCGATTTTAGAATCGTTTCATAAGAAAACTTGACGTCATTGGAGGTAAATGGTTTGCCGTCATGCCACTTGACGCCTTTCTTTAATTTAAATGTCCACGTTAAATTATCGTCACTAACTTTCCAGCTCTCTGCTAATCTTCCTACTGGCTTTAAATTATTATCGAAAGCAACTAGAGTATCATAGATTAATAAGTGCAATTCAAAAGTAGAAACTCGATTCGAAATAAACGGACTCAAGCTATCCGGTTCTTTCGTCCAACCGACTCTCAATGTAGAGGGACTAGCAGCTTTTACATTCATACTTGCTATAGGTGCACATAACATAACGAAAACAATAGAAACAATAAATAATAGCGAGAACTTCTTTTTCATCCTTTACCCCCTACGAACGCGTTCCGCATTCCTCAATAATTAATTTTCCATTTGTTGCATCTAGAAAGCCTTGTACTCCTAATGGAATGGTGGCCAAATCCTTTGTATGTCCCAGTGGCAAGCCATATATTGCAGGGATTCCTAATGGCTTTATATACTCCTCTAAAATATCTTCTAAACTGAAGGTTACCGGAAAACCCGGGTTGTGCTTAAATGGTTCACAATCTTTACATTCACCAATGACAATTCCCGCAGCCTTTTGTAATTTTCCTGCATTTAGGAGATGAGCAAGCATATGGTCCATAACCCATGGTTCGGTATCAAGCTCTTCAAAAAAAAGAATTTTCCCCTCTGTTTCAATTTCATAGGGCGTACCTAAAGAGGAACAGATTAAGGTTAGATTTCCACCTACCATGTCGCCTCTTGCTTCCCCTGGGTGAATAATGTTTATCCATTTTTTCTTATCAGCGAGCTCAATTTCACTAATCGGCTCGTCAGATAGTAGTGCTTTAAAGAGCTGATTCTTTCTATACTCTGTTAACTCCTCAGGATTAAATCCCGCCATTCCAGGCCCGTGAAAAGATACCAAGCCAGTAAGCTTTTGAATAGCGAGATGAATGGCTGTAATATCACTGTAGCCTATAAAGATTTTGGGATTCTGTTTTATGGCATCAAAATCTATGTATCGCAGAATTCTTGCTGATCCATATCCCCCCTGCGTAACAAAAATGGCGTCAACCCGATCATTTCTAAACATCGAGTTGACATCCTGCGCCCGTTGTTCATCGGTACCTGCTAAATACTCATACCTAGCATTTACATGTTCCCCAACTACTACTCGAAAGCCCCACTCCTCAAGTGTTTTTATACCTCGAATAAGATCACTTTTATTGTATAAAGGGCTCGCAGGTGCAACGATTCCAATCGTATCCCCTTTTTTTAACCTGGCAGGTTTTATTTTTTTCAACTTTATTCACTCCCCACTGGTCTCATGTTGACTGCACCTAATTGACTTGAAATGAGTGTAGCCGTCTGAAGGAGTAGATTTTTGAATACAATTTGATTTTCTTCTACGTAATGATGGTCAGGGCCAGATAGAGAAATCCCCGCAACGACCTCGTTCGAATAATCGTAGATGGGTGCAGCTATGGCCGCTTCTCCTATAGTTAGTTCTCCCCTGGATTCTGCATAGCCTTGGTATCGAATTTTTTCAAGTTCTCTTATTAATAATTCTCGGTGAGATATCGTTTGTGGTGTAAAGGATGGTAAATCTTCTGAGATGAGGTCAGATATTGTTTCTGTTGGTAGATGAGCTAAGATGACTTTTGATAATGCTCCTCCGTATACAGGAAGGCTCTGTCCAACTTTAATTCCCATAAAATAACTTTTAAAGGATTCAATATTGATTAGACATAAGACCTTCCCTTGATCGTACACACTGAGGTTACAATTCTGTGCGGTTTTATTGGATAGTTCTTGAAGGTAGGGCATTGCAGTTTGAACCAGATCTAGGCCTCTCACGACTATTCCACCTAATCTGACAAATTGCTTACTTAGTTTGTACTTACTAGATATTGGATCTTGCTCAATATAGCCTCTCGCCAACATCGTTTGAATAAATCGATGAATGGTGGCTAAAGAAAGTGAAGTTTTTGCAGAAATTTCAGTTAACGTTAATTCTGAATCATCTAAACTAAATGCTTCAATAATGTCGAATGCCCTTTCTAAGACACGGATATTTTGACTTTTTTCTTTGTCTATTTCTGACACCCCCTTATCATATTTCGAGTTTGTTTTCATATTTCCATCTAGTGGAAATAGTGTTTTCACTTTCTTAGTACCATTATAGGTATTTGAAAAATAAAAAGTCAATATATTTTGATAATTTAGAGTAGTTAGAAATATAAAATCACCGAGTAGCGAAAGTTTTCATTATTTTAGCAATCGGAATTTCGTAAAGAATGTTTCCGTTTCTGCCACTAACCGTTTTCGCTTTGAAAATGGCATTTAATATAGCTTCTTCTACACACTCAATCGCGGCCTCAAATAAGTCATTTAGGAACTGATCATTTAACATATTAAGGTTTAATACTTCTGAATCCTCCCCCCTTTTCAAATGATTCCCCGTTGAGAAAGCAAGAGATATTTCTCCACTGCCATGGTAAGCCTTAGAACCAACTTTCCCCAGTCCTAATGCTGCTCTTTTGGCCAGCCTTCCTAGTTGATGAGGCAGCAATGGTGCATTGGTTCCGATAACAATGATAATAGACCCCTCTGGAACATGACTCTTTGGCATATATTCTAGTAGTTGTTCTCCAACAGCAGCGCCATTTAATAGGAAATCCCTACGTTTACCAAAGTTGGTCATGACAAGGGTTCCGATAGTATATTGTTCTAAAATAACTCTAGATGAGGTACCAATCCCCCCTTTGAACTCAAAACAGCTCATACCAGTGCCACTTCCGACACTGCCCTCTTCCACTTTACCGCTTGTCGCTTTCCTAATTGCAGATAAAACATGTTCTTGCTTCACATGTCTACCACGAGGATTGTTTAGAAAACTATCATCACACTCTGCTACTATGGGTAGCACAATATCCTCTGTTTCTCCTAGTTCGGGATATCTTTGTGTCATATATTCAATGATTCCATCACTGACAATCCCTACATTCATAGAGTTAGTAAGAGCAATCGGTGTTTCAATGATGCCCCATTCTTTCATTTGTACAATACCAGTCATTTCACCTGCGCCATTAATCACATGACTATTAGCAAATATACGTTGATTGTAAATATCTTCATTCGGCAGAATCACTGTTACACCTGTTCGCGCCGGACCTTGCACATCCTGCATGTCAGTAATAACCGTTTCGTGTCCCACTTTTACACCAGGGATATCTGTAATAGCGTTGTTCTGGCCTGTTGGAAATCTCCCTATTTTTATTCCTAGCTCTCTCACTCGTTTTCTTTCTTCCATATAAAATCTCTCCCTCCAAAAATTATGTACCTGTCTGTAAAATACGCTACACATGATTGTTTTCCTCTAAAATAGTTGAAATATAAAAAGAACGGCACATCCGATTTACTTTGGAGCGTGCCGTTCTTTTTAAAGGATTTGTTCATTTTTATGTAATTCTCTCCATGCCTATAAATAATTTGAAATCTCAATTAAATTTTCATCAGGATCTCGAAAGTACACGGATATAATTTTACCCACAGCCCCTGTTCGATGTACTGGGCCTTCCAAAACAGGAACATTGTTTTTTTCTAGGTGTTCAATCACATGCTTTAAAGGAGTATCTGTTATAAAGCACAAATCAGCTGAACCAGGTGTAGGCTTATGCGCTTTTGGTTCAAACTCCTTGCCAAAAACATGAAGGTTTATTTTTTGCAGGCCAAATTGGAGCGCCTTTCTACCTTCACCAAACGTTTGTAGCTCCATACCCATAATATTCGTATAGAACCTACACGTGGCTTCAATGTCGTGAACGGTTAAGACAAAATGATCTAAACTTACGATCTGCATTACCATCACATCCTTTTGGGTAGCTCCCTTATTTTTTTGTCAGTAACAATAGGCCGCTTTCAATCGGCAATTTCATTGTTTTAAAGCCTTTATCCTTTGAAACTAATTCAAAAAAATCTTGGAGTTCCGCAAAATGTGTAATGACATTATCAACAACAATTAACCCCTGTCTTTTTAAAATTCTACTTAAATCCCCCCACCATTCCACATACTCTTTACGGTCTGAATCCAAAAAGATCATATCAATTGAATCGGTCTCCAATTTGTTTATATATTCCCCTGCATCCATCACGATGAGATTAATCCATTTCGACATTTTCGTTTGCTCAAAATTACTCTGTGCAAGTTCTGCTTTACTTGCTAAATATTCGATCGTTGTTACATGGCCACCATTCTCCTGGACACTTTCTGCAAGCCAAGGGTTGAATATCCATTAGAAGTTCCAATTTCAAGAATGTTTTTTGATTGAGTAGCTGATGCCATGAATGAGAGAAATCGCCCTGTTTCAGGTGTAACATTTCTCATTCTTTTTGTTTTATCCGTCATTTCCAGGTCATTGGCCACACCGAAATTTTCAAGTTCTTTTAGAAATACTGCTAATTCACTTTTCATACCATCATTCCCCCATAAAGATGAATTCTTTGCATACTACTATATTAACATCCTTTTTATTCCAATAAAGACCAATATTTTAATGCTAAAAATTAATTAATTTTCTTTTATAAAAGATAAATCCATAAATTATTGGGAATAGTAAATTTGAAATATGTTCTGAAAATAATTAGTATGGCAGCATGGAAATTTACTTATGAGGTGAATGTGGTAATGGACCAAGAGTTTACAGTTGAACGAAGCCATATACCTTCTTTCAGCAATCACGAAGAGGCTAGAGAATGGTTTAAAGAACAGTTTGGAGACCGCTTTTTACTAAGGATGACAGATATGAAAGATGGAAAAAGAGTTAACTTTTATCATCTTGTCAAGGATCCTGAAGTATACCAGCCTTACATGGAGAGCTTTGCAAGCTCAGTTAAGCACGAAATAACGAATATGGAGGTTTTTAAAAGCTATTCCACCATTGAAATTGATGAAAATGGACATGTAGAATTCAAGGATTAGTTAAATAACAAAAAGGCTGATTTCATATTATTTGAGTCAGCCTTTTTTTTTATAATCCTTTAGGGTGATATTCAACTTCTTAATTTGTAAACAGAATTTTGATTTCTGCTTCTGCCTCAATCATCCTTCCAAAACGATACCCTTCAATCAATACATGGCGCTCATGTTCACTTAATCGACGATTCCATTTTGATTCTAAATAGCAAATGACTTCATTATATAATATTTCTGGATATTTCATTGGTTGCTCCATCATTTTGTTTTCCTCCTTTTAATCGCCTCATCTCTTAATGTTTTGTCCAACTTTATCAAAATTTAAAAATAACAATAAAAATCACTTTTTATTTTAAGATATGTAAAAAGATTGTAGCTGGGACACTAAATATTTTCATAAATTTCAGCTACAGTTTCTGACAAAATATAGTTTGTCGACTATCTGTTTCACACTCTTCAAAAAAGAGAACCTTCCAATCACTAAATTCAGTTAACAGCTCTTTTGGCTGGAGTTTATATTGATTAGATACTCTGGAAGTTTCGGTTTGTCGTGACTGATAGAAGGTTTCCATGAAAAAATAACCCTTCTCTTTGATTAGGCTTTTTATTATCGGGAATAGAAGGCGATCCAGATAATATGTTATTACCACTAAATCAAAAGATTGCTTGCACCAAGGCTGAAGTCTTAATTCTGTAAGATCACAAACTACGGGATGGATTGAAAGGTTATTTTTTGCCACCTGTTTTCGAATAAATTGTATGGCGACATCAGATATATCGAGAGCCTGGACCTCATAGTTCAAGCGCGCCAAAAATATACTATTTCCTCCAATACCACACGCTAGATCAAGCGCTTCTCCTCCTGTAAGATAGCCAGATTGCTTCATTAATCTAGGATTTGGTTCAGGCACTCTAACAGATTTTAAGCGGTCCTTGTGCTTCGCGTTCCATTTAATTCTTGAATTCATTTTCAATCACTCTCTCTATGCCCTTTTTTCCATAGATCATAAATTATTTCTTTAAAAAGTTCGTTCAAACGGTCCTTTTTCTGATTCTTTAACCATTCAACCTGGTCAATAGGTAGCTTTAACTTTATACTAATTTCTTCATCTGGCATTTCCACCCTTCGTATTTCCTCTAGAGTAATTCCTTCTTCTATATTAGGAAAACACGAATCATTTTCGTTTAACCGGATAAAATCATTATATTCGCCAACTTCATCTAGTTCGCAGAATAAATTTAGCTGCGGCAAACCACCTGACAAAATATTCACATGCATTATTGAGTGTAAAACTCTACCGTTGTCTAACTCTATTTCAATAATAAGAGTATCTTCCTTTTTATACCTTTTTACAATCAGCTCACTAACAATAAGATCTAGTTCTAACGTGAAACTCGAATTTGCTTCAAGTATGTATATTGCACTCTTAAAGAAATGAATGCTTTCACCATCAATTTTTACAGATTTTACTACCACCATAACTGTTCCCCCTACAGTTCATTCATAATAATAAACAATATTCCTTGACCTCTATGATGTAATATGGAGCCAACTCAATGATAAATCATCCATTTTAGGGAAAGCTATATCTAATTAATTGGTAGGAGAGAACCAGATGATTGCCATCTTATATTCGTTTCTTTGGATACTTGCAGCATTAAAATTTGCCGATCGGAATTGGTTACCCTATTACCCCACACTGCTATTCGCTTCCCTTGGCAATGCATTATATGAACTGATCTGTTATAAGTATCAACTTTGGCAAATGGAACCAAATGGACTTCCTGTCGCTATGATTCCGATTTGTTTACTCATATTCATTGGAATGCCTATATCTACTTGGATATTTCTTTCAAAATATCCTTATAGCAAAGGCATCTCTTCTCAAGTATTATACATCGGCTTTTTTGTTACAATTTATATCATACTTGAATATTTTTCAGTAAAAGGTGGTGCTATCACATACCATCATAACTGGAATTTACTTTGGTCCCTACTTTTCGTAATTGTTATGTTCATAATTATTCGAATCCATCATCGACGTCCAATGTTTGCACTTATTCTTTCTACGATTTTCACTGGTTTCCTTTGCATTATCTTTGATGTCACTTTTAACAAAATGAAGTGACTTATTGGACTTTCTCCCAGTTTTCTACTAAAAGCCCATATTGACTAGGACATTCACCCCCCTGAACGGATCATGAATATACTGTATGAACCATTAGGAGGTGAATATTATAAACAAGCTATTCAAGGATTCCCCATCATCCCGAAACAAACTCCAACAATGGGAAAAATTTGCCTTAGAAAAATTTGAAGAGAAAATGAAGGATAAAAACCGTCCGTTTCCATGTATACCAGCAACAATTGGATTCTCAACAAACCAGCTTCGTTACGGATTTGTTGGTAACCCAAAGCATTCAGACACAATTAAAGAAGTTGCAGTATTATTAAGTGATTACACAATATCATCAAAAGAATATGGGAAATTCACCTCTCTAATAATATTTTATAATACACCAACTGAGCTTTTCGGAAAATATAACGTAGAGAGGTTTGAAGAATTATTTTGGGAGCAATTAAGCAGCTTAAACGAATTTGATGAAATGGATTGGCCAAAACGAATTCCACCAGACCCGCATAATCCTATTTGGGAATTCTGTTTTAACGGAGAGCAATACTTTATGTATTGCGCGACACCTTCCCATAGGAACAGGAGAAGTAGACATTTTGACTATTTCATGTTAGCCATTACACCCAGATGGGTGTTGCAAGAATTCAATAAGAACGTCACCTTTGCAAATAATATTAAGTCACAGGTTCGAAAAAGACTAGAAAACTATGATTCCATTGGAATTCACCCTGACCTAAATAGCTATGGACTAGAAGACAACTTTGAGTGGAAACAATATTTTTTACGCGATGACGAATCCTCTTTGTCCAAGTGTCCTTTTCATCAATTTATGAAAAGAAAAATGGACTAGCTTATTGACTATTAATATTAACAGAAAAAGGGTATGTGCTTAGCATATACCCTTTTCTAATCATTTATTTATTTGTTTGATTACCTTTAGCATCACGTTCAACCTTCATTTTTGTTACAGGTAAATATCCTTGTTCTTTAAGTAAATTATTCTGGATATCATCTGACATCAAATAATCAAGGAATGCTTTTGCAAGATCAGTTGCTTCACCTTTTGTATAAGAATGTTCGTAGGCCCAAACTGGAAACTTACCAGATTGTACATTCTCAGCTGTGGGTTCTACACCATCAATAGCAAGAGGTGTTACAGAATCATCTGTAAAGTAAGAGAAAGCTAGATAGCCAATAGCACCATCAGTCTCATTAATAATCTTTTTAACAGTGTTTGAAGAATCTTCAGTGATTCCTTCAGCTGGTGTTGCACCATCTAGAGCAAACTTATTGAATACTGCACGAGTACCAGAAGAATCTGGGCGGTTTACAAGTACGATTTTTTGGTCTTTTCCGCCTAGCTCTTTCCAATTTGTAATTTTACCAGTGAATACTTTAATTAAATCTTCTTTCTTAATATCCTTAATTCCAACCTTAGGGTTAACAGCTGCAGTCATTCCAACTACTGCTACTTTATGGTCAACAAGCTGGTCTGCTGGAATGCCTTCTTTTTCTTCAGCGAAAACGTCTGAGTTACCAATTTGAACAGAGCCTTCAGCTACTTGGGATAATCCAGTTCCTGAACCACCAGCATTTACTTGAACATCTACCTTTGGGTTTTCTGCCATAAATTCTTCAGCAGCGGCAGCAACTAATGGTTGCATTGCAGAGGAACCGGAAATAACTAATGAACCAGATAGTTCTTTCTTTTCTTCTGTTTTTGGTGTTTCTTTTTCTGTGTTTCCTGCTGCTTTGTCAGTATTAGTTCCGCCTCCACAAGCAGCCATGAATACCATTAATGCTGCAAATAATGTAAGAAGGCTTAGTTTCTTCAAGTTTTTCATGTACCTTGTTTCCCCCTAAAGAGTTAATTTTATTTCCTTTACAGTTATTACTATAGGACGAAAGTATTAACTCTGTTTAAACGGAGAGTAAAGGTTGTGTAAATAAATGTTATGAAAATATTAAGTTAGTTTTTATGCAAAACGGTAATAAATCAGTAAAAATGTTGCAAGAACAAAGATGAAGTTTAAAAATACAAAGATAAACTGATCTGTTTTTGTTTTATGCATTTTAATCGGTGGGTTATAGAAAGAAACACCCTCAATAATGAAGATAATTAGTACAATATGAATCATAAAATGACCGATGACTTCAGTCATTCCGAAAAGCATCGTAGTTGAGATAAAAATGCCCGTTACCACAAAGCCTAACACCCGATTTAAAATTCCGACAACTAGCAGATAACCTACGACAAATTCGATAAATGCTGCCATTACAACAAATAAACCAGGTTCAAACCCAAATGTTGGTACATGATGGTGTGTGACAATATCTAGTGCCATACTTGGATAAACCCACTTTTCAACTGCCACCCAGCTAAGCGATAAACCGGTTCCTAGGTAAAGAAAAGGGAATCCTACTTTCTCTAGTCTTGTATTTCCTACTAATAACACTCCGATAATTGCTACATAAAACCCATAATCAAGCATATAGAAAATTCCATGATGGATAGTAACATAAACAAATAAGCCTAATAAAATGGATGCCCCAATTTTTGTCGCAATATGATGTGGAATTAGTAAAAATCCAATTGTAAGCCACGTTAATACTGTTACGAAAGTATTGCTGACATGGAATTCTGGAGCAAATAAGGTACCATTAATCATTTGAATCATTAATGCTACGGCTGTTCCATATTTTAAAAGATATCGTGAATATTTCCTTAAACTAGAAAGACGATCCTCTATTTTTTTTACTGGACCCCATTCAGCCATTTTTGGAATGATTATCGTTAATGTCGCTAAAACTACTGCTGCGACTAATGCTAAAAATAAAAACTCTGGCGATAATATATGTTCAATAGACTCCTTATGCGGAGTAATATTTGTGAACCATTTCACATGCGCTTGTGCAAAAAAAGGTGTCATAACCGATCCTATTATTAAAAATATTTGAAATATCTTTTTCATTTGTAATCCCCCTATTTATATAAACAATATGACTATAGTGTTAATATACAGGATAAATTAGTCATCCATCCGTCCTATTCTTGAACATTTTGTGAATAATTTCACAAGTAAGATGCACAAAAAGGGACAGTGATTATTGACCTAATTTCACTGTCCCATTAATTTGATTAAAATTTAGTTTGATAGTTATCAATTTCCCATGTATGAACAGCTGTACGATAGCTATCCCATTCTGCTTTTTTCATTGAAACATACTCATTATAGACGTGTTGACCTAATGTATTTGAAGCAATTTCTCCAGATTCTAGCTCTTTCAAAGCCTCAGCTAAGCTTCCTGGAAGGTTATCGATGCCTCGGAATGCTCTTTCTTCCTCAGTCATATGGAAGATATCTTCATTGATTGGAGCTGGTGCGTCTAGTCCTTTTTCAATTCCATCCAAGCCAGCAGAAGCAATTACCGCAAACGTTAAGTAAGTATTCGCTGATGGATCTGGACAACGTAATTCTACACGTGTGGCAAGACCTTTCTTAGCTGGAATACGAATCAATGCCGAACGATTTGATGCAGACCAGGCAATATAACATGGTGCTTCATAACCAGGCACTAAACGCTTATAAGAGTTTACTAGCGGGTTTGTTACTGCCGTAAAACTTTTTACATTTTCTAAAACACCAGCAATAAACTGGTATGCTTTTTCCGATAACTGAAGCTCATCTGAAGGGTCAAAGAATGCATTTTCGCTTCCTTCAAAGAAAGACATATTTACATGCATTCCAGATCCATTGATTCCAAAAACTGGCTTTGGCATAAATGTAGCATGTAATCCAAATTTCTTCGCAATTGTCTTTACAACCCATTTATATGTAGTGGCAAGGTCTGCTGCTGTAAGTACATCTGCATATTTAAAGTTAATTTCATGCTGCCCTTCCGCTACTTCGTGGTGAGATGCCTCAATGGTAAAGCCCATTGCTTTTAGCGCACGGTAAATTTCTAAACGGACGCGTTCGCCGAGATCATGTGGTGAAGGTTCGAAATAACCTGCCTTATCACTAATTTCTTGAGTTGCATAACCATTTTCATCAGTTTTAAAAAGAAAAAACTCTAATTCGGGGCCAACTGAAATGGAATAACCATGATTAGCCGCACGATCTACCGTTTTCTTTAGAACATTTCTTGTATCTCCATCAAAAGGTGTTCCGTCTGGATTGTTAACAGAGCATAAGAATCGACCCTCAGCATAACCAGCTTCCACTGTCCAAGGTAGAACAGCAAACGTGGCTAGATCTGGTTGAAGATAAAGGTCTGACTTATTAATAGGTGAAAAACCTTTAATTGAGGACCCATCAAACATCATTTTACCTTCGACTACATCCTCTAATTGCTCACTTGTAACTGTGATGTGCTTTAGAATACCTTCGATATCGACGAATTGCAAATGTAATAGTTCAACGCTTTTTTCTTTAATCGTTTCTTTAATTTGTTCTAATGTTGCTGCATCTACAGGTACTTTTGAAATAAGTGTTTCAGTCACGTTACATTACCTCTCATTTTCATGTTAGATTTTATGACATCATTAATTAATACTATGATTATAGTTAAAAAAAGATAGTTTGACAATCTTTTTTAAGGATATTTTTTGAATATTTATACCATTATTTAAGTAAGCGTTTTCATATATAATTCTTAAATACGGACCTTTTTTAAAATTTTAAATTCAATATATATTCGTTAACACGAATTAATATTCATTTATGTTTGTTCTCAAATAAGTAAGAAGGATTTTTTATGTTAAACTATCAATATTACAAATTACATAATTATTCTAGCGAGGGTGGACTATCATGAAAAAACGAATTGCATTATCTTGGAGTGGTGGAAAGGATTGTTGTATGGCCTTGGATACGCTTATAAAGATAGGATACGAGGTCGCATGCATTGTTACAACCGTTCCCAAAGAACTTGGTCGAACCTTCGGCCATGGCGAGCGAACAGAAATGATAAAATTACAAGGAGAAGCTCTTTCTATACCTGTTCACTTTATCGAATGCTCCTACGACACTTATACAGATCAATTTGTTACAGCTCTCCAAACCTTAAAGAAACAATATAATATTACGGGCATTGCATATGGAGATTTATATTTAGACGAACACCGTGATTGGGGCGAAAAAGTTGCTGACGCTGCAGGCGTGGAATCGTTGTATCCCCTATGGTCCCAAAAGGAAGATGCATTGCAACTGCTGAAAAATTTTGTCCAATCTAGCTATAAAGCAGTTGTTGTTCGTGTAAGAGAGGATGTCCTAGATGAGACTTGGCTTGGTAGGAGCCTTGATGAATCGTTCCTCCATGATGTAAAATGTACTACTATTTGCCCAATGGGAGAGTCAGGTGAATACCATACCTTCGTACATGATGGTCCCCTATTTTCGAAAAGGATTCAATTATCGCATGGTGAATTCATACAACTTGAAACCACAAAAAAATTAGAATTTATGAGTTACCAACTTGTTGACAAATAAAGTAAGCTTAGTATTTAAAACGTCATCAAATCCCAAGATCATAGAGCCCCTATTCACTCCATATTTCTAGAAGCATATATAGGATTATTACAAATAAAAAAAACGCCGGTTGGCGCTTCCTACTTGTATTTTGGACCAGATTGATTCTGGTCTTTACTATTTTTCCCTTTATCTAATTCCTGTTTACTAATTTTACTTTTCCATTGTTCATAGGTAATTCTAGAATAACCTTCATCATTTAAATATTGGATATAATCTTTACCGTAAGGATAGATCAATTACATCACCTCCAGTGCTTACTAATAAATGTATGCGCTTACATATTAATAAAACACTGTGTTTACTAAATATTTCTTTATATCCAATATCAAATCCTTTACGTCAATTTCCTTCTTTTTTCGATTATTTCTCCGAGAAATTAACATACTTTTCATATCGTTCTAATATATTGAAAAAGAAAAAGATGAAGGGTGGAGACTCATAAATGGAGACCAATTCGCAAGTATTATTCAACGGCAAGAAATATGTAATTCTTTATAAGTATACGTCAGGTTATTGCGAGATTAAGGAAGTCGGAAGCATACATAATATTAAATTGGTTCATTTAACAGAATTAAAAAAACTTGACTAAATAATAGGGCTAGAAAAGGCAATTTTCCCTTTTTTAAATCTGAATTCTCTTGCAAAAGAAAAATTTCTCAATAGAAGTCCATATCCATAATAAAAAGCCCTAAACTAGGGCTCTTTATATTATGAAGACCATTTTTTATTTCACATTATTTTATTTAACAATAAGATTACTTTATCAATTTCTTCCTTGGTTGAATTCCTGCCTAAACTAAACCGGATAGCTCCCATCCCAACCTCTTCAGGAACATTCATCTCCTTCAATACAGGTGAGAGTTCTATGCTTCCAGCATGACACGCTGATCCAGTTGATGCCGCAAGACTAGGAATAGACTCTAATAGTTCTTGGCCAATTTTATTTACAAAACTTACATTCAAGGTATTCGGCAGGCGTTCCTCGGGATGTCCATTCAGCACAACCTGTTCCCCGAAATCCCCTTTTAGTCTCCTCCAAAAATAGTCGGTCAAATCTTTGATTCTATGATTACTTACTTCTTTAGAAGTGATTTCACATGCCTTGCCTAATCCCACTGCTAATAAAGTATTTTCGGTGCCTGCACGAAGTCCAAACTCATGCCCCGCTCCGTGTATTAGAGGTTCGAGTTGGATTCCATCTCTTATATATAGTGCACCAATTCCTTTCGGTGCATATAGTTTATGACCAGCGATCGTTAGCATGTCTACTTTTAAATCATTCACTTGGACAGGGACTTTTCCAAGGGATTGAGAAGCATCTGTATGAAAGGCAATTCCATTCCTTTCCGCTATTGCCCCAATCTCCTTTATCGGCTGTAACGTACCTACTTCATTATTGGAGTGCATGACTGTAATCAGAATTGTTTCTTTTGTAATCGCCTTTTCGATTTCTTCAGGTGATACCCTTCCATACCGGTCAACGCCTACGTAAGTTATTTTCGCCCCTACTTGTTCAAGAAACTTACAAGGACTTACGATAGCAGGGTGTTCAATTGTAGAAGTAATGATATGGTTGCCTTTATGCTTATTTTTAAAATAAAACCCTTTTAAAGCAAGATTATTTGCCTCACTTCCACCACTCGTAAAAATGATTTCCCCAGAAGAACATTCAATTAATTTAGCCACCTGTTCTCTTGCTTTATGTAAAAATTCCTTAACTGGTTTTCCTGACCAATGTAAGGCTGAAGGATTTCCATAATAAGTATCTAGCAGCGGTTGCATCGCAATCACTACCTCAGGAGCCAAAGGGGTACTTGCATTGTAATCCATATAAATCTTTTCCATGTAGCCCTCATCCCTTCTAAGGTTCAATTTCCCAATGTTTATCTAATTCTCCCACAAGATGTATTCGCATTTTCCCTCAATTTGACTTTTATTCCTTTTTTCTTGACGTTAACAATCGACCCCAACATAAATAAAAAAGAGCCTTTTAAATGCAGCTTTGCAAATAAAGGGCTCTCTATCTTGACTTTTTATAGTGCTGGGGCATCCATTCCAATATGAGTCCATTCTTCTCTTGCAGGCCCATAAATACTAGGAACCTTCAATCCTGCCTGTCGCATTAGAACCGTCATTTGACCACGGTGATGAATGATGTGCTTGATTAGCAATGAAAGTGTTACTGCTTTTGGGATCGTCATACCAAACACATTAACCATTTCCTTTAGGGAGCCATCCGTCCATTCCTGTTTCACTGCGTCAATTGTATCTGCACTGACCTTTCGAAATGTTTCTGCTAATTCCTTTGCTGAGGAAGGAACGGTTCCTGAATTTTCTACCGGTTCCACTTTGATTCCGAATTCGATTAGCATTCCAGGAGTACTTGTAACAATGTGCCAGGCAATTCGGCCTAAGGTACGGTCCTCCGATGAAACCTGTTGTTGAAGGGAACTGTCGGTTAACGTATCCAATACTTTTTGTGTAGACTCTGCTTCTTGATTCCATTCTTGGATAAATTCAGCTATTGAAGTATACATTTTGTTTTTCCTCCGTTTTTCGTATTTTAAGCCCATTAGGACTTAATTGATATTACCGACATAATTACACAAAAAAAGTATACCATTCATAACCATAATTACAAATTCCCCTTTTTTTGTTCTTATCCTAAATGAGTTCTAGCAAATATTTAAACACCTAACTTTTCTAATTCAATAAGCTTTTTCAGATAACCATATCCTTTTTGATCAAGAATGTCGATTTCATTATTGGTTGCTAGAAGAATTTGATCCCTGCATTTGGATATTCTTTGAATCATTGGGTGGATTGTTAGACTTGATAGATTTACAAAATCATATAAATCGTTTAAGCAAGCAGGTAATTTATAGCCTTTATTGCTGCTAGCAATTAAGAGACCACTATCACGGAGCTTAGACACCACCGATGATCGAAAGTTATGCGGATTTAGTTTTAAGTCCCTAATGGCATTCAGATTATCTAAAATTTCTTCCGTATACACATATTCATCAGGATTTTCCTTCAGATTAAATAAAAGAAACTTAAGAAAATCAATTCGAAGCTTTTCTTCCTCCTCCTCATTTTTTCGATGCTTTTCAATATATTGATAAGTTAGATTCACCGATTGTTGGATGATAACGTCATTGTATCTAGAATCCTGATTCATTGATTTGTAATCAGAGAGAAAGTCCTTATAATCAAGCGGTAATAGATTAATGGCTGCTATTTTATTTCTTATTATTTTGAAAAAAGAACGGTACTGGTTAGATTGGTGGGTAAGATCAAAGCCTTTTGCCAAAGTTCCAGCGATTACATCTGCCAACTGAAGAAGAATATTCGATTTACTATTGTTGAACCCAAATGTCGAATGATTAAATAAGTCCGGTATACTCTTTGTTCTTATATAATTTTTAAATTCTCGTAAAAATGATTTTTCATCTCGGTCGTCTGCCACCAGATCAAGCTGTTCAAATGATCTATTCAGGTCCCTATAAACCATTTTATTTACATATTTTAAAAATGAAGTTTTAGACATGATACCGCTGTCTTCTCTTATTTTTCGCTTATCAATTACATAGGCGTATACACTAAAAGGTAAACCCTTTATTTCATTCAAAATTTGCATTCTTTGAGTAAGGTCATTGTCGAAACTTCTAGAAGTTAGATCCTCAGTTGGAACATAGGCTTGTCTTATTCTATCCATTTCTTGTTCTAAACTAGCTTTATTAGAATCTTTTACAAGAATGGCAACAATAATAAAGTGGGTTGAAACATCGCTTTTATCAAAATCAAAACGATAATCCCCAAATTCATCTAAAAATCCATATTGAATCTCGTCCAAGTTCTCCCACCTCACAAATTTTTACTTTTACATACAAATTCAACAAAATTTAGTCTAACCCTCTAAAAAATTATATTTTGGTGCCTGTCCCCCATCACTTTAAAGGATTAACGTCATGTGATTAAAAAAAAGAACTTCCATCATGGAAGTCCTACTCTCGTATAAACCAAACCTTTGATATTAAATTGTTCTCTACTTCATAAATGGCCATTAAGCTTGTACTTTCTCCAGTAAGCCCACTGATTGCAATTTCCCAATCTATTACTTTGTTGCCGACAATGGAACGATTTTTTATGTCCGCAAAATTCTTCTTTTTAAATGTTTCTGTATACCTTTCAATCAATTCTTGTTTTCCACTTAAAGTTATGGTGTTATCCGGAAATGTGTAAACCGTAATATCATCTGCATATGTACTGGCAAACCCTTCAATATCCTGTTTGTTGTAGTATTCAATTTGTTGTTGAACAACTTGTTCAATCGACATAAACTTCCACTCCATTACTATTTATTGATTTTATATTATAAGGGTGAGCGTTGGTTGTAAACTTTTTCACTCTAGAATGGGGCATCTCAGTATCGCTTAAGAAGAACGATTTATGTGTAATTCATGAAGCATCATCCTTCCTTTTTATAAAAACTTTCTTCAACATACTTGTACTTTCAACACAGAATGGGAAAAATATAGGCAAATGATTTAAAGGGGCGTTTAAATGTGAAAGAAAACAAAAATGAGGCAGTTGAAGCAAATCAACAAATGGATCAATTATTTTATGACTTTGGGTCTAGGAGCTACGCTTCAGAGGGTTCTGAGGAAGATAAGGCAAATAACGAAATCCAGGAGCAGTTCTATGGAAATGACAAGGCAGACAATTCTCTTCCGTTTCATGTTGATGTTAACAATCCACCCATTAAAAAGTAAAAAGAGCTTATTTCTCCTTATGAATTTTGTCCTACGTATTTAATGAAAAAAAGCAGGTTAATAAGGGACACTATTATTGTGGCCCCTTATTAGCCAGCTTGAACTTTTCTTATTCCTTCACTACTTTCACTAGCTGTTTACCAATGTTATCTCCACGGAATAGTCCTAGAAATGCTTCAACCGTATTTTCAAAGCCTTCAACGATATTCTCGCGGTATTGAATCTTACCTTCTTTTACCCATTGTGATAACTGAATTAATCCTTCCTTATTATGTTCTGCATAATCAGATACAATAAAGCCTTTCATCAATGAACTAGTTGTCAGCAGTTGCCCCGCTACTCTTGGTCCTATCTCCGGCTTTTCTAAGTTATACTGCGAGATTTGTCCGCAAATAGCTGTTCGAGACTGGAAATTAATTAATGTCATTACAGCATCGCTTACTTTTCCTCCGACATTGTCGAAATAAACATCGACTCCTGAAGGACAAGCTTCCTTCAGTTCTTTGCGGAGATTTTCTACTGTTTTATAATTAATAGCAGCATCAAAACCTAATTCTTCTGTTAAAAACCTACATTTATCATCTGCTCCTGCTATTCCTACTACACGGCAGCCTTTTAACTTCGCAATTTGGCCAACAATTGTTCCAACGGCTCCCGATGCTCCTGAAACAACAACTGTTTCTCCTTCCTTCGGCTGTCCTATGAACATTAAACCAAAATAGGCAGTTAACCCAGGCATTCCTAGTACATGGAGGGCCGTGGTAATCGGGGCTAACTCAGGATTGACCTTCCGGATGGTACTACCATCTGACACATTGTATTCTGCCCACTCCAGGCGCCCTTCCACATATTCCCCCTCTTGAAACTTTGGATTTTTAGATTCAACGATTTCCCCAACCATGCCTCCAATAAATGGTTCTCCCACCTCATAAGGTTTCGCATAGGATTTTGCATCCGACATCCTACCACGCATATAAGGATCCACTGACAGATAAAGAGTACGAATAAGTACCTCACCCTCACTAATTTCCGGAATATTGCTCTCAACTAGGTCAAAATTACTTGCATCTGGCATTCCCTTCGGACGACTAGCTAACAATATTTTTCGATTGACATTCTTGCTCATCCAACCACCCCATTCATTAAAATACCTCATGTAGCTGCCGCTAGTTGCTTTGTTTACAAGTTCGATTTTGTACTCTTATTTCCCTGCTTTATTTTTTCGTGAGTTAATTTTTTCAAACTGAGTTATACTCATACCTAAAGCCTTCTTGCATTTGATTGAAGACCAATGTGTTATACTGTCCTTATACTTTGGTAACCCACCGAGAATACATTTTAGGAGCGAGTTTATGAATTACAAGTTAGTCATCTTAGATGTCGACGGAACCATTCTTCCTCATGGAAAAACAAAATTGAGTCACGCAACTAAGGATGCGATTCAGCAGTTGAGGGAGAAAAAGATACCGGTTATCATCGCTACGGGTAGAGCACCCTATTTTTCAGAGTCCATAATTCAAGAAATCGGAGTAGAATCTATGGTCTTTTTTAATGGATCATTTGCTTATCATGAAGGGAAAGAAATATACAAGAGCGCTATTGATAAACAGATTTTAGAGAAAGTACATCTATTATCAAATGATTTCCAGCATCCACTCACTTTCTTAAGCGGCTCAAGCTTTAAGTCCACAAATCTAAGCCATCCCTACGTGATTGAAGCGTATCAACATGACCCATGGAAGCCAGAGCTTGCACCTGCTCAATTTTGGACAGATGAAGACATATATCAATTGTTCTTACATTGCGATTTGGAGGAGGAGCTCCATTATCAAACCAATGTACCAGAGTTAGATTTCAGAAGATGGAGCTCAGGCGCTAGAACCTGTGACGTTAATTTGTCTAACTCCAACAAAGCTGTAGGTATAACTAAACTATTAGAGAAGCTAGGCATAGCACCCGATGAAGCCGTTGCATTTGGAGATGGTCTAAATGATATTGAAATGCTTTCCTTCGTAGGAATGGGTGTAGCTATGGGGTCTGGTCGCGAAGAATTGAAACAAGTGGCCAATATGGTTACACTCTCAGCCGAAGAAGACGGTGTACGATATGGTCTGGAACGACTTGGATTAATCTAAGCACCTTTGCCTTAGATAATTAATAATTAAAAGGGAGATTATCTGAAACAAGGTAATCTCCCTTTTTTAGCTTTTACATAAAAAAGGTAAAAAGATGTAAGTATATAAATTATAGTTAATTAAGTGGTTTGGAGGTTAGGTTGTGCAATTGATTAATTCCTTAAAAACACCGCTAATTATAACCTTTTTAGCTGTAATCTTATTAACCAATAGTGACCAAAGTAAAGTAGTACAAGCATTTTCAAATCAAGTCTTACAGCGAGGGGCTGTGGGAGAAGATGTAATTGAATTGCAATCACGACTTACATATAATGGATTTTACAAAAGTAAGATAGATGGTGTATTTGGTTGGGATACATACTGGGCAGTCAGGAATTTTCAAGACAAATTTGGACTCCCTGTTGATGGAGTGGTAGGCACCAAAACGAAAGAAATGCTGGTGAGATCGACAAAATATGAACAAAAAGGAAATTCGGTTAATACCTCTAATGTACCAAATGGTTATACACAAAATGAAATTCAATTAATGGCAAACGCTGTTTTCGGAGAATCACGTGGAGAACCATATGAGGGTCAAGTTGCTGTAGCAGCCGTTATCCTTAATAGGGTCCAAAGTGTATCTTTCCCTAATACAGTCGCAGGTGTCATCTATGAACCCGGAGCCTTCACAGCTGTTGCGGATGGACAAATAAATTTAACACCAAATGAAACAGCAAAAAAAGCTGTTCTTGATGCCATAAATGGATGGGATCCTAGTGGAGGAGCTCTTTATTATTTTAACCCCGCTACTGCGACGAGCAGCTGGATCTGGAGTCGACCCCAGATCAAAAAAATTGGGAAACACATATTTTGCAAATAAATTTAGCTGTCATATACAACGAATCATTCATTGTATATGACAGCTTTTTAATTATTTAAAATTGGAATTAGTACAGACTTATCATATACTTCTAATAGCTATTAATTATCATGTTATTAATCTCTAGAAAGGAAAATTATTTATGGCTATCCAATACGAAGTGATTACAGAAGAAAATATTAGCTGTCTAAAGGAACTTGTAAATGAATTAATGGCTTATCAAAAATCTAAAGCAACGATTCATCCAGAGTTTTTTGATAACATGAATTTTGAAACTAGAATGATCCCTTCTGTCAACAGCGCCAAATATAATTACATAGTAGTAGCAAAAGATGATGATGAAATTGTGGGATATGTGTATAGCAACATTTCCCCAAAGGAAACCTATTCAAAATGATTTTGCTACTTTTTTTGACCTTGCTTCGGTAAAAAATGAAGATGTCGGTTGTCTTTCTCAGTTTTATATCAAAGAAGGTTATCGTAGCCAGGGCATTGGTTCCGTTTTATTCGAAAAGTCGAAGGATTGGTTACGATCATTTCCGTCAATTGATGATTTGTTTATTTTTGTATCAAACGGAAACGAGGAAGCATTAAAGTTCTATCATGATAAAGGTTTCAAAATAAGTCACCAAATACTCGATGGATTTATTACTGTTTTAAGAAATACTTGATCAACAATAATAAAAGCTTGTAGAATCGGTCCATTATGACTTCTTTCTACAAGCTTTTTGTTTTTACTATACCTTTTAGGGAACTAACAAAATGATAACGGACGCTATTAGATAGCTAGCAGTAAAATAGATTGTGCTAGACTATTGTGTTTTTTCCCATTCAGCGATTTCCTCTCTAACTCGAGGAGCTACCTCTTTACCCAATAGCTCAATAGCTCTCATGACCTCTTCATGAGGCATGGTACCCACAGGTACGTGAAGGAAAAAGCGTGTGATTCCAACGTTCTTTCGAAGGTGGATGATTTTTTGAGCAACTGTTTCTGAATCACCAACGTACAACGCCCCTTCAAAGCTTCTTGCTGCATCAAAGCTTGATTGGTCGTAATGTCCCCATCCCCGCTCCCTACCTAGCACATTCATAGCTTGCTGGGTTGATGGGAAAAATTTGTCTGATGCTAGTTGAGTTGTTTCAGCGATAAAACCATGTGAATGTGAGGCAACAGAAAGTTTCGATAAATCGTGCCCAGCTTGTGCTGCAGCTCTCTTATAAAGTTTAACCAATGGAGCAAATCGAACTGGACTGCCTCCAATAATCGCTAATACAAGTGGTAAGCCGAGAACACCTGCTCGAATAACTGATTCCGTGTTTCCACCACTGCCAATCCATACTGGGAGGGGGTCTTGAACAGGTCTTGGATACACGCCCAGGTTATTAATGGCTGGCCGATGTCTCCCTTCCCAAGTTACTTTCTCTGACTCGCGTAATTTTAACAAGAGGTCCAGTTTCTCCTCGAATAATTCATCATAATCCCTTAGATTGTAACCAAACAGTGGGAATGATTCAATGAAGGAACCTCTGCCCGCCATGATTTCTGCTCGTCCATTTGAAATGGCATCAAGTGTAGCAAAATCTTGGAATACACGTACCGGATCTGCAGAAGAAAGTACCGTAACGGCACTTGTCAATCGGATCCGCTTCGTTTGTGATGCTGCAGCAGCCAGAACAACTGCAGGAGAAGAAGCTGCATAATCCTTTCGATGATGCTCCCCGACGCCAAACACATCCAATCCAATTTGATCGGCGAGAACAATTTCCTCGACTACTTCACGTATTCTCTGTGCATGACTTATTACTTCTCCGGTTTGAACGTCCGGTGTGGTTTCTACAAAGGTACTAATTCCTATCTCCAAAGTTCATTCCTCCAATTTTACTTTTCTGCTCATTGAGACTATGTAAGTATATACCATAACAAGTAATATTTTTATTTTTTAGCACTGAATTTAGGTTATTAAAAACATAACAGAGAAACAATAAGTTTTAGTTTATTGGAAAAAGGGTGCATTAAATGGATTTTTTTCAAAGTCAAGAATCACTAACCTCAGTTGAATGGGTTTTACGTGCTGTTGTTGGTTTTTTCTTCTTGGTCATCGTTGGAAAAGTTTTAGGACAGCGTGCCATCTCACAATTAAGACTGCTTGATTTTGTAATCGCTCTAGTTATTGGCAACATTATTGCCCATCCATTGTCTGACCAACACCTTGGGTTAAAAGGGTCCGTCATATCCACCATTGTATTAGTAACTTTATATCTTGGTGGTATATTCATCATACTTAAATGGCCCTGGTTAAGAATGCTAATTAACAGTGCACCAATCACACTCGTAAAGGATGGAGAGATTATCTATAAAGGCCTTAAAACGGCAAGGATTTCTTTAGATTTGTTATTAGGTGAATTACGTAAGGAAAAAGTAGCAGATGTCAAAAGCGTGGCATTAGCTTTTTGGGAGGCAGATGGGACAATATCCATTTTTCTAGATCCTAAATACCAACCCATTACACCATCGACCATGCAACTAAGGACAGAACCATTCGACTTACCAAGGATGATTATAAAAGAAGGTAAAATAAATTCTAATGAGTTACTGCAAATACAAAAAGACGAAGACTGGGTTATATCTAAACTAGAAAACTTTTATCAAACTGAAATCAAAAACGTCTTGCTGGCAACTGTGGATAAGAATGATAATCTTAAGGTCTTTTTATATAAGTAGTTCTACTAACATTTACTGTTTTGTTAAGTATGTTTTTCACGGTTAGAACTAAATGTGAAGGGGAATGTAATTGTAAGAGGTGATCATATTGAAAATTAATTTAACCAAAAACGCATATCTTCAATTAAAAACGGTTTTCCCTGAGAAAACTTCTGTTAGGATTATTGCCCAGCAAACTAGTGGTTGAGGTAGCACTATTGTGTATGAACTTGCTCAGGGTGAGCAGGTAGAACATGATGAAGTGTATCTATTTGAGGAGATAACTATCCTTGTTAGCCCAGAAGTACAAGCATATCTTGATGGAGATATCGTTATCGACCATACAAGAAATTATGGGTATGTCCTAAAGAATGATTATGAAATCTTAACTTTTGGAATGAAGCTAAAAATGAGTTAATGAGCCCTGTCATTGCTATGAAAGCCAAAATACAATGAATTTTTATAAAAAATGTCCTTCATCGCACTGATGAAGGACAAACATCAAACAATATCGATCAAAAATGTCTTTCATCATGCCAATGAAGCACAAATCTCTTACTCAATCAATCAGAAATGTCTTTCATTCATCATTAAAGTACAATATCTACACATCTAAGTTTACATAATATTTTTATAGTTGATTATTAACTACTTCTTTAATGTCTACCTTTCCCTCCAACGTTCCACTACCATGGCGATGCCTTGGCCCCCTGCAATACATAATGTTGCCAGTCCGTAAGTTAACTTGGACTTTTGCAATTCATGAATAAGGGTAACAAGGATTCTTGCGCCTGAACAACCAAGTGGATGACCTAAAGCAATCCCCCCGCCGTTAACATTCACCTTTTTTCGGTCTAGCTCAGGCCAATGTTTTAGACATGCAATTGCTTGTGCAGCAAATGCTTCATTCAATTCAATGAGATCTATATCTTCTATTGTTAATTCTGCTTTTTCTAATGCTTTCTCACTGGCAGATACTGGACCGAGGCCCATCTCTTTAGGAGACACACCAGACACAGCCCAAGATTTAATTGTAGCTAGTGGTGTCAGGCCCAATTTTTCTGCTTTTTCTTCACTCATCAGCATTAAGACCGCTGCCCCGTCATTCCGGCCGGAAGAATTACCTGCTGTTACTGTGCCCCCTTCTTTAAAGGCAGGCATAAGAGTGGATAATTTTTCTAGAGATGTTCTTCTAGGGTGCTCATCAACTGCGAAGAACAAGCTTTCACCCTTGCCAATGGGAACACTTATTGGCACAATTTCAGCTGAAAAACGCTCACTCTCCAACGCCCTTAGTGCTTTTTCTTGACTATCTAGTGCAAATAAATCTTGTTCTTCTCTAGAGATCTCAAATTTCTCTGCTAACCATTCAGCTGTTTGACCCATGTTAAACGTTCCATATAAATCTTGAGGTTGGGAGCATGGTTGGCTGCGGGTATTGGAATCAAATAGTGTTAAATCACCTGGTTTTAACCCCTTCCTATTACCAACAAAGTAATAAGGTGCTTGAGACATACTTTCTACTCCGCCGGCTAAAACCACCTCTGATTGACCCGTCTTTATGGACATAACTCCATTAATAACAGCTTGAAGACCTGAACCACATTGCATTTGTACACTATGCCCAGTCACATTTTCAGGAAATCTGGCTTTTAACGCTGCAACCCTGGCAATATTAGCTGTTTCTGCACTCTGTTTAGTTTGACCTATGATTACTTCATCTATAATAGAAGAATTATAACCAATAGAAGACAAATTATTATTCATTATAGTAGCTAAAAAATCTTCTGGTGGCACGGTCGAAAGCGCACCACCTAATTTTCCGACCGCTGTCCTAAGCGCACTTACAATAACAACCATTATTGTTTCACTCTCCTATTATTCTCTAAAATACCCTCACAGCTCAACCCAACCCTGAACCGCGCGTCTGTCTTTGATTTAACAGATTCAATTGTTTGTCCGGTTGATAATTCAATAAGGACTAATCCTTCTTCATCCACCTCGAAAACTGCCAGTTCCGTTATGATTAGGTCTACTTTTCTAAGTGAAGTAACTGGGTACTGTAATTCTTTTACTATTTTGGATTCTCCTTCCTTGGTGGTGTGTAAAGTGGTGACAATGACTTTTCTTGATCCCTCTAACAAGTCCATTGCTCCACCCACACCTAAAACACTTTTACCAGGGACGGCCCAGTTCGCCACCCTGCCATTCTCATCAACCTGAAGGACACCTAGAATAGACACATCAACATGCCCTCCACGAATCATCGCAAAAGATGAGGCACTGTCAAAGAAAGAGGCTCCTTGTTCCACGGTAACAGGGAGTTTCCCAGCATTCACCAGGTTTTTATCAACTTCATCCGGTTTAGGTGTTGGTCCAACACCTAAAATTCCATTCTCTGAGTGTAGATAGACTTTTATCCCCTTGGGGACATAATCGGCTACCAATGTTGGTATACCAATGCCTAGATTAACAATATCACCATCTTCTAAAGCTAGACCTGCCCTTTTTGCAATCATGTGTTTATTACTCATACGATTTCTTCCTCCTTAATGACGAGATAATCCACGAAGAGATGAGGTGTAACAATTTCCTCAGGTGATAACTCTCCTGTTTTCACAATTTGATCTACTTCAGCAATCACTACCCTAGCCGCAGTTGCCATAATAGGATTAAAATTTCTAGCTGATTTTGTATACACTAAGTTTCCTAATTCATCTGCTTTATGTGCTTTTATTAAGGCTATGTCAGCCTTTAATGACGACTGCAAAATATATTTCTTGCCTTCAATCTCTCTCTCTTCTTTTCCTTTTGTAATCTCAGTACCAGCACCCACAGGTGTATAAAAGGCTGCAATTCCAGCTCCACCAGCACGAATCGCTTCTGAAAGAGTTCCTTGTGGCAGCAGTTCAATCTCTAAATCTCCCATTTGGTAGGATTTTACAACATCTGGATTACTAGTAAAATACGACCCTATACCTTTTCTAATTCTCTTTTCCTTTACTAGCACGCCAAGCCCTTTCCCAGGCTCTCCAAGATTATTACTGATTATTTCTAAGTTTGTTGTTCCTGACTGTTGTAACGAACGCAATATGGTTAATGGACAACCTACTAATCCAAATCCTCCAACCATAACCCTATTTCCATCTTTAATTATTGATGCTGCTTCCATTGCCGAAATTAGTTTATTCATTCTCAATCCCCCAAAATTATTTACTACTAATTCATTAATACAAACAAAAAGCTGAGCAATATTCTAATAAGCTACTAAAATGTTGTACATTTCCGTAGCCTTTCAAATTTGCTCAGCTTTAATAAGACCATGAGAGAGGAAAATCTCTCACTTTATTAAAACTAATCTAGTTTTTATTATTGATTTGATCCCAATATCTTTGTACTGCCGATTGAAGTGCGACAATGATGGCCTGTTGGGAGGGAGCAAAATAATGGTCCTTAATCGTTTGAACTAAAGGATCAATCCCATTTTTCAAACAATAACCGATAAGAATCTTTTCAAAAAATCCTTTAGTTAGACCCGTCACAAAAGTGAAATCCGCATTTTCTATAGTGTGACTCTGATGGTTAATTTCTAGAACAATTCCCGCATGTTTATATAATTCATGCATGGATGTCCCTTGAGGGGCTTTTGCGTAACCCGTAACAATCACTGTTTCTAATTGATTAATAACAACCCCTCCTAAAAACAATAATTATTTTCCGATAATAACAAAGATTCAGAATAATTATAGTAAGTAGAAGGATACTTGTCAATAGCTTTTATCTTTTAAGAAAATACTTCATTTTCCTTCCATAATCTTTCTAATTCCGCTCTTGCTTCAATAACCTTTGGATGAAATTGTACATCTGCAGTTGCTCTAGAACACTCAACATCGCTTATACTTGCTTCTATCTCCGCCACGGTGACAGCCCCTGCATTTAATCGTTTACAAATTGACAATCCAGCCAGTCTGCCTTGTGCCATTGCTACCTTGGCACTTTCAATCCCAGTAATATTCCCAGCTACAAACAAATTGGGTTCATTCGTTTGTAGTTCCCTATTATGTAGCGGGACAACACCAGATAACCCATCTAAATGCACAAATTTACATCCGGCTGTCGCTGCCAATTCATTGAGTGGTGTTAATCCACCAGATAAACAAACACAATCAACTTTAATGTTAACTGCCTTTTCAGTAGGATTGCCGTTCATATCTATCTTTGCAATAGAAACACTATCCACTTCTGTCTGACCAATGATTTCTTGTAAAGAATGTCGCAAATAGATTGGTATTCCCCACATTTTAATGCCCATCGGCGGATAAAAACGAGCAGCTAATTTTCTTCCGGTTTTAGATTTTAATAGTTTTCCACTACCTCTTATCCATGCTGAAGGAGCATGGAGGGTTAAATCTTTTAATGCCTTTAATTGAGATGTAGGCGATGCATACGGAGAAAAAGGATTGTTAGGAAGCATATAGATACCAATTACATCAGCACCTGCAAGTTTCATTGACCGTGCGATGGTTAATGATAAAATATCTATACCAGCCACAATTACTCTTTTCCCTGGTAAAACTCCATAGACATTGGTCATTACCTGTGCTGCGCCGATTGAAATGACCCCCGGAAGTGTCCAACCAGGTAGGGGGATTGGCTTTTCTACTGCTCCCGTTGCAAGCAAAATACATTCCGACCTAATGATTAAGGCATCTTCATTTTTAGTAAGATCCGAGACATATACCTTCCACCCATTTTCCAGTCCCCAAACTTGTTTTCCTGATAAAATTTGTACATTAACTGAACGGGCCCTCTGAATTAAATCATTAGCATGCTCTTTACCCTTCCACCAGTTCTTTGCATTTCCTTCTTCATGAAGTTGACCCAGTAATTTCCCCCCAGGTGTTGGATGATCATCAACCACAACGACTTTAACACCTCTTGTTCCCATTTCAATTGCCGCCGATAATCCAGCAGGCCCCCCGCCAACAACCACTACATCAGTTTTCATCACACCCTCCTCCATAAGGCCGTTCTCTTAATCGTAATATGAATAATATTCTTCTCCTTCTTGAATAAGAGTCGTACAGGCCTTAACTAATCCTATATCCTGACGGTAGATTCTACATTCATAGCATTGGCCAATCCCACAGTACATTCCTCTAGGCTCGTTATTTTTTTCACTAAGTCGTAATATTTTTACTCCGTTTGCCCACAAGGCGACACCAATCGTATCTCCTTCCATTCCTTTATATACATTATTATTGAAAGAGAAAGAGACTGTCTTTCTTACTTTTTTTTCGATCAATGGATGTTCAATTCTCATCTTTGTATCTCCCTTGTAACAATTTGAGAAAGTGAAACAGGACGAGTAGGCTGATGAATGGTTAACAAACTTGGATGTTCTAGAATCCCTTTTTTATGATTAGAAAATAAACATTCCAATGCTGTTCTGCAAATCCTACCTTGACAAATCCCCATTCCTGCACGGGTAGCCATTTTTAATTCCTGCACTGTACTTGCTCCTTCATTTATTGCCGCTTTCAAGCTTTCAAGAGAAACTTCCTCACAACGACACACCATGTAAGAATGGTTAATCATATTGATTCCCTACCTTTTGCCCAAACCGTGACACTGAAAAGGTAGACAATATAGCTGTTTCAATAGGATTTACCTTTCCAGCGAAATAGTTTGATAAACTTTTTGCTATTAATTTCCCCATCACAGCAGACATTCCGTACCCATGACCGTTATACCCTGCAGATATGAAGGCATTGTTCCAAGAATTAATCATTCCAAAGTAAGGCAGATGATCCCTTGTTAGCTCAACTGTCCCGGCAAAAGCCCTGATTAATTGCATATTCTTGTAACCTGGAAAAATTTCTATGAATCTCTTAGTAAGAAATTCAATTGCAAAGTTAGTATTAGATACATCATATCCATTGGTCTCCCAAGGCCCTCCCCCTCCAAAAAGGATATTACCTGTATGAGATTGTCTTAGGTAAATGGAATTTCCCGCAATAAAGGGATGAATATTTCTCTTTTTCATAATCTCAGTTACAAGAATTTGAGAACGTCTTGGTAAAACAGATATCTCTTCATTTAATTTTTTGCAAAGCTCTGTGGTCCATGGACCTGCACAGAAAAGGTAAGCGTCGGATTGATATTCCCTATGACGTGTAACAACGCATTCTATTTCATGTTGTTTCGTTTTAAATTCAATAACTTCACAATGATCTACGACTTGTGCACCATTTTTTCTGAGATAGGAAATAATACTTTTAATCGTAGTAAACGGATAACTTTGCCCATCCGCTTCACTAAATAGCCCCATCTTAATTTGAGAGTCTATTTCAGGTAAAATGGTTTTCAGTTCATTAGTTGAGAGGATCTTTACTTTTAATCCCGAAGCGTGATAAAGGTCATATGCTGCGAGTAGTTGCTGCTTCTCGACTTCATTTCTAGCCAACATCACATTACCTGAACGAACAAATTTAGTATCAATCCCCTCAAGTTCGAGTGCATCCCAGATATCGATCGCTAAACGGGCAAAGGGAATCTCTCTAAGCTCACGCCCTAACGCCAATACTCCTCCACCGTTCCTTCCAGATGCTGCAGCACCAAACGATTTTCGTTCTAAGATCGTTACACCGAATCCACTGTTTTGAAGGAAGTACGCAGCCATAAGGCCTATTATGCCACCGCCAATTATTGTAATTGTTTTCTTTTTAGCGGGGATTATGGTAGGATCTGCTAAGTATTCTTTTAATTGTTCATAGACCTCCTTAGCATATAAAGCACTACCTATTGAATCTTTCTCAACCTTCAATGAAAGTAAACTAAGCCGGTTCATCTCTTGATCCATATTTTTTACGCCCTTTTTATTCTTTTTGGGATGAAAAGTTCTATTATTTAACTAATCTTAGAAAAGAACTAAGCCTCTCGCTTTTAGGATTATTTAGGACTTCGAGTGCTTTGCCTTCTTCCTCAATAACCCCATTGTGCATAAAAATAACACGATCAGCTACTTCCTTGGCAAATCCAATTTCATGAGTAACGACAACCATCGTCATTCCTTCTAATGCTAATTGCTTCATGACGTGTAAAACCTCACCAACCAACTCAGGGTCTAGAGCGGAGGTCGGCTCATCAAAAAGCATGATTTTTGGATTCATCGCTAAAGCTCTAGCAATTGCAACGCGTTGTTGCTGTCCTCCGGAAAGCTTCTTGGGATACACATCCTTCTTATCCAGTAATCCTACCTTTTCTAAAAGTTTGATTCCTTCAGCTTCAGCCTCAGTTACACTCTTTTTAAGCACTTCAATTGGGCCAACTGTTACATTTTCAAGAACAGTCATATGTGGAAATAGATTAAATTGTTGGAACACCATTCCTACTTCCTGCCTAATTTTACTAATATTCTTGTCAGAATTATTCAGTGTAATATCATCAATAATGACTTTTCCATTATTGATCGTTTCGAGTCGATTTAAACAACGGAGCAAGGTACTTTTACCTGAACCACTTGCACCAATCAAAGCAATGACTTCTCCTTTAAATACTTGCAGGTTTACTCCTTTTAACACCTCTAATTTATCGAAACTTTTATGAAGATTTTCAACTGAAATAATTGGTTGTGCAGTTTCAATTTCTTTTTGCATGTTTAGGGCTTCCACTCTATTTCCTCCTAGCGATCACTTATGCTCATTCGAACTTCCACTTTATTTAAAATAAAGGTGAAAAGTGTCGTCATAACCAGGTAAAACCCAGCAGCAGCAACATAAAATTCAATAAAGGCAAAATTTGTCGAGGCAAATCGTTGTGAAACCATCATAAGTTCAGATACTGTGACTAATGAAGCTAAAGAAGAATCTTTTAACATCATGATAGCCTGATTTCCAAGTGATGGTACACTAACTCGAATGGCTTGAGGAAGAATAATTTTCTTCATAATCGTTGGATATTTCATACCAAGAGACTCCGCTGCTTCTACCTGCCCTCTTGGTATCGATTGAATACCACCACGGTATATCTCAGCAATATACGCTGCAGAGTTGATTCCTAACGCAATGACCGAGGATACAAAAGGTGAAAGCTCAATCCCGATTTGCGGTAATCCAAAGTAGACGATAAATAACTGGACAAGCATGGGAGTGCCGCGAATTATCCATAAGTAGAAGTCAGCAATGAGAGACAAAACTTTTATTGATGAAATTTTCATTAATGCAATGAAAAGACCCAAGATTAAACCAATAAAAATGGATACGACTGAAAGTTCTAATGTGACGATTGTTGCCTTGAGCATAAATGGAATAAATTTTGTTACTAAACTAAAATCAAGCATCAAATCTCCCCTTAACGAATATCCTCACCAAACCATTTCTTACTTATTTCTGCATACGTTCCATCTTCCATCATGGCTTTAAGATGTTTATTGATTTCAGCTTTTAATGCTTCTTCGTTTTTATTTAAGGCAATCCCAGCAGCATCTTTTAGAATCATATCCCCTACTGGTTTGAATGGATAATTTTGTTCCTTTATTAATCGCGATCCCACAGCTTTGTCTGTCAATACACCTTCAACACGTTTATTAGCTAGATCTTGAAATGTTAATAGATCGCTTTTATATGTGGTTACATTTGCACCAAGCTCTGTAGCTTTTTCTTCAAATGTTGTTCCAATTGCCACTCCTATTTTCTTTCCTTTGATGTCTTTTTCAGGATCCTTTATTCCTTTATTATCCTTATTGATAAATAATTGAGCCCCTGTATGATAATATGGATCTGTAAAATCTACCTTTTGTTTTCTTTCATCTGTGATGGCCATACTAGATAAGATGATGTCATATTTTTTAGTAAGCAATCCTCCAATAATGGTATCCCAAGGGGTAGGAACATAATTTGGCTTAACGCCCATTCTTTTGGTTATTTCATTTGCTATATCTACATCAAACCCTATTAACTTATTATCCTTGTCAAAATAGTTAAAAGGAGGATATACTCCCTCAATGCCAATATCGATTACACCATCTTCTTTAATTTTTGCTAGTATTCCAGTATCCTCTTGATTTTTCTTGGACTTTTCAACTGAGCCTGAACTTTCATTACTCGTTCCACAACCGGCGAGCATAAAAACCATGGTAATTAAAATGAATAAATACTTTTTCAAATTGTTTCCTCCTCATATATTTTTATAGAATTCTAGAACACTTTACATGTAAGAGTTCTAAAAAGTGTAACCAAGATAAAAAATAAAAAACCGTACAAGACATGAAAACGTAAAATGAGCATGACAATCCATGAACTCATTCGACGTAATCACGGTTGTACGGTTTAATGGAACATGAAAAGAGGTGATCTTTTCACAGCATTATTACCTGACCTTGATTATGTACATATTATCAATTTGTAAGTGATTGATATTTTCTATTAGTGTTTATTATAAATAGTTTGAGTTAACCCGTCAATAAAATTTCAGAATATTATATTAATTAATATTCCTATGTATATTAATTATGATGCTTATAGGCACAATGTAATATTTACATTGTGCCGACTGGTTAAATTACATATTTTCCGCCATTCGACCAAGTGGACCCATTTCGTCTATTATGTTCTGTATATCATAGATTGAAATCGGAAACATAGGAAATCCAAACACATAGGGTGTTATTTCATATAGCTGAAAATAGATAACCAGTGACTTATCAGCTATATAATAGTCTTGATTCGGTTTAATTACTGTAAAGTCTGAAATAAGTTGAATCTTTCGGTCTACGATTTGCTCTTTAATTAATGTTGAGATCCTCTGAATATAATTACTTCCAGGCTTAAATAAGTTTTTTAATTCACATGACTTCGCTTTTTCTAAATCAAATGTTAGAGACTTAATAAACGTCATTCCATGTGCGGCATGATAATGGTAAGTATAATTAGAGAGTGACAAACTCAGAACATTACGTTGATTGTTTTTAATTTCATATAAGCCCAGCATTTCCTCTACTGTTGTCGGCATATTCCCCACTTGTTTATTAATTAACTCCTGAGTTTGATTTACGATTGTACGATTGATTAATTTTTCCGATTCATGATTCTGCATTCCAATGACTTGTGGGTAAATGACCCTTTTATTGGTCCCCTCACTAATTGAAGCTGTTTTAATATTTAATGGCAGTAAAATGGGCATATTTTTCATCCTCTTACATTTTTTAACCCATTTTATTCTTGGAAAAAATTAATGTGTGCTTCAGCCTCTCCCTTTACAGGATATTCACATAAACAAATTTTCTATGTAATCTCAAAGTGTTATTCCTGCTCCCCCATTTTCAATGTACACTTTTCATTTAATTATTTACCAATAAAAATACCGTACTTTTCGTGAGATTTGTCCAAGCCTCTTCTTTCAACCGTGAATAACCTATGATGAAGCCGGCTAGAAAGTCAATAGATGATATTGAAAGGAGACGACATATTTGCCAAAAGCTCTACATTTAAATTTAAGAGTGGATCCGACTCAATATATTTCACAAATACGTGAGGTCCCAGGATATGATTACATTCATCTGGTCCGTCAACCCAAATACATGACCGACATTTCTCTCTTAAATAAAAAAGTCCATTATCTCAATGAAATTTTTTCCCCAAAAGATTACATTAAAAAAAATGACATCTCACTTTTACATGCACACCACGGCCAACTAGGTATTTTGCTCCTCCCTTTTAAGGAAGCAACAAACCTTCCTTTATTCACCAGTATTCGAGGCAGAGATGCAACCCTCGCAAATCAGCCTATCGGTTACTTAGAAAATATGAAAATGCTTTTTAATCAAGGAGAGCGTTTCTTTCCAGTTTGCCAATATTTAGCTGATCGGATTATTGCCTGGGGATGTCCTCCAGAAAAAGTCAGGGTGTTGTACGGAGGGGTTGACCTCAGTAAATACCATTACCGTCCACCGAGTCCTGAGGGTTCACAAAATATACTTTCTGTAGGTAGATTAGTAGAAAAAAAGGGACATCATATTTTACTAAAAGCCTTTCAAAAAATAAAAGATAAATTTCCTAATGCTACTTTAACCATTATTGGTGGAGGAGAACTCCAGGAAGAACTTATCTCTTTAAGTGAGCAACTAAAACTGGGGGATTCATTTCGTTTATTAAATCATCTTCATAAAGACAAAGTTAGAGAGTATATGGCAAATGCAGATCTATTCTGCGCTGCTAGTTTAGAAGCGGCTAATGGAGATGTAGAAGGTATTCCCAATACATTAAAAGAAGCTATGGCACTTGGTGTACCAGTACTCTCAACTTACCATGCAGGCATTCCAGAACTAATTACACATAATCAAGAAGGATTCTTAGTAAAGGAAAATAATGTGGATGAATTAGCCGCTGGCCTTGAATTTATGCTCACCAATAGACAACTGTGGGAAAACTATACAATAGCTGCCCGTAAAAAAGTTGAAACCCTCTTTGACTCTAAACAACAGCTACTTTTACAAGCAAAATATTATGATGAACTACTGATAGGAGGATAGTTATGGCAGATTATAAATCAATAAAAGTAACAAAAGGATTGAAAACTTTAGAAATTGATAACCCAACAGACTATCCGCTGATCGGAATGGGTGCTCAAGGAGCTGTTTTCAAAATTTCAGAAGAAAAGTGTGTAAAAATATACACAGATCCTCTGCAAGCAAAGATGGAAGCAGAAGCTCTTAAAGCCGGACAAAATTTAACCTTTTTTCCTAAAGTATTTAAAACAGGTTCAAACTTTATCGAGATGGAGTACTTTAATGCCCCAACGTTGAAAGAATACCTTAGAAACTGTACGTATATTCCTGAATCAATCACCAAAAAACTCCTAGATGTTTTAAGAGAAATGAAAAAAACTAAATTTACGATGCTCGATTCACCGTTAAGACATATTTTCGTCCTTGAAAATGAAGAACTGAAATTGATTGATCATGTGAATGCCTTCAAACGAAATCACCCTGTACCACTAAAATTATTGAGAGATTTAAATATCATCTTGTTAAAAGAATCATTTTTATCCCAAGTGAAAAAGCTAGAGCCGGAAACTTTTGAAGCCTGGCAAAAATACTTCAACGAAAACAGTTTTGACTACAAGAACATTCCTGTTTATTCAGGTGGATCAGGTAAAGGGGTTAAAGTCGAAAGTTCCGTAACCCAAACACTAATTGGTTCAGGGCACCAAGGAGCTGTATACAGAGTTGCTGAAGATAAATGTGTGAAAATTTACGGAAAACCTGAACATGCAAAGCAAGAAAAAGAGGTTCTAATGTCTAATCAAAAATTATCGTTCATTCCAAAAGTCTACGAAACAGGTTCCAATTATGTCTTAATGGAATATCTAGTAGGGCCCGATTTAAACACGTTTCTAAAAAAACAATCTAGTCTTTCAAATGACATAGCTAGAAGACTACTAGACATTTTAACCACCATGAAAAAGAACGGTTTTAAACAAATAGATGCTCCACTACGACATATTTTTGTAACTAATAATGGATTTAAGTTAGTCGATCATGTGTATTCATTCTCAAGAGTACAAGAAAGACCTCTTGAGTTATTTCAAAACCTTCATGAAAGAGGTTTCTTGGATTCATTTCTCGAACAAGTAAAAGAAATGGACCCAAAAACACATGAGGAATGGACAAAGTCACCTATTCCACTTACAAATGAAGAAGTCTCTAACGATAACTTAAATAATTCGAAGAAAACTCGGAGCAGCAAAAAAGAACACAATCGCAAAAAAGGGCATGATCGTAAAAAGGAGAACAACAAAAAGAAAGACAATAATCATAAAAAAGAGTCTAGTCGTAAAAAGGATTCGAATCGTAAAAAAGACCATGAACGAAAAAAAGGACAAGAGCATAAAAAGGATTCGAAAAGTAAAAAGGGTTCGGATCGAAGAAAATGAATATTTTAGTGACAGGAGCGGCAGGTTTTATTGGGTTTCATCTCTCTAAACGTTTGTTAGCTGAAAATTATCATGTTATTGGGCTAGATAATCTAAATGAATATTATGATGTGGATTTAAAGAAAAAGCGAATCAAATTATTAGAGAATCATCCCAATTTTACATTCTATAAAATGGATTTAGCAAACCTGGGATCTTTAAAACAACTACTTGCAGAACATTCTATCCGAATTGTATTTAACTTAGCAGCCCAAGCCGGAGTTCGGTATAGCCTTAAAAACCCTCATGAATATGTTCAATCCAATCTCATGGGTTTCTTAAATGTATTAGAGGCTTGCAGAGACTACCCGGTAGACCATTTAATTTATGCCTCGTCAAGTTCCGTTTATGGTGCTAATACAAATATTCCTTTCTCAACGAAAGACTCCGTTGACCATCCTATTAGTATGTATGCTGCTACAAAAAAAGCCAATGAATTAATGGCACATACGTATAGCCATTTATATAATATCCCTACAACTGGGCTCCGCTTCTTTACTGTATACGGGCCTTGGGGCAGACCAGATATGGCATATTACTCCTTTACCAAAAACATTTTCGAAGGAAAACCAATTAAGGTGTTTAATCAAGGTGACATGAGTAGAGACTTTACTTTTATTGATGATATTGTTGAAGGGATGATTAGACTTATTGATCATTCCCCTAAACCCAATAACTATTGGGATAGAAACAACCCGGACCCAAGCTCCAGCTATGCCCCATACCAAATCTATAACATTGGCAACAATAATCCAGTAAATTTATTGAAATTTGTTCAGATTTTAGAGAAGCTTATAGGAAAAAAAGCAAAGGTTGAATTTTTGCCAATGGAACCAGGTGACGTAAAAGTAACCTACGCTGATATTAGTAGTTTGCAAAAAGATGTTGGATTCTCTCCCTCAACCCCGCTGGAAAAAGGGTTGGAGCAGTTCGTTGATTGGTATAAGGAATATCAACTCAAAGAATAAATATGCTTATATAGGAAAAAACCGAGAATGAAACCTCGGTTTTTTGTTATTGGGTCTTATCGCTTATTTAATTGTATTGAGTTATATGTTTATTAATTGTTAATTTAAATTTGAAAAGTCCTAATATGAAAGAGAAAATAGATATTATTAAAACATAAAACCAAATCTGGTTCATTACTGGTGTATCCCAAACACCAAGAAAGTAAAGTAAAGCCGGTAAAGTCAATGTTACCCATGATTGAACAAAGGCCACCATCCCTATATAATGGTCGATTTTCCTATTAAGGGCATTTGATAAAAAGAACAGAAACCATAAAAATGCCCACATTCCCCAAGTTAATGCATTAACCACATGATGAAAATGGATAATGGATATAAATGTATAGACGACTCCAATCACTGCTACCCATAAACTAAACCATCCAAGACCACTGCCGTCTATGCCCCTTAACACCGTAACACCAACGTATAAATAAGTTAAGCCAAATAAAAAAATAGAAGCAATATTATAAAGATCCCAATGATTTTGACCTGCTTCAATCATTAAATAGGTTGGGATTATTATTTGAATCGTTCCTACGAATATATTAAAAATACCCACACTTCTTGCTTCTGCTTTTCCTAATAGCATGAGACTGTTTAAAAATAATACTGCGCCAGAAAGGAACAAACCAACAAAACTCATACAACTTTACCCTCCCTCAAAAAGTGAAAAAGCAATTCCTACACACATCTAGTATAGAAATTGCTTTTTTTATTAGTTATAAAACAATACTTACAATTACAGATGATAAAATACTTACTAAAGTTGCTCCAAACAATAACTTTAAGCCAAAACGGGCAACAGCATTTCCTTGTTTTTCATTCAAGCTCTTAACCGCCCCAGAAATGATTCCGATAGAAGAGAAGTTTGCAAATGAAACTAAGAACACAGAAATAATACCTAACGTTCTTGGTGTAAAGTTTTCCTGTATCTTTGCTAAATCCATCATGGCAACAAACTCATTCGTTACTAACTTCGTCGCCATAATTCCACCCGCACTAACTGCTTCAGATAATGGGACACCCATGATAATTGCCACTGGTGCAAAGATATATCCTAAAATTTCCTGGAAGGAAATTCCAAAAACCAAATCGAATACGTTATTGATTCCAGCCATTAAAGCAACAAATCCAATTAACATAGCACCAACAATGATGGCAACTTTAAAACCATCAATGATGTATTCCCCTATCATTTCGAAAAAGCTTTGCTTTTCTTCTTGAATAACAAGAATATCTTCACTTTCTGACACTGTATACGGGTTAATAATAGATGAAATAATGAATCCACCAAATAAATTAATCACTAAGGCTGTAACAACGTATCTTGGTTCAATCATTGTCATGTAAGCACCGACAATTGACATAGAAACAGTTGACATAGCTGAAGCACATAATGTGTATAAACGATGTGGCTGTAACTGGCCAAGCTGTTTTTTTACAGTAATAAAAACTTCAGATTGTCCAACAATTGCAGACGCAACTGCATTATAAGACTCTAATTTCCCCATCCCATTGATCTTGCTTAGCAATAATCCAATTCCTTTCATAATAAAAGGAAGTATTTTAAAATGCTGTAGAATTCCAATTAATACAGAAATAAATACGATTGGCAGCAATACTTCAAGGAAGAACGACATTTCTCCTTTATTTGCTAGTCCGCCAAAGACAAATGAAATTCCGCTGGCCGCATACTCTAATAACTTTGTAAAAATATCTGCAAACCCTTTTACTAATACTAATCCGAATTTCGTATTCAATAATAGCCAAGCTAATATGATTTGAATAACAACCATTATAATGATAGGCTTAATTTTAATATTTTTTCGGTTATTACTTGCAACATAGGCAAGTGCAAAAACAATTAGTAAACCAATGATAGCAATGATGTATTTCATACTTTCCTCCGTCTTGATGTATTTAATCTTGATGAAAAAATGTTACGCTTACATTTCTAAGAACAGAACTAATATAACATATAGATTGAACAAATGTTAAGTACTAAATGAAAAAATGTAAAATATTTTTCTAGATGTTTTCATTTTTTTCACATAATAATGTTTTCATGTAATAAAATTCATTTAATTTTAAAATTACTGAAATTTTGTAAAGTATTTCGTGAAAAATTGCTATAATTTTAACCTTCTTCAAAGAAATCCTCAACTCACTAAAAAAATATCCATCAGCATGTTACTGATGGATTAATTAGGAGCAAAAAAATGTACTGTTCTCACACTTAATCCAAAGTGTCGAAAGTATGCCATTTACGATCTTCCTGGCAGCTTTTACAAACATGAAGGACAACCGCTCTAAAGGTTGTCTCCTCAACACTCTGTTCCTCTCCTTCTTGAGAACCGCATATTTCACAAACTCTCATTAAGACTCCTCCTGAACGGTGAATTCGAATCCTGACTCCATTATTACTTGTTTAAAATCCTGTACCGAAGCCATTCTTTCATCAAAGCTAAAAATGGCTTCGCTTTTTGAGAGGTTTATCTCGACTTTGGTTACCCCCCATACATGCTCGATGGCCTCAAGAATTTTATTAGCATCCTCTTGGTTTGTCATATTTTTAAATGTTACAACCCGAGTTTCCAATTAGTTCAGCCTCCAACTATGATTTTTCTCGTCTGTTACGTAAAAACACTTCTCCCATTCCATCCATAAAATTCATCATACTTGTCAGCGCTGCACGCATTTCCTTACTCCAAAGTCTTTTCCTTAACTGCCACAAACTTTGTTTTTTCCCCTCTTGACCAGATTTCGCTAAACGTTCAAACCCATGAGATATTCCTTCCATTACGTCGGAGAGCTGCCCTGGCTGAAGCGAACCTAAAAAAGAGAAAGCGTTCATTGCATTTTTGATTACATTTCTCATTGCTGGCTGGTTTACTTGTTGTACCGCAATAGCACCAATCTCCGTTCTTTGATCAATCATTGATTCAACCGCATCTAATACTTTTGTGTCCTGTAGACCCTTCATAATTCGAATAGTTTTTAAAATAACATCCTTATTTGCAACGATCTCGCTCATAATCTCAGACATGGCCTGTTCTTGCTCAATCTCAGGTCTTGGTACTTCCCTAATTTGTGTAATTGCCTTCGCCATATTCGTCCCCCCTAAATTCAAACATTTCTGGAATTGGAGTGAAATCGGAACGATTCCATTTGTCTTCTACTTTCACACTAATTTGAGGAATTCTATTTCCAAATCGATGATTGTGTTTTGGCAACGGTGGTTCCCCTTTTACTTCAAGAACTTCCATTTTAACACCCGCCTCCTTGTAAGCTGGCGTATGTGTCACAATATCATGATAGCTGCTCGTCAATCGGTTTACTGCTTCATAATCTTCTCTTGTATTCATTGTCAGGTACAATTCATTCCCTTTTACCCGGTCAGTAACCATTACTCTAACCTTTACTTGACCATATGGTGAGGATAGACGCACTAACGTACCATCCTCAAGATTCCGTTCTTCAGCAAGCTCTAGTGAAACTTCTAACCAAGGATGCGGAACCTTATGAGTTAGCCCTTCCGATTGATAGGTCATATTCCCTTCGTGGAAATGCTCTAACAAACGACCATTGTTCAAATGTAAATCATATTCCTCCCCTGAGATAAATGGAGGCGTCCAATCAACAGGCACCAGTCTCGCTTTTCCCTCTGGTAAAGCAAATCGGTTTTCGTATAAAAGAGGAGTGCTTGTGCCATCCTTTAAAACTGGCCATACTTGACTGTTCCAATCTTCTAAGCGTTCGTAACTAACACCAGCAAACAATTTTGCAAGACTGGCTGCCTCATCCATAATTTCGCTTGGATGCTGATAGTTCCAATTTGCTCCTAGACGGTTAGCCACTTCCTGGAAAATTTCCCAATCCGGCTTCGATTCTCCCAGTGGCTCAAATACTTTATGGAACCGTTGAATTCTTCTCTCCGTATTAGTAAACGTTCCATCTTTTTCTAGACTTGGTGCTGCAGGTAATATTACATCTGCGAATTGTGCAGTCTTACTGAAGAAGATATCTTGAACCACAAAAAACTCTAAACGTTCAAAAGCAGAGTTCACATGATTTGAGTTTGCATCGACAAGTGACATATCTTCTCCGAAAAGGTAAAGCGCTTTTAATTTTCCTTTATCCATACCTTCAACCATGTGATGATTATCCATTCCAGGTTCCTCTGGAAGCTTAACTCCCCAAGCTTTTTCATATTTCTCTCGGACCTCAGGATCTTGGACAGGCTCATACCCTGGCATCCAAGTCGGCATAGTACCAAAATCACACGCACCTTGAACATTATTATGGCCTCGAAGTGGGTATGCTCCTGTTCCTGTGCGACCATAATTTCCAGTTATTAAAAGTAAATTGGAAATAGCTGTACTAGTATCCGTTGCACCTTTATGCTGTGTTACACCCATTGCCCATAATATACAAGCAGATTTTGCTTCATGAATCATTTCTGCTAACTGAATTAACGTTTCTTTGCTTAAACCTGTCTTTTCTTCTGCGTATTCAAGTGTGAATTTTTCAAGACTTGCTATATACTTTTCAAAACCGCTGACTCTATTTTTCAAAAACTCTTTATCCTCCCAACCTTGATCTAATATGTATTTCGTTACTGCCGAAAGCCAAATTAAATCTGTACTAGGTTTTGGATGAACATGGAGATTTGCCCGTTGTGCCAACTCATTTTCCCGTATATCTGCAACAATTAACTTTTGTCCATGTAATTTATGTGCCCGTTTTATCCTCGTAGCTAACACTGGGTGAGATTCTGCAGGATTGGCACCAATTACGATAATCAATTCTGATTTAATAATGTCTTCCATCGTTCCGGAGTCTCCCCCATATCCTACTGTCCTTAATAAACCAGCGGTAGCAGGAGATTGACAGTATCTTGAACAATTATCAACATTGTTTGTTTCCATAACTGCACGGGCAAACTTTTGGAATAAATAGTTCTCTTCATTTGAACATTTGGAGGAAGCGATGTAGCCAATTGAATCCGGTCCATATTCTCTTTTGATATGTCCAAGTTTGTGGGCAACTAGGTCAAGGGCTTCCTCCCAAGTTGATTCCACAAATTCATCACCTTTTCGTATCAAGGGCTTTGTAATTCGCTCTTCACTATTAACAAAATCCCAGCCCCATTTTCCTTTCACACAGGTAGAAATGCCATTAACCGGTGCTTCAGTGTGAGTTTGTATTTTTAAGATTTCTCGATCCTTTGTCCAAACTTCAAAGCTGCAACCGACGCCACAAAATGTACAGACCGTTTTGGTTCGTTTAATTCTCGCTTTCCTCATCGAGGCCTCTACTTCAGATATCGCGAAAATCTCTCTGTACCCTGGTTCTACTTCTTTCGTTAAATCAATCATCGGCCCTAAAATTTTTGGAGGGATTCCCGTTAAAAAGCCGGCATTTCCCAACATTGATTTTTCCATCAACGCGTTGCATGGACAGGCACTCACGCAATGTCCACAAGAAACACAAGAGGATTGATCAATCGGAACATCGTTATCCCAAATTACACGTGGTTTCTCACGATTCCAGTCTATTGTTAGAGTTTCATTCACCTGCAGGTCCTGACATGCCTCCACACATCTTCCACACAGGATACATTGGTCCGGCTCATATCGGTAAAATGGGTGAGAATTATCTGCTGGATATGGTTTTGCTTCAAAAGGATATTTTTGATGTTCGACCTCCATAAGCTCAACAGTATTGTGGATCGTACAATTTCCGTTATTGTTATCACAAACAGTACAATATAGTTCATGATTTCTTAAAATACGATTGATTCCTTCGTATTGTGCATCTCTGGCACTCTGAGATAGGCTATCTACTTTCATTCCATCCTCTACTTTTGTTGCGCAAGAGCGGACGAGCTTGCCTCCGACATTCACATAACAAGTATCACAAGTTTGAATAGTACCTAAATTGGGATGGTAGCAAATTGAGGGAATAAATTCGTCGTTTCCCTTAGCAACTTCTAAAATCGTTTGTCCAGGCTTGGCGTTATATTTTTTTCCATTAATCTCTACCGAAAAAGTTGTCTCTTCCATGTTAGTACCCCCTTCTTGTCAGTCCTTTTTATCTATTAGTTTTAGGTTTTCGATACAGTCTCTTTTTTTATGTAATCTTTATACGATAACCAATAGGCAAGTGAAACAAAGATACTTCCTCCTACTGCATTTCCAATAATAACGGGGATAAAATTCCTAAGAAAATCCGACCATGTAAAATGGTGTGCAAATATGGCTGCTGGTATAAGAAACATGTTTGCTACAACATGCTGGAATCCAATTGCTACAAAGCCCATTATTGGAAACCAAATGGATAAAATCTTACCGCTCATTTCCTGGGATCCATAGGATAGCCAACAAGCGAGCCCTACTAACCAATTGCAGCCAATGGCAGAGAAAAAACAGGCCCAAAACCCTTCATCTAATTTTGCTTGTGCAATAGCAACAGTTTTGTCCAGAAATGGACCTTCATTTGTTAGCCCCACTACATGACCAAAAATATAAGCTACAAAAATAGCACCAATAAAATTACTAATTGTAATCCAAAACCAATTGTAAATAAGTCTTCCTAGGGAAACTTTTTTCGCGAAAAAGCTCATGGCGACCGCCATCATATTTCCTGTTAACAATTCGCCGCCTGCTAAAAGTATTAAGATAAGACCCAAGGGGAACACTGCTGCTCCTAAAAACGATCCGAAGCTCCCCCAATCCTTCGGGAGATTCGCTGTTACACGAATATCTAGAAGAAAACCAATTGAGATAAAAGCACCTCCTAGAATTCCTAATATGAACACCTTATTTACTGGAAGCTTTGCTTTTTTTGATCCTGCATCAATTGCAACTTCAGCAATTTCATACGGTTTAAGAAATGCCATGTCTCAATTCCTCCTCATTGTATTCAAGAATTAATATTTACTTTTTTGGGAATTTTATTAAGAACTAACTTTAAGAGAGAAAATTTAGGAGGTTGAATTTTGGAACAAGAGAGTCTATATAAATATGTCCAGTCCATGATCATTTCATCAACACATCGCCCAAAATACATGTCTATTTCAACCGTAAAAGTGGCTGATTTACTTGGAGTACCTCATACCGAGGTGGAAAATGGTTTAAAGAGTCTAGTTGCTGAAGGTCGTTTAAAAACATCAAAACTTGAACAACCACCGTTTACTGAGGTTTATATGCTTCAATAGTAATAACAATAACTGAACGTCCTTTTAAATAAAAAGCGCACAAATACTCTATTAATAATTGGAGAATTTGTGCGCTTTTATATTCTTTATTTACATATTTTCTTTAAAGCGTTAAAATTTTTATTATTTAAATTTTTCAAAAATATGATATAGTCAAATAAACGAAAAATGGAGTGAGGTAAATGAAATTGCAAGTACACCGTACCTATAATTTTAATGCAGGTCCGTCCGCTTTACCGTTTTCTGTTTTAGAAAAAGCTCAAGCAGAACTGATTGATTTTCGTGGTACAGGGATGTCTGTGATGGAGTTAAGCCATCGAAGCCATACCTATGAAGAGGTACATAATCAAGCAATCAACAGCCTAAAAGAATTGTTATCAATCCCTGATTCCTATGAAGTTCTCTTCCTCCAAGGAGGAGCAAGTCTTCAATTTTCAATGATTCCTATGAACTTTTTAAAGCCTGGGAATAAAGCAAGTTACATTATGACAGGATCTTGGTCTGAAAAGGCCTTCTCAGAGGCTAAATTATTTGGGGATGTCTATCAAGCAGCTTCCACTAAGGAAGGAAATTACCGAAGTATTCCTAAGGTTGAAGATTTACAGTACCATAATGAAGATTCCTATTTACACCTTACATCCAACAATACCATTTACGGTACGCAGTGGAAAAACTTCCCTGATAGTGGAAATGTTCCACTAATTGCAGACATGTCGAGTGATATTCTTTCAAAGCCGATTGATGTAAATAAGTTTGCCCTTATCTACGCTGGCGCACAGAAAAATCTGGGTCCTTCAGGCGTAACAGTAGTTATTATTCGAAAAGACCTTTTAGAGCAAGCCAATACTTCTATTCCAACGATTTTAAAATATAGTACACATGCTAAAAACAATTCACTATATAACACACCTCCAACTTTTGGGATTTACATGTTAGGAGAGGTGCTTAACTGGGTTCGTCAGTTAGGTGGATTAACTGCCATTTCAAATCAAAATGAACAAAAAGCAAAATTCATTTATGATGTAATCGACACGAGTAATGGCTTTTATGTTGGTCATGCAGTTCCAGAAAGTCGATCACTTATGAATATAACCTTTAACTTAGAAACAGAAGAACTAGAAAAGAAATTTTTAGAACGTGCCAAATCAGAAGGATTTGTTGGAATAAGTGGTCACCGTTCAATCGGTGGATGCCGTGTATCTGCATACAATGCTGTACCAATTGAGGCATGCAAGGCATTCAGTGAGTTTATGATCGATTTCCAAACAAAAAATTCCTAGTAAAAATAACCCTCTCACATTTAGAGAGGGTTATTTTTTTGCACCAATCCTAATCTATTTTTTCATATTCTATTTCCCTAGTTATTTCTCTTGTTACGAAACTGTAATACTAATCTATTGTTCTCTTTCATAGAAATAGAAACTAATAAGAGAATCATGTGAAATCAACTAGGAGGGAAATGAACGATGAAAAAACTAATCTCAGCACTAACTGTAGTAGCTTCACTCTTATTTGCTTCTCCCACTTTTGCTTACACTGTAAAAAGCGGAGATACTATGACGCAAATAGCCAAGGAACATCATCTTAGCTTACAAGAACTCTCACGGCTGAACCCACAAGTTAAAAATATTGATTTAATATATGTCGGACAAACTGTTCATACTAGTAAATCAGAGGAAATTACCGAGTCACCTGAAATAGTTTCAGCTGAAAAGGAGAGACCCTCAGTTCAACCCGAAATAACATTGGGGTACTCAAAGAACGAAATTGATCTACTAGCAAGATTAGTAAGAGCAGAAGCAGAAATCGAGCCCTATCAAGGAAAATTGGCTGTTGCTTGTGTGGTTCTTAATAGAGTAGAGAGCGACGCATTCCCTAACACGATTAAAGACGTTATTTATCAAAAAGGCCAGTTTCAGCCTGTCAGTAATGGAGAAATTAATAAACCTGCTGATGAGGACTCCATCAATGCAGTTCATGAGGCACTAAAGGAGAAGCGAAACGTTGCTGCCGGGTCACTATTCTTCTATAACCCAGCTATAGCTACCAGTCGCTGGCTTGATTCCAGAACAACTACACTAGTAATTGGACACCATGTATTTAAAAAATAGAAGATCAAACTTCGCTGAAAAGAGTGATAACCATGGAAGCTATTACCTTTAAAGCATTTGCTATTTCAAACGAGATTGATTTAAACCAAATTGCCATTCATTGCGGGATACCAAAGAAATTCACATGGGAACAACCTTTATTCCTTAGAGAACAAATCTTAGAATCCATCCTCGACAAAAAGATAAATGAAGCACAAATGGTACTTATTTTTTCCTTTGGGAGTATTGTATTTATTAATCACTCTGAAGCAGAGGAAATTGCACAAGTACTTAAGTTCCTTTACTCCTTTGAACCTGACATTGATTTAAAAAATATAGAAAAATATTCGGATGACTATTGTCTCCACATAAATGAAGCACAGCTAGTAGAATTAACTGACGAATATGTGGTTGTTCCTGTATACGAGAGTTTTTATCCTGAGTTAATTTCGACTGTACTTGCCAAATCAGTAGCCCTAGAAAAAACAGAGGAGCAATTAGGAAAAATTCACGATAAACTTGAGACAATGATTGACCGTCTAGAAAAAGGCAGGCTTCGCATTGGTAACAAAGAATTAGCTAGGACTACAGCAAAAATTGTCCGTCATGAATATAATACACTTGCTTATATCATGATTCTAGATAAACCAGATATTACGTGGTCTAGTAGTACAGCCAATGAATTTTATGACCGAATGACAGACTTTTTCGAGTTAAATGACCGCTATAAAATTTTGAAAAGTAAAACTGAAATTTTGTATAATATTATGGATGGTTTTTCTACCATTATTCATTCCATCAGAGGATTATTTGTTGAATGGATTATTGTTATTCTGATCTTAGTGGAGATTTTCCTTACTGTTTTAGAGTACATGTAAGTATGTAACGAAAAATAATAAGACCATGGGAAAAATATAACCTATATTCTCCCTCGGTCTTTATTTTTTATGTCTGGGCATTCCGCTTAACGTAAATAGCAGCCTCACATATTATATAAGGAAAACTTTAGAAAGAGGTGTAGCTAATGTCATACACGATTACCACTGGTAAACATCCTGGACAACCTGGCGCTTGCTTGGCTCAATATAATCACTCAACTTTTAAACATGGTTCCAATAATCCAAATCATCATAATCCTTCCGCTAATCATCCGCAAGTAATGCCAGTTACTCATTATCCGATCACAACTTATGGTTCTTATGGAAATCCATCATGGAGACCACCAGGATCTTCCTATCCTTTTTATTATTGATGCTACTTGGTAGTACTACACTATAAATACTAGTAAAAAGAACTCTGAAAAAGCTATTTTTCAGAGTTCTTCTTTTTGAAAAGACCTCACCATACTTCATTTAGATTTTTTTATTTTGTAATTTTTGTGGTTAACAACTGTTATAAGGGGCTCTCCTTTATCTTTCGAAAAACCGTAATTAACCATTACGGAATTTTCCCTAATAGCCGAAACTTCTCCTTCATAATCTTTTCCATCACGTTTAAAGAAAATCACATCTCCTACTTTTGCGTTAGCCATTCTATCACCTCGACTCTATATTATCCAAAAGCATATGGAGGTAAACTCAAAAAAATAAAACGCTTGCATTTTTTAAATTCTGTTTTATAATACTTGTATACAAGTATACTTGATTTAAAAGAAGGTGAAATCATGATAGAAGGAACAGAATTACTGTATCCTCAAAAATGGCTTTCAAAGGCTTCTACAGGCGACCGTGTAACATACGAACTCAGAATGCGGATTATTTCTGGTTTGATTGAAAGCGGTACCATATTATCGGAAAATAAACTAGCTGCCGATTTTAATGTAAGCCGATCCCCTATTCGTGAGGCATTAAAAATACTAGCCTCTGAAAATATCATTCGATTAGAAAGAATGGGTGCAGTCGTCATTGGTTTAACAGAGAAAGAAATAGAAGAAATATATGATGTTCGATTACTGATAGAAACCTTTGTGTTTGAACGACTTGTCAAACACGGCACAACTGAGTTAGTACAAGAATTAAGTAAGATCCTTGAAATGATGAAAATCGCAATAAAGTACAAGGATGCTGACGAATTCTCCTATCAGGATGTGTTATTTCATGAAACCATCATACGAGCAATCAATCATTCTTATATCATGATGATTTGGAATAATGCAAAACCTGTTATGGAGGCATTCATTCTTTTATCGATGCGTGCACGACTAAAGGAAAAATACGAAGATTTCTCTCGCATTATCGAAAATCATCAGCTTTATATTGAAGCCATCAAAACTAAGAATAGAGACCTCATGATTCAATCTTTACATCAAAACTTTGATGATGTTCAAGGTAAGGTAGAAGACCTTTGGATGTCGCAACAAATGCTATCTAAAGGAGTAGTGCAAGAAAATGACTAGCTATATGTTAGGTATTGACATCGGTACCACAAGTACTAAAACAGTATTATTCAGCGAACAAGGTAAAGTTATTCAACAAGAAAATGTCGGGTACCCTCTTTATACACCAGATATTTCAACTGCTGAACAGGATCCGGAAGAAATTTTTGCGGCTGTCCTTACTGCCATGACAAAAATCATGAAAAACCATTCTCAGAAAAAGCTTTCATTTATATCTTTTAGCAGTGCAATGCATAGTCTGATAGCCATTGACGACAATGATCAACCACTGACACCCTGCATTACCTGGGCAGATAATCGAAGTGAAGGCTGGGCGCATAAAATTAAAGATGAACTAAATGGGCATGAAGTCTATAAACGAACTGGAACCCCTATTCATCCAATGTCTCCATTAAGTAAAATTACGTGGATAGTAAATGATCGTCCGGAAATCGCTGCGAAAACAAAAAAATATATAGGAATTAAAGAATACATTTTTAAGAAGTTCTTTGATCAATATGTGGTTGACTACTCCTTGGCTTCATCTATGGGCATGATGAATTTAAAAAATTTGGACTGGGATGAAGAAGCTTTATCAATTGCGGGTATTACCCGTGACCAACTATCCAAACTTGTACCAACCACTGAGATTTATACAAATTGTAACTTTGAACTAGCTAAACAAATCGGAATTGATCCACAGACTCCTTTCGTAATCGGTGCTAGTGATGGCGTTCTTTCTAATTTAGGAGTAAATGCGATTGGAAAAGGCGAAATTGCCGTAACAATTGGTACAAGTGGCGCAATCCGCACCATTATTGACCAACCGCAAACCGATGATAAAGGACGAATTTTTTGTTATGCATTAACGGACAAGCACTGGGTTATTGGCGGTCCAGTTAATAATGGTGGAATGGTACTTCGTTGGATAAGAGATGAGTTTGCTGCTTCAGAAGTTGAGACAGCTAAAAGACTTGGAATTGATCCTTACAATGTATTAACCAAGATTGCTGAACGCGTTAGACCTGGGTCTGATGGATTACTCTTCCACCCATTCCTGGCTGGTGAACGTGCTCCCTTATGGAATCCTGATGTCCGTGGTTCATTTTTCGGATTAACCTTGTCACATAAGAAGGAACATATGATTCGAGCAGCATTAGAAGGTGTTATCTTCAATTTATATACAGTATTTTTAGCTCTGGTTGAGTGTATGGAAGGCCCGGTTACACGTATACAAGCAACTGGAGGATTTGCACGATCAGATGTTTGGCGTCAGATGATGGCAGATATATTCGATTTAGAAGTTGTAGTACCAGAGAGTTACGAGAGCTCTTGTTTAGGTGCTTGTATTTTAGGTCTTTATGCCACAGGTAAGATTGATTCATTTGATGTAGCCTCTGAAATGATTGGCAGCACCTTCAAACATACACCAGAAGAGAATGCAGCAACAGAATACAGGCATCTAGTTCCAATCTTCATTAGCCTGTCTCGGTCATTAGAAGAAGATTATACACGACTTGCGAAGTATCAAAGAAGCTTAATAAAGTAAATGAACCGTCAGCGGGGTTTTACTATTTTCCCCGCTGACGGTTAAAACAATTTCATTATTTTAACAGCGCTTACCAGAGGTTATTCTGGGAAGACACAATTAATTTGGGTGTTACTACCGCTACCGCGGAATAAATAAAAAAAACATCATAGGGGGAATTTACAATGCCATTGGTTATTGTAGCAATTGGTATCATTGCCTTACTTATTTTGATCATGGGCTTTAAATTAAACACATTTGTTTCACTTATCATTGTTTCATTCGGTGTCGCTATTGCACTTGGAATGAAATTAGATGAAATCATCGCAACTATTGAGGCTGGATTAGGCGGAACACTGGGACATATAGCATTAATCTTTGGACTTGGTGCAATGCTTGGTAAATTAATTGCTGATTCAGGAGGCGCGCAACGCATTGCGATGACTCTCGTTAATAAATTTGGCGAAAAAAATATTCAATGGGCTGTAGTGGCTGCTTCGTTCATTATTGGAATCGCTTTATTTTTTGAAGTAGGACTTGTTTTATTAATTCCAATCGTATTTGCTATCTCTAAACAATTAAAAGTTTCTATTCTCTATCTTGGAATTCCAATGGCTGCAGCTTTATCTGTAACACACGGCTTTTTACCACCACATCCGGGACCAACTACTATTGCAGGTGAATTTGGTGCTGACCTTGGTGAAGTATTACTTTACGGTTTTATTATTGCTGTTCCAACTGTTATTATTGCTGGACCTTTATTTACTAAACTTGCTAAAAAAATGGTGCCTGCATCATTTACAAAAACTGGGGATATTGCCTCATTAGGTGAACTGAAAACATTTAAACTTGAAGACACACCTGGATTTGGCATCAGTGTTTTTACTGCAATGCTTCCTGTAATCTTAATGTCAATTGCTACAATTTTAACTTTACTTCAAAAAACTATGGGATTTGCAGATAATAGTTTCCTAGCAATTATCCGTTTTGTTGGCGGTGCATCGCCTGCAATGGTAATCTCTTTATTAGTTGCTATCTATACAATGGGATTGGCAAGAAAAATACCGATCAAAACGGTAATGGACTCTTGTACTGAAGCGATTTCACACATTGGCATGATGCTTTTAATCATTGGGGGCGGCGGTGCCTTCAAACAAGTTTTAATTAATGGTCATGTAGGTGATTATGTAGCAGAATTATTTAAAGGAACTAACATTTCACCAATTCTACTAGCATGGATTATTGCAGCCATCTTACGTATTTCATTAGGTTCTGCAACCGTTGCAGCACTAACAACAGCTGGATTAGTTATTCCGATGTTAGGTCAATCTGATGTAAACTTAGCCTTAGTTGTATTAGCAACTGGTGCTGGTAGCTTAATCGCTTCACACGTAAACGACGCTGGTTTCTGGATGTTTAAGGAATACTTTGGACTAAGTATGAAAGAAACATTTGCAACATGGACACTGCTTGAAACCATCATCTCTGTGAGTGGTCTAGTATTTATCTTATTCATAAGCTTATTCGTATAAATAATTTGGGGACAGTCCCCCGCTGCTTTAAAGCAGCGGGGGACTGTCCCCTACTTTATTTTTTATTTACCGTCTACAACTTCTTTTAAGATTTCGTATGACCGTTTTTGCTTTTCTGGGTCATAGATGTATGAAACTGCCATGATTTCATCCACTTCATAGTAATTCTGGAATGATGTTAATTGATTCCTGATCGTCTCTTTACTACCTAAAAGCGTCACACTAGACATTGAAGCAGCCATTTCTTTTTCCATTGGATTCCAAATCTTATCCATATCATCAACAGGTGGCTGTAATGGATTTCTCGAACCACGCACCACATTTAGGAAAAATTGCTGCATGGTTGTTGACAACCACTGAGCTTCCTCATCCGTTTCTGCTGCAATCACATTTAAACACACCATCATATTTGGTTGATCCAAGTACTCAGAAGGCTGGAATCTACTACGATAAATTTTAATAGCCTCCTCCATATATCTTGGTGCAAAGTGCGAAGCAAAAACATATGGAAGCCCCAAACTTGCCGCTAAATAAGCAGAATCTGTAGAAGAACCCAATATATAGAGCGGAATATTAGTCCCAACGCCAGGATATGCTTTCACATAACTCTGCATATCTTCTGGACCAAAGTAGGTAAGAAGTGCTTTAACATCCTCTGGGAAAGTGTATACAGAGTCATTTTTCGATCGTCTTAACGCATTTGCTGTCATCATATCTGTACCGGGTGCACGGCCTAGACCTAATTCCACACGATTTGGATAGATAGTTGCCATGGTACCGAATTGTTCCGCAACTACTAGTGGAGCATGGTTAGGAAGCATGATTCCACCAGACCCCACAAGTATGGTATTTGTATGCTCTAATGTATGTTTAATTAAAATCGACGTTGCTGAACTAACTAGAGTAGGTGTGTTGTGATGTTCTGCGATCCAATAGCGTTTATAGCCCAGTTTTTCTACCGCTTGCGCCAAATCTACCATCGAATCAATTGCTTGTTTAGATGTTTGTCCCTCACGAATTGGTGCTAGATTAAGGACGGAAACGGGTATATGAATTGATGCCATATTAAATTTGTCCTTTCTTATTAAATATATTACTATACTAACAATAGTAATTCAGGAAACAAACTTAAATGCTTACCCATCATTAAAAAGAGGAGGCTTCCTCCCCCCCTCTTCCTAAAAATAATTGCAATTTTTCTCTTACATGCTACTTGCCTTTATTATTACTTTGCTTCTCAATCGATACATGTTTGGGTCGCGCTGGATATGTTCCCTGCCCATCATCTGGACCAGTAAGATCATTCCTGTGATCCAAGACTTTGCCCGTATATTCTATTGGATGTTTTCCCGTCATTTTGTTCACCTCTCAAAAATTGCATGACCTATCCCTTAGTTTTTCCTACTTTGAAATTTCATTTTCCTCTCTGCTTCACTCATATTTGGATTTTTGCTAGCTGTACTCTTATTTAATGCTTTTTTTAATTCAACAGTTGCGTCATCGTTTGTATTATACTTTCCGTCCATTTTAGCCCCCTCCTTTTTGTATTTATTATGAACCGAATCGATTTGATCATTCTTACTTAATATTGACAACAAAAATGTCACATGATATATTTATCTCGAATTAGAGATATCTTAAACCAAGATAAAACCTACGCCCTATTGTGTACTTTTAAAGATTAAAGTTGGAATTATATAGACACACTAATACGAAATTATTGGAGGGTTTTTAATGATCGGATTAAAAGGCATTCACCATGTTACGGCTATTACAAGCAGTGCAGAAAAAAATTATGAATTTTTCACTTATGTCTTAGGAATGCGATTAGTGAAGAAAACAGTTAATCAAGATGATATCCAGACTTACCATTTATTTTTTGCCGATGATACTGGCAGCCCTGGTACCGATATGACGTTCTTTGATTTCCCTGGTATTCCAAAAGGAGTCCATGGGACAAATGAAATTGCAAAAACATCCTTTCGTGTACCAAATGATGCAGCAATAGAGTACTGGGAAAAACGATTTGATCGATTAAATGTAAAACATAGTGGCATCAAGAAATTATTTGGTAAAAAAACTCTAACCTTCATAGATTTCGATGATCAACAGTACCAATTAATTTCCGATGAAAAAAATACAGGAGTTGCTAGCGGTACACCCTGGCAAAAGGGTCCGATTCCATTAGAATATGCCATAACAGGATTAGGCCCACTCTTTGTTCGCGTAGCCAATTTTGATTACTTTAAAGAGATGATGGAAAAAGTTCTATTATTTAAAGAGATTGACCAAGAAGGAGCTTTACATTTATTTGAAGTAGGTGAAGGTGGTAATGGTGCACAAGTGGTTGTTGAATACAATTCAGTACTTCCTCCATCTCAACAAGGATATGGTACTGTTCATCATGCTGCCTTTCGTGTGGAGGATCGTAAGGTTTTAGAAGAATGGATGAACCGAATTGAAAGTTTTGGCTTTGGTACCTCAGGATTTGTTGATCGCTACTTTTTTGGGTCGTTATACGTAAGAGTAGCACCTCAAATATTATTTGAATTCGCTACAGATGGTCCTGGATTTATGGGTGATGAACCATATGAAACCCTCGGAGAAAAACTATCCTTACCTCCATTTCTAGAGACAAAACGTAATCAAATCGAAAAACTTGTCCGTCCGATCAATACAGTTAGAAGTACAAAGGGAATTGAAAAAGAATATAATTAATAATTTATCGCTAAAGGAAGCTTGAGATTGAAATCATTCTTAAGCTTCCTTTTTTCATTAAAAAGTATTGACTTTAACCATTATTGTAAAAGGAACATTATTTGTTATAAACTCTTTCCTTTTAACAAACCCAAGATTTTCGTATAGATGAATTGCTCGTTTATTAAAATTGGCCACGGTTAAACGGATAGTAATATTTTTAAATTTATTTTGTATGTTACTAAGAACAAATGAACAAAAATCAAAGCCTTTCCCCTGTCCAGTTTCTTCTGGTTGCATTCCAATTCCAAAATCAATAAAACCATTATCGTATGCGCCCAGCTGGTTTCCTGCAGGCACTTGCGCAGACTCTCCTATGCAATAAAATCCTACTAATTTATTTTGAGGGTCAACTACTGCATAATAACTTCCATTCAATAATTCTTTCAATGAATCATCTGTACATTCATTATTATAAAAATCATATGGTGGTTGATAGGTCCAGTTTAAAATTTCTTTAGCGTGGCTTTCATTCATATTTTTTATTAGTAGTTTCATTATTATAATCCCCCCTATATTAAAAGTATATTTGATAATGACCTTGCACGTCTTTTTCTTATAATTTTCCAAATCACTTGAATTATAGAATAAATTCTGATATATTAACAGTCAATTAAATATTTCTTACTTCAATACCATTTGAAGTGAGGATAGAGGCGCAAAAACCATGAGTACACAATTTGAGGAGAATGAGATCCTATGACAATTGTGAAAAGGGGAATTTGCCGAAGCGGAAAGAAACTCATTAATCTTGAAGCTGGTTCTGCTATTGAATAAATACAGAACTGTCATATAGGAAACTATATGGAGGGCTATCTCACGCATGGGAACAATTTTTATTCATGTTTCTTAAGCGGCAGCGAACCCTCGTTGCTGCTTTTTTGCGTTGACTGACATAATGCCTTCTCTGCTCTAATTTTAAAATATAAAAAAAGGGTGAGAATGATGAATTTTGGCCAAGTTTTAACTGCAATGGTTACACCATTTGATCAACATGGAGAAATCGATTTTATTGCAACAAAAGAACTCATCAATTATTTAATAGCAAATGGCTCTGATGGATTAGTAATTGCTGGAACAACAGGAGAGTCTCCCACATTAACGACAGAAGAAAAAGTGGAGCTATTTAAATTTGTAGTTGAAGTTGTTAATCACAGAGTTCCTGTCATAGCAGGAACAGGATCTAATAATACAAGAGCATCGATTAGCTTAACAAAACAAGCTGAAGAAGCTGGAGTAGATGGAATTATGCTTGTTACCCCATACTACAATAAACCATCTCAGGAAGGATTATATCAACACTTTAAAGCAATTGCCGAATCCACATCTTTACCTGTGATGCTTTATAATATCCCAGGTAGAAGTGTCGTGAATATGACTGTGGAAACAATCGTCCGTTTATCCATGATAAATAATATTGTTACGGTTAAAGAAGCGAGTGGAAACCTTGATGCTATGGCTGAAATTATTAATCAAACTTCTAACGACTTTACACTTTATAGTGGTGACGATGGATTAACTTTGCCTGTATTAGCGATCGGTGGGACGGGCGTAGTATCTGTTGCTTCCCATATTATTGGTAATCAACTACAAGAAATGATCAATCAATTTAAAAATGGTGCTATTAATGAAGCTGCTGCAACTCATCGTAACTTACTTCCAATAATGAGAGCGATATTTGCTGCACCTAGTCCTTCACCTGTAAAAGCAGCACTAAATATAGTAGGAGTCCATGTGGGAGGGGTTCGTTTACCACTTGTCCCGTTAACGGATGAAGAACATAATGCATTACAAAATAGCTTGCCAGCCAATCTACCTAATGTAAACAGCAAATAAATTTCAACATTTTAAAGGATTTATCAGGTTTTTACCTAAAATACTAAAAAAAGCGGGAAAAATAACCCCGACTAATTCTATTTCCCTTGAGAATTTGTTATAATAAAGTAGTTTTAACACTATTGAGGGGGAAATAGATTTCATGTCAGTTGAAGTAGGCAGCAAAGTCCAAGGAAAAGTAACAGGAATCACTAATTTTGGAGCATTCGTTGAATTACCAGGAGGTACAACAGGTCTAGTACATATAAGCGAAGTTGCGGAAAGCTATGTAAAAGATATTAATGACCATTTAAAAGTTGGCGACATGGTTGAAGTGAAAGTAATTAGTGAAAAGGATGGTAAAACTGCCCTTTCCATCAAAAAAGCGATAGATAAACCTGAAACATCATCGTATTCACAACGCCCGCCACGCCAAGGAAGATCCGAAAACCGTTCTAAAGACTTCCGTCCAAAAGGCAATTTCAAACCAAAGGAATCGTTTGAAGATAAAATGGCAAAGTTTTTAAAGGCAAGTGAAGAAAATTTGTCTTCTCTTAAAAGAAATACAGAAACAAAACGTGGTGGTCGAGGCGGAAGACGCGGATAACATCAATTTTTTATGATTTGTTCAAATATAAAGGCAAGCCAGAGGATGGCTTGCCTTCTTACCTTTCGTTTAAGAAACAACTGATTTAACATTTTTTCTGAATTCAACCTCTTCATTGCCAGGGTCAACCGTAACTTGGTTCCCTACTACCATTAAATACTCCTCCGGTGTTTTTGACCCAATTATTACCCCTTTCTTGATAAATGATTGACTTCCGACTACCGAATTTTCTAGCCATACATTTTCTCCCACTACCGTATAAGGCAATATGACTGAATTCTTTATATGAGCTCCCTTCCTGATTTTCACACCGTTAAATAAAACTGACCTTTCAACTGAACCGCTAATTTCACAGCCATCACTTATTAAACTATTGTACACTCTTGCACATTCATCAAAATATGAAGGAGGCTCATTATTATCGACAGAATAAACACTCCATTCAGGACTTTGTTGAAAAATATTTTTCTCTTTGTCCAAAAGATCCAAATTTGCTTCCCAAAAGCTTCTAACCGTACCTACATCTCTCCAATACCCATGAAAATGATAGGTAGATAAATATAACCCATTATTAATCATAGAAGGGATAATATCTTTACCGAAATCTCTGTGAGTAAATTCCTTTTGTTCCTCTTTAATCAAAGCATTTTTTAGAATGGTCCATTTAAAAAGGTAAATCCCCATCGATGCTAAATTTGTAGTAGGGTTAATAGGTTTTTCCTTAAACGATAAAATTTTATTTGTACTTCTCTCAATCTCTAAGATCCCAAATTGATTTGCACTCTCCCAAGGAACTTCCATAACAGCAATAGTACAATCTGCATTTGTTTCAATGTGCTGTTCCAGCATCTCTCTGTAGTCCATTTTGTAGACTTGGTCTCCCGAAAGAATTAGGACATAGTCCGGATTATTTTGTTCTATGAAATGAATATTTTGAAATACTGCATGGGATGTCCCCTCATACCAATCTATTCCCAAATCATCCTTTTGGTATGGTGGAAGGATTGTTAATTCCCCATAACGTTCTGCAAGCCTTCTATTATTACAATGAGCAATATGGGAATGTAATTCAAGTGGCTTATATTGTGTTAAAATTCCTACTGTTTCTATATCTGAATTTATACAATTACTTAAGGCAAAATCAATGATGCGATATTTACCACCAAAGGGTACAGCTGGTTTTACAATTGTTTTTGTTAATAGATTTAGTCTCGTCCCTCTTCCTCCCGCTAAAATCATGGCTATCCAGCTTGGTTTATTCATTGCTCTCCTCCTTTTTCTTATTTTTGATGGACTTCTTCATGCTTCTTGTTAGCTGATTTTAGCTTACACCTCTATTATCACCTCAATTTTCCATTTCAGCGGTCTGCATGTTACATCTTTGTGAAGAGCATCCTTTTTTTATCGACAGTCTTTTAATCAAAAAAGGAAGTGGTATAGATTTTTGTCGGATTTTAGTAAATATTTCTTAAATATCTCTATATAAGTAAAAGGATTTTATTCCTTCAAATTATTTGTTATAATAAAGTGGTTTTAACATTATTGAGGGGGAAATATATTTCTATGTCAGTTGAAATAGGCAGCAAAGTACAAGGAAAAGTAACAGGAATCACTAATTTTGGAGCATTCGTTGAATTACCTGGAGGCACAACAGGTCTTGTGCATATCAGTGAAGTTGCGGAAAGCTATGTTAAGGATATTAATGACCACCTTAAAGTTGGTGACATGGTTGATGTAAAAGTAATTAGTGAAAAAGACGGAAAAACTGCCTTATCTATCAAAAAAGCAATCGAGAGACCTGAAAGTCAAACCTCTTCTTATTCACAACGCCCTGCAAGGCAAGGAAGATCTGAAAGCCGTTCAAAAGACTTTCGTCCAAAAAGTAATTTCAAACCTAAAGAATCATTTGAAGATAAAATGGCCAAGTTTTTAAAGTCTAGTGAAGAAAATTTATCTTCACTTAAACGTAACACAGAAACAAAACGTGGTGGCCGAGGCGGAAGACGCGGGTAAGCTGACACGTAGTAACTATTTAACTAAGAAGAAAAGCTGACTGTTTCGAGTCAGCTTTTCTTCTTGGGCAATGGTTTGTTCTCTCATACTTCTTCCAAATAAAATTAAATCCACTAATCTGTTCCATATCTTTTAATTGCAAAAGTCGTAAAAACGAATAGAGTAATGATAGTCCATAACAAGGAGACTTGTGGATTAATATCACTTACAACAAATAAGGATGGAATTTTTCCAAAGACTGCATCATCCATGGTTAAAAACCAACCAAGAAACATATTATTTGCCGCATGAGCACCAATCGTTATTTCTGCACTATTAGTTTTCGCAGTTATGTAACACCATACGATACCAGAAAGTACATAATCACTACCGACAAAAAAAGCTGAATAGTTCATTTCCGGGTTACTGAAATGAAGCATACCAAAAATAGTGCCAACAATTATTGATAATAATAGAGAATGATTAATCTTTCTCCCAAACCACTGCATTAGGTAGCCCCTAAAAAACACCTCTTCCGCCGTAGTTTGCAATGGTGTTAAGATTAAAACAAAGAAAAATAGCTGAAGAAAATCCTCGAATTTAATATTATTGAATGAATAATCTCCTGGATTTAATATAAAATCAATTAATGTCGTTCCGGAAACTAAGCAAAAAAATATGCTGAATCCCCAAAAAATTCTCCTCCAGTTTATTTTTTGGTTAGGAGTTATAAGAGTTTTGAATGATCGATTATGAATCAGCCTTATGGTAATAACAAAACCCAGCACCCAAAAAACATAATTAATATGTGTCAAAACAAAATCATAGAGCGGATTAACATGAACACCTACAAATTCAAATCTATCGAAATAAGAATTTGGATCACCATCTGCCTCAGCGAATACACTTAAAGCAAACATGTACATAATCGACCCTAAGAAAATGAAAAATATTATAATAACAAATGATAATAAATACCTTTTCCAATTATTTTTTCCTTGGTTCATTTTAATAAAATTTTGTTGCAAAAACTCTCCCCCTAAACTTATCTCCAAGATTTTATTCTTAAATTTGTTACTATATTATATCTTTTTCCAAAAAAATACACACGAGAAATGTTTTAACAAATCTCGTGTGTATTTTACTTTCATGTTTACTTAAACTTATCTGGAAACTGTTTTACGATCCCATCAGTTAGTATTTCGCCCATATGGATAAGGTGTTCTTCGTTCGTATCAGCTGTTTTTATATCACCAGCCCAATCCCCTTTTAAGCGATCCACTACTTCATCTGCTGTTAACTTTAAATGCGTATAAAACATTTCTGTTAATACTTTTTTAGACCAATTAGGGTTTGCACTTGTTAGAAATGCTACAATTTCATCTGCGTTTTGATACCAGGTTTTATTAAATTTTTCCAGACTGGCTTGATCATTTTTTTTGGCTGCCTCGATTATCTTACCAGCTATCATAATATGTTCCTTCAATAAAGTCGTAAGCTTTTTTCCTGCCTCTTGGCCATAATAAGGTTTTATGATATTTCCTAGATCTTCTTGATTTTTCAGTAGTCTATCTAGAACAACATTTTGATCCTTAAGCCCTGCTAGATTTGAAACTATAAATTCTCGTGTCCACCAGGCATGTTCTACCCACAGTTTTTGCATTGGATATTTTAAATTGATGACAGACTCTGTTATACATATCTTCTTTACTGGTGTTCTCACCTGTGCATCAACATTCATAGTGCTGACCATGGAAAGTAAGAAAATGATAGTAATAGTTATTATCTTCTTTTTCATGAGTGTTTTCTCCTTTTTATGTGTTATTCGGAATTAGTATTAATAACTTTTTTCATCTTATGCTTTTAGACACCATAAATTTTGGTAACCCACTTTTAGTATAAATTCTGATATAGTAGTTTATAGAGAAGAATGGAAAGGATTTTTGGCAACCATGAAATGTTTATCAATAGATCTAGATGGTACATTATTAAATTCCAAGCATGAAATTACTGAAAAGAATGTGGAAGTGTTAAACGAATTGCAAGAACAAGGGCACTGCGTGATCTTAAATACAGGCCGTGCATACGCTGATGTGATTAAATTACCTGCAATACAAAATATGGAGGTTCCTATCTTTTGTATCAATGGTTCGGTTTTATATTCTGCATCGAGAGAAGTAATGTATGAAGCAACTCTTCCTGTTTCCATTTATCAAGAAATGTTTACAATTTTAAAAGGGCTTGACGTAGGAATTCTCGTTTATACCAATTATGGTGGTTTTCCGTCTACCTTGCCTCCTTTACATGGAAAAAGTAAAGAAGAACTAAATATTCTTTTTCAAGAATTCAATTATGATGAAATTTTGGAAAAGGAACAATTAAAAATCTATAAAGTAATTGCTTTGGTTCATCCTGAGCAACAAGAGCGTGTAGACGAAATTAAAACTGCATTAGCTGGCAAATTTCCAATATCCATGGCATCATCTTTTCCAAATAATGTTGAGATTACATCAAATGAAGCACATAAAGGCAAGGCTTTATTACGTTACCAACAGATGATGAACCTTTCGTTTGAAGAAATTATTGCATTTGGTGATGGCGGCAACGATTTGGCACAGTTTGAGGTGGCCGGCACATCGGTTGCAATGGGGAATGCCCCACTTCATGTTCAACAAAAAGCCGATCTCATTACAAAAACAAATGATGAAGATGGTTTCGCCTATGCTGTTCGTCATCTATTACAATTAATAAACACTGATAAAGAAGAATTGGTATTTTAATATGTTTAAAAAATACAAGCTGCCCATAAGGTAGCTTGTATTTATATATGGAAATAATAGTTTACATAATAAAATTATGAGTAACCTGATGGTTTTGTGGTTTTTAATATAAGAAACGGACTAAAGGTGTCATTTTGAACGAGGGAAAGCATATCTTTTCTACTAAGGGGTGATTTTTATGACCAATGAATTCGTAAATAACACGTCTTCAAAAACATCGATTATACTAGGAGTGATTTTTGGAGTAATCGGGATTGGCATTATGTTTTTTCATCTTTTGCTAGGTTTAATTTTCATTGTTTTAGGAGTTACCATTTTTTTATTAATGCGATTTTTAGCTAATGACACCAAGGTTTCTTGTTATGATACAGGTTTTAGTGTAACCGTTGTAAATAAAAGGAAAGGTACCAATGTTCATAACTACAAATGGCAGGATGTAACTGAGACACTCTTTTACGAAAAAGATTCTGGGGGAGAAAATAACACAACCACTTCTTATTTTATGGTTAAAACAGTAAATGGAACTGCATTTAATCTATATAAAATAATGAACTTCGACCTATTAATTCGGCTTTTCAATCAAGGATACAGAGCATCTTCCATACATTTTGGAAAAACCAAAGGGAAAAATTCAAACCGCATATTCAAAACAGCCTCGTATTTCTTTCTGAAAAATCAGATTACTAAACGATTCATTTATATAAAAAAAGCTACCAAGTTATGACGGGACGAAATCCTATTTTCCATCATAACCTGAGTAGCTTTTCTATTTTATTTTGTTTAAGCGTTTTTTCAAAACGCTGCATATTTCTTGTGTTATTTTGGGTCCTCCTACTCCTTACATAATTTATTCTAGTCTGGCCTCTTCCATCGAAATTCTAGTTAAGGCTGACCAGTCTTGATTCTCTCGGCCCTTTGCTACAGAAGCAAGGAGACGATTATGTACTAAGTTAGCAAGTGGCATCGGGGTTTTTGTTGCGTTTGCTTCATCCAGGACAAGATTGCAATCTTTTAGACCAAGTGATAGTTGAAAACCAGCAGGTTCAAACCTTTTCTTAGCAATCATGTGACCGTATCCTTGATAGACTGTACAGTTAAATAAGGTTGACGCATATACCTCTGCAGCTAGCTCTCGATCAATTCCATTTTTCTCTGCTAAATTAAAGGACTCTGCCATCGCCTCCATGGCAGCCATAATCATAAAGTTACCACCCAGCTTTATCACATTGGCTGCACCAGGTTCTTCACCAATATCAAAAATCCGCTGCCCTAGAGCTTCTTGCATTTGCTTGACACGCTCTTTAGCTTCAAATGGACCAGATGATAGGATATTTAGTTTTTGAGCTGCAGCTGCCTCGGGTCGTCCAAAAACTGGGGAAGCTACGTAATAACTGCCATGCTGTTGATGAGACGCTGCTAGTTTCTTTGATGTCTCAGGAGATACGGTGCTCATTGATAAGTGAATACCACTAGCACCTAACTTTTCAGCAAATCCATCAGGTCCCAAGACAATCTCCTCGAGTGCTTGGTCGTTCGACACCATGGTAATCACGATTCCACCAGTGGTAACTGCATCACATAATTTATTCACCTGCTGAGCCCCTGCTTCCACTACAGCAACGGCTTTACTAGGTGTACGGTTATACACCTTTACCGTATATCCTGCTTTTAATAGATTCAAAACCATTGGTTGGCCCATATTACCAAGACCGATAAAGCCCACTTCTATTGTCATCTTAAGTGCCTCCTTTAAAATATATCTTTACACCCCATGATATAGAAGGTTATTTCCCACTGCAAATGTTATAACAAAAAGACCACTAAAGGTCATACGAGGCCTTTTTTTCATTTTTCCAGCTGTTTCGGTCGCGTAGTGCCCTCATAGGAAACCTGTCTTTCGTTTTTCAAGCTGTTTCGGTCGCGTAGAGCCCTCATAGGAAACCTTTCTTTCGTTTTTCCAGCTGTTTTGAGTATAGACTAAAAAACGGACACGTTAAATTGGGTTATAATGAAAATTAACCGAAATAAAGGACGTGTTCAGAGTGGGGAAACATTTTGATAAGGAATATAAAACACAAGCTGCTCGACTAGTGG
>JBDOMM010000043.1:0-83633 GCA_039832695.1 Bacillus sp. (in: firmicutes)
TCCCTCTGCTTTAGAACATTATCTAAAAGTACACACTGTAATATAAATTGAACCGCCGTATACGGAACCGTACGTACGGTGGTGTGAGAGGGGCGAAAATAATCCTATTTTCCCTCTACTCGATTTGTGCATATCTCTACTGGTGGAATAAATGACAAAGTTGGCGGAATAAAGGAGGATTTCCGCGGAAATAGTCGCTTGATGCGCGGAAATCCGCCAATATGACGCGGAATTCCATCGAAAATTGGCGGAATCCGTCAATAGTCCTGCCCATATTTACGAAAATCTAGAATGTTACGACATTTTTACTTTTTTAATAAACTAGCAATATGTTTTATGACTGTAATTTGGTAAAATAATCGTTAAGAGATTTTATTTACTAGAAACTTTAATAGAGGCAGGTGACAGGAATTGGTGCAAATATGGCTTGTGGAATTACTCAAAGGAACAGGCAAGTTATTTCTTCATCCTGTTTTATACTATCTCGTTTTCCTATCAGGAATCCTAGGCGTAATGAGGGTGAAACGTGAGCGAAAAAACTTCCATATTCGGGCGCATGATGCCTATTATGAACTGCGACAGCTATTTCCGCCTGGAATCTTGGCCGGTCTTATCCTATCCGTGCTCGTCGTAGCAGCAGGGATCACCGTACCATTCGCAGCAATCCTTCTTATTGCTGGTTTTACGTTCATTTGGTCATTAACAACCAATGTTCGACTGATGTCGCCCGTTTATACGGTTGGAGCAGCATTTTTCACCATTATCTTAATGGCTGAAAATAATTGGTCAATCCCGCTTTTTTCGAAGGCTTTTCATTCTATTAGTGACAGGATATACCCATCTGTTGTGATTCTAATGGGACTATTGCTAGTAGTTGAAGGAATTCTTATTTTAAAAAATGGTAGTAAGGGAACATCTCCTAAGTTAGCCATCAGCAAACGCGGCCAAAGTGTAGGCGTTCATGAAGTAAAGCGGCTTTGGATGCTTCCCGTGTTCCTGCTTATTCCTGGTGATGCTCTACAGCTTCCATTTGAATGGTGGCCAGTATTTCACCTGGGTGCAAAAGAATACACATTTATCCTTGTACCGTTTGCCATTGGCTTTCACCAACAGATTAAGGGAATGCTCCCAAGAGAAGCGATACAACTTCACGGTCGAAGAGTTATGGTTCTTGGCGTTTTCATTTCCATTCTATCGGTTGTGGGCTATTGGTACCCGTTATCATCCATCGTTATCGCTGCAATTGCTGTGATTGGCCGGGAATTCATTACGTTAATGTCTGTACTGAAGGATGATAATCTTCCGTTTTACTTTTCAAAAAAGAATCATGGCTTGATGATTATTGGAATTATCCCAGAATCGCCAGCAAGTAAAATGGGGCTAAAAGTTGGAGAGATTATTTCAAAAGTAAATGGATCTCAAGTTCGAGATGAAACCACCTTCTATGAAGCATTGCAGAAGAACCGCGCCCATTGTAAGCTTGACGTCCTTGATACAAATGGAGAGGTTCGATTCGTCCAACGTGCACTTTTCGAAGGTGATCACCATGAACTTGGAATCCTCTTTGTTCCAGACGAGCATAAGTATGATGCGAAAATTGGATAGTTTAAAATAATGATATTAAAAGCCAAAGGAACGAAATCCTTTGGCTTTTATTGTACTCATAATTTTCTATACTTCTTCAGGGAAAAGATATTTAAGATGACGAAAATAGCTGCAAAGATGACCAATGCCAGCAGGTCACCACTGATATCGCCAATACTAGAACCTCTATACATCACACCTTTTAAGGCATCCCCGGCATAATACATCGGCATAATTTTGGCTACACCTTGAAGCCAATTAGCCATCCCCTCAATGGGAAAAATACCTGCAAAAAATACCTGTGGAATAACGGCGATCGGAATGAATTGCATCATTTGAAACTCCGATGCTGCGAAGGTGGATAATAGGATTCCTAGTGACAAAGCAACCAATGCCAGCAATAAATTAGTCAACAATACATTCCAAACCGACCCGACTAGTACGATGTCTAGGATGTTGATAGAATAAAAGACAACAATAATCGTTTGAATGACAGCGAAAATGCCATAACCGATTAAGTAGGCGGTGACAATTTCCCACCGACGAATTGGCGTGGACATCAGTCGTTCTAATGTGCCGGTGGTTCGTTCGCGCAACAGTCCAATACCAGAAATAATAAAGACAAAAAAGAAAACAAAAAATCCAACTAAAATAGGGCTTAGGACATCAAAGAAAATCGTATTTTTATCACCATACACAAATTTTGTTTTTATGGTAGTCTGCATCATTTTGGCTGCCGTTGGATTTTGCTGTATTAATTTAGCCTGAGACTGTCCGGCAATCGCCTGGTTCACCTTCATTTGTAATCCCTTCGCTGCAGATGGATCATCATTTAATAAGGTTAATGTAAACTGGCCATTTTTCTGTTTCAGTAAGCCATCAAGATCATCATTAACGACAGTTTTTCCTGTTACATTATCATAAGATTTAACCGTTATGTTTGCCTTTTTTAGAACGTTGACTAGCTGATGATCTACACCAGTTACACCTAATTTAGGTTCCACGGTGCTCCCGTTAAATAAAAAATACATCAGGGTTAAGATTAATAAGGGAGCAACTAATAATAGAGCCAAAGTTCTTTTGTCCCGTAACATTTGCTGACAGATTCTTTTAATTAATGCTGCGACTCTCATGATTGCTTTACCCCCGCTCGTAAGAATACTTCATCAAAATTATCTGTCCCATATGCCGCCTTTAATTCCATTGGAGAACCGCTTGTTAATATACGGCCATTCCGAACCATTGCGACATAATCGCACCTTTCCGCTTCATCCATGACATGTGTGGTCACGATAATCGTTTTTTGCTCTTCCTCTATTAATCGTAAGAATTCCTTCCAAATCGACAGTTTTAATTCAGGATCGATGCCCACAGTCGGTTCATCCAAGATTAAGATTTTTGGGTCCTGGATTAACGCGATGGCAAGGGACAAGCGCCGTTTCATTCCCCCTGAATAAGCAGCTACTCGTTTCTTTAGGTCGTCTGTTAAATTGACTAAGTCTGCCACATAAGCAATCCTTTGTTTCTGCTCAGCCTTTTTTAGCTTATAAAGGGAAGCAAATAGCTTTAAGTTTTCTTCACCCGTTAAATCCACATATAAGGCATCAGATTGTGCCATATAACCGATGTCTTGAAGCAGGCCAAGGTTAGGCATCTTTTGATCTAGTACATGAATGGACCCCGTATCTGCTTTTTCCATCCCAACGATCATTTTAACGAGAGTCGTTTTGCCAGCTCCTGAAGGACCGATAAATCCAAACAATTGTCCTTTTTCAATCGTTAGGGTTACATCGCTCAATACTGGTTTTTTTCCAAAGCTTTTACTGACTTGATTTACTTGTATAGTTGATTCCATCCATCATTCCTCCTCGGATGTTGACCGTGTATGTCTTTATTTTACAACGTGGAGAGATAGAAGCAATAAACAATAAACGACAATGTGTTGATTATCTATTACGAAACAGTGGTTTTGCTAATTTTTCTACAGCACTTCAGTTGGAGAAATACTTAGGTGTTTTTGTGTATATTTGGAAACGGAGGAGTTAATCCTATAGGTGGAAATTTTTAAACCAAGAAAGGTGGTTTAGCCATGAGTCCGAGCATTTTAACTGGTATTGAATTCAGTTATTTGGAGTGGTTTAGTGTAGAAGGAGCTACGAGAATCTTGTTTTATTTCACGGCATATTCATTCATTGGCTGGCTGCTTGAGAATAGCTACAGCTTCTTCACGAAACAAAAATTTTTCAAAGAGAATTTTTTATATGGACCGTTTAAACCGATGTACGGTTTTGCACCAATCCTTTTGGTTTATTTGATTTCACCAAAAACACATTGGGCACTTGTTTTGTTCCTCTGTGTTACGATTCCAACACTAGTGGAATATGTAAGTGGTGCATTACTGCAAAAGCTTTTTCATAAGCAATGGTGGGATTATTCAGATACTCCACTACAGCTTCACGGCCATATCTGTTTACCTTTTTCAATATGCTGGGGAATCTTATCGTTCATTTGTATACAGTGGGTTCATCCGCAAATCGTTTTTTTATATGAGGGTATCGCTTTTTATTGGGGCTGGATCTGGTCTGCGGTTGGTTTATACTTCCTGGCAGACCTTGTTTTAGCTATTCGAAAACACTCCCTGCAGGAACTCCTAACCGAAGAACCAACCAATCCCATTCAATAGGATTGGTTGGTTTTTCTATTTGATTTAGGAGTTGACTAAGAGCGTTCAAATTTATGAGAAAAAATAGCCCCACCGAGTCATAGAAAATTCCCTTCTTATAAAGTACCTTATAACATGTTATACCTTACACTCTCTTAAACTTTGAAAAACGTGGCCATGTTTCTCAGGAAGGAATCTATTGATATGAGAGTTTTAGTGAAACTGTTGTTATTTATAGGGATGTTTAGTTTGGTAGGAGGAAGGGAGGCTACAGCTCAAATTTCTCTTCAATCACTAATTAATGCTGCCCCAGAAGGAGGAACTGTCAGACTGAAGGCAGGAACCTATCATGAAGCTATTCTCATCAACAAGTCTGTCGTCTTAGTAGGGGGAAACGGAACAGTCATTAAAACCTGCTCCACTAAACCAGCAGTGACAATAACAGGGAACAATGTAACCCTTAAAGACTTAAAAATAGAGAACTGTCAAAAGGATAAAGGAAAATCAATGATTCTCATCAGTGGAAAGCATCATCGACTTGAGAACCTTTCGATTCAAACCAGTCATAAAGGAATTCAGTTGGAAAAAGTAGAACAGTCCCATTTTTTTCGTATAAACCTATCTGGTAATGGGAAAAACACTGGATTTGACCTGTGGGAATCCCATCATAATCGGTTCGAAGGAATAATGATCAACCAAGTCGAAGACGGGTTTTACATGGAGAACAGTCATGATAATACCTTTATTGGTAATACCATTCAAAACTCAAGGTATGGGATGCACGTGATGTTTTCCGACAATATCACGCTCATTCAAAATTTGTCGAAGAACAATTTTTCAGGTGCTATGATTATGGGCACCCATCATTCCATCATGAAAGAAAATAAGTTGATTGAAAACAATCAAAATGTGAATGCTCAAGGGTTGCTGCTCTATGATGTCCATCAATCTACCATTGAGGATAATGAAATCTCACATAATCGCGTCGGTCTTTTTATGGAAAATTCAAGCGGGAATACTTTGAAGAACAACAAGTTTATTGCCAATTTCGTAGGCACACAAATGAATAAAATCAAAAGCAACGTAATGGAGTACAATCTATTTGTCAGTAACGTGAATGACATACAGGCAACAAAGGCGCCAGACAATACGATACAAAGGAACTATTGGGATGCCGCTTGGAAGCTTGATACAGATGGGGATGGAATGAGTAATATTCGATATAGCGCCGACCCCTACTTTCTAAATCTTGCAAGGGAGACACCTCCGTATCAGTTATTCTTCCAACACCCTGGCCTTGTCGTGCTGCAAAAAATGTTGAAAAGTCCTGATCGTATGCTAGTCAAGGATCAAGCACCACTTATGAACATGGAAGGTAAGCAATCAGCTACAACAGAACCACATTCTGTACTCTTGTGGATTATAAGTCTATTCATGATTTCTAGTAGTCTATTCATTATATATTTAGGGAGGAAAAAAGCATGAAAACGAATGTTATAAAAATAATGCTGTTAACAGTTATTTCTTTAATACTCATCTCGGGTTGTGGAAAGGAAGAAACCAAACCTGTTGTGATAAACGAAAAAACTGATAAGTGTGAAATCTGCCATATGGCAGTTAAGGATAATCAATTTTCTACTGAAATTATTCTTGAAAACGGTAAAGCAATCGTATTTGATGATATTGGTTGTATGTACAGCTGGATGAATGAAAATAAAGATCAAAAAATAGCAAACTCTTTCGTAAAGGACTATCAAACAAAGGAATGGATTGATCCTGAGAAGGCTTCATTTGTATACGACAAGCCTATTAAAACACCAATGGCTTATAATGTGATTGCTTTTTCAGATAAAAAGGATGCAGAATCATTCATCAACAAAAACGGTGGGATCTTATTAAGCCATGACAAACTTAATGACCATTCTTGGGAAAGAAACGAAGACATGGTCAAGGAAATGAAGGAAAAAATGATGAAAATGAAAATGGATGGTGGAAAAGAAGGAATGGATATGGACCATTCTGAAAATAGCCATTGATAATAGAATTCGGAGATTAGGCATGGAGACAGTCGGTGAGGATTGTCTCTTTGCTTGAAAGGAAGCGAATGATGAAAAACTTATGGTTTTCTGAATGGAAGTCGATGACTAGGCAACGCTCCTATAATACTTTTCTACTTCTGTGGGTGTTGGTTTTTTCTCTTTTGTTTTTACTAGAACGTACAAACACAGGGATTTCTGAGTTTACCAATATAACAGGAACCATTGTGAATATCCTGCTTTATTTAATCCCGTTATTCATGATGATCATTGGTTCCTTTTCGATTGCGAATGAAATGGAAAATGGACAGTGGGCTCTTCTTTGTACGTATCCAGTCAGCATCCCTGTCTATCTATTTGGTAAATTTACCGGACTGCTTGCAGCCCAAATCGTTGTATTTACTCTTAGCTATGGCATAAGCATGCTGATTGGATTAGCAGCAGGCATCCATCTATCAATTCAATGGGTGATGGGAATCTTTCTGTTCGCTCTACTACTTATCTATGTTTTTTTACTCCTTGGACTTGTGCTTGGAGCAATCGCGAAAACAAGATGGAAGGCATTAATGTTATCTGTGGCCTTATGGTTCTTTTTCATAATGATTTGGCCTACTGCACTCATTGCAATTTTAGGTCTCTTTCCATATCCAATGATTGATCCACTTATGAAGGTGGCGACCCTTCTAAATCCTGCTGAGTTTTTACGCGTCTTCCTAGTAATACAGTGGGATAGCGGTGCGATATTTGGTCAATCCTATGATTCCATTGTTCACTTATTTCACTCTCGAGCTGGATGGATGATTCTACTCATGTATATAATCGTGTATCAATTGGTTCTGGCTGCTTTTGCCATTCTCATGTTAAGAAGGAGGAGAATGCAGTGACTAGATGCCTTGAAATAAGAGAAGTATCAAAAGGGTTTAAAAAGAAAGTAGCCCTTCACCCTTTTTCGCTCTTTGCAGAGGAAGGAGAATGCATTGTTTTATGTGGAGGAAATGGGGCAGGCAAAAGTACGCTGCTTCATATTCTTGCAGGAATTTCATCACCCGGTGAGGGAACGGTTATAATTAACCAGGTGAATGTAATGAAGGATCGAAAGAACTATGTATCGTCCATTGGATATATGCCGGATGAGTTTTTTGCTCAGGAAACGATGACCGTTAAAGAGTTTTTAACCTTTTATGGAAACTTTCGAAAGGTGCCGGCTAGCCGAGTAGAAGAAGTGATACTCACGCTAGGATTAGAATTGAAAAAGAATGAACAAATAAAGCATTTATCTAAGGGAATGCGTCAGAGGCTTTTGTTTGGTCAGGCGTGGATGGCCAACCCTGCTGTCCTTATTCTGGATGAACCGACAAATGGGTTAGACCCTTATTGGATAAATGTATTTATTGAGCTGTTAAAAGAAATTAAGAACAGTGGAACGACGATTATCTTTTCCACCCATATGATGGATGTTGCCGCAGAAGTAGGCGACCAAGTGATTTTTATGGAAAATGGAAAAATGGTAGAGGCTATAAAGAATGATCATGTAGATCCTGAACGATTTATGGTAGACCTGTTAAGCCGTTATCGTCAATTAGAAGATTAGAAGCGACTATGCTTTAATTGAGGTAGAAGAAATAGGAAAGGAGGGGCAGCAGATGTCCTATCGATCGTTAAAAATCATGGCCATTCTAATACCGCCTCTTCTTATTGGTGGATTTGAACTGATCCGACACCATGCCCTCCTGCACAAGCTGTCGATGACGACTGGAAATTATTTAATTATCCTGCTAACATTAGCCGTTTCTTACGTATTTTCGACTTGGTTATTTAAGATGATTGATGAGAAAAATCAAAGGCTGGCAACAGAGAGGGAAATGCGGGCCATTTATGAAGAGAGAGAAAGGCTTGCCAAAGAATTACATGATAACATTGCCCAGACCTTATTTTTGCTAAAGGTGAATTTGAAAAAGGGAAAAATAAACGAAGCGAACGGTCTAGTCAATTCCATTGATTCGCATGTCAGGCAGGCTATTTACAACCTTAGAATGAACCCGACAGATATGATGTCTTTTCCAAAGAGAGTGGAGCACTGGTTGAATGAATGGAGTACGGTCTCTGGTATTGAGGCGAGGGTCTCGGTTCAAATGGAGGAAGGATACTTCACCGCCTCTGAAGAAGTTCAGTTATTTGGAATCGTACAAGAAGCCTTTACCAATATAAGAAAGCACTCGAAAGCCAAAACAGCCATTTTTACTTTGTCTACGTCACATGACGGTTGGGAAATGTCTATTGAAGATGATGGTATCGGTTTTTCGCCAATAGATGTTCCATTCAATCAATACGGTCTCGTGATGTTAAAAGAGAGAGTTCATAAAATTGATGCGGTGATTGACATTCATTCTGAGAGCAAAAGAGGGACGAAAATCGTGATAAAAGGGAGAGGAAAATGATGGTTCCATATAGACTGGTAATTGCTGACGATCATCCTCATGCCAGGCAAGCAATCATGGCCATTCTTGAAGAAGAAATGCAGTTTTCTGTTGTTGCGCAAGCGAGGAATGGGAAAGAAGCGATTGAGCTGTGTGGTGAACATCTTCCCGATCTCTTATTAATCGATATCGAAATGCCTGTGTTGGATGGTTTATCAGCAACAAAGATCATCAAGGAAAAATACCCTTTTATAAAAGTGATCATTCTCAGTGTTTCCGATAATGTAGGAGATCTTTTTACTGCAATTCAATATGGGGCTCAGGGCTATTTATTGAAAAATATGGACCCCGATGATTGGCTGCAATATCTCCATTCTATGGTCGATGGATCGAACGAAGCGACAAGGGATTTAGCGGGGAAGCTTCTCTATCAATTTCGGGAACGGGATACGCAAAATGCGCCTGCTATTAGTTCGTTAACTCCCAGAGAAAAAGAGATTCTTCTGTTGGTTTCAGAGGGGTTAACCAATAAACAAATAGCTGAAAAGCTCTTTATTGCGGAAAACACGGTGAAAAATCATATAAAGAATTTATTAGAGAAACTAGAATTAGAGAACAGAGTTCAGCTGGCTTCTTATGCGGTGAAATATATTACAAGGTAAATTTTTGGTTAAGAAGGGCCACCGGTTCTTCTTTTTTTAGTATGTAAAAATGTATACTAAACATAGTTCGTTTGGAAAATTGGAGGTTGTACGTTGTGTCAAATAACAAGGGGAATTCTCTGCTTGAGATTCTGTTAGTCTCGACAAGGCTGGGTCTCACCTCATTTGGAGGGCCGGTTGCCCACCTAGGATATTTTTATGAGGAATATGTTCAAAAGAGAAAATGGATTGATGAAAAAAGCTATGCGGATTTGGTGGCACTGTGTCAATTCTTGCCTGGACCAGCGAGCAGTCAGGTTGGGATTGGAATCGGTGTCCTACGCGGCGGCTTTCTCGGAGGGCTAGTAGCATTTCTTGGATTCACTGCACCATCAGTCATTGCTTTAGTTCTTTTTGCCATCATACTTCAAGGACTGCAAATACATGATAGCGGCTGGATCCATGGGTTAAAAATTGTAGCCGTGGCCGTGGTGGCCCATGCGGTCTTAGGGATGGCCCAAAAGCTAACACCTGATCTCAATCGGAAAGCCATTGCTTTGTTTGCCCTGGTAGGTACGTTAATCTGGCAAACGGCCTACACACAGGTCGGTGTAATTATCTTAGCTGGTGTGGCAGGATTACTGATTTACAAAAAACACGAAATCGAGCAGGCGGATGCTACGTTGGATTTTCCTATTTCAAAGCGGTTTGCGGTCATGTGTTTAGTGTTGTTTTTCGGTCTGCTGATTCTATTACCTATCGCAAGGCAAGTAACTTCTTTTCACTGGGTGGCGTTGTTTGACAGTTTTTATCGCTCGGGCTCACTCGTGTTTGGTGGTGGACATGTGGTCCTTCCTTTACTTGAACGTGAGTTTGTACCGACTGGGTGGCTATCGAAAGAAGAATTTCTAAGCGGTTATGGTGCAGCACAAGCGGTCCCAGGCCCACTTTTCACCTTTGCTGCCTACATAGGTGCGGTTATCAATGGCTGGAAGGGGGGAATCCTTGCAACAGCAGCAATTTTTTTACCCGCATTCCTTCTTGTGTTAGGTTCATTGCCTTTTTGGAATATTCTCCGTCAAAATCCGAAGATCAAAGGGGCGCTAATGGGTGTCAATGCAGCCGTTGTAGGGATACTCATTGCAGCCTTTTACCAGCCAATCTGGACGAGTTCCATTTTTACTCCGATCGACTTTGCCTTTGCAGCGATTCTTTTTAGTATGTTGGTCTATTGGAAGCTGCCTCCGTGGGTAGTAGTGATTGTAGGTGCGGTGGGCGGTTCTGTTATAAATTTTTTATAACTTTATGGGGAGTGATTAATGTCGGGGGAAAGTGAAAGTGCGGCTTAGTATAGTAATACACTTTTTCTTTTGATTTTAACTTTAGACTGGATAGACGCGTAAAGAGCGTCTATGAACCTGAAATCATCATTTGCAAGAGAGTTCGGTCGCGTAGAGAGCGTCTATGAACCCGAAATCTCCTTTTGTCCGGGAGTTCGGTCGCGTAGAGAGCGTCTATGAACCCGAAATCTCCTTTTGTCCGGGAGTTCAGTCGCATAGAGAGCGTCTATGAACCCGAAATCTCCTTTTGTCCGAGAGTTCGGTCGCGTAGAGAGCGTCTATGAACCCGAAATCTCCTTTTGTCCGGGAGTTCGGTCGCGTAGAGAGCGTCTATGAACCCGAAATCTCCTTTTGTCCGGGAGTTCGGTCGCATAGAGAGCGTCTATGAACCCGAAATCGTCTTTAGCAAGGGAGTTCGGTCGCATAGAGAGCGTCTATGAACCCGAAATCTCCTTTTGTCCGAGAGTTCGGTCGCGTAGAGAGCGTCTATGAACCCGAAATCGTCTTTAGCAAGAGAGTTCGGTCGCATAGAGAGCGTCTATGAACCCGAAATCGTCTTTAGCAAGAGAGTTCGGTCACGTAGAGAGCATCTATGAGACCCAAATCATCTTTAGCAAGAGAGTACGGTCGCGTAGAGAGCATCTATGAGACCCAAATCATCTTTAGCAAGAGAGTACGGTCGCATAGAGAGCGTCTATGAAACCCAAATCATCATTTGCAAGAGAGTTCGGGCCGATAGCCCGCGTCTATGTTACCCAAAAACTACTTTTACCCATAGACTCGCGCAACTAGAATAAGAAAATTCGATGAGCCCAACCTGTAGTTGCAATAGAAACTAATACCACGTGTTAAGCAGATTAAAGAAAAAAACGGCTGAAATCTCAGCCGTTTTTTACATTTTATTTATTTTAAGCTTCGATTTAAGAAAGCTTTTGTCCGTTCGTTTTGTGGGTTTGTAAACAATTCATCAGGAGCTCCAGATTCCACAATCTCCCCGTTATCCATAAAAATGACTCGGTTGGCCACTTCTTTAGCGAATCCCATTTCGTGTGTTACCACAATCATAGTCATATGCTCTTGAGCTAAATCCTTCATTACATGTAGCACCTCTCCGGTCAACTCTGGGTCTAGAGCAGAAGTCGGTTCATCAAATAGGAGGATCTCCGGATTCATCATCAACGCTCTAGCGATCGCTACTCGTTGCTTTTGTCCGCCAGAGAGATTCGCCGGATAAGCAGCTGCTCGATCAGAAAGACCAATTTTCTCAAGCAGTTCACGTCTTCTTTTCTGAATAGCTGAGGGAGATTCCTTTTTCAACATTCTTGGAGCAAGCTCTAAATTTTCCTTAACCGTCAGATGCGGGAAGAGGTTAAAATGCTGAAAGACCATTCCCATCTTGGTGTTTATTTGTTTCACTTCATTTGGTTTAGCATAGATACCGTCCTTGACAAGATAACTGCCAGCGACCGCAATACTCCCACCATCAATATGTTCAAGATTGACTAAACTGCGGAGCATCGTGCTTTTTCCAGAACCGGAAGGACCGATCACCGCTACTACATCATTTTTTTCCACGCTAAAGGAAATCTGTTTTAACACATCTAAATTGCCAAATGATTTTTTAAGATTAGTTATTTCAATGATTGCCATGGTATCCACTCCTTCCTATGCGAATTTGAACCGTTTCTCAAGCCATTTAAAGAACATCGTTAAAATCAATGTCATAATCAAATAAATGATACCTGCTACAAAAAAAGGAACAATCGTAAAATCGCGGTTAACCGCAGTTTGAGCAAAGTGAAGTAATTCAGGTACGGCAACAGCATAGAGTAACGCAGTATCTTTTACTAATGTTACGGATTCATTTGCTACTGCGGGTAGAGCAATACGGAACATTTGTGGCAGGACCACTCTCGTCAATGTCTGCCATTTATTTAGTCCAAGGACTTGGGAAGCCTCATATTGACCTTTATCAATAGCGAGAAGACCTCCGCGGAAGATTTCAGCAAAATAGGCGGCATAGTTCAATATAAATCCTAAGCATGCTGCGACGAACCGGTCTAATACTAAGTACTCACCGACCACTGGAATCATAGGCAGCCCGAAGCAGATAAATAGGAGCTGAAGCAAGAGCGGTGTACCGCGCATGATATAGATATAGGCCTCTGCGATCAAGGATAGAGGCTTAAACCGGCTGCCAACAGCGAGTGTTAAGATAAATCCAAGTGGAATGGACACCACTATGGCGATGAAAAATAAAAGCACGGTCATCTGTGCCCCTTCTAACATCGGCTTAAGAATGGAAATGATATAATCCAAAGACATGTTAAGCTCCTCCAAAAACAAAACAGGGATTCCCAAAGGAAATCCTGTTCTGCTCATTATTCGTTAAAGATTATTTTAATACTTTATCCTCGCCAAACCATTTCTTAGAAATTTGAGCGGCAGTGCCGTCTGCATTCATATCATCAAGTGCTTTTTGTAGCTTTTTAAGTAGTGCGTCATTTCCCTTTTTAACACCAATACCATATTCTTCTGGAGCGAGAGATTCATCTAATACTTTAAATGCCTCTTGCTCTTTTGTCATATAATAATTGATTACAATTTCATCAATAACGACGGCGTCTAAACGGCCGCTCTTAAGATCAGTTAGAGCTTGTACATTGTCAGCAAACTCAGTAACAGTTTTAATTTTAGATTTGATAGGAGCTGCGTCTAACGCATCTGCTGCAGAAGAAAGAGATTGTAAACCAACCACTTTGCCTTCAAGATCATCTAATTTAGAAAGGTTTGAGTCAGCTCTTGTGACAACTACCTGTGCATTTTTTAAGTATGGCTTTGTGAAGAGAACCTTCTTTTTACGTTCATCTGTGATAGTGTAACCGTTCCAAATAAGGTCAATGCGTCCACTGCTTAGCTCTGCTTCTTTTGTGCTCCAATCGATAGGTTGGAACTTCACTTTTTTACCCATTTTATCAGCCGCTGCCGTTGCAAGGTCGATGTCAAAACCAACAATTTTGTTATTTTCATCTCTGAAACCCATTGGTGCAAATTTATCGTCAATTCCGATCACTAGTGTATTATCTTCTTTTCCCTCTGCTGATTTAGTAGAACAGCCTGTAAGGATAGAGAATAAGGCTGCTATAACTAGAACAATCGATGCTAACCGTTTCATATTAAAATACCACCTTATTATTTTTGTAATTTCGCTTTAGTACGTTACCATGCTATTACACTACCATATTATCAAAATGTCGTATATAGGTTGATTAATAATAGAAATATTAAAAAAATTCAGCCGAAATTTTCGGGAAAGATGATGGAAAAGGCCAACAAGGTATTTGACGGCTTATATTTTACAAATAAATGAACAAATGATTTTAACGGGTGCACTTCATAAAAAATGCAAGAATTCTGCATTAAATCTGCACATTCCCTCTCTATATTGAGCTTATAAACATTTAATCGTTACTAAACTTTTTGGAGGTGGAAAGTTTGAAAAGGATTTTTCTATTTTTATTTGCAGTTGCATTCGTTTTGTCATTTGACCTAAGGGCCTTTGCGGATGAAGGGCATTCACATGATGCAAAAATGGATCATGAAACTATGAACAAAGATGAGATGAAAATGAATCATGAAGGAATGGATATGGAGCATAGTAGCGGAAGTGATATGGAAGGGATGGATATGGATGGAGGAAACCAGAATCATCATGGACAAGTTGTTGAATCGCCACCAAATTATAAAGTGCTAGGAACGTATGGTGCAGTTAACTTGTTATTTATCTTAATAGGTATTTGGAATAAGTGGTTTAAAAGGAAGGGGGATGTAAACAATGGCCATGCCTGAGAAGAAATTGCCGAAAAAGGAGGATTTTGACCTCTTGACTATACCTATTGTGAAAAAGTTTGTGAAAAGTAAATGGTATCCAGGAATTTTTCAATGGATGGTTATTTTTGTATTCTCGATCATCGTTTTTGAATTAGTTATGGGAACAGTCAACCCAAGTAAGAACTTCGGTACAACGATGACATGGGTGCTATGGTGGCCAATTATCCCTGTTCTATTTTTAGTTGCCGGCCGCTTTTGGTGTGCCATTTGTCCATTTGGTAAATTAAGTGATATTGTTCGTAAGTTCGTTGGCAGCAAGCGTCCAATGCCAAAGTTTCTAAGAAAATATGGAATATGGCTCATTGATTTATTTTTTATTGCCATAACTTATAGTGACCATGTATGGGGAATCGTAGAGTCACCAAGGGGTTCTGGTTACTTATTGCTTTTGCTAGTAACCATGGTGGTAGCCACGTCTGTTTTTTACGAAAGAAGAACCTTCTGTAAAACGCTTTGTTTCCTTGGCGGTCTTGCGGGAAATTATTCTCGTTCAGGTGCATTGAAAGTTCAGGCAACACCGGATATTTGTAAAACATGTAAGGTGCAATCCTGCTATAAAGGATCGGAAAGTGTGGAAGGATGCCCTATGTTTCAATTTCCTAAGACTATGGAGTCTAGTGCAGAATGTAATATTTGTGGAAACTGTGTGAAAAACTGTCCCAACAATTCGATTAAAATTACAACGAGAATTCCAACAAAAGAATTATGGGGGTTGAAAAATCCGAAACTTGAGCATGCTTCATTAGCAGCCGTTATTATGGGGATCGTGTTCGTACAGAATATTACTATGCTTGAACCATGGCAGAACATTTTAGCTGCAATTGGTACGGTCACTCGTACATCTAACTATAATATTAACTTTACTATTGCCTTTTTGATCGCAATGGCACTACCGATTCTTCTATTAGTAGGCACAGCAAAGACATCATCCTTATTAGGAATGGAGGGTACAATCAAAAAGAACTTTACACGTTTCGGCTATGCGATTATTCCGTTAGACTTAGCAGGACACTTGGCACACAACCTTTTCCATATCTTTACGGAAGGGAAGGCAGTGTGGTTTAACTCTATTAGATTAATTGGAGTCGACTCTAATCCAGCAAGCTTAAGCCTTGCCTCAACACCAACAGTCCAAATGATTCAATATGTTGTCATTCTCATCGGGTTAGTTGGAACCATGTATGTAATATACAGAATGGGAAAAAGAACTTCCTTTAAAGCAATGCTGCCATACTATGTACTGATGGTTGCATTAGCAGTGGCTAACATTTACTTATTCTCACTACCAATGATGCACAGAGTGTAGTTTCAAAAGAAAAGACATCACCACCCCACCGTAAAAGGGGATTGGTGATGTCTTTTTATTCTTTCTAAAAAAGCGCAAAAATGTTTGACATTCAAACGGCTGTTTGAATATGATAAAGTCAAACGAACGTTTGAATGAAGAAGGTGAGCAGTATGAAAGATCGCGATGTTTGCGAGATTACTTGTGTTGATAATGAAAAAACCGCTCGTGTCGGGCAGCAAATCGAAAAAGACCAGCATATCCCTGAAGTAACCAAGATTTTTAAAGCTTTGTCCGATGAGAATCGTTTAAAAATCGCCTATGCCCTGACACTTGAAGACGAACTTTGTGTCTGTGATGTCGCAAATATCGTTGGAGCAACTACGGCGACGGCGTCCCATCATCTGCGGCATCTAAAGAATCTTGGCCTGGCTAAATATCGGAAAGAGGGCAAGCTTGTTTATTATTCCCTTGATGACGACCATGTGAAACAATTAATTCATATTGCGTTTGCCCATCAAGAGGAGGTGGCGGGACGTGAGTGAGGCAGTTGAAAAACAAGTCTACCGGGTTAAAGGCTTTTCCTGAACGAGCTGTGCCACAAAGTTCGAAAAGAACGTCCAACACCTGGATGGTGTGGTTGATGCAAAAGTAAATTTTGGCGCCTCGAAGCTAACAGTCTATGGAAAAACCTCTCTAGATGAATTACATGAGGCAGGTGCGTTTGAAAAATTAACGATCTACCCTGAAAAAGAACAGCCGCCAGCGGCAGTAAAAGACCCCCTTTGGAAACGATATTCCCTTCTCGTCCTATCCTTGTTGTTTCTGCTAGCCGGGTACCTTTTTTCAGCAAACAGCCTGTTTGCCGCATCCATATTACTTGGAGGCTTTCCACTTTTTAAAACAGGATTAAAGAATTTAATTCGCCTCGACTTCGACATGAAAACACTCATGACCGTTGCGATTATTGGGGCTGCTATTATCGGTGAATGGCGCGAGGGGGCAGTCGTTGTCATCCTGTTTGCCATCAGTGAAGTACTTGAAGGCTATTCCATGGATAAAGCAAGGGCCTCCATTCGTTCATTGATGGAAATGGCACCAACAGAAGCACTCGTTGTACGTAACGGTAAAGAACTATTATTAAAGGCAGAAGATATAGAAGTGGGAGATTTAATGCTCGTTAAACCAGGACAAATGATTGCCATGGATGGAGTCATTTTGGAAGGAGCCTCCTCTATCAATCAGGCTGCGATTACAGGAGAATCCGTTCCAGTTGAAAAAGACGTTAACGACGAGGTTTTCGCGGGTACACTAAATGTGGAAGGATTTTTAAAAGTAAAGGTAACAAAGTTAGTGGATGATACAACAATTGCAAAAATTGTTCATTTAGTAGAAGAAGCACAGGGGGAAAGGGCACCATCTCAACGATTCATTGACCGGTTTGCCAAATATTATACCCCGGTGATCATGGTCATTGCTGCGCTCGTGGCAGTGCTTCCTCCATTACTGTTTGCAGCAAGCTGGCAGGAGTGGGTTTACCAGGGATTGGCTGTATTAGTGGTCGGTTGCCCCTGTGCCCTTGTCATTTCTACCCCTGTTTCTATTGTTACTGCCATCGGAAATGCTGCCAGGAATGGTGTGTTAATCAAGGGTGGAAGCTTTTTAGAGGAAGCTGGTGCACTAAAGGCAATTGCTTTTGATAAAACGGGTACGTTGACCAAAGGGATTCCTGTTGTAACAGATTTCATAAGTTATACAAACGATGAAGACTTACTATCCATTGTTGCTGCGCTTGAAAGTAAGTCACAGCATCCACTTGCTAATGCCATTATCAAAAAAGCTGCATATGTTAACAGAGAAATTGAAGTTGAGGATTTCATGTCAGTAACAGGCAAAGGCATTATAGGTGTGGTCAACGGAACGGAATATAGGGTGGGTAACATGAAATTATTTGATGTGATTCCGAATCCTATTAGGAATGAATTAACTTTACTTCAGGAACAAGGAAAAACCGTCATGATAGTTGGAACCACACGCGAAATTCTCGCATTGATTGCTGTTGCCGATGAAGTGCGTGAAAGCAGTCGAGCGGTGATTAAACGTATCCACCAGCTGGGAATGGAACATACCATTCTGTTAACAGGAGATAACCACGGAACCGCAAAGGCGATCGGAATCGAAGCAGGCGTCACCCAAATTGAGGGTGAATTACTGCCGCAGGATAAATTAGCTTTTATAAAAAAACTACAAAGTCAATATGGAAGAGTAGCAATGGTCGGTGACGGCGTGAATGATGCCCCGGCACTCGCTGCTGCAACGGTAGGAATTGCGATGGGCGGAGCAGGCACGGATACCGCGCTTGAAACCGCAGATATTGCTCTAATGAATGACGACCTAAAAAAACTGCCGTTTACCATCAAGTTAAGCAGAAAAACACTTCAGATTATCAAGCAAAATATTGCCCTGTCGATTGTTGTAAAGCTTTTGGCGCTATTGCTAGTAGTTCCAGGCTGGTTAACATTGTGGATTGCGATTTTTGCTGATATGGGGGTTACCTTACTGGTTACCTTGAACGGTTTACGATTACTAAGAGTAAAAGAATAAAGAGTAGAAAAAACTAACAAAATCAAATTTCTTCATTTCTAGAAAAAAATTGGAGCCACTATAAAAGGTTCTCAGGGGGAATTGACATGGGTCACCATCATCATCATGGACATTCACACGGTCACTCACATGGCCATTCACATACAAGTAACAAAAAAGCATTATTGAGCTCTTTCATACTAATCGCCGCCTTTATGATTGTCGAGGTTATTGGCGGCATAGTAACCAATAGCTTAGCACTGTTGTCTGATGCAGGTCATATGCTTAGCGATGCAGCCGCACTAGGATTAAGTTTTTTTGCCATTAAGCTGGGCGAGAAGCAAGGGTCTAAGGAAAAAACCTATGGTTACAAACGATTTGAAATTATCGCTGCGGCCTTAAATGGAATCACACTTGTGGTTATTTCCCTTTATATCTTTTATGAGGCGATTCATCGCTTCGTTAATCCTCCAGCTGTACAAAGCACGGGGATGCTGATGATTTCTGTACTAGGTTTAATCGTTAACATTGTTGCTGCCTGGATTTTAATGAAAGGTGACAAGGATGAAAATTTAAATGTGAGAAGTGCTTTTTTACATGTACTTGGTGATATGCTTGGGTCAGTAGGAGCCATTGTTGCCGCACTGCTTATCATGTTCTTTGGCTGGGGAATTGCCGACCCGATTGCCAGTGTGATTGTAGCTGTGTTAATCCTAATCAGCGGATATAGAGTGACGAAGGATTCCTTCCACATTTTAATGGAAGGAGCACCAGAGCAAATCGATATGAATCAAGTAAAGACAGCCCTAGGTAAAATTCCATTGGTGAAGGAAGTCCATGATTTGCATATTTGGACGATTACTTCTGGCTATCCGGTTTTAAGCTGCCATATCACTATTTGCGATTATGGTGTTCATGATGAAATTCTTGCCTGTTCACAAAAAATACTTCATGATGATTTTCATATCGAGCATAGTACAATCCAGGTGGAAAGAGAATGTATTGGCTGCCCAAGTCCGCATGGGACTTGTAATTAAACAGTAGGACATCTGTAAAAGATGTCTTTTTTTTGTGGAAAAATATCCATAATTTCTGCAAAAATTTGTGTTATGGTTTATGTATTCTTGGATGAATTAAGGTGATTGAAGTGTACAATTTATTGAGTAAGATCAGTGGAGTATTAAGTGAACCCTTTTTTAACGTGGCAAATAGCCTAGAATCGTGGCCTATTGTCTTTGCTTTAATCTTAGGGTTAGTAGGGGCTCTTGCTCCGTGTCAATTAACGGGGAATATCAGTGCCGTTACTCTTTATGGGAACCGGTCTATTCAAAGAAAAATAGCATGGAGAGATGTCCTAAGTTTTACTTTGGGTAAAATCGCAGCCTTTTCATTACTAGGTGCTTTAGTATGGCTGCTCGGCAGGGAAATTGAGCAGAACTTGACGTTTTATTTTCCATGGCTTCGAAAGCTGATGGGGCCTATATTAATAATAGTAGGTTTATATATGCTTGGCTCGATTAAATGGAGAGGAACAATTCATCTGTTTAAGAGCTCAAAAGAATACAAGCATGAAAACCCGTTTGGTTCCTTTATGCTGGGATTTAGTTTCTCACTTGCTTTTTGTCCGACCATGTTTGTTTTATTTTTTGTTACCTTAATGCCAATTGTATTGGCTAGTCCGTATGGATTTGTTCTCCCGTCTGTTTTTGCCCTTGGGACAGCGATCCCGTTATTAATTTTCATCTTCATCATTTGGTACCTTGGTGGAAGTGGAGCAATGATGAAGAAGGGGAGGAAGTTTGGAAGGATCATACAATGGATTGCAGGAGTGCTTATGCTGCTATTAGGTATTTTTGATACACTCACCTATTGGACTTTATAAATAAAAAAACAACGCATTATTATGGCGTTGTTTTTTTATTTATTTAGCTAATCCAAAAGAACTATGTTAAGATACTGATATAATTGTATTATAATCCCATTTGTGGGTGATGGAACCTATTAAATTAGGTCTATCGTATTGTATGAATATGACGACTTTGTGAGGTAATGAGATGAAAGTAGTTAAGTTTTTCTTAATATTTATTATTTTAACCAGTACACTGTTCCTTACTACCAGCCCGACAGTGCATGCAAAAGAGAGCAGGAATCAAGGAGGAATACCTATACTCCTTTATCACCATATGTTAAAAAAGAGCGAGAATCACTTTACAAATAATCCAAGTATAATAAATGTAGAAGCGTTCGAAGAGCAAATGAAATATCTGCATGACCAGGGATACTATACTGCTACCTTATCGGAACTAGCCTCCTATTTGTCAGGAAAGACCGTCCTTCCGCAAAAGACAGTCGTTATTACATTTGACGATGGGCATAAAACGAATTACTTATATGCGTATCCAATATTAAAAAGATACGGGTTTAAAGCGGCCAATTTCTTGATAACGAATCGCATCTCACAGGCACCCGCTTCATTTGATCCAAAGACATATCAATTTTTAAGTTGGCCAGAGATTAATGAGATGAAAGATGTTTTCCAATTTGGAAGTCATACCAATGCTCTACATAATTTATATAACGGACAATCGGCGTTGGTAATAGAATCAGAAGATGTTATTTTGAACGATTTAAAGACTAGTAGAAACCTCATAAATACAGATTATTTTGCTTACCCATTTGGAGCCTATACTAAGAGGACCATTGAACTGTTAAAACAGGCTGGCTATAAATATGCGTTTACTACTGTCCCTACCAATGCAAACATTGGAGATAATGTATATGAGCTTGGAAGAAAAGCGATCTATCCTTCGACCTCTTTAACTAACTTTAAAGCAATGGTAACTACCGGGTCTTCTAAGGCTGGTTGGGTTAAAAACGGTGGTAAATGGTATTTCTATGATGCGAACGGAGTAAAAAGGACAGGCTGGCTAAAATTAGCAGACACCTGGTACTATTTCAATCAATCAGGAGTTATGCAAACCGGATGGATTAAATCGGGTGGTTGTTGGTATTATTTAGATCAAAGCGGGGCGATGAAGACCGGATGGATAAAAACAGGAAGTAAATGGTACTATTTTAATTCAAATGGTGTCATGCAAACTGGCTGGCTAAAGAATGGAGAAACTTGGTATTACTTTGCTACGGATGGTTCAATGAAAACAGGCTGGATTCAAGTGAAGAGTTTATGGTATTACCTCTATCAAAACGGAGAAATGGCTTTAAACACTAATATTGATGGCTATCAAATCGGTGCAGATGGTGCATGGGTTCGTTAGGAAGTCTTTTTCTAAAATATAGTTCAAAATGCCAGTAAGGTGCTGGCATTTTTTTTTGTAAAAAAACAAACTACAACCATTAATTTGGTAATAGTAAATAGGAAATTAGCATGATATGATATTCTAAATATAGTAATTTTTAGTAGGAGGAATGTTGTATTTGAAAGCGTTTATACGGTCCTTATTTATCATTGTTCTGTTGTTTGCTAGTGTGGGCCCTTTTATTACCGAAAAGTCGGTTAAGGCTGAAGGGATAAGTGGTCCTATTAGTTTGCCTTTCAAACCGAATGACACAGCTATAGACCCAAATAAACCAGTAATTTATGCAACAAAATTGGGAAGCAAGACGATATATGCAGTGAATTTTTCCACTGGGGAAATTAAGACTCTTAATCTGCCATATCCAGCTGAAAGATTAGACTTCAATAATAATAAGCTTTATGTTACTCAGCTAAAAATGAGTCATGATTCTTATAATGACGGGCCATTCTCTGGCGCCATTGCTGAAGTGGACCCTGGCACTTTTACGCTCAGCAGTATTTTGGACATTAACCAAGATCCATATGATATCGCTGCTGATAATCAAGGTTTTGTCTATATTTCACCTGGCTCCGGTCAGTGGGACAACTTAAAAGTGTATTCTATGAAAGATAAAAAAGAAGTAGTACAAACGGTAAAATATCCGGGTACAAACATCTATGAAAAAACCAATATCTTTTATAATGCCGAAACATCAAAAGTCTATGGCATTGATACGTCTCTTAGTCCACGAGATATTGAGGCTTTCGAAGTAGTGAATGGTATGATACAAAATCATTATGATTCTCCTTATCATGGTGATTATCCACTAGATGTATCTGCGAAATTTTCTCCAGATGGTCAGTATATTTATAACACTGGTGGTACGGTCTTTGAACTTGCTACCTATCAATCTGGGGATATGACCTACCGCTTTTCTTTTGGGAAAAAATATAATGATTACGAGTTTAGTATGCCGCTTGGTCTAACCTTTGCAGCGAGTACAACTAGTGGGATCGATGTGTATCAATACGATACAAAAACATTCTTGTATTCATTAAGAAAAGATTTGAACGTGCAAAAGCTTCATATTCAAAACGGTGTCTTGATAACGATAAATAAGGATAGCAACGGGAATTATTTTATAGAAACAATGAGTGCCGATACGCCGCCTTCTTCAGGTGTCCCAACGACTCCAGGTGTCCCTGATCCAGTGGGAACTCTTGCAAATCTTGGATTTAAGCCGAATGATACGGCAATTGACCCGAATAGCCCGGTTGTATATATGACAAGGATGGGGAGTAAAACCATCTATGCAGCCAACACTGCTACTGGTGAAATTAAATCGTTAGCCCTGCCATACCCTGCAGAGAGGCTAGAGTTATATAACAATAAGCTCTATGTGACCCAGCATAAAATGACGCATGAATACGTTGCTGACACTCTCATTGGAGCGATTGCAGAGGTAGATACAAAAACCTTTGCTTTAACGAGAGTGATAGATGTCGATGCCGACCCTTATGACATTGCGATTGATAAAAATGGTTATATTTATATTTCACCGGGTTCTGACCAGTGGGAGAACATGAAGGTGTACTCGCTGACAACAGGTGGAGAAGTACCAAACACATATGTTGCCAATATGCGAGCATGGTCCTATCTCTATGGTAATCCTGAAAGTTCAAAGATTTATTCTATAACCACCGATTCAAGTCCAAGGGATGTAGATGGTTTTGAAGTGGATAATGGAGTAATTAAGAAGCATTATGATTCTCCATATCACGGAGATTATCCTTTAGAACCTTTTGCAAAAATTACGCCAGACGGCGAAAAGATGTATAACAATAGCGGTGTGGTTTTTGACCTTGCGATGTATCAGTCAGGAGATCTGACGTATGCATTCCAATTAGGCCGAAAATACAGCGATTATGCGTTTAGCTTACAGGATCAATTAACATTTGCCGCTAGAACAGACGGTGGTATTGATGTGTATCAATATGATACGAATAAGTATTTATACACGATTAAAAAAGATCTTACGGTTCAGAAGCTTCATTTTCAGAACGGCCAATTAATCGCTGTCACTACTAATAGTGATGGGAAGTATTCTATTGTAAGTATTGATGCTAAAACAGAGGGTACAGTTGATTTACCACCGACTAACCCGACGGACCCTGGGACACCAACAGATCCAGGAACACCAACAGATCCTGGTACACCGGCTTCACCGGTAGGATGGCTAGAAGCTGCGACTCTTGTTTGGAACGAAGATATCGCGGACTTTGACTATGTTGATAACTTTAGTGATGGCGCCAAGAATGTGCCATTAGATAGTCTATTTGGTTTCCATTTCGACCAAAATGTTGAACTTAACGATGAATCACTGATAACCATTAAGGGATCGGAAGGCAATGTTGAAACCTATAGTTACGGATATGATGACACATTATTCGTTGTTCCAACCATGCTGAACGGAAGTACGACTTACACCCTTACGATTAAAAAAGAGGCGTTAACAGGTGAGTCAAGTCAATATTTAGCAAATGATATTGTCATTACATTTAAAACAGCTTCTAACTGGGAGCAGTATGATGGCAAATGGTATTACTATGATCCGTCTATTGGTGATTATGTGACAGGCTGGAAACAGGTTTCGGGAATCTGGTATTACTTTAATACAGATGGCGAAATGCAGACAGGCTGGCAAAAGGTCAAGAATGTTTGGTATTTCTTTGCAAACAGCGGTGCGATGCAGACTGGCTGGCTCAAGCAGGGAACAACCTGGTATTACTTAGATGGCAGTGGCGCGATGAGAACAGGCTGGTTGAAACTTGGTTCAACTTGGTATTATTTCACTAGCGGTGGTGCCATGAAGACTGGCTGGGTTCTTGTCGGAAAAAGCTGGTATTACTTCTACAGCAGCGGTGCGATGGCGTATAACACCAAAATCGGAGGCTACAAGCTTGGACCGACCGGTGCGATGATTAAATAGGTAATGAAAAACCATTTGAAATGGCCTTTTTGGTCCATGCTCAAATGGTTTTTTCTTTTTGTGCGACTAGTGCCCGTGAAAGGAGAAAAATCGGAGAAACGGTAACTAGTCCGGTCGACTAGTGCCCGTGAAAGGAGAAAAATCGGAGAAACGGTAACTAGTCCGGTCTACTAGTGCCCGTGAAGGGTGAAAAAACGGAAGACCGGTAACTAGTCCGGTCGACTAGTGCCCGTGAAAGGAGAAAAATCGGAGAAACGGTAACTAGTCCAGCCCACTAGTGCCCGTGAAAGCAGGAAAAACGAAAGAATAGTCACTTATGGAGTCCACTAACGTGCACCAAGCATTCATGGCCAATCAATTTTTTCTTTATTTCTCCACTATGTTTGGTAAAATGTTCAATATTAGTGAAACATAATATGAAAATATTAGAGGGGGAGTACTGTTGAAAAAAACAGTCAATCCAGAGGACAAGCGTTTCAAGATTGCGCACAGAGAAGCCTTAATCGGTGTCGTTCTTGTCCTCATCAATTTTATTTGGTGGTATGGCTTCGGATATGGGCTGGGAAACGATAATGTCAAGCACTACACATACATATTTGGACTGCCTGCGTGGTTCTTTTACAGCTGTATTGTTGGGTTTATCTTGATGGTCATCCTCGTCATTTTGACGGTCAAATTTTTATTCAAAGACGTACCCTTTGAAGACGAAGAGGGGGAGACCAAATGAACTGGCCCGTTATCACACCATTGATTTTCTTCTTATTGATTATTTTTGCAATCGGCCTTTGGTCGAACAAAGTGGTGATCAAATCCAATTCATTCCTTGAGGAGTACTTTCTAGGGGAAAGACAAATGGGCGGATTTATTCTTGCCATGACCATGGTTGCGACGTATGGAAGTGCCAGTAGTTTTATCGGTGGTCCAGGCATTGCCTATACCCAAGGCTTAGGCTGGGTATTGCTAGCGATGGCGCAGCTGGCAACCGGTTATTTTACCTTAATGGTCCTAGGGAAAAAGTTTGCGATTGTCGCCCGGCAGTATAAGGCCATCACTTTAATTGATTTCCTGAAAGAGCGATATAAGAGTAAAACGGTCGTGCTGCTTTCTGCAGCAAGTATTATTATTTTTCTTTTTTCCTCGATGACTGCTCAGTGGATTGGTGGAGCCCGGTTGGTAGAAAGCTTAACAGGTCTTTCCTATACCACAGCGTTACTGATTTTTGCATTCTCAGTCCTTGTGTTCGTTATTGTTGGCGGCTTTCGAGCGGTTGCGTTAACGGATACGGTTCAAGGCGTTGTGATGTTCATAGGGACATTAATTTTGCTGATTGCCACCATTAAGGCGGGTGGAGGAATTCCTAAAATCATTTCTGATTTAGCAGCCGAGAATCCGAACCTGATCAGCCCGTTTGGTGCACAGCACAATTTAACCCCGGCGTATGTTTCTTCCTTTTGGATTTTGGTAGGGGTCGGTGTGGTTGGCTTGCCGCAAATTACGGTACGCGCCATGTCTTATAAAAATTCCAAGGCGATGCATAATGCAATTATTATTGGAACGATTGTCGTTGGTTTTATCATGCTTGGGATGCATCTAATAGGTGTGTTTGCGCGTCCTGTTCTACCAAATGTAAAAATTGGCGATACCGTTATGCCGTTGCTATCGATGAAAGTGCTGCCACCTTATGTTGCGGGGATTGTTCTAGCGGCTCCTATGGCAGCCATTATGTCTACAGTCGATGCCCTATTAATTCTAGTAAGTTCTGCTTTAGTAAAAGATGTTTATTTAAATTACATCAAGCCAAAGGCAGAGGACAACCATATCAAAAAAGTTAGCTTCAGTGTCACCGCAATTATTGGAATTCTTGTCATCCTGCTTGCTTTGAGTCCACCAGATTTGATTGTCTGGCTGAATTTATTTTCGTTCGGCGGTCTTGAATCTGTTTTCATTTGGCCGGTGGTTTTGGGATTATATTGGAGTAAAGGGAATAAATATGGGGCCATTACCTCAATGATTGTAGGAATGGGTTCATATATTCTATTTGATCGATTGCATCCCAATGCCTTTGGTGTTCATACAGTGGTGCTGCCGATCTTGCTATCCCTACTTTGTTTTGTCATTGTAAGCCTGATGACACGTCAAAAAGAAGTTGGCTTTCAAATGAAACAGGGATTATAAGGCTGTAGGTAATTAATATTTTTGTTGCAATTTTGTTCATAAATTTCTAGAATTAATTAACAGAAATTTATTGAATGAGGTGTACCCATTGGTAAATGTTATTGAATACTTGTCCGCACTTATTTTGCCAGGGTTACTAGTCCTGCTTTTTACACGGGTCACTTATAATCGACTAATCGGCCTAGTTTTAACGGTTGCTCTGATCGCTGCCTCTGTATATAAAGGTTATACGAATACCTTCGTGTTAATTGTCATTGATGCTTTCTCATTGACCGCCGGTTTCTGGCTGGCTGCTAAAATGAAGCCAAGAGCCGTGAAGAAGACCTAGTAATCTGAAAAAATCACCGAAAGTCTGTCAGGAAAACTGACAGGCTTTTTTGTTGGATAATTTGGTTGCACTTTTGAAAAAAACAAAAAAACGAATACTAGTTCGCATATTGTTGGTTTGTTTTTGGGGTATTGTGGTAGAATGTTAATATGAAATTTTAGAGGATACACTTTCCAGCACCATCCCGGTCCCAAACAAGAAATTTAGCTGAAAAGTGATTTATATGTACGGGAGGAAATCGTGTGAAAGACCAATTTGAATTAGTCTCAGCATACTCTCCACAAGGGGATCAGCCGGAGGCCATCCGCCAGTTAGTCGAGGGGATTCGAAATAATAAGCGTCATCAAACACTTCTTGGAGCAACAGGCACAGGTAAGACCTTCACCGTTTCAAACGTGATTAAAGAAGTAAATAAACCGACCCTTGTGATTGCCCACAACAAAACATTAGCCGGACAGCTTTACAGTGAGTTCAAGGAATTTTTCCCGAACAACGCTGTTGAGTATTTTGTCAGCTACTATGATTACTATCAGCCAGAAGCGTATGTACCGCAAACAGATACCTTCATTGAAAAAGATGCCAGCATCAACGATGAAATTGATAAGTTGCGCCACTCGGCCACTTCTGCTCTTTTTGAACGAAAAGACGTCATCATCATCGCCAGTGTTTCTTGTATCTATGGTCTCGGTTCGCCGGAAGAATACCGTGAGATGGTTCTTTCACTAAGAAGCGGTATGGAAATCGAGAGGAATCAACTGCTCCATCGCTTGGTCGATATCCAATATGAACGAAATGATATCGACTTTAAACGTGGGACATTTCGTGTTCGCGGAGACGTAGTCGAAATCTTCCCGGTTTCCCGTGACGAGCATTGCGTCCGCGTTGAATTTTTCGGTGATGAAATTGATCGGATTCGTGAAGTAGATGCTCTCACCGGTGAGATTATCGGTGAACGCGAGCATATCGCCATTTTTCCTGCCTCCCACTTCGTTACACGAGAAGAGAAAATGCGCGTTGCCATTCAGAACATTGAAAAAGAACTTGAGGAACGGTTAGAGGTACTTCGGTCTGAGGACAAACTGCTTGAAGCGCAGCGGATCGAACAGCGGACCCGTTATGATTTAGAAATGATGAGAGAAATGGGTTTTTGTTCAGGCATTGAGAATTATTCAAGGCACCTGACATTAAGACCTGCAGGTTCAACACCATATACCCTGCTCGACTATTTTCCAGAAGACTTTCTCATGATTATCGATGAGTCCCATGTTACCCTGCCGCAAATCAGGGGTATGTTTAATGGTGACAAAGCAAGGAAACAAGTCCTCGTGGACCACGGTTTCCGTCTGCCATCTGCTCTTGATAACCGGCCGTTAACGTTTGATGAATTTGATAAGCATGTTCACAACGCCATCTTTGTTTCGGCGACTCCTGGACCATATGAGCTGGAGCATACGCCAGACATGGTTCAGCAAATCATTCGCCCGACAGGACTCTTAGATCCAACGATTGAGGTTCGACCAATCGAGGGTCAAATTGATGACTTAATCGGTGAAATCCAAGAACGTGTGAAGAAAAATGAACGTGTCCTTGTCACCACTTTGACGAAGAAAATGTCAGAGGACTTAACCGATTACCTAAAGGAAATTGGAATTAAAGTTCAATATTTACACTCAGAAGTGAAAACGCTCGAACGGATTGAAATCATCCGTGAACTGCGAATGGGGAAATATGACGTTCTTATCGGAATCAACCTGCTCCGTGAAGGTCTGGATATTCCAGAGGTTTCGCTCATAACCATTCTTGATGCGGACAAAGAAGGCTTCCTCCGCTCCGAGCGATCACTCATTCAGACGATAGGCCGTGCAGCACGGAATGCCAATGGACATGTCATTATGTACGCTGATCGCATGACGAATTCGATGGAGCTGGCGATTAGCGAAACAAGGCGGCGCCGTGCCATCCAAGAAGAATATAACGAAAAGCATGGTATTACACCAAAGACCATTCAAAAAGCAATCCGTGATGTCATACGTGCGACACATGCGGCCGAGGAGCAAGAGGAGTTTACACCAGCCGCATCATTCAGCAAGATGAACAAGAAGGAAAGAGAAAAACTGATTGCTACGATGGAAAAAGAGATGAAGGCAGAAGCAAAGGCACTAAACTTCGAACGTGCTGCTGAGCTTCGTGACCTATTATTGGAACTTAAAGCGGAAGGATGACGTACACATGGCGATGGAGAAACTGGTTGTAAAAGGCGCCAGAGCCCACAATTTAAAAAATATTGATGTCACCATTCCGAGAGATAAGCTTGTTGTGTTGACAGGACTTTCCGGTTCAGGGAAGTCCTCGCTCGCTTTCGATACGATTTATGCAGAGGGACAACGCCGCTATGTGGAATCCTTGTCTGCTTATGCCCGACAATTTTTAGGACAGATGGATAAGCCTGATGTTGATGCAATTGAAGGATTATCCCCTGCTATTTCTATCGATCAAAAGACAACAAGTCGGAACCCTCGATCAACAGTCGGGACCGTGACAGAAATTTACGATTATTTACGATTATTATTTGCAAGAGTAGGACACCCAACCTGTCCCATTCATAATATTGAAATTTCCTCACAAACCATTGAGCAGATGGTGGACCGGATCCTCGAATATCCAGAACGAACAAAGATGCAGATCCTTGCCCCCGTTGTTTCAGGGAGAAAAGGGACGCATATAAAAGTTCTAGATGACATTAAGAAACAAGGCTTTGTTCGGGTTCGTGTGGATGGTGAAATGCTCGATCTTGGAGATGAGATTGAATTAGAAAAAAATAAAAAGCACTCGATTGAAGTGGTTGTCGACCGTATCGTAGTCAAGGAGGGCATTTCCGCTCGAATTGCTGACTCCCTTGAAACAGCCTTAAAGCTCGGTGAGGGCAAAGTCATTGTCGACGTCATTGGCGAGGAAGAGCTGTTATTTAGTGAAAATCATGCCTGCCCGCTTTGCGGTTTTTCGATTGGGGAATTAGAGCCAAGGATGTTTTCGTTTAACAGTCCTTTTGGTGCCTGCCCTCAGTGTGATGGACTTGGTTCCAAATTAGAAGTGGATGTGGACCTAGTTATCCCTAATAAGGACTTATCTTTAAAGCAACATGCTATTGCCCCATGGGAGCCGACAAGTTCACAGTATTATCCGCAGTTGCTTGAAGCGGTATGTAACCATTTCGGGGTTGACATGGACATGCCCGTGAAGGATATTCCAGAACATCTTTTAGAAAAAGTTTTATATGGATCTGGAAAAGATAAAATCTATTTCCGTTATGAAAATGATTTCGGTCAAATTCGTGAAGGCCATATTGAATTTGAAGGAGTCATCCGGAACGTCGAGCGCCGCTACAAAGAGACAAGCTCCGATTATATCCGGGAGCAAATGGAAAAATACATGGGACAGCAACCGTGTCCGACCTGTAAAGGATACCGTCTGAAAAAAGAATCACTTGCTGTGCTTATTAACGGCCACCATATTGCCCATGTTACAGACCTTTCAATCGAGGAAGCCCATCAATTTTTTGCAGAATTGAAGCTGTCTGAAAAAGAGATGCAAATTGCTAAGTTGATTTTTCGCGAAATCAGTGAACGTCTAGGGTTCCTCATCAACGTAGGTCTAGATTATTTAACGCTTAGCCGAACAGCAGGTACGCTCTCCGGTGGTGAAGCTCAGCGAATTCGCTTAGCAACCCAAATCGGCTCAAGGTTAACGGGTGTATTATACATTCTAGATGAACCATCGATTGGACTTCATCAGCGAGACAATGATCGCTTAATTGGAACACTACAGCAGATGCGTGACATCGGGAACACACTCATCGTCGTCGAGCACGATGAAGATACTATGCTAGCGGCCGATTACTTAATTGATATCGGACCAGGTGCCGGCGTCCATGGTGGTGAGGTGATTTCAGCAGGGACACCGGAAGAGGTAATGGCCGATCCGAATTCGTTAACAGGACAGTACTTGGCAGGAAAGAAATTTATCCCATTGCCATTAGAACGCCGAAAACCAGATGGTCGCTACGTCGAAATTAAAGGTGCCTCTGAAAACAACTTGAGAAACGTCAATGTGAAAATTCCACTTGGAATTTTCATAGCTGTTACCGGGGTTTCAGGTTCCGGAAAAAGTACGTTAATTAATGAGATTCTTCATAAGTCCCTGGCACAAAAGCTTCATCATGCCAAGACGAAGCCAGGTGAACATAAGAGCATTAAAGGCATTGATTATTTAGAAAAAGTCATCGATATTGATCAATCGCCAATCGGCAGAACACCGCGCTCCAATCCAGCCACCTACACAGGTGTCTTCGATGATGTGCGTGATGTGTTTGCTTCAACGAATGAAGCAAAAGTTCGGGGCTATAAAAAGGGCCGCTTTAGCTTTAACGTGAAGGGTGGGCGCTGTGAAGCCTGCCGTGGGGATGGAATCATCAAAATTGAAATGCACTTTTTACCTGATGTGTATGTACCTTGTGAAGTGTGTCATGGAAAACGCTATAACCGTGAGACACTTGAAGTGAAGTATAAAGGTAAAAACATTTCCGATATTTTGGATATGACGGTTGAAGCAGCCGTTGAGTTTTTCGAAAACATTCCAAAAATCAGCCGCAAGCTGCAAACAATTTTAGATGTTGGTCTCGGTTATATCAAGCTTGGTCAACCGGCCACAACGCTTTCCGGTGGAGAAGCACAGCGGGTGAAGCTTGCTTCGGAATTGCACCGCAGGTCAACCGGTAAATCCTTCTACATTTTAGATGAGCCGACAACCGGACTACATGTGGATGATATTTCACGATTGCTCGTTGTTCTTCAACGCCTGGTTGAGAACGGCGATACCGTTCTTGTCATCGAGCATAATCTCGATGTCATCAAGGCAACGGATTATATCATCGACCTTGGACCTGAGGGCGGTGACAAGGGTGGTACCATCATTGCGCATGGTACACCTGAAAAAGTAGCAGAAGTTCCTGAATCCTATACGGGCAAGTACTTGAAACCAATCCTTGAGCGTGATCGGTTACGAATGAAGCAACAAATCGAAGATAAAAGTGCAGTAAAAGCTTGAAATGTTGAAAAGAGCTGAAACCAAATGCTGGTTTCGGCTCTTTTTTTTGTTGCTGAACCCCTGTTTGGCGGAATAATTCGGAAAGTTGGCGGAAATCCGGCCAAAGTTGGCGGAATAACTCCAAAAGTTGGCGGAAATCCGGCCAAAACCGGCGGAATAAACCAACAAACCGGCGGAATTCCCTACACCACTTAATAAAAAATCCTGAAATTCAGCTACCTTTCTTCGATTCCTACGTCTACTTATGTATATTAGTTCGAATATTGAAACACTTATGACATATTGGTAAAATATAGGAATAAAGGAGTTGGTAAAATGATCATTCGTTCCATTGTCTATCAAGCGATACTATGGTTAATTACTATATTTCTATTTTTAAGTCTATTATTTTTACCGCGAACCACCTCCTATCAAACCGGTTCCGGAGGACAGTTTCTCAATGCTGTCTATAACTATTCCTTTGAACAGCACATGAATCAATTTGAGGAATTTTTTCAATACATAAAAGACAATGAGGGACTTGGCACCATCTACAATGGTTACTCCCTCACGACGAATATTTGGCGTACCTTTCAGAAAAGCATGCTCATAGTCATACCGGCTCTCTTCCTTGGTTTTTTCCTTGGCGTCGCAAAAGGAATCTTTGATTTCCGAATACGCAGCAGAAGGGGGAAACTGTTTGGAGTAAGCACAACAAGATTCTTTCTCTCCATACCAGATTTATTTTTAATCATAGCCCTTCAACTTCTAATCATGGAGGGGTACGAAGCAGGAATCTTACCTCATATTGTCGTTTATGGCAGCGACCAGGTAAGTGTTGTTCTATTAGACATCCTCTTCCTATCTATTTATCCGCTATTTTACATAGCCAATATCACCTATTTCAGCATCCGAGACGAACAGGGAATGGATTACATACGCACCGCTTATTCTAAAGGAACCTCATCTTTTAGAGTACTTTATCGCCATGTGTTGAAAAATTGCTTTGTAAAAATACTTAGTCACACCAATACGATTACACTCTATACTCTATCAAACTTATTTATTGTAGAATTTCTTACAAACTACCGAGGGGCTGCCTTCTTTTTTTATGAAACGGTGACCTCCCCTGAGTTTTTCACCATCGGAATGAACATTCAGGTTAAGCTGTATCCGGCAGCAGGATATATCATTCTCTTTACCGCCGTTATATTTCTAGCGAAGGTTCTGAGTGAAATTGCCAAAGGACTCGTGTCTCCGTTAGAAAGGAAGGGAACCAATTGAAGAATTATAAGCTGTGGATTAGCTCCATTTTTCTACTAGTTTTATTGATTGTTATATTTGCCGGCCCTTCCTTGCCGTTTGTCGATCATAAGTTAAAGCAGACCGGAGTCATTAAAACAGAAGAAGGGAAATTCTATCTTCCGCCATTTCCACCAATGGAAGGATATCCTCTTGGCAGTAATCATGAAGGGGTGGATATCTTAAGCCTTTTAGTCCTGGGGGCAAAAGAAACATTGAGCATTGTTGTTTCAGTTGTTCTTATTCGATATGTTTTGGCGATTCCTTTAGCAGTTGCCGGCTTTTATTCCAAGTGGTTGGAAAAATTCCTGCAAGCATGGCAGCAGCTTTTTTCGTTTATGCCGCCTATCTTTTTTGTCTCTTTTTTCGTGACCTTGCCGCTTGTCTTTTTCTCTCCCGACCGCGGGCTCCTGGTGATTGTGATCCTGGCAGTCCTGGAAACGGGCCGGGTGGCAGAAATTATCCTTCAACACATGAAGGAGACCAAGCAGAGGCCTTATATTGAAGCGGGGATTGCATCCGGCGGTTCACCTTTTAAGATGTTTAAAAACTACTATTTTCCCGCAGTCATCCCTCATGTCATTATCTTAATCATTAACGATATGGGACGGGTGCTGTTCCTCATTGCACAGCTGGGCGTTGTCCATATCTATGTCACACATAAATTTGTGACCGTGGAGAGTGGTGCTTATGAGGTCGTGAATACCTCGCTCGCTTGGCCAACCATGTTTTCGACCATAACAAAGGATATTTTTACCTATGAGTGGATTCCTTTCTCAGTGATCGGGGCCATTGCTGTTACCATATTTATTTTCAATATGTTCGCGGATGGCATGCAGCGGTTTTTTGAAAAAAAATATCGAACGTTTCGATCCGATTTATAGAAACTTTTTTCCTTTCGATTCGTACATAAAGGGAAGAGGTGATGTACGAAATGGAATCAAGAAAGGTTTTATCAAGCTTATGTTACTTTAGTATTTTTTTTGCAGGATTTATTTTTCCGCTTGTGGTGTATTTCGCCAGCAGTGATCAAGGAACTAAAGCACATGCAAAGAAATCGTTGTTCTCACATTTAATCCCGCTTATTCTTATGCCGTTTGTTGTGGTTGCTGTCATAAATGATTCTGTTAATTTTCAGAACGAGACTCCTATTTTTACAATTATTAGTTTAATCGTCATTGCAATCAGCGGAATTGCAGTCACGATTTGGAACATTGTTAAAGGCGTAAAGGTATTGCTTTCTGAATAAACTTTTAGAGGGAAAAATTATGAGCTGAGGTGGAAACCATGAAAGAGGAAAGAATCAGGATCTTAAAAATGGTGGAAGAAGGCAAGCTGAAGGTGGAGGAAGCTTTAATACTTCTTGAGGAATTAGAAAAAGCACAGCAGACGATGGAGCAGAAGCAGGAGCAAATGGTGAATGAGCTGTCGACTGCGGTTCAATTTGAAGAGGCTAAAAAGGAAGAAGCGTTTCAGGCAAAGTACCAATCAACAAAGGATAAGATTTTTGACTTTGTTGATTCCGCATTGAAAAAAATCAAAGACTTTGATTTTGATTTAAATTTTGGTCAATCCGTTGATATTTCTCATATTTTTCAGCATGGGGATGCAACCATGAAGGATATCGACATTGACGTGGCAAATGGCTCCGTCAAAATCGCTGCATGGGACCAACCAGATGTAAGAATCGAATGTCAGGCAAAGGTCTATCGTGTGGAAAACCAAGACCAGGCACGTCAAAACTTTCTCCGCGATGTGCACTTTACCATCGAGAACGAGAAGTTACGGTTTTCGACCCAGCAAAAATGGATGAAGGTCGATGCAATTGTTTTTGTACCAAAGTCTCAGTATGACAGGGTGCGAATCAGAATGTTTAATGGGATGGTTGTAGGAGAAGAAATGAATGTGGGTGATCTCCGTGTCAAAACCGCCAATGGAAAAATAAAGCTGAATCAGGTGAACGGAAAGAAAGCGGAATTGGAGACAGCCAACGGCAGAATCAAGGTGAACAGCAGTCTATTCGATGAGATCGAAGCAGAAACCATTCATGGGGCGATTATGCTAGAGGGTGAGTTTAAAAAGGTCGATACCCAATCCTTTAACGGCAATATTAGCTATAATGTGCGTGGAACCAGCGCCGAATGGATTCAAGCAAAAGCGATTACGGGGGGCGTTGATGTCTTTATTCCAGAGGGAATCCCTGTTAATGGTGAGCTAAAAACCAATCTAGGCGGTTTTCATGTGAACCTTGTAGGTATCCAAGTACTGGAGGAAAAAACGGAAATGATCCAAAAGTTGCTTCGCTTCCAATCGGTCAACCATCCTGATAAAATGATGAGAATCTATGCAGATACCAAAACAGGTTCGATTACGATCCACAAATCACTAGAAGAGAAGTAGGCGAATTTTTTATTATGAGATGGCTGATAGGATGTTTAATTAACGCAGTATTGTTCATGGCACTTGCTGGCTATTTTCATGAAAGCTTTCAATTGACGGGATTTTGGGCCGCCATACAAGCGAGCATTTTATTGTCCATCTTAAATGTTCTGGTGCGACCGCTTTTAATTTTATTTACCCTACCTGTAACCATATTATCGATGGGGCTGTTCTTGTTTGTCATCAATGCAATCACACTTGAGTTAACCGATTATTTAATGGGTGATGCATTTGAAATTCAAGGGTTCAGTATGGCATTGTTCTTTGCAGTCATGATGTCTTTTGTAAATATCATCATTCATAAAACGATCTTAAATCCATCTAGTAGCTCGAAGGATAAATGAGGGTGCAACGTTGCACCCTTTTTTTATTTGGTTCTTTTTCAAAAAATGCTAAAATAGGAGGTAATGAAATTTTTTGTATTATTTGTGAACAGTTGTTTATGAATAATACCAGTCAATGAAGGAGGAAGCTGCTTGCCAAAAGTACGCACGAAAGACATATTAGAGAAATTTCAGCTTGAATTGGTCAGTGGTGAAGAGGGAATTAATCGTCCCATTACTACGAGTGATATTTCGCGTCCAGGAATTGAAATCGCCGGATATTTTGAATTTTATCCAGCGGAACGCATTCAACTTCTAGGAAAAACAGAGCTATCCTTTTTCGAAGAGCTTTCTGAGAGTGAGCGAATGTCAAGAATGGAGCGGTTATGTACCGATATTACTCCTGCCATTATTGTGACAAGAGATATTGAAGTCCCAGTGGAATTAATTGAAGCGTCGGAACGCGAGTCTGTACCTGTTTTACGGACAAGCATGAAAACCACCCGTTTCTCCAGCCGCTTAACGAACTTTTTAGAAAGTAAGCTCGCACCAACTACAGCTGTTCACGGCGTCTTAGTAGATGTATATGGAATTGGAGTTTTAATTACAGGGAAAAGCGGTGTAGGTAAAAGTGAAACCGCACTTGAGTTAGTGAAGCGCGGTCATCGCCTTGTTGCAGATGATTGTGTGGAGATTCGCCAAGAAGACCAGGATACATTAGTTGGTACGTCTCCAGAATTAATTGAACATCTATTAGAAATCCGAGGTTTAGGTATCATCAATGTTATGACCCTTTTCGGTGCCGGTGCCGTTCGCAGTAACAAGCGAATTACACTCGTCATGAATTTAGAAATCTGGGATGCAAAAAAACAATATGACCGCCTTGGATTAGACGAAGAGAAAATGAAGATTATTGATACAGAGGTTACGAAAATGACCGTACCTGTCCGCCCAGGACGAAACTTAGCTGTTATCATTGAAGTAGCTGCGATGAACTACCGTCTAAAACGGATGGGTGTTAACGCCGCTCAGCAATTTACAGACCGTCTATCAGATGTGATTGAAGACGGTGAACACGAGGATATTTAAAGGGTAAAGGAGAGAGAGAGATGAACGAATCGATTCAGCCGCTAAACCCGATTGCCTTTTCTCTAGGGCCTATCGATGTACATTGGTATGGAATTATTATTGGTTCAGGTTTGGCGCTTGCCCTGTTCCTGGCAATTAGAGAAGGGGAGCGACGTGGACTGCCAAAGGATACATTTGCTGATTTAATGCTTTGGGCGATTCCGATTGCAATTATTTCAGCCCGTATCTATTACGTTGTCTTTGAATGGAAGTATTATATTAAACATCCGATTGAAGCACCGCAGATTTGGAATGGTGGAATTGCTATTCATGGTGCATTGATTGGAGCGGTTATCACTACGTATGTGTTTTCAAAAAAGCGGGGAATCTCCTTCTGGAAGATTGCTGATATCGCAGCGCCAAGTATTATTCTCGGACAGGCAATAGGCCGCTGGGGGAACTTTATGAACCAGGAAGCACATGGCCGTGAAGTATCAAGGGCTTTCCTTGAGAACTTGCACTTACCAGAGTTTATTATTAATCAGATGTATATCAATGGGACGTACTATCATCCAACCTTCTTATATGAATCTATCTGGGATTTTGTTGGCTTTTTCTTATTACTTTTACTTCGTCGGGTAAACTTCCGCCGTGGAGAACTTTTCCTTTCCTATGTCATCTGGTATTCCATAGGCCGCTTTTTCGTCGAGGGAATGCGTACAGACAGCTTAATGCTAGGAAGCCTCCGAATGGCACAGACGATTTCGATTGTCCTTGTTGTTTTGGCAGTGGCCATCATCATTTACCGTCGTACCAAGCATCTTTCTAAGGCACATTATTTAGATCAAACCAATTAGTTATAGAAAGAATAAAGAATAGATTGGAAAAGGGGATAAGGGGGAAATGTTAGTAAGTTCAATAAAAAAAGGGCTGCTAGTTGGTTTAAAAACAACATGGACCTTGGGGAAAATTATTTTCCCAGTTACCTTGATTGTGGCCGTCCTGCAGTATACACCTGTATTGCCTTGGATTATCAAATTAATTTCCCCGCTCATGAAGCTTATCGGTTTGTCCGGGGATGCTGCAATACCGCTTGTCCTGGGGAATTTCCTGAATCTATATGCGGCAATTGGTGCCATACTAACATTAGATTTTTCAGTCAAAGAAGTGTTTATCCTAGCGGTCATGCTATCGTTTTCGCATAACTTGTTCATCGAATCAAGTGTAGCCATGAAGGCAGGAGTAAAGTTGTGGGTCGTTCTAGTGACTAGACCAGGACTTGCACTTCTTTCTGCGTTCGTGATTAACCTTGTATGGCATGGCGGCGGAGAAAAAGCGCAGTACGGTTTCATTGAGCAGAGTACTGTCCATGCGGATGGAGTTTTTGACATCCTCATGGTGGCTATGCAAAAAGCAGGGCTGGGTATTTTACAGTTAGCGATGATTGTGATTCCGCTTATGGTCGTCATCCAAATTTTAAAGGATTTACAGTGGTTACATCGTTTTTCAAAAACTATGGCTCCAGTGACAAAAACGCTTGGTATGAAAGAAAATACGTCAACGACGATGGCTGCTGGATTATTATTCGGTTTAGCTTATGGGGCAGGCGTGATGATTCAGGCGGTAAAAGAAGACGGCGTCAGCAAGAAGGATATTACACTGGCATTTATTTTTCTGATGGCCTGCCATGCAGTGGTGGAAGATACACTCATCTTTGTGCCGCTTGGCATCCCTGTCTGGCCATTATTTTTGATCCGGCTCGGAGTTGCCATTGTACTCACCTTAATCGTCGGTGCCATATGGACACGTACGGGCCTAGTAAAAAGAAAGGAAGCAACTTATGACTAACAAAATTACAACCGTTCTTTTTGATTTAGATGGGACATTGATTGATACAAATGAATTAATTATTACGACCTATTTGCATACGTTGGAAAAATACTTTCCAAGCAAATATCAAAGAGAAGATGTATTGCCCTTCCTCGGACCAACACTGCATGAAGTGTTTGGCAATATGGACCCTGATCGGGTAGAGGAAATGGTTTCAGAATACAGAGCCTTTAACATTGCCAACCATGACGAGCTAGTGAAGGAATTCGTAGGGGTATTAGAAACGGTGAAGACGTTGAAGGAGCGAGGCTATAAGCTTGGTATCGTTACAACAAAACGTCATGATGTCTCCCTTAAAGGATTACGCTTAATGAAATTAGAAGACTATTTCGAGGTAATTGTGGCGTATGATCACGTGGAAAAAGTGAAACCAGATCCAGAACCAATTTTTAAGGCTCTCGAACAACTTGGTTCTACACCTGAAGAGGCAATTATGGTAGGAGATAACTTCCATGATATTTTGGCCGGAAAAAATGCAGGCACGGCAACCGCTGGCGTGGCCTGGTCCATTAAAGGCAGAGAATACGTAGCAAAGTATGAACCAGATTATATGTTAGAGAACATGAAGGATTTATTAACTATTCTCGGAGAGTGAGAAACATGAGGAACACGACCCGCTACCCTGTTGAAGGTGCGAACTCCTTGTGGCATGTCTATAAAACGGTGCCATTTTGGAAGGTTGTCAGAAACTTTATTGTCATTCAGCTGGCGCGTTATACGCCATTTTTGGGAATGAAAAATTGGCTTTATCGCACCTTCCTTGGGCTTAAGGTGGGCGAGCAAACCAGTTTTGCATTGATGGTGATGCTCGATGTCATGTTCCCAGAAAAAATCAGCGTTGGTCGTAATACGGTGATCGGATACAACACAACCATTCTGGCCCATGAGTATTTAATTAAAGAATACCGCCTAGGGCCCGTTTCGATTGGCAGTGAGGTCATGATTGGGGCAAACTCTACGATTCTACCGGGGATAACGATTGGTGACGGAGCGATTGTATCGGCAGGAACGCTTGTGCACAAGGACGTTCCGGCAGGTGCTTTTGTCGGCGGCAATCCGATGCGGGTAATCTATTCAAAGGAAGAGCTGGCCGAACGCTGGGCAGACGACCCAATCTACGGTGTTCAAAAATAAACATTGAAGGAAGCCTAGTTTAACGACTGGGCTTTTTTATTAGGAAAAATTCAGCTGGAGTTTGTGGTTTGGCGGAATAAATGGGAAAAGTGGCGGAATTACGCCGAAAGTTGGCGGAATAAATAGAATAGTTGGCGGAATTCTGTAAAAAGTCGGCGGAAAAAATCAAAAAAGTGGCGGAAATGTAACACATGGCTTCAAGAATAAAATTGCATTCCCATGGATGAATCCAAAAACTAGGGTAAAATAATCAAAACTATGCCTATTTTCCAGCAAGAATAACACTTTTTCATTGACGTACAGTGTCACTAGAGGTAAACTACTAATAACTTTAATTCATTACCATATTAGCAGACTAAAGCAAATGCAATTTTACAAAAAAGGGTGAGCCGGATGAGTCGCTTGTTTATGTTTGAAAAGCCCTTGGGGATGCGGGATACCCTGCCAGAGCTTTATGAAAAAAAAGATCGTGTACGTACATACATGTCCGAAACGATGAAACTTTGGGGCTATCAATTTATTGAAACACCTACGCTTGAATACTATGAAACCGTTGGAGCAGCGTCTGCAATCGCTGATCAGCAGTTATTTAAATTACTTGATAAAGAAGGGCATACCTTAGTCCTCCGTCCAGATATGACTGCACCTATTGCTCGGGTGGCAGCATCCAAGCTGTTAGAAGAAGACCTGCCAGTAAGGCTGGCCTATTCAGCAAATGTATTTCGCGCCCAGCAGCGTGAAGGCGGGAGGCCGGCAGAATTCGAACAAATCGGTGTGGAATGTTTGAATGAGGACACGGTTTCCTGTGATGGCGAGGTCATTGCCTTACTGATTTCTTCCTTGAAAAAAGCGGGGTTGCCACAATTCCAAGTATCCGTTGGGCATGTTGGTTTTGCCCAGGAATTGTTTGTCCAAATTCTCGGAACCAATGGAAGGGCCAATGCCTTACGTAAGTTTTTGTTTGAGAAAAATTATGTAGGCTATCGCGAGCATGTAAACTCTTTACAGCTTTCGTCGATTGATAAGCAGCGTCTCTTAAAGCTTTTACAATTAAGAGGCGGAGAAGAAGTCATCGGCCAGGCCTTGGATATCATTGAAAACGACAAGGGGAAAGAAGCGATTGTCGAGTTGAAAGAGCTTTGGGATGTCATTAAAGACTACGGTGTTGAGGATTATGTGAAATTTGATTTTACCATCGTCAGCCACATGAGTTATTATTCCGGCATATTATTTGAGGCTTATGCCGGGAATGTAGGTTTTCCGATAGGAAATGGCGGACGCTATAGTTTAATAGAGAAGTTTGGGAAACAGGCGAGTGCGACGGGATTTGCTGTCCGGGTGGATATGCTGCTTGAAGCACTTGGAGGCGGTCAACTGGAAAACAGCACTCACTGTATCTTTTTCAGCCAGGAACGTCGCAAGGAAGCCTTTCAATTAGCCCGTGAGATGCATGAGCAGGGGAAAAAGGCAGTCCTGCAAGATATTTCCGGTGTGAATAATTTAGATGCTTTTACAAAAAGGTTTGCCGAGACAACCTATTTAATCGGAGGGCGCGGCGATGAGTAACATATTAACAATTGCAATGCCAAAAGGGCGGATTTTTGAGGAGGCAGTTGAATTGCTCCGGAAAGCAAATTATCAGCTGCCGCCCGAGTTTGATGATTCGCGAAAACTAATTATAGATGTGGAAGAGGAAGGCTTACGCTTCATTTTAGCCAAACCAATGGATGTGGCTACCTATGTGGAGCATGGCGTAGCTGATGTGGGAATCGCCGGAAAAGATGTTTTGCTAGAAGAGGAGCGCGATGTGTATGAGCTCCTCGATTTAAAAATAAGCTACTGCTACTTGGCGGTTGCCGGTCTTCCAAACACTAAAATGAACGATGTCGCGCCACGAGTTGCGACTAAATATCCGAATGTAGCAGAAGCCTATTTCCGCGAGCAAGGGGAACAGGTCGAAATCATTAAGTTAAACGGTTCAATCGAGCTTGCACCAATCATTGGCTTATCCGACCGAATTGTGGATATCGTTTCAACAGGACGTACTCTGAAGGAAAATGGGTTAGTGGAATATGAACGAATCGGTGATGTGACATCGCGGTTAATTGTGAACCCTGTCAGTTACCGCATCCATGACGCTCGGATTGATGAACTAGTGAGCCGGTTGGCTGAAGTGGTTTCGCAGGGGGTATTGTGATATGAAAATAGTAAAAGTAACAGACGAGGTTTCGATTAAGCGCTCAATCGAAGCGGGTACCACTGAGCAGGTAGCTGCCGTTAAGGGAATTATTCAGGAGATCCGTACTCGCGGTGATGAAGCGCTAAGAGAGTATACGGAGAAATTCGATCGAGTGAACCTGTCTTCTTTTTCTGTAACCGAAGGGGAATTGGAAGCGGCGTATCAAAAGGTCGATGAAGACTTTGTCTCAATTGTTCGGGAAGCGGCGGAAAATATTCGTGCCTTCCATGAAAAACAGCTTCGTCCATCATGGATGACCACGGAGGAGAATGGAACGATACTTGGTCAAAAAATAACCCCGCTTGATTCGGTGGGCGTGTATGTTCCAGGAGGCACAGCGGCCTACCCGTCATCGGTACTGATGAACGTCATTCCAGCAAAGGTGGCTGGGGTGAAGCGGATTGTGATGGTGTCTCCGCCGGATACTGAAGGGAATTTGCCGGTTGCGGTGCTGGTTGCCGCGAAAGAAGCAGGCGTTGAAGAAATTTATAAAGTAGGCGGTGCCCAAGCAATTGCTGCTCTTGCTTATGGAACAGAGTCGATTGCATCGGTTGATAAAATTACAGGCCCTGGGAATATTTTTGTGGCGCTGGCTAAACGCGAAGTCTTCGGGGATGTCGATATCGATATGATTGCCGGTCCAAGTGAAATTGCTATTTTAGCAGATGAAACAGCCCGGGCCGATGAGGTGGCGGCGGATTTGTTATCACAGGCAGAACATGATCCACGTGCCTGCAGTGTGCTGGTTACCCCGTCTATGAGATTGGCGGAAGAGGTGGCGCAAGAGGTGGAGAAACAGCTTGCTGTGTTGCCGCGGAAAGAAATTGCCGCCCGGTCGATTGCGGATTATGGTGCTATCTATGTGGCGGCTGATTTGGAGGAAGCGGTTGAGACGGTAAACCAGTTAGCGCCTGAGCATCTGGAGGTTATGACGGAGAATGCGATAGAGCTTCTTGGAAAAATTCGTCACGCAGGGGCGATTTTTATCGGTCGTTATAGCTCAGAGCCGGTGGGTGATTATTTTGCCGGACCGAACCATGTGCTGCCGACAAACGGAACGGCGCGGTTCTCGAGTCCGCTAAATGTCGATGATTTTCAAAAAAAATCAAGCGTGATTGTATATAGCAAGAAGGCATTAACTGATAATGCGGCGAAGATTGCCAAGTTTGCAAGAATGGAAGGGCTAGAGGCACACGCCCGGGCCGTGGAAATTCGATTGGAAAATGATAATAAGTAGGATGAAGGACAAAGTGATCTGTTAGAACGGTGAAACTGTCCTTCACAGGGTGTATGAAGGACAAAATGACCTGTTGGAGAGGTAAAAATGTCCTTCATCAGGTGTATGAAGGACAAAATCACCTGCTATATAGACAAAACTGTCCTTCATACGTTCCACCCCTAATAAAGTACATAAAAATCTATAAATTAAAGCAAGAATTACAGGAGGGCATCTTCATGGAACGAGTGGCAAGTATTGAACGGAACACGAACGAGACAAAAATCCAACTATCATTAGCAGTGGATGGGGAAGGACAATCCAATTTGGAAACAGGTGTCCCATTCCTCAGTCACATGCTTGATTTATTCACCAAACACGGGCAATTCAATCTGACTGTAAATGCCAACGGAGATACAGATGTGGACGATCACCACACAACAGAAGATATCGGTATCTGCTTAGGGCAGGCGTTACGAGAAGCCCTTGGTGACAAACGCGGCATCAAGCGCTACGGAAATGCTTTCGTTCCAATGGACGAAGCGTTAGCACAAGTGGTTGTCGACCTCAGCAACCGTCCGCACCTTGAAATGCGTGCAGAGTTTCCAGGACAGAAGGTGGGAACATTTGATACGGAGCTTGTCCATGAATTTCTATGGAAACTAGCCCTAGAGGCAAGAATGAATCTTCACGTAATAGTTCACTATGGAAAAAATACCCACCATATGATTGAAGCCGTCTTTAAAGCATTGGGTCGAGCGCTAGACGAAGCAACCACCATCGACCCGCGCATCAAAGGCATTCCATCCACAAAAGGGATGCTATAAAAAACAGTGGTGTCAGGCACCACTCGTGGACAGTGTCCACCTGAGATGGACATGATTAAAAAACAAAGCACATAGAAAGGAGGGGCACAGATGATTGGGATTGTTGATTATGGGATGGGGAATTTGTTTAGTGTGAGTAAGGCGTTGGAACGGCTCGGCGCCGAGTATATTATTTCGGCTGATCACAAGGAATTGCTTAGCGCAGATGGACTGCTGATCCCTGGCGTTGGTTCCTTTCGCGATGCCATGGAACGTCTCCCAGTAAACACCATCAAGGAATATGCGGCAACAGGTAAGCCTGTTCTCGGCATTTGTCTTGGCATGCAGCTGCTTTTCGAAAGCAGTGAAGAAAATGGGGTAACGCAAGGATTAGGATTATTGCCAGGCAGTGTTCATCGTTTCCCAGGGCAAACAGCAGAAGGCGAATCTTACAAAGTACCGCACATGGGCTGGAACAAGCTTGAATTCGTAAAAGACTCTCCCCTCACGACAAACCTGGAAGAGGATTTTGTGTATTTCGTTCATTCTTATTACGTAGATGCCGAAAATTCTGAAGTGTTGATCGCGAAAGCAGATTACCACGAGCAGGTTTCGGCTGTAGTGGGGAAGGACAATGTTATGGGGATGCAATTTCATCCTGAAAAAAGCAGCAAGCTGGGTATGGCCCTTCTAAATAATTTTTTACAAATGGTGGAGGAAAGGAAGGCAATTCGATGAATTTCATAATTTACCCAGCCATTGATATGCGAGGCGGCAACTGTGTAAGGCTGCTTCAAGGCGATTATGATAAAGAAACAATCTACGGGGATTCTCCGTTTGATATGGCAAGAAGCTTTGCAGCTAATGGGGCGGAGTGGATTCACATGGTCGACCTGGACGGCGCAAAGGACGGCAAGCGGGTCAATGACCGTTTTGTGATTGAGGCCGCTCAAAAGCTGAATGTAAAAATCCAAATTGGCGGTGGCATTCGTTCAGAGGAAGATATCCTGCACTATCTCAATAATGGCGTGGATCGGGTGATCATTGGGAGTATTGCCGTTTCGAACCCGGAATTCGCCATGGACATGATAAAGAAGTACGGTGGGAAAATTGCCATCGGCATTGATGCGAAAAATGGTTATGTAGCCACACATGGCTGGCTGGACACGTCAGAACTACGCGCAATAGATCTCGGCAAACGCTTTGCTGATGCAGGGGCGGAAACCTTTATTTTTACAGACATTGCAACTGACGGTACACTTTCTGGACCAAATATTGAGGCGGTTTGCCAACTGGCTGAGGTAACCGGAAAAAATATCATTGCATCCGGCGGAGTAAGCAGTCTTGACGATTTAAAGGCGTTAGCTTCAGAAAAAGGCATCAGTGGGGCCATTGTAGGAAAAGCCCTTTATGAAAATCGCTTTACTTTAAAGGAAGCCTTGGCACGGGCTGAAGCTTAATTTGAATAGAAACGTTAAGAGGCACGGAAAAGGATGGTGAAAATGATGACATTAACAAAACGAATTATTCCTTGTCTTGATGTGAAAGAAGGACGTGTCGTGAAAGGAGTCCAATTCGTGCAGCTGCGCGATGCAGGCGACCCGGTAGAATTAGCACGATTTTACGATGAGCAGGGTGCCGATGAGCTTGTTTTTCTAGATATTTCTGCCTCCGTTGAGGGAAGAAAAACTATGGTTGAAGTGGTGAAGGCAGTTGCTTCAGAACTGGCCATTCCTTTTACAGTGGGCGGGGGTATTAACTCATTAGAGGACATGAAGAGAATTCTTCGAGCTGGAGCGGATAAGGTATCGTTGAATACCGCTGCCGTGATGAATCCTGAGCTCATTGGGGAAGGTGCAGGATACTTTGGTTCGCAATGTATCGTTGTTGCCATCGATGCTAAATACGACCCTGAAATCGGAACGTGGCGTGTATATACACACGGGGGACGGACCCCTACGGAGAAAAAGGTAATCGATTGGGCAGTAGAAGCGGCTGAACGTGGGGCAGGCGAGATTTTGTTAACCAGCATGGATAGTGACGGGGAAAAGAATGGATTTGACTTATCATTAACGAAAGCGGTCAGTGAGGCGGTTTCCATTCCTGTCATTGCATCTGGTGGGGCAGGAAATGCCGAACACTTTGAAGAAGCTTATATTAGTGGGAAAGCTGATGCGGCCCTAGCTGCGTCGATTTTCCACTACAAAGAAACGTCCGTGCATGAAGTAAAGAGCTATTTGCGGGAAAAAGGAGTTGTCGTCCGATGAATATAGAAGAGATACGGTTTGATGAAAAAGGACTTGTCCCTGCGATCATCCAAGATGCCGAAACGATGGAAGTTCTAACGTTAGCATATATGAACAAGGAATCGCTTGGCCGAACACTTGAGACGGGAGAAACCTGGTTTTTCAGCCGCTCTCGCCAAGAACTATGGCATAAGGGAGCGACAAGCGGCAATACGCAGTCCGTGGTTAGCATGAAATATGACTGTGACAAGGATGCGCTCCTTGTGTTGGTGAATCCAAAGGGGCCAGCGTGTCATACGGGTGCCGTTAGCTGTTTTACGGACGAGGTGGCAGATCGGAAGACTGGATTAGCCGATTACGCAATTCTTCAGAGGTTGGAAAAAGTCATCGTTCAACGGGAGCAGGAGCGTCCGGAAGGTGCCTATACTACGTACCTTTTTGAAAAAGGCGTCGATAAGATTTTGAAAAAGGTCGGAGAAGAAGCAGCTGAGGTGATTATCGCTGCTAAAAACCGAGACTCGGAAGAACTGAAATGGGAAGCGGCCGATTTGCTCTATCACCTGCAGGTTTTATTGGTTGAACAAGGTCTGCCATTTAAAGAAGTCTTGCGAACATTAGAAGAAAGACACAAGGACCGGTCCTAATCAGGGCTGGTTTTCTTTTTGGAGATAAATTTAAAAAACGTGTAGATATCCTTCAAAAATGTGTAGAAAAAATTTTTCCAACAACCACTAAATCACAATCCCTTCTCGAACTTGCCGTAAATGTGTTATACTACGTAAGTTATATTGATGAATGTGGAGGACTTCATGGTAAAAGACGTGAAAGCAAGAATGCAAAAGGGAAAAATACTTTCATTTGTTCCTACGGGGGAATATTATTTCACGAAGGGTTTAAAGGCATACCATCGACGTGATTTTATAAAAGCAAAAAAATATCTTGGGCGAGCGATTCAGCTTGAGCCGGGCGAACCGATGATTACATGCCAGTTGGCAATTGTGTCAACAGAACTTGGCGAGTTTGAAAATTCCAACCGACTCTTGCATCTCATCCTTGAAGAACTCGATCCGGACATGGTGGAGTGCCACTACTTTTTAGCGAATAATTATGCCCACTTGGGATTTTTTAAAGATGCGTATCATCACGCACAGCTTTACCTGCAACTCGATCCAGAAGGTGATTTTTCCGAGGACACAGAGGATCTCTTAGAACTTCTAACCTTAGAGTCAGAGGATCTAGAGGATGATTGGTATGAGCAGGATGATTTGATTGTCAAACAAGAACAGGCTCGTGATTTGTTAGAATCCGGATACTTTCCAAAGGCGATTGAGCTGCTTAAGGATGTCGTGAAGGAATATCCGGAATATTGGTCTGCTTATAATAATTTGGCACTTGCTTATTTTTATTTAGGAAAAACAGAAAAGGCAGAAAGCATATTAGACGATGTGCTTGAGCGGAATCCTGGAAATTTACATGCAATTTGCAACCGGCTTGTCTTTGCTCATTATCAAGGTCAACTGAAAAATGCCGGCCAATTGCTTGATTCCTTAAAGAAAATTCAGCCGATGCTCAGCGAACATCAATTTAAGCTTGGTGCTACGTTCGCTCTCGTAGGTGAATATGAACATGCCTATATGTGGTTAAAGAAGCTTTATAAGCATGGTTATGATGGGGACGGTCCCTTTTATTATTGGCTTTCTTACTCGGCATATTATAATGGACATGATCATTTTGCCAAAAGTATTTGGAAAAAGGTGCTCGAACTAAATCCTGATAAAGAAGGCTCAGAGCCTTGGGGAGAAAAAGTAGCAGCAAATGGCTTCGAGGATTTGGCAGGTTCGATTTTTCAAAAGCTTGAAAGCGATTATGTCGAAGAGAGATTATTTGCTCTCTTTCTCACAACTGTTTCAAGTAAAAAAGAAGAAATTATTACTTCCAAGCGGCTTTTTCAAAATCAAAAGTTTACGACATTGGAGAAGGAATACATCTCGTTAATCCGCTCCGGAAAACCATCGACAACAGCTGACGCTCAGGAAGTTGCAGAGATCTTTTATGAAAATCATCAACCGATTGGGACGATGGAATCAGGGCTATATCTCATGTGGTTTTCTGTGTTTGTGGAATTATCTAAGGCTAATGTCAGCTTGAAAAATAAACGTGCCTGGGCTGGGGCGGTGGAATATCTGTGGTATAAATTGCGCAGCGAAAAAATTTCCCAGCAGGAAGTGGCGAACCGTTACGGCTTATCAAGCGCCACAATTGGTAAATATGTCAAAATGGTGAATGATTTTCTAAATTAAGCAGATAAATGGACGATAAAGCAATTGTTTAATACGATTAAGTAGGGAAATATATACTTAATCGTATTTTTTTATTTAAGGAGTGAACCAACCATGTCTGAGGAAAAAATTTATGACGTTATTATTGCGGGGGCTGGTCCTGCTGGGATGACCGCCGCTGTTTATACATCACGTGCCAATCTTTCCACACTTATGATTGAACGTGGGATGCCGGGCGGACAAATGGCTAATACCGAGGATGTTGAAAACTATCCAGGGTTTGAGAGTATTTTAGGCCCAGATTTATCAACAAAAATGTTCGAGCATGCGAAAAAATTCGGTGCTGAATATGCCTATGGTGATATAAAAGAAATCGTCGACCATGGCGATTACAAACTAGTAACAGCGGGTGCAAAGCAATACAAAGCGCACTCTGTTATTATTTCAACAGGTGCTGAATATAAGAAGCTTGGTGTTCCTGGTGAAAAAGAACTTGGTGGACGCGGCGTTTCTTATTGTGCCGTATGTGACGGTGCCTTTTTCAAAGGAAAGGAATTGTTCGTTATTGGTGGAGGAGACTCTGCAGTAGAGGAAGGCGTGTATTTAACTCGCTTCGCTTCTAAAGTAACGATTGTTCACCGCCGCGATCAGCTTCGTGCACAAAAGATTCTTCAAGACCGTGCGTTTGCTAATGAGAAAGTCAGCTTTATCTGGAATCACACAGTGAAGACGATTAATGGTAAAGATGGCAAGGTAGGCAGTGTCACACTTGTTTCAACAGAGACAGGTGAAGAGCAAGAATTGCCAGCAGATGGTGTGTTTATCTATGTAGGAATGGTTCCACTTTCAAAACCATTTGAGAGCTTAGGCATTACAAACCAAAATGGCTATATCGAAACAAATGACCGCATGGAAACAAAAGTGCCTGGTGTGTTTGCTGCCGGGGATATTCGTGAAAAAACGCTTCGCCAAATTGTTACGGCAACAGGTGATGGTAGTATTGCGGCGCAAAGTGCACAGCATTTTGTAGAGGAATTGAAGGAAGAGATGAAGGCAAGAAAATAGAATAAGTACAATTGTACGTTAACATAACGTTCACAGAAACGTAATCCTGTTTTAACTCTTCTGTAACAGAAGTGAAATAAAGATGGGGTATGATAATTATTAATTGACCCCCTTTAAAAATATATACCTTCCTGCACAAGCCCAGCAGCTTGTGCAATTTTTTTGTGCCCGAACAATGCCTGTCTTAAATAGTCGTTTCCCACGTTGTATATCAGAAATAATTAACAGAAATATCAAATTTGTATTCATTGTGGCGGTATCCTAAAAATAGTATAATGAAAAGAATAAATAAATTGTTATATTAGGATATTTAGCATACTTGCTCAAGCTTGACCTAGGAGCTTGTGCTTATAATAAAGAGGTGGAAACATGCAGCGGGTCACCAATTGTGTATTAATAAAAGATGATAAAATTCTGTTGCTGCAAAAACCGAGCCGCGGCTGGTGGGTAGCACCTGGTGGAAAAATGGAGCCTGGTGAATCAGTTCGAGATTCATGCATTAGAGAATACCGTGAAGAGACGGGAATCTATTTGAAAAATCCACAGCTTAAAGGCATTTTCACTATGATTATGAAGGAAGGAGATCAGCTTCTTTCTGAATGGATGATGTTTACTTTTTGTGCAACAGAATCGGATGGAGTAGACCTAGAGGAATCACCTGAAGGAAAGTTAGCCTGGCAATCCTTTGATCAGGTAAAAAGTCTTCCGATGGCTGAGGGCGACTATCATATCATAGATTACATGGTTCATGGAAAAGGAATCATCTACGGTACGTTTACTTATACAAAAGATTTCCAATTAATTGGCTATCGTTTAGATCCGAGTTAATGTAAACGCATTATTGACAAGCAATAGTGTGTAATGTATAGAGGTTAAATTTTTGGGGGGAATGGGAAATGAGTACTGGTTCGACAAGCGAAACGCAAATGGTCATTATTACAGGAATGTCTGGGGCTGGAAAAACTGTAGCCATTCAAAGCTTTGAAGATTTAGGGTTCTTCTGTGTCGACAATCTGCCTCCTACGTTGCTTCCTAAATTTCTTGAACTTATGAAGGAATCAGGGAATAAAATGAATAAAGTTGCCCTTGTCATGGATTTAAGAGGAAGAGAATTCTTTGATCATCTCTTTAAAGCATTGGATGATTTAGCTGAAACCTCCTGGGTAACGCCGCAGATTTTATTTTTAGATGCGGATGATTCAACACTGGTACGCAGATATAAGGAAACAAGGCGGTCACATCCGCTTGCCCAAACAGGTCTGCCTCTTGAAGGGATTACGCTTGAGAGAGAGCTTTTAGAGGAGCTAAAAGGCCGGGCACAGTTGATCTATAACACTTCTCAAATGAAACCGCGTGAATTACGCGAAAAGATATTAACTGAGTTTACAGCTAATAAACAACTAATCTTTACTGTCAATGTCATGTCATTTGGATTTAAGCATGGGATTCCTATTGATGCTGATCTTGTGTTTGATGTGCGCTTCTTACCAAATCCGCATTATATCGAGCATATGAGACCAAAAACAGGGCTAGATGATGAGGTGTCTAGCTATGTTTTAAAATGGAATGAAACGCATAAATTCTTAGAGAAAGTCACTGATTTACTCACCTTCATGCTGCCGCATTATAAGAGAGAGGGAAAGGCGCAGCTGGTGATTGCCATTGGTTGTACGGGCGGTCAGCATCGCTCAGTGGCCTTGGCTGAATACATTGGTGACTATTTTAAAAATGATTATAAGACAATTGTTTCACACCGTGACATTGAGAGGAGAAAGGATAAAACAACATGAGTAATTACGGACAGCCTCGAATTGTCGTTGTTGGCGGAGGAACAGGATTACCTGTTTTACTGCGAGGGTTAAAACAGTTTCCTGTGGATATTACCGCCATTGTGACAGTCGCGGATGACGGGGGCAGTTCAGGTCGCTTACGCGATGATCTGCATATTCCTCCTCCAGGTGATGTGCGCAATGTGCTGGCATCATTATCAGATGTGGAACCGCTTGTAGAGGAGATGTTTCAACATCGTTTTAAGACGTCAAATGAACTTTCCGGCCATTCACTTGGTAATTTAATATTGGCCGCGATGACATCGATTACTGGAAACTTTGTTCATGCCATTCAGGAAATGAGTAAGATTTTGAATGTGCGTGGCAAAGTACTGCCAGCGGCCAATCAAAGCGTAGTTTTGCATGCGGAAATGGAAGATGGTTCAATTGTTTCAGGGGAGTCCAAAATTCCTTATTCAGGGAAGAAGATTAAACGAGTGTTTTTAACACCGCAAAAAAATATCCGTCCATTGCCAGAGACGATTCAAGCGATTCGTCAGGCTGATTTAATTATTATTGGTCCTGGCAGCTTATACACCAGTATTTTGCCGAACTTGCTTGTGCCGAGGTTAGGGGAGGAATTATGCCGTTCCCAGGCCAAAACGGTGTATATTTGTAATTTGATGACACAGGCAGGAGAAACCCATGGCTATTCAGCCAGCGATCACGTAAAAGCTATTTATGATCATATGAGTTGTCCTTTTATCAATACCATATTAGTAAATAATGAGGAAATTCCAAAGGATATACAGCTTCGGTATAATGAGGAGCTGGCAAATCCTGTCGAGTATGACCTGTCAAAGCTGTATGAGATGGGTCTGGAAGTCGTTCATGCCGATATTGCCTACCAGGAAAATGGTGCTTTAAGACATGATCCGAAAAAAGTAGCCAAAATTTTATATAATTTGCTTTTAGATGAAACCAAAAAGCGTTATGAAGCGTAAATACTTTGTGAATAGTTTAATTTAAAATTAAGATATATTTTTTAGGCTGTGTTAAAAGAACAGCGTTGATTTATACACCCTGTTGATTGGAGCGGAAGGCACGAAGACTCCTGTGGGAGTATGGTTCAGGGGAGACCCCGCAGGCGGAAGCGCCGAGGAGGCTCGCCGAAACACCCACGGAAAGCGAAGTGCCTGGAGCGGAAATCAACAGGCTAGTTTAACAGAGCTTTTTTTAAATCATTACTAGGTTTTAGGGGGTGAGGGGATGTCTTTCGCTTCGGAGACGAAAAAAGAATTAACTAACCTGGAAGTGAAAACATGCTGTATTCAATCTGAACTATCAGCTTTGATCCGCATGAATGGTTCCCTTTCCTTTTCAAATAGGAAGTTAGTTGTTGATATTCAAACCGAAAATGCTGCCATTGCTAGAAGGATTTATACCTTATTGAAAAAAAGCTACCAAATTCAGGTGGAATTACTTGTTCGTAAGAAAATGAGATTGAAAAAGAACAATGTCTATATTGTGCGTCTGTCTGAACAAGCCAAAGAAATTCTTGAGGATTTAAAAATTCTCGGGGAAGGATTTACCATTATTCACGATATCTCGCCAGACCTGATAAAGAAGAAGTGTTGTAAGCGTTCTTATCTACGAGGAGCATTTCTGGCAGGCGGGTCGGTCAATAACCCGGAAACATCTTCATATCATTTGGAAATTTTTTCGCTTTATAAAGAGCACAACGACTCTTTATGCGAATTGATGAATATATTTGGTCTTAACAGTAAAACTCTCGAGCGTAAAAAAGGCTATATTACTTATTTAAAAGAAGCGGAGAAAATTACCGAGTTTTTAAATATCATAGGTGCTCATAATGCCTTATTGCGCTTTGAAGATGTAAGGATTGTTAGGGATATGCGGAATTCAGTCAACCGACTTGTGAACTGTGAAACCGCCAATCTGAATAAAACGATTGGTGCCTCGATCAGGCAGGTAGAGAATATCCGTTTTATCGATCAAACCGTTGGACTTCAGATTTTACCAGATAAGCTTAGAGAAATCGCAGAGCTCCGTATGCAATATACGGATGTAACACTGAAGGAGCTGGGAGAAATGGTTTCCGGCGGAACCATCAGTAAATCAGGCATCAATCATCGCCTTAGGAAAATTGATGAAATAGCTGAGAAGCTGCGACTGGGAGAAATCGCTTCAAGGGAGTAGCACTGGTTGAAATTGTTTTATGAATATAGAGAATGGACACGAGGAGGAAATGCGCGATGTTGGCAAAAGAAGTAGAAGTAAAATTAAAAACGGGTCTTCAAGCTAGACCAGCTGCACTTTTTGTGCAGGAAGCAAACCGTTTTTCATCAGATATTTTCTTAGAGAAAGACGGTAAAAAGGTTAACGCGAAAAGTATTATGGGTTTAATGAGCCTTGCAGTTGGTTCTGGCGTTGTGATCAACATTATTGCTGATGGTGACGATGAAGAAAAGGCAATCCACTCTTTAACTGATTTTATTCAAAAAGAACAATAAATTAAAAAAGGGTTCGACTCGTAAAACTGGAGTCTGAACCCTTTTTTAATTGAACAAAAAGCAACCGGCAAATTGCCGATTGCTTACATAGTAATTATTTCTTTTCTGCAGAATCAGTAGGCTTACGAGTAATGATGCTGTCGATTAGGCCGTATTCTTTTGCTCTTTCAGCAGTCATGAAGTTATCTCGGTCTGTATCACGTTGAATCACTTCAAGTGGCTGACCAGTGCGCTCTGCTAAAATGCCATTTAATTTTTCACGAAGGAAAAGAATGCGCTTAGCTGCAATTTCAATTTCAGTTGCCTGACCTTGTGCACCGCCAAGTGGTTGGTGAATCATTACTTCAGCATTTGGAAGGGCAAAACGCTTACCCTTTGCACCTGCAGCAAGAAGGAATGCACCCATAGAGGCAGCCATACCAATACATACTGTTGAAACATCTGCTTTAATATATTGCATTGTGTCATAAATAGCCATTCCAGATGTAATGCTTCCACCTGGGCTGTTGATATAAAGAGTAATATCCTTTTCAGGATTTTCGGCTTCAAGGAATAATAATTGAGCTACAATGCTGTTTGCGACATGATCATCGATGGCGCTTCCAAGCATAATAATCCGGTCTTTTAGCAGGCGAGAGTAAATGTCATATGCTCTTTCGCCACGGTTCGTTTGTTCAATAACTGTAGGGATTAAATTCATGTTTCTTCCTCCTTTTGAATAGAAAGGTAAAAATATTATGTATTGTTATCATACACTGGATGGTCAATAAAGGTCAAACGGTTTGACTTAAATTTGTTCGACAGCTTTCCCTAATTCATCATACCCACTTCACATATTTTTAAACCCATTCGATACTTGCAAATTGCAATGCAATGACATATAATATGTAAGTCGTTAATATATTTGCCCTCGTGGTGCAACGGATAGCACGTAAGATTCCGGTTCTTGAGATGTGGGTTCGATTCCTGCCGAGGGCGTCAGCAAATACCTCTGTTCTTAGTAAAAGAACAGAGGTATTTTTTTGTCTGGTTTTCTTCTAATAAATGGATAATTAAACAAAACACTTTCAAAATGGCACAAAAGTCTATGAAAATAGCACAAAAGCCACTTAGAATTGCACAAAACCCCATGAAAATAGCACAAAACCCACCCAAATTGGCACAAAACCACCATACACACTCTCGCTTTCTTATATTTCCAATACACCAAAATCCCTCTATCGTGTAAAATAGGGAACATGGGGGGATTAGTATGAACTTGAAAGCGGGTTTATGGCAGCAACAAACGTTGAAATTGGCCATGACACAAGAATTATCTCAGGCGATTGCCTTATTACAATATTCAGCACAGGAGCTGACGGCTTTTTTAGAAGATAAGGTCCTCGAAAATCCCTTAATGAAACTGGAAAATAGTACGGTCAAGCCGATGAATCCCCTAATGGATCGCAACCGACGGAAACATCAGAAAGAGGAAAAGAACTGGATCGAACAAATTGCCGAAAAACCTTTCTCAATGGAAGACCATTTACTCTCTCAACTAAAACTAACCAATCTAACAGCGGAACAACTTAGAGTGATTCGTCATCTCATTCTACATCTTGATGAAAACGGTTACTTCATTGGTGACTTAGAGGAAATTGCTCAAAATCTCCAAGTGGAAGAGGAGCTCGTTGAAGATTGTCTTGCTGTGATTCAAACATTAGAACCATCCGGGATTGGGGCTAGAAATCTGCAGGAATGCCTGCTAATGCAGTTATATTATCAAAATCCTGCTGACGAAATAGCACATACGATTATTGCGGACTATTTTGTTCCATTTGCTGAAAAGAAATGGAAACAAATTTCTAAAGAACTTCAAGTATCACTAAAGGAGATTCAAGACCTATTCGACCAGGTTCAACTACTCAATCCAAGGCCGGGAGCCTTATTAAGAGGAGAGACATCCTCCTATATCATTCCAGATGCGATTGTAGAACGAACCACTTCAGGACTTGAGGTGCGTATGTTTGATGACTCCCTTCCAAGGATTAGTTTTAATGATTCCTATTATAAAAAATTTAAAGATCAAGACCAGCAGGTCAGTAAATTTTTGCAAGATAAGATACAGGATTATCAATGGATATTAAAAAGTATTGAACAACGAAAAGAAACATTAACAAAGGTCATCACAAAAATCGTTGAGAAACAAACTGAATGTTTTCTAAAAGGAATGCATTATTTAGTGCCAATGACCATGAAGGAAATTGCCTCGGAGCTTGCTATCCATGAATCAACAGTTAGCCGGGCAGTTCGTGAAAAATATATTCAAACACCGTTAGGGACGTTTCCTTTGAAATCCTTTTTCACGAGTACCATACAGACAGTCGCAAGTGCTGAGAGGACATCGTCTACACATGTGAAAAATGAAATTAGTCATTTAATAGAACAAGAGAATAAGGAAAAGCCGCTATCCGACCAAGACATTGTTGAACTCTTGAAGGAAAACAAAGGAATCGTTGTCTCCAGACGGACGATTGCCAAGTATCGCGAGCAATTAGGAATTCCATCCTCATCAAAAAGAAAGAGGTTTACGTAATCTAGTAGATTTCAGCTAAAAAACTTGTTATCTTAATGTCAGGTTGAATGACATGATTAGGGAAAGGAATACAGAGATGGAACCAACTACTATGATTACCTTGTATACTAGAAAAAGCTGCCCGTTATGTGATAAAGCGAAGGATACTCTCCTTAAGTTAAAAGATGAGTGGGATTTCTCACTCGAAGAAATTGATATTGAAACAAGTGATGAGTTGACGGAACGTTATGGACTGATGATTCCAGTGGTTCTCATTGACGGAGAAGAGGCAGGATTTGGCTTCGTTAACAAATTTGACATTAGTAACCGTTTACATGAAAAAAAGGCGATTTTATAAGTTGAAATAGGTTTTCACTCCTGTTACAATGAAAAGCGTAGTAGGGGTGATTTTTTTTAGAGTAGGTGGGACACAATATGTCTATGGTGGACATTTTTTGACCAACTACATAGAATAAAGGAGCATGAACATCATGCAGTCATTTATCGATATCCAAAAAAAATTAGTACCCGACCTTCTTCAAGTTCTGCAGAAACGTTATTCTATCCTACGATACATAGGTTTTATGCAGCCGGTAGGTAGAAGAAGTTTAGCTGTCAGCTTAGGTTTAACTGAACGAGTCCTTCGTGGTGAAGTTGAATTCCTGAAAGATCAAAATCTTATTTTTACAAACAATGTTGGAATGAGTTTAACAACTGAAGGGAAAAATTTACTAGAAGACTTAGAAGGTTTGATGCGTGAGCTAAAGGGTATTGATGTAATGGAATTGGAATTAAAGCACCGGCTTGGGATCAAGAAGGTCATCATCGTCCCTGGCGATAGTGATGAGTCACCCATGGTCAAAGGCGAGCTTGGCAAAGCAAGTGCGATTTGCATGAAAAAGCTTCTAACCGGGAAAAATATCATCGCTGTTACTGGCGGGTCAACTATGGCTGCTGTTGCAGAAAGATTAACGCCTGATTTTTCCAAGAAGGATTTGCTATTTGTCCCTGCTCGAGGCGGAGTTGGTGAAGATGTCCATAACCAGGCAAACACCATTTGCTCGAATATGGCGAGAAATACCGATTCAAAGCATCGTGTATTCTATGTTCCCGATCAGGTTAGTTCGGAAATTTATGAATCCCTTATTAAAGAACCCGATATTCATGAGGTTTTACATTTGATTAAGTCAGCAAGCATGGTTCTTCATGGAATTGGGGATGCTATCACAATGGCTGAACGGCGGAAAACCAACCCGGATATTAAGAAAAGACTTGAAGATGGGAAGGCTGTCGGGGAAGCTTTTGGTTATTATTTTAACGAAGAAGGCGAGATTGTCCATAAGGTATTTACCATTGGACTTCAGCTGGAAGACCTAGCACAGATTCCACATGTGATTGCTGTTGCAGGTGGAGCCTCAAAGGCGAAGGCTATTAAGGCCTATTTTAAACAAGCACCATCTTCAACGATTCTCATTACCGATGAAGGTGTCGCGAAACGGTTGTTGAAAGGATAATTCCTTTTAAAAAATATATCTTTTCCCATATAAAAGGAGGAAATTAACATGGCAGTAAAAGTTGGTATTAATGGATTTGGACGTATTGGTCGTAACGTATTCCGTGCGGCATTAAACAATAGCAATGTAGAAATCGTTGCAATTAACGACTTAACTGATGCAAACATGCTTGCACACCTTTTAAAATATGATACAGTTCACGGAACTCTTCAAGAAGATGTAACTGTTGATGGTGAATACTTAGTAGTTGGCGGACACAAAGTAAAAGTTATCGCTGAGCGCGATCCTGCTCAACTTGGCTGGGGCGATCTTGGTGTTGAAGTAGTAGTTGAATCTACTGGACGTTTCACAAAGCGTGAAGATGCAGCGAAGCACCTTGAAGCAGGCGCTAAGAAGGTTATCATCTCTGCTCCAGCATCAAACGAAGATATCACAATCGTTATGGGTGTAAACGAAGACAAGTACGATGCAGCTAACCACCACGTATTATCTAACGCATCTTGTACTACAAACTGCTTAGCACCATTTGCAAAAGTTTTAAATGATACTTTCGGCATCAAGCGCGGTATGATGACAACTGTTCACTCATACACAAATGACCAACAAATCCTTGACTTACCACACAAAGACTACCGTCGTGCACGTGCAGCAGCTGAGAACATGATCCCAACATCAACTGGTGCTGCAAAGGCAGTTTCTCTAGTTCTTCCTGAACTAAAAGGTAAGTTAAACGGTATGGCAATGCGTGTACCAACTCCAAACGTATCTGTAGTTGACTTAGTTGCAGAATTAGAAAGAGAAGTAACAGCTGAAGAAGTAAACAATGCCTTAAAAGCAGCTGCTGAAGGTCCATTAAAAGGAATCTTAGAATACAGCGATCTTCCACTAGTTTCTAGCGACTACAACGGAAGCACTGCTTCTTCTACAATCGATGCATTATCAACTATGGTTCTTGAAGGAAACATGGTGAAAGTATTATCTTGGTACGATAACGAAGTTGGTTACTCTAACCGCGTAGTTGACCTAGTTGATTACATCGCAGCTAAAGGACTTTAATTTTTAACTTGTTTATGATTGGCATTCCAGTCATAAACAAATTATAATGTTAAATGGTATTCCAAAGGGGAGCGGGGAGGATTCCCCCCTCCTTTTTTATTGAAATTTGAAGCATTTTGAAGAGCCCAAACTAAAGGAGGTCCTTTACATGAACAAAAAAACATTAAAAGATGTAGATGTTAAAGGTAAACGTGTTTTTTGCCGAGTTGATTTTAACGTTCCAATGCAGGAAGGGAAAATTACGGATGAAACACGTATTCGTGCAGCATTGCCAACGATTCAGTATTTAATCGACCAAGGAGCAAAAGTGATTTTGGCAAGCCATTTCGGCCGTCCAAAAGGCAAAGTAGTAGAAGAAATGCGCTTAACTCCAGTCGGTGTAAGACTTTCAGAACTTCTTGGTAAAGACGTGAAAAAAGCAGATGAAGCTTATGGTGATTCTGTCAAAGCGTTAATTGATACTATGGCAGAAGGCGATGTTCTTTTACTAGAAAATGTTCGCTTCTACCCGGGTGAAGAAAAGAATGATCCTGAATTGGCAAAAGCATTTGCGGAGCTTGCTGATGTTTATGTGAACGATGCCTTTGGTGCCGCACACCGTGCTCATGCTTCAACAGAAGGGATTGCTCATAACCTGCCAGCGGTTTCAGGCTTCTTAATGGAAAAAGAACTTGACGTACTTGGTAAAGCACTTTCTAATCCAGAACGTCCATTTACGGCGATTATTGGTGGTGCAAAGGTTAAGGACAAGATCGGTGTTATTGAAAATCTATTAGAATTAGTCGACAACCTCATCATCGGTGGTGGACTTGCTTATACATTTGTTAAGGCGCAAGGCCATGAAGTTGGAAAATCTCTTCTTGAAGAAGACAAGATTGATCTAGCTAACTCATTCATGGAAAAAGCGAAGGAAAAAGGCGTTAATTTCTATATGCCGGTTGATGTTGTGGTAGCAGATGACTTTGGTGCAGATGCCAATTCAAAAGTAGTAGGAATTGAAGAAATTCCAGCTGACTGGGAAGCTCTTGATATCGGACCAAAGACAAGAGAGATTTATGCTGATGTGATCAAAAAATCTAAGCTTGTCATCTGGAACGGACCAATGGGTGTATTTGAAATTGACAAATTTGCAGGCGGTACAAAAGCCGTAGCAGAAGCACTTGCTGAAGCAGAAGGTACATATTCCGTTATTGGCGGCGGCGATTCAGCAGCAGCAGTAGAGAAGTTTGAGTTAGCAGATAAAATGAGTCATATTTCTACGGGTGGCGGCGCTTCCCTTGAGTTTATGGAAGGTAAAGCATTGCCAGGCGTTGTAGCGCTAAACGATAAATAATTATTGCTCTTTTTTACAACCATGAAAGGATGTGCTCGACATGCGTAAGCCAATTATTGCAGGTAACTGGAAAATGAACAAGACTCTTTCTGAAGCAAATAGCTTTGCGGAAGAAGTAAAAGGTCTTGTCCCAGCTGCAAATAAAATCGATTCTGTTATTTGTGCACCGGCTCTATTTTTACAAAACCTTGTAGAAGTAACTGCAGGCAGCGACGTAAAAATTGGTGCTCAAAACATGCACTTTGAAGAAAGTGGAGCGTTCACAGGAGAAATCAGCCCGAATGCACTTGCTGATCTTGGAGTGAACTATGTTATCATCGGACATTCAGAACGTCGTGAAATGTTTAATGAAACGGATGAAACAGTAAACAAAAAAGCGTTAGCAGCGTTTAAATACAACTTAACTCCAATCATTTGCTGTGGTGAAACGTTAGAACAGCGTGAAAATGGTGAAACCAACCAATTAGTAGGTGACCAAGTTGCTAAGGCATTAGCAGGTTTGACTGATGAGCAAGTGAAGCAATCAGTAATTGCATACGAACCAATTTGGGCGATTGGAACTGGTAAGTCTTCTACTTCTAAGGATGCCAACGACGTTTGTGCGCATATCCGTCAAGTGGTGGCACAGCAATTCTCTCAAGATGTTGCGGACGCTGTAAGAATCCAATACGGCGGCAGCGTGAAGCCGGAAAACATTAAAGAATACATGGCACAGACTGATATTGATGGTGCATTAGTAGGCGGAGCAAGCCTTGAAGCACAATCATTTTTACAGTTACTGGAGGCAGGCAGTTATGAGTAAATCTCCAGTTGCTCTGATTATCCTTGATGGTTTTGGATGCAGAGGAGAACAAAAAGGTAATGCGGTTGCACACGCGAAAAAGCCTAACTTTGACCGCTTCTGGAGCAACTATCCACATTCCCATTTAACGGCATCTGGAGAGGCAGTCGGCCTACCAGAGGGACAAATGGGGAATTCTGAGGTAGGACACTTGAATATTGGTGCAGGACGTATCGTGTACCAAAGCTTAACCCGTGTAAACATTGCCATTCGTGAAGGTGAATTTGAAAAAAATGAAACGTTCACAGGTGCGATGGAGCACGTGAAAAAGAATGGCACGGCTCTACACTTATTTGGCTTACTTTCAGACGGTGGCGTTCATAGCCATATTCAACATATGTTTGCTTTGTTGAAGTTAGCAAAGGAAGAAGGCGTGGAAAAGGTATATGTGCATGCTTTCCTTGATGGACGTGATGTTGGTCCAAAAACAGCTGAAAAATATATTCAGCAAACTTTGGATAAAATGAAGGAGTATGGCGTGGGTGAGTTCGCAACGATCTCAGGTCGTTACTACTCGATGGACCGCGACAAGCGTTGGGAGCGTGTGGAAAAGTCCTACCGTTCTATGGTTTATGGTGAAGGTCCATCCTACACAAACCCTATGGATGTAGTAAAGGATTCCTATGAACATGGCATCTTTGATGAATTCGTGATCCCATCTGTGATTACAAAGGAAGATGGCCAGCCGGTTGCTACAATCAAGGACAATGATGCAGTTATTTTCTATAACTTCCGTCCTGACCGTGCGATCCAGATTTCTAATACATTTACCAACGCTGATTTCCGTGCCTTTGAACGTGGTCCAAAGCATCCGAAGGATTTATTCTTTGTCTGCTTAACACACTTCAGTGAAAGTGTAGATGGATATGTAGCTTTTAAACCTACAAACTTGGACAACACGTTAGGTGAAGTATTGTCTCAAAATAACCTAAAGCAACTTCGTATTGCGGAAACAGAAAAATATCCGCACGTAACGTTCTTTATGAGCGGCGGACGCGAAGATAAATTCCCTGGCGAAGAGCGGATCTTAATCAACTCACCAAAGGTTGCTACTTATGACCTGAAGCCAGAAATGAGTGCTTATGAAGTAACAGATGCATTGCTCAATGAAATCCAAAACGATAAATTTGATGCGATCCTCTTAAACTTCGCCAACCCAGATATGGTTGGACACTCAGGAATGCTTGAACCAACTGTTAAAGCGATTGAAACAGTGGATGAATGCTTAGGAAAAATTGTTGATCTGATCCTTGAAAAAGGCGGAACAGCAATTATCACTGCAGACCATGGTAATGCTGACGAAGTCATTACTTTAGAAGGCGAACCAATGACTGCACATACAACAAATCCTGTTCCTGTTATTGTAACGAAGCAAGGTGTCGAGTTACGTGACGGTGGAATTCTTGGAGATTTAGCTCCAACCATGTTAGATTTATTAAAGGTTGAAAAACCAGCCGAAATGACTGGAACTTCATTAATAAAATAAACCCGTTCGTTTTTAATCGAACGATGAAACCATTTTAAGGAGAGATATTAAATGCCATTTATTGCAGATGTATACGCTCGTGAAGTATTAGACTCCCGTGGTAACCCAACAATCGAAGTAGAAGTTTTCACAGAATCAGGTGCGTTTGGTCGCGCTCTAGTTCCAAGTGGTGCTTCAACTGGTGAATACGAAGCAGTTGAACTTCGTGACGGTGACAAGTCTCGTTACCTTGGTAAAGGTGTTCAAAAAGCAGTTGACAACGTAAACGAAATTATCGCTCCAATGCTTGTTGGCGAAGAGTACAGTGTACTTGATCAAGTGGGTGTTGACCATGCATTAATCGAGCTTGATGGAACAGAAAACAAAGGTAAATTAGGTGCAAACGCAATCCTTGGTGTATCTATGGCGGTTGCGCATGCTGCAGCTAACTACCTTGATATTCCTTTATACCAATACCTTGGTGGATTCAACTCTAAGCAGCTTCCAGTTCCAATGATGAACATTGTCAACGGTGGAGAGCACGCTGATAACAACGTAGACATCCAAGAATTCATGATTATGCCAGTAGGTGCTCCAAGCTTTAAAGAAGCACTACGTATGGGCGCTGAGATCTTCCACACATTAAAATCAGTTCTTAAGTCTAAAGGTCTTAACACAGCTGTTGGTGACGAAGGTGGATTTGCTCCAAACCTAGGTTCTAACGAAGAAGCGCTTCAAACAATCGTTGAAGCAATCGAAAAAGCTGGCTACAAGCCTGGTGAAGAAGTAATGTTAGCAATGGATGCTGCATCTTCTGAGTTCTACAACAAAGAAGACGGTAAGTACCATCTTTCTGGTGAAGGTGTTGTTAAGACATCTGCTGAAATGGTTGACTGGTATGAAGAGCTTGCTTCTAAATACCCAATCATCTCAATCGAAGACGGTTTAGATGAAAACGACTGGGAAGGTCACAAGCTTTTAACTGAGCGTATTGGTAAAAAAGTTCAATTAGTTGGTGACGATTTATTTGTAACTAACACTAAAAAGCTTGCTGAAGGTATCGAAAAAGGTATCGGTAACTCGATCCTTATCAAAGTTAACCAAATCGGTACTCTTACTGAAACTTTTGATGCAATCGAAATGGCTAAGCGTGCTGGTTACACAGCTGTTATCTCTCACCGTTCAGGTGAAACTGAAGATAACACAATTGCTGATATCGCAGTTGCTACAAACGCTGGTCAAATCAAGACTGGTGCGCCATCACGTACTGACCGTGTAGCTAAGTACAACCAATTACTTCGTATCGAAGATCAATTAGGTGAAACTAGCCAATACAATGGCCTTAAGTCTTTCTACAACTTAAGCAAGTAATTTTACTATTCAAAGGCACTCCGTATTCCGGGGTGTCTTTTTTCATATTGGGAAGTTTAATGTTCGACTTCGAGAATTATTCAGCACCAGAGCCTATGGCAAGAGAAAAAGTGAGTGATCAGTATCTAGGGGAGGTTCTACGAGCCCGAATTGCTTGAAAGAGAAGGGTTAAGGTCGCATAGAAGGGTTCTACGAGCCCGAATTGCCTGGTAGAGGAGAGTTAAGGTCGCATAGAAGGGTTCTATGAGGCCGAATTGCCTGATGGAGAAGGGTTAAGGTCGCATAGAAGGGTTCTATAAGCCCGAATTGCTTGAAAGAGAAGGGTTAAGGTCGCATAGAAGGGTTCTATGAGCCCGAATTGCCTGATGGAGGAGGGTTAAGGTCGCATAGACAGGCTATATGAGCCCGAATTGCTTGATGGAGAAGGGTTACAGTCGCATAGACAGGCTATATACCCGTGGTAAGGGGAAAAGCTCACGACCGGTAAATAGAAGAAGTTTCTAATGTCCATAAAAGGTTCTCTAGCTACTAAGAATAGTACTTTTGTACTCTTAAGTACAGCTCTCTGTCTGCAAACCCAAGGCGCTGCGCTTTTCTTACTACCACAAATTGTCTATTTGTGGTATTTTTCATATAGATAGTTAGAAAAAATTGGTTGGGAGTGGATCTTTTTGAAGCGTCTTCTTGATTGTACAGCTGCTGATTTTGAAAAAATGACTGGAAAAGAATTGAAGCAAAGCATCCTCGCATCAGAGGGTAGAACGATTGTAGCCGAAGTAATCGGCAGTGTAACCCCTTATTATCCTGCCGTGACAAACGCAGAAATGGCGGCTGCATTTGGAGCAGACCTCATTTTATTAAACTTCTTTGATGTATTTGATCCAACGATGGAAGGCCTACCAGAAGTGGAGCCTGACAGCATTGTCCGTACCTTGAAAAAACTTGTTGGTCGTCCCGTTGGTCTTAATTTGGAGCCAGTTGACCTTAGCGCGGAACGCGTTGAGGCGTTAATTCAATTACCTGAAGGAAGATTGGCTACTGAAAAATCACTGCAAAAGGCAAAAGAGCTAGGATTTGATTTTGTGTGCCTAACAGGAAACCCTAAAACTGGAGTTTCTAATGCTGAGATTACTAAGGCCATTCAAGTGGCTCGGACCGTTTTGGGCGAAGACGGATTAATCATTGCTGGAAAAATGCACAGTGCAGGAGTAGCTGGAGAAGTAGGAGGAAGCCTTATGTCTACAGAAACCTTGCATTCATTTATTGAAGCGGGTGCAGATATTATTCTCATTCCTTCACCAGGTACTGTACCAGGCTTTACGGTTGAGAAAACAGCCAAGCTTGTGGATAGTGTCCACGAAAAAGGCGCACTAGCTATATTGACGACTGGCACAAGTCAAGAAGGCTCAGATGAAGGGACCGTGAGACAGATTGCCCTAAATAGTAAGATGGCAGGCGCGGATCTATTCCATATCGGTGACGCAGGTGCAGCAGGAATCGCCATCCCGGAAAACATCACCGCCTACTCCATCGTAGTCAGAGGAAAACGCCATACATACGTAAGAATGGCCTCTTCTGTTTTGAGATAAAACAAATTTTGGGGACAGTCCCCCGGCGCTTTAACGCAGCGGGGGACTGTCCCCAGATTAGTATTGTAGAAAGTGAAATATTATGATAAATTATATATACTGTGAACTGTACGTCTAACAGGAGGTGGCTTACATGCATGCATTGGTCGTAACATTATTAGTTATCGTAAGTATTGGTCTTATTGCGGTTGTTTTACTTCAATCTGGTAAGAGCGCTGGATTATCTGGTGCCATTTCTGGTGGTGCTGAATCCCTTTTCGGCAAACAAAAAGCACGTGGAATTGACTTGATTCTACATCGTATCACGATTGTATTATCAGTATTATTCTTCATACTTGCTCTTGCTGTTACTTACTTTAAAATCTAATTTAAGCACTCAAACCTGGCCAACCAGCCAGGTTTTTTGTTTTATCACAATAGAGAAAAGTCGTTTTTCTGGAATGTTCACCACATCATTGCTTAAACTAAAATAAGTGAATTGAAATTAAAGGAGTTTTTTAAGATGAAAGTTGCTTCACCGAAACCATTCACCTTTGAAGGAGGAAAACGAGCAGTATTGCTGCTCCACGGTTTCACCGGTAATTCGGCCGATGTCCGGATGCTGGGACGATTTTTAGAAAAGAAAGGCTACACCTGCCATGCTCCACACTATAAGGGCCATGGAGTGCCGCCAGAAGAGCTTGTACATACCGGCCCGAAAGATTGGTGGCAGGATGTCATAGGTGGTTATGAGTTCTTAAAAAATAGAGGGCATGAAGAAATTGCAGTTGCCGGGCTATCTCTTGGCGGCGTATTTTCCTTGAAATTGGGTTACACTGTACCTATAAAGGGTATTGTACCGATGTGTGCTCCGATGTATATAAAAAGTGAAGAGATTATGTACGAAGGAATCCTCGAATATGCTCGCGAATTTAAAAAGCGTGAAGGAAAATCAGAGGAACAAATCGAAATGGAAATGGAAGAGTTTAAGAAAACTCCAATGAGAACATTGAAAGAGCTTCAAGCTTTAATAGCGGATGTTCGTGACAATGTGGACATGATTTATGCACCAACCTTCGTTGTTCAAGCACGCCACGACCATATGATTAATACGGACAGTGCCAACATTATTTACAATGAAATTGAGTCAGAAACCAAGGAAATAAAATGGTATGAAGAATCCGGACATGTAATAACGTTAGATAAAGAACGTGACAAACTTCATGAAGATGTCTATGCCTTTTTAGAAAAACTTGACTGGCATGATTAATAAAGCACCCACAAAGGAGGGATCGCCTTGGAAGAAAACATTCAAAAGCACGTAGATCGGCTTTTGCAATATATGAGAGATGAGGCATACAAACCATTAACAGTTCAAGAACTGGAAGAAGCCTTTGGTATTCAGGATTCTAGTGACTTTAAAGAGTTTGTAAAAGCACTCGTCCAAATGGAAGAAAAGGGTCTAGTCGTTCGGACCCGGAGCAATCGCTACGGCCTGCCGCAAAAAATGAACTTAATTCGCGGAAAACTAATCGGTCATGCGAAGGGCTTTGCGTTCGTGACGCCGGATGAACCAGGAATGGATGATATTTTTATTCCACCGAATGAAACGAATACTGCTATGCATGGAGATACCGTTCTCGCCCGTGTTTCATCCGAAACATCAGGACAACGCCGTGAGGGAAGCATCATCCGCATCATTGAACGAGGCGTTCAACAGGTAGTAGGGACATATGTCGAAAGCAAAAGTTTTGGCTTTGTCATTCCTGATGATAAAAAGTTCGCTAGTGACATTTTTATCCCCAAATCAGCTTCTAAAGGAGCGGTTGAGGGACATAAGGTAGTCGTTAAGCTTGTTACATATCCTGAAGGGAGAAAAAGTGCAGAGGGCGAAGTGATCGATATCCTCGGTCATAAAAATGACCCTGGCGTGGACATCCTTTCCGTCATCCATAAGCATGGACTACCGATGGCTTTCCCTGACGACGTTCTTCAACAAGCAAATGAGGTGCCTGACACCATCGATGAAAGTGAATTAAAGAACCGCCGTGATTTACGGAATGAAACCATTGTTACGATTGACGGTGCCGATGCTAAGGACCTTGATGATGCAGTAACTGTTTCAAAACTAGAAAACGGCAACTACAAACTTGGGGTTCACATTGCCGATGTCAGCTACTATGTAAAAGAAGGTACGCCTATTGATGTAGAAGCTGAGGATCGTGCAACGAGTGTGTATTTAGTAGACCGCGTGATTCCGATGATTCCGCATCGTTTATCCAATGGAATCTGTTCTTTGAATCCGAAAGTAGACCGTCTCGTTTTATCCTGTGAGATGGAAATCACATCGGAGGGCGCTGTTGTTTCACACGAGATTTTCCAAAGTGTTATTAAAACAACAGAGCGTATGACCTATTATGATGTGAACATGATTCTTGCGGAACAGGATGAAGAAACAAGGGCAAGATACGAATCCCTTGTCCCGATGTTCGAAATGATGGAAGAATTGGCTGCAATTCTACGAAATAAACGGATGAAGCGTGGTGCCATCGACTTTGATTTTAAAGAATCAAAGGTGCTAGTGGATGATGAAGGAAAACCCACTGACGTCGTTCTTCGTGAGCGTTCAGTAGCTGAGCGTCTAATTGAAGAATTTATGTTAGCTGCCAATGAAACGGTAGCGGAGCACTTCCACTGGATGGAAGTACCGTTTATTTATCGTATTCACGAGGATCCGAAGGAAGATAAGCTTCGCAAATTTTTCGAATTTATCACGAACTTTGGTTACATCGTAAAAGGGACAGCCAACGATGTGCATCCTCGGGCACTTCAAGAAATTATTGAAGAGGTCCAGGGAAAGCCGGAAGAAATGGTTGTTTCAACCGTTATGTTACGTTCGATGCAGCAGGCAAAATATAATCCTGAAAGTTTAGGACATTTTGGCTTATCAACCGAGTTTTACACCCATTTCACGTCGCCGATTCGTCGTTATCCGGATACCATCGTCCACCGCTTAATTCGCACCTATTTAATTGAAGGAAAGCTCGATGAAACGACAAGGGAAAAGTGGAATGCTCGCTTACCTGAAATTGCCGATCATTCTTCAAAAATGGAGCGTCGTGCTGTGGATGCCGAGCGTGAAACGGATGAGTTAAAGAAAGCGGAATACATGGAAGATAAAATTGGCGAAGAATATGACGGTATTATTAGTTCTGTCACGAACTTTGGTATGTTCGTCGAACTGCAAAACACGATTGAAGGCCTCGTTCATGTCAGCTATATGACTGACGACTATTATCGTTTTGATGAGCGCCATTATGCGATGATCGGTGAACGGACAGGAAAAGTGTTCCGAATTGGTGATGAAATAACTGTTCGGGTTGTAAAAGTCAATAAAGACGAGCGTTCGATTGATTTTGAAATTGTCGGCATGAAGGGTACCCGCAGAGAGCGGACAGAGACACCGAAGGTTTTCAAAACGGGTAGTGATACGAAAAAGCCGCGCCGAAACAAGCAGCAAGAAGGCCGTGGGGGCAGTAGCGGCGGCCGTAATCGCGACCGCAATAAGTCGGAAGCTGGTGGAGGCACCGGTACCGGGCAGGGTCAAAAGAAGAAGAAACGCAAGTTTTACGATAACGTACCAAAATCGAAGAGTACAAAACGAAAAAATAAATAAGTGCTGAGAGGGAGCCTTAGATACGAGGCTCTCTTTCAATTGTAGTAGTTTGTTCGTTCTGTTAAAATGGATGGTAAGATGAGGTGAGAAACGATGCCAAAAGGTGAAGGGAAAGTAGTCGCGCAAAATAAGAAAGCGTACCATGATTACTTTATTGAAGAAACATACGAGGCGGGGATTGTTCTTCAGGGAACTGAAATCAAATCCATTCGTGCGGGAAAAGTGAATCTCAAGGATGCCTATGCTAGAATTCAAAATGGGGAAGCGATTCTTTTTGGAATGCATGTCAGCCCCTATGAACAAGGAAACATTTTTAATCATGACCCATTACGTACGCGTAAGCTATTACTCCACAAACGTGAAATCAATAAGCTGATTGGAGAAACGAAAGAGGCAGGATATGCCTTAATTCCATTAAAGCTTTATTTAAAAAATGGTTTCTGTAAGGTTTTAGTAGGGTTAGCAAAGGGTAAAAAGAATTATGATAAGCGTGAATCCTTAAAGCAAAAAGAAGCGAAGCGTGAAATTGAACGAGCATTCCGAGATCGTCAAAAAATGTAAGGGGTAGTTCTGAGTAACTGGAAATTATTTTACAAAACCTTACAATTGAAAAATGTTTTGAGTGTGTTATAATAAGTTTGTCGCTAAGTGATGCGACATTAACTTTTGCTCTTACAAACGTTTGAGCAATCCTAACGTCTGATGCAGAAATCTTTAACTAGATTTCAGCTCATTTTATAATGGGGACGCTACGGATTCGACAGGGGTAGTTTGAGCTTAGGTTGCGAGTCGAGGGGATCGGCCTCGTTAAAACGTCAAAGCCATAACTGGCAAAACTAACAACAACTTCGCTTTCGCAGCTTAATACTGCATAGCGGTTCCTCCCTCCATTGCCCATGTGGTAGGGTAAGGGACTCACTCTAAGTGGGCTACGCCGGATTCCACCGCCTGAGGATGAAGGAAGAGAACAACCAGGCTAGCTGACCGGAAGCCGGTCGATAGGCAAAAGGATCAGTGAAACGCCAATATATCGACTACACTCGTAGATGCTTAAGTGGCGATATCTTTGGACGCGGGTTCGATTAGTATTTAGTCGCCTTATGTGGTAACACATAAGTGAAAATTCGGCTTTATCGGTGAAACCTAAGTCGCACGATTTGCGATAGGGCAATGCCGAGCGGTATGTGGAGTAATCCAACAGCCGTGTATCGACTTATAGGCTGCCATGCATAAATGGTAGTACTAGGATGCGAAATCCATACCTTGAAGAGGTAAATTTATGTTTCGCATAAGACGCCGAGGGACCTGTTAAGGCAGGTTCAAGATATAGTCAGTGCCATGACGAAAGCATGGAAGAGCACGTCCCGCCGTCTCCACCATACATAGGTGGATAACAAGACTAGCAGAAATGTGACTTGAAGCATAAGTTTGCCGCTTTGGCAATCTTATGCTTCAAAAAACTGCTGGCAAACATATACTTCAAAAATAAGAAGAACTGTGGAAAATCAACCATCTACAGTTCTTTTTATTTTATGTTTTAATATCAAAAGAGTTCAGTCAAGCTCCTAGTTATCATTTGAGTAATTAATTTAAACCAACTCAAAATTTAATACGATTAATAGTGATAAAAAAAATAATGTGAAAATCAACCTAAAGGTGTAAAATAATTTATTTTTTTGTTGCTATTTTGTAAATTAAGTGCTTTAATTAATTCGTAGAAATTGTACAAAATTAAATTCAAGAATCAGTTTTTAAACAATTTAATAACTCAAAAATGCGGAAGCACCGCTAATATACGATGGGTTACGTACCTGCATCGTTTTATTAGTGGTGCTTTTTTTGCGTTTTGTGTAATCAAAAAAAGGGGGATAGACATAACTGTTTACATTGCACTTGAATTTGCTCCATTATCGGCATTTGAAATTTCAAATTAAAAAGGAAGTTAAATTTCATTTTCAATCTATTGTAATAAGATGGATATTTTTATTTTATTGTATAGAATAACTTTTTTTACAAATAATACCCCCGAAAGTGGTTGTATAGAAAATAATGGAAATAAGTATTTATGAGAAAGTAATACCTTCAAACGCGAATAGCTGAGGGTTAAATAATTTGTTAGGAGAATGTGGTAGATGATAAATGATCATATTGGAATGGGCCCGGGCGCAGAAAATAGAAATAGTAAAAGGAAAATTCCGCAACAATCCCTTCAAATAATGGAAGCTGTAATGAATGGAAGTTGCAATAATGGGAAAACCATAAAAACTCTTTACATGGAATATAAAATTCTTTGTTTAGATAATATGGTTACACCTACATCTTTTCAAACGTTTTATAAAGAGATGAGGGTGAAGGGTATTCAGAAGGTTCAAAAATATAGAGGTGTCAATAAACACGAGGAATATTATTGGACGCTTGAACCCACTAACCAAAACTATGGTGGTAGAGCATTTGAAATAGCTCATATTTATCATATTCAATTAGATACTCTCTTAGATATTGGCAATGGAAAACTCCAAAGACCTTGGTGCACGTTCCTAATAGATGTCTTTTCCAAGAGAATTCTTTCCTTCTATTTGGCATTTGATTCTCCAAGTTCAGTTTCAAATGTTGAGGTAATTAGAGAATGTGTTAGGAATCATAACAGTCTACCGCAAACCTTAGTTGTAGATGGAGGAAAAGAATTTCAAAGTGAAAATTTTGATTCACTTCTCGAAATGTATGCTGTGAGTAAGAAAGTAAGACCATATGCGAAAGCAAAAAATTTTAACGTGGTCGAGCGGTTATTTGGGTATGGTAATGAATCATTCATTCAAATGCTGTTGGAAATTACTCAAATAATGATGGATAAACGACAAGAGCTGGGCCAGTTGCATTTGAAAAATCGTTCGGTTTGGAATTTGGACAGCTTGCGTGAAACGTTAACAAAATGGATTGATGAAGTTTATGATGTTAGGGTACATCCAGCATATTTAAATTCACCAAAAGAGTTGTTTAATAATTCTATTGAAACAACCGGAAAATGAAAGCATCTCGCTTACAGTGATGAGTTTATTTCTTTAACAATGCATCTCTAAAACAACGTAGCTTAACACCTAAAAGTGATTCTTTAATTGACACGCTGAATGATAAATGCAGGAAACTTTCTTTAACGGGAGGGGCAATAATTGAGATTGTCTGAAAGAAAATTCGATTTAGAGCTATTAAAAGCGAATGAGAAAAAAATAGAGTTTTTTAAGGAACGGACCATAGTTCATCCAAAGTTTGTTGAAGTAAAAAAAGCTGTCATTGATGAAATTAATTCCGGTAACTTTAACGTAATAGCTGTTATTGGACCTTCAGGAATTGGTAATTCAAGATTACATGAAAAAATAATTGATGAAATAAATGCAAATATGGAAGAAGAAGAAATGTCTAAAAATAATAAGATAATCCCAATAGCTGGTATAGAGTTACCGTGGCCAGGTTTAAGAAAATTCGATTGGAAGGACTTCTATACTAGGGTACATATTGCGTAGCAAGAGCCAATGAATAATGAAAAATATGATATTAATTATTCAAATATTAGTAAAGAAGCGGAATTAAGAAGAACTGTTGAAAGGGAATTTCACTATAAGAAAACCAAAGCATTCTTAATTGATGAAGCACAACATTTTTTTGAATTTGGTGGCAATAGGAAAAACCTAATTGGACAGTTTAATTCCATAAGGTCCTTTACAAATATGGTGGGAACAAAACTTGTACTGTTTGGGAGATATGATCTGAATTATTTGATAAATATTGATGGTCAACTTACGAGAAAAGTAAAAGAAATACATTTTCCAAGATATGATATTAGGATAGAGGAAGATGCAAATTCTTTTGAAAACGTTGTGTATTCGTTTCAGAAAGTGTTGCCACTTGAAGAGGAACCAAACTTAATTGAACATACTATGTTTCTTTATGAATATAGCATAGGATGTGTTGGCATTTTGAAGGAATGGCTTGAAAGATGCCTGACAGATGCATTAAATTCTGGTGATAAAACTATTACTATAGAACATTTAAAGAAGAATGCCTTAAGTATAAAAATAATTACCACTTTAGCAAAGGAAGCAGTAAAAGGAGAAAGTGTATATAAAGAAAGAGAGGAAGATAAAATTAAACTCCAAAAAATGCTTATGGGTCCATAAGTTAATTTTAAAATATATGAATAACCCCTATAGGAGATTAGTTTTATTAACGGGAGCCCCGTTTAATCTGCCTAACAACAATTTTAGGCTTATTGAACGGTGCTATTTTTTGTTTTGGATAGTTGCATTAAGCTAAGTTGAAAACGAAAACCATCTTTGCATAAACAGGTCGTAATGGCAAATAATACCACCAATTGAAAAATTGGATGGTGAAAAAGGTGGAAAGAAGCACTTTGTACAATATAGACCCAATCGGACTTGGTACACCTTATGTTGAATCGTTAACAAGTTATATTACAAGGCTAGCTGATGCTCACTGCGTTCTAACAGGAAATTTAATTTCAGGGATTTATGCACCTCATTTAAAAAAGAAGTACCTAACAAAGATATCTCTACGTGGTGGAGGCTTTTATGATACTGCAATTGGTATCAATGGTGTAGGTCAATTAGCAGATGAGTTTAGTCAATTAACCAATGAGTTGACAGGTAGATCAGACATTAGTTGTACTACTTTATTGAATTGGTCAGATATCTTTCCAACCAGAGGTTTATTAAAGAAGACCAAATCATGGTGTCCTATATGTTATGAAGAGGCTAAATCGAATGAAGAGGTTATCTATGATCAATTGATATGGAATTTTCAGCTTGTGGATTATTGTATGAAACATAAGACACCACTGGTAGATACTTGCGAAAGTTGTAGAAGTACGGTTTCGATAATTAACAGAACATCATCACCCGGATTTTGTTCAAAGTGTGGAAAATGGCTGGGGAAGATATCTTCTAGTGATACCGAATGCACAAATAATTCATTATTAGGTATTTCATTAATAGGTGAACTGTTAGCAAATGACCAGGTCAAGATTACTCGATCTAAGTTGATGGAATCACTTACTTTTTACTTAAATGAAGTTTTTGAAAAGTCTCCATTTAGGGCAGCTACATATTTCAACATACCTAAATCAACCTTTAGGACATGGATTTCTGGGAAGGCTCAACCTAATATTCATTATTTAATCCAAATGTGCAAGATGTTAGGGATATCCATTATTGAATTTCTACTGAATCAAAAACCTACTAAGGATGAAAGTTCAGCTGAATTATTTAGAAGCGCAGTTCAAATAAAGCATAATCATCTTGAGATTCAAAACATCTTAAGAACTGTAATTGAGAATAAAGAGCCGGTTTCAATTAGTGAAGTTTCAAGAATGATTGGTTGTGACCGAAAGTTACTTTCAAGAATGTACAAAGAAGAATGTATGCATATTAAGAAAAAGTATAATGAACATTTACAACATAACAAGAACGAAAGACTGTGCACAAAAACTAAACAGCTGAATGCAGCTTTTAAATTGTTAGTAAAGCAGAATGTATATCCAAGTCGAAGACGATTAGAGGAGATTTTAGGAACCGGATTTCTGAAAGAGAAAGCAATTCAAGAGTATTGGAACGAATTAAAAAAGGAGTTGTAAGTTTGATGAATAACAATAAATCAATAAAACCATCTGAAAGGTAATTATTGCTCACACTTGCATAGATTTCCAAATTAACAGCACAGACAAGTGCCTCCATTTGGAAAGCCTTGGCTAACAATATTAGTAGAGTAGTTCTCCAGAAGTGTATTAGGTTGTAATTACCTTTTGATCCAATGGATTGCGGAACTAACCTAAGTTATGTACAAGAAATAATTAAGAGAAAAAAGTAAGGAGTATCAATTATCATGATTAAAGATTTTGATATATTTTGCAGTGAAAAAGAGATTAGTGATGAAACTAAAAATTATATCAATAATAGCATTAGACATTCAGAACCATCTCGAAGAGTTCGCAGTGGGGCTGGGAACGTCCGGGGATTTTACTCAAGTAAAAAGATGGGGCTAACCATACAATTCGAGAGTCACAAACTTGAATTATGCGGGATCTATCTAATGGAGTTTGATAAAAGCGTTTATGAGTATTATGACCAACCTGAGAGTTTTACCATTAATTACATTAAAGATGGTAAAAACAGAGGCCATAGATACACAGCTGATTTCTTTGTAATTTCGGAGGATTTTATTGGTTGGGAAGAGTGGAAAACTGCAAAAGAACTTTCCAAATTGATTGAAGAATCACCAGAACGATATTGCCTAGATGAAGACGGACAGTGGAGATGTCCACCAGCTGAAGAGTTTGCAAAGAAAAAGGGGCTTTCTTTTAGAATTCGATGTGATACTGAAATTAACTGGGAATTACAAAATAACATTCGCTTTTTGGAAGACTATCTTTTAGAAGAAAACCCTACCGTTTCACTAACTAGCCGGAATATTATTCTAGGTTATGTTCAATCTACACCAAGTATTACTTTAGATGATTTGTTATCAATTAAAGAGGCTGCATTTACCTCAGATGACATTTATAAACTAATTATTCTTGGAGAAATTTATGTAGATCTAGAGAGATTCCTTATCACAAATTTCAATAGGTTTCCTTTATTTTTCAATAAAGAAATTGCTGATGCCATACTGAATGCGGAAGAATCTAAAAGCAATAAAGGCAATGAAATTCTCGATAACGTGATAAATGTGGAAACTGGTAAAAAGATTCTTTGGAATGGAAATCTATGGACAGTGATAAATATAGGGGAGACCGAAATTACCCTTTTAGATGAATCTGAAAAGATTCTTCCCTTGCCGTTAAAAGCATTCGAAGAGCTAATTAAGATGGGCAGTATTAAATCTTTAGATAATGAAAAGTCAACAAGATATGAAGACTCAGATTTAATGGAAATTATTAGATCGGCTAGTCCTGAAACACTGGCCGAAGCAAATGAGAAATACAATAAGTACAAACTCCATATGGCCGGCGAAATTGTAAATGTACCAGCAAGGACATTAAGAGATTGGAAACAAAAATTTAATAAAGCCGAAAGAGAATACGGAAGAGGCTTTTATGCGTTTATAACAAAAAATCACAAAAAAGGGAATAAGGCTCAGCGTTTAAGTGACGATGTAATTAAATTAATGGAAAAATATATCACTGAAGTATATGAGGATAAAAAACAACGAAATAAATCTTCGGTCTATATTTCATTTAGAAATGACTGTATTGAAAAAGGGTATGATCCCCCAAGCAACAAAACTTTCTTTAAGGAAATTGAAAACCGTCCTAGTTACGAGCAAGACAAAAAACGTAGAGGACCTAAGGCTGCTTATGATAAAGAACCTTTTTATTGGGAATTATCTCTTACAACGCCTCGTCATGGTTCCAGACCTTTTGAAATTGCACATATAGACCATACACTACTTGACATTCAACTTATATGTTCAAAAACACAAAAATTATTGGGGAGGCCTTGGCTAACTATATTAATAGATGCATACTCACGAAGAGTGTTAGCCTTTTATTTAACTTTTGATTCCCCATCATATAGATCTTGTATGAATACGATTAGGGAATGCGTAAAAAAGTACTCCAGACTTCCAAAAACAATTGTAGTGGATGGAGGGAAGGATTTCCAAAGCATTTATTTTGATACCTTGTTAGCAAGCAACGATTGTCATAAAAAAGTAAGACCAGGTGCTAAACCCAAATTTGGAGCTGTTTGTGAGAGATTATTTGGCACAACTAATACCATGTTTATTGACAATTTAGCAGGCAACACTCAATTATCCAAATTAGTTCGGCAAATGACAAAAGATTTTGACCCACGTAATTTATCTATCTGGAATTTGGAAGTATTATATGAATATTTATATCATTGGTTTTATGAGATTTATGATCAACAGTCTCACACCACTCTTAATCAGAGTCCACGGGATGCTTACCAACAAAATATAAGTAAGACCGGTGAAAGAAAACAAACATATATTAGGTATGATACAAACTTTGAAATGCTAACTCTGCCTTCAACAACAAAAGGGAAAGCTAAAGTTCAGCCTGGGCAGGGGGTTAAGATTAATAACTGCTATTATAATTCGTATGAGTTGAAAAATCCGTCAGTTGAGGGGAAACAAATCCCTGTACGCTATGACCCTTTTGATTATGGTAAGGCATATGCTTATGTTTCAAATTACTGGGTCACGCTTTATGCGCAACATGAGTTGGAGTTCGAAGGAAAATCAGAGAAAGAAATACAACTTGCAACTGCAGAAATTAAGAAAAGAAAGAAAGAAACTACTAAAGAAAAAATTAATGGAGTTTCAGCCTCTGAATTAGCAAAATTCTTGGCTAGTGTTGAAGCGCATGAATTATTAGAAACTCAAAGGCTGAAAGATGAAGCTCTTAGAAGGGCTTTAAGGGTGATTGATGGAGGGAGAAGCAATAAGTCAAGTAGTAATCATAAAGATTATGAAGAAGAAAAACATACTTCTAATCATAAGAAGGTTGAAACACAGAATAAAATTGTGTCGGAAAATACTGATTCTGAAAAAAATGGGAATAATTCACAATTTGTGATGTATGGGGAGTTTTTCTAATGGATAAAAATTTTCCAAAAGAAATATTATTCCAATCAATTGATGACAGAATCAATTATTTTAAAGAGAAAAATGTAGCCCATCCAACCTTAGTTAATGCTTATAAAGATTTAATGGATAAAATTGAAGTAACAGAGAAGGGTAAAGTCGTATTACTCTATGGTCCAAGTGGTGTAGGAAAATCCACATTATTTAAAAAGGTAAGAAACGAATACCTTGGAAAATACCAGGAGGAAATGAAAAAAGATAAAGGATTGATTCCGGTTTTAGCTGTGGAAGCATTCGCTAATGAAGATGGAAAGTTTGATTGGATTAATTTTTATACTGAGGCATTAGAAGAACTTAAAGATATTCTAATTGATGAAAAAAGATTGCCCTTAAATGAACTTGGAGTAGGAGTACCCAATAATCCAAACGAAAAAACAAAGAGAAAGTTACGCAAGGCCTTGGAAAATGCAATTAAATGTAGAAAAGTAAAAGTGATTTTAATCGATGAAGCTCAACACATGACTAAAGTAGGGAATGCAAATGGATTAAGAAATCATATGGATGCAATAAAATCATTAGCTTCAAAGTTCGGTGTCCCTATAATTTTGTTTGGAACTTATGAGTTACAAAATTTTAGAAATATTAATGGCCAATTAGGGAGAAGAACAAGAGAAATTCATTTTCCAAGGTATAAATCGGAAAACAAAGATGAAATAGAGACTTTCAAAAACGTTCTTTGGTTTTTTCAAAAGTCGTTCCCCCTTCACCACGAACCTAATCTTATAGATGAATGGAAATATTTCTATAAACACACTATAGGCTGTATCGGTACTTTAAAGGATTGGCTGTATGATACCTACCATTATAAGATGAAATTTAATGTGGAAACGAAAACCTTAACTATCAGCGATTTTGAAAAATTTGAACCAACGATTGACCAAGCATACACAATGGCAGTAGAAATTACTAAAGGAGAAAATAATCTAACGGAAAAAAGAGGTGAAAAGGAACGGAAGCTCGATTCTTTGTTAAAGTTAGAACAAGAGGACGAGGAAGAAGCACCAAAAAAGAATACAAATAAGAAGCCAGGAGAGAGAAATTCAAAAAGAGATAAGACAGGGACTGATCTTTAAATAAGTAATCAGTCCCGTCTTCTGTAAAGTGGGGAAATAAATGATTTCAGCTACTTACGATGACTTTAAATTAGAGGATATAAATATACCTCAAAGGAGTAAATTATATAACTTAGAGCCCATTGGCTTAGGAACTCCCTATTCAGAGAGTTTAACTAGTTATATTTCTAGGTTAGCAGAATGCCATAACTTGAATATAACTACGTTGGTGAGTGAAACCTTCATTCCACTAGTCAAGTCATATCACTTGCAGAAGTGTTTTATGGATAGAAGTCTAGGTGCACAAGTAAAATATATAAATGGTAATAGTCCAATAAGTTTTGATTATGTAGCAGCTTTAGAAGAGCTAACAACTAGGAAAGATTTAATTTATTTAACAATGATACTATGGTCTGGTTTATTTTCAACAACGAAGGTAATCGGAGACCACAGAAAATGGTGTCCAATTTGTTTAGAGGAGTTCAAAAATAAAGGTACAAATGTTTATGAACCTCTTTTATGGTGCATTAAAGATATTGAGATTTGTGATATACATCATGTTAAGTTAGAAGATAAGTGCAAAAATTGTGGGAAAAGATTGCAGTTTTTGCATACTAATTTTATTGTTGGTCATTGCCAGTATTGTTTAAAATGGCTTGGTACTGATAATCAAGAAGAAAGTATTAGTAATCCATCAAAATACCAACAATTTTTACTAGAGTCCTTTAAGTCATTAATTGCAAACACTTCAAAACTCGAGAGTTTTCCAACTAGCATCAAAATAGGACTTGTTTTAAAGAGAATTATGAAAGAAAACAATATTAGTAGTGTTCCGCAACTGGCTAAGATCTTAGGTCTTAATAAATCTACCCTACAGGGTTGGGTAAGTAATGAGAGAAGTCCCTCTATTGAATCAATGTATAAAATTTGCAGTAAAATGAATCTATCAATCTATGAATTATTTTGTGTAGATACAATTGTAAGCTTAAATTTCACTGATACAAAGAAGAAGAGAACCAAACTAACTTTAAATGAATTAGAAGATAAGTTAAAAGTTGCTATAAAAAATAATTATAATATGGGTCTGTTTAAACTTTCTCAAGATGAGGGTTTTGATGCTCGGACGGCAAAAAAATATTTCCCTGGCTTAAGTGATGGGATTAACGCTGAATATTTAAAACTAAAAGAGGAGATAGAGATTGAGAAAAAGCAAAGGATAAAACAGTGTTTAGTTGCCGCATTAGAATTAGAACCTCCGATTAGCTTTACGAAGTTCTCGGAAGATTTCAGCATTTTAATGAATGATGCGAAAAAACATTTTCCGGAGTTATCTGCAAAACTTGTTATTAGATATTTAAGTTATAGGAATGAGATGACTAGGAATAGGATTGAAAATACTAAAGATGAAATAAAAACTGTGGTCTTGGAATTGCATGAAAATGGGATTTACCCAGGAGATAAAAATATCAGGAAAAAGTTAACGAACCCAAATTGTGTAATGCGACCGGAACTTAGGGAGATTTGGAAAAATATGATAGAATCATTGGGGTATATATAACGCAAAAATACCTCACAAGTTAGAATAAGGTAGGATAATAATTAAACCGAGAAATATGTTGCCCCCCAATTAAAATTGGGGGTTTTTTAGTATTAATTATAATTTTGTCTACCAAAAACTAATTAACACAAAGGCAAGTAGCTAAATGGGGTACCTTTTGAACAATATGTTTACACCCCTAAAAAGCTCAATAAAAAGTGATTTCTTTAAAGGCTACCATTGAAATAGAAAAAGCCGCTAATATTCTAAAGTTGTTAGGCGATAAGACACGTTTGACGATTGTGGTTATTTTGAACCAACGGGAATGTTGTGTGTGCGAATTTCAAGAAGTGTTTGATACCAGTCAGCCGTCGATATAAGCCAGCATCTTAGAAAATTAAAAGATGCCGGAATGGTTAAAGAAGAGAGAAGGGGTCAGTGGATTTATTATTCACTGAATAAACAAAGTGAACTATTTGAATTGGTACAAGTTATTTTGGAACATGTACCAGATCAAATAGAGAAAATTAAAATCATTGAAAAAAACAATACAACACTTCAATGTGGATGTTAGCTTTACGATAAATGGGAGTGAGAAAATGAGTTTACACAAAAGAAACGCCTATCTTCCCTAGACCGGTACTTAACGCTTTGGATTTTTCTTGCCATTACAATCGGAATCGAATTAGGTTTTGTTTTTCCGGGATTTGTAGAAGATATGAACAGCTTGAAGGTGGGAACAATATTGATACCACTCGCAATTGGATTAATCTTGATGTTGTATCCGCCACTGGCGAAGGTGGGCATCATTAAATCCTTATTCCAACCGCTGCGCCTATGAAGGGGTCGCTGATCTGTCCATTTATATAAGAAGGGGCTACAGAGGAAAAGGAGTTGGCTCGATATTATTAAACGAGATCGAATCTATTGCGGATAAGAACGAATTCAATAAGATCGTTCTTTTTACATTCCCCTTCAATAACTTAGGACAGGATCTTTACAGGAAAAACGGCTATAGGGAAGTTGGTCTCTTTAAAAACCAAGGGAAATTAGATGGGCATTTTGTCGATGTAATGATTATGGAAAAAGTCTTTCAATAGATTGAAAGAAGAATCGCGGGAAAAAATAATATGGAAAATTAAGAAATAGTTTTTCAAATGACATTAGAAGAAAAGGAGTTTATGTCAGGCTAGAAATTATGAGATACATTAGATTGTGAAATATTGTACTTAAGCTAAACCAGCTAATAGTTTGTCAATATTTTTCAATAAAAAGCTTAATAATCACATGCTATACTAAAAATGTTCATGCCAAATAACCTTCCTAAATTCTCATATTGGAAGGTTTTGTTGTATTTAGTTAGATATAGGTTTTATGCTACATCTTGGAAAGTTGTTCTGCTTTTTAGTAAGGCGTAAATCCAATGTAAGAGTTTGTTTACACATGCAATAATCGCTACTCTAAAGGGTTTTCCTTCTTCTCGTTTCTTGTCATAAAACTCTCGTAGTCTTCTATTGCGTGGAATGATCTCATCAGTCGTTTTCTTTTTACGGGAATCCCGAATACCACTTTGAACAGCCATATACAAGGCGTGGCGAAGACTACACGAGCCACGTTTGGTTATACGGTTTACCGATGCAGTAAACTTTCCTGAAGAGTACACACTAGGATCTATTCCAGCGAATGCAACTAGCCTCTTGGCACCATTAAACCGATCTATCTCTCCGATTTCAGATATAATCGTTGCAGCGATTTTTTCTCCGACTCCAGGGATAGTTTGAAGGATTTCATATTCTTCAATTTCACTAGCGAGGGCATCTATTTCATCCGCAATATTGGATAGATGCTCTTGGTATTGAAGAACAATCTTAACCAAGATTTCAAGGTTAAAAATATGACTATCGTAGAGATTGTTTTGAAAAGGATCACGAAGGGCTGCTTCTCTTAACTTCTGTGCCTTTTCCTTTGCCCATGACTCCGAACGACTCATACACAATGAAGCTATTTTATCCGTTAACTCTTTTTCACTCACACATAATACATCCTTAGAAGTAGGGAACTCTAGTAAAGTAAGCAATGATACTTTCGAATATAGGCTTCCAAATACACCTCGATACTCAGGAAAAACCTGATCAATTAAAGAATGAAGCTGTATCTTTGTTTTAGCTGATATTTCCGCAATACTCTCTTGTTGTCTTGTCAGATTACGAAGGTTTAATAGTTGGACACCACGCTTCTTGTAAAGCTCTAGTTCCTCTTTATAAAACAGTTCACAAAGGTGATAAGCATCAATTGCATCAGTTTTTACCTTCCGAAGGCTTGAGCTCTTGGCTCTATGAGAGATAAGAGGATTGACGATAATATAAACATA
>JBDOMM010000005.1:0-82637 GCA_039832695.1 Bacillus sp. (in: firmicutes)
TCCCTCTGCTTTAGAACATTATCTAAAAGTACACACTGTAATATAAATTGAACCGCCGTATACGGAACCGTACGTACGGTGGTGTGAGAGGGGCGAAAATAATCCTATTTTCCCTCTACTCGATTTTCCATGAAATAAGAATACATATGGATGAAATGGATAAATTAAGGTGAAATCCAAATAGCGTAATATGGAGTGTTTTTATTTGAAATATCCAACGTATGAGGAAGTAAAAAAAGCAAGAGAAACCTTGAGAGATGTGTCGACTAGGCACTGGCTCCATGATGACTTGTTTACATGGAAATGGTGGTTATTGCTCGCTGCAACTTTCCTGCCATGGGTTATTTGGCTGAAATATCATGATAAAGCAAGAACATTAGAAATCCTGTGTTATGGCTTACTGTGGGCGACTTTAGCCTCGATAACGGATGTCATCGGAGGAGACTTGATGTTATGGGGATATCCAGACAAATTGTTACCGATGGTCCCCCCATTACTTCCTGCTGATATGGCAGTCATTCCTGTTTCGTTTATGTTTATATACCAGTACGCAAAAACATTTAAAACATATGTGTTATTCTCGTTGTTACTTTCCGGCTTTTTCTCATATGTGATCGAGCCTATTTTTATAAAAATAGAGATGTTTGCTTTACATAACTGGACACATACATACTCGTTTATTGGTTTTTTTGTACTATCCCTAATGCCTTATTACTTAATTAAAAAGACTTACTTCTCATAAAAAATGATAGAAGGATGAAAAAGAATGGTCCAACATGTAACCAAGTTATCTTCAGCTGAATTATCGATGCTATGGAGTACCTATATTGGTGATTCGATGTCTATTTGTGTGTTAAGGCACTTTTTACAAACCTGTGAAGATCAAGACGTTAAACCAATTATTAAAGAGGCACTTAGCTATTCCTATGATCATGTGACACAAATTACCGATCTATTTACAACGGAAGGGATACCTGTGCCTAATGGATTTGGCGAACAGGATGTAAACTTGCAGGCAAAGAAACTTTTTTCCGATGTAACCTACATGCGTTACTTGCAGCATATGGGGAGAACAGGATTGAATTCATACAGCTTAGCGAAGTCGGTTTCCGCACGGAAAGACATCCGTGCCTTGTTCAAACAGTTTTACAGTCAAACAGAAACGTTATTTGACCGAAATGCAGAACTGATGCAGGAAAAAGGAGTCTATATTCGATCCCCTTATATTTCATATCCTGATAAAATACAGTATGTGACCGAGAGAAAATTCCTTGGTGGACTACTAGGGGCTCCCCGGCCGCTTCTTGGAGTAGAAATTGCCCATTTAGGAGTGAATATCGAAGTGGCCAATGTAGCCAAAACACTCCTTTTGGGCTTTAGCCAAGTGGCTCAGTCCAAAAAAATAAGTGACTACTTTAAAGATGGATACGAGTTAGGGAAAAAAATGGTTGAGGATTTTATGATTAAACTGAAAGAGGACGATAATTCCTATCCATCCACATGGGATTCAACGGTTACAAACAGTACAGATGCTCCGTTTTCAGATAAATTGATGTTATTTCACACAAATGCCCAAAGTGCTATCGGTCTTGGCGATTTTGGACTTGCGATTGCTTCATCCTTTCGAAAGGATTTAATCTTAAGTTATGAGGGATATATTCTTAGAGTTGGGGCCTACGCGAAAGAAGGGGCAAACCTGTTAATTGATCATGGCTGGTTTGAAAAACCTCCGCAGTCGATTGACAGAGAATCGGTCCGTAATCAAAACAAATAAGATAATACTTGAAAAAGGGGAGTACCTTATGTTTTTTGGATTAAAGAAAAAACTCGCTACGATTTTTTTTATGGCTATTGGAGCTGGGATACTCACCACAATTTATACAACGATACTTTTCATTTATATATATAAAATTAACAAAAAGGTAAATAAGCTGATTAATAAGTAAGTTACATAATTACTGGCGGTTCTTTCTTTTTACAACAGTAACAGAAATCCACACAACGGCAGCACCGAGGAAAGCGATGAAAATGGGAACGAAAACATTGTTAACCATAAGACATTCTCCTTCTTGTGGGTGATAATATTATTGTATCACCGTTAGAAAATATTGGATATAATCAAATTAACTTTGGTCAGTTACTATTTCACCGCCATTTGTTGGCGGTTTTTTTATGCAAAAAAATTTTTTCATTCTCTGTAACGAAATGGACGTCAATCGGATATATAGAGCGAAAGGAGGTTAAGCCTTGGGGGAACTAGATGAAATGTATCACCAATATGCGGAGGGCGTTTTTAAATATTTGATGTGTTTATGTCATAATGCCGATTTATCTGAAGAACTAACACAAGAGACTTTTTTTCAAGCAGTGAAATCGATTGATCGATACAACGGGGAATGCAAAATGTCCGTTTGGCTCTGCCAAATCGCGAAGCACTCTTATTATAAGCACCTTGAAAAAAGTAAAAAGCACAGTCAACCTACAGAGATTTTTCAAGAGCAGATTGTACATATATCACCTGAAGCAGAACTCATTCATGCGGAAGACAAAGTGGCGCTTTACCGAATGATCCACCTACTTGAAGAGCCCTATAAAGAGGTTTTACTCCTAAGGCTCTTAGGCGGGCTTAGTTTTAAAGATATAGGAGACATCCAGCGGAAAAATGAAAACTGGGCAAGAGTGACGTTTTACCGCGCAAAAATGAAACTACGAGAAAGGGGCACGAGCGGAAATGAACAATAAGTGTTACATTGTGCGCGACTTACTGCCATCTTATATAGACAAGCTGTGCAGCCATGAAAGCAATCAGTTTATCGAAGAACATATCAATTCCTGTAGCGAGTGTAAAAATGTCCTTGATACCATGAAAGAGGAAGTGGAGGGGGCAGACGAACTCGACCAAGTGAAGATACAGGTGGTGAAGAATCCCTTCCAAAAAGTAGCGCATTTTTTCAAGGCACAGAAGAAATTGACGAAATATGTACTTATTGCGGCACTCCTCTCCTTGCTCGCAGGGACCGGTTTTCTGGTCAACTCTATGGTGGAATGGAAGGAAGTGAAGGACGAGGCTAATAAGCTTGAAGTGATAGAAAAAGAGAAGACTGACATCATGTCGGACGTATTTGATGGTTTAGGTTCCTCTCCTGAAGTGACAGCACTAGAAGAAAAACAATTGCTGGACGTATTTCACCGATACAAAGATAAGCTGAATCTGTTGGCTATTTTTCCAGCGGAAGATGTTGAGGATTGGATAAAGGAAAACCCTTCTGTTACCCATGAACCTACTACCATTTTCCCAATTGATTATAAAAAGGCAGCCAAGGTCATTGGAACCGAAGGAATGATTGAAGCGAAGGATCGAATTATTCCAAGTGATTATGATTTTGGCACAGTGGTAATGGCGAATACCAAATGGGTCATTCAATATGAATATAAAAGTTCATATGAGCCGAAGGTCGAGCGGCATCATCAATTAAAATACTATGGTCCAAGTGTCTGGAGTATATTCCTGCTACCTATTCTGTTCTTTGCTATAGGCAGTGTGCTAATGGTAGTTTGGATGGTTTTGAGGAAACATAATAAGCAGCTAACGGATGTTATGGGAGCATAATGTAGTGAACACCTGTCAGGTTATTGGCAGGTGTTTTTCTTTTGAAAAAATGCAAGGCGATGCTTGATGACAGCATCGCTGTTTTGTGTATCAAAAGAGTGAATTAGCAGCTAATTCACTCTTGAATGCTTATTCGGTTTGTTCATTTTCTGTAGCCATACTGCCTTCACCGTTTACTGGGTGCGGCTGCCCGTATCCTTCCACATTCCCCGCGTGTTCTCTGTGATACTCCGTTCCCGAACCTACACGATTTTCGGCCGCAGTCCCTTTTTGCTTTTCATTTTGATTAGACATTCTGCTCACCTCCTAAACATAATTAGATTGCTTATTATTCGTTTAATTATTCAAGAGAAGGGAAATATTAGAAAATTTTTCTATAACAGAAAATGGATATATGATACAATAAGTGTAAAATTACACTCATTGGTAAGGGGGATTTCCTATTATTAAGAAACTCATACTAGTGATCCTCGCGCTTGTTGTCTTTACTTGTTCGATTTCCTATGCAGTCTTCCGGTATTCGTTGAACCACTATTCGGATGACCTGTACCAACAGCATACCATTCAGGATGTCGGCAGACTCCTGCCAACGAAAATTGAACGGATTGAAAAAGGAAAAGAAGTAGAGCAGATTGTTCATATTCTGAAAGAGGCCCGGAAAGACGGCTTAAAGGTTAGTATCGCCGGAAAAAGGCACTCCCAGGGCGGTCATACCTATTACCCGGACGGGGTGGTCCTGGATATGACCCATTTTAATAAAATTCTAGACATCGATAAAAACAGAAAAACCATTCATGTCGAAAGCGGCGCCACGTGGGACGAGATTCAAACGGCCCTTGCGCCACAAGGGCTCGCAGTCAAAGTCATGCAAAGCCAGAATATTTTTACCGTCGGAGGGTCAATTAGCGTGAATGTGCATGGCAGGGATATTAAAAACGAATCCCTTGGTCAAACGATCAACTGGTTCCATCTATTGCTTCCTAACGGAAAAATCGTCAAAGTGGACCGTGTTGGCGAACCAGAGTTATTCAAGGACGTTCTTGGCGGTTACGGTCTATTTGGTGTGATCTTAGATGTCGAATTGCAGGTGACCGACGATGAGGTGTACGAGATTCGCACGAAAAAGGTGAGTGTGGAGCAATTCCCGGCGTATGTCCATGCCTTAAGGGGAAACCCAGGAGTGAAGATGGCTTATGCGCGTATTTCTGTGGCTCCTCGGACATCGATGAACAGTATGTTTGTCGTCGAATACCATACAACTAAGTATCCCCTGACGGAAAAACTTGGCGAGTTGAAGGAAGATGAGCAGCCATTTCTGACCTATTTCTTACTCAATTTATCCCGTAAGACCGGCGTCGGAAAGGATTGGTTGTGGAACCTGCAGGAAAAATATTTCCTGTCACTCGACAATCGCTTGATCTCAAGAAACAACGCCATGCGTTCGGAAAGCGATTTTCTCTTGTATAAAAATCAGAAGAATACCGATACCTTGCAGGAATTTTTCGTTCCAATCGATGAGTATCCTGCCTATGTCGAGGACATGAAGGCCTTTTTGAAAAAAGACGACATCAACCTGCTGAACTTCACGATTCGTTATGTATCGAAGGACGACTTATCGAGGCTTTCTTATGCCAAGACAGATATGATTGCTCTTGTCGCACTGTTCAACCACGGAAAACAAAAGCAGGAGGTCGAAAAGGCGCAAACGTCGATTCAAAAAATGATTGATCTCACCTTGAAGCACAATGGAACCTTTTACTTACCGTATTATCCTTACGCAACCAAACAACAGTTGCTTGAGGCCTATCCGAACTTTCCTGAGTTTGTGAAGGAAAAGGAGAAGGTCGACCCAAATGGGGATTTCACGAGTCTCTTTTATGAGAGGTACAGCCGCCATGAAGACTAAATTGATGATCCGCGGAAGTGTGCTTGTCATTCAGACGGCGGTCTTCCCGTATTACCTGCTTTTTTTGAAAAATATCGGGGAAACATACAGCACGTTCTCTTTGTTATACGCGATGTTCGCTCTATCATCAGCGGCTTGTTTTTATGCCTTAACCTGGATTCCCCATGCACTTCCGCTTCGAAAAATGTATAGTGTCTCGTTGTTCGGACTCGGCTTATCCATGATTGCGGTCCCGTTTGCCGAAACGGTCCTCCATGTGTGTTTCATCCAATGCGTAATGGGGATTTTTCAGGCATTTTACAAACTAGCGGAGAAAGAGTTTGATAAGAAAGACAATCTGAGCTGGAAAAAGGAAAATCTCCATCAGTTTCTTTTGCAACTCATCATCGTCGCAAGCATCCTTGGTGCGGGATTTATCTTTGACTGGTTCTCCGTTCATATGTTGTTTTACCTTGCCGGGGCATGGTATATGGTGAATGGGTGGTTGGCATTAAGAAGAGAGATGGAAAACGGCTAACAACTCCTGGTCTAAAATAAGAGATCCGTTCCTGTGGGAAGGGTCTTTTTTGCATGGATATAACTTCCAAGTAAATTACGTGAGTTTTAACGAAAATTGGAGTTAAAGTGAGTATTTCCGAGAATTTGGGGACAGTCCCCCGTTGCGCTAAAGCGCCGGGGGACTGTCCCCAAAATTATTGTACAAATTTATCGAAACTAGGAGGCAGTCTAGTCACGTTCCATTCGTACTCATATTCTATAAAAGCCAAAACAATTGGACGAGTCATTTTTATAGAAAGGTAAAGGGGTGCTTTATGGTTGGACGTCATTTGGATGAACAGGTACAGACAAGGATAAATTCCATCGTTAACTCATTGGAGTCATTAGAAAAGTTATCTCAAGAATTAAAAACCCTGAATAATCATTTTAACTGGTCAAGAGATATCAAAAGTAAAAAAATCAAAAAAAATGATTTTCCATGGTCAAAAAGTATCATACGTGAAAGGGCAAAAAAAAATACAGACAATAATCCACTAGACAATGCTACCTTAGGAACAGTGAAAATTCCTAATGGAGATATTGAGGTTAGCATTATTATTCCATCCCAAAACAAATATCCACTAAATAAATTAACCCTCTACTCACTCGAATATCAAACCTTTGATCCAGCTAAAATGGAAGTGATTCTAATTGATGATGCTTCAACGGATGAAACAGAAGAACAACTAAAAACCTATCAACCCCCTTATCAATTTAAATATATTCGTAGTACAGAAAGGCTTGGTAGAGCTAGAGTCAGAAATGTGGGCATCCAAGCTGCAAGAGGTAGTGTCCTTATTTTTCTTGATGCAGAAATGCTGACTGAGCCCAACTTCGTTGAAAATCATTATAAAAGCCATCAGAACCAAAACAATCTAATTTTATCGGGCGCTATGTATTTAAGGGCATTATATTCATGTATTTTCCCTGCTTTTTCCGAGCAACAGTTGAACAAAGTGGCAGACTCAACCAAACAAAATCAAGCACTGTATTCAAGATATAAGCAGTGTGAATTCCCACTTGAACAACCGTACCCATTAATAGATAAACGGGAAATAGCCCAAAAAAGTTTTAAAGAACTATCATTCAATGCATACCCATGGTACCAGCAAATAGTTAGGAACTTTAATGAGGATTTAGAAGGGTTTGCCTTTCCTTGGATGGCCTTTCTAACAGGGAACATGTCAATCCGCCGGGAATTAATCATACAAGCTGGCATGTTCGATGAGGAATTTTACCATTACGGATATGAAGATTGGGAATTAGGCTATCGCTTATATCAAATGGGAGCTCACTATAAAATCAGTAATGAAATCGTCACATACCACCAAGAGCATCCGGTGGAGGAAAGGAAATGGAGAGAGGCCATCGGCAACTTCGGTTTGTTTGCAATCAAACATCATGACGTGGATGTATTAATTTTGGGATTAGAGCTTGCTAGAATGACCGATTTACTGACCATGAGTCATATTTTAAAGGAATATAAATTACTTTTACAAACGAATCCAACTCAGTTCCAAAATTTCAGTGATAAATTCATTTGTATTTTAGAAACCATAATTCTCCTTCTTGAGGTTGACATTCGTCACTTTAATCTCTTAGGTGCAGCAGGCTTTAGTGCAAAAGCAAGAAGTGATTTGAAAAATGATATGAAACAAATAAATAAACTAAAAAAATACCCTGATTTAACAGAATTTTTAGATAAGGTTATAAACGAATACTAATGGGGGGAGTATGAAAGTGGTATCGATTATTACTTGTACGATTAGAGAAGAGTTCATGGATAATGTGTTTACTAATTACCAGCAGCAAACATGGCAGGATAAAGAATTAATCATTATTTTGAATAGAGATTCGATGGACATGGACAGATGGATTCAAAAGTCCAAGAGCTATCCGAATGTCAGAGTCTATCAATTACATGAAAAAGCGACCCTAGGCGATTGTTTGAATTATGGGGTATTACTAGCTAATTATGATATCATTGCTAAATTTGACGATGATGACTACTACGGTCCTGATTATATTACGAACTCTATGCCGGCATTTGAGGACAAGAATGTTACCATTGTGGGTAAAAGCGCGTGTTTTATATATTTTAAAAGCAGTAAAGCACTCATACATGTAAAAGGAAATGAGAACACTTTGACCGACTCTGTGGCAGGTGCGACGTTAATGTTTAGAAAAGAGATGTTTTATTATATTCGATTTGAAAAAGTGAATCGAGCCGAAGATTACTTTTTCATTGATGAAAGCAAAAAAAAGGGATATTCCATCTACTCAACGGACCGGTATGATTTCGCAGCCATCAGGCATAACTCAGAAAATCACACATGGAAAATCTCTGATGAGGACCTTATGTCGTGGGGAGAATTAATCGCTGAAACGGATGATTTTCAATCTTTCGTGTCAAAAAGGAAGAATGGACAAAGATAATACTAAATCTGCCGCCATGAAAGCGGCAGATTTTATTTACTATTTACCGATTCATCATTCTCTGCACTTCCGGATGGTTCATAAGAATTTCGTTGCCATAATAATAGCTTAGGGCCAGGACAATGACGAGGCCCATATAAATGAGAAATAATTGCACCTTTGTTTTTTTATCGGTTTTGTAGTAGGTTGCCGTTGTGTGAACCTCTTTTTTATAGGCTGCAAGCTTTTCCTCTAAATTTTGGATCAAACCTTCCATCCCATCATGATGGTCGGGTTGCCCTTCTTCGCTAAAAGAATACGTACCTGTTAACTGCTGCAGATACAGCTCCTTTTTTCTTTTTTCAATTTCCAAAAGGATGGCTTGGAGTGCTTCGATAATCTGCATGTTTTTAATCTTCCATTTGGCCTTCGTAACGATTCCTTGGATTCCTTCGAGAGGAAGAGACCCCTGCTTTAATTTTTCGACGACGTACTCAAGTTCCTCGATTTCGGCCTGGTCGGCATGCAAACTTTTTTGTTTTTTGAATAATTTATACCATTCGATTGAACCTATAACGACAATGAAAAGGCCAATAAAACTTGGATTCATGATGGAGTAGGCCAATAATAAGACAATCCCTAGTCCCCAAAGCTTCGTGCTGATCCCTGCCGCAATTCTTCCGCCGTCTAATGGAGTGATGGGGATTAAGTTGAACAGGTTCAACATCCCGCCTAAAATGATCAGCAATGCCCAGAATGGTTCGTGGGTAAAGAGATACAACGGAATGGCAGGCAAAAAGGACAATAGTCCGAATAATGGCCCCATGTAGGCGACGAACCCTTCATCCTTGGCATTTTTGGGCATTTCCTTCATCCCGATAACTGCACCCATAAATGGAATAAAGATTGCTGGGCTGACTGGCAGCCTGATTCGTTTCGCGGCGTAAAGATGTCCCATTTCGTGCACGAACAATAAGTAAACTAGTGCCACAGCAAATTTCCAGCCAAAAATCAGTGCGTAGGTCCCGAGATAAATAAACATGCTAATGAGCGTTTGCAGCTTAAGGATCTTAAAAATAACTAAAAGATATTTTAATTTACCTAATAAGAGGGCAGCAATCGTACCGAGGACCCCCCAAGTGGTTTTGGTTCCACCCTTATCCAACTTTTTCTCCAAACCAACATCCCCTTTAAAAACAATCCCGTTTGTAAAAGCTATAAATCTATTATACATGAAATATTTGGAAGTTGAATGAGATATAATGATAGTATAGATTCCTAAATAGGAGGCCAAACAATGAATGTTTTTATCACATTTTTAATGATGGTTGTGCCTATATTATTATTTTTTGCTCTGATCAATTATTTATATTATAAAAATTGGACATCAATATATATTGCGCTAGACGATAAAAGTTATTTTCGAGCAATTAGTAAACTAAGGCAGGCGGGGATTCGCTACAGGACCAAAAATTCATTTAATCAAACCAACACACCCATGTTTGGAGGAATTCGCCAAAGACATTACGAAATATATGTGAAAGACGAAGATGTGAATCATGCAAATGCGCATTTGCATTCCAAACGATAGTAAAGATGTTGTAGATGAATGATGATTATTAAATAAGTGAAAGAAGGATGATGTAGATGAACAACTTAACAAAATTTATTATTTTGAAGCCGGCAAATGAAGTATTTGAAGCCTTCGTAGATCCCTCGAAAATCGGGAATTTTTGGTTTTCCTCAAGCTCTGAAAGATGGGGAAAAGGGAAGGTCATTACATTGAGATATGATGAATACAATGCTGAAGTGGTTATTAAAGTATTGGAAATCCAAGCAAATGAGAAAATTGTGTTCTCATGGGGTGAAGATCATCTGGTCACGATCACACTTAACGAGAGTGAGAATGGGAGTACCATTATTGAAGTGAACGAAGAAGGCTTCAAAGAGGATGATGACGAGCTAATCAATAAATTAATCGATAATAAAGAAGGCTGGGTCTATATGTTAAGTTGCTTAAAGGCATATATGGAATTTGGCGTGACCAAATTGAGAGCGGGAATAGTCAAGAATTAACATAAATTCTCTAATAAATACATTATTTCCTAGTATGTTTGGAATAATGACGATATAGGAGGTGTGTGAATGTCTAATCCTTTTGAAGCGATTTGGAGCATGCTGAAAATATCGGTTGATGTAACTAATGAACCTAAATCACCGTTACATATCATTGAAGCTGGAGACTGTTGGACCTATTTAACGTTGATGGAAGAGTTCATTCGTTATGAGGAAATGGGATTGAATACGACCATTGATGATGAACTCAAAGAAATGTTAACAGATGTGATAAAGTTATGTGAGTCACAGGTAAAAACATTAAGTAATTTTATGAAACATGAAGGAATTCCCTTTCCAGATGTATCTTCAACAAAACCAAACTCGGATCCAAATGATGTACCTTTAGGAGTAAAGCTGACGGATATTGAAATTGCAAACGGTATTGCCTTTAAGCTGGTTACATGTTTACAAGCATGTTCAAAGGGTCAAGCGGATTCTGTTCGAAATGATGTCGGGGTTTTATGGTTACAATACTATTTAGAATGGGCAACCTTTGGAACAACCTTAAAAACACTTATGCGTAAAAGAGGATGGCTTAAGGTACCGCCATATTACTACCCACCAGGATCACCACAAAAATAACCAACTGAAACTAAGAGTTGGTTATTTTTCTTTCTAAAGTTTTTGATAAACTCACGAGCTTGACGACACTATATAGTAAATCCACTACTTACTGAAAATGTAAATATAAAATATAATAAAAAGGGTAATGACTACTTCGGTATGAGGTTAAGAGAATGCTCAAAACTTTTGAAATGCTCATGGTTGACCTGTTGTTTATCTTATTAATTGCCCTTTTTACGGAGATGCTGTTGGATACGAAGGAATTTTCCAAGAGACGTCGGACGATCATCTATATGATTTCCTACACAGTGGCATTGTTAATTAATTTCATTTTTACTGTCCAAATCGATGGGAAATTCATGATGGATTTAAGACATACTGTATTTCTTATTGGAGGATTATACGGGGGGATTTATACGTTACCTGTATTGGCCATTTTCGGTATTGCCTATATAGGTGTGTATTCACCCAATGAAGCCATGGCCAATAGTATGACGATTATTATCGAATCAGTTGTTATTTTCTTTTTATCAAAATCGTATCACAAATGGCGATTGCGAAAAAAAATGGCGCTTACTGGATTCACTTTTATTCTAGTAGGTTCTGCAGTAATGAAAATTGTGCAATACATCTATCATTTTACAACCGGTTATGACTTTTTCGTTATTTCAATCTATGGAGTGAGTATTCTTATTATTATATTTGCCCTGGAATGGGCACGTAATTCCATTGCCATGAAAACCAGGATCCAACGAGCTGAAAAACTCGAAATTGTTAGCCATCTAGCGGCTTCGATTTCTCATGAAATTCGAAATCCTTTAACTGTAACGAAAGGATTTTTGCAAATACTGGAGAATGAGGATTATCCAACAGAGAAGAGACAAGAATTCTTTTCTCTGGCAAAATCGGAACTCAATCGTGCAGAAGGAATTATCAGAGATTATTTAACTTTTGCGAAACCTGCTTCAAACAAACTGGAAATTTTCGATGTTAGAGACGAATTGATGCATATTGTTGAAGTGATGTATCCACTGGCAAATATGAATTCGGTCTTAATAAAAACTAATTTTAACCAAGGTATGGTAAAAGGTGAAAAGCCTTTATTTCATCAATGCGTCATGAATATCTTGAAAAATGCAATCGAAGCTATGGAGGAAAACGGTGGTTCCTTAGTTATTATGTCTCAAATAAAGGGACATATGGTTGAAATTCATATTTCTGATACGGGGATCGGGATGGATAGTAAGCAAATTCAAAGATTAGGAGAACCGTATTTTTCGATGAAAGGGAAAAATGGGACCGGTCTTGGCATGATGGTGGTTTATAGTATTATAAAATCGATGCATGGAAAAATTAGAGTAGAAAGCAACCCGGGGAAAGGAACTACGGTTGTTCTACAAATCCCAAATGTGATGATTTGATAGAGGTAATATTTACCTATTAATAGAATACTAATTATAAGAAGAAATTACTATGATTAAAATGAATAGGGGGTAGTGTGTATGAGTGAGATCGTTTGGGGGAGTCCGGCGAGTTTGTTCTGTTTAGGCTTTTTCTTTGCGGGGTTAGGTGTGTTTATTAAACTTTCAAGATATAAAAAATAGATAAATAATAAAATAGCAGCCGAGTTTGGCTGCTATTTTTGTTCGGAAGGGCCTCTAACACAAAACGATTATTCTATAAGGCGTGGTTTGGGCCGGGATACTTTTCGTCACCGGTCCATAAATAACTATGAGATTGCGGTTTGCTGGACTTTTTGAAAAGTGTTGCCCGTTGGTCAAGACCATTTGGGTATATGGAGAGAGATTTAATCGTAGTTGTCCATCACTACTCACTAGCTGACTATCAAAATAGGCTACTTTAACATTTTGATATGGGCTGTCTCTTACCATAACAAGTGCTCGATATTGTGGTGGGTAAATAAGCGGTACAGGTGCATTCCCATCATAATATCCGGTTACCCGATCTCCGACTGCCACCATCGCATGGTCCACAAAGTAAGTAGTAGGTGACACGACGAAATGTACGATGTTTCCTACCTCATTTTCTACTGTCATTAATTGATAGCAGCCTTCTCCTTCTCCATTTTGCCCGGTATAAAAATCACTGATCATGGTGACGGTCCCATGGAAAGAATAAAAATTAATCATGTACATACCTCCAGACAGGCGGTGGACCTATGATCCCCTAATAACATGTATATGTAGGTGACAGCCTATTTGACAATTTGGGGACAGTCCCCATCTTGGGCATTCGCCCATTTATGTGTGAACAAGTTGTTAGGCGCACGACTATTGAATAGGATGAGGGGAGATGAAAAAGTAAGGAGTGCAATTTATGTATTCTCATCCGTATAATCAGCAAACGTATGGTTACTCAACTCCAGTCCAACAGGTAGATTACCACTATGTTACTTATGATGATAGACAGTTTGGCGGGTTTCTGCCGCCATTTGGGGGATCAGGTCAAGGAGGCGGGTTCTTGCCGCCATTCGGGGGATCAGGCCAAGGAGGAGGAGGGTTCTTTCCGCCATTTGGACAGCCGGGCCAAGGAGGCGGATTCTTTCCGCCATTTGGGCAGCAAGGTCAAGGGGGAGGATTCCAACCTCCATTCGGACCGCCTGGTCAAGGACCATCCGGGCAACCCGGCCAAGGAGGACCAACATCCGGGCCGCCGACAACACCACCGCCTTCCTATGTTCCTCAACAACAAGCCGCGGCATTTGCCGTTGACCCAGGCGGGATTCGCCGGTGTATGTTCCGATTTACGTATATTTGGCTAAGAGGCAATCAGCAATTCTGGTTCTTCCCAATCTTCGTTGGCCGAGACTCTGTCGCTGGATACCGCTGGACCGGATTTAGATGGATGTATTTCGGAATCAGCCTGCGCCAAATCCAGTCGTTTACTTGCGTCTGATAAAAAGGGTATACATGTAAAAGCTGCTACATTAGCAGCTTTTTCTAATGGTAAGATAAACTGGTAGGAGACACTAAGAGCAAGAATGAGGATGAATGCGTACAGTACTTCTTGTAAAATGGGAGTCAATTACGGAAAAATCCAAAGAAAGGGGAGTGTCCCTGATGGCAACACTTAGTTTTTCTTTTGAGGAAATGTGGGAGAAAATCCTTGCTTGTGACCGGTCGTACGATGGGCTTTTTTATACCGCGGTAAAAACAACGAAGATATACTGCAGACCTTCCTGCCGCTCCAGAAAACCGAAGAAAAAGAACGTAGAATTCTATGCTGAAATGGTGGAAGCGGAACAGGCTGGCTACCGGGCATGCAAGAGATGTCAGCCAGAAGCGGAGCATTCCCCTAACGAAACTCTTGTGCGAACAGTCATGTTATATCTGGCCGAACATTATCGCAAAAACCTCACGTTGGAGGAGCTTTCTACTCACATCGGCATGAGCCCCTTCTACTTGGAAAGGCTGTTTAAGAAGGAGACGCAAGAAACACCGCGAACTTATTTGGAAAAAATAAGAATGGATAAAGCTGCATTTTTACTAAAAAGCACGGGGCTTACAAACCTGGATATTTGCTATGAAGTGGGATTCCAAAGCCCATCCAATTTTTATCGCGTGTTTAGAGAACGGAAAAGCTGTACACCTAGTGAATATAGAAACCAGGCGCAGGAGGAGGGTGCAAATGAAGATGGAGATTAAAACCCCAGAAGACTTTCATTTTGAGGAATGCCTTATTTTTCTCGGAAGGTCAGACCAGGAGTTGCTGCACAAGATTAGAGATGGATATGTGTATAAATTGCTTAAAGCGGACCAAGAGCCTTTTTTAATAAAAATTGGATACAGGAATGAAGCGATCGAGGTTGAATTTCCTCTAGGTGAGCCAACTGAGAATGCCCAAAACATGGCCATGAAATATGTGTGTGAATGGTTCGATTTAAACCGGGATTTAACAGCTTTTTATCAAATGGCACAAACCGACAAGATTTTGAATCCTATCGTAAGTAAATATAGGGGGTTACGAATCATCGGCATTCCGGATTTGTTCGAAGCACTGACATGGGCCGTTATCGGCCAGCAAATCAATCTGACTTTTGCTTACACATTAAAGAAGCGGTTCGTGGAACGTTTTGGAGAAAGTTTGACGTTTGAAGGGAAAACCTATTGGTTGTTTCCGCCCGCTAGTCAAATCGCAGGGATAGATACAGAGGCATTGAGGGAGCTTCAATTCACGGCCAGGAAGGCAGAATATGTGTTAGGGGTGGCACAAGCCATCGCGCAAGGGAAATTATCCAAAGAAATTCTCCTCCAAAAACAAGACGACCAACAAATCCATGATCATTTAACCAAGTTAAGAGGAATCGGGGCATGGTCGGCGGATTATGTGATGATGAAATGTCTACAAAAGAGTACTGCGTTTCCTATTGCGGACGTGGGTTTACACAATGCCATAAGGGTTCAGCTGGGGCTCGATAAAAAACCGACGATTCAAGAAATAGAAGAAATGTCATCCGGGTGGACAGGCTGGGAGGCGTATGCGGTGTTTTATCTATGGAGGTCATTGTATGTATAAATTAGACTATCCCTCTCCGATTGGTGTGCTTGAGATGATCGGAACAGAGGAAGCGGTTGTCTCGATCCTGTTTACGGAAACGGACCAGCCTGTCAATGTGAAACAGCCGGAAACGCCTCAAGTGTTAGTGGATGCTTATGGGCAACTGGATGAATACTTCAAAGGGGAGCGGCAAACGTTTACCTTTCCTTTTACGGTTGACGGAACACTTTTTCAAAAAAAGGTGTGGGAATCCTTAGGGGAGATCCCCTTTGGCAAAACGGCGTCCTATAAAGACATTGCCGTTTCTATCGGAAACGATCAGGCGATAAGGGCCGTGGGGAGTGCGAATGGAAAAAATAAGCTGAGCATAGTGATTCCGTGCCACCGAATCATTGGCTCTAATGGAAAATTGACGGGTTATGCCGGAGGGCTTTGGCGGAAGGAATGGCTTTTACAGCATGAGAAGGAATCTATACATAAACTCTAGCAATCATTGACATACTGGTAATATGGATAATTAATCATAGAGTTGGTGTGGAAATGAATAAGAAACTGGATATAGAGCGAGGACTTTGGGATAAAATCAAACAACTGCGTGAAGAAATGGTTAGAGTTGCTTCGGAAAAAGATTTAGATTTCCTCGATGATGAAGTTTTATCATTAAGTCAGGAGCTAAACTGGCTGTTAAACGAGTATGAAAAATTGTTACATGAACAATAAGGGATGAACAGGGGGCGATTGCTGTATGAGCAGTCGTTTTTTTATTGATTAAGGAAATGTATTTACAATAAACGGAAATTGGGTTATTCTTATACATAGAATTACTATGTGCATAAAAATTCTATGTACAAAGATATGGGGGTTCGGCGGTGGGATTATATTATTTCCTTTTGCTATTTGTCGGTGTTGTTCTTGTTTTGATGGCAGTATTAAAAAGGCGCTCCATTAAAAAGTTAATCATCTTATTTACTGCTGGTATCGTGTGTGTGGTGTGCTCGGTCCTGTTATTAATGCCTGGGAGTTCGGATGTGATCTCTAACGTTTTGACTTACTTATTAAAATAAAAGGTCGACAGGAAAATGCAACAATGTTCAAGTAGCTAGAGAAGAGTTTGCACGTAAATAAAGGCAAGTTTGCAACCTTTTTACAATTTTTACCGTCAAATATAAAAAATGAGGAAATGCTTGGGTGATCCAAGCATTTTTAGTTTGTTATTTTTTAATCGGAAGGGAGAGTAATCGATGAAACGGTTCCTACAAATAAGCTGGGCGCTCCTGCTCGTATGCAGTCTCTTAGTAGCCTGCAGTGGTCAAAAAGAGAAAGCAAATGGGAAGCCGCAAGTGGCGAAGGTGCCTGCCGCCGTGGAAGGAAAAAAGGAGAAGCAAACGAGCAGTGAGACGTCGTTTGAAAAGGGGACGCCTGAATGGGATATGCAGCAAGTCAAGAAGGCCGTGGATGACAATAATCAAGAGTTATTTATGAGCTATCAGAACAAGGACAATGAAATGTTTTACAAAGAACAAAAACGCTGGATGGATGAAGCGGCTTTTAAGAAGAAACAAGGCTACAAATTGTCCTTAGACTTCTACAATTTTAAAAAAGAAAACGAGACAACGGGGACGGTCAGTTTTGCTGTCACGATGAGCCATCCGAACCTGGGGGAAACGACGAATTCGGTGACCTATCAAATCATAAAGGTGAATGATAAGTGGCTGCTGAATGATATGCCATTTGCGACCATGGCAACTGAATCTAAGAATCTGACGATTTATTACATGAAAGGGCAGGAAGAGGATGCACAACAAACGTTAAAGGACGCTTCCGATATTGTCGCCTTTTACTCAAAGAAGTTTAATTGGAAACCACAGCCGATTACGATAAAAATTTACCCGTCTGCGCTAGATGTATCTGCGACGGTACCTTGGATTAGTTTGGGTGGATGGAATGAGATTGGTGAATCCCTGAAAATTACAACGGACCATTCGCAGAACATTTTTCGGTATTTAGCGCATGAGCTGACACACAAAATGGTGGGCGAACTGGCCAACGATAACGCGACGATCTACATACAAGAAGGCATTGCCACGTATTTTGAAGGGACCGTCGTACGAGATTCGTCGGGGAATGTCATTTATGACCCGAAACAGGCAGCGGCCAAAGTGGAAGGATTCTTAAAGGATTCTAATGCCGTCAAATCGATTGAGGAGCTTGGAACGATTGATTATACGGATCCAGCGGGCTCGATGTATCGGGATGGCTTCCTGTTATCCAATTATTTAATTACTACTAAAGGTTTGCCTACCTTTTTTACTATGATTCATTCTTTATCTAATTTTGAGTATATCGACGATCGAGCAGAGCATAAAATGGATACCTGTCAGGTCCACACGGTTGAGGCCATTGAGAAAACATACGGTTCAGCTGACAAGGTATCTGATGATTGTAGGAAATATTATCTCACGGTGAGATGATGGTGGGGTAGGTGGATTGGAAGTTTGTTTCCAACTTTTGTAGAATTCCCTCTCAATTTTGTAGAATAAGTTGAAATTTTGTAGAATTCCTCTCCGGTTTTGTAGAATTCTTATCAATTCAAAAAGAAAAGCCTTCCAGTTGGAGGGCTTTTCATTGGATAGAGAACCAAAATCCATTCCGCCGGTACGTCACAGCGGCCGGTGGTACCGGGGGTGGGGGAATAATCGGAACCATCAAGGGGTTATGCCACGGATGATAGTGGGGATGGTAATGATGGATGATGTAATAATACAAAATAATCATCCTTTCATTCGTTCTAACAGTAGACTATGAACGGGCACCTAAAGAAGATTGGACGGCAGCCTAGCATTAAAAAAATTGCCCCTTAGTTGGAACGTTTCCCTAATGGTTCATACCCCTTAACCTTTGAAATCCAATAGGCTAAATAATAAAGAACAAGGAAGATGATAAAATCATAAAAAGACGACCAATGCTTCGGATCATAAAAATCGATGGCAGCAAAAAACTTCATACCACCAAAAGCGGCCAGGATCGAGAAGAGAACCCCTTTTAAAAAGATATTCATCTTTGGAAATAGTTGTAGGGCAAACATGACGCCAACTGGTGCTAAGGAAAAGTGATAAGGTAAAAAGAGAAAAGGGGCTAGGGGAATAATCGTCATGGGATACGACCACAGTCCAAGTGATAATGCCGCAAGATCAATCGTAAGCGACAAGATGACGGTTAATAATCCTCCTAAAAGAAGACGTGCCGTCCGCTCCTTATCCCTAAAAATGAACCAAACAATCCAAGGGATAAAAAACAAGGCCAACCCAAACCACCATTGCCAGGTCGAAAGGAAATCTTCTTTCACTGCTTTTACAAACAACGAACTGACTTCTGTTAATTGATGATACGCTTTTTCTGATATAGCATGTCCGTCCTCAAATGCCATCCGTATAACAACTCCCAAAACCATAGTTAGTGGTATTTTTTTCATCAAAGAAGACTTTTATACAGGGGGGGGCAGGTAGCTTTTTACAAAGGCTCTGTTGAGGGTAATGTTGATATTTGATAACCTCCTCGAATATTTGATATTATCAGTATAGGAACAAATGTTCCTGGTGTTATCATAGTGAGCAAAGCGTTTAATTCTTAATTCGTTGTTTAATCCTTATTCAACGGGGCAGAGTAATCAAAACTTAATGATAAAAGGATGAAGAGTGATGACAAATAACGTAAAACAGAGAAAAATAATTTTAGATTTAGCAGTTACTTTAGATGGTTTTATTGAAGGGAAAAATGGAGAAGTTGATTGGTGCGTTATGGACCCTGATATGGGGTTTACTGATTTCTTAAATCAAATTGATACTATTTTATATGGTAGAAAAAGCTACGATTTATGGGGACAATATATTCCTAAAAATGAAGACTCTGATACTGAAAAGGAAATTTGGAATTTGGTTCATAGTAAAAAGAAATATGTTTTTTCTAGAGCACAAAAAGCGACTGATAATCAAACAATATTTATAAATGATAATATTTTTGAAGAAGTAAATAAATTGAAGAAAATGCCTGGTAAAGACATCTGGCTATATGGTGGAGCAAGTCTCATTACAACTTTTATAAATTTGGGGCTTGTTGATGAATTTAGATTATCTATTCACCCTGTTGTTTTGGGAGAAGGAAAACCATTGGTTACTGATTTAAAACAGAGGATAAATTTAAAAATGGTTAATACAAGAACATTCTCCTCTGGTGTTGTGCAAATAATCTATCATTGGAATGGTAACTAAAATATCTATCATTCCAATGATAAATTGTAATAAATATTAAAAAAAGAAAGCCGCTTAAAAAGCGACTTTCTTAGGTCATTAATTTCGGATGAGGTAATCGAACGCACCTAATGCGGCGGTTGCTCCTGATCCCATTGAGATAATGATTTGTTTATATGGGCTGTTCGTACAGTCGCCGGCAGCAAATACACCAGGAAGGTCGGTCGCGCCATGCTTATCGACGATAATCTCACCGAAGCGAGTGCGCTCAAGCGTTTCACCTAACCATTCTGTGTTTGGCACTAGGCCGATCTGAACAAAGACACCCTGTAATTCTACGTGATGCTCTTCACCTGTCGCACGGTCAACGTAAGAAATGCCGTTTACTTTATCTGTACCCGTAATTTCTTTCGTTTGAACGTTTGTTAGGACCGTTGCGTTTGGCAGGCTGTGCAGACGGTCTTGAAGGACAGCATCGGCTTTCAGCTCAGGATTGAATTCAAGCAAGGTTACATGATTCACGATACCTGCAAGATCAATCGCGGCTTCAACACCAGAGTTTCCTCCGCCGATAACGGCAACGTCTTTACCTGCGAACAATGGACCGTCACAATGCGGACAGTAGGCTACACCTTTGTTCTTGAACTCAGCTTCACCAGGGACACCGACATTACGCCAGCGAGCACCTGTTGAAAGGATAACAGTCTTACTCTTTAACACTGCACCATTTTCGAGTTCCACTTCAATCAGGTCTTTCTTTTGCAGACCTTTGGCACGTTGTAAGTTCATGACATCAATGCCGTAGTCCTTTACATGTTCCTCAAGGCTGGCTACAAGCTTAGGGCCTTCGGTATGCTTCACGCTGATGAAGTTTTCAATACCTAAGGTGTCCATGACTTGACCGCCAAAGCGTTCAGCAACGATACCCGTACGAATTCCTTTACGAGCTGCATAGATGGCTGCACTTGCACCGGCTGGTCCGCCTCCGACAACAAGGACATCGTACGGATCTTTATCAGCAAATTCCGATGCATCAGGACCAGTGCCCATCTTAGCAAGAATCTCTTCAAGGGACATACGGCCGCTGCCAAAAGCTTCACCGTTCAGGAATACAGTAGGTACAGCCATGATTTCTTTGCTTTCGACTTCATCTTTGAAAGCAGCACCGTCAATCATCGTATGAGAAATGCCAGGATTGAGGACGCTCATCACGTTCAATGCTTGTACAACATCAGGACAGTTATGGCAGCTTAGGCTGATATATGACTCGAAGTGATACGTTCCCTTAATGCTTTTCACCTGATCAATGACTTTCTGATCAACCTTTGGCGCTCTTCCGCTCACTTGAAGGAGAGCCAGCACTAACGAAGTAAATTCGTGTCCTAGTGGAACACCGGCAAAAGTGATTCCTGTATCTTCACCGATACGGTTCACGCTAAAGCTTGGCGTCCGGTCTAATTGAGCATGCTCAACTTTAATGTGGGAAGACATCGAAGCCAATTCGTTTACTAAGGCCGTCATGTCACGAGAGACTTCATCGTCACTTGAGCTGACTTTTAGTAAAATATCGCCTTCCAACAGTTGAAGATACTGTGCTAATTGGGCTTTTATATCTGCATCTAATAACATATGAAAAACTCCTTAAATTTTACCTACAAGGTCAAGGCTTGGCTTAAGTGTTGCAGCGCCTTCTTTCCATTTCGCCGGGCAAACTTCACCTGGGTTGTTACGTACATATTGAGCAGCTTTTAGCTTGCTAACAACAGTGCTAGCGTCACGGCCGATGCCGCCTGCGTTGATTTCAACCGTTTGGATGATACCGTCTGGATCGATGATGAATGTTCCGCGATCAGCAAGACCATCTTCTTCGTTTAATACGTCAAAGTTACGAGAGATACGTTGTGATGGGTCACCAATCATTACGTACTCGATTTTGTTGATTGTTTCTGAATGGTCATGCCATGCTTTATGTGTGAAGTGAGTATCAGTTGAAACAGAATATACTTCAGCGCCAAGCTCTTTTAGAGTTGCATATTCGTTTTGAAGGTCTTCTAATTCAGTAGGGCATACGAATGTGAAATCTGCTGGATAGAAGCAAACAACACTCCATTTACCTTTTAAGTTTTCTTCGCTAACAGTGATGAAATCTCCGTTGTGGAAAGCTTGTGCTGTGAATGGTAGGACTTGTTTACCGATTAATGCCATGATTTTTTCCTCCTAAAATTTGCTTGGTTTTGTTTTTAATAGTTTGAATGAATAACCTGCAAGGCTATTCTGTTGATTAGAATAATTCTAATTCAATAACTATTATTATACAGTACTTATTGCATTGTCAAGTATGTAGCACCATCTTTTATTATAGCCTACTTTTGACAAATAATTTCGAAATTAGTATCGCAATTTTGTGAAAAAGTATACTGAGAATAGAAATGGAAAGGAAGCACGGGGGCCCGTGCTTCCTTGAGAGGTGCAGATTTATTTAATTTGTTCATCATTTATGCCTAAAATCTGAAGGGTATATGGTTGTGTATATTCCTTATCCAGCGCGGCTTTGACATCGTTTCGAAGCTGGTTTGCCAACTTTAACTCTTCCTTATCATACGTGTCAATCGATGCTTTAATAGTTATTACGAGTTGACCCTCAGTTGAGAATTTAAAATATTCCACTTGATAGTCATTATTGGTGATCAAACCTTTATAAATGGTATAAAGATCACGTTTTAGCTTTGTGTCGGCGTCCATCTGTGTGCGAAGATCCACAGAAAACTCATTGTAATTCTCTTTTTGATAGCTTTGAATGATAGCGCGAATCTCATCGACGTGTTTCTCTGAATCAGGAAGTATGACGAAAATGTCTTTCATTTCTCTGTTCATTCCTAAGAAGTCCACCTGATATCCTTTGTCTTTGATTAATTTTTCAATGTCTTTTGCCTGTCGATTCATGATCAGATTGATTCGAATCATGGATTTATATAAATCTTCATTAACTGGAATGATCTCAATTGATTTGGCATAGTATCCTTTTTCATCTAGGATGTCATTTAATAGCTTTTCCACTTTTGTTTTGTTTTCTAAGTTGTAGCTCGCGTCTTCTAATTGGATGACGACGGTATCGGGATCATCGCCGGCTAATTCCCAGCCCATGCCCATACCTTTGACGTCGATTCCTTGTGCTAAAGCCTCTTCCCTTAAGGTTTCAAAAACAGATTTCTGATTTTTTTCTGGAAGAGTCCCCAATGGTTGAGTTTCTGTTTTTATAAACACATCTTTTAGAAACGGAATTTTTTCCGCCATTTTAGCCATAGCAGGAGAGACAAAGGTGGACCCGAATAGGAGGACACCAACTGCAGCAAGGCCTGCGAGTGTGCCGATGATTTTCTTGCGTGTTTTTTGCGGGTGCGGTTGCAACTCCGTTACAGGTTCTTCTTTTTTGGCTTGCTGGATCCCCTTGTACATGGCAGCCATGACCTCATCCGGTACGGGAATTTGGTCTAGTTCATTTTTAATGGGATTCATGACAATTCCTCCTTACGATTCTCGTATCTAATTTTCTCTAAAGCTCGGTAAATCTTGGATTTCACTGAACTGATAGGGGATTCGAGAATGTCCGCAATCTCCTGGAAGGTATATTCTTGGTAATACTTTAAGTAAATTAACTTCTTTTCCTCTTCATTTAACGCAGTCTTTAGCTCTTGTAAAAATAAACTGGCGTACTTTTCTTCTTTTTGCCCGGTGACACATTCTTCGTTAAGGCTTAATTCGACCACTTTTTTGGCCTTTCTCAGAAAATCGATCGAGGCGTTGATCGTAATTTTGATAATCCAGGTTTTAAAATAATTCAATTCCTTCAATGATTTCCTGCTTTTAAACGCGCGATAGGCGACCTCTTGCACAATGTCCAAAGCGTCCGCTTGATTTTTCGCATAGAAATACGCCATTCGATAGATAGAAGCTCTATGTGTTTCAAATAAACGGATAAACCGTTCCTCATCTAAGACCTCTTCATTTTGCTGCGAATTCACCATTTTCCACCCCTTTTTCTTTCTCTACACTATTTGACGTGGAGTCCTTTCATTTAGACGAAACTTTTTTTAAAATATTTCAATTATGTATAAAAATAGAAAAGGCAGAGGGATATTTCATTCCCTCTGCCTCTATACTAACCTAATATTCGCAAGCTCTCTTCGACAAAAGCCGGTATATCTTCTGGCTGTCGGCTGGTGACCAGCTGATTCTGACAGACGACGACTTCCTTGTCATGCAGATTCCCGCCTGCATTTTTTAAATCTACATGAATGGATTTATAGCCCGTGACATCGCGTCCTTGAAGTGTTTCTGCTGTAATCAGCAGCTGGGGTCCATGGCAAATCGCTAACACCGGTTTTTTCGCATCCATAAACGACTTGGCGAAAGTGACAAAACGTTCGTCTGCCCGAAGAATATCCGGCGAAAATCCACCAGGAATGAAGAGGGCATCAAAGTCCTCCGGAGAGACATCATCAATGCTCTCGTCGATGGTGACTTCACTCTGTCCCTGTTTCCCTTTCACGGTTTTCCCTTTCTCCATTTCGATGACAGTGACCTCGTGGCCCTTTTCCTGAAAGGCCTGCACCGGATCTGAATACTCGGAGTCCTCGAAATGATCCGTTACCACAACAGCAATTCGTTTACCCATTACAATCACTCCTTATATAAAGTCTCATCTTCATGTTCATGAAATAAAGTACCCTTTCATATAAAGATTCAAACAAACAAGAACGGGGACAGTCCCCCAGCGCTTTAACGCGCCGGGGGACTGTCCGCGCTTAATACCACTAATAGAACTTGCCCAAAAAGGGTAAGTATAATGATAAATTGTTTTTTGAAAAGAGGGGAATCCAAAATGAAATGCCCGGAATGTGATTATGTCAGTCAGAATGAGGGGCGGTACTGTATCAATTGCGGCCACACCTATCTAAAGGACGGTGAAACGCAACAAGATTCAAGCAGCCTCTTTTATGAATTTGCTACCTATGTGGATGCGGTCCCGAAGCAGCTGCGTTCGGTGGAGCCGAAATTCCAAAATATCTTCTCGCGCGTGTTCCGTAAGCATAGTGAGCTGGAGGCGGAACGGCTTTTTATCGTAGGAACGGCGCTTACCACGCCCAAAATTGGCGAGGTCAAGGAAACGTGGCCAAAACCCTGGTTGTTTGCGAGAGTCTTTCTATTTGCCTTGCTTGCATTCGTAGGATTGTACGTAGGGGTGAACTATTTCAAAAATATCAACTTTATTCCGGGGCTAATCATTGTCGGCGCGTTTGCGGTGCCTATTTCAACACTCATCTTCTTTTGGGAAATGAATGCTCCACAAAATATCGCTATTTATAGAATCATTTATGTCGTTTTTATCGGCGGAATCCTGTCGATGCTTGTCGCCCTAGTGTTTTTTAACATCCTAAAAAACAACATTAATCCGATTACGATTGGGATTGTGGAAGAGCTGGCCAAAGCACTCGTCGTCATTTTTTTCGTGCGAACGAGAAAATACCGCTATATACTCAATGGACTCTTGTTAGGAGCTGCGGTTGGAGCAGGCTTTGCGGCTTTTGAAACGGCGGGTTATTCGTTAAGAGCCTTGTTATCGGGCAGTTTCCCTGGCCTGTATTCCACCATTCTGGTGCGCAGTTTCCTGGCTCCCGGCGGGCACGTCGCTTGGGCGGCATTAACGGGGGCGGCCTTCTGCCGGGTACAAGGGAACCAAACCTTTGAAATGAACATGCTGTTCAAGCCAAGGTTTATCCGTGTCTTCGCACTTGTTGTGTTGATGCATGCTTTATGGGATACCCCAATCCCAGGAATGTTTCCTGTTGGACAAATCTTCCTGATGCTCGTATCATGGGTTGTAGTTTTTCTCATGATCCGCAGGGGCTTAAAGGAAATTGCCAATAAGAAAGTGCAATTGAGCAGCTTACCGTTCGAGCCCACATCCTAAGGAAAGAAGGGCTAGAATTGATTACCTACAAATGCCTACACCATGTAAGTTTGACAGTAACTGATTTGGAAAAAGCAAAAGCGTTTTACAGTGGAATTTTATGTTTAAAGGAAATACAGCGGCCCGATTTTGATTTTCCCGGTGCCTGGTACGAAATCGAGGGACAGCAACTTCACTTAATCGTCGATCCTTCTTCACAGACGATTCGTCAGGATAAACGTTTATCCAGCCGAGAAGGCCACTTTGCGTTAAGAGTCGCGAACTACAATGATACGCTTCAGTGGTTAAAACAGAACGAAGTAGAAGTCCTTGAAAAACCAAACTCCAAAAGTGGCTTCGCCCAGATTTTCTGCGCTGACCCCGATGGCAATCTGATTGAATTAAATGTGGACCAGAAAGAATTATAAAAAAGATTGTCGGTTGCAGGTGCGTTCTTAGTTAAAAGACACAAGAATTGACGTATGAATTGGCATACGTCTTTTTCTTTAAAGTTTTGATGAATTCTGGCAGGTTGAGCACCAGAGCTGCTAAATAGACGGAAAAATTCCGCTTAATTAGCATTTTTATTATAAAAAGGCATGAATAGACGGAGAAATTCCGCCTATTGGCTCGAAAAATTCAAAAATAGGACATTTTTCTTTGGATAAGCGGAAAAACTCCGCTTATCTTCCCCCGAAATAAGCTCCATTCTTCATTTAACCGGAAAAATTCCGCTTATTTTACCTTTGCTGGTTACTCGTATTTTAAGATTAAGTACCTTAAAACGTCGGCAGCCCTTTTTATTAAATTTTTTCAAACATATCACTAGGAATTCGTTTCTGTGAAGAGCGATTTATATAAAAATAGATGGGAAGGTCGTCAGTCCATAACTCGTCAATTGCATCATCAGCCACAGTGGGACTGGGCAGGAAGGCTAATCCTTTTCCTTGCGCGACATACTCCTTAATCAATGAATAGGAATCCACGTGATGGAGTTTTCGCAGGGAGAGTCCATGCTCTTCTAAAAATGTCACGGTATGAATGCGAAAAGGGCAATGCGGATCATGACTAACAAAGAAATACTCATTGGAATAATCAGGAACAGCTTTGCCTGCTGCCTTTTGTAAGCTCATCGAAAGGTGGGAACGATACACTTCTTCAAGGGCAGGGTCCGTATGGTTCGTGTAGGTAATGATCATATCGGCTTTTTGTTGAAGTAACAATGGCAGCAAATGGCTACTTTGATCAATAATGAGTTGATACTTCATAAAATCTTCTTCGATACGATTCTTTAAAAAAGAGGACAAAATCGATTGGGATGTGCCAATCCGATACGTCTCGCGGCTCATTGTAATTTCACGTTTGGCTTCTTCTACTAAATGTACTATCTGCTTTGAATACTCAAGCAGAATCTCTCCAGACGGAAGTAACGAAATGCCCGTGTTATTCCTATGCAATAAGGGGGTCGCTAGCTCGTCTTCGAGTTTTTTGATTCGTTCCGATACATTTGGTTGCACATATCCTAATGCCTTAGCAGCCTTCGAAATCGATCCCTCATCCACTACTGTTTTAAATATAATCAGATCGTTTAGCTCCATGTAACTTCCCCCATCATTTAAAATGATACCACCCATCACTAATACCTATTTTACAATGAGAAACCCAAAAGTTACCATTATTTTATAGAGTGTAAGAGGAGTGGTAATTATGATAGGAATGCAATATAAGATTATTTTACCCACAGATTATGATATGGAGATTATTAGACGGCGAGTGCATGAAAACGGACATAAGACCGATGGATTTCCAGGGTTGTTGTTTAAAGCCTATTTAACAACAGAATCCGGGAAAAACGGCGGCTTGAACAATTCCTATGCACCTTTATATATCTGGAATACAGCAGAAGGAATGAATTCGTTTGTCTTCGATGGCTATTATGACAACATTTTAGCTTCATTTGGCTGGCAGCATATTAACATTGGAGTCCCTTTGAATGTGTCATTGGAAAAGGACTTTTCAATGAGCAGATACGCAGTTGAATATGCTGGGTCCATTCCAAAACAGACATCATTAACCGATGTTACATTCACAAGGGCGGACCAATACGTTAAAAATGCAGAACAAAAACTAGGGGATTTCTTAATCTATAACCCGGACAAATGGGGATACAGCCACTTCAGCTTCTATAAAAACAAACCAGAAATCACCCCAGCGAGCGGCCTAACCCTATACCAAATCCTACACATAAGTGGTGGGGACAGACCCCCGGCGCTTTAACGCTTTACCCCTTTGGGGGACAGACCCCCGGTGCTTTAAAGCTTTACCCCTCTGGGGGACAGACCCCCGCCGCTTTAACGCTTTGCCCAGCCGGGGGACTGTCCCCCGATAATTTTCTTAAGAATTTCGTAAGGTTTGGTTAATATAAAAGAAATTTCTTCCGATTAAAATAGGAAACAGATAGGGCAAAGGTAGATTAGAGGGGGAAGAATAAATGAAGATGGATATTAGTTCGTTTGCAGAGATTGCTTTTTATTTATGGTTTTTTTCGGAGATTGGAATATTTATCGTATCGAAGCGCCAGCGAAAAAATGTGGATGCAGAGAATAAAGATAAGGGATCTTTTTGGTTGATTACGATTGGCATATGTGCCTGTGTGTTCGTGAATCAGGTGTGTAATTCGATGAAGCTTGGCTACGTGGATTCCACCTTTTCGAATGTGGGTTCAGTATTAATGATCGTTGGAGTAGCTATCCGACTTTGGGCGGTTGCGGTGTTAGGCAGACATTTCTCTTTGGTTGTCTCTGTTGACTCCAAGCAGAAGCTGATTCAGCGTGGTCCATATCGAGTGCTGCGTCATCCTTCCTATACCGGTTTATTTTTAGCTTTTGCAGGGATGGGTCTTGCGTTTAATACTTGGGTGGGCTCTCTCATTATGGTGGTCTTTTTCATCGCAGTGTTTAGTTACCGTATTCGTATAGAAGAAAAGGCCTTGTCCGAAAACTTTCCTGATGAATATCCAGGGTACATTCAAAAGACATCGAGAATCATTCCGTTTGTTTGGTAAAAGAGGGTTACTGTGGTAACCTTTTTTTGATTTGAACGGGGGTTACTTGATGAAGGACAATTTACCTTGTAAACGGTGTAGTTTTGTCTTTCATCGGGCTAATGAAAGACAATCAATCTTAAAAACTATGTAATTTTGTCTTTCATCGGTGTAATGAAGGACAATCTATCTCAAAAACTAAGTAGTTTTGTCTTTCATCCGGCTGATGAAGGACAATATATTTTAAAAACTATGTAGTTTTGTCTTTCATCGAGCTAATGAAGGACAATCTATCTCGTAAACTGTGTAGTTTTGTCTTTCATAGAGCCAATGAAGGACAATTTATCTCCTAAACAGTGTAATTTTGTCTTTCATCGGGGTAATGAAGGACAATCTATCTCAAAAACTATGTAATATTGTCTTTCAGCCCGCCAGGCCACAGGAAGGGCAATCTTTCGCTTAAACTAAGTGAAACCAACCTGCCGTAAGTTCGTCTATTGTCTATAGGTAAGGTAAGTAACATTTTAATAGGATGAGAGGGAGTATATGAAAAGTCAATTAGAAACGATAACTGAATCGAAGCATTTTAGGATTGTTCGCGTTGCTGAGGGGGTGTTTGCGGCTATTTCTGAACCTGGGACGGGGTCGGTTGGGAACGCAGCCATCATTGATTTAGGGGATTCTACCCTTGTGGTCGATACCTTCACGACCATCCAGGCTGCAGAGGATTTAAAGGCAGCCGCCACACAACTCACTGGAAAAACGGTTGCTTATGTTGTTAACACCCATTGGCACAGTGACCATATTAGCGGGAATCAAGTATTTGCCCCTGCAGCGCAGATTATTTCCACCTCGACAACGCGCGAATTAATGGCGACCATTGTAAATGACAGGATAGAAGAGTTTAAAGCAAATCCGGAACCGGTGTATCAGATGATTGCCGAAGCCGAGGAAAAGCTGCAACAAGAGACGGATGAAAAGTTAAAGCAAGAAATAGAGTGGGAGATTGCGAGTGACCGTGCCTATATGGAGACGCTTCCGGACTTGGTTAATACGCTGCCGACCATTACTTTTGAACAACAACTGACGATCCACGGGAAAAATCGGATCGTGCAGCTCCACTCATACGGGGGAGGACACACGCAAAGTGACACATTCGTGTACCTTCCCACAGAAAAAATAGCCATCATGGGCGATTTGGTGCTTTCGAAGCATCATCCTGTCTTGTTCACTGCCAATCCAGAGGAGTGGTTAACGATTTTGGAGCGGGTGGAGCAGCTGGAGATTGAAACGATTGTCCCGGGGCACGGCGAAGTTTGCTCCATGGCAGAGCTGCATGAGGTGAAGGGGTACATAAAGCACATCATGGCATTGGCGGAGGAGGCGCTCCAAACGAACGGGAGCATCGAAGATATTGCCGTCCCTGAAGCCTACCAAGACTGGTACTTTACGACTTATTTTAAGGCGAACCTTCAAAGAATAGTTGAACTAAGATAATTGAAGTAAAAGACCTCTAACAATGGAGGTCTTTTACTCTTTTAAGAGCTACACCTTTTTTAAAAAAACATGGCTTACTCGGTCGTATTTCATTTTTTCCTCATAAAAACGGTGCGCATCTACTCGTTGTACTCCGGATGAGAGCGAAACGAGGTCATACCCGTTTTCCTTGGACCAGGTATGGACAAACTCAAGTAGAACTTGACCATATCCCTTCGAGCGGTTTTCACCATCTGTCACTAAGTCAGAGACCCAAACCGACCGGCCGTTATATAGCGTAATCATCGGCATAAATCCGGTCACGGCCACGATTTTTCCATTGTCATATAATGCGGCCATTTGGTAATGCTCCTTTTCTGCGGCTTCCTCCACTAATTGCAGATACTCATCCACGGACAAGTGTGTGCGTAATTGCTTCATGACAGAGAAGGCTTCCTTCCAGTCCGTTTGATTTTCCAGCAGCTTGATTTCCATTTTGTCATCTCCTTGAAAAAGTATACTTTCATTTAATCACAAACTGGTATAATCAAAAGTATCAGATTTGTTAAATTTAATGGTGCCAGAAGGAGAAGCGCATGATTGAGATGACCCCCATTTTAAACAACAAAGATCAAACTCCGCTGTATATTCAGTTAGCCAACTACATTAAGCAGGAAATTTTAGCGGGAAAAATGAAGCCCGGCGAAAAATTGCCTTCCAAGCGAAAACTAGCCGATTACCTTGGCTTGAGTTTAAACACCATTCAGTCTGCCTATGAACAGTTAAGTGCGGAAGGGTACGTAGAAAGCAAGCCGCGCAAAGGGTTATTCGTGACCACCTTGGAGGATGACCGGGCCTTAACGTTGCATGTGGGTCCACCGAAATTGGGGACAAAGCGTGAGCAGGTGTTGGAAAAGGCAACGATTGATTTCAATTCGGGGAAGGTCGATTTAGCGCATTTTCCCTATGCCCAATGGCGGAAATTAACCGTTCAAGCGTTATATGAGGACCAGGGGGAATTGTTTAATACCGGCAATCCCCAAGGAGAGCGGCTTTTAAGAGAGGAAATTTCCTCCCACCTCTATGCCTCCAGGGGTGTTCGATGCACAGCCGACCAAATTATCATCGGGGCAGGATCGCAGGTGTTGATGGGGTTACTTTGTTTGGTCATCGGTAAGGAGCACAGCTATGCGCTGGAGAATCCCGGCTACCACCGGACAAAAGCGGTGTTGCACGATAGTGGTGTCGATACGATTTCCATCCCACTCGATGAAGATGGCATTGATATGACTCTTTTAAAAAATAGCGATGCCAAAGTGGTGTATGTCACCCCTTCGCATCAATTTCCAAAAGGTATGATTATGCCGATTTCCCGCAGAATGGAACTGTTGGGTTGGGCAGAAGAAAAGGGCGGCTACATTATTGAAGACGATTACGACGGTGAATACCGTTATAAAGGACAGCCGATTCCATCTTTACAAGGGCTGGATATGAACGGCACGGTGATATACCTAGGGACGTTTTCTAAGTCGTTAATCCCGTCGCTTCGGATCAGTTATATGGTGCTGCCGCCGGCGCTTTTGAAGAGATACTTGGAAAATTTCACGATCTATAAGCAGACGGTTTCCCGCTTGCATCAGGACACCCTGTACCGGTTTATGAGGGAGGGGCATTGGCAGAGTCATTTGAATAAGATGAGAACCTTATACCGGAAAAAGCACGCCGCTTTAATGGCTGCTATTAAAAAGTATTTCGGCAGCAAGGTCGATGTGATCGGCGAAAATTCTGGACTGCACATCGTTTTGGAGGTGGAGACCTCTCTGACCGAAACAGAGTTAATTGAAAGGGCCTTGCGTGTGGGGGTAAAAGTGTACCCGCTATCCATCTATTGTGACTGTGACGAGGAAATGGTGGGCGGGCAGCAGCCTAGCGTTTTGTTAGGTTTTGGGGGCTTATCGGAAAAGGAAATTGATGAGGGTATTCGGTTGTTAAAAGAGGCGTGGGAGATGGGATAGCTGAAAAAATATGAGTTGAGCCAGTTCCCGAAGTGCGTGGACTGGCTTTTTTATGTTTGGATTGGGGTGGGGTTCGGGCGTGTGTCGATAAATGCCGCGGGGGACAGTCCCCCGTCGCGGTGATGTGGTACCTGAATGGGGGACTGTCCCCCCGCTATTTATGCAGGAGTTTAGTGGTTGGCGAGTAAAATGGGGTTGTTGACGAGTAAAGTGTGAATGTTGGCGAGTAAAATTGAAAATCGACGAGTAAATCATAAATTTGACGAGTAAAACGACGAAAGTGACGAGTAAGAAAGGAAATTATATAAAAAAGGTAATTTTATATGTAATTCAAGAAGTGCTCCACACACGGGGGACAGTCCCCCGTCGCGGTGATGTGTTACCTGAATGGGGGACTGTCCCCCGCTATTTATGCAGGAGTTTAGTGGTTGGCGAGTAAAATGGGGTTGTTGACGAGTAAAGTGTGAATGTTGCCGAGTAAAATTGAAAATCGACGAGTAAATCATAAATTTGACGAGTAAAACGACGAAAGTGACGAGTAAGAAAGGAAATTATATAAAAAAGGTAATTTTATATTTAATTCAAGAAGTGCTCCACACACAATTTGGCGTGGGGGGACAGTCCCCCGTCGCGGTGATGCGTTACCTCAATGGGGGACTGTCCCCGTACTTCAAATACTTAAGCCAGGCTATTCGCCTGGCTTTTTAGATAAAAATGGCGCCGTACCGATGACGCCAACCAGGTATAGGACGACGGCAAAATAGGCAGGGAGTAAGTGAACGAAATCGGTATAGGAAATCACGAAATGAGTGAGTAGTCCGGATAAAAACGCCGGAATGGCGCCAATTGTGAATGTCCACCAGACCCAGCGTTCCCCTTCGCGAATCCCCCATAGCGCCAGCATCAACACAAGTAAGCCGACACTTAACAAGGCGCTGCCAAACCCCGCCCGGTCATGGGCAATCACTGGGATGAGGCGGTCATTGAATTCATTGAGCATGTCTGGCGTGAGACATAAATAAGTAAGGTCGGTCGGGACAAAAACAGTCGATGCCCCAACCACCGAGATAACGACTCCGCCAATCGTTAAAGCGAACCCGAGAACGACAAAGGACAATTGCCCGATCAAACTCCATTTCCACTGACGATGATTATTTCGGTTGATACTCGATGGAGTTTCGGTGGCGGCTCTTGTTTTTACAACACCCAAAATAAATAACGGTAGTAAAATCAGCCAAAACAAGCCGTGGAGCCAATCGAAATAGCCGTAACCGATGAAAAGGAAAATGCCCAGGAACCCAACCGTTCCCGCAATATTAATGGCTTTTCGGGCCCAATGAAGTCCATACCGTACCCCGTACCTCGCCAGCTGCATGTAGATGATTCCGCCCGAGATCATGGTTCCGGAAAGGGTCATCCGGTCATGGGCCATAAAGTAAAGGATGGCCGGATTGAACACGAGAAGGTCGTTTCGGAGCAAGCCTAAAAACGATTCGTCGTATGGAAGAATAATCGACGTCATGCTGAAAAACAAGGCGATGAATCCGGCGACAAATATGGCCAAACCGAACAACCAATACCACAGCCAGCCCTCGATCGTAACGGACTCCTTTGGAAGCCTATCGCTGTAGGCCTCATTAATCCGCTTGGGCAGACCGGGTCCGGAAAAAACATAGTCATAGCCTAATAGGATAAGCGAAGCGCCGAGTTCCAGTAAGGTAACCCCGTCTTTGGGTTCACGGATTCCACCACCTGACGTAAGGATGGGGACGTCATCCCCAAGTGATTTCCTTGCTACAGCAAGAGATTCAAGCAAACGAGGTCCCTCAAGCAGGATTCCACTAGGTTGTTGTTGCAAGTTTTCTAGCTTAGTTATGTTGTCAACTGAATAAACTAATATAACGGGTTTATTTACTGCTTTTTGAAAAAGTTGATACTGGTCCGCTGAATCAAATGCTTGCCCGTCGATGATAAACCCAGCGCTGAAAGGGTGGAGTTCTTCGCAAATCTGCGTGAGTTCCGGCAATGTTCCCTCAGCCCATATGAAATATGGGACTTTCTTTTTTTTCAAAGAGTGAAGTTTATCTTTAACGGTTGATAGTTTGATAGTGTAATCGGCCCGACCATGGATCAGTTCTTGCTTCTGATCTAAGTACAGTTCTTCTGCGCTGGTTGAACCGTGAAGGGATACCGGACCAATTTCGATGAAACCAAACCCAAGGTTTTGAAAGGCTTGGAGTCCAGATAATTGCGGGTCAATTTTGCCGCTTAGACCAACTGGTGAAGGAAAGTGCGTACCGAATAGGTGCCTCTCCAGTTTTTTCGAAGGGGTCATGTGGCCGAGAAATTCGATTACTTTTTCGCCGATGAAGGAAGAAGACAACAGACTCATCCCGCGGTGAATAAACTCCCGGCTAAAGGACGGTGGCAGTTTATGGAGAATCGGCTTGAATAGGGTATGGTACGACCAATCTGGCAAGGGTAGTCACCCCTTTTACTAAAATTTGCATGCGTGTGCTTACCTGCTATTTTACTATATTTTGTAAGGTTGAGGAGGGAGAACACGCAGAAATGTTTAATAGTAAAGATTAGGTGAAACCCTATTGATTAGACGTATTTTTTAAGGAAAAGAAGGGATACCGAATGAGTATCGTTTTGGCATTATTAGCAGCTCTGTTTGCGGCAATCACCGGAATTTTGGCCAAGATCGGCATGGAGAACGTCAATTCCAACTTAGCCACGGCGGTTCGCACCATCGTTGTGGTGGTGATGGCATTTATCGTGGTCCTTGTGACCGGTCAGCTTCATACAATTTCTACGATTACCCATAAAACCCTGCTGTTTATAGGGCTTTCGGGAGTGGCCACGGGGTTGTCGTGGCTGTTCTTTTTCAGGGCGCTGGCCATTGGGGAAGTGTCGAAGGTGGTGGCCATTGATAAGGCGAGTATTGTGCTGACCATCATTTTGTCTGTGCTTGTTTTGGGGGAGCCCGCGAAACCCCTAGTGATTGTGGGTGGAGCGATTATTTCCATTGGGACGTTTGTTTTAATTGGAAAAAATGAAGAGAAGAAACGATTTTCCGGGTCGCAACGCTATGTTGTCCATGCGATTATAGGCGCTGTGTTTGCGGCGTTAACGGCTATTTTGGCAAAAATCGGTCTGGAAGGCGTCGATTCGAACCTGGGTACCTTTTTGCGGACTATAGTCATTCTACTTTTTGCATGGGGGATTGTCTTTTTCCAGGGCAGGGTAAAGGAATTGAGGGGGATTTCCAAGAAAGGCTATCTCTTTCTCGTCCTGTCAGGGGTCGCGACGGGGTTGTCCTGGCTATGCTATTTTGCCGCGATCGCATTGGGCGATGTTTCTGTCGTCGCTCCCATCGACAAATTTAGCGTCGTGCTCACGATGGTGTTGAGTTTTATCATTTTAAAAGAAAGAGTGGCGAAGCATAAGATTGTGGGCGGAGCGCTGATCACGGCTGGGACGATTGTTTTGATTTTATAAGTATGGTTGTGAAAGCAGGAGTTTGTCAGATGGCGAGGGGACTTTGGACAGAGTCGGTGGAAAAGCGAGTAACATTGTCAGAAGACAAGAGGACTTCTGACAGAGTAGGCGGAAAAAGAGGTAACATTGTCAAAAGGCTGATTTTATCCTGCCAAAGCGGTATAATGGCCAAAGTGATGGCTATTACATGTAGACAGGCAGGCGGGAGATTTGAGAGAGAAGGAACTTCACTTAAGTGAGCACCTGGATGAATTACGAAAACGATTAATTTTTATTACGATAGCATTCCTGCTTTTTCTAGTAGTAGGGTTAATTTATGACAAGCAAATCTATCTTTTCTTTATGGGGAACCTGGGATATAAGTTAATGGTGTTGGGGCCAAGTGATATTATGTGGATTTATTTCCATCTGGCCACGATTGCTGCTGCGGTGGGGACCATTCCCTTTGCCGCTTGGCAAATTTGGTTGTTTATCAAGCCAGCGTTAAAGCCGGTGGAAAGAAAAGTAACTTTAGCATACATACCAGCGTTGTTTTTGCTGTTTTTAGGGGGAATGGCCTTCGGTTATTTTTTCATCTTTCCGAACGTGATGAGATTTCTGACGCATTTGGGGAACGGGTTAATCGAGACCTCCTTCACAGCGGAAAAATATTTTAGTTTTCTATTGGACATGACGTTGCCTTTTGGGGTCGCGTTTGAATTGCCGCTAGTTACTATGCTTCTTACGACACTAGGGGTGGTCAATCCTTATACATTGGGGAAACTTAGAAAGTATGCGTATCTGATTCTGGTCATCGTCGCATCCATGATTTCACCGCCAGAATTTATTTCGCACATTTCCGTTGCCATCCCACTCATTCTTATTTTTGAAATCAGTGTGTTGCTTTCAAAAATGGTCTATAATCGAAGACAAAAACGCGAACAACTTGTAATCCACGAATCCTAAAAGCTGCTGAGACGCCTCGGCAGTTTTTTTTACAGGAATAGATGCAAGGCCGCGCAGAGTAATGAAAGCAGTATTTTATGGTAAACTAAAATAAATAAACAAATAAAGTGAGGAATTTGATGGGAGAAATTAAAAAGAACAAGACGAAAAAACCGAAACTGATTTTAAGAGGATTGATGGTCATCCTCGGTGGATTTATCGCGGCCTATGGACTTGAGACGGTATTAATCCCAAACAATGTATCGGATGGAGGCGTGACGGGTCTTAGTATCGTTGGCTCCGAGCTGTTTGGGTTGCCATTAGGCATTCTCATTGCCTTGTTGAACCTTCCCTTTGTTTGGTTAGGCTACAAACAAATTGGTAAAAGCTTCGCCATTTTTTCGGTGTTGGGAATCATATCCTTAGCTGTAGGGACAAGCCTTATGCACCATACCCCGGCGATTATTGAAGGAGATACCTTGCTTATTACCGTTGTTGGGGGGATTATCCTTGGTTTCGGGATGGGTCTTGCCCTGCGTAATGGCGGTGCCTTAGATGGAATTGATATGCTGGCCGTCCTGCTCTCGCGGAAGTTGCCGTTTGGAACAAGTGACCTGATTCTTTTCTTAAATACCTTTGTATTTATCTTCGTTTCCACCGTGTTCGGTCTCCAAGGCGCCATTCTATCGGCCATTGCCTACTTTATCGCTTCGAAAGTCATACATATTGTCGAAGAAGGTTTGAGCGGCTCGAAAACCTTCCAAATTATCACCACTCATCCTGAAGCCATGATCGAGACCATCCGAGACCGCCTGGGCCGTGGAGCAACGTATAAGGAAGCGTACGGCGGATTCACCAATGAAATGTTTAAAGAAATCACCTGCGTAATTAACCGCTTGGAAGAAACCAAGCTAAAGGAAATCATTAATGAAATTGATCCGAAGGCTTTCGTTACGGTCTATGACGTAGCCGAAGTAAAGGGCGGCAATTTCAGAAAGATTGATATTCATTAACCTTCTTGCAACAAAAAATCACCGTTCACGTTCTGTGAAACGGTGATTTTTTGTTGGCCTTGTTTTTCCAGCGTAAGCAAGGAATTGTCAGGCGATTTGTCGAATTGTAAATATAATACAAATTTACAGGGAGATAAATGGATGAATAAACCTCTATTAAAGGGAATGGAAGCGGTATTTATTCCAGTAAAAGACCCTAGATTGTCAGCAGAATGGTATGAAGAGATCCTTGGCTTTACACTCATTTATATCGAAGAAGAGGCAGCAGTCATGCGGATTGAAGAAGGTGCTCAAACCGTGGTATGCCTTGTGCGGACGGTCAACCATCAACCAATGAAGTTCCCGGAAAATCAGTTTGGAGTGGGGAAATATTATAACTTTATCCCACACGATATAGAACAAACTCACAAGAATTTACTTGAAAAAAATGTAAAAGTAAGTGCGATGGATGGGGAAGGGACGACGAAGTTTTTTACGTTCTATGACTCGGATGGTAATCCGTTAGGCGTTTGCCAATAGCTATTTAAGAAAATTTTTTCAAGGAGTAGGGAAATGCCAGTTATTGTGCATCAGCAGTTTATTAAAGCACCTATTGAAGTATGTTTTGACCTAGCGAGGAATGTCGAGGTCCATACGCAAACGACCTCTAAAACTAAGGAAAAAGCCATTAGTGGAGTGACGAAAGGGCTTTTAGTGGTAGGGGATACGGTGACGTGGGAAGCTGTTCATTTCGGTCTAAAGCAAAGGCTGACAGCCAAAGTGACACGAATGGAGAAACCGAATATGTTTGAAGATATTATGGTGAAGGGAGCCTTTCATTCCTTCACTCATACACATCATTTTGTCGAGGAAGCTGGCGGAACCCTAATGATCGATCATTTTCAGTATAAGTCACCATTCGGTCTAATTGGGATGGCGGCTGACAAGCTATTCTTGGAAAGATATATGAGGAAATTTATTATTTCCCGTGCTGAAGCCTTGAAAAAAATTGCTGAGGAACCGGGATCAATCTAGAAAGATAGAGCAAATATCGGAGGCTACTACATTGTTAGAAAAATTTTTGAAGTGGAGATTGTCGCCCTTTGTATGTGTGGGGATTATGACGGGCTCATTGGTCAAGCTCATTGGAGTGTCTGGGTCCATCTTCTTTTTAATAGGAGCATTCCTATTGGTGAGGGTAATTACTTATAGAATTGAAATTCTGGAGGCAAAGGGAAAAGAATAGAAAGGTTAGAAATCCACAGGATCCGTCCCATGGATTTAAATGTAAAAAGAGCCGGTCCCTTTAAAAGGAAACCGGCTCTTATTTAATCACTTATGGTTTAGGCACAACGCGTTGCTTACGGAACTTCTGGAAATCGTTCTTTAAAAATATGAAAAGAGCACCGACGATAAATGCAGCCATTCCAACTTCTTCAAGGAGTTCTCCACCTTCAAACAGCTTAACCAAACCTTCGCCAAATAGTTCTCCACCAACAAAGATAAGGACAATACCTAATATTTTAAAGATTAATGATAGATTAAGTTTAACAGACGTTTTAAATACAGCGAAGGCAATCAATACAGCGAGCAGAATCCCGATGATACTACCTGATGCTACAGTGAAGGCACTTTCTGAAATCTTTGTCATATTAAACACCATGAGTTCAATTCCCTCACGGACAACAGATAGAAATGATAATACAAACAACCCGATGGCACTCGTGTTTTTCGTTACCTTTTGTGTGACCGCTGCCGTACTGCCTTGGTTTCTATGAATCCAAAGGATGAAATAGGCAATCAATCCAGCAGAAAGCAACATCATGATGCCTTCGATCAGTTCCTCTCCAGCTTCTTCGGCCTCTTTGGCTTCGCTGAACCCAATTGTGCCTACCACCGCACTAATGACAATTCCCGCGATTGCCCCAATATATACAACTTTCTTTAAATCCGTTCGTCCAATTCGTACAAGGTGAGCAAGGATAATTCCAATAATAAGTGCAGCTTCGAGCCCTTCCCGAAGAGACAGAAATAAACTATCTAGCATCTTCATTCCTCCTGTTGATTATGAGAATCATTTTCAATTAATTTAAATTTAAATGAAAATGATTCTCAGGTCAATAGCTTTTGTGATAAAACTATGAATCTTTTTAAAAGGGTAAACCGTATATTTCATGTATTGGAATATATTTCTAGGAGGGGTGTTTTTGAAAAAGAAAAGTCTTTGGGTGATTGCGTTCATTTTTACAGTCATCGCCATAACACTTGTCATTAACCATTTTATGAAAGAAAAAGAAAAAGTGAGAGCAGCAGAAATACAGTATCTAGACCATGCTCCAGAGGTTCAGTTGGGTGGCCATGCTATAGAGGTTTATTCGTTTAATAGATGTACATACAAGGATGAAAATTGTCCTGAAACGACAAAAGAAGAAGTCTTAAAAGGAAAACCTTCCGTTGCTTTCGAAGAGGGAGCGGACCTTGTGATTAAAACCCCCATCCCGCCTTGGGGAATTCAAGCCGATGATACACCTCTGAATGAGATAAAAGGAGGGATCAGTGGAAATTATACAAAGGATGGGCAAAATTTAGGACCTACCGATATTCAATCAACCCTTAAATTAACAAAAAAAGACAACATTGAAACCATTAAACTACCTAAAGGACCAGGTAATTATGTAATAGAATTATCAGTAAGTAGTCCTTCCGGAAAAAACTATTATGTTTTTCAGTTTACTATAAAGTAGCTCAAAAAAGAGGAAGGGCTTATTTCACTTCTCTCAAGCCCTTCCCGTCAAGAATCTCTTGAATGCCTTCCTCACAAACTCCGTAGGTACGCCAGTGGCAGGTTTCGCAGACGGTTTGAATATCGGTGGGGATGACGTGCTTTTTGATGCGGGCCTCAATGTCCTTCCATTTCAGGGTTTGCCCGATGTGAAGGTCCATTTTTTCTAAAATAACCGCATCCCTCTCATAGAGGTTGGCGTCCTGACAGTGGTAATCACCAGAGTTTGGGTACTTTTCACACAATTGATCCGGTCCTTTAACCAGCTCAACCAATGTCTCTGGGTTGTGCCGCAAATTCTGATGCAACCGCGTCATATTCTCCACGTATTCCTCGGAATACCCCATTCCCCGATAGCCCAACAGGCAAAAAAGATGATGGCCGCGTAATCTATACATCGTCTAACCCCCAGTATGATGATTATTAGTTAACTAAAGTGTATATTAAGTTTACCTAAATGAAAATATCATTTTTAGTAAAAAAAGGAATGTGGTTCCTGTGAGTAGAATTACCTCTATAACTATAAAAATAGTAAAAAGGTGAAACCGTGATGAGAAATTTGATAAGGACGATTTTCCATCTTGTGATGACAACGCTGATATACACAATATTTAATGAAGGGGCTATGTTCAGTCTAGACCATGGGTCGCTTTTTTCAATAACCATTACGATTATTTCTTTCCTAGCTTATGGGCCAACATGCTACTTGATTGCAAGGAACTTTGAATTTGGCCGCTGGAAATACGTATTCTTCATTCCCTTTATTAACGAAATCCTGTATCTCATTGCTATTTACACAACTCCTATCCGCACCTTTTTTCCAATGGAAGATGATAATTATGGAGTGGGAATGATGATCTTACCTCTCACAGTCATCATGTGGATTATTTTTATTGTATGTACATTTACCGGGATCAAAGTAAGAAAAAAATCAACAACTACTATTCTATAAACAGGAGTACATAGACAATGTTATTATATGTTTTTTTAATGGGGATATTAATTTGGTTCATGTTTATTACATTTAAAATAATCAAAATCTCAAAGGATGTTGAAACAGTAAAAGAATATCTTAAAAGGAATGAAGATAAGGTGTACCAAGTTTTAAAGAAAGTAAATGAATAACGGCTAATGGCTGGATTCGCTGATAAAAATGGAAATTCGCTGATAAAGCTTGCGGATTCGCTGATAAAATCGAAAATTCGCTGATAAGTGTCCCGAATCCGCTGATAAAATCCAAAAATGGTCATTTCAATTTTAAGACAGGTATATGGAAGTAAAGCACGAGAAAGATTGTACAGGAAAAACAAAGGGCCCAGACAATAATGGGCTTTTTTTGATGCAGGATGAGACTTATAAAAGTGGCAATCCATACCATGAACGACCACCAAGAGGTCCAGCCGTTGTGGTAGGACAAAAGATTTGTAAATAAAAAGATAGTTTCAATGATGGTAAAAAGGACGCTCCAAAGGGTAATATATGCACCTTGTTTAAGTATGGAAGTGCCGTATGGGTAATGTGATAGAAAAAGTAAAACAATCAACGGGATGTTGGTAAATGCGATCATAAAATCTGCGATGGTATGATTAGGAATTAAAAATGCCGGGTGAAAATACCAGAGTGAGTGCTTATAGGTCAGGATAGAGATAAAAAAGTCCACACAAATAGCAAATAGGATCGTTCGGGCATAGCTCTCCCGTTTTTTCCAATCGACGAATTTCACTGCCAGCCCAAGAAGGATGATGGATAATAGTATGGGGAGAAATTTCACAAGCTCATGATTCATAGGGTTCCTCCATTTTCAATCCCGATAAATGTTCACTTAAATTATGCCCCACTCCGTAAAAGTTTATTTTTAACCTAAGATTGGCTATGCCAGGTATTTTTTCTAAATAAGAAGGAATTTTTTCATTTGAATCGAATTATGGAATTCATTGACAGTTAGGAGGGATTTGTATGAAACGTGTTAGATTAGTCCCGCATCAAAGAGAGTTTGCGGAAGCCATGTCGGCTCTATCTTCGGCCCCTCAAGTAAAAGATGCACTGGGACTGACGGACAGCCAAACTTCTGTTGAGGGAACGATTGGGTTTATTGAATTTATTCTGGAACAAGAAAAACAAGGACTGCAATATTCCAGGGTTATTTTTAATGAGAAGGATGAAGTTATTGGGGTAATCACACTGAAGGATATTGATAAGACCAATAAAATGAGTCATATCGGTACTTGGATCGGGCATCCGTATTGGGGCAAAGGCTATAATGCTGCGGCGAAGGCAGAGATTTTATATACGGCATTTACCAATTTAGATTTAGAATACGTATTTGCCGGGGCGAAATTAGCCAATATTCGCTCGCAAAAAGCGCAGGAAAAGTTGCCGTATATGAGATTGGATGTGCAAGCGGACTTTCCTGAGGAACATGCGAAATTAGAGTCTCAAGTGAAGGCGCCATGTATTTTGAATGTGATCGAGAAAGATGCGTTTTTGAAATGGTTTGCGAAGCAGGAGATTGCACTTTAAATGAATTTTAAAGGAAGATACCTGAGCCAGGCTAACGCCTGGTTTTTTAGTGTAGGAATGGGTGTAGTTATGAGTTGGCGAGTAAAATGGGGTTTCTGACGAGTAAAGTGTGAAAGTTGACGAGTAAAATGAGAAGTAGACGAGAAATCATAGATTTTGACGAGTAAATCATCAAAAGTGACGAGTAAGAAAGGAATTTATATAAAAAAGGTAATTTTAAAGGCACTTCAAGAGGGGATCCACACAAAATTTGAAGGGAAGATACCTGAGCCAGGCTAACGCCTGGTTTTTATAGTGAAGAAGTGAGTATAGTTAAGTGTTTGGCGAGTAAACCAATGCTAATTTTATCAAATAAGAAATGGGTGCTGGATAATTTAACCGGTAAACCTTGTATAACGAGGTGCATCGTGATACGATGTTAAATAGAAACCGATTCAAAGCGAGGTGATTTTGTTGGATAAGGAAATTATGAAAGGCAGCATCGATATTTTACTTCTTTCCATTGTTAGCAAGAGGGATATGTATGGATATGAGATGGTGAAGACGTTAAAAGAGAACAGTAACGAGCTATACAACATGAGTGAGGGAACCCTCTATCCGGCTTTAAAACGACTGGAAAACAAGCTCTGGATTGAGTCTTACTGGGAAAACTCCGATGTCGGGTCTAGAAGAAAGTACTATCGCATCACGGAGGATGGCAAGAAGGAGTTAGAGAGAAAGCTAGCGGAATGGAATAAGGTACACAATCTAATTCAAAAATGTTCGGAGGAAATGGCTTGGATCACAACATTAAAACCTACGTTGACCAAATCGTGAAGGAACTAACATGCGATGAGAACGAAAAAGCTGACATAGCGGAGGAAATGATTCACCACCTGGAATTACTAAAGGAAGAGTACATAGAAGAGGGGCTTTCGGAGAAGGAAGCGGTTCAAAAAGCGCTAAAGAGTTTTGGCGATGAAAATACCTTAAAAGAGGGCATGCAATCCTCAGTGTTCCCAGGTTATAAACTGTTCAACTATGGTGTGAAAATTGCCTTCTATCTCTATTCTTTTATCATACTTTGGAATTTGCTGATTAAACGAATCATTGGTCGGGTGATTGACCATGGTTTATTTAATCCTTATTTCTGGTATCCGGAAAACACGCATAGCTTTTTCAACATGGAAGTGTGGAAGCTGAATGCGAACATCATCCCATTCAAGACCATCTCCCGCTATATTATCGAACGGGAACATTATAATGTAGATATCATATTAAATAATACCATCGGGAATATGGTGATTTTTGTTCCATTAGGCATATTACTGCCAATCCTATTAAAAAAATCTAGGTCATTTAAAAAACTTCTTACCATCGGTGTGGTTAGTATTTTTACGATAGAAACACTGCAATTCTTTTTGCAAATCGGGCAGTTTGATATTGATGATATCATTTTGAATGTGGCCGGCATCTTACTTGGGTATACCCTTTTCAAAGGGTTAGCGATCCTTTCACGACAAACGAAGTGGAAGCTGCTTCGACGAATTACAAATTAGGGTTATGTGGCTTTGTTTTATAAAGTGCGAAGCCTTTTCTTATGTGGGTGAATTATGATTTTGACGCTGCTCTGATATGAACCTGGAGCAACTTCTGACAGAGTCAGAGCCAAAGAGATCTAGCCCCTGGCTACTTCTACTATTTGCTTCTTCTTGCTCAAAAAAGTAGAACTAGCCCCTGTCTACTTCTACTATTTGCTTCTTCTTGCTCGAAAAAGTAGAACTAGCCCCTGTCTACTTCTACAGTTTGCTTCTTCTTGCTTAAAAAAGTAGAACTAGCCCCTGTCTACTTCTACAATTTGCTTCTTGTTGCTCAAAAAAGTAGAACTAGACCCTGTCTACTTCTACAATTTGCTGCTTCTTGCTCAAAAAAGTAGAACTAGACCCTGTCTACTTCTACTTTTTGCTTCTTTTTGCTGAAAAAAGTAGAACTAGCCCCTGTCTACTTCTACAATTTGCTGCTTCTTGCTCAAAAAAGTAGAACTAGACCTTGGCTACTTATACTTTTTGTTTCTTCTTGCCCAAAAAAGTAGAACTAGAAATAAAGATGAAGCAACCGACAAATGGATGGGAATAGCCATCCTAGTATAACTTTCCAAAAGAAGTGCCATATTATTACTGTTTAAAGTGAACTCAAAATGAGGGATGAAAACAGTATGTACAGTCAACTGGAAAAGGCATTTAATAAGTATCTTACGGAGGAGACACAGATTTGGCTTCATCATGATTTGTGGAGTGCTCATTGGTGGAGTATTCTTATCATAAATGCCCTGTTTTTTGTGCTTCTGCTCGTATTAATCGACCGGTATCGCATCTTGTTAATTTCACTGGCCTTTGTGATTAGTTTTATCATCGTTGGTCTAGTGGATGAGTTGGGGACTTATTTTGATTATTGGGAATACCCGCATCAGTTTCTGGTTTTTACCCATCGCTTCAATGCCGTCGATTTTGCGGTGATCCCCGTGATTATGACCTTATGTTATCAATATTTCAGACGTTGGAAAGCGTATTTGGTGGCGGAAGTGATTTTGTCGGCGGTCATCAGTTTTATCGGAATCCCTTTATGTGTGTATTTTAACTTGTACACATTTGAGGATTGGAACTACTTTTATTCGTTGATCGTGTCGATCATCTTGTTTATTGCGTTGAAAATCATTGTTGATTTTATCGAAAAAAAAGCAAAGAAATGTGGTTGAAAAGGATTGCGACTGTGCTTGCGGTCCTTTTTTGTACAATTGGGAAATAAATAAATTTTTACCATTTTTTACAAAAATATAGTAAAATAGTAGATAGTTTAATAGAAAAGTATAAATGGAGGTAATGAGGTTGAAAAAGACGCTAAAAGCCGTAACACTCGCAGCAGGTCTCGCGCTGCTAGCTGCACCAGTTTCATCGTATGCTGCAGGAACGACAGCCGTTCAGCACCATAATCAGTGGGTGAAAAAAGGATCGTATTGGACGTATTACAATGCCAATGGAGCGTTACATAAGGGCTGGTTGAAGCAAAACAGTAAGTGGTATTACCTTGATGCAAATGGGAATATGAAAACTGGTTGGGCGCTTGTCAGTGGAAAATGGTATTACTTTGAGGCAAGCGGCGCGATGAAAACAGGCTGGGCCAAGGTGGGAAATCAGTGGTACTACTTGGATAGTTCTGGTGCGATGAAGACAGGTTGGCTTGATTTGGGAGTTGCCTGGTACTATTTAAATACGAGCGGAGCCATGAAGACGGGTTGGTTGAAAGATAAAGAGAAATGGTACTTCCTTGATCGTACATCCGGAAAAATGGTACAGGATTGGCACGCAGTCGATGGAAAAATGTATTTTTTCTATGAAAGTGGGCACATGGCTGCTAACAAGACGATCGGCGGCAAAAAAATCGGTGCAGACGGTGCTGTCTATGAGGATCACACGGAAGAAGTCCTTAAAAACATTGAACAATTGACAACAGAGGCCGGATTAACAATGGAATATAATTCAGACTTTGGTTCCTATTTGATCAATAATGGGGAGCAAAATGTTGGATCAATTAGTTTAGATCACGGGGTCGCTGGCGAAATCGCATACGTTGAACTGTGGAAGAAAGTTGCTCTAGAATTAGGGGTGCCTAGAACGGAAGCGGAGCTAAATGATTTAGTGGAACAGGCTCGTCAGGAAGGATCTATCCAAACGGGGGATCTGCAGGTTCATGTAAGTGAAAGATTCGTAATGATTGTTTGGAATTTAGAATAATAGAGAACGGGGGAGAGTGGTGCGCAAAAAAGGGGTTCTTGCCATATTAGTACTCGTGGTCCTTGGATTTTGGTATGTGTATGCAACTCAAGCTGAACAGAAACAAGCACAATCCCTCTATTATTATACTCATATCGATCAATACTCGTCGATGAATAATGAAATTCAAGATATTATTCTACAATCCTATGGTGCGACGCATTATGGAGTAAAAGAATTGGATAATAAAATTTACAATTTGGATTTACGTTTACAATCATTGACGGATGAAATGGATAAGATGGCTGTTCCAAAGCCGTATCAACAGGCACATGAGGACTTGAAGATTTCCTATGAAAAGTTTCAGAAAGTACTAGCCACATACAATAAGAATATTAACAAGGATGGCATACTAACCGAATCAAATGCGAAGATGCTCGATGCTGCCTTCTTGCCGATTACACAAGCGTCGGATGAGTGGTACGCTATTTATAAAGAAACGATGGTAAAAAAGGGAAAGCATGGTCCATTCAGAGCATTCGGCAGCATGCAGAACGAACATTATTATAAAGAGTATACGCGGACCCGCATGAATACCATCATAGGTGAATTTGAGTCTACGCTCCTTGAATGGGTGGAGATGAAAAACAATGAAGGGTATGGGGCCATTTATAAATTGGTGGTTGAAAGCCCTGGCCGCAAGGAAGATATTCAAAAGGCAATTACTTATATGAAAATAGTAAAAGTGCCAGAAGCCTATTCTTCAGTTCACCAGCAAGTCCTAAACACTTTCGAAAATTATTACAACACGATCAATCATGGGACGGAGACCAAGGTTGTGGATGAAAAGTATTTGGATGAATTGAAGGGGCGTTACTTGGATATGAAGAAAGCTTCCGAAGAGTGGAATGCAGTGGTACCAGAGGAATAAACATTCAGTGAATGGAACTAGCAGGAGAGAATGGCTATCAACATACTTGATAGTCATTTTTTTACTTGTTAGATAGTGGCCAAAAATGTTGGTCTATTGATGAGAATAGGGGAAGATTTGAAAGGGGAGACGGAGATGAGTGATCATTTAGTAAGGGTGGGGACCACGTATATTCCTGTAACGAATGTGGAACGTTCTTCTGATTGGTATGTTGAAAAATTAGGCGCGGAGGTAAGCTACAAGGACCAGGACAAAGCGATTCTCAATTTGGCCAATCAAAGTCTATTTCTTGTCAGGTCCGCCGAAAACCAAAGCGCAAATTTCTTTGATATTTACGGTGAAGAACGGTTTTCACTAACATTTGAAGTGGATGGATTAGCTGCATTGATCGCTTTGCATTCAGAGCTGAAGGAAAAAGATGTGAGAGTCGGAGAGATGGAAGATAGAGGACACGCAGGAAGAAACTTTGTTTTTTATGATGGAGATGGGAATAAGTTTGATGTCTGGAGTGAACTGAGTCCTTCTTTTAAAAACATAAGAGGTCAATAAACAAAGGGCAGACACTATGTCTGCCCTTCGCTCCTTACATGGATCAACCAAAGAAGGAAGCACCAACAATGATAAGGAGAATAAATAATACAACGATTAACACAAAGCTATTGCCGCCGTAGCCACCGCCATAGCCGTAACCGCCGCCATAATAACCCCAGCCCATACTTTCACCCCCTATGTGAAAAAAATCGGAGGAAAAAACACCTCTATATAAGTATATTGTTGTGAGCCAATCTGGTTTGGACAAACAACCTAAGTACTTGAAAATCAGCGTTTTGCCTAAATGGTTTTTTTTACAACAAAATGAATTATTTAGTTGTATGGTGAAAGCAAGTATTTGTCATAAAAGTATTTATTTACTAAATTTTATCAAAATAGTAAACTACTCTAGTAGTACAAAAAATAGAGAGAAAAATGGGGGCAATTATTTTGAAAAAGACGCTTAAAGCCGTAACTATCGCAGCAGGTCTTTCGCTACTTTCTGCACCAGTTGCATCGTATGCAGCAGGAACAACAGCTGTTCAGTACCATAACCAATGGGTGAAAAAAGGCTCTTACTGGACATACTACAACGCAAAAGGCGCGTTACAAAAAGGCTGGTTACAATTAAACAGCAAGTGGTATTTCTTTGATACAAATGGCTACATGAAAACAGGCTGGGTATCTAGCAGCAACAAATGGTATTACTTTGACGCAAACGGTGTGATGAAGACTGGTTGGGTTCAGCTTTCAAAGCAATGGTACTTCCTTGACGCATCAGGCGCGATGAAGACAGGTTGGGTGAAATCCGGTCAAGACTGGTACTTCTTAGCTGCTGGTGGCGCCATGAAAACCGGCTGGTTACAAACAGGCGGCCAGTGGTATTTCCTAGATCGCTCGTCTGGAAAAATGACACTAGGCTGGAAGGACATCGACGGTAAAACGTATTACTTCTATGACAGTGGTGCAATGGCCGTGAATACGACGATTGACAACAAAGTAATTGGGGCTGATGGAGCGGTCTACATGGATGAGACTGACTTTATGTTTAAATATATTGCAGGAATGGCAAGTACTGAGTACGGATTAACGGTTGAATACAATGATGAGGTTGAAGGATATCTTTTCTATAATAATGCTGACGAGGCAGTAGGTGGCTTCAACTTTGAAGGATCTGTTTTCGGAGAACCGGGCTATGAAGATCTATGGAAAAAAGTAGCTCTTGAATTAGGTTTCCCTGGAACTGAAGCGGAGCTAAATGATTTAGTGGAGCAAGCGCGTCAAGAGGGTGAGATTTTCACAGACGGCATTTACATCATTGCGAATGAAGATATATTTGTAATTGCTTGGAACTTAGACGAAGAATAGTAGTTGGAATGGCTATCAGATGATTGATAGCCATTTTTTTGTTGGTGAAACATAAATCTTGTTACTCCACAATTCCAGTTTGTTTAATCTCCACGTCAGCATGTACAAGAACCGTTACTTGAGGATAAATGGATTTCCATGTTCGCTCATTGAATGGGCGATAATGCTCTTTATATTTTGCTCCAAGTCCTAACGGGTCCACGTGTTGCTCCTTAAAACGATTGACAATTTGTAAGGAACGCTTTTCTAAAATCTGTGCCACTTCCTTTTGAATCTTTGGTTTATCAATAGGAACCCTTTGTTTCTTTGGAGAAGAGAACTCTTGAAGTCTAGTCTTCATTTGTAAGTAAATCGTAAAGACAGGTTTACCTTTCACAATTTTCACTTTGTATTTTGCCTTTGAATGAAGAATATCTAGAACGACCCTCTCGCCATTTTTTAAATTAAATTGATGTAGCCCGTGGTTGTATGTATCAACCAGCCCTTTAAAAATGAACAGGTCATCCATCGATAAAGCTGTGACAAATCGGTCATCCTTAAATATTGCCAATCCATTGATCTTGATTGTATCTTTTTCCTTTTTAATTAATGGCAAATAAGGATCCTGTCCAACTTGAGAAAATTGAAAGAGAAAGCTGTGTAAATTGGAGCGTGGAAGCTGCCCGTGTTCCATGTTTTGGTCAAGTAATTCTTGCAAAAATAAGGAAATATTCTCTGTTTTAAATTTTGCTGTCGATAATAAATCAGAGGCATCACCATCTACAATGGCCAGTTGAACAAGGTTTCCTATGGAGGGATCACGGTTTAGGGTATCAACAAAATCGTTTATCCCTCTTTTGGACATTTCCTTCCCGTAGAGAGCTAAACGAAGCTGCCCACTTACTAAAGGATATCTTGTTTCGTTATTTAAAAGGCCACGAATCCCTTTGCTTGATTGCCCCACACTGGACTTGATTTCAGTAGTAGAAGATTTGTCTTTTTTAAAGATAGGAAATACAATTGTCTCTTTTATTTTGTTTTCAGAAGCCACATCATACCCTACGCCTTGTGCCATATTTATTTCATTCACAATAGTGGGAGTGATAAGGGAACAACCAGTTAAAAATAGTGGTAGCAAAAACCAAATGACAGAATGCTTAGCCATTTTTATGACCCCTTTTTAATATAGTAAGGACTAGAAGGAGTAAAGGAATATAAACATAAAATAACCATAAATTCATTTGTGTAATAAGCTGATTAAACCAATCTTTATAAGGGTCTTTTATCAATTGGCATAGGACGACACTAATAATGCTAAGGACTATTAAGGCGTATTTTTGCTTTTTATTAAAAATTTTCTTAAAACCTCTGCTAGAGCACCAGAGTAGGAGTGCGAGTAGGGCGGTTACGATGATTAAATACATAGAGATATATAAGTACTCAAATCTTTCCAAGTAAGAAAACTTCATGACTTTCGTTAAAGACAGCTCTGGCCAAATGGTTGTAGCTAATTGTTTTTCACTGTAAAAGGTAAAAGAAACGATAGCAGAAAAAGTATAGAGCAGGGTTGTAAATAGTGCTCCCAGATGTGCATATTTTTTTGATGAGTTTACATTTCTAATGAAAGGATAAAACATGAGCAACGTTTCCGTTCCTGCTAATGTATACATGGAGCTTTTAACAGAATCCAATAAATCCAAAAAGGAATGGTTCATAATGGGTAATAAATTTGAAAAATGAGCCATTTTTATAGGGAAAACATAGAGAATGATAAGATAAATTTGTGGATAAATAAACGATAATAATGCAATTCCAACGACGACTCGAAATCCTCCAGACACACAATAATAGACGAGAATCAATATGATGATGGCAAGAAGCCATGAAGACAAGTTAGGAAACATCCAAACCTGTATGATTTCAATGTAGCCAACTAAAACAGATACACTAGCTAACCAGTAATACAACATGAGGATCAAGCTAAAACATTTGCCAATGGCTTTACCAAAGACCATTGTATGAACATCCACAATGTCTCCATCAGCTTTTGCTAAAAGCTTATACATCATCCAAATAAATAGTTGAACAAAGCAGCCGGCAAGTATTACCCCTATCCAGGCATCATAACCTGCCTTTTTAGCAATGATTCGTTGAAAACTTAAAATTCCCACACCAACCTGTGAACTATAGATCGTAAAAAAGACTAAATAGGGAGAAATTTGATGCCTCTTATCTACTTGCATATAAAAAATCCCCCTCTTTTATTCATAGAAATCATTCATTGGCTCTGGGTTCTTTCCCGTTCCAGTAGACTTTCGCTTTTTTTGCGGCCTTAGAGATTGCGGATTCTCTTTTTGCATGGAAAAAGGAAGTCTAAACCATAGGTCTTGGAAGGCTGTTTTTCTTAATGGATATATACTTAAGTAAGGGCGTCCAAGTGAGGTTAATTTGAGCGCATGTAAAGCCGTGAATAATAATCCAACAAACACCCCAAATAATCCTAAAAATTGGGCAAGAAAAATCATAGGGAATTTAAAAAATCGAATGGTGTTGCTAAATTTATAGACCGGTGCAATATAGGAAGCTAAGGTTCCAAGTCCAACTAAGATTAGCAACACATTACTGGTTAAACCTGCTTCAACAACGGCCTGACCGATAACAATGCCTCCAACCACGCCAAGGGATTGTCCGATTTTCGTAGGTAGACGAATTCCAGCTTCTTTCACCATTTCTATCATAATTTCTAAAAATAGTGCCTCCAAAAAAGGCGAGAATGGAACGGATACTCTTGAACCAACCAAGTTTTCTAATAATTTCGAAGGGATCAATTCATAATGATAGGTCAGAGCGGCGACGTATAAAGGACTGATTAGACCTGATATGAAAATAGAAAAGAATCGCAATAGGCGAAAAAAATTAGAAATAATCCAAGAAAAACTATAGTCCTCCATGGCAATTAAGGATTCAATTAAAGTAACAGGTGCGATGACAAGATTCGGTGATCCGTCAGCCGCGATGATAATTTTCCCTTCTGGGAGCCCCGCCGCAACCCGATCGACTCTCTCCGTTGAGATGGATTGAGGAAACAAGGAGTGAGAATTATCCTCTATCATAGCCGCAATATAGGAACTGTCTAAAATTTGATCATATTGAATATCTTCAATTCGTTGGATCACCGTGTTTACGTTTTCTGGATCAGCTATCCCATCCATATAAATGACCGCAACTCTAGTTCTCGACAGTTCCCCGACTGTCATTTCTTTTACAAGTAGTTCAGCAGCGGGTAATCTTTTTCGAATCAAATTGATGTTGGTGTCGAGTTCTTCAATAAAAGCAACCTGAGGACCTAATGCCGAAGATTCCATGGTTGGTATTCCGACATCTCGAAATTTACTGTTTGCAATATTAATTAATAAACACTCTTGATCGTCGGGAGCCTTTTGAACAGCAATGTGTCCATTCAACAGGTTTTTGACAATTTGAGCTGGGTCTTTAGTAAAAGAAATCTCTTGTACGGGTATTTTGCTTTTCAATTCTTCTAATGAAAGTTGTTCTTGTAAATAGGGCAACACATCTTTATGTAACATGTCTGATGAGATTAGGGTACGAAAGTAGGAAAGCCAAATGGGCTCCTTGTCTATTAGAGAGGTATGCTCTTGAACAAAGTCATATGATTTCGATAAGCGTTCAACCCAGTTTTGCTCTGCTCCATTTTGCCCTTCGATTTCATGATCGTTAGTTGGTAACTTCATGGGTATCCCTCAAATGGTTTTTCCTTATTTTGTGTGAAATAGGAAAATTTATGCGTATTGTCCAGTGTTGAACATTAGCAGTGCAATTGGAAGGGAATTTCCAAGTTTTGTAGAATTGTTCTTCGATTTTGTAGAATAAGTTGAAACTTTGTAGAATTCGCCTGCCGCTTTGTAGAATTCCTTTGATTTTGTGTAGAATTCTCTTCATTCTGTGTAGAATTCCTCGGATTTTATGTAGAAAAAACTTAGTTTTGTGTAGAATTCCAAGCCCTACTCTAAAAATAGTTCAAAGAATTAACCCTTTTTCCGTAAAATGTCGTAAAAATAACCAAAAACCAGGCAAGGAGAGGTTCACTGCCTGGTTTTTTTGGCGCCTTTTTAGTAGAGTTACACCGGATTTGGCGGGATGAAGAAAATATCAAAGTTAAATAACGCGTGAATAGGGTCACCCGGTAGTTGAAGATCGACCCTTCGAACCACGCCAGACAGAGCTACTTGTGCTCCTGGCGGAACAGTTTTCGTGATGACGTCGTTTTCTGTATCTGTCCCTACCAAGGTAAAATCAAACGCAAAATTCCCGATGTTTCGGGCGATCACGGTGCCAAATGGCAATGTTAGTGCTAGCTGCTGGATCGCCACCTCGGCTTGTTCCGTTTCAGCTACACCTAAACACGGCCCCCCTTGACCTGGCACACATGCAGGCTCATAGGGATTCGCTTCAAAAACTGTCAACGTCCCAGGGAACTGTGATGCCGGCAGATCTTCCTCAATCGTGAACTGCTGATGCACCAAACAGCACCCGCCACAATCACAGCAAAGCTGAATCTCATTGTTAAATGGATTTGAAAAATCTTTCTTTTTCTCGTCCTTATCTTTATCTTTTCCCATAGATTTCACCACCTTTACTTGTCCTACTTTCAGCATATGCAGGAACAGGAAGGTGGTTTGGATACATGTCATGAGGATTGTATCGATGCGAGAAATCGGCCTCCCGCTCTTCATAATAAAATTGTGCATAATTGGGAAAATAATAGCTAATGTTGTTTTTAGGAGGCTAGTTAAATGGAATTATCCTTTATATGGAAAGCGTTTATTTTAATTATCGCGGGGATATTGTTGCTAAGAATCGCTGGTAGAAAGTCGATATCCCAAATGACCCTAGCTCAAACAATCGTTATGATTTCCATTGGAACCATCATCGTTCAACCGATTGTTGAAAAAAGTGTAATGAAGGCTATAGTTGGTGCAGCAATCTTTGTGGTTTCTATCGTCATTCTAGAATATGTAGAAATCAAATTTAACCTATTTGAAAAGTTTATAACGGGCAAATCGAAAATAGTGATAGAGAATGGTGTTTTGAATACGAAGAACCTAAAGAAGTTACGGCTAACCGTGGACCAATTGGAAATGAGAATGCGCAATCAGGGGATAGCTAAAATAGAGGATGTGAAAACGGCAACCCTTGAACCGAACGGGCTGCTCGGTTATGAATTGAAGGATCACGCCAAACCGTTAACGGTTGGAGAATTCAAGAAAATTTTAGATTCCTATTTCCAAAAACAGAGCACATCTCTAGAAAAAGAAAACGAGAATATTTTTGAAGAAATTAATAGTTTAAGACCTCAAAACCATCCGGACTATTTACAGTAAATGACTAAAAGCTTTATCGAGCTTACGGAAAAATAATAGAAAGAAAAGGGATCAACTATGGTAGACGTATTAACCGATATAATCATTCAATGTCCGCGTGAACAGGTAGCAGCATATGCGGCAAATCCAGAAAACGCGCCAGAATGGTATGTGAATATTAAAAAGGCCGTGTGGCAATCTGAAAAATCAGTGGATGTCGGGGCGCGAATCGCGTTTATGTCTTCTATGATGAAAAAAGCAAATAATGCAGATTTGAATAGAATTAAGAGCATTATGGAAAAAAACAACTAGAAGATCGTGGCGGCTATGCACGGTCTTTTCGGGGTGTTGGAAATTAATATCCAGTTTTTGTAGAATCCTACCTTAGTTTTGTAGAATAAATCGAAATTTTGTAGAATTCACCCTCCGTTTTGTAGAATAACGGTGGAAATCATTTCGTTCGGGGTGCATTTGGAAATTATTTTCCAAAATTTGTAGAATTGACCCCCGATTTTGTAGAATTCCATTGATTTTGTGTAGAATTATCATCATTTTGTGTAGAATTCCTCCGATTTTGTGTAGAAATAATCTGTTTTTGTGTAGAATTATCATCATTTCATGTAGAATTCCACAACTGCCTGAGCTGGATCCTCATTAGCCGGTGTAATTTTGGCTAGTTTTCGGGAAAACTAACGCAAATCTTAAAAAGGTGGTGCTTCTTTGTTCAAAAAAATCATTATTATGCTTTTTTTATTGTCCGGAAGCATCGAAAAAGCCTCTGCAGCAGACCGCGTTGTCCTTTCGTACGTCCAAACCGACACTTGGTACGAGACTATTTTCTTGCTGGCCGATACGGTAGACGGAAATTGGATGGCTCACAAGAACTTTACCGTCCAAGTCGGGGTCGGAAATGGACTGCTTTATCACTTTCCGCACTGGTATAACGATAAATTTACACCTGAGTTATTTTACCAAGATTTGAATGGAGACCAATTAAAAGACATCATCGTTGTGCTGGTATCCGGTTCGGGTTCAGGACTCTCTATGAAGGAAATACATATATTAAACCAAATCCAGGACCCTAATCGAAGATACGCGGAGGTACCGGTGGAATCCATAAATGCGGCGGTCAAGCGATTGGTCAATATGGAGCGGCGGGGGAACATTGCCACCATTTTAATAGGAAAAACCAAACATGTGATAGAACTGTCCAAGTTTAACTACCTCCCAAGTACCTTTTTTCCAAGGCCAAGTGTAGGCCAGGTAGAGAATTATACCGTGGAGAACGGGGTCCTGTATGGGACGACGGTGGTTTACATTTCTCCTGCTGGCCACATTGGAACGTTACGAATCAAATATTCATGGGATGGAAAAAGGTATCAAGCGAAGTCCGTTCAGTTTGAGGAGGCGGAGCCGTAAAATCCTATTGGGAAAATAAATATGCTTTTTTAGGTATCCACCGAATCCTTATAAAATATAAATTGTAAGCGGATTCATACTCTATGTATAATGGAAATGTTTATATAGTAGAGGAGGGGCTACATGAAAAAGTGGGTTAGAAGTTTTACTGCTTTGATGCTATTATTTATGCTTTTATTAGGTTCTCTGGCAAATCCACAGCAAGGACAAGCGGCAGTAAACGGAACATCGATGAATCCGAACTACAAGGCGTACCTAATGGCACCGCTTAAGAAGATTCCGGACATTACCACTTGGGAAACATTTGAAAATGATTTGCGTTGGGCAAAACAGAATGGGTTTTATGCGATCACGGTTGATTTTTGGTGGGGGGATATGGAGAAGAATGGCGATCAACAATTTGATTTCTCCTATGTCCAGCGCTTTGCCCAATCCGTTCGAAACGCGGGGATGAAGATGATTCCGATTATTTCTACGCATCAATGTGGTGGAAATGTTGGAGATGATTGTAATACACCATTGCCATCGTGGATATGGAGCACAAAAACCGATGATAGCCTTTACTTCAAATCGGAGACGGGCACAATCAATAAGGAAACGTTAAATCCATTAGCGACAGATGTCATTAACAAGCAATATGGGGAATTATATTCGGCATTTGCGCAAGCGATTGCACCGTACAAAGATGTGGTTGCCAAGGTCTATCTATCAGGAGGGCCTGCGGGTGAACTTCGATACCCTTCCTACACGTCAGCGGACGGTTCGGGGTATCCTTCCAGAGGGAAGTTTCAAGCGTATACCGAGTTTGCCAAGTCCAAATTCCGCGCATGGGCACTAGCGAAATATGGTAGTTTAGCAGGCGTTAATCAGGCTTGGGGACTCAGTTTAACTTCTACGGCACAAATCCTTCCACCTTCGGATGGCTACCAGTTTCTTGTGGATGGTTACAATACCAACTATGGAAAGGACTTTTTAGCCTGGTATCAAGGAGTTCTTCAAGATCATGCCAAGTTAATTGGACAGTTAGCACACAATGCATTTGATCCTGTATTAAATGTTCCAATAGGAGCAAAGGTTGCCGGTGTTCATTGGCAATATAACAATCCTACGATTCCTCATGGTGCTGAAAAACCAGCGGGATATAACGATTATAGTAGTTTATTAGATGCTTTCAAGACAGGCAAACTTGATTTAACGTTTACTTGTTTAGAGATGGTGGACAGTGGCACCTACCCTGAATATTCCATGCCTAATACGTTAGTGAGGCAGGTGGCCAATCTTGCGAATTCGAAAGGAATTGTCCTGAACGGTGAGAATGCCTTAAGTATTGGAAATGACACGGGGTTCAAAAGAGTAGCAGAAATGGCATTCAACTATAATTTTGCAGGGTTTACACTGCTTCGTTATTACGATGTGATTCATAACGATACATTAATGGGGCAATTTAAAGATATTTTAGGGGTCACTCCGATTGCGCAGACGGTCATTGTTAAAAATGCACCAACTGTGGTGGGGGATACGGTCTATGTTGTGGGGGATCGCCCGGAACTTGGACAATGGGATACGTCGTTGTATCCGATTAAGCTATCCTATAACTCCACTTACGGAGATTGGCGCGGGACCGTGTATCTCCCAGCCCAAAGGAATATCCAATTTAAATCATTCATTAAACGGTTAGATGGCTCTGTGAAACAGTGGCAGACAAACCAGCAATATTGGTCACCAGTTCCATCTACATCCACGAGCTATATTGATTATTGGTAAAAAATTCGGTTGAGGGACAGTCCCCCGGTGCGCTAAAGCGCCGGGGGACTGTCCCTCAACTTGATTTAAGGATAATTATCTAGCTAGTGTGGAAACTAAGGTATATGCTTTTAAAATAGGGTGAATGTAGCATGATCATATTTGCGGTTTCCATTGTCCTTTTCAATACGATTGCTTATAAAATGAAAAAGCAGCTTACCAAAAACCAAATCGTCCACATATGGGCATTTACGATGGTACTGGAAATGCTGTTTGATATATTTGTTGAGGAAAAATTTAATGGCTATTCGTATTTCTGGAAAGGAATCGATTGGACCAACGTCCTCGCCTATTCGTTGCTCATTCCACAGTTACTTAGTCGGTTGGGTTATTTTGATTTTGATGTATGAATACGCAGCCCTACTCCCGCAACCATGGGGCTACTTTCATTATGGCTGGTGGAATGTGTATTATTCGATCGTGTGCGACCCTATTTTGTTTCTCATTTTGCTAAGTTATTTTAAATGGATACGTAAAATTGAAAGGCTTTAATAATCTTCCATGTGGTGTGAATGGCTAAGATACTAAGACGAGGGAGATAAGGATGAAGACGTTACAGGACCCCGAGAAAATAAAAAAAGTAGGTAGGTTTTACGAAAAAGTAACGGAAACAAACAAAGACTATTTTTATTATTGGAAGGAACACACCCTGTTTCATTGGGATTTCTGGGTAACGTTAATACTGTTCATTTTCGTGCCTATTATTTTCTGGATCAAGTTTCGGAGAAAGGAAAGTGCAAATCGGCTATTATTTGTGGGCTTTTTTGTCGCAATTATTTCTTCTTGGCTGGACTTTATCGGGGTGCAATGTGGATTGTGGTACTATACGGGCAAAGCGATTCCAACGATCCCATCCTATGTTCCCTGGGATTTGATTCTATTTCCAGTCTTAATTATGACGATGATTCAGATTAGACCAACTCTATCACCGTTTGTAAAAGCCTTGGTTTTCGCTGCGATTAGCGCATTTATTGGCGAGCCGCTATTTCTCTGGCTGGGATTCTATGTCATGAAAAAATGGAGCGTATTTTACTCCTTCCCGATCTATGTCGTCATTTACCTGCTTGCTCATAAATTAAGCAAGGCTAAAAACTTTGAGCCGATCAAATAAATGACCCTATAAGTTTATTGTAAAAGTATTTTATTCTGTCACGCAATCCTTAATAATTGTGGTGTTTTTTATGGAGGAGTGGGTATGGCGAGTAAAATGGGGTTTTTGACGAGAAAAGTGTGAAGTTTGACGAGTAAAATAGAAAATCGACGAGTAAATCATACATTTGACGAGTAATTCATCAAAAGTGACGAGTAAGAAAGAAAATCATATAAAAAGGGTAATTCTAAAGGTACTTCAGTGGTGATCAACACATCATTTGAAAGGAAGATACCTGGGCCAGGCTTAAACGCCTGGATTTTTAGTGACAAAACTTCAAAAAAGTAGCTGAAGAAATTATCTTCAGCTACTTTTTTTATCCCAGATATACCAAGTCCTTCAGTTCATCCGTAGAAAGCTCCGTAATCCAGTTCTCGCTCTGGATGATTTGATCGTTGAGGAATTGCTTCTTCTCGAGCATCGCGTCGATTTTTTCCTCAAGGGTTCCGGTACAAATCAGCTTGTGCACGTGGACGAAGCGCGATTGCCCGATCCGGTAGGCCCGGTCCGTCGCCTGATTTTCAACAGCCGGATTCCACCAGCGGTCGTAGTGGATGACGTGATTCGCCGCAGTCAAGTTCAGCCCCGTTCCGCCTGCCTTCAACGACAGCAGGAATACCGGGAACTTCCCGGCCTGGAATCGCTCAATCATGTCGTCACGCTGCGTCTTCGGCACACTTCCGTTCAAGAACGGTACCTCGATGCCAAACTTTTTCTTCAGCGTAGCACGGATCATTTCGCCCATTTCGATATACTGTGTGAAAATCAAACAGCTTTCGCCTTGTTCTAATACGGCGTCGATCAACTCAACCAGCTTCTCCATTTTGTTCGAGCGGTCAAGCAGTTCGCGGCCTGCCGTCGCTTTCTCTTTTAAATAGAGGGCAGGGTGGTTGCACAGCTGCTTCAAACGGGTCAACATTTGTAAAATTAACCCCTTGCGCTCAAACCCCGACAGCTTTTCAATCTCAGCAAACGTATCGTGAATCAGTTGCTCGTAAAGCGACGCCTGCTCTGCGGTCAGCGGACAGTATTCTTTTTGCTCGAGCTTATCAGGCAGGTTGAGGGCCACTTCTTCGTCCTTTTTCGTGCGGCGCAGAAGGAAGGGGCGGATCAACGATTGCAGCTGCTGCACTTTTTCCTTCTTTTCATCCTTTTCAATCGGGATGACGAACTTTTTCTGGAACTGCCCTAAGCTGCCCAGATAGCCGTGATTGGTAAAATCAAAGATCGACCACAGCTCGGTGAGGCGATTTTCCATCGGCGTTCCCGTCAGCGCGATATGATGACGGCCGCGCAGTCTGCGAACGGCCTTCGACTGTTTCGTCTGCGCATTCTTAATGTTCTGCGCTTCGTCGATGGCGATCGAGCTCCAAATCAAGGACTCGAACTCCTCAGAATCGAGATGGCTCAAGCCATACGAGGTCAACACCACATCAGCGTCCTTTGCTTTATCCGAAAAAGCTTCCTCTTTGAGGCGGTTCGAACCGTAATGCAAGTAAACATTCATCTCCGGAGCAAAACGCTCCAACTCCTTCTGCCAATTCCCAAGCACAGAAGTAGGGCAAATAATCAACGCCGCTTTCGTTGGCACCTTAGTTTCTTTGGGGACAGGCACCGAAACTAGCTCTTTGCTAGCATCGTTTTTTACCTTCAACAGGTAGGATATGAGTTGGACGGTTTTGCCGAGACCCATGTCATCGGCGAGCACCGCACCAAAGCCGTACTGCCGCAGGAACCAGAGCCAGCTCATGCCGAGCTGTTGGTAAGGACGAAGTTCCCCCTGAAGCCCTGACGGTACATCGGTCAGCGGAATCTCGTGAATTTCGGACAACTGCTTGACCATCTGCTTCCACTGACGGTTGAGCTCGATTTGAATTTTGGCAAACGCCTTCGGATTCTCCAGTTCATCTTCGGAGGCTTCCGGATTTATCAGCTCTTGCTCGAGAAGGTCGCGAACATGCAAGCCTTCTTTTTCCGCACGCTTCATTAAGTCCTGAATTTGCCTGATAAATTGCGGATCGAGCTTAACCCAGCGGCCGCGAATATAGACGAGCCTGCGCTTTTCTTCTACCAGCTTGCCGAACTCTTCTTCCGACAGGTCGACACCGTTCATCGAAAAACGCCAGTTAAAGTCAAGCATGGCCTGCAGTCCAACGAACGACGGCCGGTGGCTGGAAGATCCTTTCAACGACGCCTTCACTTTCAGGTTGGCATTTTTCATTGCCTGCCACCAGGAAGGGAGGAGGATCTCGACGTCCAGCGCCAGCATCGTTTCGCTTGCCTCGGTTAAAAACATCCACGCTTCTTCCTCGGTGAGATGCGTTTTGAAATAGCCGTCCTCGCTCAACCAAGGAATCAGTCGGGCCCAGCGGCTTTGTTCACGATCGACCTTTTCTAAAAAAGGACGCCATTTCGCCGGAAGCTTGGAGGTGCTTTCAATGTCATAGATGTCATCCGGTTTCTTTTTCCCGCGCAAAAAGACATCGAGTGTCCAAGCGCCTTCACCATCAATCGGCTCGTCGAGTCGGAGTCCGATGGTAAATGGCGTATCGTTCTCCTTGATGCCGACCCATTCGAGCCAGCTTTCTTCGTCAAAATAGCGGGCGAGCTCGCCGCCTGAGATGTTTTGCTTTCGAAGCAGGTCAAGCTTCGGTCCGAAGAGTTCCTTCATGGCCGCGTTGCGCGTTAAGTAGCCGTCCAGCGCACTATTGAATAAATCTGATATGTATGTTTTGGTGGGTGTTTCCTGTCCGGAGTCGTCATGAGAAATCGGCTGCTCCCAAAAAGAAGGATCAAACTCATCCTTCACGCGCTCCGGCAGCTTCCAGCGGAAATCGCCATGCTCCCATACCGAAAAGTCCGGCAGCCAGTCCTTCTCCACGATGCCTTCAAACATGGCGTGGGCCGCCGCAAGACAAGTCTCCGACTCTTCATTCCAGTCCCATTCGATATAGCGATTGAAGGATTCTTTAGCAAAAAGGGAGACAAGCTGCCAGCCGCTGACGACCACTCCTTCGACGTCGTCCAAGGTCTCGTTTTCTAGGAGCGTGCCAAAGAAGCTCTCCTCATGACTGCTAAAAACGAGGTCTTTCCATCGAACCGGATTCATAAAGCGGCCATGCTCATCCTGAGCCCTTAGCAAAAAGCGGCCTTCACCTAATTTAGTTGTCAGCAATTTCATAAACCTAGTTTTAAGCATGGTACAAAACTCCTTTTGTTTTGGGGACAGTCCCCCGGCGCGTTAATGCATTAACGCCCTGGGGGACTGTCCCCGGACCTTCTTCTTAGCTTTCGATCAGTTTGCTCCGCTTGCATTCTTCGTGGAACGCCCGCAGTCTTTTTGTCCGCTCGAGCAATGTTTCCATGAAGTATTCCCAGTCGTCAACTCGCTTCAGTTTCTTGTACAGCGTCCGGAGCTTTTTCAGATGACGGACCGCCAGCTTATAGCTGCTGCGATTCTTCTGGTCGATCTCCTTCTGCGCCGTCTGGTGAAGCATTCCCAACAGCACCTCCGGCCGTTCCTTCTCGATCAACTTCAACCGTTCCTTCGGCAAATCGTAGAAATTCAAGCCGATAAACGCCTGGAGCTCGCCCCAGCGGTCATACTGCCCGCGCTCAAACAACATATACTCATACTCGCGGAAACTATACGGCAGCGTCTGCAACAACGCCCGCTCAATCAAATCTACCCGGTCCGACTCCGTACAATAAGGCGTCACTGCCCGGAGCGCATCCCGAACGAACGACACACAGCTATGATAGCCGCCAAGCTCCTCCAGATACGCCTTGATTTTTTGCAAAAACAACTCAATCAACGGACCCACCCGGCGCCACGCCTTCAACCCGCTCAAATAATCAATCCAATACACCAGATACGGCACAATCACAGCATCGTCAAACAGCCCAACCTGCTTCAACGCCGCCTCATCGTCCCCGAGCAACAGGTTAATATGAATCCCAGCTACCATCAACGGCGCCGGATTCTCCCAATCATGCAGCTCTTTCAACCGGGCCTGAATCTTCACAACCTCCGCCTCACGCCACTCCTTCTTCTTGAAAAATTGCACCCACAACAAACGATACAAGTAAATCCGCTCATACTCAATCCCGCTCGTACACGTCAACAAGTCAAACGCATCGTCCTTCAATTTTTCAATAAATTCATCAAAGGCAAACGGCAGCGACTGCACACCAATCTTCACCGCCAGCTCATGCGCATCCTCCATCAGGTTCTGGAACACATGCAAATACGCCCGCTTCACCATGTCCTCACTGTGCTCAAGCTGATCACTCAGCACCGACAGCTTCCGGAACGACACCACAATCCAAACCATTTCATATAACAAGCGCCATTCCTGCTCGACCGGGGCACTCGCATGAACGCGCCGCTCGTAAATGCCAAACAGCTCCGGAACCACATACGGGCTTGTATATTTTTTCGACGCCAACAACGTGTCAAAGCTTACCTCAAAAGACTGCACCCAGGGGCTGTACTCCGGTTTCAACACACCGTTTGCCTTCACGAGGTCCTTCGCCGTCTGCATGCCCCATGAGGAAATCGCCGCCTGCTCCCGGGCCGGTTCGCGCCACTCTGTCACCCAATCCGCAACACTGCCAAACTGGGCATACACCGCAAAAAAGGTCGCCATCTGATGCCGGCAAAAGCCCTCCGCCGGACACGAGCACGAGCTCTCCGACAAAAATGACAGGATGAGCTTCACATTGCAAGGCGTGACGTCCTGGACTGTCGAGGTTACTTTTTCATCATGGAAGATTTGTACCTGCTTCACCAGCCCTTGCCGGTACAGCATCAACCCCTTGGACACAAGCTTTGCATCCTCCGTCACACTCGAGTGCAGCAACTCCCGCAACTGTTCCGAGAAGAGTTCTATATTTTCACTAACCGGCGTCAACTCCATACCGCAACCCCCTTTTTGGAAAAAGAAAAATCCCATCCGTACAAGATCGTTAAAAATCCATATTCCTTTATTATAACCAAAAATTCGCCATTCGAGGAGGGGAAGACTCGGAATCTCTTTTTCATAGGGGAAAATCGTAAATTATTTCAAAATATATACTATAGTGGACTGCTTTTTCCAAATAAAAATATGTATAATTATTATTGTTGTAATTATCTTGATTTAGCATGGAGGACATCATTGATGAAAAGAAAAATCCTACCAATTTTATTATTATTGGTATTGGTGGTAGGCGGGGTTTTTACCTACAAATACATAAAGCATACTAACGATGCTTTGCCCAAAACGATAACAGACAAAGAAACGAAAAAAGTTAAAAGTACTCCCATTGTACCTAAATATAAACCCATACCGATTAATGGACCTACACTTTGGCAGCAGGAGGCGGAAAGTCTGTCTAGCTACCCAAGTGACTTAGACCAAATTAGTGAAAATGTAGCGAATTTTAAGCGTTACGATAATAAATTGTATGGGTACTCTTTTGATTTCCCTGCTGACTGGATAATTGATCGTCATCAAGTTCCATTTTATACCCGACTTTTCAATGACAATTTTCGAATAGATATTACCGTTCAAAATGTACAAAAAGCATGGACCTCTCCAACCGGATATATTAGTGAAACACTGGATTCTGTTACCCCATATATAACTTCAAATAAAAAGTGGAGTCGAAATTCTTTCCAGATTCAGAATGTTAATTACGAGCGCCCGGTGATAGCAGGTATAGAAAATGATATGAACTATTATAGTTATTACTTCATTACGAAAGGTAGTAACGTGTATACCTTTCAATTAAAGTCAAATGCAGCAGAATATCAAAATCGAAGACTAGACTTGGAGAAGATCATTAACAGCTTTTCAACACATTCACCGATAAACATTGATTTAAATGGGAAAATAAAGACCGAGATACAATCTAATGATTTAACTTTAAAACATAATAAAAAGTCTTTATCCATTCCAAAAAATACATTTATGATGGGGCTCTACACGCCCGCTTCATATGATATAGACAAACTAGAGGCGTCCATACAGCAAAAGATAGGTTTGCAAATGTTCTATAAGGCAATTAATTCTGCGTATGATCCTTACACAAAGGAATTGGTTGATAAAAATAGAGTGCCAATTATTACTTTCCTTTATCAAGAGGAAAATAGCAAAGATAATAAAGAAGTAGTTCGAAACATTATTAATGGACAGTACGACATCCAATTGAAGGAATGGGCAAACCAAATTAGAAAAACGGGTGCACCTGTTCTAGTTCGTTTGGGAAATGAGATGAATGGCAAATGGTCGGAATGGTCATATATCAACAATTATAATGACCCTGATTTGTACAAGCTTTCGTTTACCCATATAGTAAATGTATTTAAGGAAGCAGGAGCTTCTAATGCATACTTTATCTGGAATCCAAACCATGTGTCATCTCCGTATTATCAATGGAATGAACCAGCCATGTATTATCCAGGAGATAAAGTTGTGGACTTTGTTGGAATGACCTCCTATAATTTTGGGAAATCAAAATGGCATGGTTATGAAACCTTCGAGGAACTATATGATGAAATGTATTGGGAGTATTCTCGATCTTATTATAAAAAACCATTATTAATAGGGGAAATAGGAGCGGTTGAGGAAGGCGGAAACAAAGCAGAGTGGATTACTCAAATGTTTAATGACCTTCCAACTAAGTATCCAAATATCAAAATGGTTGTTTGGTTCGATGGCGTACACCCTCCCTTCGATTTACGGGTGAATACTTCTCCTGCTAGTTTACTAGCTTTTCAAACAGGGATGAATACTCAATATGTGATCAAAAAAATACAACCAACAAAATAACACATAAAAAGACTGATTCTAATGTTCAATTGGAATCAGTCTTTTTAGTAGGAAAGAAAAAGCAATGGAGCTAGTCCATTGCTTTGGAAGTCCATCGTTACCCTTTTTTTTCAATAACGTTACGATGAGACTTTACTAAATTAAGTTGTAAGTATTCCTTAGATACTTGAAACAAAAACAGAAATAAGATAAATAGTAATCCGATTCTTTGAGGTTTTTTTATGATTCGGTAAAGCCATTCCAGATGGAAATGAATCCATTGCTTTGGGGCTCGGTCCTCTATACCAGCCAATACATTGAATGACCCGCCTACACCCATAAAAACACCTTTTTGAAAAATAGGCAAATGATCGTATATCCATTTTTCCTGTCTTGGACATCCCATTGCAACAAAGATTAAATCTGGTTTTGTTACCAGAATTTCATTGACAATGGTTTCATCATCATCAAAATAGCCATGATGGAAGCCAGTAATGGAGAGATTAGGATACATCTTTTTTATATTTTTATTAGTAAGAGAAACAACCTCAGGTTTAGCCCCTAGTAAATAAATAGTCCATCCCTTTTGATTTCCCAATTCAAGCAATTGTCTCATTAAGTCGAACCCAGTTATTCTAGATTGCACAGGTCTCTTTAACCAATGACAAGCCTTTACAATACCGATTCCATCAGGAGTTATGTAATCTGCTTTAGTGACGATTTCGTTATAATGAGGATCTCTCTGTCCTTCCATGAAGATGACAGGATTTGCCGTCACGAGGAATGTCTTTCTTTCCTTAATAATTCGGTCCTGTAGTTCAGATAGTAATTCATCAAAAGAATGGTTATAAAAGTTCCAGTCACTAAGCATACTACATCCTCCTCCTGGATGGGTTGTTAATAGAAATCCAATTTTCTAGATTTAGCTATTAATGCATGTCATCCAGTGAAACACTCTTTGAGTGGTCGGTACGTACCCAGGTTTTATTTTGAGAGGTTAAAAACGCCCAAATAAATAGTGGTACATAGCTGTAATTAAAAATAAGAAGACTTATAATTGCTTTTACCTTATTAATACGTTTTGCTGAATCAACCGCAGCTGATAAAGCTACATAAATGAAGTTGTAAGCTAAGAAAATAAACCATAACCAAATTGGCATACTTACATGCTGTATTCCAAGTGACTCTGAAAAATAAGAAATAATAAGCATAATTCCAGTTAATGTGGCTAACACAATTTTTCCAGGGTTTAATAGATACATAACACCGTCAAAAGCACGAATATCCAATTTTTTAATGGAACGCACAAGTAAAGGAAGTGAATATTTAAAACAAACATCCCAATGCCCTCTTGCCCATCTTAATCTTTGGATACAGGAAGGAATGAACCCCTCTGGTTTTTCATCATACACTCTGGCATGGTGACTCCATTTTGCTGGAATTCCTTTTAGTAGACACTGCATAGTAAACTCTAGGTCTTCAGTTAGGGATCTAGCAGTCCAGCCAACGTCTTGTAATAATTTCGTATCTACACAGAATCCAGTTCCACCAATCGCATTTCCTAATCCAAGGCGATACTTTGCCAGTTGCCAAGAACGGTTCATAAAGTAATAGCTCGTAGCATAGGAGAGAGTGACCCAGTTATCATTAGGATTCTTAGAATCTAAGTAACATTGAATCAATCGATCGCCTTTTAGCAAATGATTATTCATTTCTTTCAAATAGTTAACAGTTGCTAAATTATCAGCATCAAAAAAGGCGACTCCATCGTACTTTTTTGTTAAATCGTCACCAATGACGTCCAATGCATACTTAATACCATACGGTTTTCCTTTTAATTCACCAGGCTTGCTAGTATGTTCAATGACTCCGGCACCAAGTTCCCTACTAATTTTTGCCGTATTGTCAGTACAGTTATCAGCGATGACAACCACATCATAAAGTTCCTTTGGATAATCTAAATTTAGTAGGTTTTCTACTAAATTACCTATTACCTTTTCTTCATTATGTGCGGGGACAAGTAGTAAAAACCTTTTTTGCGGCGTTTTATCCTTAAGCTTTTTTGCTTTCCCAAATCCAAAAAAGCTGATAATCATCCAGTAAGACCAAAAGAATAATAGAATAAATTGTACGACTAAAAATGTGTTTTCCAAAAATGTAGTCATTTGTTCCCCTTTCTAAAAAGAAATATTTGAATATAATGTCAAACAATGGGTATTATATCATAAAAAGTCGAATATTGTTACATAAATTCCCTTTATATCTAATATTTTGTATGAACATTTAGTGAAATTTATTGACAATGCAAGTGACATGTCAACTTAATAATCAGTAAGTAAAGTAGAATGTGAATTTTTGATGAACATGATGTCTATTTACAAAAATTATCCTCCGAAAATATTGACGATGTATTTACAAATACTTGGTTTTCTTTTACGATTGGAAAATCGGGTAAATTTAGTGAAAATTTGTCATTTAGTTAAGACGAAAAAGTACTTTCTTAAACCAATTTGAATTGGAGGTTTTTATATGGGTGAACTACTAAAGGTAATGACAGTATTCGGGACAAGACCGGAAGCTATAAAAATGGCTCCACTGGTAAAAGAATTAGAGAACCATAGCGACAAAATTAAATCGATAGTAACTGTTACAGCACAGCATAGACAAATGCTTGACCAAGTATTGAACATATTTGAAATTAGTCCGGATTATGACTTAAATATTATGAAAGATAGACAGACATTAATAGATGTAACCTCCCGTAGTCTAGATGGATTAAATAAAGTATTTCAAGAAGTCAAACCTGATATTGTGCTTGTTCATGGTGACACAACTACTACTTTTGTTGCGAGTTTAGCAGCTTTTTATAATTCGATTCCCATTGGACATGTCGAGGCTGGTTTAAGAACCTGGAATAAATACTCTCCGTACCCAGAGGAAATGAATCGACAGCTAACAGGAGTGCTCGCTGATCTACATTTTGCACCTACGAATCAATCAAAGGAAAATCTTCTATTAGAAAATAAAAAACAAGAATCGATATTTATCACGGGAAATACGGCGATAGATGCATTAAAGACAACGGTAAAACCGAATTATACTCATCCAATACTTGAAAAATTAGAAAATGACCGACTCGTATTAATGACTGCGCATCGTCGTGAAAATACTGGAAAACCGATGGAAAATATGTTTCGCGCTATAAGCAGACTTGTGGAAGAACACGAGGATGTCCAAGTAGTTTATCCGGTTCACATGAATCCTGTAGTCCGTGAAATAGCTAATTCTATCCTTGGTGAAAATGACCGAATCCACTTAATTGAACCTTTAGATGTGATTGATTTCCATAATTTTGCTTCTAGAGCCTACTTAATTTTAACGGATTCAGGTGGTGTTCAAGAAGAGGCGCCATCATTGGGAGTCCCTGTTCTAGTTTTAAGGGATACTACTGAGCGTCCAGAAGGAGTAAAAGCAGGCACGCTTAAGCTGGCTGGAACCGAGGAGGAAACAATTTTTAATCTTGCCAATGAATTATTAACTGATAAAGCGGCGCATGATTTAATGGCTAAGGCATCAAATCCTTATGGGGATGGTTATGCTTCAAGAAGAATAGTAGAGTACATCCTCTATCATTTTGAGAAATCTACTAACAGACCTTCCGACTTTACTGGAAACTAATGAATTGCAATCTAAAGGAAACAGCCTGCTACGAAATATAGCAGGCTGTTTCATTTTGTAAAATAAGGATGCCCCCATGGAAAAAGCAATTACCACGAACGTGATCAGAAATGATGCTTGAATTCGACAAATCCTTGTCGAAAGGTTTCAATAACCAACAATTATCGCAGGTGATATACTAGAAATTGTAATCATATAATAGAGAGATATTTTTTTAGGGGGCATTTTATATGCAATGGTTTTTGAAGGCGTTACAGAATTACGCCGTGTTTAACGGCCGGGCAAGACGGAAGGAATATTGGTTTTTTATTTTGTTTGTAGGAATAATTTCAATCGTGCTTACAGTATTAATGGAAGCGACTAATTCATGGGCAGCCATCATCATCGCTCTTGTTTTTTATGTAGCCATTATCATCCCATCTATCGCTGTAACCGTGCGCAGACTGCACGATATCGGCCGTAGCGGCTGGTGGTATTTACTCAGCTTAGTTCCTCTTGGCAACTTAGTGATCTTCATCTTCACATTACTAGAAAGCCAACCAGAAGAGAACCAATGGGGTCCAAACCCGCTTGAGAAGAGCTTATAATTGAAAAAAAAGCCGCTGCGATTAGCGGTTTTTATTTTTCCAAAAAATGCTTCTACTTCCAAGCGAACCACCCATATATAATAGAAAAATAGACATAGAAAACTAGGGGGAAATCAGTTGAGCAAGCGAATTATTCTATCGATCATCGCCTTGATGCTATGCATTTCGGGCTTGGGGCTGACAGCAGGCGCAACGCCGGCTTCGGCATCCGCAGAAGAACCAATACTAGACTATCTCGAAAGCGCCTCCGTTTCACAAACCGAGGCGAACGTTGGGGATACGATTACGATTAAAGCAAAATTAAATGTCTCGGCCGACATCATTCGGAGTGTGCGGGCACACTTATCGGGTGCGACTGAAAAGGTAGTGGACATTACTTACAATGCGGGCGAAGACAGATGGGTCGGCACGTACCAAATCAAGCCGTATGACCATCAAGGGAAATGGAACCTCTCTTTCTATATCGAGAGAAAAGAGGGAGCATGGGGAGAGCCGAAAACGGACCAATCTATAATGGTGAGCAACCCGAACGAGGACCGGGCGCTACCGGTCGTGAACAGCATTACGCTTGATCCGCAAACGGTCAAAGCAGGTGAGCCGTTCGTGATTCGAGCGAAAATCTCAGATAACTCCGGCGTCGCAACCGTTAAGGCGGATTTTAAAAAGGATGGGGTAACCTGGAACGGTCCGAAGTTGACGTACGACAGCAGCAAGGACGAATGGACGGTGCCTTATACGTTTGCTACCAACACGGTTCCTGGGGACTGGGAGCTCGAATTAACGATTACTGATGTGGCCAGCAACGTAACGACGGCAACGAAAGCTTTCCAGCTTACTAATCCTAATCTAGACACAGTTGCTCCAACTTTTAAAAGCTTAACGATCAGCAAAGAAGTGGTGACGCACAGCGAACAACTAAAGGTGCAGGCCGACATCAGCGATGACAATTCCGGCATCGCGTTCGCCGAAGTTAGATTCGAATTCATCGATTTAACGCATTACTATAGTTTCGCTCTTGAGAAAAATCCATCCACAGGCCTGTGGGAAACCACAATCAATGTCCCGTCGTACTTCGAAACGGGCACCTTTAACGTGTATCTTCAAGTAGAAGATAAAGCAGGAAATGCGATTTTTCCAAGAAACGGCCAGAGGCTTCAGGTTTATGTGGCAAAACCAACCGTTAACAAGGTAACCGATAAAGATACGGTCGTTCAGGGGCAAGGCGAACCAGGCTTCACCATCGAAGTGAAGGCGGGCGACACGCTGCTCGGTTCTGCGGTAGTCGGCACGGACCGTAAGTTCAGCGTGAAGATTCCAGCCCAAAAAGAAGGCACCCAATTATCTGTTAGCACCATCAACAGCTACGGGACGAAGAGTGTGCCGGCCTATGTGACGGTGGAAAAAGCGAAGCTGTCCGGCTGGGTGAATCAAGCTGGCAAATGGTCCTACTACGATCCTGCCACTTTCGCTTTAAAGACAGGCTGGTTCAAGGTCGGCACCACCTGGTACTATGCGAACTCGGGCGGCGTGATGCAGACGGGGTGGATTAAGCTAGGTACTACTTGGTATTACCTGACTTCGAGCGGCGCAATGAAAACGGGCTGGCTGCAGCTCGGCAAGACGTGGTACTACTTTAACGGCGGCGGCGCCATGGTGACCGGTTGGCTGAAGAGCGGTACGAAATGGTATTACTTCATTGGAAGCGGCGCGATGGTCACCGGCTGGGTAAAAATCGGCGGCAAATCGTACTATTTTTATAGTAGCGGCGCGTTAAGATAATAGATGGAAAGCACACGATGCGTGATCGTGTGCTTTTTTGTGTGGGGTTATGGTTTATGAGCGGATTTGGAGCGCTTATGAGCGAATGTAGAAATATATGAGCGAATGTTTGACATTTATGAGCGAATCCACGGATTTATGAGCGAATCGGAAATGTCGGCGTTTTTTTCTACGTGAATCACCCCAAAACTAATTCAGTCTACAACTATAGTCGTAGAAAACTTCACACTAAAGCAGAATGTCTATTTTTTACAAAAACACTACAATAAAGGTATCAATAGGGAAAAGGGGCTGGTCAGAATGAAAATCTATGAAACTCATGTAAATACAAGGAATTTAGAACAATCTATCGCATTCTATCAATCACTGGGGCTGGAGCTTGCTTATGTAATTGAAGAGCGACGAGTCGCGTTTTTCTGGTTGGGGGAGGCCGGCACAAAGGAGCAGATGCTCGGCGTGTGGGAGGAGCCCGCTGAAAAATTCACACCATCACACTTTGCCTTCGCGGTGTCACTTGAAGAGTTGCTGAAGATACCTTCCTTTTTAGAAAAAAGAGGAATCGGGCTCCGTCCATCGTTCGGGCTAGACGCCTCAGAACCAGTGGTCCACACCTGGATGCCAGCCGCGTCCTACTATTTCGCGGACCCGGACGGCAACTCGCTTGAATACTTGGCGTTGCTGGATGGGGAGGCCAAACCTGAGCTCGGTGTGGTTCACTTGAGCGAGTGGCAACGGGTGTGTGCCGAGTCATGATCAAAGGTCTATACGAAGCGCATTTACCGGTTAGCAATCTTGCGAGGTCTATCGAATTTTACAAAAATCTCGATTTGGAACTGGCCTATCAGAAGGAGAAGTTAGCTTTTTTCTGGATTGAAAAAGGCCGCAGCTGGCTGGGGTTGTGGGAAACAGACCGGGTGGGTACGCCTTATCATCCATCGCTGAGGCACGTGGCGTTTCGGGTGGAGCTGGAGGAGATAGAGAAGGTGAAGGATTGGCTGGGGGCGAAGGGGATTGCGGTGAAGCCGGATTTCGGCTTTTCGGCGGAACGACAGCCGCTTGTGTTGCCGAACTCCCCTCATGCGCATGCGGCGATCTACTTTTTGGACCCGGACGGCAATTCGTTGGAGTTCATCGCACCATTGCGTTTGGACGTGGCGGAGGGGTTTGAGATGATGTCGTTGGAGGAGTGGAATAAATTAGGGTGATTAGATTTAAAATGAAGGGGAGGTCTACTTGATTACGAGGTGACACTGTGAGGCAAAATAAGTTTGGGTGCCTTTAGGGTGGGGGGATCTTGGTTTAGTGGTTTGATTTGGAAGATAGTTTCCAGTTTTTGTAGAATCCAGGTTGGATTTTGTAGAATTGACCCTCGGTTTTGTAGAATTCCTCTTCTGATTTGTAGAATTCGGCCTGGGATTTGTAGAATTCCTCTGGTAGAAGCGTCGATTTGTAGAAATAATTGAAATCTGTGTAGAAAAACCTTAATTTTGTGTAGATATATTCCAAAAGTGTGTAGATAAATCCCATTTTTGTGTAGAAAAAATCCAAAAGTGTGTAGATATCTGCTCAAAGTATGTAGAAAAATCCCAACAGCTTAAGTGTGGACCATTAAAATTGGTTTAAGTTCAACCCTATCGGCAAAAAATCCCCTGCCTTTTATATAAAAAGACTCGCTTCAATCCCCAATCGCATAAATATGCTTCCGTAGTTTGACCGCTTCCTCGCAAAATGCTCCTAATTCCTGTGCAAAGCTACTAATTTCAGCGTCCGTGCTGTATTTTTCTGATAAAGCTCTACAAATATTGATCAATTCAAGGATTTCTGTAGAATAGAGGACCGTTGTTCTCCCGTACTGTTCCAAATTCAAAAGCAAGCTAAAACCAGTTTCTTTTTTTAATAAATAATCGTGTATCCGTTCATCGAAGTGGACATACCTTTCCGCTTTTGCTGCTTCTTTATAGGTAACTGCCATCACGAAATCAATCCCGCACATGTTTATCCCTCATCTTGGCACTGGCCATTTTTAGATACTTAGAATCCGCCAAAAATAAAATCCTCACCGTTTTTGCCTTATTATAACATTTTATTGGGGACAGTCCCCCGACACTTTAACGCATCGGGGGACTGTCCCCCAGTAGGGGAACGCTTTAATGTATCGGGGGACTGTCCCCAAGCTTCTCCACAAGCTCATAAATTCCCCACTAATTAAGCATAATAATCAAAAACGGCTAGATGGAGCAGCCGCCGCTGGCTGAAGACAGAGATGATTTGGCCGATAAATAAAGGGTAGGCGACACTAACAGAGGAGGATGAAAATGGTTTTATTGGTTATTACCGTCATCGGTTCAATTCTTGGAATCATTTTTATCCCGAAGCGGCTATCAGCATTGGAGATGTATGCAACTTCACTTTTTACGACTCTCTTAGCAGCAAATGCAGATGTGTATTTAGATATAAAGCTCGACTATTACGGCTTTTTCAAAAAGGGAGCCGACTGGGCGTACTTGCCGATTCTCATCATCGTCTATCCAGCAGCAAACATCTTTTTCTTAAATTTCTATCCGTTTAAAAAAAATCGCACAAAGAAAGTAATTTACTTTGCTAGTTGGACCATTCTTACTACAGCATATGAATACCTCGCCTTACTTACTGACACTTTCTATCACAACGAGTGGAAGCTCAGGTATTCATTCATTTGCTATCCGATCCTTTATTGGATTTTGCTCGTAAACTTGCAATTGATCAGGCGGCTAGCGAAAAATCATAGAAACTGGTGAAAAACATGGCCCTCTACGTACAAAAATGGCATCCAAGGCGCCCGAAAGCAAACTTAACTTCCTTTAATACAAACTACGTCCGTGTGGGAAACCCGTTCATGCCTTTGTGGTGGGCGATGGCGATGCCTGGCGCAGGCCATATTATGATAGGGAAGAAGTTCAAGGGCTTTTTGCTATTTGTCTTCGAGTTTCTCGTGAACACCCAAGCCCACCTGAACTTGTCGATCTATTATTCGTGTACAGGAAAATTCGAATTAGCCAAAGCGTGCCTAGATACCAGATGGTTTTTCATTTATATCGGTGTCTATATTTTTAACGCCTGGGATGCCTATCGGTTAACAACGGACATCAACCAGTTTTCGATGCTGGCAGCGAGAGAGCAAAATCCAATCCAAGCCTTTAATATCAGTATGATGGAAATCAACTATCTTCAAAGACTTAATGCATGGATTCCTGTTTTCTGGTCAATCGTGACGCCTGGACTTGGACATCTAATCGTGAGAAATGTTGTTTCGGGTGTGTATCTGATTGTGTGGTATATCATCACGATTTATCAATCGAAGATACTCGAAGGAATCTACCATTGTGTTTATGGAGATTTTGCCCAAGCCTCCGCCGTGATGAATATTCAATGGACCATGTATTTACCATCTGTATATTGTTTTGCCGCCTGTGACAGCTACTACCACGCAGTCGAAATCAATGAGCTTTTTAAGGTGGAACAAGCCCGATACTTGAAAAAGAAATACTTTGGTCCGAAAAACAAACAAAATTTTATCAAGCAATTGGAGAATAGCTAATGCCAGTCATCTCAATCTTCCAACATTCCTTAGCACTCGAACTCGCCATTAGTGAACTAGAAAGACATCATATCGAAAAAGAACGAATCCTGGCAGCCCCGGTCAATAAGAATGTTGTCGAAAAAAAGTACCTCGACCCCTACAACGCAGATGGACTCAACCTATTTTTAGTATCAGGAATCGGTATGTCTGTGATGCTGCTTGGGACGATTTACGGGTTTGTCCTCTATTTAGGACCCATCCTTTGGGGGCTCATCGGCTTAATCGCAGGCTCCGGATTGGGCCTCATCATTGATTACATATGGAAAAAAACCGTCCGAAAAAAGACACTTAGAAAAAACATTGCCGACGTGTTGTTAATCGTGAATTGCGAGGAGAACCAGGTGGAATTGGTTGAAAAAATTCTGAAGCAGCACCATACATTGGGGTTGGTTAGAATTTAATGGGCGCCGACAAATTTCCCCCTCTATTTCTTGAAAAAGAAAAGCGCCATTTGGTACTATAGGTATATAAAAAATTGTAAAGGCGATGGAGTTCGCCATAAACGCCGACGAGCTGATGACTCCTACCAGACAACTTTCTGGTAGGAGTCTGTTTATTTTTGGGGAAAATAGTGGAGAGGTGAAATTATAGTGAATTTTTTATTAGTTGGGATCGCAGGAATTATCGGCGCAGCGGCGCGTTATTTATTAGGCGTTTACTTTAGCCAGTGGTGGCTGGGCGACTTTCCGTTGGCTACCTTTGTCACCAACATGGCGGGGAGCTTTATCTTAGGATGGTTCACGCACTTCCTCCCGCGGTTCAAAGCGCTGCACCCCCACGTCATCACGGCCATGGGGACAGGGCTGATCGGTTCGTTCACGACCTTTTCGACCTTCAGCGTGGAAACCGTCCACTTAATCGACGCAGGGAAGTGGGGCACGGCCATTCTGTATGTGCTTCTAAGCCTATGGGGCGGGCTGTTGTTCTCGTGGCTCGGCTATCGCTTAGGATTGAAAAAGAATGTTGCTGAAAGCGGGGCTGAACGGTCATGATCACAAATATCTTATGGGTCGCAATAGGCGGCTTCTTCGGTGCGATTTCGCGTTACAGCATAGGCTTATTCTTTAAGAAAAAATTTCCTTCCGCCTTCCCATTCGGCACCTTGTTCGTCAATCTGCTGGGCTCGTTCTTACTAGGGCTCATAATGGGAGCAAATACCGACAGCACCTTACGATTGCTGCTGGGCACCGGCTTCATGGGGGCATTTACTACCTTTTCTACGTTTAAATTAGAGAATATCCAGCTCCATGCAAAAAGAAACATGAAAGTCGCCATCCTGTACTTGGCGATCAGCTACAGCTGCGGGATTTTACTCGCGTTTCTAGGTATCCAGCTGGGGAGTCTACTATAAAAAAATGGGGACAGTCCCCCGGCGCTTTAGCGCACCGGGGGACTGTCCCCACCCAAAAAAATCAGTTATACACATAATCATATTTCAACGACCGATAAGTGTGAAATTTATGCGCCCCATCAAAATAGTCCATCGCCACCTGGAACGCCTTCTTAGCGCCATCCCAGAACACCAGCAAATTGATATCCTGCTTGCCCGCAGCCAGTTCATTGGCACCTACATCATCTTCATCCAACTTAACCACTTTGAACGTCTTCGTATCCGTTACCTTAATCGTATATAACCAGTAATTCTCGCCCTCAATCCCCGTCAGGTCATGATAGTTCGACCCCAGCTTCGACTTCAGCCCCGCCTGCGTCACACCGACATCCAGCCAACTCTTCAAGCCGTCTACCACCGACACCACCGCCGAACTACCGGCATTCGTCATCCGCCCATCACTCATCAAATAATAGCCGCTTACAAAATTCTCCTTAACCATCGCGCCATCTCGCGGACTCAAATAATACCAAGCCCCCGACACATAGCGCCAGCCCGCCGCCCGCGCACCCGAAGCATCAAAATAGTACCAGCTTGCCCCAACCAACCGCCAGCCTGTCGCCATCGAACCGCGTGAATCCAAATAATACTTACGATTACCAAGATCGAGCCACCCCGTCACCATCGCTCCATGCTTATCTAAATAATACCAGGCGCCTGAATCCTTCACCCAACCAGTCTTCATCGCACCATGTCCATCAAGGTAGTACCACTTGCCCGCATCGCTCACCCAGCCAGTCTGCATGGCCCCGTCCCCAGGCGCCAAATAGTACCAAGCCCCTTGATCAAGCAGCCACCCCGTCTTCATCGCGCCAGCCTCATCATAAAAATGCCACTTCCCATCCTGAAGCATCCATCCAGCCGCCGGAGTCCCATTCTCCTCCGCAGCCGCCACACCAGGAACCAGATAAAGCAGCACCGCCCCAAGCAACACAACCATGAACCTCTTCATTTTAAGCAAATGAACCACCCTCCCCTTGATAACTTTGTCTTACCTAAATATTTGGGCTGCGCCCCCAAATTTCCTCCCAATACTTTTAGCCAAATTCCGCAAGAATTTCCCCTACAATCTTGCAAAATCAGCTATTTCCTATGAAAAAAGACCTAATCCACGCAATATGTATTTACTTGTTTATATAGCGCATTATTGGAGGTTTTAAACATAAAAAAGCCAACCTTTCGAAATATTTTGAAAGGTTGGAGTGAAGCGCAAAAAAAAGCCAACCCGCATAATCCTTAAGGGGTTGGCTCGGTATTTGTATTTTGATTTTTTGATAGAGTAGAGAAGTACTCAAACAGCTGATTAATATAGCTACTTAACTCGAAACCGTCCTCGCTAGCAAACTCCGACAATAACAATTTGTTTTCATTCATTGATTCGTCCCCCTCGATTTCCCTTGTTATCCCCATTCTTGCCAAACTATCAGCCTCTTAAACAAGCAAAATGAGATTTTTTTATAAAATCTTTCTCACTGGGGGGACAGGCACAGGTAAGGGAGGTGAGTTACTGTCGGATAGGCTTCGTTAACTGTCGTTTGAGTGTGAGTAACTGTCGCATAGGTTGCTCTAACTGTCGGATGAGCTTAGTTTACTGTCGCATAGCGTTTTAACTGTCGTATAAGCCTAGCTTACTGTCGGATAAATGGATTTTACTGTCGTATAAGAGCTAATTACTGTCGCATAGCCGGCTCTATTGATCAGATAGCCCGGCCAATTGGCGGATAGCGCCTCCCAATCAGCGGATAACCCCCGCCAATCAGCGGATAACCGTCTCCAACTGGCGGATAATGCCCGCCAATCAGCGGATAGCGCGCCAACTGGCGGATAACGCCCGCCAATCAACGGATGAGCCTCGCCAACTGGCGGATAACACCTCCCAATCAGCGGAAACTGCCCCCCACACTCACCGGCCACCACCCAACCCCCACAAAAAAAGACCAGCCCAGGAACCCCCGAGCCAGCCTCAATTACCATATTAATAGAACCGCTTAAACCCTTCAAAATGCGCAGTATAATAGGCACTCTTCAACGTAGAAATCATTATCCCGTGCGCTTCATCGGCGTGGATGAACTGGTCGCCGCCGAGGTAGATGCCCACGTGGGAGATTCCCTTTTTATACGTACCCTCGAAGAATACGAGATCGCCCGCCTTAGGCTGGTCGACATAATAGGAACGCGCATGATAGCCTTCCGCCGAGAATCGGCCGATCTGCTTGCCCGCTTGATTCGCCACATAATAAATGAACCCGCTGCAGTCGAACCCGGAAAGGCTGCTGCCGCCCCAAACGTACGGAATGCCGATTAAGCTTTTTGCCGTATTGACCATCTTCGTGGCAAAATCCGCCGTAGACGCCGCCGGTGCGCTCGTCACCTGGCCGCCCTTCACCTTCAATGTTTGCCCCACATAAATCATGTCAGACTTCAAACCGTTCAGAGACTTCAAATCCTCAACGGACATCCCAAATTGAAGCGAAATTTTTCCAAGCGTATCGCCGCTTTTGACCACATACTCACTCGTAGTAGCAGATGGCTGTGTCACCACAGGCGATGAAGTTGGAGCCGCAACCGCCCCGTTCACCTTCAGCTTTTGTCCCACATAAATCACGTCGGATTTCAAGTTATTCAAAGTTTTTAACTGCTGAACCGTCATCCCAAACTGAACACCAATCTTGCTCAGACTGTCGCCGCTCTTCACTGTATATTCGCTAGTCGCACCCTGCGAAACCGGAGCTGGAGCTGGAGTTGGTGCAGGTGCCGGTGTCGGAACAGTCACAGTCCCCGTGCCACTACCCGATTGCGGCGCAGACACCTTCAACACTTGTCCCACATAAATAATCGTGCTGCTTAAATTGTTCCATTGCTTCAGCTCACCCACCGTCACATTGTAGCGGTTAGCGATCTTAATCAGCGCATCACCCGGCACAACCGTGTAGAGAGTCGTCTTTGGGGCCGCAACAGCGACCGGCTCATTATTCACCTGAAGCACTTGATTCACGTAAATCATATCAGACTTCAAACCATTCAAAGTCTTTAAATCCGTAACAGTCGTATGATATTTGGAGGCGATTTTTGAGAGGCTATCACCTGATTGAACTTTGTATGTATCGGCAAGGGCAGTACCAGCAAACAATGTCGAAAAAAGTGCGGCTGTTGATAGAGTACGTACGATGGTTTTCTTCATCTAAATAAATCACCTCATAATGTTTCATTTTTCCATTTATTTTACCATAGTTTGCTAGTCTTTCGGATAAAAATTTACAAATACTGATAGAATTAGTTGAAAAATGATAGATTTTAGCAAGCAAGAGGAGGAAGGGGGAGAGAAACACAAAAAAGCCTGCTCCCCAAACGTGTTGAGCCGGCTTCCTTCACTAAATACAAATGAAGAAAAATCATTGATTCTTCGCCATTTCCTCCCGGTTCGGAGCAAGTGGAGGCTGTTCTAACCAATTGTACTTCACCATAATGTTGAACCATTTCTTCGTGACCAGTAAATTTTTCAAAATGGCGCCTTCATACGCAGCCACCAGATCGACACGCATCGCTCCAGCCAAACCCGTTCCGTGATACGCTTGCGCTGCCTGGAAGAGAAATCCCATATGATACATCATTAATTTATCGGAAAAAGGAGAATGAGTGGACGTCGTCACTTCTGTCTCCCACGACTTTGGCGCCGGCAAATTATCAGATTGCATGATCTTCGAGAAGGATTTGATCTGATCATCAGAGGTTTTCTCTGTATCCGTAAAAAACTCCCTTATCAATTTCGTTTGCGCCACCTGGCCGAAGGCAATCGCCAACGTCTTTGCCATAATGCCCTTTTTCAAATTAAAAGAAATACTAACGACTTCCGTAGCTGCTAACTTACGCCCCTTGCCGAAAAATCCATCCGTGAAATCTTTACTCGAAATAAATTCAACTTTCGACTGAGGATAAAACAGCGGATCCCTCTGAAAACTGCCTTTTTCAAGCAAAAGCTCAATCGTCTGATGGTACATCCTCTTCGCATCGCTATCACAGGAATCGAAAAAATCCCGTAAATCCTTGCGAACACTCACACCCAAGGCGGTCGTGTGCCCGAGCAGACCATGTAACGTCATAACATGTAAGTAATTCAAGCAAAATAAATCCGTAAAAAGCCGCCCTGCCCCTTGATTAAGATCGGCACCTTCAGAAAATCCAGCAGGGATAGGAAATCCTTCATTCTCCAAAAACGAAACAATTTGCTGCTTCTGCTTCGCAAAGGTCTGAATCGCATCCTCAAGAATCGCTTTAATAGAAGCATCCTCCACAATCGTTACCATATATCGATTCATCATATCAGTCATTGTTCCGTTTATATACTCGCCCCACAACGACCCAATCTCGGAGGAAGTCAGCCTAATTTGATTTTTATCCAAAATCATCACCTCTTGGATATTATTTACTATAGTTATAAGAGTTATGAATAGGATAGCTAAAGATTTTTTTATGAAAAACGAACGAGAAAAATGTTCACAAAATGTACAGTCTTCATAGGAAGGTGGGCACTTGTGAAAATTTCCTTATGACTATTTTCCTAAAAAATGTAAAAAAAGGAGGATTTTTTACTTTTTCGGTGAAATTATATTAGTATATTTCATTCAGGGGGAACCACCATGAGGCAAAGTCGTCAGTACCGATCACCATATGCGGCCATGTTGTGGTCACTTGTTTTACCAGGCTTCGGGCAATTATACAATAAAGATTATTTAATCGGCTTCGTGCTAATGGTGTGGGAGATCCTCGTGAATATGAACTCGCACTTGAACATCGCCCTCTTAAACACCTTTCACAGTGACGCGCAGGCGGCACATGAAATCATCAATTACCAGTGGGGATTATTTTATCCGTCGATCTACTGCTTCGCCTTGTGGCAAGCCTTTAACTCTGCGGTCGCGAACAACAACCGGCTGGCCGGAGGAGAAGGGGAGAGACGGACCTATTTTTCCGGCTTCTTCCTAGGAGTGGTGATTGGAATGGACTTCGGCCTCTTCTGGCACGACGCGCACATCTTCACGCACTTTTCCGCCGCAAAAATCTGGGACTACCCCGTCTTCAACGGAATCATCCTCGGCCTATTCTTGGGTCTTTTGGGTCATACCCTAGAAAACAAAATCTACCGCAAATATAAAAATAAAATCACACCAAATGCAAAATAAAAAACTTGGGGACAGTCCCCCGGTACTTTGCCGCGTTAAAACAACAGGGGTCAGTCCCACTGGCCTTGCATAGAAGTATATAACTTGAATAAATTCAAAAATTTTACATTATGTTTTTAGTTAGTGAAACAAAAAGGGGAAGAAGGTGTTATATTGACCTTGTTCCCTTTTTTTACCT
>JBDOMM010000002.1:0-41350 GCA_039832695.1 Bacillus sp. (in: firmicutes)
TTTTCCTGGATGAATAGTGATACTTTGAAAAAGTGCCACTATTCATCCAGGTCAGCAAGCGAAGCGCGGTAGGGTTTTTGAAAAGAAAAACTCAATTTAATTTGTCCGTTTTCTTGACGTAGTATCAATATTGTCTTTCATTTCGTGTATGAAGTACAGAAATTCAGCATCGGACCATCTTTTTGTCTTTCATTAGGGCTATGAAGGACAAAAAATCTTCATACCAACCTTTTTTTGTCTTTCATCACGGCTATGAAGGACAAAAATTCTTCATTCCAACCTCATTTTGTCTTTCATCACGGCTATGAAGGACAGTAATCTCCCTGCAATGCGTAAGAATGTCCTTCATCCAATTAAGGCGCCACTTCAAAAAAAAGACTCCTTAATAACAGCATAAAAATGCGTGTTAAAAGGAGCCTTATTATATAAAAATCATTTACTTGCTTAACAACTTTTTAAAATCCTCGATAAACGCCTCGATCTGTTCTTCCTGCGTTGCCCATGAAGTGACAAGACGAATCGTTGAGTGTTCTTCGTCTACTTTTTCCCACACATGAAAGGCATACTTCTTTTCCAATTCAGCAATAAGAGTATTAGGTAGAATGGGAAAGATTTGATTCGATGGAGAATCGATTAAAAACGGTATATTAGCCTTGCTTATTTCCTCTCTTAATCTACCTGCCAACTTATTAGCATGCATAGCTAAATCAAAGAATAGATTATCTCGGAATAGCTCAAGGAATTGAATACCTAAGACTCTACCTTTAGCAAGAAGTCCGCCCTTTTGCTTGATATGATAGCGGAAATCCTCCTTAAGGGAGCCACGGCAAATGACTAATGCCTCTCCAATAAGCGCTCCATTCTTTGTTCCGCCAATATAAAAAGCATCTACAAGTCCTGGTAGATCGCTCAATTCCAAGTCATTTTCATCTGAGCATAAAGCTGACCCTAGTCTTGCGCCATCCATATACAAAATGAGATTGTTTTCATGGCAAACATCTCGTAATTCCTCGAGTTCTTTTTTTGTATAAATGGATCCTATTTCAGTAGAATTTGATATGTACACAAGCTTTGGCTTTACCATATGCTCGTCAGGATGTCCCTCTAATACAGCCTTCACATGATCAGGATTCAATTTTCCATCCACACCTTCAATGGAAATGATTTTGTGGCCAGTTGCTTCAATTGCACCGGTTTCATGCCCTAATATATGGCCGGAATTTACGGCCATAGCCGCCTCGTGTGGTCTTAAAAATGCAGATATGGCAGTCAGATTTGTTTGTGTGCCCCCTGATAATAGGTGGATATCCACATCCGACCGTCCCATTTTTTCCTTTAACAACTCAATTGCCTGTTGCGTAAATTGATCTTCGCCGTAGCCATCCGCCTGGATAAGGTTGGATTCAAGTAATGCATTCAAGATTCTTGGATGTGCGCCTTCGCTATAGTCGTTCTTAAAGCTGTACATACTGTTGCCTCCGTTTAATTTTCAAGAATTGTTCTATTTTTTTATCCTACCATATCTGTTATGTATTCCTACAATATAATGTTCCGCAATTAGGTACCAAATTCAGTGTAAAATTACACTTTTTTATCTAAGTTTAAGATTTATCAGGATTTTAAGCGTTTATCAGCGAATATAAGAATATATCAGCGAATCTACGTTTTTATCAGCGAATTTAAGATTTTATCAGCGAATCTATAATTCAACAATTTATTACGTATTGATGTGTTACATTTCAAAAAAATAATCTCGCTCTACTTTACAAACTCTAAGTGTAAAGTTTTTGTACCATTCTTTTTTCCCTCGTTCTTGTGCAACTTTATGTACAGTGTTTTCCTTCCATTTTTTTATTGCATCTAATGAGTCCCAGTAAGAAACAGTAATTCCCAATTCTTGATCACGAGCACTTTCAACGCCTAAAAAACCAGACTGTTTAGAAGCTAACTCTACCATTTTTTCTGCCATGTTATCATATCCTCTGTCCCCATCTGTTCGCTGTGAAGCAAAAATCACAGCATAATATGGTGGCTGAGGCGTTTTTGCTATTCCGTTCATATCTTTTTCCCTCCTAATTCCTAATTTTTCTTCTATCTCTTTATTAATCCATCTTTACACTTTCTTTTAAAACTCAAATTTTACTGGGCGTAAAAACAAATCCTCTAAAGTTTCTTTTGCATTTTTATTCTCAAATAAGATTTCATATAGTGCATAGCTAATAGGAAGTTCCACATCATACTGTAATGACAGTTTTTTTAATGCTTTTACCGTAGAGACACCCTCAGCCAATTTGCCAAACGGTTCTCCTTCAACAAATGCTTGTCCAAATCTTCTATTATGACTATGCAGGGAGAACAACGTTGCCTCATAATCTCCTAAATGGCTTAACCCGTAAATTGTCATGTCGTTCCCGCCCATTGCTCTGACAAGCCGAGAAATTTCTCTTGTACCTCTAGCCATAAGCGACCCTTTTAAACTACTAAAACCCAGTCCATCCAACATTCCAGCTGCAATCCCCATGACATTCTTTGTTGCTGCCCCAATTTCATTTCCAATCAAGTCTTGCCCATAATAAAACCTAATCAACTCACTATTAAAGGCTTGGACAATATTTTTTGTGACTTCAACATTTTCAGAACCTATGACCATACAGTTTGGTATATTATTGACAAAGTCTTGCACGTGTCCTGGTCCTACCCAAACGGCAAGATTGATATTCCGTCCAATCTCTTCTGTAAATACTAGAGAGAGTCTTTTCCCGCTTGTTGCTTCGATCCCCTTCATGCATAGAATGAACGTTTTACCTTGTGTTTCATTTATATAGCTTAGCTGTTTTGCAAATGGTCGTAATTCTTGCGCGCTAATAGATATGATAATGATTTCTGCAAATGAAACAGCTTTTTCTAATGAATTACTTAATTGAATCTCTTCTGGTAAAATTAGATAGTCGTTTTTCCTCGTTTCTTTTAATGCTTTGAAATTCCTTGAGTCCTCTCTTCCCCATATCATGACATTATGCCCTACTTTGTTGACATACCAAGCTAAAAATGTTCCCCAACGTCCACAACCTAAAACGGATATATTCATCATTTGATCTTCCTTTTTTTATATTTGATTAGCAGCCAGAAAAATTTTTTTTAATTCTCTTAAAATATATGTTTCTCGGATTATCCACCTATTCTTTGGAAATTGGTCCATTATTTTTTCATTTTCATCAATGGCAGCATCAATTGTTATCCATTTTGGTGTAAAGCCTTGTTCATATTCATAGTCATCTAATTGTTGATCTATTTTTTCCTCCCCTGCTAATTCACAAATATAGTAGTGGGAGGCCATTTTGAAATAAGCATTTTCTTCATATTCATCCATATGCCCCTCAATCACAACACCTATTTTTTCTTTCACGAAACAGTTCGTATAGCCTGTCTCTTCAGCAATTTCACGTAAAAGTCCTTCCGTGTGGGTTTCATCGTTTTCAACCCCACCTCCAGGAAATTTATAATCTCCATTATTTGATTGAATGAGTAGAATATTTTTGTTATGTACTATAACACCTCTGACGGCTTCTCTGATGTTAATCTTTAATCCTTTTTCGCAGGTGTATTGGTTTCCTAAGCATATATTAAAAAGCATAATCTTTCCTCATTTCGCCTAGTTCACGGAATCTTCTATTTTAAATACTCCATTCGCTTCCCACTCTTCTCGTAAAAGTCCCATTCTAATAGAATCATAGTATTTTCCATTATAGTAACGGACCTTTCTGATCCTCGCTTCCATGGTCATCCCAAGCTTTTCACCCACCTTGATCATTCGTTTATTTCCTGACCAGGTGGTGTAACCTACCCGTACCAATGGTAAGGTATTAAATAAATGATTGATTAAAATACGAAGGGCGTGCGTGCCATACCCACCGCTCCAATAGACCGGATTATAGATGACAATTCCCATCTCCAGCCAATTAGAAGGTTTATGCTCCCAATAATAACCTAGTGTGCCGATTACCTCACCAGACACTTCAATGACCCATCGATCATATTGTTCAACAATAGCCTCTTTTTGTCTTAAATACTCATCATAAGGCACATGTTTATGTTCAAAATAAGGTGCATCCCACTTTTTCCATTCAGGTGCTGCGTCTTTATAAATCATCTCCCATAGCTTGGGTAAATCCTTTTCCATAATAGGGCGAATAACTAAATCATCAATTTTGTAATACACAGGATCCCTCCGGTTTTGTTTACTTCTTTTTATATTTCTCCATGGAAGATGTTTTTCCTTTATTCAGAAAAGGACCATTCATTTTGGTCTTGAATGTTACTTAATTGGAATATGATTAAATTAGAGTTTTTTGAGAAAATTGCACTAGTTAATGTTCATAAAGAATTATTTTAAATAGAATAGGAGGTTTTAACGTGAAAGCAGTCGTCTCCAACAAATATGGTCCACCTGAAGTACTTCAATTAACAGAGTTAGATACACCCGTACCGAAAGACAATCAAGTACTCGTAAAAATTCATGCCGCATCCTTGAATTTCGGAAACTTGGTTCTTTTAAAGGGAGAGCCCTTCTTAGCCCGGTTTGCATTCGGACTGACAAAACCGAAATACAGTATACCTGGTGGTGACATCGCAGGACGGGTGGATGCCGTTGGAAAGGATGTTAAGCACTTTCAACCAGGCGATGAGGTTTTTGGTGACCTTTCAGGGTGTTGTTGGGGTGGGTTTGCCGAATATGTAGCTGTGCCTGAAAGTGCCTTAGCAGTAAAACCAGCGAATCTATCATTTGAGGAAGCGGCAGCCGTTCCTATGGCAGGGGTTACCGCTCTACAGGGGTTGCGGGATAAAGGTCAGATTGAGTCAGGCCAAAAAGTGCTGATTAATGGTGCTTCTGGTGGTGTTGGGACTTTTGCTGTTCAGATTGCCAAGGCATTCGGTGCCGAGGTAACTGGAGTGTGTAGTACTAGAAACATAGACATTCTCCGTTCCATTGGCGTAGATCATGTAATTGACTATACGAAAGAAGATTTTACGAAAGAGATGATAAATTATGACCTCATTGTCGGTGTTAATGGACATCACTCTATGTCTGCTTACAAGAAGGTTTTAAAATCATATGGGAGATTTGTTCACGTTGGTGGTTCCGGCTCTCAAATGTTCCAAGCGATGGCACTCGGTCCTTGGATTTCTCTGACTGAAAAAAAGAAAATGGGGACATTTTTACAAAGAGTTAACCAAAAAGACCTGATTTATTTGAAGGAACTTATTGAAGACGGCAAAGTAAAGCCTGTAATTGATCGATGTTATAAATTGAGTGAAGTGAAAGAAGCCTTCAAGTATTTTGCAGAAGGGCATGCGCAAGGTAAAGTGGTCATCACTGTTTAAAACAAAAAAATGCCTCATTCCATTCGAATGAGGCACTTAGTATTTCAACCTTTTATGATTCCATTTATACAATAGCGTAGCTAATAGGTTTGCGCCAATAAATAAAATGTTTCCTTGTGCATTATAATGCAGCTCTTGATTTTCGAAACTCATTTTATCATAATATTCCCCTTGGCTAAGTCCAAGTTTTTTTCGTTCTTCTTTTACGTGTTTAACGTACTTATATTGCATGGGTAGAAGAATCAACGATAATAAGAGGTATGCACCGATAATTCCTAATGTCGTATATAGACCCATCTGAAATTCTCCCCTCTTTTCATGAAAAATTTTCCTTATTCTATAATACGGTTGTATTTTATAAAAGTTTCATTTGTTTATGGAATTATTTAACATCATGTTAGTTATTTTAAAATTAAACCTCTTCCTAATTTAATTATAGCATGTAAAAAATGGTTAATATAGACTGTTTATTCTCATTTAGTACTGCTAAAATCAATAGCACATTATTGGTTAGGGGTGATGTAGAATGAGTTCTTTGGCTCTCGGTTTTGAGGAAATGGAAAAAACTCAGCTTTTACTCGTTGGCGGAAAAGGGTTAAATTTAGGAGAATTATCAAAAATTGAAGGAATTCAAGTACCAGAAGGATTTTGTGTTACAACAGTGGGGTATCAAAAAGCCATCGAACAAAACGAAACATTTCAAGCATTGTTGGGTCAACTAGCGTTGCTAAAAGTAGAAGATCGAGATCAAATTGGTGAAATCAGCAGGAAGATTCGGCAACTCATTATGGAAGTAGAGATTCCTTCCGATGTTGCGAAAGCAGTTACTCACTATCTCTCCACGCTTGGTGAGGAATATGCATATGCAGTGCGTTCTAGTGCGACTGCTGAAGATTTACCTCATACCTCTTTTGCTGGTCAACACGACACCTATTTAAATATTATCGGAAAAGAATCCATCATGCAGCATATCAGAAAATGTTGGGCGTCTCTGTTTACGGATCGTGCTGTGATTTATCGAATGCAGAACGGATTTGACCATCGCCACGTATATTTATCTGTTATTGTTCAAAGGATGGTTTTCCCCCAGGCTTCAGGGATTTTATTCACCGCTGACCCGATTACATCTAGCCGAAAGCTGCTATCAATCGATGCTAGTTTTGGACTTGGAGAAGCACTGGTCTCTGGCATGGTATCTGCCGATTGTTATAAAGTACGGGATGAGGAAATCGTCGATAAGATGATAGCAACCAAAAAATTGGCTATCTATGGACGAAAAGAAGGCGGAACAGAGACACAGCAGATTGATCCTAGCCTACAAAAGACTCAAACACTTACTGACCAACAAATTTTACGACTAGCACGCATAGGCAGGCAGATCGAAGCTAATTTTGGTTGCCCACAAGATATTGAATGGTGTTTGATTGATGATACATTTTATATCGTCCAGAGTCGGCCAATCACTACGCTTTTCCCAATTCCTGAAGCGAATGATCAAGAAAATCACGTCTATGTATCTGTTGGTCATCAACAGATGATGACCGACCCCATAAAACCATTGGGATTGTCTTTTTTCCTGTTAACAACTCCCGCACCCATGCGTAAAGCTGGTGGAAGGTTGTTTGTGGATGTCACACATATGTTGGCTTCACCTGACAGCAGAAACATGTTATTAAATAACATGGGGCAACACGATCCCCTCATGAAAGACGCACTCATGACCATCGTTGAGCGAGGAGATTTTATAAAATCGATACCTAATGATCAAAAACCACCGAGTCCAAACAGAAACAATACTGATATGCTGGCAGGAATCGAAAACAATCCGTCAATCGTTGTTGATTTGATCAATAGTACTCAAACATCGATAGAAGAGTTAAAACAAAACATCCAAATCAAATCAGGAGTGAATTTATTTGATTTTATCTTGGAAGATATCCTGGAATTAAAGAAGATCTTATTTAACCCACAGAGTTCGCGTGTATTTATGTCAGCTATGAATGCTTCATCGTGGATCAATGAAAACATAAATAAGTGGTTAGGTGAAAAAAACGTAGCAGACATACTTTCTCAATCTGTACCACACAATATTACGTCGGAAATGGGTCTAGCATTATTGGATGTCGCAGATGTGATTCGTCCATATCCAGAGGTAATTGATTATTTACAACATGTAAAAGATGATAACTTTCTGGATGAACTGGTTAATTTTAATGGAGGACAGGAAGCCCGAGACGCTATTTATGATTTTCTCAACAAATACGGAATGCGATGTGCAGGAGAAATCGATATTACTAGAAGCCGTTGGAGCGAAAAACCAACTACACTTGTCCCTATGATTCTGGGTAACATCAAAAACTTTGAGTCTAATGCCAGCAATCGGAAATTTGAGCAAGGACTGCGTGTTGCTTTGAAAAAAGAACAAGAGATATTAGATCGATTGAAGCAATTACCGGATGGTGAACAAAAAGCCAAAGAAACAAAACACATGATCGGCCTAATCAGGAATTTCATCGGTTACCGTGAATATCCAAAATACGGCATGATTAGTCGCTACTTCGTTTATAAGCAGGCGTTACTGAAAGAGTCCGAACAACTCGTACAAGCGGGCATTATTCATGAAAAAGAAGATATATACTATCTCACTTTTGAAGAACTTCACGAAGTCGTCCGCACAAATAAACTGGATTACCAGATCATTTGCAAACGAAAAGACGAGTACAAATTATATGAAAAACTAACTCCCCCACGTGTGATCACGTCTGATGGTGAAATCATTGCAGGTGTGTACAAAAGAGAAAATATCCCAGCCGAAGCGATTGTAGGCCTACCTGTTTCTTCTGGAGTTATTGAGGGAAGAGCACGTGTCATCTTAAACATGGAAGATGCTGCTTTAGATGAAGGAGATATATTAGTCACCCCTTTTACTGACCCTAGCTGGACACCATTGTTTGTATCCATTAAAGGCCTAGTTACCGAAGTGGGCGGACTGATGACACATGGTGCAGTGATCGCACGTGAATATGGCTTACCAGCAGTTGTCGGAGTCGAAAATGCTACCAAACTAATAAAAGATGGACAACGAATTCGCTTGCATGGAACAGAAGGGTATATTACGATATTGTAGTGGCTGAATATCTATAAAAGTAGACGTAGTGCGGCTCTACTTCGAATTTCGCCTTATTCTTTTATTGAAAAATAGACGTAGGGCCGTTCTACTTCGACTTTTGCCTTATTCTTTTATATAAAAGTAGACGTAGAGCACTTCTACTTCGACTTTTGCCTTATTCTTTAATAAAAAAAGCGACGCAGACCTAACTTTGCGTCGCTTTTTTTTCTTGAAACATTAATTCCTGCTAACTAAATACCGTGTACCCTTGATCCTTTTGAAGTTATAATTCCTTCTACTCCAACCAATGCTGCGGTACCTTTAAAGAAGCCGGTAATTTCGTATATTTATCCCCTTTTGCCGCATTTACTTGAGCTTGGGTCAGAAATATACTTCCATGTAAATTCGCCCCACTGAGGTCAGCATCTCTCAAATCTGCACCAATAAAGTCAGTAAATCTCAAATCAGCTTTTCGTAGATTTGTAGCAATCAGAAGTGCTCCTCTAAAATTACTTGCTCTAAGATCCTTCCCGCTTAAGTTGGCACCGATTAGACCGATTCCTTTTTTAAGCTTGCTAGATTGATTTTTTTCTTTTTTCACCTTCGCTCGTACAAATTCACTTGTTTGAAGCAACAGATTATTTACCATGTCTCTATGGCTCGGTATATCAAGGACTAAGATTTCATTTGGACTAAGATTAGTTAGGCGTTCGATATCCTCTAATGCTTGTTGCAATTCCTCAAAAATCGGACGAGGTTCTTCTATACTCAGTGCCTCATCTAAGTAAAGAAGCATTTCATGAAGCTGTTGCATAAGCGGAAAGACATCAAACATTTCTTTAGCTATTTCTGGATTTTCACGCCAATCCTTGCCATTATACGTGACCTGGGATACTTTCTGGCCCGCACCAAAGCATTCAAATACTGTACACCCTTTAAAACCTTGGTTTCGTAAATTACTATGTATGCTGCAACGATAATCTGACTGCAAGTTTTTACAAGGCGTCCCCCCATCCTTGTCAAAGGCAAAATCAGCCGATTTGCCATAGGGTAAAGCTACGCAACATAACCCAAAACATTTTTCACAGTCAGGTCGTAAACTATTAGATTTAAGTAAATTAGACAATACTCACACTTCCTTATAAAAGAAAACTTAATAACATCTAAGTGTAATAAATATAATATAATTTTTTATGTACATCTATAATTCTAACAAATTCCATACTTCTCCTTCACTTTTCTATTTATAAGGAACTATTTAGCTGAATTTCAAAGGACGGTGCACTATGAACTACTATATAGAACCGCCACAATTAAAAATGCACATTTTAGAAATACTAAAATGTGCGTTCGCCCGTTGAGTTCATTTGATCAAAAGCATAATTTGCCATCGTTTGGATATCATTGTATTTTGATCTTTTGTTTCTTGCCTTCATGACAACCGCGATAATTTCCTTATCTCCCTTTTTTAAATATTCCACGAGTGTATGGTGTGCGGCATTGGTAAATCCAGGTTTCCCTGCAATGACGTTAGGCATAGCACCAATATTGATTAAATTACGGATGATTTTTTCTTGTCTGCTCGTTTTAATGTCGGTGGTTTGTGTCGACATGACTTTTAGTACCATCGGATGTTTAATTGCTTCTTTTGTAATGATCGCCATGTCATAGGGCGTTGTATAATGGTTAGGATGATGAAGACCATTAGCTGTAACAAAATGGGTGTCTTTGAGATTCCATTGTTGTACTTTTTGGTTCATGAGATCTGCGAAGCCCTTCTCACTTCCTGCGACGTTTTCTGCAATTACAACGGCGACGTCATTGGCACTCAGCAATAACAAAGCTTTCATTGCATCCTGTTTCGTCATCCTTTCCCCTGCTCGAAGACCCAAACAGAGACATTCTTGATTGGCTGCATGCGGACTAACCGTTAACCAATCATCCTCCTTCATTCGTTCATCTAAAAGGGTGGCGGTTAACACTTTGGTCATACTTGCAGGATAAGCTTTAGAATGAGCATTTTTGTCGTAAAGAATCTCTCCGGTTTTAGCATCTATGGTGACTCCATACTCCCCTTCAATTTCTGGAGGTGGTGGTGATTGTATCTCAACTTCCGCCGAACTGCCCTTCATTATGAGCATTCCATTCAATATCATAAGGACTAACAGTGATGTTGCAACAATTTTCCCGATGTTTGTCATGATGTACCTCCAATTGAACGAACCTCGAATCTTATCCATTTTATTTTGTTCCAGTTTAAACAGAATTACTACATAAAAATGGGGACAGTCCCTCACTGCTGTACAGCAGTGAGGGACTGTCCCCACAATTAGTGTTTTATTGCGTCAATAATTAAGGATGGGAAGACAAGCTTATCCCCTTGATTTCTTGGATCATATTTTTTTGAACGATAGATTACTCCGTTTGTTCCGTCCCATTCATTGGAATGAAATTTACCATTCTCATCACAATATTCAAGTAGGTGAACTTCAAATCCCGCTGCTTGAAACATGTTCGTCAAGGTCTTATAATTGTGGACAATTTTATGTGTGGCTGCTGGATGGTCTAATGGACCAGGTCCCCCAATCTTTACGATGTTTTGATAGCTTTTGTCTGGAAAATAAGCATCTGGAACCGCACATCGAATATATCCTAATGGTTTAAGAAATCGATAACAGATTTTCGCCGCTTCTACTCCCTCTTCATAGGTAAGATGCTCCCAAACATGTTCGGCTAAAATGGCCGTTATAGAATTGACTCTATCTTTTAGACCATGTGTTCTCATCTATTAAATCCAGTTCCTCTTGTTGTGTATGTAACCACCCTGGATTATTGTTATATTCCCCTGCACCAATAACTAGTTTGATAGACAAAGGTTTCACTCCTAATAAAATTTGTTATCACAGTATTCACTATGAAAATACAAAAAATGTTCAAAAATAGAGAAAAAATCTCCTATTTTATGTGATTTATGTCACATTTGAACCCTTCGAATTTAATTAAAATGAACTTAAGTTAATTCAAAGGGGGATTTTAAAATGGTAGTAGCTTGGTTAATTACCATCGCTGTGTTTCTAATCTGTATTTATGCATCAAATGTAATTATTAATGGGCTTAAAGAAAAAGATCAATATGACTTAGCTCAATTGGAATCTCAACTTAAAAACAAAACAAAGAATGACAAAAAAGATCTGAAATTAGTTATCTAACATATTCTAAAAAACAACTTCAAATTTGGAGTTGTTTTTTCGTGTTCTTAAATCAAATCGCTGACCTTTACTTTCCAAATCATATGGTCAAATCCCTCGCCCCAATAATCCTTTAACAAGAACTCAGGTTCTCCGAATTTCCTTTTCCAGATTTTTTGCGCACGCACATAACCGCTATCTAAACAAAACTCCTCTATTCCTTCACTTTTTAAAGTGTTATACATTGCTTTCAATAATAAATTTCCTATTCCCAACCTTTGATACTCTGGATGGACAAATACTGTACCTATCTCAGGTATGCCTTTATAAGCATTCTGTGTACATTGACATATGAGTTCGCTTGCAGGCCCGTATTCGATTGAACCAACGATTTTGTCAGAGTGAATAGCAATTAGAAAAAATCGCTTCCTTCTATTACTTTCAAGATCACTTACTAAATAATTTTTCTTCGTTTCAATTTCATTTTCTATGTCCTCTAACTCATCTCCAAGACCTTCTTTTGTAAAAGTATCTATGATTACTTTTTCAAAAAATTGATTTAGTTCATCAATATCCTTCGTTTTTGGCCTTCGTATCTCGATATTTAACACAGCTGAAAACACTCCTTAAACAATTTCAATTATTTAAGATTTCTAGTAAAAACTAAGATATCCTTCCACTAATTACCGTTCCTTCTCTTTTTCAACTTCGTCGGGCACTAATCGCTCCCACTAGTTACCGTTCCTTCTCTTTTTCCGCCTCCACGGGCACTAGTCGCTCTGACTAGTTACCGTTCCTTCTCTTTTTCCGCCTCCATGGGCACTAGTCGCTCCGACTAGTTACCGTTCCTTCTCTTTTCCCCCTCCCACGGGCACTAGTCGCTCCCACTAGTTACCGTTCCTTCTCTTTTCCAGCCTCCACGGGCACTAGTCACTCCGACTTGTTACCGTTCCTTCTCTTTTTCCGCCTCCACGGGCACTAGTCGCTCCGACTTGTTACCGTTCCTTCTCTTTTTCCACCTCCACAGGCACTAGTCGCTCCGACTAGTTACCGTTCCTTCTCTTTTTCACCCACCACGGGCACTAGTCACAAGATTAGCCCCCAAACTTACTCAAAAAAATACGCCTCTGCTTTTTGCAAAGACGCAATTTCTATCCTATAGTTTCCCACCATTTGTCTCAATAACATCCTTATACCAGAAAAACGACTTCTTCTTCTTGCGTTCCAATGTCCCGCTGCCGTCATCATGCTTGTCGACATAAATGAAACCATACCGCTTAGAGTATTCTCCGGAAGACATGCTGACCATATCGATGCATCCCCAGCTTGTATAACCCATTAATTCCACACCGTCTTCAATCGCTTCGCCCATTGCCTTGATGTGATCGCGAAGATAGTCAATTCGATAATCATCATTAATGGAGCCGTCTGCTTCCACAGTGTCATAGGCTCCTAACCCGTTTTCCACGACGAATAATGGTACTTGGTAACGGTCATACAATTGATTTAGACTAATACTTAAGCCCACCGGGTCGATTTCCCAACCCCAATCACTTGCCTTTAGGAATGGATTCCTCACCCCGCCAATCAAATTGCCTTGAGCATTCTCAAGATCGGACTTCTGCTTTTTCTCCGTACGAGACATATAATAACTGAATCCAATATAATCAACGGTACCCTCCTTGATTAATTCCAAATCACCGTCCCTAATGTCTAACTCAATGTTATGCTCCTTGAAAAAACGCTTTATAAATGCAGGATATTCCCCGCGCACCTGCACATCTGCACAGAAATAGTTAAAGAATCGTTCTTCCTGCAAGGCATACATAACATTTTCAGGGTTGGAATCAAAGGAATACACTGGAGCATAGAGAATCATACAGCCAATTTGCGCGTCAGGAATTGTTGCTCGGCACGCTTTTACAGCAATCGCACTGGCAACAAATTGATGATGGTACGCCTGGAACGTTGGCTGGTATTTGTCCTCTTCATTATGAATCGCGAAACCAAGGCCCATGATTGGCATGATTAAACCACTATTGATTTCATTAAAGGTCATCCAGTATTTCACTTTATTTTTGTAACGGTTGAAAATAGCATGAACGTATCGTTCAAAGAAGGTCACCACTTCTCTACTTCTCCATCCGCCGTATTCTTTTACAAGGGTAACTGGCATTTCATAGTGTGAAATCGTTACAACAGGTTCGATTCCATGTTTGTGCAATTCATCAAACACTCGGTCATAGAATGCTAAACCTTCCTCATTTGCTTCTGGCTCATTTCCATTTGGAAAAATCCTTGTCCATGCAATGGACATGCGGAATACTTTAAAGCCCATTTCTGCAAATAAGGCGATATCTTCCTTGTAGCGGTGATAGAAGTCAATTCCTTCATGGTTCGGATAGTATTTCTCTGGATCGATTTCAAAATTGAATCCAGGAGATTGGAGAATGTTCAGTCTTTCTTTTCCGCCTGGAAGAACATCGGCAATATTTAATCCTTTATTCCCTTCATCAAAGCCGCCTTCCATCTGATTGGCTGCTGTAGCTCCGCCCCATAAAAATCCTTCAGGGAAATGATATTTATTCATAAGAGTGCCCTCCTGAATTTTTCCATAATCCTTACTATTTGTTTGTTGGTTTAATTCTATAATGGAATAATAACTACCTTTAGCTAGATAGTAAATGAAGGAGAAGAATCTAGTTTTTAATTACATGACTAGTCACTTGTTTCATAAATGTAACACTGTGTTTCTTATGATAAAATGAAACTATTGACGGTAAAGGAGCGTTCCAATCCATGTTTTCCAACGAAGTCATTGCCTCTTTCAATGAATTAGAAACATCTTTATACAACTATATCAGTCAAAATGCTGAAAAAGTGGCTTATATGCGAATTCGCGAGCTAGCCGATGAAACCCATGTTTCTACAGCTACAATTTTACGTTTTTGTAGAAAAGTAAACTGTGAGGGTTTTTCCGAATTTAAAGTCAAACTTAAGTTGCATTTAGAAGGAAATAAAAGGACTGTGATAAAAAGTGCCCAACATTCTATAGTAGAGTTTTTTGAGCGAACATTAAAGGGAGATTTAGAGGAAAAAATTAGACAGGCTGCGAGTCTGGTTTACACAGCAGAAAATGTTATTTTTATAGGGATAGGAAGCTCAGGAATTCTTGCGGAATACGGGGCGCGATATTTCTCTAGCTTAGGGAAGTTTTCATTGTATATTAAAGATCCGCATTTTCCGATTCACACAAAACTTCGCAATAACAGTGTCACCATTGCGTTATCAGTCTCTGGGGAAAATCATTTTACTGTGACTCATTTGAATCAACTGAAACAAGAAGGTAGTAAAATTATTAGTATAACTAACAATAAACTATCCACCATTGCCAGAATGTCTGATATCAACATTCCTTATTATGTTACAGAGGAATTTTTCGAAGAAGCAAATATTACAACCCAGGTTCCTGTGGTTTATATTCTTGAATCAATGGCTCGTGAGATTTATAAACTAAATCAATAGGTGATTTTTTACTTACCAAAAATCACCTATTGATAATGAGCTTACCTATTAGATTTGTTGCATACTCCTTTTTGTTAAACGAACCACTTCTTCCGTGGTTTAGCGTAATATTCGCCTGCAACAAGTTCTGAAGGGACTGCCTCTTCTATGCGTAGAAGGTCGTTTGTACTTAACTTCAATTCAACTGCACCAAGCGACTCGTTAAGGTGCGACCTCTTTCTTGCACCAATCAATGGAATTACATCATCACCTTGTGATAAAACCCATGCAATTGCCATCTGCGAAACAGATACTTCCTTTTCTTTTGCAATTCCACGCAATGCCTCTACAAGGACCAAGTTCTTTTCAATATTTTCGCTTGTGAATCTCGGAGCTGTACCACGCACATCATCTGAACCTAACTCTCGATCTTTTGACCAATTTCCGCTTAACAACCCTCTGGAAAGAACTCCGTAAGCAGATAATGAAATGCCTAATTCCCGTAAAGTGGGCAAGATTTCTAATTCAACGACCCTATTAAAAAGTGAATATTCTATTTGCAACCAATTAATTGGATGGACAGCATGTGCGCGGCGAATGGACTCCACACCTACTTCTGAAAGTCCTACGTGCCGCACATATCCTGCCTTAACCATATCAGAAATGGCACCGATTGTTTCTTCAATTGGGACATTAGGATTTACGCGAGCTGGCTGATAAAGATCTATATACTCTACACCTAAGCGCTGCAAAGTATCCATAAGAAAAGTTTTCACTGTACTTGGACGGTTATCAGTATCTAAATGATTTTTTATCAGCGTTGTGCAGCTTGCCATCGAACTTTACTGCAATGAAAGCATTGTCTCGACGTGTTCCTTGTAATGCTTCACGTAAAAGTAGTTCGTTGTGACCATCACCATAGAGGTCCCCGGTATCAAAGAGTGTTATCCCTCGTTCAAGAGCCTCATGGATTGTAGCAATGCTTTCACTCCGATCTGCCTTTCCATATAACCATGACATCCCCATACAACCGAGACCAACCTCAGAAACCAATGGACCATTAAAACCTACTGCTCTTTTTTTCAATGCCCTACCCCCTTTGTAATTAGTGCAAAGTAATGAAGCTGCAAAATTATTTTTTCTTGTTCACTTTGGCTTCTGTTGCTTTCTTTAGCTCCTCATCAACTCTAAATTTAACTATCTTACGAATTAATTCAAATGGTAAAGGCTGATCTACAGGAAATTGTACTGCTCCTTTAGAACTTTTATAATTTGATAGATCCTGTTTAAATGCCTCAATTCCACTTGAAGTTGGATAAAAGCCAATATGATTTTTATATGCAGCAAAATGCACTAGATTTTTATGTAAAACAAAAGTTGGCATTTGATAGCTTATCTTTTCTTTTGCATCTGGTGCAGACTCCTTTATTACCTTTCTTAAGGCTTGCAGTTTATCCTGAAGTTCAAGAGAAAATTGTGATATGTATTCGTCAATTGAGTTAAATTTCTTTTTGATTTCTTCCATGGTTTCTCCTTTCACTAAACATTCATCATATTGACCAATCGGTTCACCGTCTATTTCTATGATTACTGTCTTAGAATTTATTCGCCTCCAAAATTATTTCACCTTCCTGTTTAGGAAACTTCCTAGCATTTGGAATGCATATTATAGTGAAAAAGGATACAATAGTGAAAAAATATTCAAGATTAAAGGATGTAAAAAATGGACTGGAAACCCGATAGAAGTTCTAAAGTTCCCATTTATAAACAACTTGCTTCGTATATTGAAGATGGAATTGCAGATGGTTCCTTTTCACATGATATGCCCTTGCCCTCCGAAAGAGGCCTTGCAAAGGAACTTGGTATTAACAGAAGTACAGTGGTTGCAGCATATGACCTATTGGAATCAAATGGACTGATTGATAGGAATAGAGGCAGTGGAACAACCATTAGCAAAGATATTTGGGGAATTTCTAAGAAACGTATCCCTAGTTGGAACAGATATATTGAGGCAGGGACGTTTTTACCCAATTTGCCTGTTACACAAAAAATACATAAGAAAACGGCAGCTCAAGAACTAATAAATTTGGCCAGTGGTGAATTGTCTCAGGATCTTTTTCCAATGACATCACTTAGAGAAATTACCTCCAATCGATCCTTTATTGGAAACTTGGGCTATGACCATCCACAAGGAAATCGTATTCTACGTCAGACACTTAGCGAACACGTTGAACAGTTTCGGAATATACAAACAGATCCATCTTCCATATTAATTACATCAGGAGCACAACAAGCGCTTCATCTCGTCGTTCAGTGTCTATTAAAACCTGGTGATGCTGTTGCTATCGAAGATCCTTCCTATCATTACGGTTTGCCTGTTTTTAAATCCGCAGGTATTAAAACATATTTTTTACAAGTGGGCAAGGACGGAATCAACCCTGATGACATATCTGAATTATATAAAAAGCATAGAATTAGGATGATTTTTTTGAATCCTATTTATCAAAACCCATCTGGAACGTTATTAACTGAAGAAAAACGAAAAAAAGTCCTAGAGTTATCTTCTGAATATGGCATCCCGATTGTGGAAGATGATCCGTATAGTTTAACTTCTTTTTCAGGAGAAAAGATGCAAACTCTAAAATCATTAGACCGATATGGGAATGTTCTATATATTAGCTCACTAACCAAGATCGTTGCATCTGGGTTAAGAATAGGCTGGATTATTGGACCAAAAGCGGTAATCGAAAGGCTCTCAGATGCCAAGCAGCAAGTCGATTTTGGGCATGCAAGCTATACACAATGGATCGCCAATGAATTTTTAAGTTCGAAAGATTTTTCCTCCCATATCTATTACTTAGTGAAGCAGCTAGAAAGTAGAAGGAATCAGATAGTGGAAAGCCTTCAATTCTTTTTAAAGGAACACGTGGAATTTACTATTCCTAACGGGGGGATTCATATTTGGTGCAGGATAAAAAAAGAGTTTAATGAAAATCGCCTATTAGAAGAATCGATAAAACGTGGTGTTATTTATGTACCGGGTTCAACGATGGGTTCTGAGAAAGGATATGTTCGTTTTACTTTTTCCAGGGAAACAGAAAAAAATATCCATGAAGGAATAAGAAGGTTTGCAGATGCCCTTCATACTGTAACAACATAAAAAATGGCTCAGTTTTCATAACTGAGCCATTTCTATAATCGATGGTTTAAATTACAGCCTTTGGACCTTTTAAAGACCACTTTTGCAGATCTTTAGAATTTAAACTATATGCAGCTACTTTCTTCCTATACTGTTTGACTACATCCACATGGTCGTCATATTGGAATACCAATAACCTGATAGGATGTTTACCACTTTTCGACTCGATGACTAATGGTGTTTTACTGTTCTCCGGGTGTAAATAATGCTCCTCAGTTCCCGGGAAGATATATTGTTTTTCTATAAAAATAGCTTCATTAAAATTATTAATTATCTTTTCCTTTTCTTCGCCATTAATCTCTTTTCCATCAAGGGTTACCGTCACTTCTTGAACATTCAATTTTGAATGTACATCGAATTTTCTCATCAGCCATTCCACCGTTCCCGTTGGCAGGCAGGTCATTAATATTTTTATTAAACTAATTACAATGATTGAAACAATTGTCCACATCATCATTCATCATCTCCATTGTCTTTAGTGACTAATTTAGCCAAATGTAAATTCCTAGTGAAGTTAACGCGATAAAAATAATAACTACATATATTAGAGTTAAGTTCGTTGTATTTCTTTTAGCAGAGCCGCTATAGTTTTCATCTGGTTTATTGGTGATCAACAAGGTTGAAACCACTGAAATAATTAAGATTAAAATAACTAAGCCAAACATGATATTCATAATACACCCCATACCGTATTTTTGTCTATATAATTATCTTAATAATAACCTAACTTTATAGATTATTAACCATCCAATTCAGCTAAAAATTGACCATCCACTTGATTCATTTCATCTAAAGGTTTGTAACGGATATTCCAATGAATATTAGGAAATAATCATCTTATTACGGTATGGCCAAGGAGTAAACGTATGTTTCCTTTAATCAAAATACTTATATGTATGATTCTTTTAATTTATTGGGTCAGAGCTTGTAAAAAGGAACCCATTCAAACACTAGGTAACTTTTTCTTCATCCTATTTATTGTTACTTTATCATATGACATTTTCGCACTTAATCAGCAATTACTTACATTAACTAATCGGCAGGGAAACCTTTTTCACTTAATCATCGACCGAACGTTTCTACTTCCTCTCTCATTATTTTTCTTACTACACATATTCAGACGATTTTTCTTGAAAATTATATTATCAATTGGCTGGATCTTTGTCTGTTACTATCTTGAAGTTCTAAATAATCAATTTCATATAGTAAAGCTACATAATTGGACATTTAGTAGGTCAGCATTTATGGGAAGCTGTATTGTAGTGTTGTCCCTTTTTATGATATATGCATTTGAAAAGCTAACAAGGAGTAGTATAAACCATGCCCCTTCCAAAAAGGTTTGATGAAAATGAAATTTTTATTCTCATTCTCTGTGTCATTTATACCTTTATCTTTGTAAAATTACTTCCTAAACGATTTTCTTATTCAACCAGCATCATATTATTTTTATTTAATATTTCGATTGGAATAACCGTTGATCATTTCCTTGCTGGCCCCCCACTTGATTTATATGATGTGATGGATTCAAAGGAATTTGAGTTATTGGATTTATTTTTATATTTATTTATCTATGGACCTGCAACCTATACCTTCATTTTTATTTATGATAAATGGTTTTATCATAAATCTGTAATGAAAAAGCTTATATTTTTATTATTCATCTCTCTCCTAAATACGGCATTTGAATATTTAGCTTTCATTTTAGACGTTTATAAGTATAATGGTTGGAAAGTTTATTATTCCATTCCCGTTTATTTCTTGGTCTATTGCACCAACATATACCTTCTGAGATTACTCAAGAATTATGAAAGAACAACTACTAAATACAAAAACATTGACACATAAAAAAGACATTCCTTTTCTGAATGTCTTTTTTACATGCTTATATTACTCCATAATTGAAAGCTTTAATGCTTCTAGATTTTTCTTCATAACATCAATATAATCTAGACCTTGTTTTTGCTCTTCTTTAGATAAACCTTCTAATGGATTTAATACTTCTGTATTAGCACCTATTTCTTTAGCTAATGTTTGAGCAACTTTTGAAGAGGTCATCTCCTCAAAATAGATAATTTTAATATTTTTCTTCTTTGTTAATTCTGTTAGTTCCGCTAATTTCCCTAGTGTAGGTTCTACATCAGGTGATAATCCTGCAATAGGAATTTGAGTTAAGCCGTATTGTTTAGCCAAATAGCCAAATGCTGCGTGTTGGGTAACAAATTCTTTTTTCGTTGCTTTATCAATTGTCTCTTTGTATAAACGGTCTAAATTTGCTAGTTCCGAATTTAATGCCTCCGCATTTTTTTCATACTGGTCTTTATTTTTTGGATCTGCCTGCTCTAATGCCTTAGCAATTGTATTTACCTCTTGCTGAGCTAACACTGGAGATAACCAGACATGCGGATCTTTAGAAGAAGTATGCTCAGAATGGTCATGATCCCCTTCTCCTTCCTCAACCTCAAGTGCATCCATCAATTCAATTCCTTTGGATGCTTCAACAACGTCTAAATCTGGATCATTAATACTCTTTAGTACTTTATCGGTCCAGGTTTCAAAGTAATGGCTATTGTAGATAAAGACATCCGCGTCTTGAATTCGTGCCATATCCTTTGCTGTTGGCTCCCAATCGTGTGGTTCAACACCGTTCGGTACTAATAGTTCAACATTTGCTGAGGTACCCGCCACTTTTTGGGCAAAGAAATACATAGGATAAAAGGTGGTGACAATTTGCAGTTTTTTGGACCCGTCACTAGTTTTTTCGTTCTTCGTCGATACTGCATTGGAGCAACCGCTCAATAATAATAGAAAAATAAGGAACATACCTAGAAGTCTCTTCATGCTTTTTTACCTCCATAAACCTTTTTCTTTTTTAAATAGGAATTATTCCGATTTAAAGAAAATAATAATATTGTAGTCTTTTAATTTCATATTCGTTTCAAATCGTAATTATTACGAATTGAATCTTATAATGAAATTCTAATTTAGTCAACACCTTTTTACTGACATTTTCTCACTAACTAAGCATATTCATATGATAGGAATGATAGATTCGAGGAGGTAGTTTAATTGTGAGCTTTTTAAATAAGCTGCTAAAAGATACCATTATACTTCTACTATTTTGCAGTTTCATGTTTCTCTTTCTCTTTGCTGAGGTATTTAAAAACACTACTCTCTTTACTAGAATTCCCAGTTCGTTTTTTAACGTAAACACCATTTTCCTCAGTATTATTTTAGAAGCCATTCCATTTATTTTATTAGGTGTATTTGTATCAGCGATCATTCAAGCGTTTGTATCAGAAAATGCCATTCGGAAGGTATTGCCCCGTAATGCCTATTTAGCGGTCCTGCCCGCTGCTCTGTTAGGGATTATTTTCCCCATTTGTGAGTGTGCCATCATCCCTGTCGTTCGCAGACTCATTAAGAAAGGTATGCCTGCGCATGTAGGCGTTGTTTTTATGCTAAGCGCTCCTATTATAAACCCTGTCGTCTATGCTTCCACCTATTACGCTTTTAGAAGTACACCTTATATGGCAAATGCTAGAATGCTTGTAGGATTTATCAGTTCCATTTTAATAGGGTTAATTATTTACCGACAATTTAAGAAAGAGAATGTTTTAAAAACTAAGAGTGATCATCGACATGAAGACCACCATCACCATCATCCTAAAAGAAATAAATTTCTAGATACACTTTACCATGCTAGTGATGAGTTATTTGATACTGGAAAATATTTATTCATAGGAGCTTTTTTGGCAAGTTTGTTTCAAGCATTCTTTGACCGGAATGCATTGTTGTCAGTAGGGTCAAGCACCACTTTTGCACCAGCGGTAATGATGGGGTTTGCATATGTTCTTTCCGTGTGTTCATCAGCAGATGCTTTTGTTGCATCCTCTTTCGGATCTACCTTTACATCAGGAGCGCTACTTGCCTTTCTCGTCTTTGGACCTATGATTGACATAAAGAATACCTTAATGTTATTCGCCTATTTCAAGAAAAGATTTGTTCTATTTTTACTATTTATCACACCGATTGTTGTTTATTTTGCTGTTTTTATCCTACAGGAATTCATTATTTAGGAGGTGCTGTATGAAGAACGGAAGAGATTTATCCTTCCATTATCTGTTAAGGGGGATCATTCTAATTGGATTTATGTTGCTCTTGTTTAAATTACTTCTTACAAATAACATCTCTCTTCTAATTGCACCTAAAATGCTTCATTTTATTTACTTTACTCTTTTTGTATTACTCACTCTAGGAGTTCTCCTGACCATCAGAGGGACTGCTGGACAGAACCATTCTTATCATTGTGATTGTGAGGGAGAACATTCCTATCCAAAATCTATTAGTAAAAGTGTATTTCTTTATGTACTGTTTATATTTCCTATAATCACGGGATTTCTTTTTTCGAGCAATGTCCTTGGCAGCTCTGTAGCCTTGAACAGGACTATTAAACTGGGAGCAAATTCACAAGAGACGAATCAAATCAAGAATGTATCTACTACTACTAAATCCAACTCGTCTTCAGTTGCCAGTAGCCCCGCCAATTTACTAGATAATCAACCTGATCCCTTAACTCAATCGGAATACACTCAGTTAAAAGATAAAATGGTTCAAGCAAAAAATTTAACGATTACAGATGACCAATATGTGCCGATGATGAATATCATTCAAGATAATCTACCTAATATGATCGGTAAATCTGTTACCACGAAAGGTTTTGTCTATAGAGAAAAGGATTTTATGCAAAATCAAATCATCGTTGCTCGATTTGGAATTACCTGTTGTGTGGCAGATGCTTCTGTTTATGGAATGATGACAACAGGTGATGTAGTTGACTTACAAAAGGATGAATGGGTAGAAGTAACGGGGACGATTGAGAAAACGCAATATGATGGAAGTTCAATCCCGATGTTAAAAATAAACCAGATTTCAAAAATTACTGCACCAAAGCAGCCTTATGTTTTTGATGTAGGCATAAAGATAGAGTAGTACCCACATGAAAGTGCTCTCCATTTTCATAAGGAGTGCACTTTTCAATACAATAGCGGGTAATATTTTCATTTAGCAGGTACAAGCCATTAGCACATTACCGTCAGGATCGGCGAAGTTAAACCATGCAAAGTGCTCTCCGATTCTTTCGATTTCTCTTACAATTTCTATCCCGCTCTCTTTGATAAAACTGTAAGCCATATCAATATCTTCAACGATAAAATTAAAAATCGGACCGGATCCTGGTTGATGCTTAAAGTTCGGATCAAATGTATGATCATCTAAAGTCAATCCAGTTGTCCCACGAACGGGTATGTTATAAACAGGGGAGTTTACTTCATTTAAATCCACGTTCAATCCTAAAATGTTACCATACCATTCCACTGATTTTTTCAAATCACTCACATGGATAAATACAGCCCCCATCTCATTTTTAATGGGAGTTACCTTTGAAATGTTCATGTCCATCATCCTCTCATTAACATCTTCCTAATAAATTAATTCTCCTTATAAAAGATAAACCCTTTTTTCTACATCAATCGATCCTTTCCCGCTTTAACGTACTGGGGGACAGGCACCACCGAATTGCTTTTGCTACCAGATCAGGATCCTCGACATGAATATTGTGGCCGCTTGTTTCTGCGATCCATAACTCTCCATTTGTCGATAGCTTTGACATTTCTACGGCTACTTCGTGTAAGGCTTTTTTTGTTTCTGCCACTTCCACATCTGAGTATCCATTTAGATTTTCAACTATGCCACTTTTGATGACGACTAATGGGGTATTTCCAAGTGACGCCCCTCTTACACCATCGTAGCCTAAATCAAGGTGAGAAAACTCGCTCGCTACGGCCTTTGCTGTTTTATTCAAAAAGAGGGTAGATTGATAGATGGGCTGTAGTTTTTTAGGAAACTTTCTTAAAATCTCTTGTAATTGAGAGAAAGCACGGAAATGCCCCATGATTCTTAACATACCGAAGTAACACATATACCTTAGTAATTTAAAGGCTTTGCGTCCCATCAGTTGTCCCTTCACATGTTTGTCTGGGAAACGACTGGTTAGTTCGTCCTCGTGGGTGGCATCCACCAGGACGAAACCGGCTGCTAAATTCGGATATTTTTTAGCAAAAAGACGCACGTTTAACCCGCCATAGGAATGTCCTACTAAAACTATGGGTCCTTTCAAAACGACTTTTTCAATTAAAACGCGAAGGTCCTCTATAGCTAATTCGTTCGTTCGCGGATAAGGACCCGGATCACTCCAGCCGTATCCTGCTCGATCATAAGTAATCACTCTAGCAAACAGCGAAACTTGGTCAGCAACCAGTTTCCAAATCAAGGAAGAGGAACCGATTCCACAGCCATGGTCAAAAATGACTACAGGTCCCTTTTCTATCCCAAAGCTCTGGTAATGAATCTTTCGTCCATTGATTTCTACAAACCTACCTGGTGCAGGGTAATGAATTTCGTCATATTTAGTAGCTGCCCATTGGTAAAGGACTCCAAGAATCAAACAGAGTCCAATTGCTGCTAATACATACAAAACTACCAATACTCTTTCCTCCTATCTTATTCAATTCTTTTTTCAAAGCAGAAATAAGGCTTTTTCCTGAAAGGAAAGAAAATTTGCCCTCTTTTTTGATAACCTGCTTTCTCGTACATGGAGATGGCTGATGGATTAGATGAAAATACATCCAAACGGACGCTTTGAAGACCTTCCCTCCGCACTTGTTCTTCCGCAAATTGTAATAGTTGTTTTCCTATCCCTTTACCTTGATACTCTGGATGAACAGCTAGCCGGTGGATGCATCCGGCTTTTTCTGCATCATCCTCCCATATGACGGTCTGATATTTCTCGCTTTGGTTCCGGTCAACAGTAATGACAGCAATCACCTGACCCTTTTCCTTCACTCCAAAAAGATGTTGCTCTTTCAGGTCTTTACCTATTACAAATCGATTGGGGTAAAAACGGTCCCATTGTTTGATACCGCCTTTTCGCAACTCAGCTGTGACAGCCTTAAATAATGATAGAATGTGACCCTTATCTGCTTCTGATAATCTAGTTATATTCATGATCCACACCTCACATATCATTACTGATAATGAGTTTTAGTCGATTTCCGGAAATTCGACGGTAGTAAACAGTCCATATGATGGCTCCGCCAATAAAGCCATATAAAATGATGTTCGAAATGGCTAGATACGTAGCTGTTGATAGGACAAACACTAAGGTAATCCGTACTGTTGCTTCAAGAACGAGTGCCATGCCCCAGACAAAAGTCATGAGCCGCATAACAAATCGGAAATAATCATATTTCCAGTTATCTGCAAATCCGCTTGTTCCAATAAAACGTAGCGCTAGATGGAACATTAATGGCTTTTTCAGTAAAAGCGAGACCAAGAAAATAAATCCAACCACCGCAGTGATAAATGATTCTTTTATCAGTAACAGTTTTTCACTGCCTCCGAGCATAACTAACAACAATGTTAAAATAAATGTAAACAGCATAAGCAATCCAAAAACATCTAATTTCTTCCGTTTCAAGAGAAAATATAGATTATCCGCTAAAGGTGCAAGAGTGGCAATCGAAAGTGCAGCGACACTGCTCATGTGTTTAGATAAGATCATATAAATCCCCCATGGAACAAGGCCGTTAATAATCAAAGTCAGGTAAATATCCTTTCGTTTCATCATGGTTAAATCCCTTCTTTTCTTGTTGTGATTTTATTCATTCGAGTAATTTCTGCCTTATTAACAGATTTCTTCCTTAAATAAAGCTCAATTAGTAATAGATTAGTGATCCAGCAAAGCCACGAAGCTAGTTGAATGGCTGTTTGTATAGAAAGGCCAAATAATAATGTAAAAGGAAGTAAATACAGTCGGAACGTTACAAATGCAAAGGTAACGGCATAGCTGCGAATCATCCATTGGCGGTGTGCGGTGAATTTTTTTTGAAGGACTTTTCTTAACGCCATTCCCGTTGTCACAAGCCATAATAGATCTAACATGAAAAATCCTAATCCGCTGATGATTCCGCCTGTTGCAAACCAACATAAATACATGCCTGCGAGTCCTGCTAAGACGATAGACAGAACATAGATGTAGCCTAGTTTACGATGGCGGGCTGCCCCTTTTCCTACTGGTCTTTTGAGAAATTGAAAAGGACCAATAATAAAAGCAGTGCACCCTGCAATGATATGGACATATAAGAAACCGATCCATGGTTTATAAGGGAAATGTGGCGTAGCCAGTTTCCCTTGAACCACACCTGATTCCTTTGGGCTTACGAAAAAATATTGAATGACTACGTAAGCAATAAATAGAAAAATAGTAACGAATATGGATATCCATAAGGTCTTTGATTTTAATTTTTTCATTTGGTGTTGTCTCCTTTTTTTGGATGATTTAGTTTGTTGGGGACAGTCCCCCGTTGCGTTAAATCGCCGGGGGACTGTCCCTAACCTTAACTTTAACCCCTCCACCTTACAGATTTCTTACAGTTTTCCATGAATTTCTTACATATGTTATAATTTTTCTATTATGCTAAACTTACAAACTCTTACAGGAAAGGAGGCATTCTCCATGGTATTATCTAGAGATTTACAGATTCCGGCCAGCGATTATTCCTTTACACGCGCTTCTTTATTCGAGGAGATGGACCGATATTTTTCCAAACCTCTCATCAGTGTCATAGCAGGCGGTGGTTATGGAAAGACAACGGTACTTGCCCATTACCTTCGTACTCGAGAAATTCCGACACTTTGGTTCTCCTTTCTGGAGTTGAATCGAAGCTTTTCGGAGATTATGGATCTTCTCGCTCATGGCCTGTCTATCAGGGAATCACAACAAAAAGGACATGAAATCACCATTCTCGAAACTCTTGCTCATAGGGAACACCCATTAGTCATTGTTTTCGATGATTTTCATTTGGTTGAATCAACCATGCTACGCGATTTCCTGCTACAGCTGATTCAGCATGCATCCCCATTAGTTACCTTTGTAGTCATTAGCAGACAGCGCCCTGCCTTTCCGTATACCAAATTAAAAGTTCAAAACCGGCTTGCGGAAATGAACGAACATCAACTTGTATTTACACCAGCAGAACTAAAGGACTATTTTCAACAAAATGGATTACCCTTGGAAGAGCATGACGTAGGGTTTGTTCACAGGAAAACATCAGGATGGCCTGCAAGTCTTCCTCTGATTCTTGATGCCTGGAAGGCTGTTCATCCGAAGCATCGCCGCTGGGACTGGAGAATGTTCCCTTTTTCTGATTTATTTTTGGAGTTAGAAACGGAGTTGTTACACGCTTCAGATGAGCTAACTGACTTCCTTCAGCAAACCAGTATCTTGCATGAATGGGATAATCAGCTGATTGCTTCTTTTACACAAGTGGTTCCAGAAGAATGGGCAAATGCACGTCTTAACCAGCGTTTTTATATTCAGAAAAATAAAGAAGGAAAAAACAGCTATCTTCCCCTTTTTCGGGCCTATTTATATGAAAGGTTGCTTGAAACTAAAGGAAAGCATGAAGTACGGAAGCTACATTTAAACGCAGCTAAGCTATACGAAGCGGAGTATCATTATTATTTTGCCTTTGCCCATTTTTTAGCAGCGAATAGCTATGGAGACGCTTCTAGGCTTATGCAAAAGATGATGAATCTTTACACACCTGAACGGTTTATTTTATTACTTGATGGATCTCTAGAAACCATATGCCCTTCGATTTCGATGGCGCTTTTTTCTCATTTTTTATTCAGAAGTGTTCCCAACCCAATCCTTGAAAGTTACATCGGTCCGTTAAAACAAACATTATCTTCCTTAAAACAGCAAGGTATTTCTTCTTCCCTCGTCTATCTTGAACATCGACTTGGGATCATCTTGTTTTATTCCGGTGAAATAGATGAAGCGTATTCATTATTCCTTTCTTCATATGAAGGCAGTCTAATACTTGGTGATTCAGACCTGATTTGTGTGAATCTTGCACTGGCAGCTCAATGCTGCCGCTTCAATGGTCAAATAGAAGAAGGAATTATGCTGGCAAGGAAGGCGTTAACAAACATCGAACTGGGTGGTTCCTCTGATAGCCGGATGCATGCAACGTGGGTCTTAACGGAGCTATTATTGGAACAGAATGAACTAGCCCGGGCAGAACCATTTGTCGAGGAGCTTCTCAAGCTTTCTAATCAATATGACGATGAAGGAGCTCGAGTTTACCCCCTTATTGCCATCGGAAAATATTATCGATTGAAGGGGGATTTTGACAAAGCTCTACTCTTTACTAAACAAGGTATGACGGAAGCAGAAAAGTTTAAGTTAGATACTGACCTTGGCTGGGGCTATCTCGAACTTGGAATGATTTATTTCAAGAAAAATGAACCAATACTGGCGGAACAATATTTACAGAGGGCTTCGGAATATTTTTCCCATTACAGTTATTTTTGCACCATGGTTCATCAATTACTGGAAATGGTTCGTAATAAGCCTAGGGAATCTATCATCGTTTCTTCTGAACAGAATTGTAAGTTGTCAATCAAGCTATTAGGTCACTTTCAGCTCCAGCTGGGCAGCCATGATGTGGCCCTGCAAAGAAAGTCCAGTCTACGTCTTCTATTCTTTTTAGCCATACAAAGTCAGCAAAAAATACCGAAAGACATTCTTCTAGAAAAATTGTTTGGGGACGGAACGTATTCATCACAAAACAATCGCTTTTATGTGTCTCTTTCCACTCTTAGAAAGGCCTTAGAGCCGGATTTGGAGTCAGCAAAGCTATCAAAGTATATCGTTCAAAACGGAGAATTTATTTTTCTAGATAAAAGCCATTGCGAGATTGACCTTGAACAGTTTCGCCTTTTGATTCAAACAGCTGGGCAGTCAACGGAAGAACGAATGGCTAATCTAGAAATGGCGGTGAGTCTTTATCAAGGTGATTTATTAGCTGAATATCCATATGACGCCTTTCTTGAACCCATTAGGGAATCTACTAAACAAAGTTATCTTCGGACGCTTAAAGAATTAGGGCAATATTATTGGAGTCAAAAGGATTTTGCTCAAGGAATGGCCTATTATGAAAAAATCCTTGAGCATGATAATTTTGCCGAGGATGTATATTGGGAGTATATTAAGATGTTAGTGAAAAATGGCAATATGAGTCATGCTAAGCAAATCGGAATTCGAATGGAGCATGCCATTGAAGGGGAATTGGGAATTCCGGTTAAAGCAAAATTGCAGGAATGGTTTTCAAACCATGGTTATTAAAGACCCCACCAAACACGGTGGGGTTCTTCCTATATATCTTCAACCAATCCCCCATCGACCAAGGGAAGGTGCCATCGGACTAATATTTTCATTTAAGACAAAGCGTAGGAATTATTCATGGTAGATTTTCGTGTAGGTTTTGCAATCATAGGCGGAGAATTTCCGGTTAATTTATAAAAAGAAAGCTTATGAAGCAGACATAAGCGGAAAAATCCGCTTAACTGCTTTAAATAAGACAAAATCTAAAGATTTGTATAATATAAACGGAAAAACTTCCTTTATTTTTATGGAAATATGGATATTTCCCAATTTAAGCGGAATTTTTCCGTTTATTTTTCAGAAACAGTAAATCACATTTAGTTATTACAGAGCCTATTGGTAAGAGTTACTATCACTAGTTACCGTCTTCTCTTTTATTTCGTCATCACGGGCACTAGTCGTTCGGACTAGTTACCATTCTTCTCTTTTTTCCCTCAACACGGGCACTAGTCGTTCGGACTAGTTACCGTTCTTCTCTTTTTTACGTCATCACGGGCACTGGTCCGAACGACTAGTTACCGTTCTCATCTATTTTTCGTCATCACGGGCACTGGTCCATCTGACTAGTTACCGTTCTTCTCTTTTTTCCGTCATCACGGGCATTAGTCCGAACGACTAGTTACCGTTCTCCTCTTTTTTTCGTCATCACGGGCATTAGTCCGAACGACTAGTTACCGTTCTTCTCTTTTTTCCCTCATCACGGGCACTAGTCGTTCTGACTAGTTACCGTTCTTCTCTTTTTTCCGTCATCACGGGCACTGGTCGCTTTGACTAGTTACCGTTCTTCTCTTTTTTCCCTCATCACGGGCACTAGTCGCTTTGACTAGTTACCGTTCTTCTCTTTTTTCCCTCATCACGGGCATTAGTCCGATCGACTAGTTACCGTTCTCCTCTATTTTTCGTCATCACGGGCACTGGTCCCTCTGACTAGTTACCGTTCTTCTCTTTTTTCCGTCATCACGGGCATTAGTCCGAACGACTAGTTACCGTTCTCCTCTATTTTTCGTCATCACGGGCACTGGTCCCTCTGACTAGTTACCATTCTTCTCTTTTTTCCGTCATCACGGGCACTAGTCGCTTTGACTAGTTACCGTTCTTCTCTTTTTTCCGTCATCACGGGCACTAGTCGCTTTGACTAGTTACCGTTCTTCTCTTTTTTCCGTCATCACGGGCATTAGTCCGAACGACTAGTTACCGTTCTTCTCTATTTTTCGTCATCACTGGCACTAGTCGCTCTGACTAGTTACCATTCTTCTCTTTTTCCATCATCACGGGCCCTAGTCGTTCGGACTACTTACCGTTCTCCTCTTTTTTTCGTCATCACGGGCACTGGTCGCTCTGACTAGTTACCATTCTTCTCTTTTTTCCGTCATCACGGGGCACTGGTCGCTCTTTCTAATTCTAATTTCACTCTTTTTGTATTATTTACAGCGCACGCCCAATTGATTCTGGCTAAATATGTGGACCCATAGGGTGCATCCATTACATTTTTCCCTTTCTTTTGGAGACACTAGCACTATTACTCAGTGCAAATGAAAGGACGTTTTTTTTATGAATAATCGAATATTTAAAGCCATAAACGGGATGGCCGGATATTCTCGCATAATCGATATCATCATGGTTAACCTTTCAACGAGAACTCGTTATGTCTATCTTATCGTTTTACTTTTACTCTTATTTCGAAACAAATTTAATAAAAGAAAAACCCTAATTGCAGGTGTGACCATAAGTATCACCTATTTACTTAGTCACATCATGAAGTGGATATTTTTTAGACCAAGACCCTTCCTGAAACAGGCTGTTCATTTATTACCGCCTGTCCCCTCTAGAAAGGATTCTTCTTTCCCAAGCAGACACACTTCTTTGGCATTTGCCGTATCTGCTTTTGTCTTTCTCTATCAACGTACTTGGGGCCTGTGGTTGTGGTTGTTATCCTTTTTGGTAGGCATTTCACGAATCTGGATGGGCCAGCATTATCCATCGGATGTCCTTGGAAGCGCCATCCTTGGGAATATAACTGCATTTATGATTAACTTTACTGAAAAAATTTGGAGACCCTTCCTTGCTCGCACATTCCGGACTTTAATTCATTTACGGTCTCCTTCTCGCCAATTACAGGATTAATTAATTTTTGCTGGTTCCGTTAAATATTGCTATACTCAGCATAAGAATAGAGAGTATTTGAGCGTAGTAAGGGGAATGAGTATGAAGCGATATTCAAACTTGGATCAGGTTTTAAATAACAAATCATTCAAGGATATGAGGAAATGGCAAAAAGAAAGACGGAGTAAAATTAAGGATTTAACGGTTAATATCGAGCAATGTCCGACTAAAAAAGTAAATGAAATTAAAAACAATAGAAGCCAACCTTCATATACATGGATTGGCCATTCGACCTTTTTGCTTCAGTTAAATGGTTTGAACATTTTAACGGACCCGGTTTGGGCAAAACGCATGGGCTTTCAAAAGAGGTTAACAGAGCCCGGAATCTCGTTAGCTGAACTACCTGAGATTGATATTGTCGTCATTTCTCATGGTCATTATGATCATTTGGATTTTCCTACTTTGAAAAAATTAAAAGGAAACCCGCACTACTTTGTTCCGGTGGGCTTGAAGTCTCTTTTTACGAGAAAGGGTTATGACAAAGTCACAGAAATGAATTGGTGGGAGAGCACCGAATACGAAGGTTTAACCATCCATTTCGTTCCTGCGCAGCATTGGACGCGAAGGTCTTTGAGGGATATGAACACCTCTCACTGGGGAGGCTGGATTTTTCAACCAGAAGGTGGAGAAACATACTACTTTGTTGGTGATACCGGTTACTTCCGCGGTTTTACACAAGTAGCCGAACGATTTTCGATTGATACTGTATTTATTCCGATCGGTGCTTATGAGCCGGAATGGTTTATGGCCGTTTCCCATATTTCGCCTGAAGACAGTGTTAAAGCATTTATTGAATTGAAGGCTAAAACCTTTGTACCCATGCATTATGGAGCTTATCGTTTAGCAGATGATACGGGACCAGAAGCATTAGAACGCCTCTTAAAAGAATGGAAAAAGCAACAATTACCAGAAGAACAACTAAAGGTATTACTAATTGGTGAAACAGTTATTTAATTTTTGGGGGACATCCAATAATAATTGGGTGTTCCCCCTTTATTTTTTGACGGTTTAACTGCTTATGAGCGGATTTTTTAAATTTATGAGCGAATCCCAATGTGGTATGAGCGAATTTTCATTTTTATGAGCGAATCTTACCCATTTATGAGCGAATGACCATATACCTTCTTCTTAGCCTCAATAAACTCCCGAATAAGTTGATTTAACTCCTCAGCTGATTTGGTAGGGATTCGATGTTTTTCATCGATAAACTTCAACTCATTATCTGGAAGCCTTTCATGTAAAAGCTTTGCATAGGCATGAAAGTGTGTATCTCCTTCTCCGTATACCAATAATATCGGTTTATCAATGGTTTGAAGTTGATTCGTGCAGTTATATTCTAAACAAGCCTGATAATATTGCTCGATATTTTTACTATTTCCCTTGAGCGCTTCGCGGTAAATATTCTTAAAATTCTCTAATGAATTTGAATTGCTCCATGAGACCGAGAACCCTAGGAGTGGAAGTCCCCCTAGCTTCGTCAGGGTCCTTGCAATAGCAATCCTGTTTTTATTATAACGATCCCGTACCTCCGACATTCCGCTCACGATAATTCCACCTTGTGACCGATTGGCATGACGGAGTAAAAACTCCAATACAATCGAGCCCCCCGTTGAGTAACCACAGAGAAAAGCCTGTTCGAACCCGAGATGGTCCAAAAGGTGCATCATATCATCTGCAATAAGCTGATAGGTCAACGGTTGTTCAGAAGAAGGACTGCGCCCGTGTCCTCGAATATCAAACGTAATCACTTTAAATTCTCTTGAAAGTCCATCTACTTGATGTGTAAAATTAGCACTCGTTAGCAGTGGAGGGTGAACAAACAAAATAGGTGTTCCTTCACCTTTCACACTAAAATAAATGCCACTTCCGCCTGTTGATAAGATTGTCATGGTGCCCTCACCTCTATAGCTTAAAAATCCCAGTTATCTTAGCATGACACGAAACAAGGCAGTTATTCGATTGAACATTTTTTACCTATCCGTGAATCGAATAGTTCCACTAAAAAAGGCAACGATATGTATGTAAGACTTTTGTTTATAAGGGAGTGGACATTTTTGACGAAAAAAGGTTTAGCGACTTTCGTTTTAGCAACTACCCTATTTGGATTAACAGGCTGTGCAGTTAATGACCGAGGCGATAACGTAAGCAGAAACAATTTAAATGCCAATAATATGAACTACAATAACAACGGGCTAAGAGATATAGCAAATGTTTCAAACGATAACTTCCGAGTATCTAACCGTGCTGGAAGAAGTGTAGAAAAATTGCAAGCTGTTGAATTAGCGCATGTCATCATTCGAGACAATGATGCATATGTGGCTGTCAAACTCCACAATCGTAAAAACCAGGCAAGGATGGGTACTACAACAACACGTGGTGGCAGCATGAGTACAACAGATTTGACTCGTTCCAATGATATAAGCGCTCGCGGAGCAGGAACAGGGCTAAACGGTAACTACCCAGGTACAACCGGTGTGACTTCAACTGATAATACTGACAATGCATTAAAACCTGGTACGACTAATATTGGTGGGACTACAGGTGTCCGTGACACTGGTATCAATGGTGGAGCAAACTTCATGAAAGCCTCCACTCATTTAGAAAAAGATATCGCTCACCAAGTTCGTACTGCGGAAAAAGGCGTAAACAATGTTTATATTTCATACGATACTGACTTCTTTAATCGCCTTACAGACTATACAACCGATACAGGTAATGGTCGAAATAGAGACGGGCTTTGGAACGACATAACCAATACGATTAGACGATCATTCTAAAAAACCGAACTAAAAAAAGAAGCGCTGCTCGTACTCAATCAAGTCGGCAGTGCTTCTTTTTGCTTACTTATTTTCTTTTACGAAAAGCTAAAACAAATGCAGCTAAAGATAGAATAAGTGAAAAAATTGATAAAATTAACGGTAAATTATTGGACGTTGCCTCAACATCCTTTGTTTCTTCTTTGTGTGTGTCTTCTGTTGTTGCTTGATGCTCATGATGATCATCAGTTGAAGCTCCTGCCACAATATCTGTGATGGAATGTGGTGTGTCAGCTCCCTCGTCCCCTGTCCATTCTACAATACTGCCATCTTTATAGTATTGAAAGGCATCCCAAGCAACTTTTGTTTCCTTTTCTGGGTTTTTAGCCACAAACGTAAACTGTTGGAATTGACCTGGAAGAATTCCTTCTCCTGTAGCTTCAAATGTAATGGTTTTGACTTTTCCATTTGCATCCTTGTCAGCTGTGTAGGTCCAATCAGGTACTGGTTGATAGGACATGATTTCCACGCCTTCAGGTGCTTTTATTGTAATTTTTGTGGTTGGGACATCTTTTTCTACAGGAACTTTAACTGTATATGTTTCCCATGCCCCTGTTGTGGAAGTTTTTGGATTCACAGTTACATGGGCACTAGCCACACTCGAGAATACAAATAAACCTAAAACTGTTGCTAAAACGACCTTTGAAATTTTTTTCATGATTCTTTTCATCATAATTCTCCTCTATGTTGATTATTATTTACTACCTACTTTGACTTCGAAATCAGTATCAATCGAATCTAAATCCTTTGTCAAAACATGGACATGCACATTCCAGTCACCTGACATAGTAAAATCAAACCCTTTTGCTTTGTAGTTCCCATTGCTAGTTTTCGCTAATATCTTTGTGTTTTTACCCATATCCATTTCTAGTGAAGTAAAAGTTAGTGTTGCTTGTTCAATCTCTGTGATAGGCTTTCCTTTTTGGTCAGTTAGCTTTAAGAAGAACGAGTTTTCTCCAATCACATTCGGCGTCACTTCTAATGTAATCCTGTCTCTCTTAACTTTCTTTGTTTCCTTAAACGGCCCAGGCGATGCCATAGCAGTTGGCAAGTTGGTTAATATAACTGATAGGACTAACACAATTATTCCTGTTGTAAGCTCTCCCCAAAGTGAAGCTCTCCAACCTGTTTCCTTGCTACGCTTGCCTTTAATAAGGTTAAACGTAGCAAAAACAAGCATAACTACTAAAAGTATTACTTTTCCTAATAAAACTCTCCCGTAATCAGTGAAAATAAGGGACCGAGGATTAGGGATATAGGAGAGACTGCTCCAAAAACCAGTGGTGATTAAAACAATAACAAGGATGATTCCCCATTTGGAAAACCGTCTTATGGTTTCTATATAAAAATGCTTTATTTCAACCTGTCTACTTAATGGAACCAAAACTACTAAAGCCAACAAACTTCCGATCCAAATCGAAGCAGTTAATAAATGGAGAAAGTCTAATGCTAGGCTCATGAACTGATTAGTGGATGACGCAGCATGACTTGTAAATGACTTTGTTAAAAGCAATCCCATCCCCAGAAGAAGTGAGATCGAGAGTGCCCAGGGTTGACTCAAACTTTTCTTTAATAATAAATATGTAAATATCGCTAGTAAAAACAATCCATCTATTTGTATGATCCATGTCTTTCCAAATTGAGTGTTCTCTATCATTTCCTTTAACACTTGGATATTTAGGACTTTACTCCAAGATAAGCCAGATTCTATCGTTGCCTGTAATGGTAAACTCAAAATAATACTTAAACACAATGTCAGGAAAGAAACTTTTATTATTTTTCTAACAGCATTGTTTACCCACAAATTTTGCCTTAATTCTTTTTGCAAAATAAACAGGTAAAATAGGAGTGATCCAACTAACCCTGCATTACTTACATATTGAAGCCACCGGACCACAAGAAGGTCCCATTCAGGTGTATATCCTTTTGACTTTTGACTGATGTTCTCTGAATCATTTGATGTATGACCAATCTGAAATGGAATAACCCCTTGAACTGGATGTCCATCACTTGATACAACTCTCCACTGGATACGGTATGTTCCATCTGGAAGGTTATTGTTCAAATCACATTCAATAATAGAAGAATTTTTAGGATCAATCTGCTCATTTTTTTGATCCACCCGATTTCCTTTTGAATCAAACACTTCCACCGAATGATAAGATGGTTGAATCGGTTCGTCAAACTCAATCGTTACTTTTCCAGGCGCTTGTAAAATGGTCTCATTTTCAGAGGGTGTTGATTTTTTTATGTATGCATGTGCCGAAGCAAAGGCTGGGTACAAAAATACTAGTAAATTAAGTATAAGAATGAAAAGAACGCTTCTTTTATGATTGATCAATTCAGCACGTCCTTTCTAACTTTTGCACCCACAGCCATTCTCCCCGCTCATTCTCTTTGTTATTTCTTCTACCGCCTGATCTAATCGCAAAATGGTTCCACCAAAACCCTTTTGGAATTGTTGTGCATATTTTAATGAATCAAAAGTCAGAACCTGCGGTTGGCAGCAATTCAAATTAAAATCTGCATCCAGTAAAAAGTACGCCACCTTCGCACTTATCGTTGTGTTTTGTAGGAAATCACGACAAATGATTTGAGAGACATTTTTTTCGATATCTTTATAGCGTAACAAACCACAATGTGGGCAGCAGAACTGCTCTACTGTTTGTTGATTCGTGATGATTTGCATCGGATGTCGATTATTCATTTCTTTTAAACAATAGGTACAAGCATTAGGCGAAACCTTCGCAACAGTTACCAATGATACTCCGCCAGACGTCTTGTTAATCTTATTTTCTTCTAGCAAGGGCTTAATATCCCGATACACTGTCATTTCAGAAACATTTAGTCTCTTACTAATCTCAGCAATGGAGAGCGTTTCTTCTTCCTTAAGCCACGCGACGATTTGATTTTGCCTTTCAATTGGAAGCAAATTAGTTCCTCCTTTCTACTTACATAACTTCTTGTACATGAATACATTAAGTTATTTTTTCAACATAAACAAGATATAAATGTGAAATTTGTGTGATATTTTCTATTATAATCACATTTTTTCACAAAAATTAACACACCTTGGTATGAGCCAAGCTCCTCCTTTCATATACATTTTAGAGGTCTAATGGAAGGGTGGAGCTGCTATGTTACTTTGTGTTAGTTTTGTATTCATTTGTCTTCTTACTAGTATGATTGTTTTTTATACATATATTAATAGAAAACGTTTTAGTCAAATGACAGGTATGATGATCAGTATGGTTAACTCTATGATGACGAGCATCGCTATAGGAACTATTTTAGGGATTTATGTAGTTGATAAAGATTTAACTCTTCCCACGATGATCGCTGTAACTATTGGGATGCTTGTCGGGTACTTCACAGGGAGACCCATTTCTCTGATTGCTGCCTTAGAAGGAATGACGGCTGGAATAATGGGAGGTATGATGGGCGCTATGCTTGGGGTCATGATATCGCCCAATCATACAGAGGTCATAATCTGTTATATTGTTGTTGTTGATTTATTGTTGAACGTTGTCGTGTTTCGTGTAATTAGTGAGGAAACGAATACTAGTAATTTTGTGAGTAAGTTTTTAACTATCACATTAGTATTAGTATTAATGGGGTTTCTTGCATGGTTAAATTTTCTATTCATTTCAAAGTAGGACAAAGGTAGGCTCCCTCATCACGACGATCGTTAAAATCCACAAAAATTTCCCAACCACTCTAAAAGTCTCTTTTTTTCCATATCTTAACATAAGTAAAAAGAATCATTTTTTGTTTTTTCAGAAAAATCGGATAACCCTATATATAATTCATGGGACTAATAAAATATAATTCTAGAGGAATACAAAAATTTTGAAAGGTGGATAGTTTATATGAAAGCATTAAAATCTATCATTATTTGGGGGATTGTTTCTGCACTCGGTGCTGCCGGCTTTGCTGTCATGGCGTTAAACAACGGTGAAAGCATTAATGCCATCTGGCTCGTAACCGCCGCTATCTGTGTATATGCCGTTGCCTATCGTTTCTACAGCAAATTTATGGCACGGAAGGTCTTCGAGCTGGATGACCAGCGACAAACTCCTGCTGAAATCAATAATGACGGAAAGGATTATGTTCCGACGAACAAATGGGTGCTATTCGGACATCACTTTGCGGCCATTGCTGGGGCAGGACCGTTGGTTGGACCTATTTTGGCTGCACAAATGGGGTATCTTCCTGGGACCATTTGGATTGTGGTCGGTGTTGTACTGGCAGGTGCTGTTCAGGATTTCATCATTTTATTCGGATCCATGCGCAGGAATGGGAAATCATTGGGTGAGATGATAAAAGAAGAAATCGGGCCTATCACTGGTTTGATTTCAATGATTGGTATTTTAGGAATTATGATTATTTTATTAGCCGTTTTAGCACTCGTAGTTGTGAAAGCGCTTACCGGTAGCCCTTGGGGAATGTTTACGATTGCCGCAACGATCCCAATTGCTATCTTTATGGGATTTTATATGCGTTATATCCGCCCCGGTCGTGTGGGTGAGGCCTCGCTCATTGGGGTAGTTCTCCTCCTGCTATCTATTTATGGGGGACAATACGTTTCTCAGCATGCTGATCTTGCAAGCATGTTTACCTTTTCAGGTGAAACCATTGCAATCATGATGATTATTTATGGATTCATTGCTTCTGTTTTGCCCGTTTGGATGCTTCTTGCACCTCGTGATTATTTGAGCACATTTTTAAAAATAGGTACCATTGTAGGTCTCGCTTTAGGGATTATTATTGTTGCCCCTGACTTGCAAATGCCTGGTGTGACAAAATTTATTGACGGAACCGGTCCTGTATTTGCTGGAAATATGTTTCCTTTCCTATTCATCACGATTGCATGTGGTGCCGTTTCAGGATTCCATGCGCTTGTCTCTTCAGGCACCACACCAAAAATGATTGAACGCGAATCACATGCTCAACCAATCGGCTATGGTGCGATGTTAACAGAATCCTTCGTTGCCGTAATGGCAATGATTGCTGCCTGTGTACTGACTCCAGGTATCTATTTTGCAATTAACAGCCCGCCAGCTGTGATTGGTACGGATGCGGTACAGGCTGCTCAAACCGTATCAAGCTGGGGCTACACCATTACACCTGACGATTTAACCAAACTAGCCAATGATGTGGGTGAGCAAACCGTTCTTTCACGAACAGGCGGTGCACCTACTCTTGCGATTGGAATGGCGTTTATTTTTTCAAAAGTAATTGGCGGCAAGACACTTATGGCCTTCTGGTACCATTTCGCCATTTTATTTGAAGCTCTTTTTATTCTGACAACCATTGACGCCGGAACACGTGTTGGTCGCTTTATGATTCAGGATATTATTGGTGCTGCCTATAAGCCATTTGCAAAAACAGAAGCGCTGATTCCAAATATTATCGCAACCACATTATGTGTATTTGGTTGGGGCTATTTTCTGTATCAGGGGGTAATTGACCCGCTCGGTGGGATCAATACGTTATGGCCGTTATTTGGAATTGCCAATCAAATGCTCGCTGCAATCGCCCTACTCCTAGGTACTACAGTACTTTTCAAAATGGGAAAAAGAGCGTATGTATGGGTCACCTTGGTTCCAACCACCTGGATATTAATTGTGACGATGGCCGCTGGCTGGCAAAAGTTATTCCATGAGAATCCAAAAATCGGCTTTTTGGCTCATTCTAAGGTTTTCAAGGAAGCTTTAGATAGTGGGAAAGTATTGGCACCTGCTGCAAATAAACAACAAATGCAGCAAGTCTTGCTCAATGACTATATCGATGCTGCTCTTTGTGGATTTTTCATGGTTGTAGTAATAGCTGTATTGATTTCTTCCTTCCGAATCTGGATTAAGGTTTTGAAAAATCACAAAATGGATTTACATGAATCCCCATATGTTCCTCGGGGGGATGGAGATATCAAACACTATGCTTAAAAAACTGAGAGACGTTTTTTCATACCGGAAACAATTTTTATCCCTGCTGGTCGGTGTGCCAAGCTATGAGAAATATGTAGAACACATGAAGGCACATCATCCAGAGGATCCGATTAAATCGCGGAAGGAATTCTTTTGTGAGGCACAGGAAGCCCGTTATAATGGTAAGGGTGGAAAAGTGTCGCGGTGTTGCTAGATTATGGCCTGTATCCTTTGGGATATAGGCTTTTTAATATCAAGAAACTCTATTTTGTTTAAATACACTGTTACTCCTTATTTTCTTGAGTTCACTTCTGACAGTGTTGGACCTCTCTTGCTCTAGTCTGTCAGAACTTCAGCCATCTTCTGACAATGTTGATCCTTTCCTGCTATAGTCTGTCAGAACTTCAGCCATCTTCTGACAATGTTGATCCTTTCCTGCGATAGTCTGTCAGAACTTGGGCGATCTTCTGACAGTGTTGATCCTTTCCTGCTATAGTCTGTCAGAACTTCAGCCATCTTCTGACAGTGTTGGGCCTTTCCTGCGATAGTCTGTCAGAACTTCAGCCATCTTCTGACAGTGTTGGGCCTTTCCTGCGATAGTCTGTCAGAACTTCAGCCATCTTCTGACAGTGTTGATCCTTTCCTGCTATAGTCTGTCAGAACTTGGGCGATCTTCTGACAGTGTTGATCCTTTCCTGCTATAGTCTGTCAGAACTTCAGCCATCTTCTGACAGTGTTGGGCCTTTCCTGCGATAGTCTGTCAGAACTTCAGCCA
>JBDOMM010000002.1:41450-80855 GCA_039832695.1 Bacillus sp. (in: firmicutes)
TCTTCTGACAGTGTTGGGCCTTTCCTGCGATAGTCTGTCAGAACTTCAGCCATCTTCTGACAGTGTTGATCCTTTCCTGCGATAGTCTGTCAGAACTTGGGCGATCTTCTGACAGTGTTGATCCTTTCCTGCTATAGTCTGTCAGAACTTCAGCCATCTTCTGACAGTGTTGGGCCTCTCCTGCTCTAGTCTGTCAGAACTTCAGCCATCTTCTGACAATGTTGATCCTTTCCTGCGATACTCTGTCAGAACTTCAGCCATCTTCTGACAATTTCAGATCTTCCAAACCTTCTTTGTCAGAACTTGTACCTTTTTTTTACAATGTCTACATAATAAAATGAAAGGGTACCCCACTTAAATAAGTAAGGTACCCTTCTTATTCATTATTCATTTTATCTTAAACGTGGATCATTAGGATTGCCGGAAGTAAGTACGGCATTTGTTGGTTCATTAGAATTCAATGTTCTTTCTGTAAGGCGATCATCCTCTAAAGTATCAAAATGGTCATCACCTACTCGAGATTGACGTCGTTCAACAAGAACTAGGATTTTTCCGTCTTTAACATACCCTTCATAACGGTCCGCATCATCTTCCTCGAAGCCCATTCCAACTAATGCTCCTGCCAGCCCACCTACACCAGCGCCGAGAGCTGCCCCGGATAAAGTTGCGGCAATTGGTCCCGCTGCAACGAAGGGACCAATACCTGGTATCGCAAGTGCGCCAACTCCTGCTAATAATCCAACAAGGCCGCCAATGGCACCACCTGTTGCAGCCCCTGCAAGCAGGTCATCTTCCGTCTTTGTGCCAGTCGCGTCATTAATTTCGCTTACTGTGTCATTATTCGCCCCAATAACAGAAATATCATCTGTTGCATACCCCTGTCTTTTTAAGTCTTCTACTGCCTTTATAGCTTCTTGCTCAGTATCATAAACTCCCACCAAGTGCTTCTCATGTTCATACATTTGAATTTCCTCCTTAGAATGAGTAGTCCTTAATTAACTACCCAGTGAAAGGATCTATGAAACATTTTTTTGTAAAAGCTATATGGTAACTCCGACCGAACAAAATGAATGTACCTGACATAAACATAAGGATGAGGTGATTATATGGGAGAACTAATTCCGTTCCCAACCCCAAAAATAAAGTTAACAGAACAAGAAACCATAGAATATCTGAAAATAAAGGAAAATATTGAACAAGCTAAGACCTTGCGAGAAATCTGGTACTGTAAGAGGCAAGTAAAGGATTTTTTACAACGCGTTACAGATCGGCACAACGGAGAAATACGATAATTTTATCTATTTCTCTTTTTTATTGTGAAAAACATCATTGTTGAATGGTTAATGTGTGGAATGAATTTATTGAAAAATAGATAAACATTATTGCTAAAATGAAAACAACAAGTGAAAAGCCTCTTTTTTTTAGTATAAAATTTTCGATTGCTGTTAGAATCCAATATAATGCAAAAATCCCTTGAAACATTCCTAAGTAGAAAAAATCGACATGATCTTTCATTCTAAAAACAAGGAACCCAATGATAAACAATGGGATAAATAAAAGCAACTGAACAATTGCTATTGGTTTAATCCTATTTTTAAATAAAAATTTCAATATACTCACCTATTTATCGTAAAGTTTTCTTTATTCTCCATTAGTAAATGAGGGTTAAACCCAAAAACCTCCATGAATCCCGCCATCCCTTTATTTGTTATCTTAAGTGCCCGCGTTGAAGGAATTCGTTCAACCCAATTATTTTCAAGTGTGAATTGTAGAATGGAATTTCCGAGTGAGCCGGCAAGATGATATCTCCTTTCACTCCAGTCCAGACACTTACATGAAAAGGAACGCCTTTTTTTCCTACTTTGTTTAATATCAATTCCTATATTTATAAAGAACTCTTCCCCTTGTTCAGTTAATTCAAAATCCTTCTCACCCGTATCAGAAATCAAGTTATGATTTAATAATGAATGTGTAACCCCTACCCCTAATTTACCAGCAAGATGATCATAACAAGTCCTCGCTAAGTGAATCTCTTTATTTCGTGAAACTTCTTTAAACGAATTCGGTTTTCGTTCCGGTGTTAAACAAAGTAAAGATTCTAATACATTGGCTACTTCTGCATTGGAAAGTGAGAGGTATTTGTGCCTACCAAATTTTTCAGACTTTACAATCCCTTTCTCCAGCATTTTTGCTAAATGAAAGCTTGCAGTCTGCGGTGTTATTTTTGAAGCCGTTGCCAGTTCCGACACAGTATACTTTCTTCCATCCAATAAAGTTAATAACATGGTTGATCGTGATTTCTCACTAATGATTGTTGCTACCTCTGAAACTATCGGATCAAAATTCATTTCTTCCCCTCCTCCAAAAATGTAATCCACACTTCGATGATAATCGTTAATTCCATATTTTACAATATAAATGAAACTTATCATAGGGGGAATGGATATGAATTCACTTGAATTATTTTTATTAGACTATAAGGAATGTAGACGCCGATTTTTAATCACTGCAGCTGCTTTTCCAGATGATTTACTGACATGGAAACCCGATAAGGATGCGTTAACTGTCGGAGAAATCATTCGTCATGTATTACTACATGATTTAAGTTGGTTAAAGATTTTGAAGGATCATAGATTACCAACCGAAGAAGAACTTGGACATTTGTCGACATCTCCATATACTAATCTTCAAGATGAGGTAGACAGGGCCTCTGTCTTTCATGAGGAGTTTATCAATTATGTATCTTCATTGGATGTTAATGACCTTGGCACAACAATGATTGATTGGCCACATAAACCCATTAGGAGATCACTTGGGGATACATTAGAGCGAAAATCTTATCATGATGCAGTACACACTGGGCAACTCTTGCAATATTTACGAATGTTACATATAGAGCGACCGATGATTTGGGATTGACGATTGATCAAAATGTAGAGTTTGTCCATACCCTTTTCTCAATGGTGAATAAAATATTTAGAGCATCATACAAAGGAGGGTAGAGGAAATGAAAAAACCAGGTCCTAAAACAAGATCAAATAAAAATACAAAAACAGAATCAAATCAAACTTTTTCCAACCGTGTGTTAAGAGCAGAATTTGATGATAACTGGAAGACTACTATTACTTCCACTGGATATGTCAAATATACTGCTCTAGTAGACAACGCTAAAGTACAAGTATTACTTTCTGATAATACAAGTAGACTTGTAGTGTTCCCTAAAGATGGTTACCTACTAGTGGGCGGCGGCGGAACTACTCACTTTAGTAAGCCTCACTTGACTATTACTATTTAAACAAGTAACTCAGTAAGCTTCTGGCTTTAAGTGGAGACAATGTATAGCTCAGTTCAAATCGGACTGGGCTATCATTTTACCCAAAAAGAATTCTATCCCCCCAATCTTCACCAAATGTTCAAAAACCTAAAGATAATTGTTATTTCCATCACACTTTTCATCAACGAACGAATGTACAATCGATTTGAAATCAATTGGAAGAAAGGAGGTTAGTATTATGATAAAGTTAGTGATTTTCGGTTTGATCGTTCTCACTTTAATCATGGTAAGTATTTTTATTGGAGGGCTGTTGGATTTACATAAGCAGGAAATGGAAGAAAAAAAGAATTGGGTCAGAGCTGGTATGGAGGGTTACTTGGATCAAACTTTTGGCTACGGAAATGTAAAAGTATTCAAATCGATGTTAGATGCAAATGGCAACGAATGTTATTTGGTTTATTTGCCACAACTGAAATGGTTCAAGACGCCAAAATACAAGTGGTATGAAGTATATGCATCCCAAAATGGTTTTGAGCATTATGAAGTTAAAATGTCATGTTAATCAATTGTCGAAAGAAAGCCCTAGAAAACTTCTAGGGCTCCCTTTATGTACTATTTTTACAAACCTCTCATCAATGCACGCGAATAATTTCGTAAATATCTTCATCATGGTGAACCCTGGTATGCTTGGATTCAATCCGTTCAAATTCATCAAACTCGTTCACTTCTGCTCCAAACCACCAGTTTTTTAATTCAAACAAGATTTCATTTAGCATGGTTAGTTCCTCCAATTTAGATTAATGACTAACTATATTTCTATTATACATGTGAAACACTTCACATAAAAGCGTTTGCAAAATAGGCGGAATAGGAAGATAATTTGGGAAAATGACTTTAACAGTCGGGTGATTGTGTTTCAATCACCCTTATCAATACTTATGTATTTCATACCAAAGGAAATTGGGAAGCAAAACTGTTTTCAACATATTCTCTAATCTTCTTCCATTCCCCATCTTCTTTTCGGAAGCTTTCAACAAATAGTAACTTGTCTTGAATCTTTTCCCCATCGAGCGCAAAGCTTACCCAAAATACTGCAACACCTTCTTGCTGTTGATTAATTTCAACTAGGATATCCTCAAAAAACCATTGAGGATTTCTGTCCTCGTACATTTTATATGCTTGCTTCCACCCTACAAAAGCCTCATCATAGCCCCAGTCTGAAATCCTAGCATTAGGATTTGCCCATCTAACCTTCAAATCCTTAGAAGCGTGACTTGAAATATTCTCTGGATCAAGACTATTCCAAGAAGCTCGATAATCTGATAAAAACTCTTTAAAATTTTCTAATAAATGTGTTGGCATATTCTCCCTCCTAAATTACAGGCCGATTTCTCTTGTAAAATATTTCAACAAACTAATCATTTCTCCTGCTTTTACTTTGAATCTAGACATAAATTTAGCTAATTTTGGAAATACTAGTAGAAATGATTTCAGGCGGTGCTATGATGTTTATTATTAAAAGCCCCATGGTTTTTGTTAATTCCGTTTAAATAGGTAAGAATAGTCCTTCTTTAATTTGAAGGACTTTTTTTATGATAAAATAGGTACTAGATCTTTGGTAGATATTATAGGGGGGAAGAAATTGTTTTCTTACTTAAAACATAAAGCAGAAAATCTTTTTCCTGGCTATTTTGCCTTAGTCATGGCCACTGGGGCATTATCGATAGGAACACACCAGCTTGGAATGGAAGTTATCTCAAAAACATTATTATATATTAATATCATTGCCTATTTTTCTTTATGGGTACTGACTCTTACACGTATTTTCTGCTATTTTCCTAGAATGGCAGCTGATTTGACAAGCCATACAATTGGGCCGGGATTTTTCACGTTAGTAGCCGGAACCTGTGTCTTTGGCTGCCAACTCATTCTTGTCGCAAACCAATATACGATTGCGATTTACTTATGGGGCATTGCTATTTTTTTATGGCATGTGATTATGTATACCTTCTTTTCAGCAGTGACGGTGAGACGGGATAAACCTCCGATGGTTGAAGGAATTAACGGTGCTTGGTTGATTGTAGCAGTTGCCACCCATTCCCTTTCTATTCTCGGTACCCTGCTTTCTCCACACGTAGGTTCTGGAAAGCAAATCGTTTTGTTCTTTGCTTTATGTATGTATTTTCTTGGCTGCATGTTGTATCTCAACATTATTACACTTATTTTCTATCGTTTTACATTCTTAAAGTTAGATCATTCTGCCCTTACACCACCTTACTGGATAAATATGGGAGCAGTTGCCATTACTACCTTATCAGGTTCTACTTTAATCTTACATGCAAAATCCTGGTCCTTTTTAATAGAAATAACTCCCTTCTTAAAGGGTTTTACGTTGTTTTTCTGGATCACTGGAACATGGTGGATTCCGTTATTATTCATTCTGATGGTATGGCGCCATATCTATCATCGCTATCCACTTTCCTATGATCCGCAGTTTTGGGGCATGGCCTTCCCGCTTGCCATGTATACAACTAGCACGTACCAATTGTCAAAAGCTCTAGATTTATCGTTTTTAACTGTTATTCCTAGAGTGATGATATATGTTGCAATTGCCGCATGGATTACTGTATTTTTAGGCATGATCCATCATTTATATTTTCATTTTCGTAATCATTTCCAAACACCATCTATGAAAAACATCTCTAATTAAACTTAGGGATGTTTTTTTTATCAAATACATCTTGCCAAGTCCCCGATTAGTGGAATATATTAGAAAAAATAATTAGTGAGGGAAGTGAGTATAATGCATGTACCAGTAAAACTAAATGTTGGTGATGAAATAAGGATTGTGGCACCAAGTAGAAGTGCAGGAATATTGTCAGAGGCAGGCGTCACACAAGCTAAGAAACGTTTAGAAGATTTAGGTTTTAAAGTAACCTTTGGAAAAAACATTTTTGCATCGGATCTACAAAACTCTACATCTATTGAAAAAAGGGTACAGGATATTCATGAGGCATTTCATGATCCAAATGTTAAAGGGATTTTAACTGTTATAGGTGGATTTAATAGCAATGAAGTATTACCTTATTTGGACTATGAATTAATAAGAAAAAATCCAAAAGTATTTTGTGGATATAGTGATATTACGGCTATAGCAACAGCAATCACCACTCAAGCTGGATTCATTACATACTCAGGACCGCATTTTTCCAGTTTTCAAATGGATCAAGCACAGGACTATCAAACTACTTTCTTTAAGAAATGCGTTATGCAATCAGAAGATTTCAGCGTGGAAGCCTCACCTGTCTGGAGTGATGATTCATGGTATTTAGACCATGAAAACCGTCATTTTGAAGAGGCTAAATGGAAAACGTACAGTGAAGGTTCGGTAAAGGGGACATTATATGGTGGGAATCTATGCACCCTGAACTTATTACAAGGCACTTCCTATATGCCTGCACTTAAGGATTGTATACTCTTTATTGAAGATGATGAATTGACCATTCCTGAGATATTCGCACGTGACCTTACTTCCCTTTTACAAGTTGCAGAAAACATAAAGGGTCTTGTTATTGGTAGATTCCAGCGAGTTTCAAAAGTAACGGAAGAACAGCTGCTGTTCATTTTGGATAAGCATCCACAGCTTAAGAAAGTTCCTGTGTTATATGATGTGGATTTTGGACATACTCAGCCTATTTTCACCTTTCCAATTGGCGGAGAAGTAGAAATTGATAGTTCGAACAAAACGATTAGATTCACTAGATTTTAAGAGTACAATTTCCTTAAGGCCCTTCTTTTAAAAAGAATGGGCCTTTTTGTTTATTAATGGTGGAATAGGAATATTGTTCTATTCGGTATGATTGAAACTTAGTACTTTTCACTTGTTGACTTGAATGCTATTCTAACCGATAATGATAATCGTTATCAATTAAGAGGAGGCGTTTAGTATGTTTATTCAATTTTTAAAGGAAAACCCTTTCGTTTCACTGTTACTTACGGTCCTGCGACTTTATCTTGGATGGCAGTGGCTCCAGGCAGGTTGGGGAAAAATCTCTAGTGGAGCATTCGATGCATCAGGATTTTTAAATGGAGCTATAAAAAATATGGCAGGTGACCACCCTTCCGTTCAACCCTGGTGGGGTTCGTTCATAAAAGAGTTCGCCTTACCATATGTTGACCTTTTTAATGTTCTCGTTCCTTGGGGTGAATTTTTAGTCGGTCTCGGATTAATTTTAGGCATCTTTACCTCATTTTCAATACTAATGGGTCTAACTATGAACTTTGCCTATATGTTCTCAGGAACAACCAGTACCAATCCACAAATGGTTTTACTAGGCTTATTCATTTTAATTGCCGGTTTAAATGCTGGAAAAATTGGATTAGACCGCTGGTTTATTCCGTTTTTAAAGAGGTTACTATTTAAGAAGACAGAAAAAGCGCAAATTCCTCAAAATGCTTAATAAATGATACATAATCAAGTAAGACCATCAACGTCATTGGTTGATGGTCTTAAGGAAACAATTCTTAAGCATATTCAATAAAATGATCATTTTTCAATATCGGAACGGTTTGGTATACATTTAAACGGCTGCAATGTGTGACGTCCGCTCCAAACCCTCTTGCCCGTAGCTCTCGACCACTCCCACAATCCCAAATTAATTCATCAAGATTTACTCTTGTATGCAGAAACGAAGTCATACAAAGCTCAGCCTCAGGAGACTTTTTTCCTTCTAAATAGGAAACTATAGCTCCTGCACCTAAATAGTCCTCAATGGCTGGGCGGAGAGAATCTTCGTGTTCCTTTACTTCCCCCCATTGTTCACCACAAGGGATAACCGTAATATTGGAGCCCGTTTGCTTTTGTATTTGATTAGCAGCTACTGCCACAGATTCGGCATTGAGGAAAGAACCAATTAACAGGACAGGAACTCTGGATGCAATCCACGTGCAAAATGCCCCATTAACTGAGGTCAAAACATATTTTCGGTCCCTATGATTTTGTCCAAAAGAAACCGGTGATAACGTGGGCTTTCCGATTTTCGCTGCCTCTGCTCTTCCTAAAATAAACTCAGCGCCAATTTCTTTCGCATACTTTTTTCCATCTAAGCTGCGAGGATACGGATATATGTGTGCCCCATTTCGTAAGGCAGTTATTACTGTGGATGAAAAACTTAGAACATCGACAATGACGACAATATCTCCTCTATCCGCTGCCTCTCTTGCACCTCGCCTTCCCCACTCCACTTTACATTCATATGGAGCTTGATCAAAAAACATAATCATCACCCTTTCAGCTTACTAAGTTTATAACCTTGATTTTAAAGGAATTACAAAAAAGTAATAGACTTATATTTCTATAAATAGTAAAATTAGGATTGAAGTCTGTAAAAAACTCTATTTTGACAAAAGAGAGTTTTTTACAGACTTCAATTTAGTTTAAGCCCTTAAAGCCGTTCCAAATTTCTGTTCCATACATACTTTGTCATTACAAAGGAAAAGAGGGTAAAGTGAATGATCAACGTTTTATTTGTGTGCTTGGGGAATATTTGTCGTTCACCGATGGCAGAAGCTTTGTTTCGCCACTTAGTCAAAAAGGAAAAATTGCTAAATAAAATTGAAGTTGATTCCGCTGCAACTAGTCCCTTACAAATCGGCTTCCCGCCGCATGAAGGAACATTAAATATATTAAAAAAATACAATATCTATTCTGACGGCCTAGTTGGACGCAAACTAAAGAAAGAAGACTTTAGGAGGTTCGATTACATTATCGGTATGGACGAAAGCAATATAAAAAATATTTATATGATAACGGGCAAGCCCAATCATCCAAAAATATTTAGGCTGCTCGACCTAACTAAGCACAAAAAAGATATCCCTGATCCATTTTTCACCGGTGATTTTGAGGAAACCTTTCGACTTGTGTCCGCTGGCTGCCGCGTATTACTTAATAAAATACGCAGAGAACAAAACTTATAAGATAGCCTACATTGGTTGGTTTAGCGATAAAAATTTGGAATCATTAAATAAATTCCAAAGGGTGAAAATATTAGGATTGAGAACTGTAAAAAACTCTCTTTTACTCAAAAGAGAGTTTTTTACAGTTTCTAAATGATTTGATTCGTGTTAACCGGCTAAAGCTTACTTTTTAATTCTTTTATATATAACCAACCATCACTAGCTATTTCAAATACTGGTTCATAATCACCCCATTCTTTCAGTATTTTGGTAAAGATATAGCGTTTCACTTCCGCATAGTATTTTCGGTTTTTGGGTTGCGTAGAGTTATCACCATGTGATAGGCAATTGTATAGCTCTTCCTCGACACAGTGAAAATTACTAACCCCTATCAATTTAAGAAGAAGATACCGATCTTGTTCAAATCGCCCTTGATATGGGTCATCGTTTTCAAATCCACCTACCTGACGGACGGCCTCCGTACGAAAAAAACGAGGATAAACCATGGGTCCGTACATAAGGTAATCATATTTATCCTGAAAAGAACGGTGTGTTTGGACAAATAATTTTTTCAATTCTCCATCTATTACTTTCCAAATATTTGTGTTTGAGTAGATTAATGAAGTCTCTTTTGGTTGTTTCTCCATTTCATTTAAAAGTACTTCAAGTGTTTGTGGTTCGATCCAATCATCAGAATCTACAATGACAAAATAAGGAGTATCAATCATACTTAATGCCGTTTGTAACGATTTACCCGTTCCTTGATTTTTTGGAAGCCTTACGTGTTGAATTCTTTTGTCCGATGTGAATTTCTCAATTATATCAGCAGATGAGTCCGTTGATCCGTCATTCATAATCACCATTTTCCATTCTTTTAATGTTTGGTTTAACACGCTGGTGATTGCCTTTTCAATGTATTTTTCTCGATTATATACAGGCATGACTACAGTTACTTTTTCACTAGGCACTATTTCCCTCACTGCCTGCACAGGTGTTGTCTTGGATTCAATAGGTTTTAGCTCTTTTATATATAACCAACCATCACTAGCTATTTCAAATACTGGTTCATAATCACCCCATTCTTTCAGTATTTTGGTAAAAATATAGCGTTTCGCTTCCGCAAAGTATTTTCGGTTTTTTGGCTGCGTAGTGTTATCACCATGTGAGCGGCAATTGTATAGATCTTCGTCGACATAGTGAAATTGACTATTCGCGATCAATTTAAGAAGAAGATACCGATCTTCTTCAAATCGCCCCTGATATGGGTCATCGTTTTCAAATCCACCTACCTGACGTACTGCTTCCGTACGGAAAAAACGAGGATATACCATGGGCCCGTATTTAAGGTAATCGTATTTATCCTGGAAGGAACGGTGTTTTTTGATAAATACTTTTTTCAAAACTCCTTCTCTTTCCCGCCAAATAACTGTGTTTGAATAGATCAATGAAGTCTCCTTTGGTTGTTTCTCCATTTCATTTAACAACACTTCTAAAGTTTGTGGTTCGATCCAATCATCAGAGTCGACAATGACAAAATAAGGAGTATCGACCAGACTTAATGCCGTTTGTAACGATTTTCCCGTTCCTTGATTTTTGGAGAGTCTAACATGTTGAATTCTTCCGTCGGAGGTGAATTTCTCGATAATATCCGTTGTCGCGTCCGTTGATCCATCATTAATAACAATCATTTTCCATTCTTTTAATGATTGGTTTAACACGCTGGTGAGCGCATTTTCAATGTATTTTTCACGATTATATACAGGCATGACTACTGTTACTTTTTCGCTAACCACTTCCTCCATCACTACATTCACAGGGGTTGTGGATTCGATAGGTCTTAACTCTTTTATATATAACCAACCATCTTGATCGACTTCAAATACTGGTTGGTATTGGTCTCCCCATTCTTTTAATAGCTTCGTATACATATAACGTAAGACATCTGCAAAGTATATTCGATTTTTCCCTTGGGTAATATTATTGTCATGGATTCTCAGATTATATAGATTGGCATCCACCCAATGAAAATGCCCAATGGCAATCAGTCGGAGCAGGAGATACCTGTCCTCCGCATAACGTCCGTTATAAGGATCATTCGTTTGGAATCCACCTACTTGACGAACCGCTTCTGTTCGAAAAAAACGAGGATATACCATGGGTCTATACATTAAAAAATCATATTTATCCTGAAAGGAACGATGTCTTTCGATATGTCCTCGTTTTAACAACCCATTTCTTTCATGCCACCAAATGGTGTTTGAATAAATTAGAGTAGTCTCCTTTGGTTGTTTCTCCATTTCATTTAAAAGCACTTCTAATGTTTGTGGTTGGATCCAATCATCGGAATCAACAATGACAAAATAAGGAGTATCGACCATACTTAATGCCGTTTGTAAGGCATTACCTGTTCCTTGATTGGTTGGAAGTTTTACGTGTTGAATTCTTTTGTCTGAGGTGAATTTCTCAATAATATCGGCGGTAGCATCCGTTGAGCCGTCATTAATAATCAACATTTTCCACTTTTTTAATGTTTGGTTTATCACGCTGATGATTGCATTATCAATGTATTTTTCTCGATTATATACAGGCATGACTACGGTAACTTTCTCGTTAGGAATGTATTCCATCCCTGCCTTAACAGGATTCAAACCTGTTAAGGCCGATTCAGTAGGTTTTAGTTCTTTTATATACAACCAACCATATTGATCGACTTCATATATTGGTTGAAATTGGTCTCCCCATTCTTTTAACTGTTTTGAATACATATAACGTAAGACATCAGCAAAGTATAGTCGATTTTTACCCTGAGTTATATTATTTTCATGGATTCTTAGGTTATAAAGATTGGCATCCACCCAATGAAAATGACTAATGGCAATTAATCGGAGCAGGAGATACCTGTCCTCCGCATAACGTCCATGATACGGATCGTTCGATTGGAATCCACCTACTTTACGAACGGTTTTTGTTCGAAAGAAACGAGGATACACCATGGGCCTATACATTAAAAAATCATATTTATCCTGAAATGAACGGTGTTTCTCAATATGTCCTTTATATAACTCTCCGTTTTTGTCATGCCACCAAACAGTATTTGAAAATACCAGAGAAGTTTCCTTTGGCTGTTTTTCCATTTCATCTAACAGCACTTCTAATGCTTGTGGTTCAATCCAGTCATCGGAGTCCACAATGACAAAATATCGGGTATCAATCATATTTAATGCCGTTTGTAAGGCATTTCCCGTTCCTTGATTTTTTTGAAGTCTTACGTGTTGAATTCGTTTGTCAGATGTGAATTTCTCAATAATATCGGCTGTTGCGTCCGTTGAGCCGTCATTTATAATGATCATTTTCCATTTTTTTAATGTTTGATTTAATACACTAATGATTGCTTTTTCAATGTATTGTTCTCTGTTATATACAGGCATGACTACTGTTACCTTTTTCTTAGACATAATTCCACTAACCTCCCTTTTCATTCGAAAATAGACTTTCGGAGATTAAAATCTTTTCAGTATTTTTCCTTTGGTCACTATTTTATTTATACGTATCGGTGATTCAGCTTGAACTAAACAGAAGCCTGATTTTCTAACAAACCTGAAAAGGGACAGTCTCCCACTGCTTTAAAGCAGTGGGGGACTGTCCCTTTAATGAAGTTTATTTTGTAAAGAAAGGTATATTTCCTTTATATTGCTTGAGTAAAGATGTGGGAGTCGCCAAGATTTATATTCTATAGGTACTTTTAAGTCCTGTATTTCCTCGGCTGCTCTTCCACTAGCAACAAACTTGTTTGCTATTTCCATCAAATTGCTTAGATAATCTCGGATTACCTTTAATTGCTCTTTTCCTACAACGACGCCGTGTCCAGGCATAATCTGATTAATAGATAAAATTTCAATCCTATCCAAAATCTTAAACCACTCTTCCACATTCCCATATCTGATTAAAGGATGGCTTCCGACTGTTATTAAGTCTCCAATAAAAAGGATTCCTTCTTCCTCTAATAGAAGAAAAAGGTCACTTGGAGAATGTCCTCCACCGTAACAGAGTAGACGTGCTGTCCTATTTTGTCCTTGTATGTTCATTGACTGGTCGAATGTCATATTTGGAAGCGTTAATTGGAGGTTGAAGATTGTACCATAAATCTCCTTGTAATCTTCAAATTGAAGGGTCAAATCATTCTTTCGATTCTGATCTGTTTCTTGGTCAATTTTATTTGCATATTCAAAAGATTGGTCAGGTTGACTCATCATATTTTTAATAACCTTGGGGTTTAATGACTCCATTGCTTCCCGTGTTTTAATAGTAGAAATAATAGTACAGTCTTTAAAAACTTGGTTGCCACCGCAATGATCTAAGTGATAATGGCTATTTATAACCATAATAGGCTGATCACCAAATTCAATGGTAGCAAATTTACGAAGTTCTTCAGCAGCCCTTGGATTTTGAAAGGTATCCCATACTAATGTTTGACCACCTAGATTTATAATAGCCGCGTTAGCAATGCAGCCTGAACCTCGGTTTATTATAGCCGCAAACACTCCATTTGCTAACTGGTGTAATTCAAAATATTTGGTTTGAAATGTTACCATTAATTCAACACCCTCCTTAATGCCCCTTAAGATAACTCTCTTCTATTTTCTTTTTTGTAAATCTTCTTTTAAAATAACTATAAAGAACGATTGTACCAATAAAAAATAGAACACAAAGATACCAAGGATAATGTAGCTTATAATACAAAGCAAATATCGAAGGTATCACAACAACTAACATTTCGAAATGAAAAAAATCTTTAATTTGTCCCCACATTTTGAATCACCCTTAAATTCCAACATTCTTTTAATCTTAGAAAAAACTAATTAACTAGTTTTCCATCAGTAATATATTACCATATATTACCCGAACTAGAAAATATAGTTTATTAATGTACTGTACAAGTCCTTAGATACAAATAAAAACGACTATCAAATTCGCAAACATTTTGATAGCCGTTTCCCTATATATACTTTATCTTTGTAATACTTAACAAAACCGGATATTCATTGTTTTCCTTTTTTGTACACATCATCTATTATCTGCCATTTCTTCTCATTTCATAAATTATCCGCTTGATTTGTTTCTCCAGTTTTTTAAAAAAGGTATCTAAACCCTTGTTCGCGCCTGAATCTAATACACGTTTTCCTGCCAATGCAATGGCACCCGTTACCTCCGCATCAGCCTTACATGTAACTTTAGATCCTCCTTGAACGTCACTTATCACAAGATCTGCTTTACCCACAATGTCCCCAACATTTCCCTTTCCTTTTACATGGAGTTGATAGGTTGACTGTTGATTTTCTAGGAGTCGAATTTCTAGTGAAAAAACATCTTGGACAGGACCGATGCTAACATCCAACTCTGCTTTGTATACTCCTTGTGATGTTTCAATAAATGACTTACATCCCGGCAAAGCATTCCTAAGAATATTTTCATTTTTTATATACTTCCAGACAATGTTCCTCGGCAATCCAAAACGATACTCGTATGTGATGTTCATTGGTCCTCCTCCATTCGCAGAAGTTTCATTTATTCATATTCAATATGAACAAAAGATGTTAATAATCTTCAATTAAAGTTGACGCCAGGATGCTGGTGCTCTATTATCTTTCATCCACTTTATGAAGGACACATTCTTCGCTCTCCCACTTGATTTTGTCCTTCATCCACCCTATGAAGGACAGTTTCACTGCTCTCTCGCTTGATTTTGTCCTTCATCCACCTTATGAAGGACAGTTTCTTTGTTCTCCCGCTTGATTTTGTCCTTCATCCACCTTATTTAAGGACAGTTCACCCTATTTTCTACATAATTTAGTCCTTCAACACTCAGAAAACGCTTTCATCCACTACCGCTTTAAATTTAAAAAATAAAATAATATTCAAACTATTGTGTTTATTAAAATAATATTCTATAATACTTTGCATCACGAAATATATAAAAGGAGAGCTGAACACAATGAAAACATTAGAAAAAGTTAGTCAGTTTGTCGGCAGTACTTTTGCCATCTGGGTGCTACTATTTGCAGCACTTGCATTCTTTTCACCCGCTACATTTACATGGATTGCTCCACACATCTCGCTATTATTAGGAATAATTATGTTTGGAATGGGTCTAACCCTTTCTGCCAACGACTTTAAAGAAGTTTTTAAACGGCCAAAGGATGTGGCCATCGGCGTGGTTGGTCAATTTCTAATTATGCCAGCCCTTGCATTTCTATTGGCAAAAGGCCTCAATTTATCACCAGAAATCGCAGTTGGGGTTATTTTAGTCGGTTGCTGTCCAGGCGGGACCGCCTCAAACGTTATGACCTTTCTTTCTAAGGGGGATGTTGCACTAAGTGTTACCATTACATCCATCACAACAATCCTTGCTCCACTTGTAACACCTGCACTTATTTTATTACTTGCGAGCGAATGGATTCCTGTGGATCCAGGCGGTCTTTTTCTATCCATTGTAAAAATCGTACTGTTCCCTATCATTCTAGGCGTTGTAGTTAAAAAGCTATTTAATAAACAAGCACAAGCTAGTGTGAAGGTCTTGCCGCTAGTTTCTATTATCGCCATTGTTGCAATCGTGACGGCTGTTGTATCTGTTAGCCAACAAGCCATTGCCAAAACTGGATTAATTATTTTTGCGGTAGTTGTCCTACATAATTGCCTTGGATATTTACTGGGATATACGTTTGGTAAAATATTCAAAATGGATCTTTCGAAGAAAAAAGCGGTGGCCATTGAGGTTGGAATGCAAAACTCTGGTTTAGGTGCTGCTATTGCAGCTGCTCACTTCTCTCCACTAGCAGCTGTTCCAAGTGCTATTTTCAGTGTATGGCATAACATTTCAGGGCCAATCTTAGCAACTATTTTTAGTCGTATGAAAGACGAAAAGTCAATTGCAAAGATAAATGCCGATCAAACATTAGCAAAATAGCTATTTTAAAACCATCTTCTTTCAAACAAGAAGATGGTTTTTTACCTTTTGGAAATGACCCCCTAAACCATTCTCCTTTTAACCTTGTTATAATAGTGTTAATCAAGGAGTGTATGCTATGAAAATATTAAAATATCTATTAATCTTCATTTTCATCATTGGACTTGGGGTTTCAGCTTGGTTTTACTATCGCAGTATCAGATATACAAAATGAAAAAACAGACAGCGGTTGCTGTTAATCATAAACCCAATCAAATCTCGTATCTTAACTATTTCCAAAATGCTAAAACAGAGGAACTCCACCTTTTAGCCATTGGAGATTCAATTATACGAGGAGTTGGTGCTGGACCGAATGAGAACTTTGTAAGCCAATTTTCTACTAAATTAGGGAAACAGACCAACAAACAGGTTTCCTTTGATAACCAAGGAATCAATGGGATTACTAGTGGTGAATTAAACAAGCTAGTTCAGGAAGGTCGCTTTGATGAATCGATTAAGCAGTCTGATATTGTAACCATAAATGTTGGTGGCAATGATGTTCTTCGCATGGCCCGTGGTCAAAATTTTCGAACCGTCATTCAAGACTACGATCAACTGCAAACCTCTTTTACGAAAAATCTTAATGAGATTACTACCAGAATTACCAAAGTGAATCCGAAGGCCACGATTGTATTTCTAGAATTGTATAACCCCATCCATCCTGATGATCAAATGTATTCTATAGCAGACAAAATGCTGCCCAAATGGAATCTTCATATCTATGAAGTTGCGAATCAAATTCCAGATTCCATCGTCATTGAAACAACAAAGGTCATTAATGGAGATAAGCTGCAAAACCTCTCCCCAGATGGTGTCCATCCCAATGTAGCTGGATATACAGCCATTTCAGAGCAAATCATGTATCAGCTTAAGCATCAAATTAGAAAAAGTTCAGTATAAATACGAAGTTACCGTATCTTTATAGGTACGGTTTTTTTATAATATACACACTATAATTCTAGTGTCATGAATACGCTATTGGGATCTTCTTTATAATCTGAGAAAGGCTTGCAATTTTGAAATCCGAAGTTAGCATATAATCTTCTTGCTGGTTCGAATGCATCCATTGAGCCCGTTTCCAAACTTACTCGTTGATAACCACGTAACTTCGCTTCCTCAATAAGATGTTGAAGCATTCGCTTCGCCACACCTTTTCTTAGATGCAAGGCAGAAGTTCGCATGGATTTGATCTCCCCATGTTCACTATTTAGTTCTTTTAGTGCACCACATCCAAGTAATTCTCCACTATCCCATGCACTCCAAAACGTAATCTCAGGCTTCCTTAGCTGCTGAAGATTTAAAGCATGAATACTTTCCGGTGGAGAGTTCAATGACATGTTATAAAGGTGCTCACTTATTAAACTTGCAATTTCGGGTCCAGTTAAATCATCGCTTCTAATTTCCATAAAAGCCTCCTAATTACTCTCATTTTCTATTTAATTAAATCCTATCTATAAACTATCCGACTTTCAACGATTGTGTAATAAAATCTTACACAGTTTCTCTCCCCCTCTGTTATAAAAATGTAATATTCTTATAACACAGTTGATAGAATGATTTGCTACAATATTGATACATTAAATAGTACGAACATTTAGAAAATTATAGTAGCTAGATTCAATGAATTTTTTAAGAAAGTAGTGGTGTTTGGTGATCAAAAAGTTGTTAATGATATTGAGTATGGCAATTATACTTACCGCAGCAAGAAACCCATTTTTACATAGTGTATATGCAGAATCTTTAACCAACCTACATAATCAAAACCTTCAAACACAATCGCAGTCTACCACTCCCATAAATCCATCAACCATTGCAGCAGAAATTCCCAACCTTGAAGGAAACCTAAATAATGTAAATGAACAAATGAAACGCGTGTACGATGCTATTCATGCAAATAATGTTGAAATTCTAAAAAATGAAAACTATGGCAAACTTGCAAAAGCTCAGGTAGAAAAACTTGAAAAAGAGATGAAAACTTTAGAAGAAAGTATGGAAAAAAGGAAGAGTGTATTGAAGGACCGCGCTCTATCTTATCAGCATACAGATATGCATGTCTCCTACCTTGATGTATTGCTCGGTTCCACTAGTTTTCGTGATTTTGTGGAACGTGTTGGAGCAGTCGCTGCAATTGCCGAAGCTGACAGAACTCTGTTGGAACAGCAGGAAACGGAACAAAGGGAATATGATGCTAAGAAAGTTGCTTTAGAAAAAGAGCTTACTGAAATAGCCGATATGAAAAAAAACTTAGAGACATTAAAATCACATCTGATTAAACAACAGAATGAATACAGTTTGTTAAAGAAGCAAGTCAAAGAAGAAGCTAGTAAAAAAGAAGTTGTAAAACAAACATACATAAATGCGTTACCAGCTAAACAAAGTGATTACATAAGCACGGTAATAAACGCAGGTAAGAAGTATATTGGCAATTCAGTTTATGTATTTGGCGGCGGTAGAAGTGCGAATGATGTTGAACGTGGCCGATTTGATTGCTCAGGCTTTGTCCATTGGGCTTTTGCACAAGCGGGGATTCCTATCGGGACTACTACTTCTGGTATTAAGAATGATGGCAGACAGATTTCTGCAAAAGATATGCAGCCGGGGGATCTCGTGTTTTTTGATACGTATAAAAAGGACGGACATGTCGGTATCTATATCGGCGACGGTAAGTTCATTGGCTCTCAGAGCTCAACAGGTGTTGCCATCGCCGATATGTCACAGGGTTATTGGAAAAATGCCTTTAAAGGGCGGGTTGTGCGGATTTAACAAATGGGATTTGATACGGATTGCCTCATTTTATTGGTCTTTTATTTTGATAGATGACCGTGGTGCTGATTTTTTATGCACTTCGGTCACGTAGAGCCCTTCTACGTGACCTGTCGATCGCTTTTTCTTTCGCTTCGGTCGCGTAGAGCCCTTCTACGCAACCCGTCGATTGCTTTTTCTTTCTCTTCGGTCACATAGAGCCCTTCTACGTTACCCGCCGATCACTTTTTCTTTTGCTTCGGTCGCGTAGAGCCGTTCTACGTTACCCAATGACCCCTTTTTCTTTTGCTTCGGTCGCGTAGAGCACTTCTACGTTACCCGCCGATCGCTTTTTCTTTTGCTTCGGTCGCGTAGAACCCTTTTACGTTACCACGAGCTCGTTTTTTCTTTCTCTTCGGTCACATAGAGCCGTTCTACGTTACCCGCCGATCGCTTTTTCTTTTGCTTCGGTCACATAGAGCCCTTCTACGTTACCCGTCGATCGCTTTTTCTTTTGCTTCGGTCACATAGAGCCCTTCTACGCTACCCGCCGATCGCTTTTTCTTTTGCTTCGGTCACATAGAGCCGGTCTACGTTACCCACCGACCGCTTTTTCTTTTGCTTCGGTCGCGTAGAGCACTTCTACGTTACCACGAGCTCGTTTTTTCTTTCTCTTCGGTCACATAGAGCCGGTCTACGTTACCCGCCGATCGCTTGTTCTTTTGCTTCGGTCACATAGAACCCTTTTACGTTACCACGAGCTCGTTTTTTTTACTCTTCGGTCACATAGAGCCGGTCTACGCAACCCGCCGATCGCTTGTTCTTTTCCTTCGGTCACATAGAGCCGTTCTACTTGACCGGTCGCTCGCTTTTCCGTTCTCTTCAGTCACGTAGAACCAACAATCTGTTTATCGAAACGTTCTACTCCAAATACTCAGCTTCTAATACTGGGTTCAAATATCTCGCCATCCCTGTTTTCACCTTTTTCAATCCCAACTTTTGATAAAATTCTTCGTTACCCGTTGTCGCAATTAGATGAACACAGGAAACATGTTTTAATTCGTTTAGGAGAAACTCCATTATTTTTCTAGCAATGCCCTGCTTTTGATATTCCTGATGAACGACCACATCATATATAGCCGCATTAAACACTCCATCAGTCATGGCTCTTCCAAATCCAACAATTCGATCATCCATTTCTACAATAGCTACGACATTGCTTGCCTCGAAAATTTGTTCGATGATTTCATTCGTATGTTTCATCCAACCCACTGATCGATAAACCGCTCTCATTTCATCCAGGTTACCTTTTGAAAAATTACTATGTATCTTCATTTCTACTACTACACCCCTTGTTACTCAATTAATGATACTTTTTTTCTTACGTCTTTTCATTGGCTTCGCAGCTTATTTGGATTAATACCTAAAAAATTCAAAAAAAATGGTGCGTTTTTTATAAAATTGCATTTAATGTAATGTGAAGGAGATGATGAGGTATGACAGAGATAAATTTCCATCAACTTGCCCATGAGTTAATCAAGCGGGAAGTTGAGGTGGTAACACTTCAAGGTACTTTTACTGGAAGACTACTTGAAGTGGGAAGTGACGTGATTGTGTTGGAGACACGAGGCCGGATGCGTTCTACGATAGTCGCTATTCGTATTGAAACCATTGTTGCCCTCTTCCGAGTAGAACAACATAGACCAAGAGGACCTTTTGGTTTTAGCCCAGAAGAATTTGAAAATGAACATGAACATGGCCATGAACATGACCGTATGGAAAGTAGTGACCGTTAAACACATTCCTATCATGCAAGAGCAGTTTACTTAAGGTGAACTGCTCTTGTTTCATTTCACATCCAGCATTCTATAACCGAAAAGTATAACATGTCACTCCCTCTACTTGTTTAAATCCCTCTTGAATATATAACGCTTTGGCCCTTTCATTCTCTGCATTAACACAGAGAATGGTTCTTTCATAACCCGTTCTCTTTGCAAAATCCAATAAATAAATAAGCAGAATCCTTCCTAAGCCTTTGCCCTGATATTCTGGCACGATTGCAATGGGACCGATATTCATAATAGGTGCATCTTCATATTCATCGACAGCCCCTCGAATAACTCCTACTGGGCGCTCTTTGTCAAAAAGGATCAGCGATGCCCCCTCGATATGTTCCGTATTTGTCATCATTTTCACCACCATTTCTGGTGTGATGGGGGTTTCACTTCCTTTTAAATTGGCAAAGGCTGCATTTCGAACCGTACACCAGGCTTCTTCATCCACGCCTAAACGGAATGGCTTAATTTCATACTCGTCTGGCAAGCTGAACTCTGGAACCTCTTCATTTTCCCTAACAAGTAAGAACGTGTAGCGCTCCGCCATAAACTTCAATTGTTCCATAGCTTGAGCTAATTCTTCATTATTGAATGGGACGAACAGAAACAGTTCATCTATCTCGTTTGTATGCTTTAACAACTCATGCATCAACATTTGGTAGTTCTCAAGATGGTCCTCTTCGGAATGAAAAATCCTAAAGCGCGCTTTCCTCCCGCGCCGATTATAATCATTCAACATCAATGAGCCTACTGCTATCATTCTACCCTTGTGATTTGTAACAATATAGGTCGGGTTTTCCTTATCAGATTTAAAGTTTGCTAGATGCTCGTCATACAAAAATGAGTCATCTAATTCCATTTTGTGTTTCTTACAATAGGCAGCAAAGTCTGCTACTCTCTCTTCGCATAAGTATTCCACTTTCATTTCTTGCACTCCCCTTTAAAACTAAAACATCATCTTTTTATTGTTCTAGATTATTTTTTATTCTCCTGCCAATTGTTCTGCGATTACAAGTTCAGTTTTTTACCATAACACACTGGTCATGTTAAAATAGGGTAATCATATCGTAAATTGGGGGATTGAATGTGGAAGAGTTTGTGTATGTAATTAGGCCAAAGCGGGAAAATTTTATCGAGACCATGACAGAAGAAGAGAATAAGATTATGGGTACCCACTTTCAATATCTAAAAGCGCTTTTGGCAGAGGAAAAGCTTATCCTCGCAGGTCCTTGCTTAGACGGCGCCATGGGCATTTGTGTATTTCGTTCAGAATCCTGGGAAGCAGCACAAAAGATTATGGAGAATGATCCAGCCGTGGTTAATGGAGTTATGGATTGTGAATTACATAAATACCGTGTTTCATTAATGGAAGGTCGTTAAAAATAATTTTTCAGACAGAAGGGGTTTCCTTGACTAAAGACAACAAAAGAATTCGATTTATCGCAACCTTAATATCAGCAGTTATCGGTGGACTCGTGTTCACTGTTCTGCATACACCGATCCCTTGGCTTCTTGGTCCAATGGCAGCAGTTTTAATTGGAGCCAGACTTTCTAGAATTCAGTTTTTCTGGCCGAGTTATATTCGTGATACCGGTTTGATTATTGTTGGGTATTCAATTGGTTTATCGTTTACGAAGTCGGCACTGCTACAAATAGTAGCTAAGCTGCCTTCCATGCTGCTAATGACTGTCTTACTTGTCTCATTTTGTGCTGGAATTGCTTTTGTCGTTTCTAAGCTTTCAGGAGTTGACTATCCTACTGTGTTAACAGGAAGTATTCCTGGTGGGCTATCGCAAATGATTATTTTTGCAGAAGAAGTCAAAGGTATTGATATTACCACCGTTACCTTTCTTCAAGTAGCTCGTTTATTGATGATTATTTTCCTAGTGCCCTTTCTAATTTTAGGGCCTTACTTTAAAAATACACCTGCACAGACAAGCGCAGACTTAATTGAAAAAGCACTCCCCTTCTCTGGACCTGTTTTACCAACGTTCATTCTATTTGCTTTACTGTGCATTGCTTGTGCATTTTTAGCAAAAAGGCTTAAGTTTCCTACCCCATTCTTGCTAGGGCCGATTCTTGGAACTGCCATTGCCACGATGTCTGGATTCCAAGGTCCGTCACTATCACCAGGGATTTTGGATGTTTCCCAGTTTATGATCGGTAGTTATATTGGACTGCTATTAAAACCTGAGAAATTGCAGCATAAAGCAAAAATTATCACACTTGCGCTTGTTAGTGGAATGGTCATGATTTTGGGTTCCATTGGTTTAAGCATTTTACTCGTTTCATTTTATGGCATTTCACCATCCACCAGTTTATTAAGCCTGGCTCCTGGTGGGATGGATCAGATGGGTATACTCGCTCACGAAATACATGCAGATTTATCTATGGTGACGGGTTATCAGCTTTTCCGCTTATTTTTTATATATTTTGCTGTTCCTCCATTGCTTCGATTGTTTTTTAGAATTGGCGATCGTGGAAAAACTAAATCTGTTTAATAAAACAAATAAAACTGGATATATTTGTATAAAAAAATAAATTCAAATAGACCTTGACCTAAACTTAGGTTTAGGTTGTATCCTTTTATTTGTATCGTATCAAGATAAACATTGGAGGAAATAAAATGACAAAATTCGCTTTTGTAACAGGTGCTAATAAAGGGATTGGATATGAGACTGTCCGTCAATTAGCAGAAAAAGATTACCATGTATTTTTAGGAGCGCGCAACGCGGAACTTGGTCAAAAAGCTGTACAATCTTTAGGCATGTCAAATGTTTCATTTGTCCAAGTGGACATTTCAAATACACAATCCATTCAGGACTCTGTTAATAATATTCTCGAAGTTACGGACCACTTAGATTTGCTAATTAATAATGCAGGGATTGCGTTGGATTTTAATATTTTGCCTAGTGAATTAACCGTTGAAACACTGCGTCAAGAATTTGATGTTAACTTTTTTGGTACATTCCAAATGATCCAAGCCTTCTTACCATTAGTTAAAAAAACTCCAAATGGGAAAATTATTAATCTAACGACAGATATGGCTTCGCAAACAATGTTCGACAATGGCGATGTTCATCCACTAAATATTTTAGGCTATAATTCATCAAAAACCGCTGTGAATGCTTTAACATTGTCCTTTGGTAAAGAGTTTGGAACGAATGGTCCAGAAATTTTAGGGATAACACCTGGTTTTACCACTACAGATCTTAATGGAAATGCTCCGGGAGGAAAAACACCTGCGGAAGGTGCACAAATTATTGTTAAATACGCTTTAAGCGAAACAAATTATAATGGAAAAATTCTCAATCAAAATGGAATTATTCCTTGGTAATCCTTTAAGGAGAATAGTATGAATTATACCATTGGGCAAGTCGCTAAAATGAATAACTTATCCATTTCCCAATTACGTTACTATGATAATCAAGGGATGCTGCCTTTTTTAAAAAGAACGGAAAAGGGTGATCGAGTTTTTGACGAAGGTGCACTAAAATTTTTAGAAATCATTCTTTGTTTAAAAAATACTGGAATGCCCATCAAGGAAATTAAACAATTTATTGATTGGTCAATGGAGGGGACTGATTACACCCCTCAACGATTAGAAATGATCAGACAACACGAAACCAATGTTTTACAACAAATTCGTGATACTGAAGAAAATCTAAGAAAAATTCAACAAAAGATTTCAAGACTTGAACGGGAAATGGATGAAAATAACTGACTAATTTGTTTTTCACTCTTCAAAAAAGAGACCAGCGTAAATACGTTGGTCTCTTTTACTATTCGAATTCATTCTTTTCTAGAAAATTGGAGAAAATCTTAAAAAACTTTTACATTAAATCCATCAGCACTTAAAAAACTACTTTTATTATTAAATTATAGATCCATTATGTAATAGGGGGAGGAATTTTTTTGCTGTGGATAGATACCATTTTACTCTTTTCTGTAAATCTACTTTTACTTATTGGTACCTTTTTTACGTTTCTTTTAACCTTCATTTTATTTATAAAATCAGCTGAACATGCTACGCCCTTTATTTCTTTACTTATAAGCATTGCTTTTATCAGCACATTTATAATAATAAATTACCTATGATAATTATTATTAACAAAATTCCTTCCAATAATTGTATCTACTGAAAATTGCCAGTACCCTGTTCAACCAAAAAAAGCAATAACCTTCTGCAAGAGAAGTCTTTTTTGACTAAACTTGCAGAAGGTTATTGGACCCGAGTTTTATATTTTATTCGTGGAAGTTCGTTCCGTCTGTTGTTACCTTAACGATCCCTGCACGGATCGTGAAATCTCCGAAATGCTCTCCTTCATTGCGTTCCTTCGCATAACGAGAAAGAACGACGTGTAGTTCTTTTAAGATTTCTTCTTCCCCAATGTTTTCACGGTACATTTTACTAAGACGGCTTCCGTCATGTGCTGCACCTAGATACATATTGTATTTTCCTGGTGCTTTACCTATGAAGCCAATTTCACCAAGTGCATGTCGTGCACATCCGTTTGGACAACCCGTCATTCGAATCGTGATTTCTTCATTGCGGAGACCGTTCTCATCCACAATGGCCTCAATTTTATCAATTAACTTTGGTAAGTAACGTTCCGCTTCTGCCATTGCCAAACCGCAAGTCGGTAGCGCCACACACGCCATCGAATTCCGGCGGAGAGCGGAATAGCGGCTTCCGTCCGTTAATCCATATTGTTCAATGAGTGCATTAATTTGTTTCTTTTTCTGACTTGATACATTAGCAATAATCACATTTTGATTCGGTGTTAGATGAAAATCGCCTGTATGGATCTTTGCAATTTCACGGAGAGCTGTTTTCAGCTTGTAGTCAGCAAAATCCGCCACACGGCCGCCTTCGATAAATAAAGTTAGATTCCACTTTCCTTGAATTCCTTTTACCCAGCCGTAACGGTCTCCGTTATGATCAAAATGATACGGTTTCGCTTCCTCTAAGCTCCAGCCAAGACGATTTTCAAGCTCCGTCTTTACTGTTTCAAGGCCTAAACGGTCAACCGTGTATTTGAATCGAGCGTTTTTACGAACAGAACGGTTGCCATAGTCACGTTGGATCGTAATCGTTTTTTCCGCCACTTCATACAACTGTTCCGGCTTACAGAAGCCAATTACCTTTGCCAGCTGTGGATAGGTTGCAGTATCACCGTGAGACATGCCCATTCCACCGCCGATTGCCACGTTGAAGCCAATTAACTTACCATCTTCCACAATAGCGATAAACCCAAGGTCCTGTGAAAAGACATCGATGTCATTAGATGGAGGAACAGCAATCCCGATTTTAAATTTCCGCGGTAAATAAAGCGGACCATACATCGGTTCTACTTCTTCCACATCAGGCGTACCTGCTACTTTTTCTTCATCCAACCAAACTTCGTGATAAGCTCTTGTTCGTGGCAAGAGGTCATCACTTAATTTTTTTGACCATTCATATACTTCTGCATGAATCTCAGACTGATATGGATTGGATGCACACATAACATTACGGTTAACATCCCCACAAGCAGCTATTGTATCTAAAAGGGATGAATGAATTTCCTGAATGGTTTTTTTCATATTCCATTTTAAAATGCCATGCATTTGGAAAGTTTCACGTGTTGTCAGCTTCAGTGTGCCATTTCCGTATTTATCCGCAAGTTCATCCATGACCAGCCATTGATGTGGTGCAGCCACCCCACCAGGTAATCGAACGCGTAGCATGAACTGGTAAGCTGGCTCTAGTTTTTGTTTTTGTCTCTCATTTCGGAGATCACGGTCATCTTGTAAATAACTACCGTGATGCTTCATTAATCGGTTATCATCTTCAGGAATGCCAGCGCTGAGTCTATCGAGCATCACTTCTTTTAATGTACCACGTAAGTAATTACTTCTTTCTTTGATGTCCTCAACATCACTTGGCGGGCCATCAGGGGCTTTTAATATTTGTTTCACCATGTTGAAATACTCCTTTCTATCGATCAATATACATCCCGCTGGTAGCGTTTTTGTTGCTGCATCTCGGCAAGGTATGCTTTTGCTTGTTCAGGGCTCATATTGCCTTCTTTTTCAATAATCGAAAGAAGCGTGTGATGGACATCGTGTGCCATATGTTTCTCGTCTCCGCAAATATACAGGTGCGCTCCATCTTGAAGCCACTCGAATAATTCCTTGCTTTGCTCAAGCATGCGGTGTTGAACATATACTTTCTCATCCGTATCACGTGAAAAAGCCACATCCATTTTGGTTAGAACGCCTTCCTTCATCCACTTTTGCCATTCTGTTTGATAAAGGAAATCTGTTACAAAATGCTGATCACCGAAAAACAACCATGATTTTCCTTCCGCACCTGTTTCTTCACGTTCTTGGATGAATGAACGGAATGGAGCTACTCCTGTACCAGGTCCTACCATAATAATTGGCGTTTCTGGATTAGCAGGCAACTTAAAGTTTTCATTGTGCTGGATAAATACAGGCAATGTGTCACCTGGCTGCAAGCGTTCAGCTGTTAAAATAGAACATACGCCTTTTCTCTCACGACCATGCGCATCATAGCGGACCGCACCAATCGTTAAATGTACTTCATCCGGATTAGCTGTCAGACTGCTTGCAATTGAGTACAGTCTAGCCGGGATTTTACGAAGAATAGAGGTAAATTCTTGCGCTGAATCTCCCCAAGGACCAAAGTCGTTAACCAAATCAAGAAGGTCACGCCCATGAATATAGGCTTTCAGCTTATCCTCATTACCTGTTGCAAGTAGTTCCTTCAAATCATCATTGTTTGAAAGCTTTGCCACTTTTTCAAGGAATGGTTTCGTTAGTACTGTAATCTCAAAATAAGTTGTGAGTGCTTTTTCTAGAGATAATGCATCTCCTTGTTTGTTCACGGTCACAGTTTCTTTTGCATTCCAAGGCAAAACGGCAAGGAGTTGTTCGACGAGTGCAGGATCGTTTTCTGGATAGATTCCTAGACTATCACCTGGTTCAAAGGTAAGTCCTGATCCTTCGAGTGAGATTTCAAGATGACGCGTTTCTTTATTAGAGCCACGTCCGTTTAGGTTGATGTTTTCTAGCACTTCCGCTTTAAATGGATTTGATCGTGAATATACAGATTCTGCTACTTGAGCAGCTGCTCCTACTGAATTTACTGCTGCCGGAGTATTGCTTTCCAGTCCTGAACTTAGACTTCCGAGGACACCTTCAAGCCATTCTGTTGCTGGCTCATCATAATCCACATCGCAATCGAATCGTGGGTATAAACGTGTTCCGCCCAGTTCTTCTAGACGTGAATCGAATTCTTTTCCAGTCTGACAGAAAAATTCATACGAACTGTCACCAAGAGCTAGCACAGAGAAGGAAAGATCACCGAGTTTCGGTGCTCTCTTGCTGTGTAAAAACTCATGGAATGTGAGTGCACTATCAGGCGGCTCGCCTTCACCATGTGTACTTACTATAATAAGAAGGTTTTGGACTTTCTTTAAGTTGTTTGTTTTAAAATCATTCATGGAGGAGACGGTTACTTGGAACCCTTTTTCCTCTAATGTTTTGCCCGTTTTCTTTGCTAGTCCGCGAGCATTGCCCGTTTGTGAACCGTATAGAACTGTTACCTCTTTTGATGCCTTTGGTTCTAAACCTTGGACAGGAACTACTGTCCCCTGCGTGTTAGCTGCTCCTAGAACAGTAAATGGGGATGCCGCTAAATACCCACTCAGCCATACTTTTTGGGCGTCTGTTAAAGTGGGCAAAAGGCGGTTAAGTAGTTCTGCCTGCTCCTGATTAAACGGACTGTTGATTACCTGAAGTTGCAACGATATCCACCTCACAAAGGATTAACTTTTTTTGTACGATCTGAATTTTTTTAAGTTAGTTAACTATGAATCTACTATTTTATTAGGCTGGGGCTACTAACACCCGATCGACTCGTTTTTCGTTCGTCGGTCATTATTTATTCCCCCATAGCACGCTTAACAACAATATCCTCAATCACCCGATGGCCGTTCAATGGACCTGTATGAAGAATCTGTTGCCCTTGTTGTTGCCGTTTCCGAACCTCTTGACTCACTTCAGCGGTTAGCAGACCGGAGAATAATAAATAGGGCACAACGATCACTCTTCCAGCTGCACCTATCGTAATCAGTTCTAATCCTTCACTAAGGCGCGGTTCAGCAGCAGCCATAAAGCAAACTGATACACGTTCTATTCCAAGGCGCTCTCGAATACCAGTGGTAATTTTAGCAAAATCAACATGAACGGCTGGGTCGCTGCTGCCTCTTCCAACTACCAAGACCCGATCATCTGGTCCTACCTCCCCTGCAGTTATACGGATCAGCTCCGCCACTCCATCAAGAATCAGCCCCTGTACACCGAAAGGATCCCTAACATTCACTTGTATTTGAGGATATTTAACCTTTAATGACGAAAGTGCATCAGGGATATCCTGTTTAATATGTCCTGCCGCTAATAGGAACAAAGGGACGACAGTAATGTCTGTCGCTCCCCTCTCCACACAGCGCTTGAAGCCCTCTTCAATCAAAGGATGTGTCAATTCAAGAAAACAGAGCTCCTGTATCGGAATATTAACCTGATTCATTACCCTTTCAATAAATGCCTTTGCTTCTTCTGCTCCTTTTTTAGAACGCGTTCCATGTCCAATGTAAAGTATTGCCTTCATAGAATTCCTCACTATTATGGGATTGAAGAATAATCAATCCCAGACTAAAAATCTAAATCGCATTCATAGTAAAATTTTTAAATCCAATAGGATTACTTATATTTATTTTAAACTACTATAAGCCCAATAGAAATACTTAATTTTTGAATATTATACAACCACGATTATCCATGCACAACTGGCAAGCTGGGCATCATTTCCTTTTGAAACCAATTCAAATTTTTATGAAGCGAAACAACCTCTCCAATCACGATCATGCTAGGATTCGAAACACCTGTTTCCACTACCTGTTCTTCAATCGTTTCAAGCGTTCCAACAACTGTTTTTTGCTCACTTAATGTCCCCCATTGGATCAGGGCAATCGGTGTCTGTGGGGATTTACCATGCTGGATTAATTGATTGATAATAGTTGAAAGGTGAGATACCCCCATATATACACAAATGGTATCAACACTTTTAGCCAAATGAGACCATTGGTGCTCCGCCGCCTTATCACCAGCCTGATGGCCCGTAATAAAAGCAAAGCTTCTACTCAAAAACCGATGGGTAACAGGAATTCCTGCATAAGCAGTTGCGGCAATGCCAGCTGTTATCCCTGGTACTACTTCAAAAGGAACCTCGTTCCTCATACATTCCTCGGCTTCTTCCCCGCCACGACCGAAAACAAAGGGATCTCCTCCCTTTAAGCGCACAACTTGAAGACCCTTTTTTGCATATTTAACTAAAAAATGGTTGATCGTTTCCTGTTTCATTGTATGATAGTGTGGAAGTTTCCCACAATATATGAGTTGTGCACCATGTTTTGCATATTGTAATAACTCTGGACTGACTAGCCGATCATAAAGGATGACATCAGCTTGCTGCAGGTACCTTAATCCTTTTACCGTTATTAAATCTGGATCTCCTGGACCCGCACCCACTAAATACACCTTGCCTGTCATGGCTATTCATCCTTTCTATAATACCTGTTAGATTATGTTCTTATCCTGTAAATAGTCAAAAATGTATTTTACGGCTTCTTCCACCGTTACCTGATCAGACCTAATAGCAATCTCTGGTCGTTCCGGTGCCTCATATGGCGAGTTTATCCCTGTAAAATCCTTAATTTCACCACGGCGTGCTTTTACATATAACTGCTTCGGATCCCGTCGTTCACATTCCTCAAGAGGGCAATCGATATATACCTCGATAAACTCCCCTTCTTCAAACAACGCGCGCACCTGATCTCGATCTGATCGGAATGGCGAAATAAAGGCAGTCGTCACAATCGCGCCACTATCGACGAACAGTTTAGCCACTTCGCCAATTCTTCTAATATTTTCTGTTCGATCTTGGTCGGAAAAGCCGAGGTCCTTATTTAATCCATGACGGATATTATCACCATCTAAAACATATTCATTTAAAGCTTGTCGAAACAATTCACTAGAAACCGCATTGGCAATGGTTGATTTCCCCGAACCTGACAGACCTGTAAACCAAAGAACGCAGCTTCCATGACCATTTTTCGAACGGCGCTCTTCCTTTGAAATCGATGATGCGTGCCATGTAATATTCGTTGCTTTTGTCATTTTACTGCCTCCCTAAACCGTTGTCGTTTCTTTCATTCCTTCAATTAGCACTTCCACGACTTCTTTTCTACTGAAAGTTGATGGTGGCAGTGTTCCAGAGCGAAGCATTTCTCTTACTTTTGTTCCAGAAAGGATGACACGGTCCGCGTTGCTATGTGGGCAAGTTTTATCTGAAGCCATTCCTTCACATTTGTTGCAATAAAAACTATGTTCAAAGAATAATGGTTTAATGCCCAATTCTCCCTCTTCAAATTCACTGAAAATCAACTGTGCATCGTATGTTCCGTAGTAATTCCCTACCCCTGCATGGTCACGGCCAACAATAAAGTGTGTGCAACCGAAGTTCTTACGGGCAATCGCGTGGAATACGGCTTCACGTGGTCCCGCATATCTCATTGCTGCTGGATAGACCCCAAGCTGTACTCTTTCAGTAGGATAGTAGTTTTCCAGTAATACACGATAGCTCTTTAAACGGACTTCTGCTGGGATATCATCCGACTTTGTTTCACCCACTAACGGATTAACGAAAAGTCCATCAACCGTCTCAAGGGCTGCCTTTTGGATGTACTCATGCGCACGGTGAATGGGGTTTCTGGTTTGGAAGCCAACAACAGTTTTCCAGCCTTTTTCTTCAAATAAAGCGCGCGTTTCTTTTGGTTCAAGCCATACATCACTAAAGACGCCTTTTTCAGGTTTCTTGATCAAGGTTACTTCCCCGGCTACATAAACAGGGCCTCTTTCATATAGACGTCTCACTCCTGGGTGTGCCAATTCAAGAGTTTTATAGACATTTATTGCTTCCTTATCTAAGTCTGGTTCAAACCATTCAGATACCTTTATTACGCCGTAAACTTCTTTATTAAAAACCAATTTGATTTCTTCGCCTACTTCAAGTGTGGCAGCTGTTTCCTGCGATACAGGCAGAGTGACTGGGATAGACCAAATGGTATGATCAGCTAATCTCATATTCTCAACAACAGATTCATAATCTTCTTTACCAAGGAATCCCGTAAGTGGACTGAACAGACCTACTCCAATTAACTCGAGGTCGCTTAAGGCAATTGCATCGATTTCTACTTCTTTTTCAATGTGAGTTACATTTTGATTGGGGTTATATGCTTGGATTAGTTTTCCCCCATGTGGTTTTGGTAAAAATGACAACAGAATCAAACCCTTTCTTTAGTTAACCGATAATTGGTTACAAATTTATATTTATTAAACTTAGATTCTATTGGAATGAATCTTAGTCTTTAGCCATTTCTTGTCTTACAGGTATGCTAGTTTTTTGCTTTTTTATTAATGATAGGACGCCAAATACAGAAATTAGCGCACCACCCATGGCGATAATTGGATAGAAATTATGTTCAATAATTAATTGAATCAGTGTGTAAGATAAGACCATCGATAAAACTGGTGATACGATCCAAACGGTAAGCAGTTGAACCACGATATCTTTTTTCAATACCGCTTTTCCATGCTTCGCAAAGCCAATTCCTATAATGGAAGAAGTCGTAATTTGCGTGAGCGGTACGGGGATTCCAAATACGGATGCAATTGTCACAATGGTTGCACCAGTACCCGAGATGATGGAGCCTTCTTCGAGTCTGAGTTGGGTGATTTTCTTTCCATTTGTTTCCAGCACCCGCTTGCCCAAAACCAATGCTCCCATTGCAACGAATAATCCGCCCCAGAGTATACCATCACCTGTTGATAGGATTTTTGCACCAACAAGCGGTCCTACCGCATTGGCCACATTATTCATTCCTGCAGAAAAGGCTTCAAACATACCCATGAGTAATACTAAGACTGATAGCACGGGAACCGCTTTTGATGCTTCCAGCCACTTTTTCAGCCAGTTCATTTTTAAGAGGTAGGAAGCAATGATGGCGATAAGAAAGGCAGCAAATGGTGTCAGAAGCCAAAAGAACATAATCCAGATTAGATGACTCACGAACACGGATTGATAAACAATCCCTGCACCAACCACTGAACCCACTGCCACTTCACTTGTTGAAAGTGGAATTCCAAATATATTAGCTAAAAACAAGGACAAGGCAGCTGAGGCTAAAACAATTAAGGCAATCGGAACGGTAAATGTACTATTAGGTACAATTCCGCCGCCAATCATTTTGACGACTTCTCCTCCTCCGAGCCAAGCACCAAAGAATACAGCAATAGCGCAAAGCAATAATGCCAGCCTTTTTTTCACCACTCCCGCGCCATAGGCAATACCCATGGAAGCGGCGGCACCGCTCGCACCTATATTAATTGCAAAAAACAACCCAATTGTTATGGCGATAATTGTGAGCAAATGTTACGCCCTCCCTATTTCGTGTGTAAGCCACACTCCGTCTTACTGCTTCCCACCCAACGTCCTGCACGTGAATCTCCATCCGTCCCCGACGGCTGTGTACATGGGAAACAACCGATACTTGGATATCCATGATCATGCAAGGTGTTGTACGGCAAGTCTTTTTCTTTGATGTAGTTCCATACATCCTCCCACGTCCAGTGGATCAACGGGCAGATTTTAATATTTTGAAATTTGTCATCTTTATTAATAAACTCAGTATTTGCACGTGTTGGTGATTGGTCTCTGCGAAGCCCAGATATCCAAGCTTGTTTCGAGGTTAAGGTCTCTCGTAACGGTATTACCTTACGAATATTGCAGCATTGGCCAGGATCCCGTTTCCATAAGGCCGATCCATATTGTGCCGCTTGTTCATCTAGTGTTAGTTTTGGTACCTTTCGCTCAATCTTTAAACTTGGGAATCTAGCTTCAATCTTGTCAATCACCTCATACGTTTCTGGAAAGTGCAAACCGGTGTCTAGAAAAACGATATGAGCATCAGGTATAATTTGTTGAATTAAGTCAATTAGAACAATTGCCTCTGCCCCAAAGCTTGATGCATAGACCAGTTCTTGTTCCGAATAATGACTATATGCCCACTCCAGCACGGAGCGCGCTCCTTTGGTTAGATCCTCATTTGAAAAAGAATCTGAAATTTGTTGCCAATTTTCATAAGTAACTGTAGTCGTCATTGCTACAGGCCTCCTTTATCTTCTAAAAATCCTCTGAATTATCCTTGCTCTGCTAACCGCCTTCTATAATAGAAAAAGGCGGTCTCCTTTTAAGTAAAAGTGGAGACCGCCTCTAGTTTGTCTAGTCAGCGATTTTTATTCGATTGAAGACGAACCTTTTCAATTTTTTCAAGTTGCACGATCTTGCCATCCTGAACGACAAGTGTAATTGAACCAAATTGTAAGGTGTCGAGCATTTTCTCAAGCTGAGCGAAGAGTTCTTCTTTTTCATTATCTTTCAGTTGGTTCGCCCCCCTTTATGAATCCAGGAAGAAATGTTTTATTTTCTTAATTTATAATTTATTGAAATTAATCCTACCATACCTATAGGTTTTATGTAAATGAAAAAATTTAATTTTTTGTATATTATTTTTTGCACCTTTTTATGCCTTGTTATTAAGCAAAAAAGAGCGTCCTAATCGGTAATGAAACCGTTTTGGACGCTCCTGGGACTTTTGTATTAATTTTTCCTAAAGCAATGGTTTTCCTGCATCTGGTGAAGTGTTCGGATCCCCTTTACCAACAATGATGGAGCTTTCTGTCTGAATATCATTATCCTCTAGGTTTGCTTCCACGTTGCTCGCTGTCTTGCTTGCTGTACTTTCTTTCACGTTATTATGAAGTTCTTGAGGCAACGCTTTTTCTTCCTTGTTCATAGTTAACACCATCCTTTTTACAGGTAGTGTTGGTTAATCCTATTGAACTATACATTATAGATTTGAATTTTAACTTACCTTTTTATTAACTCTCGTAGCAGCCATGATTTTAATATATGCTTCAGCGTGATCTTTCCCGATAACCTCGTTTTCTTTCACAACATCCGCATTTATTAACTCTTTTTTCATTTTTTGTAAAAGTAAATCTTTAAAAAAGGCCGATCGATTTGGGGCAATCTTCGCTCCAATTTCCCATATCCAATGTTCCATATTAATACTAATTGCTTTCTTTTTTAAATCATCCGGCAATCCGTGTTTGGCTTCTTCTTTTTTCAAACCTACTCTTCTTACTGGCTTTCGACCTGTGATGGCTGTTTTTAATTGGCGTTTGTATTGAATAATATTTAAGTATACTTCACCTAAAAGCTCGGTAACTCCATCCATGTCAGTCATAACATGCTCATTAATTAGTTCGGCTTTTATTTTTTCGAGGAATAAATCCCTAAAAAATTTTGATCTGTTACTCTCAATTCGCTCCACTAATTCCCATATCCATCCCTCAAGGTTGAGGCTAACTGAAATTTTCTTATTTGAAGGAATTTCTTGTCTCTTAGCCATGTCAAGGTCACCTCATTCTTCATTTATTCCATTAAAGACAGCTGATTTTGTTACTTGGTTAGAAATTTATTATCTAAAAAAACGGTGCATTGAAATTTGTTGATCTTTATTTTTTTCATAGAGTTTTTCAACATTTTCTTCGTGTACAGCTTCTTGTAGACTGAGCGTCCGTTTTTTTATCGTTATGGAAAGGAATAAAATATTTATAGTCATGTCTATCACTCCTTGTTACTAATGTGTTTTGCTTTATTTGTTACTCTTAGTATAGAAAAACTTGGAAAGAATGAAATCGTCCTTAAGACGAGAGTTCGCTCCATTTATAGGCCGAATGATCATTCATACTTTAGTCGTAGAAGGTGAAGACGGTCTTTCTTTAAAACGACTAGTCAGTTTATTTTATTATATTGACCTGCTCGAATAATTGTCAATTTATACGACCTAATTTTCAAAATATTTTTCCGTAGTACTTTTAACATATTTTTGAACCATTTGCTTGGTTTCCACTGTCTTAGACGAAGAAAAGACAAGAATAGTTTCTTGTCTTTTCAAAATTTATGCTTTTATTTTTTCTAAGTACATTTGCTTCATTTCGATTAGTACTTCTTTAAATGGATAATCAGTATATACAGACTGTACCGTGACACCGTTAATCATCGACCAAAATAAGTCGGCCATAATTTCTGGTTGAAGGTCTTTTTTGATTTCCCCTGATTCTTGACCATCTTTTACAATCCCAGCAAGCAGGTTGACAAAATAGTGTTTTCTTCGGTCCGTTAGTTTTTCTGCTAAATCCGGATGTCTTGCTGCATGGAGTTTGAATTCATCATGAACAATAAATTTCCCCTGAATTTCTTTATTTGAAAAGTCGACTTGGCTATAAACGTTAAACAAAAAATGAATCTTTTCAATAGCACTTTTATACGTCGAAAGATCCTTGACTAAACTCTCATACGTTTCTTTTGTATCTGCATTCATTAATTCTAAGTATATCTCATCTTTACTTTTAAAATAGTTATAAATTGCGCCTTTACTAATACCTGAATGCACTACAATATCATCGATGGTTGCCACTTGGAAACCCTTCTTTGCAAAACAAACCAGGGCACTAGCCAAAATTTCCTTCTTCTTCTTCTCTTTATGTGAATCTGAAACGATTGGCGGCATTCTTAAACCTCCGTCCTTTAGAAATAAATGAAAACATAAATAAGATTCTTTATATATCAATTAAAACATAGAAGATTCTATTAAAAAAGACTATTTAGTCTAAATAACTTCATTTTTCTAGGTCAAATTCCTTATCTCTCAAAAACAGACAGTGTCCACCTGAGATGGACACTGTCTTTCTGTGGTGCCTGACACCTTTTATTGCATTGGATTTGCGAATTCGTTTATGAGAATTTGCACTTCTTCGCCTTCGGCTATTTCTCCTGGGCATTCCACAGCGCAGACAATTCCGCGTTTTTTGTAGGCAGCTTTGACGAATATAGCCGCAAGCTTAGGATGGTTTTCATAATGTCTTTGAATCATTTCACCAGGGAAGATGCATGGTTGATTTTCTCCCATACAGATTAACCCAGTTCCATTTGGGAAAAGAAGCCGCGAGCCCATGGTAAGCTTCGTCAACTCTGGAAATCCGTTTAATAGAAGGTTGGCCCCTAACCATTCGGGTAGAATATATTCCACCCCAAGTCCTTCAGCAATTTCCGCAAGTTCCTCTTCTGACACAATCGTAATTTGGCGTCGATTGAAAATTTCAGTCCCTTTTGGGTACATGGGTTGACGAGAATCTGATGGAACGATCATACCGAAATGTCGATCCCCTCTTATGCCGCCAAACTCAAGAGTGGTTTTTGGAATCCTTCTTGTCACGAAGGATTCCGGTTGATCTGCTATTAGAATGGCATTTACTTTTGCTTCTGCTTTTTTCAAAGTCGCCCCTTCTTTCCATTATGTAGTAGGAAACGAGCCCTCCCCGGTCCAACATGTATTATGTAGGTGTAACGGCACGTTCATTTTTAAAATCAATCCTTGAATCTTATAACAAAAGGCGTAATTTATTGATGGACGTTGTTTTTTTAGCATGGTATCAGTTTTTACCCATATAATTATTTTACACCATATTAAAGGGGGAATTGATTTTATGAATCAACAAACTTTAATATTGGATTTAGATGATACCCTCATCCACTGTAGCAAGTACTTTATTCAATCTAAAAATGAATTTGCTGAGCAGATCCAAAACTGGTTCGATTTCCTTTCCAAGGAAGAAATTCTTGAAAAACAACTTGAAATTGATGTAAAAAATGTAGATAAACATGGCTTACATTCTTCCCTCTACCCAGAATCATTAGTATTAACCTACAAATATTTTTGCGTCAAATACGGTAGAGCCTTAAAGAAAAGAGAAATCGACCTGGTACGTAGAATTGGTCAAGAAGTGTTTAAACTTGAAGTGCAGCCCTTTCCTTACGTCTATGATGTATTGGAAAGTCTCCAAGAAGACGGGCATCGATTGTATTTATTTACAGGCGGGGATATGAAAAATCAACGTAGGAAAATTGATCAGTTAGGTTTAGATCGCTACTTTGAAAACCGAGTGTTTATTCAGCAACATAAAAACTCAAGCACGCTGAAAAAAGTACTGAATAAAATAGATTCCGACAAAAAGATAACCTGGATGATTGGAAATTCTTTAAAAACGGATGTAAAGCCTGCTATCGAGTTAGGTATCAATGCCATCCATATCCCATCAGAATTTGAATGGAGTTATAATATTATAGATTTAGAAATTGAACCGAGTGGTACTTTTGCAGAGCTTGAGTCACTGCTGCATCTCCCTGAGTACCTTAGAGATTACGCTTTTGTTCATGAAGCGATATAAAGAAAAATGGCTTGGAAATATTCCAAGCCATTTTTCTATGGGGTACTTTATAACTACATTTATTTATCATTTCTAAGAATGTCATTCACTGTTGATCTCATTGTATAAATTACGGTTTTCTTGTAACGTGCGGCAATAAGCAGCACTCTTATTTGTTCGGAGCGGGTGAGATTTTTAAACCGGGGCTCTTGTTTTAAAAAGGTTCGAACGATTGACCAACTGGTTGGCATGAGGGGAAAGTCGTCTAGAGGTTGTTTGTTCCGTAACCGATGAAACCATGAAATCATTCCAGTGGAACTGCTCTTATCCACTATACACGGTGCATAAATATTTTTAGTAAATTTTTTTAGTGAATCTAGTCGATCTTGCCCACTAACAAGGATGTAACTGTCGTCCTTTCGACTTTTTTTGACCACCAGCACAAACATACAGTCCCACATTAATCTCTGGAGTTTCTTAATATGCTCCGTAATTTTCAGTGATAAATCTGGTTTGATTTTTTCAAGCGGTATATACTGTATCGTAAATTTCATACTCAGCCCCTCCTGTTTTCATGATGTACCTATTTTCGATTCTTGCAGCAGGTGCGTTGTACTGAATAAACTGAGTAGCATTACTCTGTTAAAATAAATGTATGTTATCCCCGCATGTCACATACGAATGAATTTATCTAAAGAAAACACAAATTCCAAAGATGGTTATTTAAGTTCGGACTAGATCGTGATTACTTTATTAGAATTTGTTTGAAGATACCCTGCCTTCTGACAATGTTTCTGTTTTTTTCGCTTACTCTGTCCGAAGTTACCTTGTCTTCTGACTATCTTTCTACTTTTTCCGCCCACTCTGTCAGAAGTTGCCTTGGCTTCTGACTATGTTTGGTTATTTCCTGCCTACTCTGTCCGAAGTTGCCTTAACTTCTGACTATCTTTCTACTTTTTCCGCCCACTCTGTCAGAAGTTGCCTTGGCTTCTGACTATGTTTGGTTATTTCAGTCAAGCCCATTATTATGTGTAAATTCATTTCCTCATGAAAAACAATGTTAAGCAGTATTTTATTTTTGGTGTACTGGAAGGGGGTACCCCCTTCCAGTACACCAAAAATTCGCGCGTCGCATC
>JBDOMM010000047.1:0-292212 GCA_039832695.1 Bacillus sp. (in: firmicutes)
CTTCAATCACATCAATTTTTTGTTTAGGCATGACTTTTTCACCTCCTTTAATCATTTTGTATCCATTACTCAGAGTGTAAACCTAAAGCAATATGGTGTCTAAAAGATTAAGGGGGCTTAAAAGAATCTGCCAATATATCAGCGAATTTCCAGTTTTATCAGCGAATTAACAAAGGCTTCCCTTTAATGGTACTTTTTTATTAAAATGAAAATAAAGAATTTTCTGTAAAGGGTGGTTTTATGAAAACGAGTGATGGTTTGGACTCCTTTCCGTATCCATTTAAAGATGATGTTTATCGATATTCTAACAACTCAGTACCAATGAATCATCCCATCAGTATTGAGATTACACCCAGGTATCGGGAGGAGATCGAGCTTAAGCGTGAGCTTCTTTCAGCCCACCCTGAACGCTGTTTTCAATTCCTGCCTCATACGATAAAAGGTCAGTGGGAAATCCTTGAATTAGTGATGGAGCATCTTGGAACCTATTATCCTGACAAATTTGGATTAGATAAAAAAGGTGAAAACTGGACGTTCTACAATCATCTTTTACAAGAAAAGCAAAGCTTTATCTTTGGAGACGACGCCACTTTGCCATGTATGCCGCTTAACTTTATTGGCAGACATGTTCAAGAAGATTTGATCTTTATGATGCAGCGGGATGGAGATTTGTATCTGGATGCAGGCCAGTTATGTTTCCCGGCCAATTGGGCGTTAGCCTTCGACCTGGGGATGAGTTTCAAACAGATACATCAACCGATTCCGGGCTTTAACGAAGAAGGACTCGATGAACGGATACTTCAGTTCCTTTTAAAGTTGGAACCAGGAAATCCATGGTGGCGGAAAAACTGGTCTTTAATGGCAGGAAACCGACTGGATACTTCCCTGGAAACCTTTGATGTTTGGGGAAAGGGGAGGAAACAAGTCACTAAGCAAAATGCAGGGGAGTTTGTTCATCTCCGTGTTGAGGTTCAGAAATTATTCCGTTTGCCTCGAACAGGAGGCATCCTATTTACCATCCATACCCACCTACTTCCTTTGGGAAAATTAGCAGCTAAACCTGAATGGGTAAATCAGTTTCATCAGATCCTACAGGAATTGCCTGCTTATATAGTGGAATATAAAGGGCTCTCCCTATTCAGAAATGCTGTCCTAGAGTATTTAGAGGAACAGTTGGAAAGCAGGGAAGCTTAATGAGTGAGAAAATCAAATTTGTAACAGGAAAGCGCCACTATTTATTTTGTGCGGACGAAGAAGGCATGAAACTGTTACAGCCATTAATCGATGTTGTGAAAGATGGAAATATAAGCTACGAGATTCAGAGTATTAAAGAAGAGTGGGACCCCACTCATTTTTCAAAATGGGTTAGCAGACAGAAGATGGGGTGTTTCCTCTATGCCGCAACAGCATGGAATACGCTAAAAAAACTGAAACAGCTGGCAGAGGAAGCGGGATTTTCGGAAGAAGAAACACAGTATATTGGCTGTGGAAAACAGCTGATAAAGGTCTTTTGTTGCAGGTGCCATGGGCTCTCCATTTTGGAAAAAGGTCAGCCTGAACGAACCTGTGACCATTGTGAATTACTACTGGAGGTTTCTGATCATTACTCTCCACTTCGTGATGCCTTTCTTGGCTATGTCGCGAAACTATGAAAGAAGGGAGCCGCTATGGTAAAAGAGAGAACTATTCCTGTCTATGTAAAATCAATAGATCAGGAAACACCACAAGTGAAACGCTTTACACTGACCCCGATAGTAGAAAAACTTCTTCCAGCTTTTAGCGCGGGATCACATATAACTACATATATCGATGGAAAAGTAAGAAATTATTCCTTAACGAATCATCCTGATACAAGGGACAATTATCAAATTGCGATCCGATTAAGTGAAACATCCACTGGGGGATCTCTTTACTGGCATCAGGAGGTAAAAGTAGGGGATAGGTTAATGATCAGTTACCCTAGAAACCATTTTCCTTTAAGCTTTAAGGCAAAGCACCATGTGTTTTATGCAGCAGGAATAGGTGTGACGCCCTTTATCTCTATGATGCGGGAACTAAAAGATATAGGGGATACGTTTGAACTACACTATGCGGCAAAATCAAAAGAACTTTGTGCGTTCTATGATTTTTTACAGACAAATTTCCCCTCTCAATCTCATTTTTATTTTTCAAAAGGAGAGGATGCACAGCGACTGCGGGAAATTACTCTTCTAGAGCATAGAATTGGAACGCATGTCTATTTCTGTGGACCGGATACTTTTATGACAGACTTTACGGAAGCCGCTATTCGATTCGGTTACCCGCGGTCGAGCATCCACCTTGAACGATTCGCCCCACCCCGGCTTAAGAATGTATCTCCTTTTAAAGCTCAACTCACTAGTGGAGCCGAGATTCATGTAGCAAAGGACCAGCCACTCTTAGACGCTTTGCTGGCAGCAGGGATTACTGCTCCTTATTCTTGTCGGGTTGGAAGATGCGGAACCTGTGAGCTTAAAGTAGTAGAGGGTGTAGTCGATCATTATGACTCTTTTTTAAGTGAAGAACAGCAGAAGGCACAGAATGTGATTTTGACTTGTGTGTCGAGGGCTAAAACAAAGAGATTACTAATAGATATATAGAAATTCAATAGTTAAGGACACTTAGGATTTGGGTGTCCTTTATTATTTTTTCCAAAAAAAGGTGAAAAGGTATTGATAAAACTAATGGCATTAGTTAAAATAAAACTAACGATATTAGTTAAAAGGGGATGACGACTATGAGACTGATTAAAAATGGATATTTATATCAATTGACGTTTATGGCAAAAGTGTTTCCGGTTAATTGCTATTTAGTGGAGGAAGATGAGGGATTAACACTAATTGATGCGGCCCTTGGCTTTTGTGCAAAGGGGATCTTGCAGGCTGCTGAGAAAATTGGGAAACCCATCATAAGGATCATTTTGACGCATGCACATGAGGACCACGTCGGAGCATTAGATGCGCTCAAAGAAACACTACCTGAAGTGCCGGTTTATATCTCCATACGCGATCATCGATTAATGAATGGTGACCGATCACTTGATTCACATGAAGACTCTACACCGATTAAAGGTGGGGTACCGAAAAATCTGAAAACAAGAGCAAATGTATTATTGAAGGAAGGTGATTTGGTGGGGTCCTTAACTGCAATTGAGACACCAGGCCATACTCCAGGATCTTTATCCTTCCTCGACCTTCGTACTAAGGCATTAATTGCTGGGGATGCCTTCCAAACAAGAGGTGGTGTGGCAGTAGCAGGAGATGTAAAACCTTTATTCCCGTTCCCTGCATTTGGTACTTGGAGTAAAAGGACGGCACTAGCCAGTGCAAAGAAATTAGTGAGTTACGAACCAACAATTCTTGCAGTTGGTCATGGGGAAATGTTAGAAAATCCTGCAACAACCATGGAACAAGCGATCCTGCGTTTAGAACAGAAGATTAAATAAGGAGCAGATAAAATGTCACCAAGACCAAAAGTAGCACTTGATATTGCAACGATACTAGCAGCTGCAGGGGAGCTGGCGGATCAACAGGGGATGCAAGAGGTTTCACTTGCAAACCTGGCTAAAAAGCTAAATATCCGCCCTCCTTCTTTATATAATCATTTCGAAGGCTTGCCTGGACTGAGGAAGCAGTTAGCCATTTATGGTATTGAACGGCTGTACGCTGAAATGGCTGATGCGGCTATTGGGGTGTCAGGTACCGAAGCGGTACTAGCCGTTAGCCGAGCGTATGTAAATTTTGCCCGAATACACCCTGGAATTTATGAGTCGACCCTGCTTGCACCCGATCCAGAGGATGTGGAGGTGCAGCAGGCAGGGGCAAAAATTGTGGAGCTTTCTGTTCGGGTATTAAAGGCGTATCATTTAGAGGGTGACCGTGCCTTGCATGCAGTAAGAGGACTGCGAAGCATTTTACATGGTTTTTCATCCTTAGAGCAAAAAGGTGGATTTAAGCTTTCACTAGATTTGGATGCAAGCCTATTAATAATTATTCAAGCCTTTCTCGCTGGAATGGAAAAAGTTCTTAATGAATAGAGATAGGACTGCCAGGTAACCTCTGTTATAATAGGGTTAACATTAGAATGTAAAAGGATGATCATTTTGCAGAGCTTAGAAAAATTTGGGTTGCTTGTGGACGTTGAAACGACAGGTTTAGGCCCAACCAAGGATGAGGTCATTGAGTTAGCTCTGAAGCTGTTTTCCTATCGGACAGATTCAGGGGAAATTATCGAAATGATTGAAGAGGACTCCTTCTTACGCGAACCACTTTCTCGAACAGCAAGGAATAACTACGATACAGCCTATCGGGTTCACGGAATTCCTTACGAGTTAGTAAAAGGAAAAACTTTTCTTGATGGAAAAATTAAAACTTATTTTCATCGTGCCGATTCAGTATTTGCTCACAATGCTTCCTTTGACCGAAGCTTTCTCTATCATATGTATCCAGAGGTTAATGAGTTGAAGTGGTATTGTACGATGAGAGGTGTTCCGTGGAAAAATTATGGTTTTCCAAATGGCAAACTTCTCACTTTATTACAAGCACATAACATTACCGATTACCAAACACATAGGGCGTTAGACGATATTACATACTTGATGGACTTACTCAAGAAAACCAGTCCAAAAGGGAATCTCTATCTTCAAGAAGTGCTTGAAAAGGGACCAATGAAGAAATATCAGCCTGCAGCTTCACGAACTAAATTAGGATAAAAAACTAATCAAACGTTTGATTAGTTTTTTTTTATTAAAAAAAATGTCATATTTGATAAAATTTTATATCATATTGTGCTATTTTACCGTTGAAAACGATTTCAGATAGTACTATAATTATTTCATTGAAACGTTTCAACGGATAAGCTATATTTTTTTATAAAATTATTGAAACGTTTCAATAGGGTTGAGATATTTTTTTTATTTTGAAATTGAAACGTTTCAATAAAGTTGAGGGGGATGATTGTGGTCACTTTAAAAGATGTAGCCAAACGTGCAGGAGTTAGCGTTTCGACTGCATCCTACTCTCTAAATGGGAGCACCCTGATTTCAGATGACACCAAAAAGAAAGTTTTGGATGCAGCAAAAGAAATTGGCTACCGTCCGAATGGACTTGCCAAGAATCTTAAAGAACAGAAAACAAATATAATCGGTTTGTTTTTAAGCGGTTTTACTGGACCTTTTTTCACGGACATGATGGAAGGTATTCAGGATGTGGTTATGCAAAAGGGCTACGAATTAGTTGTATGTGCCTCTGTCGACAAACATCGGTTATTGGTGGAGCGCTATGTGGATGGAGCAATTATTCTGAACTATCACATGGATGATGAACTGCTTCAATCCATCGCAAATGAAAAGTTCCCATGTATTGTGATGGATAGAGAAGTGCAGAACCCATTTATAAAGAATATTCTCTTACCTAATGAACTAGGAACGGCAACAGCAGTGAAGTACTTAATCGATAAAGGACACAAGAGAATCGGTTTTATCGCAGGTTCAGAGGAGTCCTATGACGGTGAAACACGATTAAAAGGATTCAAGGAAGAGCTTCAAAGACATACCATCAGCTTTTTAGAACAGGATCTCTTAAGAGCAGATTTTACTGAATCAAGCGGATATCAAGCTATGATCCAGTACTTAGATCAAATAGGGGGCAAGGATTTGCCGAGTGCTTTTGTCTGTGCGAACGATGAAATGGCTATGGGTGCGATTAGAGCGGTCCAAGAACGAGAACTCAAGGTGCCAGAAAATATCGCGGTAGTGGGATTCGATGATATCTATGTCTCACAATTCTTTAATCCTCCACTGACTACGATTAGGGTACCAAGAAAACAATGGGGCACTATTGCGGCTGAAACTTTGTTTAAGATGCTTGATAACCAATTTGATTATGAGCCAGACCCTATTTCAGTAGAATTAATGAGCCGTCATTCTGGGTAACGAGGTGAAAGATGATACGGATAGAGGATGAAAAGATCATTGTTAATGGCAAAGATGTGTTGCTTTTTGGAGGGGAACTTCACTACTTCAGAGTACCGAAGGATGATTGGAGAAATCGAATTAGGCAAGTGAAAGAAGCAGGGGCCAACATGATAAGTACATATGTACCCTGGATATTTCACGAGCTGAAAGAAGGGGTCATCGACCTTACAGGAGAAACACTTCCAGAAAGGGATCTTCAAACCTTCCTTCAAATCGTTGATGAAGAAGGATTATATTGCCTAGTGCGGCCAGGTCCATATGTTATGGCAGAAGTTGTTGATCATGGTGTCCCCACCTGGTTTATCGACAATTATCCAGAGGCAGTGGCGAAAACAAATACGGACAAAAACCATCCAACAAGAGTGGTAAGTTACATGCACCCAGTTTTTCTTGAAAAAGCAGAAAAATGGTATCAAGCAGTTTGTTCCGTGATCGAACCATTCCAGGTTACCAATAATGGACCCGTAATTTTATTCCAAATTGATAATGAAGTTGGAATGTTTCATTGGGTAACCAACCAGCCTGATTATAATGAAGAAACCTTAAAACAATTTGAACATTATTTAAAAGAGCACTATTCACAGAATGATTTTGAGCAAACCTTCAGAATTCCTTTTGAGGAGATAAAAGAGTTTTCTCAATCGATGGTAAAAAGACCGGAAGCCATTTTTGCACATGCGCTCCGGAATGAATTCGGTCTGTTCCTCAGAGACCACTACCGAAAATTTCTAGAGCATTTAAAGCATTCTGCTGAGAATAAGGGCATTAATGTCCCATTTGTGGTTAATATTCATGGATTCCATACCATTGATTTGTTAAAGCGAGGAACGATGTATCCAATTGGGATTTCTCAACTGCTCGAAGCAGCTAAAATGGATAATGTTTTAATGGCGGGAGACTATTACATCGGCAACATTGAGTACGACAGCTACATAGATATTGTTTTAGCAAACGCCTTTACTCGTGCGATTCAATGGAAAGAGCAGCCATTATTTTCGGCAGAATTTCAAGGTGGAAGTATCCATGACAAACCAAGGCTTCAACCTACCGCCTTTGATTTGACAACGAGACTTTGTATCGCTGACGGGATGAACGGGATTAACTATTACATGTTTGCCGGTGGTGAAAACTACGAAAATATCGGGTTGTTTGGGAGACGCCATGAATGGCAAGCACCTCTTTCGTCAAAAGGAGATAAAAGACCTCATTATTCTGTTATCCAGCATCTTGGTAAAATGCTGCAGGTTTATGAGGAAGCGTTGGTTAAAACGAAGCCAGTGGCCGACACGCACATTGGATTTTATCCGGATTATTTTATGACTGAGTTCCATGATGAGCATACAAAAAGTATGGTAGATGCCATTCAATTTGCAAGAGAAACCTATCTCTATAACGGTGTTGCCAAAGCCTTAAGAATCAATAATGTCATCTTTGAAGCGACGAACCTTATGAACGAGGAAGAAATTGACCCTGTTAAGGTACCGACATTGTGGATGTTCACGACAAAATGGATGGACGAAAGGATTCAGCATAAGCTTGTCCGTTATTTAGAAAACGGTGGCCAGCTAATTTTGTTTCCAACCATACCTGATAAAACGATGAAAAATGTTCCTTGCACCGTACTAAAGGATTATATAGGAGTCAAAGTGAAGGGCCATAAACATTCTGGTTATGCCCAAATTGGTGAGCTAGATAATGTAAGTATCCATGCAATGGAATTATATGATATCGAACATGGGGCTTTTGCTTGGAGTGAAGATGAGGATAGAGATGTGATTGCATTTGAAAAACGCCTAGGAAAAGGGAAGTTGATTATGCTGGGCGCCGGGATGGATCATAGTTTCTATTATCAAAATGATGTAATAGCAAATCTAGTAAAACGAATAGGCATTGAAAGCCGCTTCCAGTTAGAGGATGAGTTAGATATTACAGTAAGATCTGATTCTGAAGGCAGTACATTTTTCTTCCTACAGAATTTCGATGAATATAAAAAAGTCACACCTTTAAAGTACAGAGGACAATCCCTTTTAGGTGGTAAAACACTCGTCATTCCTCCAAGAAGCGGGCTAATGCTTCCTATAAATGTTCAACTTCGAGAAGGGTTAACTCTGGAATATGGAACGGGCGAAATTTATTCCGTAGAGCAAGATGTGGACAAGCTGTCCCTTTCCTTGAGAGTAACACAAGAAGAAGAGGAGTTTGTTTTCATCACTTCTCATTGGGTTCCAAGGGAAACAGATACAGTTTCTGTTATTCCTTTGAATCACGCCCAATATAAAGTAATAGTTCAAACTAGAAGAGAAACAGATACCATCATTTTTAGCAAAAATGAATAGAAAAAATCGGTTTGGCAGATTCCTTATGAATCTATTAAATAACTAAAAACAAAAATGGGAGTTGAAAATGTTTTATGAAAAAAGTTGTATCGCTTTTAGCAATTTTGACCCTAATTTTCTCTTTAGCAGCATGTAGCTCAAGTAAAGAGACAAACAAAGCAGAAGGTAAAGAAAAGGAAACAAAAAAAGAGGAAGTCACTCTTTCTTATGCAAACTGGAATCTTGGTACAGAGGAAGAGCAAAATTTAGAGCGCTTAATGATTAAGGCTTTCGAAGAAAAATATCCAAACATCAAAATTAAGATTGATGAATCTGTTAGCACAACAGACTGGAATGGAACACTTTCGACTGCAGCAAGCTCTGGAACTATGCCAGACGTCTTTGCATTACCACAAATTCCACTAGCATTATCAAATGATTGGTTACTAGATATTACGAAACTTACATCAAAGGATAAAGAGTTTGCAAAGATCCCTAAGGCTGTTCAAGAATCTGCTAAACACAACGGTAAAGTATATGCAGTTCCATTCGCACAACATTTTATGGGTTATTTCGTAAACAAAGATTTATTTAATGCAGCAAACTTAGATTACCCTGAGTTTGGAGTATCTCTTGAAGACTTCGAATCTGCAGTTAAGAAAGTAACAAATGTTAGTAAAGGTGTTGTAGGTCTTAATAATCCGTTCAGTATTGTTGATTGGTATCCTGCGGCAGCGAATGCTGACATGGGCTGGTATACATTAAAAGATGGTCAATACGCATTAGATAGCAAAGAGTATATCAATGGTGTTAATTTAGCAAAAGAACTTGGTACGAATGGTTATACGTTTGAAACATTAAAAGATGATCAAAAAGCAAACTTTAAAGGTGAAAACCCAGAAGAAGTTTGGTTACAAGGCGGTATTGGAGTTAAGTTCGATGGAACATGGGCTACAACCCAATTAATTGAAAAAGCAAGTTTTGATTGGGACTTTATTGGTCTTCCAGGTGGGAAAACAGGGTTAACAAATGACTTTGTTGGTATTTCAAAATCTACAAAGCATGCTGAAGAAGCGTACCTGTTCTCAAAATGGATGTCATTTGGTAAAGAAGGCTTCATGAAACGTATGAAAATTGCCGATAAAGAAGGCAAAACGCTAAACACATTACCAATTACGACTGACAAGAAAATTCTAGATGCATACTTTGAAATTCAAGACGTACCTGGTATTCGCACAGCGTACGAAAACATTGATAAAGCCATCATCGAGCCAGTTAAAACAGTACCAGGATACGTTGATGCAAGATGGCAAGCTCCTACTGGAGTAAAAGCTGGAGATCAAGCAAATGCAACTACAGGACAATTAGTAGATGCATTCTTAAGAGGCGAACTGAAAGTTGAAGATTATGCAAAGCAACTGGATCAATTAGCAGACCAAAAAAGTAAAGAAGCATTAGAGGCTCTTAAATAAGAAAGCTGAGTTATTGGGGAGGATGATAGTATGAAGTCTAAGATTTTAGTTTGGTCGATAATAATGCTGTTCTTCATTTTTCCACACAATTATGTCTTTGCTGAAAAAAATAACAGTGATAATCGGCCAGCCGAAAATGTCATAGAAGAACACTATCATTCCGTCCTTGAAAAGTGGAATAAAGAAGGAAAGGACAGTGCCTCAAAGTTTGAGGCATCTGTTCTTCCTGCTACTTCTATGGATGTGGACAAGCAAAATCTTTTACCGAAGTCAAAAAGTAAAGGATATGGGGATAGTGTTTTCTATTGGCATAACCAACAATCTGTTTCTTATGAAATGGATGTTCCGGAGGATGGTCTATACGAACTAGCATTTGATTATTATCCGTTAACCAAGGAGGTTGTTCCAATAGAGGGCGCAATCCAAGTGAACGGTGCATTTCCTTATTATGAGAGTAGGAGAGTTGTTTTTCCTGTTATTTGGAAAAACAAACAGGATACTTTTAAGAAAGACCGATTTGGAAACGAGGCAATTCCTGAACAAGTAACAGTACCTAAATGGAGCAAAGTAAAGGTAGAAGATGCGAGTCAGCTACAAGCAGCACCATTACAGTACTATCTAAAAAAGGGGAAAAATACAATTAAACTTTCTAATCTTAGCGGTGAAATGCTGGTTGGAAAATTATATGTTACTTCATTAACAAAGATACAGACTTACAAAGAATACTTATCACTCTATAAAAATCAGAAAAAAGCAAAGAATTTACTTACTTATGAAGCGGAAAAGGATTATATAAAGAACAATTCATATATTCGACCAGTAGCGTCAACCGATTCCTCAGCGGTGCCAAGTGACCCTAAACATTTACTACTAAATACTTTAGGTGGGGATTCTTGGAGTACAAGCGGGCAGGAAGTTGGATGGAATGTACATGTTAAAGAGGCTGGGCTTTATCAGCTCACATTTAAAGTACTTCAAAACAAAACAACAGGAGCTACTGTCTTTAGAAAGGTTTTAATTGATGGAGAAATTCCTTTTAAGGAAGTATCCCCGATAGCTTTTGAGTTTAATAAGAGTTGGGTGAATGACACATTAGCTGACAGCGATGGGAAACCTTTCTTATTTTATTTATCAAAAGGGGACCATACCATCAGCCTAAAAGCAGATGCATCTCCAGTTGAGAGGGTCGTCTATTCTACTAACAATGTAATGAAAGAAATTGAGGAACTCTCACTATCTATTAAAAAGCTGACAGGAAACCAAACAGACCGTGCCCGCAGCTGGAAAATAAGTGAGTTTATACCGGATATTAAGCAGCGTGTGAACAAATGGGCAGATACATTAGAACATGAAAAGAATTATTTGAAAAAACTCAATAAAGGTGATCACGATTCAAGTGAAATTGTATCTCTCGAGATGTCCATCGAGAAACTAAAGAAACTAAGTAAAAAACCGGATGAAATCCCAAGCAGATTGAGCGAGCTATCAGAAGGGTCATCATCTGTAGCGCAATTGCTAGGGAATTTAATTATCGATATACCCAAACAGCCATTAACAGTTGATCGTTTTTATATTCATGGAGACCAAAAACTCCCATCAGCTAACCTTGCTCTTTGGAATAAATTTTTTGATGGAATCCATCGTTTCTTCCTATCGTTTTCATCTGGAAATTATGCAGCAAAGGAAGCAGATGATCAAACCATTGAAGTTTGGGTGAACCGTCCGCGTCAATATGTTGAACTGATTCAAAATTTAGCAGATAGAACGTTTACACCTAAAACAGGGATTAAAGTTAAATTTTCGTTAATGCCGGATGAATCAAAATTAATTTTAGCAAATGCAGCAAAAAAACAGCCGGATGTTGCACTGGGAATTAGTAACTGGCTTCCATATGAATTATCCATTCGCGGTGCGGCGGAGGATTTACATCAATTTAAGGACTTTGAGCAATACAGTAAACAGTTTTCTCCAGGGGCATTTTTACCTTTAATGATCGGGGATTCTGTCTATGCATTACCTGAAACACAAGACTTTTTTGTACAGTATTATCGAAAAGATATTTTAGATGCGTTGCATCTTCCGGTTCCAAATACTTGGGATGATGTCATCAGTATATTACCGGAATTACAAAGATATGGTATGAATTACTACACCCCAATCTCGGGAGCTGTTGGTTTTAAACCGTTTCAAACCACTGCACCATATATCTACCAATTTAATGGAGATCTGTATTCGAAGGATGGAATGAAGACTGCTATTGGTAGCGAAAAGGCCCTAAAGGGAATTCAGTTCATGACGGATTTAAATACGATTTATAGCCTTCCACTGCAAGTTCCTAATTTCTATAATCATTTCAGGTATTCGACTTTGCCCATTGGAATTTCAAGTTTCACTACGTATGTGCAATTAACATCGGCTGCGCCTGAAATTGCTGGATGGTGGGATATCTCTCCAATGCCTGGAATAAAGCAAAAAGATGGATCAGTGGAACGATGGGCTACTGGATCCGGGCAATCTGCCATGATTTTTAAAGGGACGAAAGACCGTGAAAAATCTTGGGAACTGTTGAAATGGTGGATGTCAAAGGAGACACAAGTCGAATTTTCTTCTAATCTTCAAACCATGTACGGTCCAGAATATATGTGGAATACAGCTAATATTGAAGCATTTAAACAGCTGCCATGGCCTGAGGAACACAAAGAAACCATTCTAAAGCAATGGGAATATTTAAAGGAAGTACCGAAAACACCTGGGTCTTATATGGTAGAACGGGAGTTAAGTAATATTTGGAATCGAATTGTATTTGATGGTGTAAATACAAGGTCAGCAGTAGATGATTCCGTCATTGCTATCGATAGAGAAATCAGTCGTAAAATGGAGGAGTTTGGCTATATGAAAAACGGAAAAATGGTTAAACCTTATCCAATTCCTTCAATTGATCAAGTGAAAAGTTGGGCAGGTAAAGACAATGAAAAATAAAAAATTAGATCTATCGCCATGGATGTTCCTAGGCCCATATATTCTATTTTTTACAATCTTTATTATTATACCGGTTGCCTCGGCTATCCTTTTATCATTTACGTATTTTAATGCAATTGAGGCTCCGACCTTTATTGGTCTTAGCAATTATGTAAGCTTAATTACCCAAGATGAAGTGTTCATGCAAAAGGTATTACCTAATACCTTAATGTTTGCGCTTATTGTAGGTCCAGGCGGATATATTCTTTCTTTTATCCTTGCTTGGGCCCTAGCGCAAATACCGAAGAGACTAAGAACTATTCTTGCGCTAATCATTTATTCACCTTCAATGACTGCTGGTGTCGCTATGGCGGTTGTTTGGACAATTATTTTCAGTGGGGATCAAACAGGTTACTTAAATAGTTTATTAATGACAATGGGAGTTATCCTTGAGCCGATTCAATGGCTGCAGTCTCCTGAATACTTAATGAAAATCATGATCTTTGTTACACTCTGGGGAAGTATGGGTGTAGGGTTTCTAGCCATGTTATCAGGTGTTCTTAACATTAATACTGAAATTTATGAAGCTGGCTATATTGATGGAATCAAGAACCGATTTCAAGAGGTAATCTACATTACTATTCCTTCTATGAAACCACAAATGTTATTTGGGGCTGTAATGGCGGTCGTTGGGACGTTTCAGGCTGGGGCCATCGGGGTTGCTCTTTCTGGGGCAAACCCAACACCGCAAAATGCAGGTCAGTTAATGGTAAACCATCTAGAAGACTATGGTTTCATCCGATATGAAATGGGATATGCAGCAGCAATATCAGTCGTTTTATTGATTGTTGTTTATGCATTCTCCAAGGTAGCCTGGAGATTGTTTGGAGAGAAGGATTAATGACGGGGGAGTGAATAGGGATGTCAGCCTTTCAAGGGACAAAAATGAATCCATCCAAGTTTCATAAAAGTCAGCTTAAGTTTCTTGCCTTTTTAATTCCATTGGCACTGTTTATGGCGTTGCCAATTATTTTTATATTTTTCCATGCGTTTAAACCGATTGATGAGTTGTTTGCCTATCCACCACGTTTTTTTGTGGAAAAGCCTACACTACAAAACTTTTCCGATTTATTTGGACAAGCAAATGAGTCTGGTATTCCGATGTCTAGGTATCTATTCAATAGCATTGTCATTACCCTTATTGTCGTCGTATTGACGATTGTAATCAGTACCATGGCGGGGTATGCGCTATCTAAGAAAGATTTCAAAATGAAAAAAGCAATCTTTGAAATCAATACACTTGCATTAATGTTTGTACCAGCAGCAGTAGCAATACCTAGATATCTATTAATTGAAAAATTAGGTTTAATTAATACATTTCTAGTTCACATTCTCCCGCTTTTGGCTATGCCGATTGGCTTATTTTTAGTAAAACAGTTTATTGATCAAATTCCTAACGAATTAATCGAAGCAGCCAAACTTGACGGTGCTTCAGACTTTCATATCTTTACAAAAATTATTCTTCCGTTAGTAAAACCTGCAATTGCGACGATTGCCATATTATCGTTTCAGTTAGTTTGGAACAGTGTAGAAAGTTCGACACTGTATGTAAATAATGAGGGTCTTAAGACATTTGCCTTTTATATGTCAACACTCACATCACAAGTATCGGGCAATAGTGTGGCAGGGTCGGGAATGGCTGCTGCAGCTTCTTTAATAATGTTCGTACCAAACTTAATTATTTTTATTATACTTCAGAGTCAGGTCATGAATACGATGGCGCATTCAGGAATTAAGTAACAGTTAGGAGGGAGGTAAATGAAGCGGATTATAAAAGTTTTATTTAGTACTCTAGTATTTTTATTCGTTCCATTACAGTCGATGGCTTCTGCTTCGTCTGTTCCCTATAAGACTGAAACAGTATCAGCTGAAGGGGATATTATTGAAACACAGACAGCCTATATGCCGCTAGGTGAATTGATTTCAAACGGTGAAATCATTCATCCTGAAGATATTTTTACAGATTCAAAGGGAGATATCTACATAGCTGATTCAGGGGCAAAGAAAATCATTGTTGCAGATGAAAGTGGTTCCATTAAAGCGCGAATTGGAGAAGGCGTACTGGATACACCTACTGGCGTGTTTGTCGATGATAAGGGAAATATCTATGCAGCCGACTATGAAAAAGAAAAGGTTTTTCGATTTGCACCTGATGGTAAACTCAAGGACGAATACGGCAAGCCAGATTCACCCTTATTCGGCAGTAAATCACCCTTTAAACCGCAAAAAATAGGGGTAGACCGCAGAGGAAACCTTTATATCATAAGTGAAGGTTCTACAAACGGGATTATTCAGCTCAGTCCTGAAGGCTCCTTTCTCGGGTATTACGGGGTTAACAGTACAGAGGTTTCATTTAAGTCTGTCCTTCAAAAATTGCTTACAACGGATAAACAAAAAGCAAGAATGTTTATGAAAACTCCCCCTGCGCCTGATAATATCGCTTTAGATGAACAGGGTCTCATTTACTCTGTTACAGAAGGAACCAAAAACGAGGTTATCAAGAAATTAAATGTGGCAGGGAAGAATATGCTTTCTTCCGACATTTCGGATGTGTCCAATTTTCAAGACATAACTGTAGACCATAACGGGAATATTTTCACCGTTAATAGTTCTGGTCAAATCTATGAGTTTGATAGTTTTGGCAACTTACTGTTTATCTTTGGCGGAGAGGATGACGGGTCCAACCGTCTTGGACTATTTAAACAACCAACAGGAATCACGACCGATCAAAACGGAAGACTGTACGTAACTGATAAAGAGCGCGGAATGGTCCAAGTATTCGAGTCAACTGCTTTTTCAAAACAAGTCCACAAAGGTATTGCATTATATAAAGAAGGTCTTTATGTCAAGAGTGAAAAGTATTGGCAATCTGTACTAAAACTTAATTCATCTTTTGGACTAGCACATACGGCAATGGGAGCAGCTTATTATAAACAGCAAGAATATAAAAATGCTCTAGATGAATATCGATTAGCTGAGGACGTATACGGCTTTTCAGATGCATTTTGGGAAGTTCGTCATGCTTGGATGCAGGAGCACCTCGCTTCAGTGTTTCTTATCATAATTGGATTTCTCGTAATCTATTATACATTGAGATACCTTGATCGAAAAAAACGCATACTTGATGTACCTAGAAAAAAATTGCGGCAATGGACAAAGAAAAAACTGTTGGCAGAGTTACTCTTCCTACTTCAATTTTTCAAGCATCCACTTGATAGTTTTTACTATCTAAAAAGGAAACAGTACGCATCGGTCCTGTCTGCAAGTATTTTATATTTCATCCTGTTTATTGAATACTTACTAGCAAAGTTTCAAACCGGGTTTATTTTTAGCTCAGCTGGAAATGATGAAGCAAACCTTTTAACAGAAGGGCTAAAGGTATTTGTACCGCTTCTTCTATTCGTTATTATTAATTATTTGGTTAGTACGATTAATGATGGTGAAGGAAGATTTAAAGATATCTATATCGGAACTGTTTACTCTCTTGCTCCGTATATTGTATTCATTCTACCAATTACAATATTATCAAATGCTCTAACGTTGAATGAATCGTTTCTTTATATCTTTTCTATTCGTATTATTTATGCCTGGTGCTTACTAATTTTGGTCATTATGATCAAGGAAATTCACAATTACACATTATCGGAAACCATCAGGAATATTCTAGTCACTCTTTTTGGCATGATCATAATGGTGTTAGTTGTGTTCATCTTATTTGTTCTGGTTGACCAAGTCTATGACTTTGTCTACTCCATCCTAAGGGAGGTAATCCTACGTGTTTAAAAAAATACTAATAGCACTTACCATTTTGCTATTACCTATTCAAGTATCGGCGGAGACGACGTCTAAAACAAGTACGGAACAGCCTCCTAATATGAAAGAAACAAACGATATGGGGATGAAGTATAACTCATCCCAATACACGAAGCCGGAAACTGCTAGCGTAAATCCGCATGGGCCGTCAAATTCCTTTGAAGGTTTTGAAAAAGTTGCTGAAAACAACGGAGCAATTCTTTATGTTAATAAGAAGTCATTAGCTATTAAGGTGCAGGATAAAGAAACGAATTATGTTTGGAATTCTGGACTAGATCAACCAAAAAACTATCGCATTAATAAAATGTGGGAGCAAATGATTCAATCAGCTATTACGGTAGAATTCACAGACCGTAAAGGAAAATTACGAACAGAAAGCATTTTGACAAACAGTTCCCGTCCAAAAGTTAAATTTACGAAAAATGGGTTTAGTGCTGATGTCTATATGAATCAATCAAAAATTCAATTTCGACTAGTTGTTGAACTTACTAAGGACGGACTGGCCATTTTTATCCCAGATGAAAGTATAGAAGAAAGTAAGCGTACGAAGCTTATTTCCATGAAGGTCTACCCATTCTTTGGTGCGGTTAATCAAAACGATATAAATGGGTATATGTTTCTACCAGATGGAAGCGGAGCTTTAGTCAGATATGAGAAAAGTGGAAAGAAAGCAGATTCCCCTTTCGTTGGAGCGATTTACGGAAACGATGAAGCCTTTAAGAAAACTCAAAAAATGAATGAAAAAGTTGTTCCAGTTCAACAGATTAAGATGCCTGTTTTTGGAGCGGTACATGGTGTTAAACAAAATGCCTTTTTAACCGTAATTGAAAACGGAGCTGCTTATGGAGATATTGTAGCTTACCCTGCTGGTGTATCTACAGATTTCAACTGGATTTCTTCTCAATTTCATTATCGCTATGAGTATTATCAGCCTACAAGTAAAAGCATGAATGGCATAAATGTCTATCAAAAAAAGCCAAACAAGTTTGATATTAAGCTTCGTTACATGTTCTTGAAAAATGATGACGCTGACTATGTAGGAATGGCAAAAAGATATCAAAAATATTTAGTTGAAACCGATCAATTAAAAAAGCTAGCTGACAAGACAGAAGTACGGCTGGAATTTTTAGGTGGAGAAGCAAAGAAGGGTCTTCTATGGGACTCTGTTATACCGATGACGGAAATTAACCGGATTCCACAATTTACCTCAGAATTAAAAAAGAATGACGTTAATCAAATGTTTGTCATTTATAAAGGATGGTCAAAGGGAGGATTGACGGGAACACTTCCTTCTAAATTTCCATTTGAAAAGAAATTAGGAAGTACGGATGATGTAAAAGAAACAACAGCTTCCTTAAAGAAGAGCCATATCCCAATCTATTTTTATACTGATTACACGAAAGCCTACGAGGGTGCGAATGGGTTTTCAGGCAGTAAAGAGGTAGCTAAAAAGATCAGCTCTGAGATTGTCTCCCTTCAAGAAGGGGAGAAAAAAGTATACTATTTATCTCCATGGAAATCGTTAGAGATGGCAAAAGAGGATATACCCCAGTACAAAGAAGAAGGTATCAACAATCTTGCCATTGATTCGAGTGGATATAAACTTTTCTCTGATTATAGTAAAGCGCATGCTTCTAAACGTGTGGATACGATCAAGACCTATCACAAATTGTTCCATCAACTAAAGGATAAAATGGGGAACATAGCACTTTATCAGCCAAATGTTTATGCTTTAGATTCTATCGACCGATATTTAGATATACCGATGTATTCATCTAATTATGTGTTTACAACGGACACAGTTCCTTTTTTCCAAATAGTATTAAAAGGATATCTGCCATATTACGCTCCATTCTCAAATTTTAATGCTGATCCGGAAGAGCAAGTATTAAGAATGATTGAATATGGTGCCTATCCATCTTTCTTATTAACAGACCAGCCGTCTCATTTGTTAGTAAAAACACCATCAAAGGACGTATATACTTCTGAATTTTCTATATGGAAAGAGGAGATTATCAACGAATACAAGCTGGTTAAACAAAGTCTTGGAGAAGTAGAGGGTGCAACGATTGTTGACAGGGAAGTACCGAAAGCAGGGGTTGTAAAAACTACTTATTCCAACGGCAAAATGATTGTAGTTAATTATTCAGATACAGACTTTAACATGGACGGCACAAAAGTAGCTGCAAAGAACTTTGCAGTGATAGAGAGGGGGAAGCAGCAGTGAAACAACGATTAAAAATTAAACAAAGCACGGTAGGCTTACTATTCGTATCACCATGGATTATCGGTTTTTTAATTTTTACTGCTGTTCCTCTCTTATATTCCATCTTTCTTAGCTTTCAGAAGGTTAAGATTACAACCAGCGGTATTCAAACAAAGTTTATCAAATTCGATAACTATGAATATGCCTTTGCGGTTGATGCTAATTTCACGGAAAAACTAACCCAATATTTGCAGGAGATGGTGATTTCAGTTCCAATCATCATCGTCTTTTCCTTAATTATTGCGCTGCTGCTAAACCAAAAGATTAAATTTAGAGGAATGTTTCGAACGATTTTTTTCTTACCGGTTATTATAGCAAGCGGTCCGGTAATTAAGGAACTAATGGACCAAGGGATTACAACCATTCCATCCATTGAACAGTATGCTATCTATCAATCTCTCAATGAAAATCCTGATGGGTTTTTGAATGGGATCCTGCTTTATTTAATTAAGAATTTAATTATGATTCTTTGGTTTTCAGGTGTGCAAATTCTGATATTTCTAGCTGCCTTACAAAAGATGGATAAGCAAATCTATGAAGCAGCTAAAATTGATGGCGCTTCTAACTGGGAATCATTTTGGAAGGTTACATTACCAAGCCTTTTTCCAATGATTATTGTTAATACCATTTACACAATAGTGATGTATTCCGTCTTTTCATTAAATCCGATTATTGCACATATCCAGACAAACATGTTTAAAGTCGATACCGGATTTGGTTATGCATCAGCACTATCCTGGATTTACTTCCTTGTTATCGCGCTGACACTCTTAGTTAGTATTGGTGCTATGACATTAAAAGGAAAGAAAAACTATAGTTAAAAGGAAGGGATTATGGTGCAGAACTCAAAGTTACAGCTGTTGGATAAATACTATTTAAAAACTAAAAGAACATTTTTGGGCATGCAAGGGACAGACGGTCTGCTCTTTAAAATCCTCATTTATGGATTGTTGATTGGGATTGGATTTGTTTATTTGTTCCCGCTAATCTACATGGGAGTTTATAGCTTTAAGAGTCTAGATGATCTTTTAAACCCGTTGGTGAACTGGATCCCTACGCAGTTCTATGTCGAGAACTACACTAGAGCAATTAAGGTCCTAAATTTCTGGCCAACCTTGGTTGAAACCATGTATGTTACTGCACTTCCTGCATTCGCACAGACCGCTGTAGCAGCAGTAATAGGCTATGGCTTAGCCCGTTTTGAATTTCGTGGAAAGAAGATAATCTTTGTCCTTGTAATGGCAACGTTTATTATTCCGCCGCAGGTGACTTTGATTCCTAGATACTTGTTTTTCCACGAAATGAATATTCTTGGCAGTTTGAAAGCCTTTCTTCTGCCTGCGTCTTTTGGACAAGGATTGAATAGTGCTATTTTTATCCTGATATTTTATCAGTTCTTCCGGATGGTACCGAAAGCGTTGGAGGAAGCAGCACAAATAGATGGAGCCGGTCATTTCCGTATCTTTTTTACCATTGCGCTCCCAATGGCCGTTCCAGCTATTATCATTTCGTTTTTGTTCTCGTTTGTATGGTATTGGAATGAAACCTATCTTGCAGCCATTTACTTCGGAGATGAGTTGACAACGTTACCACTGCAACTTCAAAAATTTGTAGCTACTTATCAAAAAATGTTCCCAGCCGAAATGGGACTTGGTGGCAACCAATTAAACGAAGGCATTAAAATGGCGGGAACCATATTATCTATTCTTCCATTATTGATTGTCTATTTCATTACACAGCGCTGGTTTGTAGAAGGTGTAGACCGCTCAGGTATTACAGGAGAATAACGGAGTCTGAAAGGCAGGAGACAACATGATTGAAATTAAGAATAAACAAATCATCATCGATGAAAAGCCTCAAATTATTATGTGTGGAGAAATCCATTACTATCGTTTGGAACGGAATGAATGGCAGGACCGTCTTGATAAACTGAAGTTAGCTGGATGTAATGCTGTAGCAACATATGTTCCTTGGCTTATCCATGAACCTGTAGAAGGAGAAATTGATCTACTGGGGAAAACGCGTCCCGAATTAGACCTAGCGGCATTTATCGACCTTTGTCATGAAAATGATCTCTATTTTTTCGTGCGACCAGGACCATTTATTATGGCTGAAATGAAAAATGAAGGGGTGCCATATTGGGTTTATGAAAAACATCCAGAAATTATCCCAATTGCATGGGACAAGAATCCTGCTACTACACCGACTCTTGACTATAACGCTCCAGGATTTCTAAAAGAAGTCCGCAATTGGTATGAGGCTGTGATGAAAATTGTTACTCCAAGACTGTACACAAACGGAGGAAATATCATTGCTTTTCAGCTTGATAATGAAATTGGCATGCTTTCTTGGGTAAGTAATTGTCCGGATTTGACTGATTTTGTGCTTGATGATTTTTCCGATTGGTTAATCAATCGATATGAAGATACATTACATTCAAGATATCCTTTTTCATTTGAGGAGTCTGAAAAGAGAAACCAGTTCATTCGTTCGCCTAAAGAAGAATATGCGGCAGAATTAATGAAGGATCTTGGTTATTATATGAGATTCCGCTTTGCCAATTATGTAGAAACTCTAAGAGGCTATGCTGAAGAGTTTGGTGTTAAGGACATTCCATTCGTGATTAATATTCATGGAACAGGTGGAGGACGTGGATTTACTTTTCCAATTGGAATTAGTCAGCTCTATGAATCTTATAATCAAAAACCTGGATATCTTTCAGGATCGGATATTTATTTTGGTGACTTAGATATGGTCACTTTTCAAGATTTGTATTTAATTAATGGTTTTATGGATGCTGTTCATCATCCTGACCAGCCCTTAACATCAGTTGAGTTCAACTGCGGAGATGGGAACTTTGGGGATAATTTGGGCAGCCGTTATGACGTCTCAGCTGCCGACTTTAAGACAAGAATGTGTATTGCTCAAGGTAACCGCTTATTAAACTATTATCTATTTGCGGGTGGAAGAAACTACCGGCTAGATACAAAAGTGAATGATGGGAATGACAGAATTGCCATTACTGGGGAACGTCATGGATTTGCGGCTCCTGTCAGTCCTGAAGGAAAGTTGAACTATACATTCCCAAGAATGGCAAGAGCCATCAATGTGATGATGGCTGTTTCAGATAAAATTGCGGCTATGGATGAAGAACGCGATGATGTAGCATTCGCGTTTATCCCGGATTATTACATGACAGAGTATCGTTATCCTCATAGTGAAAAAATGAGAGAAATTCTGACCAACATTGAAGCCAATCGTGCTTCTGGGTCATGGGAGCTATTGGCGAAGAGCATGCTTTTATCAGGCTATCGTTTCGGATCTGTGGATATACAGAATAATCCTCTATCAGCTAAGAAAACACCTGTGCTTGCTCTTCCATCTGCAAAATATATGGATGCTGCAATCCAAAGGAAGCTTTCGGAATATATGAACGACGGAGGAGGCATCTTCTTATATGGAGAGGTCCCTCAATATGATATGGAAGGCAAAGAATGTACCATTCTTTCAGATGCTCTTGGTGTAAAAGTAAAAGGCATTTACCGGGACTCCCATAACTATTATTTGTCACTTTATGCTGAAAATTGGGCAGCTCCTAGACCTGAGGTGAGAAGTCATGTGGCTCAAGTGTTTGAAATTGACCATGCTGTACCACTATTAAGGGTTTATGGAACAGACGAGGTTTGTTCATTTGATGCAAAGGTAGGTAAAGGGCGAGCTATAGTTATGGCAAATGCCTACTCGTGTGATCTAGCCTTCTTTAAAGAAAGCTTTGAAAAGCTTGGTGCAACAGCAAAACTGACACATGATTGTGCGGAACACGGAATTTTTATGACGTCTACTTCTAATCAGCAAGGTGAGAGATTTATTCATATTCTTAATCTTGACGGTTTTGAGAAAGAATTTACTGTTTATGAAAATGGAGAGGCACTATTTGGAGGGAAGAAGATTACTCTTCAAAGCAAGGATGGTGTCATGCTTCCTGTTAATCTATTGCTTCCCGTAGGAAAAATTATTTACTCTACTGCCGAAATCACAAAAGTAGAGGGAGAATCACTTGCGTTTCGTTTAACACAGGCTCAGGATGTCATTGCGCTTGAAACAACGAAAGAAATTGCTCCACATGAAAGCTATTCTATTGAGAAAACAGGGAAGTTGACTTTGGTTAAAAGTCTGAAGCATGCAAAGCTGGATGACAGCCTGGTCATTTATTTTAAGAAGTAAGAAAGGAGTAAGAAATGGCACAAGTTACTGATTTTTATAAGGAACTACCGGATCATATAAAAGCATTTGTTGATCGTCAATACCATGATTCGTATGCGTTGTTTGAGGCTTCTCGTCATCCAAGAACTGGTTTGTATGCTGATGGCTATATGACTTTAGGGGAGAACCCAGATTACCGCTGCTCCATTGCAGCGACAGGGGTTGGTCTTATTAGTCTTTGTGTTGCAGATATGGAAGGTTGGGATGATGAAGCTGCAGAGAAGGCGCTTCTAACATTACGAGCTTGTTTGGGTGAGATCGAAGGCTGCCAGATTGCAAGGGATGAGGCAACGGGATTTTTTGCTCATTTCGTTGATATGGAGACAGGAGAGAACTTGCATTCTGAGCTTTCAACCATCGATACTTCCTTGTTGGTGGCAGGTGCTCTTTTTGCAGGTCAACATTTTAAGGAGAAAGAACCTCTGATTGCAGAGTTGGCCAAAAAGCTATTACAATCCATTGATTGGCGAGTAGTAGTTGCTGATAAAGATAAAGGAGTTATTAATATGGTAGTGAAGGATGGGGAAGGGATTCTTCCGCTGCCAGCTTATAATGAATATGTAATGGTTTCCTATCTTGCTTTACTGTGTCAGCCTGAAGATCAGGATATTCAAGATTTATGGTTTAATAATTTTGCAGAAGAAGAAATGAAAAATTTACCGCAAATTCATTATCGTGATATTCCTGTTCTTACGGATCATGATGCAACAGCATTCTTGTCATCTTTTGTCCATCAATTTCCTTATTATCTTGTACCGGATTATGCGACGAGCCCAACTTATAGAGAGTTCTATACAAATGCATGTATGGCCGATCGTTTGAAGTGGAAAGAATTGAGTGAAGTTCCATCATATGTATGGGGCTATGGAGCGGGTCCGAATGATGGACTATATGACAACTATCATGCAGATAAGATTAATAATTCACCAGGAGATATTGCCTCTGCCTATATCGTAGCAGGATTTTTACCAGTATATCCTGCAGGAATCTATGATTTATATGCTTTATACCGCCTTCATATTCCTTATGATGTTTATACGAATTCGAATGATAAAGAGGATGAGAGAAAGTTTAAAGATGCATATAAATATGGCTTGCACAGATATTCTTGGGAGCATCTTGACCAGCCAAATCGCTGGTATCCAACGAAAGTGACATTAATTGATTGGAGTTCCATGTTGTATGGGATGGCTGCCTTTAAACGTGGAATGAACTTTTTTACAGAACGTCTTGTGAAACCTTAACAAGAAAACATAACAACAGCCCGTCGAATTCAGAATACCTGGGAACGACGGGCTGTTTCATGTTAATATACACAATTTATATGGTCTTTACGGATTGACCCTCTAGTAATGCTACATGAATCTGTTCATTTTCTACGAATTGGTTTTCAATTAATTTTAAGAGCACCTCTGATGCCAAAGCGCCCCATTTTTTCTTCGAATATTCAATGGTTGTTAAACGTGGTTGTACATAATGGGAAACTTCGATGTTATCAAATCCAACTATGTGAAAATGTTCGCCTACACGATAATCGGTAGTGGCTAGGTAATCATACATGCCAATTGCCATTTCATCATTGAGACAGAAGACTGCAATCGGCCCGGTATATTTTTGAACTAAAAGCTGTGCCGCTTGTTCCCCTGAAGATTTACTGAATGTACCCTGTATCTCGACCCAATTTATGTGAAGTCGTTCTGCTATTTCTCTTACAGATTGAAGACGCTGGCTGGAGTCGTAAGAGCCTTCTGGACCTGTATGGATGACGATACTAGTAAAACCTTTATCAGCTAAGTATTGTATGGCTAATTCAGCCCCAGCTTTATTATCCAGCAAGACTTGTCTGATATTAGGATGAATTACTTCGCGATCAAGAACAACCAACTTATGACCGCGGTCAGCATAGCCTAAGATTTCCTCGCTCGAAAATGTTGCATCCAAAATAATGGCTCCATCAATCATTCGCTCGGGTATAAACCGGTGGGATTGTGTACCACTACAAACGATTAAGTCATAACCCTTTTGAGTTAGCATTTCCCGTATGCCTTGTAACAGCGGTCCAAAAAAGGATCCACTATAGTCGGTTAAAAAGGCTCCAATGATTTTAGTTTCTCTCTTTTTTAATGTTCTAGCTGCTGCATTAGGTGTGTAGTTTAATTCTTTAGCGATGGCTAAAATTCTTGCCGTTGTTTCCTTCGTCACTTTTGGACTTCCATTTAGTGCACATGAAACGGTAGAAATGGATACACCAGCTTTTTTAGCGATATCTTTAATACTCACCATAATTTCTGCTCCTACCTCTTAAACAAAATGAAAAGACGGCGGTTCCGTGAAAAACCGCCGAAAGTATGTTAAATAAATATCTCAATTACATTTTGAGTGTTTTTACATTCTTTTTCAAGTTCTTGTTTACTAATTCGAATACCGCCGTTCCTGTAACGGTTAGAAATAGCATTTCCGTTCACTGTACGGCCATTGATCCGCACACTATTTTCTTCTGTTCCTGTTAAATGGTAGACAAACGTAACAGGGGTACCGTTCAGTTTAAAATCAAAATGTAAACCATCTAAATTTCCAGGAAGTACTGGGTCAATGATCAAATCGCCGTTTTCGATGCGAATTCCTAGGCAATTAGAGATTAATTGGTTCATATAGATTCCTGGACCGCTGGAGTAAATACGCCAACCGCCTTTAACAGGAGCCGTTCCTTTTCTTAATTCATCAAATCGATCCTGTGCATCATAACGGGTGTTAAATTTACCATCTGAGCTGCTAAAGTAGGTATTGCTTTGACGTATTTCTGCATTAGGAACGACCTGCTGTAGACCGACCGGATTAATGACTTCAAGCCCTTTCCATACTTCATCTACTTTCCCAAGCTTAGCCATTGCTTCTACAAAACGAATATGTGCATGTACATATTGAAGTCCTATCTCACGACCAAAATTCGCTGCTTGTTCCGCTCGCTTAAAATGTGTACTCACTCCGCCAGTATATTTTGCTGGTCGGTTCATTAAGCGAACACCATCAGGGCAGAACAAGTTATCCTTAATAATTTGATAATGGGATTCCGCCTGTTCTGGTGTCAACAATTCACTAATCATGCTTCGTGTCATTGGTAATAGTCGATAGTTAATACCAGTTTTTGTATCCTCTGGATGAACCATCAATTCTATCTCTTCAAGTGTCTCCATATAGACAAAACCAGGAATAACCTCTGTGTTTAAAATATACTTATTAAAATCTTTTTCAATTCCTGAAGCAAGAGCTTTCAATTCACTGGCTTCATTTTTATCTACTTTTTCCATTGCTTTAGATAATTGATTCATTACCTGATAGGTTAAGGAAACCGTCCAGCTGCTTACCATGTATTGCTTTAGCTGTGCATTAGCAGGTTGTAGGGTATCATCCCAGTCACCGTCACCATAAGAAGATAAGTATGTGCCATGCAGGAAATTGTCTTTAATATAGCCAATTTCTTTCTTTACATGTTCCAATATGGATGCCTTATAATCTGTGAATTGAAATGACTTCATTGTGATATAAGGTACTTCCTCTTGTAAAATACTATAATCATTCGTCACATTTAAATAATCACTGAGCATTTTTAAAGGCCATACAATGATGTCTCCGTGGCTTTCATGCGCTTGAATGGTCACATACTTATCGAACATAAACCATTGTGGCCAGTTTCCAGTTTCTTCGTGTTGATGAGAGAATACGGTTTTAATAATATCGCGTACCGCATCGTAATTTTGAGTAGCCATGAAATACTCAGTTGGTCCCTGACACACATCACGTGTACCCCAAGCTGCACCGCCGTATTGCTCAAGACCATGTGGAACAGAGTAATGGACTAGCATATTGTGAGTATACCACCAGGCAAGTGCATTTACTTTTTCTAGGTCTGGAGAAGAGTCTTCATTTTTTGAAAGCTTGAAGCCATTCATCACTTGACGATAGACTTCTCGATAGGCCTCAATCTCGTTTGATACTTCACGAGTAACAAACGGGATTGGTTCACCATGAAGAAGTCCTTGGATCGTGATTTCCCATTCAGGCGTCTCTCCTAATTCAAGCACCACTAAGGATGCTGATTGGGGTAGTATATTCTGTCCCAATTTCCGTTCATTTTCAACCGTATAATCTGCTCCTGTTACTTTCAAACGATAAGATAACTTAGGGTAAGCATTCGCACTATCTGATGTTGAATCCGCACGGAACGTAATTATTTCACCATCACTATCCATATGGAATGGAGCAGTATATTCACTATTGTTCATAGATACTTGATTGGTTACCAGGAAGCGATATGCATTCCCTTTAACTGAACGAACATGCAGCTGCACTTCAGGGGTATCAACTGTTGTAAAGTTCGTAATAATCAATGTGTCTTCAGGCGTTTTATAATACCAACGTGCATAGTTGAAGCCCATCTCAAACATGGAAGGCATGGTTAGAAGCTGGTAAACATCACCGATTTGAACATATATTCTCTGACCAGAAGTCTTTAAGATGTTTAATGCATTGCGGGTATTCGTTAACATTTTATTAAATGATGTGTTCCCAACAACAAGTTGTGCATTAAAAACACCATACATGTAAGAGGTAGAAGTGATGATATCGTCTTTCATTTCTCCTGTTTGCCCAGTCATGATGATGTGACCGTGTGGTCGTTCTACCAGCAATTCTTTTTCTTTTAGCACGATATGCTCGTATGAATTTGTAAAGAATGACAGCAAGTTTTTCCCATTCCATTCCTCTTGAAGACGATGAGGGAAAAGCTGATTAATCTCATCTTTAGTCATCGGCATCGTTTGAAGCGGTTCTCCGAATGCAGGGGAAATTGTCGCTTTCTCCAAGGCCACACTAGCATTGGTAGTTGATTTAACTTGCTCCCATGCGTTTGAAATTTCCTCATTAAACTCTAACTCAGCAATCGCTTCAGAATGATTTTCATTATACAAGCCATAAAAAACAAACTGCGTTAATCCGTTCAATTTGACGCGCTCAGATTGAAGAGCAGTATACGCAAATTCATATTGATACACTTCATTTGCAAGTGTTGGTTTTGTTAACACTTCTGGTTTATTTGTTTCTTTATAAGACAATCCGAAAAATTGGAAGCCGTCGGTGGAGTATCCCACCATTTTTGATAAGGAGCCTTGCTGTAGGTAAGGGAATCCTGTTGATTGAGGCTGGTTCTGACGGGAACACACCACATATCCATGAGACTCATCCTGAAATACAGTATGATCAATATATTGAGACATGTAGGCCTCGTTCGATCTTACAGCACCCATATCAGCTAGGCCTAAATCCTGTCCATAAATGATATCTACTTCAATATCGTTTCCGTTCACATTCACATCCCAAAACCAAATGCCTTGTTCTGTCAGCTTAAAGTTGACTTGATAATGAACATCCTCGGTCGTGCCTTCCCAAATTACTTGTGAATCCTTGTAGCTTACACTGCTCTTCGAGTGAATGCCTAGTAATGGCACAACCTTTATTTCGTTGCCCTTGAACAAGCGCAAATAAAGATTATTTAAGGAGCCATCAATCGGATTGGCGATCATTTGGTTAATCATGATGTTTTTAGATGTTACTGATGAAAGGTCGCCGCTATTTAAAAAGGTAAAGCATAATTCACCGGCTTGTATTTGAAATGTAGAGCTCTGTGTTTTTAACATGTTTTCACCTCGGTAGTCTATTTAACTAGCTTAAATGTATGTGCGGTAACATCTTTGCTGTTAGGTCCAACATATGCAATAAATGTTCCGGCATCACTTGTAAACTGAAGGTCCTCATGGTGGTATCGAAGCATTTTTTCTGTAATAGTGAAGGTGACTTCTTTCGTCTCATTTGGCTCAAGTTTAATTTTTTCATAAGCTTTTAATTCCTTAACTGGTCGGACAATTTCTCCTGCAATGTCACGAATATAAAGCTGTACAACTTCTTCTCCAGACATCGCTCCTGTATTGGTAACTGATATTGATAGATTGATAGTTTCATCAGCATTCATAACCTCAGCAGACAATGTGGCATCACTGTAGGTAAAGGTTGTATAGCTTAAGCCGAATCCGAAAGGAAGCAATGCTTCATTTGGAATATCCAAATAATGTGATACATAACGCTCATACTCTTCAGACATTTTAGGGCGCCCAGTATTAAAGTGATTATAATAGACAGGTACTTGACCAACTGAATGAGGGAAGGACATGGATAGTCTTCCTGAAGGATTAGCATCTCCGAATAGTAAATCGGCGATCGCTGCTCCGCCCTCTGTTCCTGGATACCATGCTTCTAACACAGCATCTGCTTGGTCAATCACACCATGTAAATCAAGGGGACGTCCGTTAAAAAGTACTGCTGCCATTGGTTTTTGCAGCTGTTTGAGTTTTGCAATTAATTCAAGTTGGATTTTAGGTAACTGAATGTTTGAACGGCTTCCACCCTCACCGCTCATAAAGGATCCTTCACCTAAAGCCAGGATGATCACATCTGCATCACTTGCAGTCTTTAATGCTTCATCTAGTTCTTCCTCTGTGCCTGTTTCGATGTCGCAGCCTTTTGATACAGAAAGGAGGGAAGGATCGATTTTCATTTTCAAGCCTTCGTCCAGCTTAACGGCATCCTCATAAGAACCCTGCCATGACCAAGGTCCTAAAATATCACCGTTTTGAGCAAATGGACCGATCAGAGCAACCTTTTGCTGGTGCTTTAATGGAAGCACATTTTCATTCTTTAATAGAACACAAGATTTAGCTGCGAGTTCACGTGCTGTATTCCGATGCTCAGTAGAAAGGATCACTTCTTTCTCACGCTGAACATCAGCACCACGATGTGGATTTTCAAATAAACCTAACTTTTGTTTTAACTTCAGGATGCGGAGTACTGCTTCATCTATCAGAGATTCCTCTACTGTTCCTTTTTCAACAAGGTGCTTTAGGTGATCAACATAGCATGTTGTCATCATTTCGATATCCACACCGGCTTGAATGGCTTTTAATGCTGCTTCTGCCTCATCTTCTGCCACACCATGAGGAATTAACTCTTTGACTGCTCCCCAGTCAGAAATCATTACGCCATCAAAGCCCCATTCATCACGAAGTAAATCGCGCATCAGTTTTCTATTTCCTGTTGCTGGAACACCATCTACAGTGTTAAATGCGGTCATGACCATTTCACAGCCTTCATCTAACGCCGCCTTGTAGGCAGGTAAGTAGGAGTCCCTTAGCTGTCTTTCTGACATATTAACCGTGTTATATTCACGTCCGCCCTCTGGTGCACCGTAGGCAGCGAAGTGTTTTACACATGCGGCAACCCGGTCAAGGTCATTTGTTAAATCCGTTCCTTGGAATCCGCGGACAAATGCACGAGCGAATAAGCTATTTAAATATGGATCTTCACCTGTAGATTCCATAACTCGGCCCCAACGAGGATCGCGGACTAAGTCAACCATAGGCGCAAATGTAACATGAACACCAGAAACAGCTGCTTCTTTTGCAGCGATCTGTGCACTTTGTTCAGCAAGTTCCATGTCCCATGAACAGCCAATTGCAATTGGAACAGGGAAAATCGTTTTAAAACCGTGGATAATATCTGCCATCATTAGTAAAGGGATCCCAAGACGATTTTCTTTTAGATGTGCCTTTTGAATATTAATTACTTCTTCTGCACCAGAAGCCCCTAAAACCGAACCACAATTATGTAAGTCCTCATCGGTAATGCCCATTTCTGCCATTGGGCCAGTAATTTCACCACGGTTTGATGCTCCTTTAAAAAAAGGTGTAGCTAGTTGTAGTAATTGACCAATTTTCTCATCCAGTGTCATTTTTTGAATAATTTCATTTAAATGATGACTCATCATTATCCCTCCCAATATAAAAATGGTTTATTTTATTGAAACGTTTCAATAGCTATTATATCTGGATTATAAACGCTTTCAAAAAAGGAGTCAACGAAAAATCGAAACGTTTTGATTTTGGTATGTAAAAAAACTAATCAAAGGTTTGATTAGTTTTTTTACTAATACACTTTTTATCTAAGCGATCCAATATAGTTAGATTGAGGGCGGTAAATGGTGTTGTTTTCAGCCTGTTCTAGGATATGGGCCGTCCAGCCGACCATTCTGCTAGCGGTAAAGGTTGGGGTGAATAAATCTGCATTCATATTTATGGCCTTCATGATGGCTGCCGCGTAAAATTCCACATTTGTATAAAGGAATCGACCCGGTTTGATTTCTGCCAATAAGCTTACTGCTGTTTCTTCTACCCTTATAGCAAGGTCCAGCCATTCATCCTTACCATCAAGCTCTAGTAATTTGTTCTTTAAGGAAATAGCCCGAGGATCGTGCGTTTTATAGACTCTATGACCGAACCCCATCAATTTTTCTCCTCTTGTTAACTTATCTTTAAGCACACTTTCTGCATCACCCACAGAAGCAATTTCATTGAGCAGATCAATGACTCCTGATGGAGCACCGCCATGAAGCGGTCCTTTCATCGTGCCGATGGCAGTTGTAACCGCTGAGACGATATCAGATTCTGTTGAAGCTGTCACTCTAGCTGAGAAGGTAGAAGCGTTCATACCGTGCTCAAGGGTTAAAATCATATATGTTTCAAGAGCTTTCGTATGGGCAGCTAATGGTCGTTTTCCATTGAGCATATAAAGATAATTTTCTACATGGTCTAAATCCATACGAGGAGGAACAAACTCCTTACCATCCAGCTTTCGTTTACGATAAGCAATGATCGTAGGTACAAGAGAGGTTAATCTGATCGCCTGGGCGAGGGTCGGTTTCCAGCTATAGTCGGCATTTCCTCCTTCTGCTGAAATGGCGGTGCGAATCACACTCATCATATCCATGGATGGTGGCAGTTGGTCAATGATGAATTTAATGTTATCTTGAATCACTCGTTCATTTTTCATTTGTTCTTTCAAAACACGTAGTGCTTCTACATTTGGTAATTCCCCATACCAGAGGAGGTAGGCTGTTTCTTCAAATGAGTACTTTTGTGTTAGACTCTTAATCTCGTATCCTCTATAGATGAGTTGACCATTTTCCCCATCGATATGACTAATGGAGGTATCCGCAGCAACAATTCCTTTCAAACCTTTGTTCATCATTTAAACACTCCTTCCCTTTGTTCATTACATTGTATAAAATAAATATAATTAAGAATATTGAATAATTTTAAAGTGATTGATTACTATTTTTAATAAGGAGCACATGATGGAATTTCAATGGCTTACTACATTCATTACGGCTGCCGAATCTGGGAATTTTAGAAGAGCAGCGGAACTGTTATATATTTCTCAGCCTTCCGTAACCGTTCATATTAAACAATTAGAAAAAGAGTTAGGAATATCGTTATTTCAGAGGGATGGAAAAAAGATTAAGCTGACCGAAGCAGGAAAGAGATATTTGATTCACGCAAAAAGCTTAATAGAGGAATACCAAAAGGGACTTGAAGACTTACGTTCTTTTAGTCAGGGCTATACCACTCAGCTGACACTTGCGATTTCTCCTTTGATAGCAGATACGATTCTACCTTACGTATTAAAAAGCTATACCAAACAATATCCTGAAGTAGAAATCTCGGTCAAAATAGTAGAATCTACTGAAATTGAACAGGCTGTATTGAAGGAGGAGGTCGATTTGGGGCTATCCTGTTTAAATAGTCATCATCCTGATTTGCAATCAGAGCTTTTATATAAAGATGAAGTCATATTAGTGGCTGCTCATGATGGGAGAGATTCCGAGTCAGCACCTCCGTTAGATGAAGAAGAGGTACTGAACTCGAACTACTTATTAACACACAATCATCCTGGATATTGGGAGGCACTTTGTAGGGATGTGAAAGGAAAATATCCTGGTGTGAAGATGATGAAAGTATCACAAGTCCACATCACCAAAAGATTTATTGGGGAAGGATTAGGTGTTTCCTTTCTTCCTATTTCAACAGTAAGAAGGGAACTTTTAGAGGGCAGGTTATTAGAGGTGGACTGTCAAACTATCCACTTACCTGAGGCAAATACCTATGCCATCATGAAATATAACCATTCCCTCCAACAAGAGTTTTTAACATTTATCTCAAAATATCGCTGGTAGGTTAACATGGATTGCCACCTCGGTTACCTGGTTATTACTGGTTCCTAAAAACACCTGGAGCGATACCAAATTTCTTTTGAAAAACTCTATGAAAATAGGGGTATGAACCGAATCCACAATCCTCGGCAATCTGTTCAAGTGTCATAGTGGTGTATTTCATTCGCTCTAGTGCTGCGGATAAACGGACTTCAAGCGCATACTCAATCATCGTTTTTCCCACACTGCTTTTAAACAAATGAACAGAACGGGAAACGCTTAGACCTGCGTGCTTTGCCACTTCATCTACTTTAAATGATGTGGTTGCATGCTCTTCAATATAACGCATCATACGTGTAACAGTATAAGGCCGATTAAAGGAGGGAGCCGTTTCGTTGACTGCCCGTTCTAAGGATAAACAAAGTGCTCTAAGGAGATAATCAGAAAGCTCCTTATTTTCCTCAGATGTGGGCCGGCGTTCCTCCACAATTAGATGTCGCCAGAGCGCCATCGTTTTTTCGTCCAAATCAATTTTAGAAATCGTAGGCTTTTCCGAACGTTCCCACCATTCATCCACCCAATCTCCTTTACAGGATAAATGATAATCCGCACTGCTTTGGCCCGCTTCCACTAATAACTCATAATAATCACCTGGTTGTATAATCAAAAGGTCTCCCTTTTCAAGTGTCCTTCTTTTTCCTTTTACCACTACCTCACAGAACCCTTCCGTTTGTAGTCGAAAAAGATATCCGGGGAATCCAGATTTATGCTGAGAATAGTACCCTTGTGTGTGGTAGGAATACCCGCAGAAATAGATTTTCAAGCTCATAGGCACACTCCTTTAAAAACAAATAGCAAAATAGTAGATGTTTTCATTATATCGTTTATGTTTATTTTACAGTACATCATATATGATAGTATCAAATAAGCAATACTAATAGTTAGCAGAAGTGAGGGATGAGAGTGACGACAACTATACCAATTGCGGTTCAGATGTACACCTTACGGGAAGAATCCGATAAGGATTTTGTTGGTACGTTAAAAAAAGTAGCCGAACTAGGTTTTGACGGAGTAGAGTTTGCCGGATACGGTGGATTATCAGCTAAAGAAGTAAGACTGCTATTAGATGATTTAGGACTGAAAGCTGCAGCGAGTCACGTGCCGCTGGATGACTTAGAAACCAATTTGGAACAAGTGATAGAGGACCAAAAACAACTAGGCAGTAAATATGTTGTCTGTCCTTACCTATTGCCCGAACGTCGAACAGAACAAGATTATCAAGCACTAATTCTATTTTTAGAGCAAGCGGGTGCAAAATGTCGTCAAGAAGGCATTACCCTTTGCTACCACAATCATGATTTTGAATTAGAAAATCTTTCAGATGGAAGAACTGCGTTAGAATCCATCTTTGAGGATACTAATCCAGCAAACGTGAAGGCAGAACTGGACGTTTATTGGCTGACCAAAGCAGGTGAAACACCAGTGGAGTGGATGAACCGTTATAGAAATCGAACCCCTCTTATCCATTTAAAAGATATGACTACAGATGAAGAGCAATATTTTGCTGAACTTGGAACTGGTGGTGTTGATATTGTAAGCGTCATCAATTTAGGAGAAGACGCAGGTGTAGAGTGGTGGATTGTCGAGCAGGATTTCAGTCGCCGGACCCCATTCGAAAGTATTGAAATAAGTTTAAATTACTTAAAAGAGAAGCTGACATCTAAATAATATATTTTTATTAAAGTAAAAAGGAGTCGTTATACATGTTGAACGTTACTGTATGGAATGAAAACCGACACGAACAGAAAAACCCAGTGGTTAGAGATATTTATCCGAATGGAATTCACGGTGCCATTGCCGCATTCCTTGAAGCGGAAGGTTTTAATACGAAAACAGCAACATTAGATGAACCTGAGCATGGCCTAACTGATGAAGTACTGGCAAATACAGATGTGTTAGTTTGGTGGGGCCATCTCGCACATGGTGAAGTGAAGGATGAGATTGTTCAAAAAGTTCAGCAGCGTGTTCTTGATGGAATGGGACTAATCGTTCTCCACTCTGGACATTTTTCAAAAATCTTTAAAACATTAATGGGAACGAGCTGCGATTTGAAATGGCGGGAAGCCGATGAAAAGGAACGTCTCTGGGTGGTAAGCCCAAGCCATCCTATCACAGAAGGAATCTCAGAATATATCGAACTTGAAAAAGAAGAAATGTACGGAGAACACTTTGATATTCCACAGCCGGATGAACTGATTTTCACCAGCTGGTTCGAAGGTGGAGAAGTATTCCGTAGCGGCTGTACGTATAAGCGCGGTAACGGTAAGGTTTTCTATTTCCGCCCAGGACATGAAACCTATCCGACTTATCATAACAAAGAAATTCAGCGCGTCATTAGCAATGCGGTTAAATGGGCTAAGCCAGTGAAACGCGAACGTCCGGTTTATGGAAATGCAAAGCCATTAGAAATGATTAAAGGAGGCAAATAATTATGGGAAAATTACGTGTAGCAGTCATCGGGTGCGGCAGTATTGCCCAGCATCGTCATTTACCTGAATATAAAGCAAATAAAAACGTAGAACTTGTTGCGGTTTGTGATATCAATGAAGAGCGTGCGATAGAAGTGGCGGAGAAATTTGGAGCTAAAGCCTATACGAATTATGAAGAGTTATTGAATGATGGCGCAGTAGACGCGGTTAGTGTTTGTACACCCAATTATCTTCATGCTCCCATCTCTATTGCTGCATTACATGCTGGGGTCCATGTCCTTTGTGAAAAGCCAATGGCTACCTCAAAACAAGAAGCAGAGGCCATGATTTCGGCTGCGAAGGAAAGTGGGAAAAAGCTGATGATTGCCCATAATCAACGCTTCGTACCATCTCATCAAAGAGCACGAAAGTTAATTGAAAGTGGTGAAATCGGAAAGATTTATAGCTTCCGTACGGCATTCGGCCATGGCGGCCCAGAAGGCTGGAGTGTGGATGGAAAGGAAAGCTGGTTCTTTCAAAAAGAAAAAGCCTTTGTTGGGGCGATGGGCGATTTAGGTGTCCATAAGACGGATTTACTGCGTTATCTGCTAGGTGAAGAAATCATTGAAGTGGGATCATTTGTAGAAACGAGTGCAAAAGATTTTGCTGATGTCGATGATAGTGCGGTTTGTATTTTGAAAACAAAAAGCGGGATCATCGGAACTCTTGCTGCCAGCTGGGCTTATGTAAGCAAAGAAGATAATTCGACGATTATTTATGGAGAAAAAGCCATTCTTCGTTTAGAGGATGACCCGGTCAACTCACTGGTTGTTCAATATAAGAATGGTGAAGTGGTTAATTACCAGTTGGGGAGAATCCAGTCAAATGAAGAGGGCGGTCAAAACAATTCACGTGTGATCGATCTATTTGTTGATGCTGTTGTGAACAATCAAGAGCCTCCTGTTCCGGGTGAGGAAGGCATGAAATCTTTGAATGTCATCTTGGCTGCGCTCGAGTCTAATGAAACAAAACAGATTGTAAGAGTGAATGAACAATGAAAAAACTACGAATTGGCATAATAGGGGTTGGCGGCATTGCGCAGGGCCGTCATATCCCTGCTTTTTTACAGCTTAGTGATGTATGTGAAATAACAGCTCTTAGTGATTTGAATGTAGAACGTGCAAAAGAAGTGGCTGAAAAACATCAAATTCCAAATGTGTTTGATAATTATCATGACCTTTTTTCTGAAGTAGATGCGGTATGTATTTGTACTCCAAATAAGTTCCATGCGGAGATTACCGTTGCTGCATTCGAAGCTGGGGTTCATGTTCTGTGTGAAAAGCCGATGGCACTAAGTGCAGAGGAATGTGAAGCAATGATTGCTGCCTCCAAAAGAGCGGATAAAGTTCTTGCTATCGCCTATCATTATCGATTCATGAAGGAAGCACAGGCGGCAAAGAAAGCCATGCAGGAGGTAGGAACTCCACTTGTAGTCAGGGTTCAGGCTTTAAGGCGCCGGAAAGTGCCAGGCTGGGGTGTGTTTACAAATAAAGACCTTCAAGGTGGTGGCAGCCTAATCGACTATGGTTGTCACCTTCTCGACCTCGCTCTATGGCTAATGGGAAATCCAAAACAAACGATGGTGTCAGGCACCACGTATAACACGTTAAGTAGAATGCCGAATCAAGTGAACCAATGGGGTGAGTTTGATCATGAGACGTTTACTGTTGATGATCATGTCACAGCGTATGTTCAGTTTGAAAATGGGGCTTCGATGCTGTTTGAAACTTCATGGGCGGCAAATATCAAGGATGACAAGGAACATCTCAGTATTTCTGGAGTGGATGGCGGCATAAGTGTATTCCCATTTGAGCTTTACACTACTAAAAATGGAATGCTGTTAAATAGCCAAGCCGCATGGATTCCAGGCGAAGAGAATCCGGGGCTGCCGCAAGCAAAAAACTTTATTGAAGCATGTCTTGGAAAAGAAGAGTTGGTAGTAAAGCCAGAGGAAGCTCTTCAAGTTTCTCAAATTATTGATCGGATCTATGAGAGCAGTCATTCGTTTAGAGAGGGGATTACGAAATGAAACTAGGGGTATTTACCGTATTATTTGCTGAAAAATCTTTCGAGGAGATGCTTGATACTGTAAAAGAAGCAGGTCTTCATGCCGTTGAAATTGGCACAGGATGTTACCCTGGGAAAAGCCATTGTGATTTAGATGCGTTATTGGAAAGTGAGGAAGCAAGGAAGTCGTATATCCAAAAAGTTGAAGAGCGCGGGTTGATGATTAGTGCCTTTAGCTGTCACGGAAATCCTATTTCTCCTGAAAAAGAATTTGCGAAGCAGTCACACGAGACACTTTTAAAAACGATTAAACTGGCTTCTTTGTTAGGTGTTCCGGTAGTCAATTGTTTCTCTGGTACTGCAGGAGATCATGAAGGTGCCAAGTACCCTAACTGGCCAGTGACACCGTGGCCAAACGAATATGGAGATGTGTTAATGTGGCAATGGGAAGAGAAGCTAATTCCATACTGGAAGGAAGTAGGCCAGTATGCGAAGGAGCATCAGGTGAAGATCGGCCTCGAGCTTCATGGCGGCTTTTTAGTTCATACACCTTACACTTTGTTAAAGTTACGCGAAGAAACCTGCGATGCCATTGGTGCCAACTTGGATCCGAGTCATCTATGGTGGCAAGGAATTGATCCTGTTGCAGCGATCAAAATTTTGGCTAAAGAAAATGCAATTCATCATTTCCATGCGAAAGATACGTACATTGATCAAGAAAACGTAAATATGTATGGCTTAACGGACATGCAGCCATATGGGGAAGTACGTTCGCGTGCGTGGACCTTCCGTTCGGTTGGATGCGGTCATAGTTTGAAAGAATGGTCTGATATGATGAGTGCACTCCGCACCTATGGCTACGACTATGTGGTCAGCATTGAACATGAGGATCCAATTATGTCTATTGAAGAAGGCTTTAAACGAGCAGTGGTGAACTTAAAATCCGTACTCATTGAAGAGCCCGTTTCGCAAATGTGGTGGGTATAAGGATGCAGGGGTTCATACCTGTGTTCGGATATGTAGCGGCTGTGTTAACAACCATGTCCTTCCTGCCGCAGGCAATTAAAACCATCAAGGAGAAAAATACCGAGGGAATTTCACTTGTGATGTACAGCTTATTTACTATTGGCGTGCTTTTATGGCTCATTTATGGCTGGTTGATGAAGGATATCCCAATAATAGCTGCTAACGGGATTACATTGATATTATCGGCAACCATACTAACCTTGAAAATTAAGTATAGCGCTAGAACAGGTACGAATTAAATAGAGAATCTGAGATAGTCTGGTTAAAGTAGGGGCTTCTACGAGCCGGAGATGGTGTTGAGTTAGAGGGAACGGTTCGATAGAATCCGTCTACGCGACCGAAATAGTCATGAGCTAGAGAGAACGGTCACATAGAAGCAGTCTACGAGCCCGAAATAGTCATGAGTCAGAGGGAACGGTCGCATATGAGCAATCTACGAGCTCGAAATAGTCGTGAGCTAGAGAGAACGGTCGCGTAGAAGCAGTCTACGAACCTGAAATAGTCCTGAATCAAAGGGAACGGTCGCATAGGAACTATCTACGCGACCGAAATGGCCAAGGTACAGAGGAACCCAGTCGAATAGGAGCCGTCTACGAGCCCGAAATAGTCATGAGTCAGAGGAAACGGTCGCGTAGAAGCAGTCTACGAACCCGAAATAGTCATGAGTCAGAGGGAACGGTCGCGTAGAAGCAGTCTACGAACCCGAAATAGTCCTGAATCAAAGGGAACGGTCGCATAGGAGCCGTCTACGAGCCCGAAATAGTCATGAGTCAGAGGAAACGGTCGCGTAGAAGCAGTCTACGAACCTGAAATAGTCCTGAGTCAGAGGAAACGGTCGCGTAGAAGCAGTCTACGAACCTGAAATAGTCCTGAGTCAGAGGAAACGGTCGCATAGGAACTATCTACGCGACCGAAATGGCCAAGGTACAGAGGAACCCAGTCGCATAGGAGCCGTCTACGGTGCTCTTCATTATGACGATCCGGGTTCCTTGTTTGGCTATAGATGGGTTACCTAAACGTCTTACCAGAACATTTATCCCAACAGGTAAGAAATAATAGCTTTATTTGTGCTGTACAGTGAGCCTGGAATATCATCACGATTTGATTTCAATGCAAAATAACGTGTGTCTGCAGTATCTTGGAAAAAGCGATATTGCAATACGCTCTTTTCACCTTTAAGTGCACTTATAATCTGTTCAAAAAATTGTGCATGAGTCATCATATCCTCTGAAGCTAAGTGAAATATGCCCTTTAGCTTATTTTCAATAATGAACCTTAGTTGCTTTGCTAAATGAGCATCCAAAAGATTGTTGCATAATAAATTGCTGTACACATCAATCATTTTATTATTTTTTATACTTTCTTTGATTAAGTTCCATCTTGGGGAATTCTTACCCCATATCGCAGGGATTCGGAGAATGATCACCCGATCATCTAAAATTTCTTTTAGCATTTTTTCACACTCTATTTTGAATTTCCCATAATCTGATGCAGAAAAAGGAATATCTGATTCGGTGTGTGGTTTTGAATAATCACCATCAAATACATTTGTTGTAGAAAAGAAATACAAACGACCATTGCTATTTCGTAATTCCATTGCCAATTCTTTATGTAACTGGAGCTGTTGATCAAACTCTCCTCTTAGGCAGGAAATCACGATGTCAGGATTAATTGAACTAATAATTTCCTTTAGCTTATCTATTTCTTGAACTTCAAATTGGAACTGCTTACCATCGGGTAGACTGGTCAACGAAGAAGAATATGTTCCATAGAGGTCAAATGCATCTTTAAATTCATTGATTAAAGCCCTTCCTACAAGACCGCTTGCGCCAAGAATAAGTACCTTTTCCATCGCTATTCCTCCGACTGCTTTTTATATTACCTACTATTTTTCGCTGATAAGTATCTTTCGCTAATAATCTTTTTGTGATGGATGGCGTGACCTGCAATTATGTAGCCGATGGCACGGGTAGTCACTTCCGTATTGTTGGCATTGCCTTTGTAGCTCCAGGCTTCAGCAGGCATGTTTTTTATTAAAGTAATCGTAGCTTTGCGTGTTGCTACAAAATCCTCGAGTATATCATTAATAGATTGGTTGTTAATTTGCGAGCCTTCTACAAATTCATTTTCATTAAAGCCAGCTAATGCTGTTTGGTCACCGCGGCCAATACGAAGCAGGCGATAGCTCATAATTCTTTCGGTATCAGTCATATGACCGAGAACTTCTTTGATGCTCCATTTATCTGGGGCGTATCGAAAGTGTCCCTCTTCATTTGAAATCCCTTCAAAAAGTGCCATGGTACTTTTTAGATCCTCATTCAGAATCGTTAACAGATCTCCTTCGGGAACAAGATCCACATACGGTACATAATACTCAGGATACTCACTAGTTAATGGGCGTTGTAACATGATTTTCTCTCCCTTCAAATTAGAAACATCTACTACTACTTTATTCCTTTTGCTGATGAAATACCAAATAAAACTAACTGAAATTGGATGATTTTAGCAAAAAAGTACTTGTGCATAGATATTCTATGTATTATGATTTTATTGTACATAGAAATTCTATGCTTCTGAGGGGGAGTCGTGAGTGAAGAAGAGAATATTAATTACAGCTGTATTTGTCTTTTTTATAGGTACTGTGTTTTTCTGGTTGAAACCGCATTTTCCACGTACCTTTCTTCATCGTGTGGCTGGTCATACCGATTTACATAATGAAAATATAAATGGATTCTATCTATTTGATGATATTCATTCGGATAGATTTATAAGTGTGTATGGGGAACAGAAACAAAAAAGTAGAGAAATAGTGAATTATAGTTATTACAAAATTAAGGATGGTCTAGAAATCGCAACGAATGAAAAGGGCGGAATTTTTCGCTTTATCGTAGAAAGCTCTGGGATTCCTACCGCAAAAGGAATTGAAGTCGGGAATTCAATATCGAAGGTGAAAAAAGCTTACGGCGAAAATTTTTATAGGCGTACTGAGCAAGGTGTAGATATATTAGGGTACGTGGATCAGCGGAACCATCAATCGATTGAGTTTTGGTATGGACATAACCGAATTCTTTTTTACCGATTAGATGATAATTCTATGAAATAATCCTACAAAAAAAAGTCACTGCTCGTCTGCAGCAACTCTTTTTTGTTTAAACGATTTTATCAAAACGAACACGCTGGTTAATTACATACATTACAGGCATACCGACAGCCATGACCACGAACTCACCAACTGCAGTAGTTAACCACGTAAACATGAATGGTAGGTTAAATGCCAAGTGTAGCTCAAGGGCAATTAGGAACATGGTAAATGTGAAAACTAGTGTATTCACAATCATTCGTGTCCATAACCCCTTAATATATTTTGCACAGGCAATCGTGATTAATAAAGCAATCACAGATTGACCGACACCGAAAATAAGGTCGTATGCTTTCATCGGTGAAAAGAATAAATTCGTCAAAAATACACCCAGAACGATACCGAAGAAATATTTTTTGTTAAAAACAACTAGATGATTGAACATCTCAGACACACGAAACTGGACTTGAGTAAATCCAAACGGCTGGATTATAGCAGAGACCGCAATGTACAAGGCTGCTACAATGCCGTTGACGACAATTGATTTTACTTTCATATATAATTATCTCCTTAGTTTTTTAAAGTGGGAGGTTCTCGAACCACATTATTTTCAGTCAAATTAATATATTAATATAAATAAAATAGCTAGTCAATGATACCTAAAATTCATTAAAAATATTTACAGGAAATTTTTACATAATTTATTAAAATTTGTGCATGATAAAAAGAAAAAAAGGAATGGCGTATTTTTATGAAGCACAATAAAATGTTTTTACTTGTACTGATGTTAGTCCCTTGGTTTTCAGTGCCACTCCTAGGGAGGAGAGCCCTCAAGAGATTTTATCCTGGTGCTTTGTTTACCTTTGTTTGGATACTATTTGAGAGTATTTTTGCAGGAAAACGGCTGTGGTGGAAATTTTATGAGAAGCTGACTCCTATGGGAGAACTCCCATTCATGATTGGGCCGTTCTTTGTGGGATCGTTATGGATTTTAAAATTTACATTCGGTAATTTCTTTCGATACCTCTTTTTGAATCTTATCATTGATGCTTTTTTTGTCTACCCTGGTATGATTATCTTACGAAAGATGAAGATTGTTTCGCTGATAAGAATGAAGCATTATCAAATGGGGATCTTATTCATAAGTAAATCAGTGGTTATGTACGGATTCCAATACCTTGTAGAAAAAATAAGAAAAAAGCCAAAAACGCTTATGCAGAAGATCTTCCTAAAGTAACAGTAAGCTGACTTGAAAGTGAGTGCCTTTTAAGTCGGCTTTTTTATGTTCGCAAATAAACGGGTCTTTTACGCAAATAAAACCCTAATTATCGCAAATAAACCACTCGTTTTCGCAAATAAACTTACTATTTACGCAAATAAAAGGTGATAGAATAGTAGGATAAATTATTTTCAACAGTACGAGGCCTTGAAATATTAGAAAATTAAGGGGGAATATATCATACTGCACCATTTAGAGATCTACGTTTCGAACCTAACAAGAACCACGGAATTTTGGGGATGGCTTTTAACCGAATTAGGATACGAACCCTATCAAAAATGGGATTCAGGGATTAGTTGGAAATACGGAGAAACCTATTTAGTATTTGTGCAAGTGGAAGAAAGATTTTTGGACGTTCCTTATCATCGCTCGAGAGTGGGCTTAAATCATCTAGCATTTCATGCTGAATCTCAAGAGCACGTCGATCGAATCACGGAACAATTAAAAGAAAAAGGTGTCCCTATTCTTTATCAGGATCGCCACCCGTTCGCAGGGGGGAATTCACATTATGCGGTATTTTTTGAAGACCCTGATCGTATTAAGGTGGAACTAGTAGCACCAAAAGTGGTTGACCAAACATTTGGAAAATGATGTATTTTGTCGTATCCGTGATATAAATCACAAAACACCATTCGATTAAACTTTATAATTATTTAAAACAGGGGAAAAATAAAGGATGGATGGTGAAGGAATTGGAATCTAATTTTAAATCTCTATATAGTGAAATTGGTGGACAAGAAACCATTGACAAGTTAGTTAATGCCTTTTATCCACGTGTATATGCTGACCCGGAATTAAGACCTTTATTTGAAGGGGACATGGAAGAAATCAAGCGGAAGCAGAGAATGTTTCTGCCGCAATTTTTGGGAGGGCCTGCTTTATACAGCCAGGAATTTGGACCACCTGCCATGAGAGCACGCCACTTACCATTTGAAGTAACACCAAGAAGAGCCGCCTGCTGGTTACGCTGTATGAAAGAAGCCTTCCAGGAAATCGGACTCGACCAAAATCCCGCAGGTCTTGCATTCTATGACCGCTTAACACAGGTTGCGGGCATAATGGTAAACAGTCCCGACCGTGATTAATCAAGAAGCGTAGTAAAAACAAAATCCTCACCTGCACATTAAGCCAGGTGGGGATTTTAAATTTCAATAAAATTAACCCCTTTCATTTTTTGTGGTATAGTGTGGTTGTTTATAGTGAGGAGGAAATAAAGTGAAAGCAAATGAGCAGTGGTGGAAGAGAAGCGTTGTCTATCAAATATACCCAAGAAGCTTTATGGATTCGAATGGAGACGGAATCGGCGACATTCAAGGAATCATTCAAAAGCTCGATTACTTAAAATTACTAGGCATCGATGTGATCTGGTTAAGTCCGGTGTATGATTCACCGAATGATGATAATGGATATGATATCCGTGATTATCAAAAAATCATGGAAGAGTTCGGCACGATGGCTGATTTTGACCTAATGCTTGAAGAGATACATAAGCGGGACATGAAATTAGTCATGGACCTTGTTGTGAACCATACCTCTGACGAACATGAGTGGTTTATTCAGTCAAAAAAATCGAAGGATAATCCTTACCGTGACTATTATATTTGGCGTGAAGGTAATGATGGAAAAGAGCCGAACAATTGGGGTTCTTTTTTCAGCGGTCCAGCGTGGGATTACGATGAAGCAACCAAAGAATATTACTTGCACTTATTTGCGAAAAAACAACCGGATCTTAACTGGGAAAATCCAACTTTACGTGAAGAAGTGTATCGTATGATGAGATTTTGGCTCGATAAGGGAATTGATGGCTTCCGTATGGATGTGATCAATATGATTTCTAAAGAGCCAGGGTTACCAGATGGTGTACAGGCAGAAGGTCAATTATATGGAGATGGCAGCCCTTTTTATATGAATGGACCTAGAATTCATGAATTCTTAAAGGAAATGAATAAAGAAGTATTAGCGAAATATCCAATTATGACAGTAGGAGAAATGCCTGGTACTACACCGGAAGATGCCATTCTGTATACAAACCCAGAACGAAATGAAGTAAACATGATTTTTACGTTCGAGCATATGGACCTTGATAGTGCACCAGGTGGAAAGTGGAATCTAAAACCGCTAAACCTTGCGGACTTAAAGGAAAACTTGGCCAAGTGGCAAGTAGGGTTACACAACAAAGGTTGGAACAGTTTATATTGGAATAATCACGACCAGCCAAGAATTGTGTCACGATTCGGGAATGACCAGGAATACCGTGTGGAATCAGCCAAAATGTTAGCAGCCTGTCTGCATTTCATGCAAGGGACTCCATATATTTATCAGGGAGAAGAAATCGGTATGACGAATGTGAAGTTCGATTCCTTAGATGATTACCGTGATATTGAGACCTTGAATATGTATAAGGAACGTTCGTCTTTAGGCTACACGCATGAAGAGATTATGACGTCCATCTATGCCAAAGGAAGAGACAATGCAAGAACGCCTGTACAGTGGGACGCAACTGAGCATGGAGGATTTACAACTGGAACTCCATGGATTAAGGTCAATCCAAGGTATAAGGATATTAATGTAAAAAGTACACTAGAAGATCCACAGTCCGTTTTTTACTTCTATCAAAAGCTGATTTCTCTTCGTAAGGAAATGGGTATTATCGTGGAAGGCGATTTTCAATTGTTACTCAAGGATCATCCAACCATCTTTGCATATGAGAGAAATTGGAAGGATGAGCAGCTCCTAGTGTTATGTAATTTTAGTAAGAATGAGATAGAGATTAACGAGGAAGAATTAGTTAATAGTATAACAAATTCTCAATTGCTTCTTTCCAACTATGAAGCGGGAACATCAAATACACTACGCCCGTATGAGGTAAAAGTTTTAACCAAATAAGGTGACAGTCCTCCGCTGCTTTAAAGCAGCGGGGGACTGTCCCTTAAAAAATTTTAAAAAATGATTGCGCATACATTTTAAAAGTGCTACTATGAATCTATCGATTAGTGCAAACGTTTTCGCTAACGATACACAAAAAGTATAGGGGGTATTAGTAGATATTAACTGTAAAGTAAGTAGATTTTTTATTGAAGAATAACGATTTGTTTACAGTTTTTCTGCTATTATGTGCAAACGTTTTCTCGAAAAACAAGGTATTACTCCGTTTCGAATGCTATTTTAGACAAACAAACCAACATACTAAAATAGTTTTTTATTTAAAGATTAATGCAAACGATTGCACTTTCAAGCTATCGATTGTATGATATCTAGTATATTTAAAACGTCTAGAATAATAATATTCGAAATAGAACAAAATACACTCATCTATGTTTTCTTGTTTTGCACACGAACAACAAGCATTACAAAATTTTTTCAGTATGGGGGTAAATCATGAACAAGAAAAAATTATTTTCTGGAGTTGGAGCCGGACTTCTTTCATTAAGTCTCCTTCTAACAGGCTGTGGTAACGCTGACAAAGGTGGCGGAGCTAAGGAAGAATCAAAAGGCGGAAATGTAACACTTGATGTATTCCAATTCAAAGTAGAATTCAAAAAGCAATTTGAAGAAGCTGCGAAGAAATACGAAGCTTCACACAAAGGCGTAAATATCAACATCACAACTGTTGGTGGCGGTGAAGATTACGGTGCAGCTTTAAAATCTAAATTTGCTTCAGGTAAAGAACCAGCTATCTACAACATCGGTGGCCCACAAGACGTGGAAGACTGGCAAAAGAAATTAGCTGACCTTTCTGATACAGAAGCATCTAAGAAAGCATTAAAAGGTACACTTGATGGTGTTACTAAGGATGGTAAAGTTCTAGGATTACCATACAACCAAGAAGGTTACGGCTTCATCTATAACAAGACTGTATTCGAAAAAGCCGGAATTGATCCAAAATCAATCAAGAGCTATGCAGACCTTGAAAATGCAGTTAAAACTCTAGACTCTAAGAAGAAAGATCTTGGTCTTAAAGCAGTATTTGCACTTCCTGGTAAAGAAACTTGGGTAACTGGCTTACACTTATCCAATGCATTCTTAGCTCCAGAATTTGATAATAACGTTCTAAATGCATTCAGTGCAAAGAAAGTTGACTTCAAATATGGTGATGCGTTCAAGAAGGTCCTTGATCTTCAAAACAACTATTCAGTACAACCAACTGTAAGCCTTGACTATGCTCAACAAGTTGAAGAATTATTCTCACTACAAAAAGTAGCAATGATTCAACAAGGTAACTGGGCATACGGTTCAATCGCTGGAATCGACAAAGATTTCGCTGATAAGAACATTGGTTTATTACCAATCCCTGTAGAAGGATATAAAGAAGATGCAATCCCTGTTGGTATCCCAATGTACTGGGGCGTAAACAGCAACAAAGACAAAGCTACACAAGCTGAAGCTAAGAAATTCTTAGACTGGTTATACACTTCTGACGAAGGTAAAGAAATCGTTATCAACGACTTTAAGTTCATCCCTGCTTATGATGGCTTTGATGCATCAAAAATCAGTGATCCACTTTCAAAAGAAATTTATCAATATGCTCAAGATGGCAAGACAATCGGCTGGACATTCATGGGTTACCCAACTGGTTGGGGACAAGACCAACTTGGTGTTCAAATTCAAAAATATTTGAGCAAAGAAGCTAAGTGGGAAGATGTAGTAAAAACTACAAAAGAAGCTTGGGAAAAAGCAAGAAATAAATAATCCCTTATGAACAAAGATAATGGGTCCTACTTGATAAAAGCAGGACCCATTATAAATTAGCAGAGAGAGGCAAGCGGCTAGTTCATAAGGGGAGAACTTAGAATAAGGCTTTTCTTATGAGTCAGCCCCTTTTCTTTCAATTATTACTAACTTAGAAAAAATACAAAACATATTGGAGGTTTTTTACCATGATGCGTACGCGGGATTTATCTTATTGGTTATTTTTAGCCCCGGTTCTTTTAGCATTATCAATGGTTGTTATCATTCCATTGCTCTTTGGAGTTTACTATTCATTTACAAACTGGAATGGTATTGAAGTAGGCGGTTTTATTGGCTTCGAAAATTATATTAATGTTTTTAAAGATAAGGAATTCTTAGATTCATTATGGTTTACAGTAAAGTTTACTGTTGTTTCCATTATTTTAATTAACTTCTTTGGGCTTGCATTAGCACTTATCGTAACATCCAAGATTAAATCAAGTAAGTTTCTACGTACGATCTTTTTCATGCCTAACCTAATTGGTGGTTTGATTCTAGGCTTTATCTGGCAATTTATTTTTATTAAAGTTTTTGCCGGTATTGGAGAATTGTTTGGAATCGAAAACTTACAAGGATGGCTTTCTACTACTAACACTGGTTTTTGGGGCTTAGTCATCTTAATGAGCTGGCAAATGGCTGGATACATCATGGTCATTTACATTTCTTACTTAGAAGGTGTACCAACAGAGTTAATCGAAGCTGCTGAAATTGATGGTGCAAGTTCATTCCAACGTCTGCGTTTCATTGTTTTCCCGTTAGTTGCACCTGCATTTACAGTTAGTATGTTCTTAACATTATCGAACACTTTTAAGCTTTACGATCAAAACTTATCATTAACAGGCGGCGGTCCGTATAATTCCACGCAAATGGTCGCTATGGAAATCTTCAAAACAGCATTTGGTGAAAGTGAAATGGCTTATGCTCAGGCAAAAGCAGTTATCTTCTTTATCATCGTTGCTGCTATTTCCTTAACACAAGTGTACATCAACAAGAAAAGGGAGGTTGAAATGTAATGGGAAGAAAATATAAATTGCCGCTTGAGATTCTAGGTATTTTATTAGGTCTGTTATGGCTTTCTCCTTTTTACTTAATGATCGTCAACTCCTTTAAAACAAAGAAGGAAATTTTCTCAGGTACATTAAATTTACCGGAAGTATTTACTTTTGATAACTATGTTGAAGCGTTTAATGAACTCACATTCTTAAAAACATTCATGAACTCACTTATAATTACGGTAGTAAGTGTAGCCATCATCATTATCTTCTCATCAATGGCTGCCTACGCTCTTTCAAGAAATAAAAGCAAAATGAGTACCATTATCTTCTTCTTGTTTGTTGCTGCGATGTTAATTCCGTTCCAATCCGTCATGATTCCATTAGTGACGATCTTCGGAAAAATAGAATTGCTTAATCGAGCGGGAATTATCTTTATGTATTTAGGATTTGGTGCGAGTCTTTCCATCTTCCTATACCATGGTACATTGAGCGGGATCCCAAAATCCTTGGATGAGGCTGCAACCATTGATGGAGCAAATCGATTCCAGATTTTTTGGTACATCGTTTTCCCTATGTTAAAACCGATTACTGTAACGGTTGCCATCTTGAATACCATTTGGATTTGGAATGACTACTTACTTCCATCTCTAGTAATAAACCAAGAAGGAATGGAAACTATTCCATTGAAAATGTTCTTCTTCTTCGGTGAGTATACAAAGCAATGGCACTTAGCGCTTGCTGGATTAACGATTGCGATTATTCCAGTAATCATTGCATACTTCTTTGCACAAAGGGAAATTATCAAAGGTATTTCTGAAGGTGCGGTTAAATAATTTCTACCTTATAATAAAGGTAAAAACGAGCAATTTATTGGTATTAGGGGGAAGTAATGGTGGTTACAATTAAGGATGTGGCAAGGGAAGCAAATGTGGCTCCTTCAACAGTTTCAAGGGTAATTGCTAATAACCCGCGGATCAGTGAACAAACAAAGAGACGTGTGAAAGAAGTAATGGAACAATTAGGATACTATCCTAACTTGCAAGCACGTAGCTTGGTTGCTAAAAGCACTCAAACCATTGGAGTGATTATGCCGAATTCGGCTTACCATGCCTTTCGAAACCCATTCTTCCCTGAAGTATTAAGAGGAATCAGTATGAATGCCCATGAAAGTAAATATGGTATCTATCTTTCAACGGGATCAACTGAGGAAGAAATTCACGAAGAAGTCCTGTCCATGGTTATGGGGAGGCGTGTAGATGGTATTGTTCTCTTATACTCACGTGTTAATGACCGGACGATGAACTACCTTGAGGAAATAGGCTTTCCTTTTACGGTCGTTGGACGTCCAAGTGTAAATGAAGAGAGAATTACCTATGTCGACAATGACAATATTTTTATAAGCAAACAGGTAACAAACTACTTAATTGAACACGGGCATACAAATATATCTTATGTTGGAATCAATCCGGATTTTGTGGTTACCATTGACCGAATCAATGGATACAAATTGGCACTTAAGGAAGCGGGACTTACTGTTAATGAGGCGTATCTAGTTAATGAAGAATTGGTTAATGAACAAGGGATTGATGCCATTTGTTCTTTAATGGAAATGGATGCTCCTCCTACAGCGTTAGTTACACAGGATGATTTAATGGCGTATGAAATCATCAGTCATTTAGAAAAATTAAACATCAGAGTGCCTGAAGATATTTCAATTGTAGGCTTTAACAATCTCTCATTATCTGAACATTCGAAGCCGCCATTAACGTCTGTGGATATCGGAACATTTCAATTAGGCCATTTGGCTACTCAATGTTTAATTGAAAAAATCGAAAATCCTGAAACACTGCCAAAAAGAATCACGATTCCAACAAAGCTCATTGAACGTAAATCATGTGCAGTGAAAAAGTAAACTTTGGGTTGCTTGTGAAATGACAAACATAAAAAGAGTCAGTGAGGATTTTACATGAATAAATTATGGTGGAAAGAAGCTGTTGCCTATCAGATTTATCCTCGAAGCTTCATGGATTCCAATGGAGATGGGATTGGGGATATCAAGGGCATCATCTCTAAATTAGATTATTTAAAAGACCTGGGTATTGATGTGATTTGGGTTAGTCCAATGTATCAATCGCCTAATGACGATAATGGTTATGATATCAGTGATTACCAGGAGATTATGAAAGAGTTCGGAACAATGGCAGATTTTAATCTTCTTTTAGAGGAAACACATCGCCGAGGGATGAAGCTCATTCTTGACTTAGTCATTAACCACACGAGTGATGAACATCCTTGGTTTATCGAATCTCGTTCTTCCAAAGATGATCCAAAGCGTGATTGGTACATCTGGCGTGATGGAAAAGATGGGAAAGAACCGAATAACTGGGAAAGTATTTTTGGTGGCTCCGCTTGGAAATATGATGAAGAAACTGATCAGTATTTCATGCATATTTTTTCTAAAAAGCAGCCCGACCTTAACTGGGAGAATGAAGAGGTCAGGAAGGCACTATATGAAATGGTAAACTGGTGGCTTGATAAGGGAATCGATGGGTTCCGTGTCGATGCGATCAGTCATATCAAAAAAGAAGAGGGCCTAGAGGATATGCCAAATCCTGAAGGGCTTCAATATGTATCCTGCTTTGATAAAATGATGAATGTAGATGGGATTCATACGTTCTTGCATGAGTTAAAGGAAGAAACGTTTGCTAAATATGACATAATGACTGTTGGTGAAGCGAACGGAGTAACAGTCGATGACGTAGAAGATGTGGAGCGTTGGGTAGGCGAAAAGACGGGGAAGTTCAATATGGTCTTCCAATTCGAGCATTTAGCACTTTGGGATGCTGAAGCGAAAAAAGAGCTAAATATTGTGGAGCTTAAGGATGTATTGTCCCGTTGGCAAAAAGGCTTGGAGAATAAAGGCTGGAACGCCTTGTTCATCGAGAACCACGACCAGCCGCGTGTAATATCTACATGGGGTAATGACAAAGAATTCTGGCGTGAGAGTGCGACTGCGTTCGGTACGATGTATTTTCTCATGCAGGGTACACCGTTTATTTATCAGGGACAAGAAATTGGCATGACTAATGTTCAATTTGACTCCATCGATGATTATGATGATGTATCAGCAAAGAATATGTACCGTATCAAGCGTGCAGAAGGTGTTCCGCATGAGGAAATCATGGAAGTTATTTGGGCTTCTGGACGTGATAACTCTCGGACTCCAATGCAGTGGTCAACTGAGGAGAATGGTGGTTTCAGCACAGGTAATCCATGGTTGAAAGTGAATCCGAATTTTAAGGATATCAATGTCGCGGCGCAACAAAAAGACGAAACGTCAGTATTGAACTTTTATAAAAAGATGATTCGCTTAAAGAAGGCAAACGAAGTATTTACCTATGGTACGTATGACTTGCTTTTGAAGGATGATCCGCAAATTTTTGCATATACAAGGACGTTAAATGAAGAAAAGATGTTGGTCATTACGAATCTTTCCACACAGCCTGCTGTGATGGATGGAGTGTCACTCGATTATCGTCACTTGCTGCTTCATAACTATGAGGTTTCACCACATGAAACACTCACTCAATTGACATTAAAGCCTTATGAGGCAAGAGTATATCGTATAGTATAGAATGATTGGAAAAAAGACGACTCATTTGAAATGAATCGTCTTTTTTCTATTTTTAGTTTGAAAATATTGTAAACGCTTCCAATTTTATTGGTGATTGCATTGTTAAATAAGTCGATTTTTGTTATTTTATAGATAAAGACTCTATTTTTTGTCATGTAGCTCAACTAAACAAAGCATCTATAAGGAGAGAACACATTTGGGGACGAAGAAGATAAATGATCCAACTTATTGGAAACTCATTTTTAGTTTGATCGTCTTTATAGAGCTGCTAGACATTGCAGTTTCTATTTTCTATCCAACTATTAAGTACTTAAAAATTATTTCTATTATTATACTCATTGGAACCCTTCCGACTTTGCTTCGTTCATTAAAAAGATTTGAAAAAAAGGACGAAGAACTTCGCCAAAATAAGCTAAAATTAAAAAATATTTTTGATACACTTGATGTTGCCATCTGGTCACACGATTTAAAGTCAGACAATTTGTTGATTACTCCAGGTATCGAAAAATTATATGGCTATTCTTACATCGATTTTTACAAGGACTTAAATCTTTGGAAAAAGGTCATCTATCCTGAAGATTTAGAAGTAATTGCGGACAGAGGAAAAAAGCTTGCTTTAGGGGAAACCGTTACAAGTGTGTATCGGATTATTCGTCCTGATGGGGAAGTCCGTTGGATTCAGGATAGAGGGTTTCCTACATTGGATGAAAATGGGGAATTTATCGACTTTACGAGTGTTTTATTTGATATCACGGACCGAAAAGAGAGTGAAGACCGTTATCGTAGTTTGGTAGAAATGTCTCCAGATATTATTGCGGTCGTTAATCATGAAAAAATCGAATACATTAATGAAGCTGGTTGGAAGTTAGTTGGTGCCCAGTATCCTGAAGAATTAATCGGCCATTCTCCATTAAAGTTTGTCCCTCCACAAATTGTGGAAGCTTTTAAAGTAAGGGGCAATCCACACGAACAGAAAAAAGTAAGACTCGAATTTAAAGTGAAAAATCTGAATGGAGAGACTATTGATGTGGAAATGGCATCTACTCCGATTTTCTATGAGGGTAGGTTTGCTGTTCAAGTTGTCGGTAGAGATATTACGGAGCGAAAAAGGGCAGAGGAGACCATCAAAAATATGGCCTTTTTCGATACATTAACAGGACTGCCTAATAGAAACAGGTTCAAACATCAACTTAACGATGCATTAAACAAGCAGGAAGAAAACAAGAGGCTAGCCGTTTTGTTTTTAGATTTAGATCGATTCAAGATTATTAATGATACAAAGGGACATAACACCGGAGATATTGTGTTGCAAAGAGTAGCAAATCGGCTAGAAATGTCTGTTAAAAACGAGGGAATGGTCTCAAGACAAGGTGGAGATGAATTTATTATCCTGCTGGAAGATGTGGATAAAGAGCGAGCGGCACTGGTAGCCCAGCGGATTCTTTATGAGTTTTCAAAACCAATTGAAGTGAACAATCAGGAGTTTTTTGTTACTCCTAGTATCGGTATCAGCCTCTATCCTTCCGATGGTTTAGATGAGGAGACATTAATTAAAAATGCAGATAAGGCAATGTATCAGGCAAAAGAGCGTGGGAAAAATAACTTCCGGTTTTACTCATCCAGTTTAAATGGGAATTCCGTTCGAAAAATGGAACTGGAAAATGGACTACGAAAAGCACTGGAGAGGAACCAATTAACCCTTCATTATCAACCGCAAGTCTCTTTAGCAACAGGAGAAATTGTAGGGATTGAAGCATTGGTGCGTTGGAATCATCCGGAGCATGGATTTATTGCGCCTTCAGAATTTATTCCTTTAGCAGAGGAAACGGGGTTGATTGTTCCAATAGGCAAATGGGTATTGTGGGAAGCGTGCAAACAAAGGAAAGCTTGGGAAAATGCAGGATTTAAGGATTTTCCGATTGCTGTGAATGTTTCTGTGAGACAATTTGAGGATGATTATTTTATTGAATATATCTCAACGGTCCTAGAAGAAATGGGACTTCAAGCGAATCATTTGGAATTAGAAATTACCGAAAGTATCATGCAAAATTTAGAGAACTCAACGATTATCTTAAATCAATTAAAAGAGCTAGGTGTTCTTTTATCAATGGATGACTTTGGCACTGGATACTCGTCCCTTAGTTATTTAAAGCATCTTCCAATCGATAAGATTAAAATTGATAAATCCTTTGTCGACGATATCATTTATCATTCCAACCAAGGAACAATGGTAAAAACGATCATCGATATGGGAATGAATTTAAATTTTGTGGTTATTGCTGAAGGGATTGAAACAGAAGAACAGCTTTCGTTCTTAAAGACCAATGCATGTGACATTGGTCAAGGCTACTTATTTAGTAGGCCCTTACCGGCTGACAATCTAGAACAATATTTAATCATAGGAAATAAGAAAAGAGGCTGACTTAAGCGATGAAGGTCAGCCTCTTTCATTTCTTTTTATGCAGGAACTCTACCTTTTATCTTATGCTCCCATGGCTTCATAAGCCATCTCCTTATGGCAAAACAGCCGCGTAGCCATTCATCTGTTCCTTGTGCAAGCCAAACACCTAACAGTCCTAAACCATAATGAATGCCAAATAGGTAGCTTAGTGAAACGGCAATTCCCCACATGGATATCATACCTATGATGACCGGAAATCGAACATCTCCAGCAGACTTTAATGAACTCATTAATACAATATTCATGGCTCTTCCTGGTTCAACAAAAACAATCGCCCATAAAACAGGAATACCCACAGCGATGATGCCCGCATCTTGAGTAAAGGTCTTCAGTATCGGGGATCCGATAAGTGCAATGACTAATGAAGTAACGAATGAGGCGATCATGGCAATTCTTAATGTACGAATTCCGCGTTGAAGGGCACGATGAAACTGTTTGCCGCCAATATAACGTGCTACTAATAGCTGTGTCCCTTGAGCAATAGCTAGGGTAAATAGAAAACAAATCATATTGATATTTAATATATATACACGGGCTGCCAAAGAAGCGGTTCCCATTGAGACTACAAAACTAGTAATTAACAGTTGTGATAATTGATAGGACAAATTTTCTCCAGCAGACGGTATTCCAATTGCAAGAAGCCCCTTGATATCTTCCTTTTTTGCATTGAAAATATCTCGTATCTCAAGCTTTAAAGAAAGCCGATTATAGACAAGGTAAATTAATGCACAAACCGCATAAAACCTGGCTGTAACAATTGCCCATGACACACCGGTTACACCTGTAATCGGTAGACCGAAAATCCCCGATAATGCCACGATATTCCCGCCGATACTAATCAAGTCCATGATGACAGTGACCACCATAGATTCCTTCGTATATCCATAACTGCGCAAAACGGCGCTTAAAGCCAATGAAATCGATTCAAAAAAGAGAGAGATTCCGCAAATTCGAGTAAAGGTAAGTCCATACTCGAATACTTTTCCGTGGATATCGAATAGAAGCAAAAGCTGTTCTCCAAAAAGAAAAACGATGATAGAAATAGTGATTCCGAACCAGAAATTAAGTCCAAAAACAGAACGTGATAATTGTCTTGCCGTTTTCAGTCGACCTGCGCCAAGGTTCTGGCTTATTAGAACGGTAGCTCCAATAGATGTAACGGTGAATACCAAGATAAAAATGTTTAATAACTGATTGGCTACTCCGACCCCTGCAGCTGCTGAATCTGAATAATGACTTAACATAAAGGTAGCGAAAATCCCCATACCCATATGAAGGGCTAATTCAATAAAAAGAGGCCACGAAATACTAAACAGTGATTGTTCTTGAAGCTTATTTGTTTGTTCTTCCAACGGTGCTATGCTCCTTTAACCTAGTAACTTAATAAAATCTATTTTTCATTGTACACCTAAAGAAGGTAGAAGCCTAGATGAAATTCCATCTTATGTAATTGATGAACAAATAGAATACCTGCTGGTTTAGCTCAGCAGGTATTTTTGCGGTAGTTATATTTTGGGGGAAACAAGGTAAACAACGTTACATTCCCCATTTCATTGCAACTGTTAGTGTACAGCAGCTCATAGGGTTAGCTTGGTCCGGATGTGTAGTGAGAGTAAAGGTGATTCCTGATGGAGTAAACTTGGTGATGACTGGTACTTTTAAACCAATGGATCTTATCATCGCATCCACTTCCGTATGTTTCCCTTGCTGGGCGGCGCTCATTATTTTACGGTCAAATCCAGGATCCCCCAACCTATCTAGTAATTTACTTCCTTGTTCCATTAGTAGACGAAACGATTTAACGGAATTGGTAAAGATTTTCGTATCGACCGGCGGATAACTCCGAAGATAGTGTGGGTTCACAAAGTATGTTGGGTAGGTAGGAATTGGGGGATACATAGGATAATGAAAAGGGGCGTAATACATTATAACTCTCCTTCCATGAGTAAAAACACAAGGCAATAGTACCGTATGATACTTTTGGGGATTTGGTTCCTGATTATTTTGGGTTCGTGATACAAATCACCGAAAGAGTTGTCCCTTTCTGTTAAATTGTTAATGGATTCTAAATATTCATAAAACAAAAGGAGGTCGAAGGGTGACAAAGAAACACCTGGCACTTGTAGCAGTATTACTGACTTATTTCCTAATTGTTTTTGGGGGATACGTCGCTTCCTCTAACTCGGGAATGGGATGCGGTCCAGAATGGCCAATGTGTAATGGGGAAGTGGTACCAACACTAAAGGGAGCCACATTAATTGAATATTTGCACCGGGTGATTGGAGCAATCCTTGGTGTGATCTCCATTTTGCTGTTTTTCACTCTCATAAAAAAAGGTCGAAGAGTTTCTCTTGTAGGTAATTCCATGTTGGTTCTCCTTGTGATTCAAGTCCTTCTTGGGGCAGTTGTTGTTGTTCGGGATTTGCCATCAGGTATTATTTCCATCCATTTGTTGATCGCCATGATCTTTCTAGCCTGTTTAATTTGGATTTGGAGGTATTTAACCCTTGAGGAACGAGCCAACCAATTGTTTGTTACAGAAGGAAAGCAAAAGACCGTCATTATGCATTTAAATACCTTACTAGTCCTACTATTGGCTACATTGGCTTTTGGTGCGTATATTAAGCATCAATCATACGGATTAGCTTGTGGATGGTTTGGATGTAGACAATCGTTCTTACCATCGTCCATTCCCGAACTCCTTCAAACGGTACACCGTGCATTAGCGATTGTGTCTACTCTTTATATCTGTGTACTTGCCTACTGGTCTTTTAAAAAAAGGTGGGGAACGGGACTCCAAAAGAGACTGCTTCTCAGTATGCTAATAGTTATCCTTCAATTAATTATTGGGGTAGCGGTAGTTATGAGCTATATAAATATTTCAGTTGCCGTCTTGCACTTAGCAATCGGAACAGGAATTTTCGCTTTGGTAAGTGAGGCAAGAGTGTATGTAGGAAGTGCCATGATAAAATCTGATCGGAGCGCAGTTTTAAATCGAGGCTGGCATAATGATCGAAGAAGTCTGGATGATTAATATAATAAAAGCGCATGGATTTTTAAAAACCATGCGCTTTTGACTTTAATGTATACGAATGTTACCGCTAGAGACATCGAGGTTGATAGGGAATTTTCCTGTGCCGTGTTTACCTTGGATACTATGTTTACTCTGTTCTTTAGAGGTCAATGGCAGGTCGCTTGAAATCATGCCGCTGCTTACGTCCCCATTTAGTGTGAAATCAGCATCATTTGGTACATCAATGGTTACATCTCCTGAGCTAACATCGATGGTGATTGAATCTACTAGTTGATCGACTTGAATCGAAAGCCTACCGGAAGATACATCAGCCGCAATTGGACCCGTATAGTGTTTGATTTCTAGGTTACCAGAACTTACATCAAAGGCACCTGAATCCGCCTTTAGTGTATCAATGTTCACATTCCCTGATGAAACGTCATGCTCAAAATGCTTAACTGTCAGATTAGTAAGGTTGAGATTCCCTAAGCCAATATCAACGGTCAATTCATCTAATTTCACTGGCTTATTTTTTGAAGGACCAGAGAATTGTAAATTACCTGAACCTAAATCGATGCTCATATTACGATCATACTTTTCTGGAATATAGATTTTCAGCTCTTTCTTTTTCGACAAAGGAGCCCAGTTAAACCAATCGAACCATTTGTTTTTTATGGCCACTTCAATTTTGTTGCCAGATTCTCTAACTGTAAGGTTTTCTTTTCCATTATAGACGGCTTTTAAATTATTCCGGTCTTCCGGAATAATTGTAGTACTTACACTAGAAACGTTTATTTCAATCAAGTCCGTATCAGTTGTTACGGCCGCTTGAGTATTTTTTGTCTCCGCTGCCTTAAACCAATCCATTTGAAATCCTTGATTGAAAACAATATATAATCCTGTGATGACTAATAGTAATATTAAAATTCTTTTCATTTTTTTCCATCCCCTTTTCTATTTTCTTCTATATATAGCATAAGAAATCCTCTTGCTATCCTCAATGAACCTGAGATTTATTTCTTTCTAAGACCTGAGACGTACATGTGATTTTTCGTTTGCCGAAATATTTATTTCATCCGGAAAAAGAATTTATGGTATTCTTTGTAAAGGAGGTGCACATAATGACAATTAAAAATTTGACAGCAAAGGAACTTCATGAAAGGCTACAAGGAGATGAAAAGGTAGTCGTTTTAGATGTTCGGGCAGAAGAAAAATATAAGGAATTTCACATAGAAGCAAGTCAAAATATCCCTAAGACTATTATTTTTGAAATGGAAGAAAACGAAGGGAATCACTCTTTATCCTTACCTCAAGACAGTGAAATCATTGTTACCTGCACGACAGGGAATTCTGCAGCCAAATGCGCAAAGATTCTCGATGCGCACAATTATAAGGTTACGGTTTTAGAGGGCGGACTTACAGCCTGGAAAGCCTATCAGCTTTCTTTGCAAGAATAGTGGGGAGAGACCTTTATGCTGCAAAAATTGAATAAACAACTTGAGAAAATCATGCCGCTCATTACTCCGGTAGGCGTAGTTACTGGAGTGATTTTTAGTGTTCATCTAAAGGATTTTTCCTATCTCATTCCATGGATTTTTGCTTTTATGACCTTTGCCGGGAGTTTAAGTTCTAATTTTCGTTCCTTAAAAGAGGTCATGGTCCATCCGGTCCCCATTTTATTAGCGATGGTGATTTTACATGTTCTTATGCCAGCTTGGGCATGGGGTGTAGGTCATATCACTTTTTCTAGTGATGCTTATACAATTACAGGGCTTATTTTAGGTATGGTCATCCCAACAGGCGTCACGAGCTTCATCTGGGTATCCATTTACAAGGGAAATATTCCATTGGTCTTATCTCTGATTTTAATAGATACATTGCTTTCCCCGATTATCGTTCCGCTTTCCCTTTCATTATTTATTGGTCAAAAAGTCGAAATGGACTTTGTAAGCATTATGAGAGGCCTGCTTGGAATGGTGGTGATTCCTTCCATGATAGGAATGTTATTAAATCAATTAACAAAGGGGAAAATTAAGGACCAATTGGGTTCCCGACTAGCTCCTTTTTCAAAAATCAGCATAGGCATTGTTGTGATGTTAAATGGGGCAGTTGTTGCCCCATATTTAAAAAACATTAACCTAAAGCTAGCAGCAATCACGGTAACCGTCTTTTGCATTGCTTTCACGGGGTATTTATTTTCCTTCCTTTTGGGCCGATTGATGAAGATGGATCGCGATACGGTCGTCACCCTAACGTTTACAGGTGGAATGAGGAACATAAGTGCTGGTGCGGTGTTAGCCGTTTCCTTTTTCCCTGCTGCAGTGGCCGTGCCTGTGGTCGTGGGGATGCTTTTTCAACAAATTTTAGCATCTACAAATGGATATTTTCTCGACCGGTATTATAATAAAAAGGTCGATAAACAACAGTCTTTAGTTATTTAAATGAGAAGGTGTTTGTACTAATGAATGACGTAACAAGAAAAGACAGTGCCTTTTTGTCAGGGGTGCAAGGCATCCAGTGGGCTGTTTTTATGCTAACGAATATCATCGCAGTGCCGGTTGTAGTGGGTGCAGCTTTTCACATGTCTCCAGCAGACATTTCCACCTTTATGCAACGGATGTTATTGGTTTCTGGTGTAGCAACCTTAATACAAGTATTTATTGGCCACCGTCTCCCAGTTGTCGAAGGGGCGGCGGGAATGTGGTGGGCCATCTTTATCCTACTCGGTACAATGAGTGCACCGGGAGGACAGGGGCTTTTACTACAGCAGCTAGAAATGGGTCTAATCATTGCGGGGTTATTCTTAGCGATAGTAAGCTTTCTGCCGATTATTGAAAAAATCCGTTTATTATTCACACCTATTGTCACCGGGGTTTATTTAATCCTACTTGTCAGCCAGCTTAGCGGCTCTTTTTTCAAGAGTATTCTTGGGATTACAGCTACAAATCAGCTCAATGGAAAAATTACATTGATTTGCTTGATTGAAATTATTATTATTTTACTTTTTTCATTAAAAGCAAAAGGTATATGGAAAAGCATGGGGCCTCTTGTTGGTATCATGGTTGGCTGGACCTTGTTCCATCTATTCGGATTAATACATCAGGGGCAAATCTATAAACCAAGCAGTTGGTTTGCGCTGCCGGAACTTTTCAGCTGGGGAGCTCCTAAGTTTGATTTAGGGATCGTATTGACCTCCGTAATTACTTCCGTAGTGTTAATCTCTAATGTAATTGCGAGTATTTTAGTAGTGGGGATTGCTCTTGAAAAAGAAATCCAGCCTAAGCAGTATCAAAAGGGGATTTTTGGTAACGGAGTGAACTTGCTTGTTTCGGGAATATTTTCGGTTGTCGGTGTAGTTCCTTTGTCTGTTTCAGCAGGTTTTATTACAACAACGGGGATTAGAGCAAAACGCCCTCTATTAATTGGAGCTGTTTTAATCATTGTAATTGGATTTTTCCCTTATATAGGCGAGTTTCTATCGACTTTGCCACTGGAGGTTGCTTATGCGTCCTTGTTCATTCCATTCTCGCAGATGATGGGTTTTGGCATTCGGGATTTAATGGGCCAGGAGCCGTCCTCCCGAAATTTACTAGTTATCGGCCTTTCATTGATGGTAGGGATCGGGATGATGTTCATGCCACCAGTAGCATTCGAAAGTGTCGCGCCATGGCTGCGGAATATTATAGCGAATGGATTACTTGTTGGATTGATGTCCTGTCTGTTGTTTGAACATGTGCTGTTCCGGGAGAAAAAGGTTGTAAAAAGTACAAATTAATAGGCTTGAAGAAGATTCCCCTCACCTTGGATTGGTGAGGGGTGTTTGTTTTTAGGTACGACAAATGTCTGCCTATTGGAGAAAAAAGTGAGGAAGTGGCCCCCCTACCAGGGTGACTAGTGCCGGTGAAGGGGGGGAAAACGGGTGAACGGTAACTAGTCGAGGGGACTAGTGCCCGTTGAAGGAGAAAAAAGAGAAGAACGGTAACTAGTCGAGGTGACTAGTGCCCGTTGAAGGAGAAAAAAGAGAAGAACGGTAACTAGTCGAGGGGACTAGTGCCCGTTGAAGGAGAAAAAAGAGAAGAACGGTAACTAGTCGGGGCGACTAGTGCCCGTTGAAGGAGAAAAAAGAGAAGAGCGGTAACTAGTCGAGGTGACTAGTGCCCGTTGAAGGAGAAAAAAGAGAAGAACGGTAACTAGTCGGGGCGACTAGTGCCCGTTGAAGGAGAAAAAAGAGAAGAGCGGTAACTGGTAGGGGCGACTACTGCCCATAGAAAATGAAAACCCATTCCAACGGGCACTAGAACACAAGAAAAGCCAGTTGAATGAAACTGGCTTTTTACATAGAGGCATCGATACTAATATGCTTAAAAGTAGAAACCTGGAACAATCCCTGGTCTGTCAGCTTTAGTTCAGGTATGACGGGAAGCGCAAAGAAGGATAGCGTCAGAAATGGATTAAATTCACCGCTTGCTCCTATTTCTCTAAGCGCTTTGTTAATTTCGTTCAGCTTAACATTAACCTCCTGGAAGGGACGGTCAGACATTAATCCTGCGATGGAAAGCTCTAAAGAGGCAAGAACTTCACCTTGATTAACAACTACCATTCCTCCCTGCATTTCCTTAAGTATATTAGCAGCAAAAACCATATCATGGTCGTTCGTACCAGCTATAATTAGATTATGCGAATCATGGGCGATCGTTGTGGCAATCGCACCTGATTGCAGCCCTAATCCTTTCACAATCCCTAGTCCAACCGCTCCCGTCATATGATGGCGCTCAATAACGGCCAATTTCAATTGATCTCTTGAAATAGAAGTTTGAAATAAACCACTTTCGGAAATTTCTACTTCTTCTACTATATGTTTAGTTACGAGGCTATTGGCGATGATTTCAATGATATTTGCTTTATTGCCTTTTAAAGGAATTTCAAAAGTATGTTCTGACACCTCATGGAAACGAACGGAATTCTTTAGGCATTCTGTTTTTGTGATTTTCTTTTCTGATCCATAAACTAACATTAAAAGTCCATTCTTCCATACGGGCTTTCCATCCTTATAAACGTCAATAATCTTTACTTTTTCAAGGTCATCCATAAGGATGAAATCCGCTTTATATCCAGGTGCAATAGCCCCTTTTTCAGAAATTCCAAAGCACTCTGCTGCATTGAGTGTTGCCATTTGGATTGCAGTAATGGGAGATAGTCCAGAGGAAATCGCCAGTCGAACATTGTGATCGATGCTGCCTTCACTAATTAAGTCATCTAAATGTTTATCATCTGTAACAAATAGACAGCGACGAGAGTTGTAACTGGTAACGACCGGAATTAACTGCAGTAAATCCTTTGCCACGGTACCTTCGCGGATCATCAGGTACATGCCTCGTTGGAGTCGTTCTTTTGCTTCGGCAGCGGTCGTGCTTTCATGATCTGTTCGTATGCCTGCAGACATATAGACATTCAAATCATTCGAACTGAGTCCTGCGGCATGACCATCGATTTTTTTGCCAAATTTCTTGCTGTCCACTATCTTTTCAACCATGTCTTGTTCTGCATGTAAGACAGCAGGGAAATTCATTACCTCTGCTAAACCGAGAACACGCGGGTGCTTATAAAAAGGCCGTAGATCCGCTGCTGTAAGGGTAGCACCAGAGTGTTCAAAAACAGTGGCTGGAACGCAGGATGGAAGCATAAAGTAAAAGTCAAACGGGAGGTTATCAGAGGAATCCAGCATATATTGTATTCCTGCAGTCCCACATACATTGGCTATTTCATGAGGATCAGCAATCACAGTGGTTACCCCATGTTGGAGGAGGACCTTAGCAAATTCGCTTGGAGTGACCATCGATGACTCAATATGAACATGGCCATCGATAAAAGCCGGTGAAACATAGCAGCCTTTTGCATCGATTATCTGTTTACCTTCGTATTCTCCGATGCCTGCAAAATAGCCATCAACAATGGCGATATCTCCCTTCATGATTTCACCATTAAACACATCGATGATTTTTCCATTTTTAATGACTGTATCTGCAGGTTCTTTTCCGGATGCAACTGAGATTCTTCTCGTTAATTGGTTTCTCTCCATTATTAACAATCCTTTTTTGTCAGATTTGTATTCTATTTTTTCTAACTTAAGTTACATTATTCTATAACCGTTGGATCAATTCTTGTATATTGGGAGGTTATTTTACAGACTTTTTCAGTGGTTCTTTGTATGAATATATGTCCAAAAATGAACTGCATCGCAGTATTTATTTAAAAATTTGTGTCGTATAATAGGAATAACAATAATGCCAATGTGGAGGAAACGATGAGTAAACTTTTTGTCGACAAATCGATTACAATTAATGCTCCTGCAACTAAAGTATGGGATGTACTTACTATTAGTGAGTATAATGCCGAATGGGCAAAGGAATTTTCAAGCGGCGGTCCGCAGTTCCATCTTGAGTCGACTTGGGAGCTGGGAAGTCCAGTATTTTGGAGAGGCCAGGACGGTACAGTGATTGTTGAAGGTAATGTTACGGCTGTTGAGAAAAACAATTTCCTTCGCTTTACCGTATTTGACGTTCGAAGTGCGGAGAGACCTGCGGTGACAGAGGAAGACGGAATTACCTTCCAACTGCTTGAGGAAAATGGGAAGACCACCCTACATATTTTACAAGGTGATTTTTCAGCAATGACGGATGGAGAGAAGTACCGAGATATGAGTGCGGATATTTGGGACAAGGTACTGCCAAAGGTAAAAGAGATGGCGGAGCAAGCAAACTAAATTCTATTTGAGCTAGGTACCTCTCAACCTAGCTCTATTTGTTATGGTAAAATTTTTATAAAAAAGGAGATCACTCAAAATGAATATCATCGACTTACATTGCGATGCGCTGCTAAAGCTCCAAGAAGCAAAAGGAGCACTAAGATTTGCAGATGCACCGGAGTTACAAACCAATAAAACTCGATTACAGCAAGGACAAATAAAGGTTCAGTGCTTTGCTATTTTTATAGAACCTGAAATTAAAGGAGACCAGAAATTTCAAGTGGCACTTGAACAAATCGATTATTTTTACAAAGAAGTGCTCGGAAGAAACCCCGACATGGTACATATCAAGGAATGGTCTGATTTTGACCGCTTAAAAATTGGCCAAATTGGAGCAATGCTGACACTCGAAGGAGTAGACGCCATTGGCAACGATTTAGCCAAACTGCATATTCTTTACAGGTTAGGGGTCCGGTCAGTAGGGCTGACTTGGAATCAGGCAAACCTGGCTGCAGATGGAGCAGGAGAACCGCGCGGAGCGGGACTGACTCTTTTTGGAAAAGAGATCGTTGAGTTTAATAACGAGCATCAGATCCTTACAGATGTTTCCCACTTAAGTGATAAGGGGATCTGGGAGGTCATTGAGCTGGCCAAGTATCCAATTGCGAGCCATTCTAATGCAAGAGCACTTTGTCATCACCCACGTAATTTAACAGATGAACAGGCAAAAGCGATGTTCGCCAAGGGTGGACATATTCACGTTGTGTACCTTCCAACATTTGTAAAGGAATTTGGAGAGGTGAAAATTACAGACCTAGTGAAGCATATCGATCATTTTTGCTCGTTGGGCGGTGTGAAGCAAATTGGATTAGGTTCCGATTTTGATGGGATCTCAACGTTTATTACCGACCTGGAAGACGCCTCTAAGAGCCAAAATCTAATCAACGAACTATTAAAGCATTTTAAAGAGGAAGAGGTAAAAGGCTTTGCCTATGAAAACTTCCTAAATTACCGTCCTGGGTTTAAGCGATGAAGGTCAGGGAGGCAGGGATACCTGTTGGGAAGCTGCCAACGGGTCTAAAGAACTGTATCACTGATGTCACAGGGGTCTTGGTTGGTCATGTGACGTTAGATTTTCCGCTTGATGAGAGTGGAAAGGAGTATGCCTGTACGGGAGTAACAGCCATTTTACCGCATAACGGCAATTTGTTTAGAGAAAAGGTAACGGCAGCGAGTTATGTGCTCAATGGATTTGGAAAAACCACCGGTCTTGTGCAGGTGAATGAATTAGGCTTACTTGAATCGCCTATTATGTTAACAAATACCTTTGCAGTACCAGCAGTCACGCAAGGTGTTCTGGAGTACATGCTTCAAGAAAATACGGAAATTGGAGATACCACTGGGACAATCAACATAGTAGTGGGTGAATGCAATGACAGCTACCTAAATTCTATTAGGCTTTTCCCGGTCCAAGCGATACATGCAATTAAGGCAATCAAGAATGCAACTCCCGATAAGGTAGTAGAAGGAGCTGTAGGAGCAGGAAAGGGCATGATGTGCTTTGGCTATAAAGGCGGGATTGGTTCATCTTCCCGTATGGTAGAAGAGTACACGGTCGGCTGTCTTGTTCTAAGTAACTTCGGAAAAAAAGAGGAGCTGCAGAGGTATCGCTATGCCGGGGGAGAAGGGTTATCTGAAACGACGGATGGGTCCATTATCATTGTATTGGCAACAGATGTTCCGTTAAGTGATAGACAATTACAACGGTTGGCGAAACGCTGTGGTATCGGTCTTGGGCGTACTGGTAGTCATTTTAGTCACGGCAGTGGTGATATTGTTATTGCTTTTTCAACTGCACAAAAGATCGCTCATTTTTCAGAGGATATGCTGGAAACCAGAGCCCAGCTACGTGAGGATCATCCAATTATGAATCAGCTATTTATGGCAGTGGCTGAAGCGACAGAAGAAGCCATTCTTAATTCACTATCTCAAGCGGTCACCACCAGTGGAAGATTGGGAAGAGCGGTTCATAGTATTAACTTTTTAAAAGAGGTGTAAGGAATTTGTATCTTACTGTAAAAGAAACAGCTGAATATCTAGAGGTACCAGAGGCGACTGTCAAAAGTCTCATCCAACAAAAGAAAATCCGGTCCGTATTTGACGGGGAACAGTACCTAATCAATAGGGACCAATTCAGTACTCATCTAAAACAACTGGAAAAATACAAAGAACTGATTGAAGAAATCCTAAATGAGCCCATTCCAGAAAGCATTGACGTTAAGGACGAAGATTAATAGTGTGGTGTCAGGCACCTTCCGTGGACACTGTCCATCTGGAATGGACACTTCAGAGGCCGAAATATGTTGAGGTGGAATAATGAACAATAATATATTTCTTAAGAGAGTTTATGATCCGTATGATGAGATGGATGGCTGCCGGATTTTAATTGATCGGTTGTGGCCGCGAGGGATATCGAAGGAAAATGCGAGATTATCACATTGGTTTAAGGAAATTGCTCCTAGTAATGAGCTTCGGAAATGGTTTTGCCATCGACCAGAGCTGTTTGAGGAATTTCAGAAACAATACATTAAGGAACTCCAGTCTGATGAACAAAAACAGGAAATGATTCAGCAGATTATGGATCAAAGCTTAAATGGAAGAATAACACTTCTTTATGGAGCAAAGGATCCAGTATATAATCATGCAAATGTTTTGTATGAAGAGCTTAATAGAATCAGAAGAGAATATTAAATAACATACAAAAAGAGGTGCGATTTGCACCTCTTTATTTATTTTAAATGACATATAAAAACACAGAAAAGAAATGTGCCAGGCTCCCAAGGAGGATGAAAATATGAAAAATCTCGTGAAACCCCAAGTGCTTTGTTTCGAGAAATTTAGGTTTTGCCCCATAGATGACTCCACCGATTGTATAAAAAATTCCCCCGAGTACCAGTAGAAACAGCCCCATCGGAGCAAGACTGCCCATTAGAGGTGAAAAAACAAAAACAATCATCCAGCCCATGGCAATGTACAGCGCAGTAGATATCCATCTTGGACAGTTAAACCATACCATCTTAAACACTACGCCGCTAACTGCAACCCCTGTAATAATTGAAAAAAGAATGGCCCCCGTTTTTCCGTTCAAACTGATAAAGCAGAAGGGAGTATACGTACCAGCAATCAACACAAAAATCATTGAATGGTCCAGCCTTCTCAAAAAAGCTATGACCTTATCGTGTGCAATCACCATATGATACGTGGCTGAAGCCGCATAAAGCAGGATCATGCTAATCCCGAATATAATGACTGCTGTAAGAGGCAGCGGGGATGGAGTTGTCATAGCCGTTTTGATCACCATCGCAAGAAGTCCAATAAACGCTAAAACGGCTCCAGCTAAGTGTGTCAGTCCATTAATGGGTTCACGAATATAATTGTTCATATTTTATTTCCTCCTAACACATCATGTAGTTTTAATAACTACTTATAATAATACTAATGTAACTCAACCTAGTCAACACCTAATTCTTTAGGTATAATAAAAAATATAAAGAAAAAATGAGCGGGGTTTTTTAAATGGAAGAAATAAATCGGATTATCAATCAACTGGCCTTAGAAACAAACATTACTTTAGAGGAAATTCCAAAGATTGATTTATACATGGATCAAGTCATTCAGTTATTTGAAGGTAAATTTAACGAAACAAAACGGAATGAGGACGAAAAAATTCTCACCAAAACTATGATTAACAACTATGCAAAAGGAAAGTTGATTTTTCCGATTCAAAATAAGAAATACTCGAAAGAGCATCTCATCTTAATCAGCCTGATTTACCAGTTAAAAGGGGCACTTTCGATTAATGATATTAAGGTGACACTTGATGGGATTAATAAGAAGATTGAAAAAGAGGATATTGATATTGAGTCATTTTATACAAGCTATCTTCATTTAACTAGCCAAAATGCAAAGGATTTTAAAGAAGACATCGAACAAAGAGTGAAGGAAGTAAAAGAAGAAATTACACAAGCACAGAAAAAGGATTCAGCTAATCTCGAACAAGTATTGATGATTTCCTCCCTTGTACACATGAGCAATTTGTATCGAAGAGTGGCCGAAAAACTTGTGGATGGATTAGCGGGTGAGACCACAGAAAAGGAAGGAAAGCGTCATAAATAATGTGTGACGCTTTCTTTTTTAGTAAATAAGAAAGTATAAAATTCGACTTTGAGAATTGTCCAGCTCCAGCGCCTAGCCAGTTTTCAACCTGAATATGCTACCTTGATTATCTTGTAACAATCATGGCTTGATAAAGCGATGATTGTTACAGCTCGGGTCAAATAACCTTCGGCAAGTAAAGTCAAAGAGCGACTTTTCTTGCCGAAGAACATTTGCCTGTCGGGGCTGACCAAGGCGCTTGCGCTTTTCTTAGTATATTAGCTGTTTCTCACATACATTCTCGATACTAAAATCAATAAGACGCTGCCCCACATCTACTGGTTTTTGGGCGGATTCTTGAACCTTCATATTTGTTACCTTAATAGAATCAGCTCTGTTCTCACCGCCATAAACCTTCAAATCTGCCCCTGCATGCTTAAAGCCTCGGATTTCTAGCTTGATATTGGACTGCAATGACAGGGTTTCCTTTGTAGTCATAAGTAGGATCTCCTACTAAGGTAAAATGATGGATCACAACATTTTTATAGGCAGAAATCACCATGCCGCGGGGAGTTGATTCCTCATATAAATCCGTAAATTCCGGTGCGATGGAGGCAAGGTTTACAGCTAAAATGTTAAAAGCTGTCCGCGATTCCGTATCAGAACTTTTATGGTGGCCGATGTGACGAAAGTTAAACGACCTGTTATCGTTGACTGAAATATGGCCAATGATGACAACATTAGAGGCTGCTGATGAATTTTGATGCGCTTTAATTTCCACTCCGCCAAAACATCTTGTAGTTGAGGTATTCACCAACAGAACATTACGTGAACCATCATCAACTTCGATTCCATTTGAATTGGAGTACCCTTTTCGATGGGCCCGTCCACTGGGGTCACACATATGGGAATTAGAAATCCAGATATAATCACTATGATGAGTGGTAATTCCATCATCCCCAAAGCCGTAGCCAGTCACATGATCGAGCCAGACATATTTACTGCCGCCACGGGCACGGAAGCCATCTCCAGCGTAATTATACAGAGTAGAGGAGATATCAAAGCAATGAAGGCCAGGGTTGATGCCTTCCACATTCTTAACCCAAGCGTAGGTCACATTCGCGAACGTTAAACAGCTTGAATGATTCCCCCATGTACTAGTTTTTACTGTGTCACCTAACCTTTCCACGTTCCAGTCCAAACTTACTCCTTGGATGAGAAGGTGGTGGTTGCCTTTCCAGTGATTAGCGTTGGTTACCAGCCGTGTTCCCTTTGAAGCCTGGTGGTCGAGCTTTATCGTTGTTACTCCTTTACCAGAACCCTCAAGCCATGTCCATGAAGGTAAACGAATTCCTTTTGTTAAAAAAACTCCTGGTGGCACAATGACTTTTACACGGCCGTTTCCAATCGCCTTTTTAAATGCTGTAGTACAATCCGTTTTTCCATCCCCAACTGCACCAAAATCTATGACATTCACTTTACGTTCTATCATTTTGTTCAAAAGGTTGTATTCAATATCCAGCGTATCCTTCCAATCTGGAAATATTTCTCCTTGGTTATCTACCTTAACTTTAGTTGGTTCCAAAAGGTTAAAAGGTTTGGAAAGTAGACGAAAAAACCTTTCCGTTATTCTATTTATCATTGGAAGGGGGTGAGAAGGTTTCTGATTTGGGACGGGAACAAACTCCTCGTTCGCCTGTTGCTGAAAAAATTCTTCTGCCTCCTTAACCGCTTCATGATAATTTAGGTGCTTTCCAGTAATTTCTGCAAGAAGTTCAGCATTCCTCTGCGGGTCATGGTTCTTATTTAAGCTAATCATTCGATTCACTCCTAAAGGAAATCCTTTTACTATTATACCCTCCAAAGTTAGAAAGCCCTCCACTTTCAGCTTGTGGAGGGAATTATAACACAGAGGTTTTAAGTGGATTTTCTATGGGTATAACAGTATTTTGACACTTTCCTAACCGGACAACGGATAATTTTTCATAAACGAAAAATACTAACAAATGTTCGGAGGTGGAAAGAATGGAACAACAGGATTTTGAAAAAATATACGAAGAATATAAACAACAAAGTGAGCAAACCGCAATGAAAGAGGCAGGTCAGACTAATTCTGAAGGTAAAGAAGCCTTTGTAGCAGTAAGAAAAAATGAAGATGGAGATATAATTGCTTTTAAGACAAGCAGTGGGAGAGAGTTGGATTATCTAACAGCCTTGGATGAAGCAAAGGCAGGAAAGTTAGCCCATGTGGATGTCTTTCATAAGTATGGTAGAGATATCATCAGAAGTGAACCTGATGGAATCAAAGAAAACAATCTAGACCAGTTGCCAGAATTTTGAAGTATTGGCTGTGTTAAAGAACAATGTTGATTTTTACACCCTGTTGATTGGAGCGGAAGGCACGAAGACTCCTGTGGGAGTGTGGTTCAGGGGAGACCCCGCAGGCGCAAGCGCCGAGGAGGCTCGCCGAAACACCCACGAACCGCTCGTGCCTGGAGCGGAAATCAACAGGCACGTTAAACAGAGCCAAAGTATTAAGGGGGATATCATGCATTGGTATGAAAAGTTGAATCAATATTTTCCTGTGGAAGAAATGAAATCAAGAGAACACATGGAAACTCTTCTTAAAGAGCGCTCTGAAATCTATCGTAAAGATGAAGGACCCCACCATGTGTTAATGTATGTAGAACTAGACAATTTCATTTTTATCGATTATTTATTTGTTTCGAAAGATGCCCGGGGGCAAGGACTTGGTCATAAGCTTTTGGAGAAGCTAAAGCAAAAGGGAAAACCGATCATCTTAGAAGTAGAACCTGTAAACTATGAGGATAGCGATACCGAAAAACGCTTGCATTTTTATAAGCGGGAAAAATTCGAGCATGCGACGTCGATTGGTTATGAAAGAAGGTCCCTGGCAACCAATGAAGTTAACCGGATGGAAATTCTCTATTGGGCGCCGAATGATGAATCAGAGGAAATGATTTTTGAAGCGATGAAAAAAACATATGACATGATTCATACTTATAAGGACAAACATTTTTATGGTGAGTCGTACCAGCCAGTGGAGGATGTACTTACCTTTGATGAGGAATCGGATAATAAAAATATATTAGAACGGCTTTAAAAAAGAGCCTGGGATCCAGGCTCTTTTCAAATTTATCGTGCTAACTCATATTGTCTTATTTTATCCTCATAGGATAAAGTAACCCCAATTTCGTCCCATCCATTCAGCAGCATTTGTTTAGGGTATGGAGCAATATCGAAGGTTAACTCGAATCCATCGTTATCGTACACTCTTTGCTCCTCAAGATTGACAGTTAGGCTGTAACCCTCAGATTCCGCATTTTTCATAATGGTCTGTACTTGTGCTTCACTCGCTTGAATAGCAAGAATGCCATTCTTTACACAGTTATTCTTAAAAATATCCGCGTAACTTGGTGCGATAATAACCTTGAAGCCAAAATCCTGAACCGCCCATGGTGCATGCTCACGAGAGGAGCCACAGCCAAAGTTTTCACCAGCGACCAAGACGGAAGCGCCTTGGTACTTTGGCAAATTCAAAGGGAAATCAGGTTTTAAGTTTCCCTCATCATTAAAGCGCCAGTGATAAAAGAGGAATTGCCCAAAACCACTGCGTTCAATTCGCTTCAAAAATTGCTTCGGAATAATTTGATCGGTATCGATGTTGGGCCTGTTTAACGGACAAACAAGTCCTTGGTGAATGCGTAGTGGTTCCATCTGTTACATAACCTCCTGAGCAGTGAATTGACGAACATCAACAAAGTGGCCTGCAACCGCAGCCGCAGCGGCCATCTCAGGACTGACAAGATGTGTACGTGCGCCATTTCCTTGTCTTCCTTCAAAGTTCCGGTTAGAAGTGGAGGCACAGCGTTCGCCAGCAGGGACAATATCATCATTCATGGCTAAACACATACTGCAGCCCGCCTCACGCCATTCAAAGCCCGATTCCTTAAAGATGACATCTAAGCCTTCTTTTTCCGCCGCAAGTTTTACACTAAACGAGCCTGGAACAACAATCGCCGTAACGGAAGGATTCACCTTTTTGCCACGAATCACTTCTGCCGCTTTCCGTAGGTCGCTTAAGCGTGAATTGGTACAAGAACCAATGAACACATGATCAATTTTTACATTCGAGATCGGTTCACCAGCTGTAAGTCCCATGTATTCAAGCGCTCGGCTAATTTCGTCCTTTTCGCTAGCTCTTTCCACATCATCCGGACTTGGGACATTGGCTGTGACAGGAATACACATACCAGGATTGGTTCCCCATGTAACCTGAGGTTCGACTTCTGCAGCCTCAATTTCAACCACTGCATCATAAGTAGCACCTTCGTCTGTAGCCAATGCTTTCCATGCTTCCACAGCTTCTTCAAAAGCTTCCCCTTGTGGTACGTGACGGCGGCCTCGTAAATATTCAAAGGTTGTTTCATCAGGAGTGATCAAGCCTGCTCTTGCACCAGCTTCGATCGACATGTTACAAACGGTCATCCGTTCTTCCATGGACAAGGCACGAATCGCTTCACCAGTATATTCCATTACATAACCTGTTCCAAATTGGACGCCGAATTTGCCGATGATCGCTAGAATGAGGTCCTTGGCTGTTACGCCAACCCCGAGTTTACCGTTTACTTTTACATTAAGAGTTTTTGGCGGAGCCTGCCAAAGCGTTTGGGTGGCAAGAACATGTTCTACTTCACTTGTACCAATACCAAAGGCTAAGGCCCCGAATGCACCATGGGTAGAGGTGTGACTATCCCCACACACAATAGTTTTTCCAGGTTGGGTGAGGCCAAGCTCAGGACCAATAACATGGACGATTCCATTGTCTGGATGATGAATGTCAGCCAATGTAATACCGAACTCCTGACAGTTTTCCTGCAAGGTATCGATTTGCTTTTTAGAAATGGGGTCATTAATAACAAGACGCTGCCGGGTAGGGACATTATGATCCATTGTTGCGTAAGTAAGATCCGGACGGCGGACTTTGCGTCCGTTCATTCGTAAGCCTTCAAATGCTTGAGGAGAGGTTACTTCATGTACGAGGTGTAAATCGATATAAAGTAAATCCGGCTTGCCTTCCTCTTGATGGACAACGTGCTGTTCCCAAATTTTTTGAATGATATTTTTTGGTGTTTGCATAGCTTTCTTCCTCACGTTAATAGATTTAGATGTTTGCTTTTGAAAAATTTGCAAGGAATCCGCCAAGCTTTCTTTTTAAGAAAAAATGGCGGATTCAATCGTCTCTATTAAAAATAACAGCTGGCGATACACTTGGATGCATTTTGCGATTTAATGTAATCCACAATTAATTTAGTCATTTCTACAGTTCCAACAAGACGTCCATCTGACACCTGAAGGTCACCGGTATGGAAGCCGGCATCAAGCACAGACTGAACCGCGTCTTCAATTACCTTCGCTTCATCATCTAATTGGAAGGAATAACGCAGCATGAGAGCAGCAGATAAGATCATGGCCACTGGATTAGCTACTCCTTTTCCAGCGATATCAGGAGCGGATCCATGAACAGGTTCATAAAGACCAACCCCATCTTCACGTAAGCTAGCAGATGGAAGCATGCCGAGAGAACCAGTTAGTACTGATGCCTCGTCGCTTAGGATATCTCCAAAAAGATTCTCTGTAACGATTACGTCAAAGTGAGTTGGGTTCGTGATTAATTTCATGGCAGCTGCATCCACTAACACATGTTCTACGGCTACATCAGGATATTGAGCCTTTTTCTCCTCCACCACTTCACGCCATAGTTTACTGGATTCAAGCACATTTGCCTTGTCAACAGAGGTTAAGTGCCCGCGCCGCTGCTGGGCCGCTTGGAACCCTTTATCTACAATTCTTTCAATCTCTTTACGTGTATAAGCAAGTGTATCAACCACAGTATTTCCGTTATCACGTCGTTCACTTGGTGTTCCAAAGTAAAGGCCGCCCGTTAATTCACGTACAATAAGGAGGTCACTGCCAGATACTACTTCTTCCTTTAAAGGTGATGCATGGAGAAGATTTTTGAATCCTTTGATTGGCCTTAAGTTTGCATATAAATCAAGTGCCTTACGGATTCCAAGTAAGCCGCGTTCTGGACGTAAATGGGAAGGGTTCTGATCCCATTTTGGCCCACCGACTGCTCCAAGTAATACTGCATCTGCCTGCTTACAGGCATCAACCGTTGAGTCTGGAAGGGGAGTGCCGTATTGATCAATGGCTGCTCCTCCGATTTCGTGGGTCTCAAAGCTGAATGAATGATTATATTCTTCCGCTACGGCACTTAATACTTCTCTTGCTGAATGAATGACTTCCTTACCGATTCCATCACCAGGAAGTAAGACAATATGTTTTTTCATTAGAGCAACCTCCTCATTTTTTGTAAAATAAGGGCGTTCGCTTACGCCCATACTTTTAAGAAATAGCTGTTTCTGTTACTAATGCTTTTTGGTTATAAAATACGCGGTTTACTGCGTTTAGGAATGATTTGGCTGATGCTTCTAGTACGTCTTGCGCTGATCCGCGGCCGCTGACTTTGACTCCGTTTACGGTCATTTTTACGTGAACTTCAGCTAGGGCATCTCGGCCTTGGCCAACGGAACTTAATCGAAAATCTGTGAGATGAATTTCTTCTTTAATGAGTGCTTCTAATGTGTTCATTAGAGCCTCAACACTTCCTGATCCTGTACGCGCAGTTTCTACACGGATTCCTTCTGGAGTAGTTAATGCTACCGTCGCAGTTGGGAGATTGGCTGAACCGTATTGTACTTGGAAAGCAACAAGTTCGTATTTTTTCACATCGACTGATGTCGTTTGGATATCGGTTAAAATCGTAAACAAATCTTCGTCCGTTACTTCTTTTTTTCGGTCTGTTAATTGTTTAAAAGCAATGAAGGCTTTACCTAGTTTTTCAGGAGATAGGGTGTAGCCCATTTGCTCAATTTTGTCCTTAAATGCATGTCTGCCGGAGTGCTTCCCGAGGACTAAATCATTGGATTTAACCCCAACTAATTCAGGTGTAATAATTTCATAGGTTAAGGTATTTTTTAACACGCCGTCCTGATGAATACCTGACTCATGGGCAAAAGCATTTTTTCCAACAACCGCTTTGTTAGGAGGGACTAACATACCTGTAAAACGGCTGACAAGATCACTTGTACGTTTGATTTCTTTTAATACTAGATTCGTTGTGTAAGGATATTTATCTTTTCGGATGTTTAAGGCTACAGCAATCTCCTCTAGAGAAGCGTTACCAGCCCGTTCACCAATTCCGTTAATCGTGCCCTCTACTTGGGTCACTCCATTCTCTATGGCAGCAAGGCTATTAGCTACCGCCATACCTAGGTCATCGTGACAGTGACAGGATAGGGCTACTTTATGAATATTAGGTACGTTTTCTCTAATGTAACGGAACATGCGGCCATATTCTTCCGGAGTGGTATAACCAACTGTATCTGGAAGGTTGATGACTGTTGCTCCTGCATCGATGACCTTTGTAATGATTTGAACGAGAAAATCAAGGTCAGAGCGGGAAGCATCTTCTGCAGACCATTCTATCTGCGGGAATCGTTGGCGCGCATAAGCGACCATATCGACTGCCGTTTGTACGACTTGTTCCGGTGTTTTCATTAACTTATATTTCATATGGATAGGAGAGGTAGCAAGAAACACATGCACTCTTGGGTCAGCTGCATCTTTTAAGGCATCCCACGCAATGTCAATGTCTGATTTTGTCGCACGTGCCAAGCCTGTGACGGATGCGTTTTTAATTGTTTGGGCAATCGCTCGTACTGCTTCAAAATCTCCTTGTGAGGAAGCCGGGAAGCCGGCCTCCATAATATCTACACCAAATCGTTCTAGCTGTCTTGCAATCTCTAACTTCTCGAGCTGGTTTAAATTCACACCAGGTGACTGCTCACCATCGCGTAAGGTTGTATCAAAGATGTTAACGTGAACCATTTACCACCACTTCCTTCTTCGCATTTACTGGCTTTTTAATGAATGGCATTAATGCACGAAGTTCTCGGCCAACAACCTCGATTTGGTGATTGTTCTCAGCGCGATTGATTGCGTTGAATTGAGGGCGATTTGCTTGGTTTTCAAGGATCCAGCCTTTTGCAAACACGCCAGTTTGGATATCTTTTAAAACTTCCTTCATTCTTGCTTTTGTATCCTCATTTACAACGCGTGGTCCAGATACGAAATCTCCCCATTGAGCTGTATCTGAAATAGAATAGCGCATGTTTTCTAAGCCACCCTCATATAAAAGGTCCACGATTAACTTCAATTCGTGTAAGCACTCAAAATAGGCAACCTCAGGCTGATAACCTGCTTCTACAAGTGTTTCGAAGCCTGCTTTGATAAGAGCCGTTGTACCTCCACATAGGACCGCTTGTTCTCCGAATAGATCTGTTTCTGTTTCTTCTTGGAATGTAGTTTCTAACACACCTGCACGAGCAGATCCAATTCCTTTTGCATATGCAAGAGCTACTTCACGCGCTTGACCAGTATAGTCTTGATAAACAGCGTAAAGGGCAGGAACGCCAGCGCCTTCAGTGTATGTGCGTCTTACTAAATGTCCAGGTCCTTTAGGTGCAACGAGGAAGACATCTACATCAGCTGGAGGGACAATTTGGCTAAAGTGAACATTAAAGCCGTGAGCAAAAACAAGAGCATTACCTGCTTCAAGATTTGGTTTAATACTTTCTTCATACACTTTAGGTTGCATTTCGTCTGGAAGAAGAACCATGACCACATCGGCAACAGCAGTTGCTTCTGCTACAGAACGAACATCAAGTCCATCTTCAACTGCCTTATCCCATGATTTACCGCCTCTTAGACCAACTACTACATCAAATCCACTTTCTTTTAAGTTCAGAGCATGTGCATGACCCTGTGAACCATATCCGATTACTGCAACTTTTTTCCCCTGTAAAACTGCCTCTTGAATATCTCCGTTATAAAGTACCTTTACCATAATGAATCATCCTTTCAGGAATAGTTTTTATTTTAATAGTGAGTACGTAGCTAATTCATTTACTTGTGGTTGATGTCCTCGTTGAAGGGCAGTCAGTCCTGTTCTGGCAATTTCTTTAATGCCATAAGGGCGGAGCAGCTCAATCAGGGCATCGATTTTATCAGGGCGTCCTGTGATTTGGACGGCTAAGCTATCTTTGCTGACATCAATAATTAAGGCACGAAACGGATCAATGATTCCGTTGATTTCGCTTCGGAGCTGGCTGCTGCTGGCTACCTTGATTAGAGCGAGCTCTCTTGCAACAATGGCTTTGTCCGTAATATCGGATACTTTTAATACATCAATTTGCTTGTTTAATTGTTTTGTTACTTGTTCAAGCCGTTGGTCGTCTTCCACTTCAACTACCAAGGTCATCTTAGAGACGCCTTCGGTTTCCGTCGGCCCAACAGAGATGCTTGAAATATTGAATTGCCGTCTTTGTAATAGGCCTGTGACCCGGTTTAGGACGCCACTTCGGTCTTGAACAGTGGCTGTTATGATCCGTTTCATGGTTTCACCCCAATCATTTCATGGATTCCTTTGCCTGGTGCAATCATTGGAAACACTTTTTCCTGCTGAAGAACACGGCAATCAACAAGAACTGGGCCATTGTGTGCAAAAACTTCTGGTAAGACAGTAACGAGTTCTTCCTGAGTGTTCACTTTAACACCGCGAATCGAGTAACTTTCAGCCAACTTGACGAAATCAGGCTGGGTATGAAGAATAGATTCAGAAATACGGTTTCCATGCAGTAGTTCCTGCCATTGGCGAACCATTCCGAGTGCCCCGTTATTAACGATGATGATTTTTACAGGAAGGTTTCTTTCATAAATGACCGATAATTCCTGAAGGGTCATTTGGAAACCGCCGTCTCCGACAATGGCAACAACTGTACTTTCTGGTGAGGCAATTTGTGCTCCGATGGCGGCAGGGAAGCCAAAGCCCATCGTGCCAAGTCCACCTGATGTGATCCAACGGTGTGGCTGCTTAAAAGTGTAATACTGTGCGGCCCACATTTGATGCTGACCCACGTCAGTTGCAACAATGGCATTTCCATTTGTTACTTTATGAACAGCCTCAATTACCCACTGTGGACACATTCCGTTTGGATCATGCTTATACCAAAGCGGATATTCCTGTTTATACTGTTGGAGTGTTGCGAGCCAGGCTTGGTGCTCCGGCTGTTCCACCTCATGTTGCGCTAATTCCAATAATGCCTCACGTGTATCAGAAACAATTGGAATTTGTGTCGGTATGTTTTTGCCAATTTCGGCAGGGTCAATGTCGATATGGGCTACCTTTGCATTTGGTGCAAAGTGTTTCAGGTTCCCAGTTAGGCGATCGTCGAACCGTGCGCCAAAATTGATAAGTAAATCACAATCGTATAAAGCCATGTTTGCTGCATATGTTCCATGCATCCCGCCCATTCCTAAGGAGAGAGGGCTGTCAGCAGGGAAGGCACCTAATCCAAGTAGTGTAGTGACTACTGGAAGATCGTATTTTTCAGCAAAAGCAGTCAGTTCAGCTGAAGCTTTTCCGTGAAGAACTCCAGCTCCGGCGAGGACGACCGGCTTCTTTGCTTTAGAAATAGAATCTGCCAGTTTCTTAATTTGCAATGGATTCGGTTTGGTTGTTGGCTGATAGCCTGGTAGATTGATAAATGCTTCTTTTGGTTCTTCTGTTAATTCTCCTGCCGAAATATCTTTTGGAATGTCGACTAAGACTGGGCCAGGCCGGCCGGTAGAAGCAATATGGAAAGCTTCCTTCACGATTCTTGGTAAATCGGAAATAGATTGCACTTGATAATTATGTTTGGTAATCGGTGTTGTAATGGCCATCACGTCTGCTTCCTGGAAGGCATCTGTGCCGATGACACTTCGTGCAACCTGCCCTGTAAATACTACGAGCGGCAGGGAATCCATCATGGCATCGGTAATTCCAGTTACCAGGTTAGTGGCACCTGGCCCTGAAGTGGCAATGACTACTCCAGGTTTTCCAGTAATCCGGGCATATCCTTCAGCAGCATGGATCATACCTTGCTCGTGGCGGAAAAGGATGTGATTGATAGTTCCTTTTGCCCGATAGATGGCATCATAGATCGGAAGGACGGCACCTCCTGGATACCCAAATAATGTATCAACACCTTCTTGTTTCAATAAGTCGATCAGAAGGTCAGCACCTGTTTTGGGTTCTGTACTGGTTTGGAATTCCAGCTTTTTTGCTTCTACTTTCACGTCGTAATCCCTCCTTGCGGATAATTGAATATTAGAAAAACTCAGCGTAAGACTGTGGTTTTGATACAATATTTTTCTCTATACATAGTAAAAAAGGCCTATACTCCCCGAATAAACTGCAGTGAAGTAGATCATTAGCAGAATAATCGGGGAGAAAAGGCCTTTCTTTTTCTCGGTACCACCCGGTTTTACAGCATTCTTACGAATACTGCCTTATGAAGCGACAACAAATAGAATAACGCTTCTTTTGATAACAGGTGTTAAGAAACAACACCTGATTGAGCCTACTAAGCAAAGACCGTTCAGCCCAATACTCAGGGATGATGTCGGAATAAGGTGCATTACTGGGCTTCCAGCAACCCCAGCTCTCTGAAAATGCAAATTCTTATTCCTTTATTCCCGTCATCGATTTCGTTTATTTTGTTGTCAAGGATGGAACGAAAAGTTAGTACCTTTACTTCTCAGTGGAAGGGGAAGGGTACTAGTAGATCCCATTATCAAGCGGTCGCACCCGCTTTTCGTTATATTTTCATTACCCCGCCAGTATTGGCAGATGTAACAAGTTTTGCATATTTTGCTAGATAACCAGTTTTAATTTTTGGCTCTGGTTTTACCCATGCAGCAAGTCTAGTTGCTAACACTTCATCATCAACGACAAGCTCAATTGAACGTGCTTCGAGGTCAATTAGAATTTTGTCACCATTTTCAACGAGGCCAATTGGTCCGCCTTCAGCTGCTTCAGGTGAGATATGACCGATGGAAATTCCGCGGCTTGCACCTGAGAAACGGCCATCTGTGATTAGGGCCACTTCTTTCCCTAAGCCTCGACCCATAATAGCGGAGGTAGGGGCTAGCATTTCGGGCATTCCTGGACCGCCTTTTGGACCTTCGTAGCGGATGACCACTACATGGCCGGCTTTAACCGTTCCGTTATGAATGCTTTCTAATGCTTCATCCTGAGAATCAAAAACGATTGCTTCTCCAAGGAATGTTTTAATCGAAGGATCGACAGCACCAACCTTAATGACGCCGCCATCTGGAGCAATGTTTCCATAAAGGATGGACAGGCCGCCAACAGGACTATATGGATTATCTTTTGTGCGGATGACTTCTTGATTGGTGATTGTGGCATCCTTCACATTTTCTCTAAGAGTTTTTCCTGTAATTGTTAGGCAGTTGTCATGCAATGCACCATCTACTTTATATAGTTCATTGATAATGGCACTTACCCCGCCGGCACGATGAACATCGTCCATCGAATAATCAGATGCTGGCATAATCTTAGAAAGGTAAGGAACTCTTTCCGCAATTTTATTAATTTCGCGAAGATCGTAATCGATACCCGCTTCATGGGCAATAGCAAGAGTGTGTAACACAGTATTAGTAGATCCGCCCATTGCCATATCAAGTGCAAAAGCATTATCAATGGCTTCTCTCGTAATAATGTCTCGTGGACGAATATCCTTTTTCACCAAGTCAATCAAATGTCTGGCAGCCTGGCGAATGAGTTCATGTCGCTCTTCAGAAGTAGCAACGATCGTTCCGTTTCCAGGTACCGTCATTCCTAACACTTCCATGAGGCAGTTCATGGAGTTTGCTGTAAACATTCCAGAGCAAGAACCACAAGTTGGGCATGCTTGAGTTTCAATTTCAAGGAGCTGCTGCTGACTAATGGTGCCGTTGTGGTAAGCACCCACACCCTCAAATACGGAAGTGAGGGAAAGGTTTTTCCCTGTGGAAGGAGAGACACCTGCTTCCATTGGACCACCTGAAACAAAAACAGATGGTACATTGGTTCTTGCGGCAGCCATTAGCATCCCTGGTGTGATCTTGTCACAGTTTGGTATGTAAAACACACCATCGAACCAATGGGCATTAATAACAGTTTCGGCACTATCGGCAATAATTTCACGGCTAGGGAGGGAATAGCGCATACCGATGTGGCCCATCGCTATTCCGTCATCAACGCCAATTGTATTAAATTCAAAAGGAATTCCACCAGCTTCGCGGATGGCCTCTTTTACAATCTCACCGAAATGATTAAGGTGTTTATGTCCGGGAATAATTTCAATAAACGAGTTACAAACTCCGATAAATGGTTTTTCTAAATCACTCGTTTTTACCCCAGTTGCATATAAAAGGCTTCGATGGGGAGCACGGTCAATTCCCTTTTTAATCATATCGCTTCGCATGTATCTATCTCCTAACTGACAATGGCGTGGTTTGCACCTTCTGGATAACAAGCCACTCCGTCTGTTGTAACAATTCGTCTAAATTCTTTTAATAGTTCGTTCGTAACTTCACCAGGTTTCCCATTTTTGATTACCCGGCGATCTACTTCGATAACGGCGATGACTTCAACAGCCGTTCCTGTTAAGAACACTTCATCCGCTACATACACATCGTGTCTGGTAAATGGTGTTTCCCTAACCTCGTACCCTTTCGCTCTTGCTACATCAATGATGGCGTTACGGGTAATTCCTTCTAATGCTCCTAAATAGACTGGAGGGGTGTAAATGACACCATTTTTTACAATAAAGATATTGTCAGCAGATCCCTCAGTTACGTAACCTTGGTCGTTCAGCATCAGGGCTTCCTGAACTCCTACCTGATTGGCTTCTAATTTTACAAGGATATTATTTAAGTAGTTAAGCGATTTAATTTGTGGACTTAGTACATCTGGGCGATTCCTTCTGCTAGCTACGGAAGCTATTTTAATCCCGTTTTCATAAAACTCCTGTGGATACATGGTAAGTTCCTCAGCGATAATGATTACATTTGGATTGGAGCAGGATGAAGGGTCCAGGCCTAAATTTCCTCTACCACGTGAAACAACGACACGAATATAGGCGCTGTCCAGTTGATTTTTTCTAATTGTCTCAACAACTAATTGCGTCATTTCCTCCTGTGTATATGGAATATTCAGCATAATGGATTGAGCTGATTCGTACAGTCTTTTAAGGTGAGCGTCTAGTCTAAAGACGTTTCCGCTGTATACGCGAATGCCTTCAAATACCCCATCTCCATATAAAAAACCGTGATCATATACTGAAATAACAGCATCCTCTTTCTTGACGAATTCGCCGCCAAGGAATATCCATTGACTTCCCAACCTAACCACTCCTCTTTAGTGATAAACCGCTTTAAATAGCTAAATTTTTAGTTTAAAAGAATTGCCTTGCCGCATCTAAGAAAAGGTGATGTGCAAAGGCTGTAATATCTTATAGATGATTATTTTCGATAATCATACAACCAATCGATAACATGGTCAACACAAAAATCTGACAATTCAAAACAATCAAAATAATTGGTAGCGTTTTCATTATTGGTGTAATAGGAAAGAGAAGAAGAAAAAAAATTTAAAATTTTTTTAAATTGAGTGGAAGTTAGAGAGAATCGGCGAAAATTTAGAAGAGGAGGGGCAGGAGGTAGACGATAAAATAGGAATAGGAAAAACCCAGAAAGAAGAGAGGGATCTATTAACCTATTTTAGCAAGGTATTCATACACCTCCTGCAAATTAGTAAATCCTTTTAATTGCGCCAGTTGTAAAAAATGGCTCCAAATTTGTGCGGTCATCATCGCATCTCCAAGGGCATGGTGCCTATTTTTTATATCAATTCCACATTGAGTACATACATCTTCAAGTGGCCAAGATTTGAATGAGGGGTTAGAGAGTCGAATTAAGAAGGAGGTATCGATAATTCGATGATTAAATTTTGTTCGTAATAAATCCCAGGTCATTTTTTGCATAAAGGCTTGCTCGTGTTTGGCATGGTGTGCGATTAAACTATCACTTTTAATAAATTGCATAAACTTGATTAGTACCTCGGGGCCAGATGGAGCCACCTTAAGCTCTGATTCTTGGATATTAGTAAGTGCAACAATCTCTTCCGAAAGTGGAAGATTTGTTTTGATTAATGAGTAGAAGGTCTCTGCCTCTTTGATTTGGGTACCGACCATCTTTACAGCTCCAATGGAAATCACCTGGTCACCCTTATCCGGATGAAATCCAGTCGTTTCTAAGTCAAAAACAACAACCTTTAATTCATGCAGGGGAGATTCTAAGGCGTTATTTTGTTTCATTTCTCTTTGAACCTGTCTAAGAAAAGCGATTTGCTGTGGTGTAGATTGGCCTTGTATTCCTGCGTATATATTCGGACTAAGCCTTCCGGATATTTGTTTGAAAAATTGGATCATCTCATTCATCCCCATACGTATCTTCCTTCTCTAGTAGCTTCCTAACGTTGTGATAGAGGGCGGCTCCGCTTTTAATGATGTCCTTTACCTCTTTTGTTTGTTCTTTTGTTAAATGTTTAATTGGCAGATAGTGTCCTGAATCGTAATCCGTAGAATGACAATACTTGAGTCGGTAGTTCAAAAGCTGTGTAAATTGCAGGATATAAAAATCTCTTTCTTTAGCTGACATCCATGTAAGGGGGAGCTTTTCTAAACGTGATAGGGTAGAAGTCTCCAACACATGCTCTTTAATAGCGGCTAGGCGAATTGCGTTTATAAAGGGTAAAAAGCCAAGTTCTTTTATGTTTAGTGAACCTGCATGTGGACCGTGTGTCTCTACTAACAGTTGGCCTAACACGTTTATCCCCTTTTTAAGATGCAGTGTATTATTGAGTAATTTGCTATAAAGGTGATGGTTATTAACCGTTTGATAGATTTGTTGTTTTAAAATTTTCACATACTCTGTCACACCGTAAACCGATCTGGCATCAAGAAAGATTAGCAGATACCTAATGGACTCCCAAGAGGCTTCCGTTGTCCATTTTGTTAATTGCTCCTGCCATTCAGCTAATGATTTACACCAAAGAGGATTGCCTGCCATGATTCCTCCATCGCAATAAGGATACCCTGCTTGATATAAACCCTTGGAGATTTCCTTTCCTAAAGCTAAGAAATAGGACTTTGCCAAATCTGTTGAATCCTTATAAATCAACCCATGGTCCTGGTCGCTCCAAATCGATTGCTCCTGCCGACCGGCACTTCCCATGACAAAAAATGAAAAAGGTGAGGGTGGAGGGCCATAGCGTAGCGAAATTTGCTGGATCGCTGTCTCTAGTACTTTAGTTAAAATCTGATGGTGTAATTCATTTAACAAAAAATGGTCTTGGGCAACTTGTTGTATATGAGATTCTCTATACTTGCCAATCTCTTCGTAAATGCCAGTCTCCATCCTTAACACCTCCTATCTCAAGATACCAAAAGGCGGAGACTGATCCACTTGATGGGGAGCCAGTCTCGCCAATTGAAATATATTATTGTGCTTTTACTTTTTGTTCAGTCGTAAGTAACTCAGGATATCCATAGCTGCCATGTTCGCTCATATCGAGTCCGATGATTTCTTCCTCTTCAGTTACACGCAGTCCATTCATAAACTTTTTCATAAGTGCTAATAAAACAAACGATACAAGGAAGGCAAACGCCGCGCAAGTGAATACTCCTAGTGCTTGAACACCTAACTGGTGGAAGCCTCCTCCGTAAAATAACCCTGGCTTTCCAACTGTTGCTAATTCTTTTGTTGCAAAAAATCCAGTAGATAATGTGCCCCAAACCCCTGCTGTTCCATGAACAGATAAAGCAGCAATTGGATCATCAATTCTCTTGCTTTCAAAGAAACGAATGCTATAGAATACGAGGATACCGGAAATAAAACCGATTAGAACAGCTGCCCATGTATCAACAAATGCACAGGAAGCAGTTATAGCCACTAAACCTGCCAAAGCCCCGTTTAACATCATCGGTACATCCGCTTTTCCTAAGACCATCCAGGAAATAATCATAGCAGCTACTGTTCCGGCCGCCGCAGCTAGATTCGTATTAATGGCAACGAACCCAAAAAAGCCTTTGTCGACGGAGAGGGTACTACCTGCGTTAAAACCGAACCAACCTACCCATAAAAGTAATACGCTTAATGCGGTGAACACTTGATTATGACCTGAAAGGTTATTGGCAGAACCGTCTTTATTAAACTTCCCAATACGTGGTTTTAAAAGAATAGTAGCAGCAAGAGCTGCCATAGCACCGGTTAAATGAACAACAGTCGAACCAGCAAAATCCTGTTTTCCATGTTCGGCTAACCAACCACCGCCCCAGATCCAATGAGCGATAGGAGGATAGACAATGACCGAAAAAAGAACAGAGAATACGAGGTAGGCACTCAATTTCGCACGTTCTGCAAATCCTCCGAACGCGATCGTTAGTGAAATTCCAGCAAAAGCTAATTGAAATAAAAAGAATACAGCACCAGATAGTGATAAACCTTTGATATCATAGCCCGAATATAAGAAGTCGGAAAAACCGATGATAGGATTTCCTTTACCGAAGATCAATCCATAACCTACTGCCCAGAACACAATGGAGCTTATTCCAAAGGTAAGGATTGTTTTTCCAGCAATATGTCCTGCGTTCTTCATTCTAGTTGAGCCGGTCTCAAGAAGGATGAACCCCCCGATCATTAAAATAACGAGCACAGCACTAACCATTACCCATAAACTGTTCATTAAAAATAAAGTATCCATTTTTTCTCCTCCTTTAGAATAATGTTAATTTTTATAACATTTAGTGTAGTTGTATTTTTACATGAAAAAGGGGAGGATTCTATAGGTTTGTGAGAAAACCTAACATGGTTTTTGGAGAAGGGGAGATATCCAGCATAAAAAACCCCCGATTCTAACAATGAATCGAGGAGGATAAATGGTAATTTAATTTTTTCGAATGCCAAATTGAGCATTCAGCTGCCCTTGGATCATCTTTCGACGAATGGCATCCTGGTTGACTTTCTTTTGTTCGCGGAGCATTTCTTTTCTGATCTCGTGTGTTTGAATCCCATCTTCGATTTTATTGGCAATCTCCATCAGTAATTCCACGTCGGAAAAAGAAAATTTTCTACTGCCGCCTGCTGATCTTTCTGGAAAAATAAGTTTCCGCTCTTCATAATATCTTATTTGTCTCTCTGAAAGACCGGTTAGATCTCTAACGATACCGATTGTGATTACCTTCTTATCTTTATAAGATAAATCTTTTCCCATTTTAGACTCTCACCACACCCTGTTCGTGTTATAGTCGGTTAATTCGTAATATACACTACATTATATGTTAGATTTTCTCACATCTGACTGGATTTTGGTACTATAGTATATAAATATTTTTGAGAAGGTTCTTGTGCAGGAGATATCTGCTCATTTAGAGGGGAATGTCTTTTTATATAGGTTAGCGAGCTCTCTAATCGTAAGGGAGTGTAACTCGCTTTCAGTTGATGCGCTATGTTCAGATTCCATTAATTTTTTTATATAGAATTGTTTTAACCGCTCGAGACCTTTACGTAAATGGGTGGCCATTTTCCTCCCCCTTTTTAATTAATAATTTTGTAGTTTTCGTAAAAGGTCATTGGCTTGTGAGCCCATTACCTTCATTAGTTCCTCGTACAACTCATCTCGTAGCCGATCTAACTGTAGGATTTTTTTTGCTAATTGGATTTCTTGTCTTTGGTTCATAGGAATCTTCCTCTCTGTGTTTATATTCAAAAACTTATCTGAAATTGTATTATTTGTCAGTAACTGTGTAAGAAAAGGTAACAGGTTTTTTCCTGATGTTGAAAAACAATGGGAGAAATGCTAGTAACTATGTAAGATTTTTTTAAAGTTGGAGTGACTAGTGCCCGTGGAGGCATAAAAAGCAGGTGAACGGTAAGTAGTGGCGGTGACTAGTGCCCGTGAAGGCGTAAAAGGGAGGTAAACGGGAACTAGTCGCGAAGACTAGTTCCCGTGAAGGCGTAAAAAGCAGGTGAACGGTAACTAGTGGCAATGACTTGTGCCCATGGAGGCGTAAAAAGCAGGTGAACGGTAAGTAGTGGCGAAGACTAGTGCCCGTTGAGGCGTAAAAAGCAGGTGAACGGTAAGTAGTGGCAATGACTAATGCCAGTTGAGGCGTAAAAAGCAGGTGAACGGTAAGTAATGGCGAAGACTAGTGCCCGTTGAGGCGTAAAAAGCAGGTGAACGGTAAGTAGTGGCGAAGACTAGTGCCCGTTGAGGCGTAAAAAGCAGGTGAACGGTAACTAGTGGCAATGACTTGTGCCCATGGAGGCGTAAAAAGAGGGTGAACGGTAAGTAGTGGCAATGACTAATGCCCGTTGAGGCGTAAAAAGCAGGTGAACGGTAAGTAGTGGCGAAGACTAGTGCCCGTTGAGGCGTAAAAAGCAGGTGAACGGTAAGTAGTGGCGGTGACTAGTGCCCGTGAAGGTGTAAAAATAGGAAGAACGGTAAGTAGTGGTGATGACTAGTGCCCATGGAGACGTAAGAGGAAGGTAAACGGTAACTAGTCGCGTGGACTAGTGCCCGTGAAGGAGGAAAAAAGGAAAGAACGGTAACTAGAGGGCAACAAATACCCAATAAAAAAAAGAACCAGGAAACTGACCTGGTTCTCTTCTAATGGCTATTAAAACTCCCCGTCAAACGGTGTGAATGGGATGTTAAATCTTCTTTCAAGGACGCGAACACGTTGGTTCACTCGTTGAAGACGGCGTTGCAGTTGATTAACATCACGTTGAAGCTGATTGATCTCTCTTTCTTGACGCTCATTTTGTCTCTCTAATTGATTCACTCGTCGTTCTAACTGTTGTGGCTGTCTGTTAGGATCATACTGATCATATTGGTCATGAGTTACATATGGATACATTTGCTCTGCTGGAACGTAGGTGTGATATTCAATCGGCATTTGTTGCGGGACTCCGTAATAATTATAAGGGTTCATTGGGCATCTCTCCTATCGGGATATTACCCTATAAATTATGCCGGGGTTTTTGGAGTGTAACGGCGAATGCCTATTTTTAAAAAGTACAAAGTAACACGTTAGTCCATTAACGTATTACTATAGTAAGAAAATTTTGCAATTGAATAAATAATTAATAAAAGTTATAATCAATTATATTCAAAATATTATTATTATTTGGTAAAATTACTTTTAAAATAAAATAGTGGAGGTCTACAAATGAAGAAATTAAAGTTAGTTTCAACGGTTTTCATGGTGGCATTGCTCTTACTTCTATCAGCCTGTGGGACAAGTAAAACAGGCGGCGAGGGAGGAAAAACATTAAGAGTCGTTACCGATGCTGCATACGCACCATTTGAATACCAGGATAAAGGAGAAGTTGTAGGATTTGATATTGATTTCATTAACGCAGTAGCTAAAGAAGCAGGTCTTAAGATTAAGGTTGAACATGTAGGATGGGATCCGTTATTTGTGGAACTAGACAAGAAAACTGCTGACCTAGGTATATCTGCTATTACTATTAATGATGAACGTAAGCAATCATATGACTTTACTGTGCCATATTTCTTATCTACTAATAAAATCCTTGTCCCTCAAGGCAGCGATATTAAGAGTGCGGAAGATTTAAAGAATGGTAAAACAGTTGCTGTTCAAAATGCAACAACAGGTCAAGAAGCTGTCGAAGGTCTTCTTGGTAAAAACAATGAGAAAATTAAAAAATTCGAAAATAACAATCTAGCTATCCTTGAATTAAAGAGTGGCGGTGCAGATGCAGTTGTTGCGGATAATACCGTTGTTGAACAATATGTAAAAAATAATCCAAAGGATAATTTCGTAGTTATTGAAGATTCAGGTGCATTTGCAAAAGAATTCTACGGACTTATGATGCCAAAAGGTAGCAAGTTGAAAGCTGACCTTGATAAAGCCATTAAAGAAGTGATTGATAACGGAACATACGCAAAAATCTACAAGAAGTGGTTCAAGGTAGAACCTGATACACAAATTCTAAAAGATCAACAATAATAGGTACTCTAAAAAATTGCGTAACTCTTTCAAACTAGCAGTTACGCAATTTTTGGTTAATTATGAAATTAAAAAAAGGTACTAGTGTGGATAACTGGAATAGTTGTCTGAATCTAGCTTCAGCGCCTAGCCCCTCGGGTCAAATAACCTTCGGCAAGAAAAGTCAAAATGCGGACTTTTCTCACCGAAGAACATTTGCCTGTCGGGGCTGAACGAGGCGCTTCCGCCTTTTATTTTTAGCAACATAGTTTAGCATCCGCACTCGATGCATAGGGAGCATCATGTCTGTATAGGGGGATCAAATGATGGATTTTCGTTGGGATATTTTAGCTGAGTACGCTCCTTTCTTTCTAAAGGGGACGTTACTAACTATTGGTCTTTCAATCGCCAGTATAATAATTGGAACGGTACTGGGGTTATTAATCGGTTTAGGAAAAATGATGAGGAATAAGCTCTTAGCTTTACCTTTTAGTATTTATATCACCTTTTTTCGTGGTACTCCATTACTCGTGCAAATTCTACTAATTCACTTCGCAGTGGTACCTTTATTCACTGGGAGTACAAACGCTATCGCGGCTGCCATTCTAACACTTTCGTTAAATGCTGCTGCCTATATAGCAGAGATTTTCCGAGCCGGCATTCAGTCCATTGATCGCGGGCAAATGGAAGCGGCCCGTTCATTAGGGATGACTCACGTTCAATCTATGTGGAATATTATCTTACCGCAGGCATTTAAACGAATGATTCCGCCATTAGGAAATGAATTTATTGTCCTCATTAAAGAGTCATCACTGGCTGCGCTAATTGCCGCTCCTGAATTAATGTATTGGGGACGAGCCATGCAGGGACAGTATTTCCGGGTTTGGGAGCCCTATATCACAGCTGCTGTGATTTATCTTGTATTAACTCTCTCCTTAAGCTTCCTGTTATCACGTCTTGAAAGGAGGTTGGCAACTGAATGATTGAAGTGAAGAATTTGAAAAAGTCATTTGGGAGTAATGAAGTTCTTAAGGATATCAATGTAACGGTCAAGCCGCAAGAGGTTGTAGTTGTCATTGGGCCATCAGGTTCTGGAAAATCCACCTTTCTGCGTTGCCTTAATATGCTTGAGACGATTACAGGTGGCCACGTATATATTGAAGGAGTAGACTTGACGGACAAGAAGACGGATATCAATAAGGTCCGAACAGAAGTAGGCATGGTGTTCCAGCAGTTCAACCTATTTCCTCATAAAAAGGTCATTGAAAATATTATGCTGGCACCTATGAAGGTAAGGAATGTACCAGCGGAAAAGGCACGGGAGAAAGGCTTAGAACTTTTACGAAAAGTAGGGCTGGAGGAAAAGGCTGAAGCCTACCCTGATTCTTTGTCAGGTGGGCAAAAGCAACGGGTTGCTATCGCGAGGGCGCTGGCCATGGAACCAAAGATTATGCTGTTTGATGAACCGACGTCTGCCCTCGATCCAGAAATGGTTGGTGAGGTGCTAGAGGTTATGAAGCAGCTTGCAAAAGAAGGCATGACCATGGTCGTGGTTACCCATGAAATGGGCTTTGCCAAAGAAGTAGGGGATCGGGTTATTTTCATGGATGGCGGTCTCGTTGTTGAAGAAAATGTCCCAGTCGATTTATTTGAAAATCCACAGGAAGAACGTACGCAGGCATTTTTAAGTAAGGTATTATAATAAGTTACTTGTAAGGGAGGCTATTGTGCCTCCCTTTGTTAATTATCAAAGTCAAATACCTCAACAATCTTGTCGGCTTTGATTCGGTTTTGACAGAGCTTGAACACTTGATCGAAGAAGTCTCCCACTTCATTTGGTGATGAAGGCAGTTTGATTTGAACTGTTGTTGACCCAAACATTTGTTTAAAATAAGCTTTTCTTTGATCGTTTTTTCCGTCGCGCTTAAACGGCTTATACATCCAGACAAAATGAGGAATTCCCTCAATCTCTTGAACTTGCCTGATTTCCGCGCAGGTAGTTGATTTATCATGTGCATAAATCACTAAATAATAGTTTTCATTCCGATGCCAATCAATGAATAAAAAGTAATAGCCCGAGTCACTATCCAGTTTGGTTACTTTATAGCCAGCTATGGTATGTTTGCCATTCGTCCATTGATGAAACTTAGGCAATGTCCCGCCAACAATTTCTAGTTTCTTTAATTCATATGAGACTGGATTAGCTTGTTCTATACGATGGGACAAAATTAAGGCTTGTTCCTTTTCCAAGTTCATTTCTCCTTCAGTTCTTTGGTTTTATTATACTTTTGTTGTGGTATTTAAGGAAGAAGGTCCCGCACGTCTAAATAAACATTTCTTCTCATCAATAGTTACATTTGACTCCAAATTGACATACAACTGTCATCTTTTTAAAAAATACCTCTGATAGAATCTTAATAATTGGGACTTATATTCGAAACAATCGTCGAATACTATAAGGAATAATTGTGCCTCTTTTCCATATGAATGACATAGAGTGGCTGCAATTGGAGGGAAAGACTATGACGTTAGAAAAACAATTAAAGGAAAAAAACTACTATAAAATGTTCATTAATGAACATGAGGATATTCATCCGATTCAAGTACTTGGTGAAGCTTTTCATGAAGAAGCTGAAAAGGATGTACCTGATTTATCATCTATTCGTTTTGCCCAAGGGGAAGTGTACTTTCACCATAAAGATTACGAAGCAGCTATTTTTAAATGGGAAAACATCAGTAATGACCTGGCACCATGGGCAAAGAAAAATACAGCAGATGCCTATTATCATTTGGGACTGCTTTCAACTGCAGAAGATCTATACACAGCAATAAAATCGGATAATCTCACTTTAAATACAGAAGTAGCCTTGCATTTATTTTCACTATATATTGAACGAGAAAAATTAGATTCAGCAGTGTTTACCATTAAAAAGACGGTTGCTTCCAATCCGGATTATCCAGATGTAACGGAAATTGCCCGCGCATTCTTTGAGGAGCAACTGGACTGGAATAATGCGCTTGAATTGGCAGTAAATGAGGCCATGCGTACAGAATCGATTCAATGGTTCGATGTCATCAATGCGTATGTGGAAAAAGGTGTAACAAAAAATCATCCGCCTAGTTATTTTTCACAGAGCTTAATTCTCTTATATTCCTTAGATAAAGAGAGATTTGAACAATTGATTACCTCCCTATGGAGAAGCTACGAAAATGAAGAATCCTATTTTACATGGATCAACGAAATTAATCACTTGTTATTAAATTTGGATATCAGCCGTGAAGAAAACTGGTCTGTCCTTTCTCAGCTACATAAGGATGCTTATCTGAGCTTAATTGAAGGAAGATATTTTATAAAGATGTTGCAAGGATTTATCCCTGACCTGCTAACGAATTGGCTGCGCCTTGCAGACTCATCAACGGTGGTTATTTCCTCTGCTGCAGTCCTTTCATGGAATGAGCTTTTTCCAACAAGCATTAGTTCAACCATTGTTAATGAAGCAGAAGAATTAATTAGCACGACAGAATTAAGTTTTGATGAAAGAGATGAGTGCTTGATCCTCTTTAATAGCATTCTGGATTGGGCAGTAGCACATGACATGGGTGAAAATAATCGGGTAAAGTGGCGTGTTGATCAGCTAAGTGACTTTGACACCCAGCACATCTTAATCGCTGGATTAGGCGGAAGCGGCAAATCGACATTTATCAATACTGTTATAGGCGAAGAGTTACAGGATGGCCCAACATCCACTGTCGTCATGTTTACAGATGCGGAGGAAGAAGAAGTTATTGAGATTACCGATAACTCGTTTACGATTTTGCCAGACCATTCAGATTTCCAAGATAGAATGGGCCGCCGCAGGAATGCTTTAGAATCTATCATTGAATATAGACAGCCTAATCAATTTTTACAGGAAAATAGAGTAGCATTCATAGATACTCCAGGGTTAAAAGGGAATCAATATGAACAGCCTGAGGTATTTAGAAACCTAAATGTTGCAGACAGAATTCTTTTTGTACTGGATGCCAATTCTGGATTCTCTGGGAAAGAAAGAACATTACTAAATCAAATTCAAGAGATAGCACCGGATATTCCGATCCATTTTCTCTTAAGTAAAATGGATACCATTGAGGATGAACAGGAAGCAATCAAAGTTTTTGATGAAACTAGATCCGTCATTCAATCCGTTTTACCTGATGCAAACGTATTTGCTTTTTCATCTCAATATGATCGTAAACAGCAACTGCAGGATTTAACAAAATTTATTCATTCTATTAAAAATACAATCAGCCTTGAAGATAAACGCTTGGCGAAACTCTTGTATTATATTCGAACTACGATCTCGAGCCTTTTACAAAAGCGGATTGATGTTGAAAATCAACTAGTAGAATCCATCCGTTGGAATGAAGACATGTTAATGAAGTTAAATGGAGCGGTAAACCAACTGAGGGATACGGAAGTGCAAAAAGCAAAAGCAATTGTTCGTTCGTACCGTGCGATCAAGGAAACCATTCAGAAGGATATTTCAGTAACAGTTCCGAAAATGCTACAGGATTGCTCTACTCTCATTAAGGAAGATAGTAATTTTAGTAAAATTCACCTTGAGCTAAATGAAGAAATGAATCGACGGATTCAAGAATATCTAGAACAAACTGTGATGCCTAATTTCTATCTCTCCTTCCAAAAATGGATTGAGAGCTGCCATGAGGAATTCAATCAAAGTCAGGAATATTTAAATGAGATGGGCGAAGGCTTTAACCAAATGTATGGTGACGAACGACTCAAGCTGGAATGTGATTTTAAAGTACTAGATGATTGGCGCCGGGATACGGACCGAATGACAAGCCGATTCGAGTTGGAAACGGTCAATATTCTGCTTCGTCGAACTCCGCAACAATTCTTATTAAAGAGTGCAGGAAAGCTATTGGGTGCTATTACTCAAAATAAAGCACTGCTTTATAACAAATATAAATCATTTGTGGAAAATGAAGATTACACAGAAGCAATCGAAGCTATAAATAAACAGTTCTTCCAGTCTTTTGAGCTGTTTGAAAAGTCCTTGGAGCGGGATGTTACGTTGTTCTTCAAAAATCCGGTTGCCATTATAAATCAATTGGTAGGAGAGACACGTACCGCAATCCAAACAAACCAAGAGATGCTTAACAAACTAAATACCAATCCTGAGATGTTCCGCGATCCATTGACGTTGTTTGAAGCAAGACTGCGTCAATTCGAGTGGATGACGGTGGCTGGAAAAGGTATGCAAACAATCTATTAATAGTAAAAGGGAGATGCTATATGCATCTCCCTTTTGCTTTGTAAGGTTGATGAGGCCCAATAACTAGTCATACTTTTTTCCATAATGGTTATATTATTCCTTAATGGATATTAGTAGGAGGGTGTTCGATGACAGTTTCTCACGAACATATAAAATTATCAGCAGCAGAATTGTCCTATTTATGGACCTCTTATCTTGCAGATAGTATGTCAATTTGCATGCTTCAATATTTTTTACAACATATTGATGACGAAGATATAAAGAAAGTAACCGTGCACGCTTTGGATTTATCGCAACAGCATGTGGAACAGATTAGAGAAATTTTTACAAAGGAAGATATCAAGGTACCTCAAGGTTTTACGGAGCAAGATGTAAACTTAAAGGCCAGGCGGTTATTCTCAGATATATTCTATCTAAAATATATTCGAAATATGGCAAAGGGCGGATTGATCACTTATGGCAGGGTGTTACAGAATACCTATCGTCATGATATACGATCTTTTTATACAAAATGTTTAACGTCAACTCTAGAGCTAGATACCGAAGCGGTACGAGTCTTATTAGCCAAAGGACTAGTTGTCCGTCCGCCGACCATTCCATATCCCTCAAAGGTAGAGTTTGTTCACAAGCAATCGTTTATATTAGAAGGACTTGGAAGACGTGAACCTCTCACTGGAACAGAGGACACCAACCTGTATGCTAATATTCAGACGAATTACATAGGTACGAGTTTTACTACAGCATTTAGTCAGGTTGCTCAATCGAAAAAAGTTCGAAATTATTTTTTAAGAGGCAAAGAAATTGCCTTGAAGCATATCAAAGTATTTAGCAGTTATTTAGAGATGGATTCACTTCCCGCTCCGATGTCCTATGATCAGGAGGTAACCGATTCAACAGAGTCTCCTTTCTCTGATAAATTGATGATGTTTCACTTTAGCTTGATGATTTATGCCGGGATTGGAAACTACGGAGTCGCGATTGCTGAAAGTCAGAGAAGTGACATGGTCATTGATTATTCTCGATTAAATGCGGAGATTCTAAAGTATTCCGAGGATGGGGCAAATATTATGATTGCGAATGGGTGGTTAGAACAGCCACCATTAGCCGCCAATCGAAGGGACTTAGCAAAGGAATAAAGGAATAGATAGAGATGTGTGGAATTATTAATAAAGGAATGAGGAGGAATTTTAGGAGGAGTTCGGGTGGAATATAATTTTGAATCAGTTAGAGAAAACATTTATGTGCTGGCCGTTTGGGATGCTAGCTGGAATTCATATACTAACTGTTATTTTATTGTAGAAGGAAAATACGTCACGGTAATAGATTCGGGGAAACAACAGCATACAAAATATATAGAACAGGCACTGCGCAGCATAGGTAAATCGGTTGAGGATGTTGTTCTTTGTTTGGCAACACATGGTCATGAGGATCATGTACAAGCAGCATCGGTTTTTAAACATGCAAAAAAATTGATTCACCCCAATGAGAGGGATACCATTGAATGTTCTGAACCGGAGCAATTTTTATATGAATTACCAAGCCAGGGGCACTATGGCGATTTTGAATGCCAGCTGGTTGGATATCATACTCCAGGCTCAGTGGTTTTCTATCATAAGCCAACAAAAACTTTGTTTACAGGCGATTTTCTTTGTTTCTTTGGAGACCCATTATCAGCAGATGGGTTAGTTTCCGTGGGAAATGAGCTTCGGGAGGAATGGCTGAAGTATTTACGTGATGGTGGAGTGTCAGAAAAAAATCTTCCCCCGTTTCTTAATGGGTTAGAAATTTTATCGACATTTGATGCAGATGCTATGTGTTCCGGGCATGGCGGGGTGTTAATTGGTGATATTAAGATGTTTATCATGGATTTAATCACTACGGGGAAAAAGGAGCTAACTTTGTGAAGCCATTTGAAATTAGCAATATGATTATTGATGATGATTTTTATAATGAAGAATATATAACAGCTGATTTTTCTTATCAAAATCAGGATTATAGCATTACCTTTAAAAAAGCAGACCTTGAAGTCATTAATGCATGGGTATTTAAAGAGGGCACTTCCCTTCCAGCCAACCTTTCGGATGAAATGGTTGAGCTAATTAGACAAGATGTTGAGAAGAGGATCTAGTCAAAATGACTAGGTCTTTTTTTGTCATATAAAATCCGTTGCTTAAATCCTCCATAAATGGTAGCCTTTTGGTAATCTGCTTTTGAAGGAGGGAAACGAGTGATTAAAATAACGGGGTCACAAACAGAAGCGAGAGTATTTTCAAATTATCCACAGGAAACAGCTCTGGAACAAATACAAGAGCTATGCAATCAAGCATTTTTAAAAGACACAAAGATTAGTATAATGCCAGACTATCATGCCGGAAAAGGTTGTGTGATTGGAACAACCATTCAGCTAAAGGATAAAGTTGTCCCGAATCTTGTAGGTGTAGATGTTGGCTGTGGCGTTCTTACGGTCAAACTTCAGGACAAAAAGGTCGATTTTAACAAGCTTGACCACATCATTCGCACGTATGTACCAAGCGGACAGGATCTCCATTCTGATGAAACAGTCCAATTTATAAACACGAGTTTTCCTGCCATTCAAGAATACAAAGCGGAGCAGATTTTAAGTGAAAATAGAAGTCGCTATAGCTTAGGAACACTTGGAGGAGGAAACCATTTTATCGAAGTTTCAGTTGATTCCGAAGGCTATCATTATTTAACCATTCATACTGGTAGCCGTTATGTAGGAGCAAAAATTGCCACCTATTATCAAAAAGTGGCAATTTCTAAGTTGAGAAAACATGATTTATCGGAGATCATTGAACAATTAAAAACTGATGGGAGACAACAAGAAATCCAATTAGCGATACAAAACTATAAAGAAAAGAATCCAGCCATTCCCAATGATTTAGCCTACTTAGAAGGCGAAGATTTTCATTATTATATACATGATATGAAGTTGGCACAATCATTTGCTAAGGCAAACCGTGAAGAAATCGCACGGACAATTATTGAAAATATGGGATTTGAATTGCTTGACCAGTTTGATACTGTCCACAATTATATCGATACTGAAAAGATGATTTTACGAAAAGGGGCCGTTTCTGCCCAAAAAGGAGAACGTCTCATTATCCCAATTAATATGAGAGACGGTTCTATATTAGCAGTTGGAAAAGGGAATGAAGAGTGGAATTATTCAGCACCACACGGAGCAGGACGCGTCTTGAGTCGGACAAAAGCGATGAAAACATTAAATATGGAAGATTTTCATCAGACGATGACAGGAGTTTGGACGACGTCTGTATCCGAAGAAACCTTAGACGAAGCACCAATGGCCTATAAGCCTATGCAGGAAATATTAGAGAAGATTGAAGAAACGGTTGAGATTGCTAGATTTATTAAACCGGTATATAACTTCAAGGCTAGTGAGAAGTTCACACCTAATCGGTATAAAAAATAATGTAGGTGGGAGAGAGACGGTTTTTGTCTCTCTTTTGTTTTTTCTTGTTGTTTGAAGGAATTTTGCCACAAAATATGGAAATGTACGATATAGGAAAAAACAGGGTGGAGGACAAAATGAAACACAAAATATTGTTAGTTGAGGACGATACGGCCATTAGTGATATGGTGAAAGGCCAATTTATAAAAGAAGGATTTGAAGTGGTACCAGCATATGACGGGGAAGAAGCTCTCAAGGTATTTGCGCGTGATACCTTTGATTTAATACTACTGGACTTAATGCTCCCGAAGCTGGATGGCATCGAATTTTTGAAAATCATCAGGGATAAGAGCATGATTCCCGTATTAATCATGTCAGCTAAGGACGGAGATTTAGACAAGGCTTTGGGATTGGGCTTTGGCGCGGATGATTATATTGCTAAACCGTTTTCCATGATTGAACTGACGGCAAGAGTAAAGGCTGCTATTAGAAGAGCAACCCACTATTCACGTACCGAGCAGAAGCAAGAGAAAAAGGTGCTAACTGCAGGAGACTTAACCCTGGATTTGGAGAATTTCTCCGTCCATAAAAGCGGCAGCGAAATCAAGTTAACGGCAAAGGAGTTTCATATCCTGAAATTGTTTGTTTCACATCCAAGTCGCGTTTATACAAAGGCACAAATCTATAGCTTAGTGTGGGAAGATGAATACTTTGGCGATGAAAATGTCATTAACGTCCATATGAGAAGATTACGAGAAAAGATTGAGGATGACCCTTCTTCACCCAACTACATCAAAACCTTATGGGGAATTGGTTACAAGCTCGGGGAGTTTTAAATAATGGTCATATTTTTAGTCATGATCATAATAGGATTAGCTTCACTAAATTTTTTACAATATCGATCGAAAAAAAATGATTTGGAGAACTTAACCTATATCCACAAGAAGCTGAAGCGGATCATCAACCAACAAACCGATGAAAAACTGCTACTACATACTGATCATGAAGATATGAAACAGCTATTAATCCAAATCAATCGTCTCTTAGAACACAACCAGAAAATCATGGCCAGCTATAATAAGACGGAAATATCGATGCGGAAAATGCTTTCCAACATCTCACATGACTTAAAAACACCACTAACCGTAGTGCTTGGCTACATTGAGATAATGTTAAATGACCAAGATAGAAGCCAGGAAGAAACGGATGAACTTTTGCAAAAGGTCCATGGGAAAACGGTGGAAGTTCTAGAACTTATTAAGAAGTTCTTTGATTTAGCTAAGCTTGAATCTGGGGATAAAGACATTCCACTCACAAGAGTGAACATGAATGAGATTTGCCGGAAAAATATATTAGGTTTTTATGAGGTTCTTACCTCAAAGGGATTTGATGTGGCCATCGAACTCCCTGAAGAAAATCTTTATGCTCTAGGGAACGAAGAGGAACTAGATCGAATCTTAAATAATTTAATTTCAAATGCGATTCAATACGGTTCGGAAGGGAAAGTGCTTGGGCTCACACTTAGACAAGATGATCAATCAGTTTTTGTTGATGTATGGGATAAAGGAAAGGGAATCAGTGAGCTCCATAAGGACCTGGTGTTTGAAAGAATGTACACCCTTGAAGATTCACGAAACAAATCGTATCAAGGTAGCGGCCTCGGTCTTACAATAACCAAAAGGCTGGTGGAAAAAATGGACGGACAAATTTTTCTCACGAGCAAACCGTACGAAAAGACAACATTTACTGTCAAACTAAACCGAATAACATATTAAACATCAAAGGATGCCTCAATTAAGGGACATCCTTTTCTTTCTTAAGAATTTCGTAAGATTTGATTAATAAAAAAGAAAACTCTGCTGACTAGAATAAAAGTAGTTAAAGACGAAGGGGAGCTGAAATAAATGAGCTACATCATCAAAACGAACCAACTAACAAAATCATATAAAGGCAAGGATGTTGTAACAAACGTCAATATGAAGGTAAAAAAAGGTGAAATTTATGGGTTTCTCGGACCAAACGGTGCTGGTAAAACCACGATTATGAAAATGCTCACCAATCTAGTGAAACCGACAAGCGGTGAGATTGAAATCTTTGGTGAGAAACTTACCAATACGTCCTATGAAGTACTGAAGCGACTGGGCAGCATTATTGAATATCCTGTTTTCTATGACCGACTAACAGCAAGAGAGAACCTGGAACTCCATTGTGAATATATGGGCTACTACGACAAAAAAGCGATAGATCAAGCATTAGATTTAGTCAAATTAACGAATATCGAGGATAAACCTGTAAAGGATTTCTCATTAGGTATGAAGCAACGCCTCGGCATTGCTCGTGCCATCATAACCAAGCCGGAATTGTTAATCTTAGATGAACCCATTAATGGAATGGATCCTGTCGGCATTAAAGAACTGCGAAATCTTTTTCAAATGCTCTGCCGTGAATATGGCATGACTCTTTTAATTTCTTCACACATACTCGGTGAAATTGAACAGATTGCCGATACAATCGGGGTTATTAGTGACGGTAAGTTAATAAAAGAGGTACCAATGTCCGAAATACAGGAGCAAAATACAGAATATCTCGAACTTGTTGTCCATGATGTGAACAAGGCCCTTTATGTATTGGAGGAGGTCATGAAGTTTACTAATTTTAAAGTAGTAGAAGAGGGACGTTTCCGGATCTATGAAGCAGGAATCTCTCAAGCGGAAATCTCCAAAACGCTTATTCTAAATGGAGTTATGATTGAAGAACTCAGTAAGAAGAACCATTCACTAGAAGATTATTTCTTAACAATTATTAATGGAGGTGGTATTAGTGCGTAAATTAATCGGTCTTGAAATAAAGAAGTTTAAACTTTTTTCCTATATAAAAAATGTTTTGATTGCCAATATGATTGTAATGGGGGCGCTTTGTATAACTTATTTTGCTGAAAAAAGTGATGGGAATATTGCATTTCCAAGCTATGATATGGCTTTTGGGGCATTTGGTAGTATGATTAGAGCCATCTTTATTATTTTCGCAGCAGTACTGATTTCTAAGCTAATTATAGATGAATATAAGAGTAATTCTATTTCCTTGATGTTTATGTATCCGATTAATCGAAAGAAAATCATTATTGCCAAGTTAATTATTGTTGCATGCTTCACGTTCCTAACGATTTTCTTGTCGAACCTTTTTGTTGGTACTATGTTTTATTTAGCAGATTCGTATTTTCATTTTGTCCCTAAGGCGTTTACTTCCGATGTATTAGTTAATGGATTGCTTAGCATGACTCTCGGCGCGATAGCCTCAGCGGGAATGGCCTTAATTCCATTGTATTTTGGAATGAGGAAGAAGTCGGTTCCAACAACAATTGTATCTGCGATTGTTTTGGTATCGATCACTAGTTCCTCCGCTGATAATGTAAATATTTTTTCGTTCATTTTCGTACCCATTGCTCTTGCTCTTGCAGGCTGCGTAATTGCTTATTTTTCCTTTAGAAATATTGAAAAAGTAGATATCAATTAAAATAGAACAGGCTGCCCAAATGAGCAGCCTCATTTCCTATTTTTCTGCTACTATTTTTAATAGTAAATCCGGTCGATTGGTTAAAATTCCATCTGCACCTGCATCTAGCAATTTCTTCATTTCTTTTGGGTCGTCAATGGTCCAATAACTTATGTCTTGTCCCCGTCGATGTGCCCCGGTAATCAACTTTTGATCGGTTAAATCAAAGCCGCTATCCTCAATAGGAATTTGAAAAGAATCTGTATGTGGCTGATATAGGTTCCGCAAAAAGAACTTATGGAAGACAACAAATTTTGTTACCTCTTGTTTTCCGCCACATGTGGCAACCCTGTCCTTTGCATATTTGTTAAAGGTATCGAGAATGTTCTGATCAAACGAAGCCACCAAAATTTTATCTTCCATATGATACTTTTTAATAAGAGCCCAAAGTTTGGAAGCCATCTCATCGATTCGTTCCGGAGGATTGTCGTCCTTAATCTCCATTTCAATTCTCATATGATCAAATGTCTGAAACATTTCTTCAGCCGTAGGAATGTAGACGCCCTTTCCACGGTAACTATAGTTTCCGTTAAGGTCTTTAAAATGGTACCCCGCATCAAGCTTCTGAATCTCCTCCAGCGTCATGTCTGCAATCGAGCCATGTCCATTCGTTGTCCGATCAACGGTAGGATCGTGGATAGCAACCAAGTACCCATCCTTTGTAATATGGAGGTCTGTCTCAATTACATCCACTCCCATATTTGCTGCGTTCGTAAATGCTGCCATCGTATTAGAGGGGGCAAGTAACTCACCGCCTTGATGGGCAATCACTAACGGTCGGTTATTTTTGAAAAAGTTTTTTTTGCTTATTTGCTTAACTGGAATGAAATTAGCGGCCATCAAGAAAACAAGGATGGCCGGAACTATATAAAGTAACGCTTTTACAAGGCGCTTTTTCTTTTTCGTTGTTTTTTCGATTACAACTTGCTGCATGCTGTTGCTCCTTTGTTTGTCTAGTTTCAGCGCCTAGCCCCTCGGGGCTGATCAAGGCACTTACGCTTTTCTTAATATCCCTTTGTAAAATCAACCCGGTTAATGGACGGGATTTTTCCTGCTAGATATTCCTTTAAGTTAGGGATAAGGATATTTTCGATAACCCGCTTATTATAATGCTCTGTAGAACCAGAGGTGTGCGGCGTAATGATGACATTCTCCATTTCCCATAATGGGCTTTCCGCGCTGAGCGGTTCTTTTTCAAATACATCTAATCCAGCACCGGCAATAATTCCATCCTGTAATGCTTGAATGAGATCGGTTTCCACCACAATTTCACCACGGCCGATATTAATAAAAATGGCAGAAGACTTCATCTGCTTAAATTGTTCTGCACCAAATAAACGGTGAGTTTCTTTCGTAAGAGGTAAAGTCACTACCACATAATCGCACTTTGGAAGCAGTACCTCTAACTGTTCAGGTGTGTACATCTCATCGACATAGTCTGCGGGTTGGCCTGAGTGCCTGACACCAAGGACGGTCATCCCAAATGCCTTTGCAATTTTAGCTGTTTCTTTTCCAATCTCTCCAACGCCAATGATGCCCACTGTTTTTTCGTGCAATTCCAATCCCATGTGAGCATGGTGCCATGTTTTTGTTTGCTGGTTTTTGACATATGTATGCAGCTTGCGAGTTAAGCCAAGCATCAAGGCAAAAATCGTTTCAGAAATGGGGTAAGCGTGAACACCGTTGGCACTAGTTACCGTTATGTTTCTATGGTGTAGTTCATCCAGTGGCAAGTTATTTACCCCAGCACTCCATGTTTGCAGCCACTTAAGCTTTGATTCAGGGGCAAGGATTTCTTCCTCTAATCCCTTTTTCCAGCCAGCAATAATTTCTGCATCCATGATATGATCTTGCCAAGCCTCTTTGTCTTTACCGATGATTAATTCCCAATCCGGTAAGGTATTTTCCAGTAGATTGATATAGTCTTGATCTAAAGTATGGGTGATCACTAGCTTTCTCTTTTGCATAAGAATCCTCCGTTCGTATGATGTTTATCTTATTTAATGATAACGTAAATAAGTAGAAATATTAACTTGTTTCGAAGAATCTTTCTGGTTTCCTATTTCCAGCTTATGTGCTATTATTTAGCGATACGAAATAAAATGATGGAAATACGGATTCTCTTTTTGAGGATTCTTTTTTAATGGAATAAAGGGGTGTGAATGGTTTGAAGGAGCGTTTGTGGACGAAGTCATTTATTATGCTCATGGTCGGAAATTTATTTGTGTTTATGTCATTTCAAATGCTTATTCCAACTTTGCCGCCGTATATAAAGTCCATTGGAGCATCTGGACTAGAGATTGGGCTAGTTACGGCGTTGTTTTCGATTGGTGCCGTTATAAGTCGCCCATTTATCGGCTTTATGCTTGAATATAAAGCGAGAAAAACACTTGTCATAACAGGAGCAGTTATGCTCTTACTGATTACCATACTTTATCCTATATCGCAGGTAGTGCTGATTTTTCTATTATTCCGCTTAGTCCATGGGTTAGCTTGGGGCTGGTCAACAACGGTTAATGGGACGGCAGCAGTAGATGTAATCCCTAATTCACGCCTTGGTGAAGGAATGGGATATTACGGCTTATCGATTACAATTGGGATGATTATTGCTCCAAGTCTAGGAATCTTTTTATATAAAATCACTTCATTTACCAATCTTATTTATATCTCAGCACTTTTAGGAGTTATTGCGATTGTTTTACTTATGATTGTTCGCTATCAAACTCCTGAAGCTGTCCTAAATACGAAAAAAGAAGATTTAAAGTTTTCCTATGTAGGTTCATTAGTGGAAAAATCAAGCTGGTTTCCAGCGTTTATTACGATTATTATCAATCTTGGCTACGGATCGATTGTCACGTTCATTGTTATCTTTGGACAGGAAAGAGGCATTGAACAAATCTTTTTATTTTATATTTTCAATGCGCTGATGGCTACGATAGCGAGACCGATAGCTGGGAAATGGTTTGATGAAAAGGGTCCATTCGGACTGGTACTTTTCTGTACCGTGCTAACATTTATTGGCATGTGGGTACTCTCTTATGCTCATTCAAGCCTTCTCATTGCCATTGCAGGAGTGTTTTTTGGTTTAGGCTTTGGCTGCTTGATCCCAACGTTACAGTCTTGGGCATTATTACTGACACCAACCAATCGCCGCGGTGTAGCGAATGGAATGATTTTTTCATCTATTGATTTAGGAATCGGCCTTAGTGGTGTCATTTTTGGAGCTCTTGCTCAATTTGTGGATACGGCCTCCATTTTCCGGATTGCAAGTGGCTTTCTAGTAATAGCCGTTGCGTTAGTTATTATGATGGAGAAGAAGAAGAGGGCTGCTTCACAAGAAAATATACTATCGAAGAAAAAGGTAGGGACCTCATATTAAATATGGGGTCTGTTTTTATATGTCCAATATTTGGTCATTCAAATGTGAAAAGTGTCCAAACCTTACACATAAGATTCCACCTTTCAATTACACTTCCTTATTAATCTAAATTGGCATAATTCTTGCAAAATAACAAAATAGAATTCTTAAAAAGGGGGTTACTATTTTGGATATTAAAGCATGTCGTGCCGTCGTTACAGGAGGAGCATCAGGATTAGGGGAGGCCACGGTTCGGAAAATTGTTGGTAGAGGTGGAAAGGCGGTTATTTTTGACCAGTCAGAAGAAAAGGGGAAACAACTCGAATCTGAGTTAAGAGAAGCGGTATTATTCTTAAAGGTGGATGTGACGAAGGAAGATGACGTTCAGGAAGCAGTAAATAAAGCTGCCGACTTTATGGGAGAAATAAATACGGTTGTAAACTGTGCGGGAATTGGGATTGCAGAGAAAGTCATTGGCAAAAAGGGTGCCCATAACCTATCGCTTTTTTCAAAGGTCATTAATGTCAATTTAATCGGGACTTTTAACGTCATTCGGATTGCAACTGAAAAAATGTCCAGCAACGAAGGTAACGATCAAAATGAAAGAGGGGTAATTATTAATACTGCCTCTGTGGCTGCCTTTGATGGTCAAATCGGCCAGGCTGCCTATAGTGCTTCAAAAGGGGGAATTGTGGGCATGACCCTACCGATTGCAAGAGAACTTGCACGATATGGAATCCGTGTAATGACGATTGCACCGGGACTGTTCCACACACCAATGTTTGATACTCTCCCAGAGGAAGCGAGAGATTCACTTGGTAAAATGGTGCCATTCCCACCAAGGCTCGGCTATCCGGCAGAGTATGCCCAGCTCGTCCAAAGTATCATCGAAAATCCAATGCTAAACGGTGAAACCATTAGGCTTGATGGAGCGATTAGAATGCAACCGAAATAGGAATGGAAGAAGAGAGGGGCGACCTTCTCTTTTTATTGTTCAAAAATTCAAAACAATCTACCTTTTTTGGTACAATAGAGGTATGTAAAGAGGGTGGTGACGAAATGGATGAATTTAAAGATATCATTACACCAGTGGATTGTATGATTACCGAAGAAACGACACTTAAAGAGGCCCTTGATGTAATGCACGAAAAGAAATGGAACCTGCTTCCTGTAACAAACTCAAACAGAAAACTACTAGGTGTTTTTACTAGAAGCAGCTTATACCAAATGGTAGCAGCTGAAAAAACCCTTACAACTCCAATTAAAAAATACATAAAAAAACAAGTTGAAACATTAAAAATTAACACTCCCTATGAACAGATTGAAAAGATTGTAAAAAACAGCCAGGTTGGTACAGGTGTGGTTATCGATGAAGGGGACTGTGTAGTCGGAATTCTAACCAAAACGGATATGGTTATGTCTCTTTTACAAACCTCGCAGGAATTACAAACGATTCAAACGCTTAAAAGGACCTTAGAGACAGCGATAGAACATGCATTTGACGGAATTATTATGACGGATGAGAAGCAAAAAATTCAAATGGTCAGCCCCCCACTTCTCGAACTATTCAATCTTCAAATAGAAACGGTTTTACACCAACCAGCTGAAAAAGTTTTACCCCAGCTACACTTAGAAAATGTTTATGAAACCGAAACCGCTGAAGTCAGCGGGTTTTTAGAGATAAATGGCATTAAGTATATTGTTCATCGCATTCCCATTGTTGAAGATGGAAGGGTAATCGGTGCTATTGGGAAGGTGGTATTTCGGCAATTAAATGAAGTCAGTGAGTTATTCAAAAAGCTGCAAAAAGCAGAGAATAAGGCAAGCTTTTATCATCAGCAGTTTCAAAAGTCGGAATCAGCCAGGTTCACCTGGGACCATCTATTGTCTGTAGACCCTTATATGGATAAATTGAAAAAAAGTGCTGCCAAAGCCGCCAAGGGCCGGTCGACGATACTAATCCGCGGGGAAAGTGGAACAGGAAAAGAATTGTTTGCTCACGCCATTCACAAAAGTAGTGCAAGAAGCACAGAAAAGTTCATTGTTGTCAATTGTGCGGCGATACCGGAGGACTTGCTTGAATCTGAGTTTTTTGGCTATGAAGAAGGAGCTTTTACAGGAGCAAGACAAAAAGGGAAGTTGGGAAAGTTCGATTTAGCTAATGGTGGCACCCTTTTTCTCGATGAGATTGGCGATATGTCGTTAGCTCTCCAGGCAAAACTATTAAGGGTCCTTCAAGAGAGAGAGTTTTATAGGGTTGGCGGAACAGCTAGAATTCAGGTGGATGTCAGAATTATTGCCGCAACCAACCGAAATCTCGAGGAAATGGTCAAAGAAGGCACCTTTAGAGAGGATTTGTATTACCGTCTGAATGTCATTTCCTTAAATGTCCCGCCATTAAGGGAACGCTTATACGATGTCGATCATTTGATTGGCCAGTTCATGATTGAATTCAATCAAATTTTGGGCACTAGTATAACGGGAATCGAGGACCGGGCAAGAGAAGCGCTTCTAGGATATGACTGGCCTGGGAATGTCCGTGAATTAAGGAATGTGATGGAGCGGGCCATGACCTTTGCTGAAAGCGGCAAAATTAAATATGAGGACCTGCCTGACTATGTAACGAAGCAGTTGACCTTTTACGAACCATTGGGGAATGTTTCCTTAGTTGAAAATGCCGAGCTAGAAGCGATTAAAAAGGCACTTGTCCAAGTTCAAGGAAATAAAGTAAAGGCTGCTAGATTACTAGGAATCAGCCGCTCTGGCTTATATGAAAAAATAAAAAAATATCAATTGTCCACGTAGACATCATCATTATAAGCTTATAAATTCGACTTCGAGAATTGTCCAGCTCCAGCGCCTAACCCCTCGGGTCAAATAACCTTCGGCAATAAAAGTCAAAAGGCGGACTTTTATTGCCGAAGAACATTTGCCTGTCGGGGTTGACCAAGGCGCTTGCGCTTTTCTTATTGTGTCCAGTTTTTGGACAGTAAGTTGTCGTCTGTGTATGTTTGTAAAACATGGGGAGTTTGAATACTACTGTCCAATAAGCCCTCTTTTGTTTTCTGAATATTGGCACAAAAATTGCATGTATAAGGATGAGTCTTTTTTATAAAAGGAGGATCCCAATTATGAATATTGGCAGCCTATTAACACAAAATGCTTGCAAATATCCTGAATTATTAGCCATCGAATGTGAAGGAAGAAGCTATACGTACCGTCAATTTAATGATGAAGTCAATCAACTGGCGTACGGTTTAATGGGGCAGGGGGTTAAAAAAGGTGACAAGCTTGCATTAATGATGAAGAATTCGGATCACTTTGTGTTTACTTTTTTCGCGGCTGCTAAAATTGGTGCGGTTGCCGTTCCGGTAAACTTCCGACTGACGGCTACCGAGGTTCAATATATTTTGCACCAATCGGATGCTGCAGTTGTCGTTTGTGACAAGGAATTTGAATCCATCATTGCGGAGGCCAAGCAGGGTTCAGGCGTCCGTCTAGTAGTAACTGTTGGAGAACCGGAAACAACAGGCTATTACTCGTATGAAAAGATTCGATCTGCTAACAAAGAAGAACCTAATGTTGAGGTTTCTGAAAAAGATGATTTAGAAATTCTGTATACTTCAGGAACAACAGGCCGTCCAAAGGGAGCATTGTTTGATCACAGCCAAATTTTTAAAGTGGGCATTGCAGTAGTCATTAATATGGGGATTAGGCCGCATGAGCATATCCTTCATTTAGCACCACTGTTTCACTCAGCACAGCTGAACCTATTCCTTATATCTGGTGTGGCACTTGGTGCGACCCATATTATCCATCGTGATTTTCATCCAGTCAAAACACTTCAAGCCGTTCAAGAGCATAAAATTACCCATCTATTCGCCGTACCCGCGATGTATAACTTTCTTCTTCAAGTGCCGAACGCAGCTGATTATGATCTTTCTACGATTAAGAGAGTCGGGTATGGCGCTGCACCTATGGCACCAGAGTTGGTTAAGAAAAGTATGCAACTATTTAAAACAGATCAGTTTTACAACCTGTGCGGTTTAACGGAAGCTGGACCTAGAGGCATTCTTCTTGATCCCGAGGGACATAAGAATCATCTTGGAAAGGGTGGTAAGCCAATCTTCTTAACGGAAACGCGGGTGGTGAATGAAGAGGGAATCGATGTACTGCCTGGTGTGATTGGGGAATTTATTGTTAAGAGTCCGATGGTAATGAAGGAGTATTATAAAAAGCCGGAGGAGACGAAAAACACGTTGAAAAACGGCTGGCTTTTTACAGGAGATTTAGCCACGATCGACGAGGAAGGCTATATTACGCTTGTCGACCGGAAGAAAGACATGATAATTTCCGGCGGGGAGAATGTTTATTCAGTAGAAGTTGAAAGCGTTCTCTTTGAACATCCAGGTATCCTTGATGCTGCGATTATAGGGTTGCCGGATGAAGTTTGGGGTGAAGCGGTTTGTGCGATTATTGTTCCAAAAGAGGGGGCTGTAATTGATGAGCAGGAATTACGAAGCTTCTGCCGGCAAAAACTCGCAGGCTATAAGGTGCCCCGACGGATTTTTATAGAGGAGCAGTTGCCGAGAAACGCCTCTGGAAAGGTATTGAAATATCAGCTTCGGCAGAAAATGCGGACGGAGAGTAATGTGAAGTAAGGTATGGCGGGCGTAAATTATGTAGATTCTCATTTCGAAAGAGAGGTTTTTAAAGATGAAACACCCATATTTAACCGATGACCATGAAATATTTCGTCAATCATTACGAAAGTTTTTAGAAAAAGAAGCATATCCCTTTTATGAGCAATGGGAAGAAGACCGAATGATTCCTCGTTCTTTTTGGAAGAAGATGGGGGATCAAGGATATCTCTGTCCGGATATTGATGAGCAATATGGTGGCAGCGAGGTAGACTGGGGCTTTGCGGTTGTCATAAATGAAGAGTTGGAACGGGTCGGCTCCGGGTTAATTGGAATTGGACTCCACAATGATATTGTCGTTCCCTATATCACCGCTTACGGAACAGAGGAGCAAAAAAAGCGCTGGCTTCCGAAATGTGTCACAGGTGAAATCATTACCGCTATTGCGATGACCGAGCCAGGCACCGGCTCAGACCTAGCCAATATCAAAACAACTGCCAAACTGGATGGGGACCATTATATTGTCAATGGACAAAAGACGTTCATTACAAATGGGATCCAGTCTGACCTTGTCGTTGTTGCTGTAAAGACGGACACCCAGGTCGTTCCAAAGCATAAAGGAGTCAGCCTGCTTGTGATCGAACGAGATACACCTGGATTCACAAGAGGAAGAAAGTTAAACAAAGTGGGCCTCCATTGCCAGGATACAGCAGAATTAATCTTTGAGGATTGTCGTGTACCAAAGGAAAACCTTCTCGGTGAGGAAGGTAAAGGATTTCTTTATTTAATGGAAAAACTTCAGCAGGAACGGCTTCTTGTAGCGATTGGGGCGCAAACTGCATCAGAAGTGATGCTTAAGACAACCATGGACTATGTAAAAAGTCGCGAAGCGTTCGGAAGACCTGTCAGCCAGTTCCAAAACACTCAGTTTAAAATGGTTGAAATGGCCACAGAAGTTGAGATGGGCAGAGCTTTTCTTGACCAGTTAATTGCTGAGCATATTGAAGGGAAAAACGTGGTGACAAAGGTGTCGATGGCGAAATGGAAGCTTACCGATATCGCGAAACGGATAGCCTCAGAATGTATGCAGCTGCATGGCGGCTATGGATATATGGAAGAATACGAGATTGCGAGAAGATTCCGGGATATTCAAGTCTCCAGCATTTATGCCGGCACGAATGAGATTATGAAGACTATCATTGCAAAAAATTTAGGATTATAGAAAGCGAGGCAGAGAGCTATGCGTGAAGTTGTGATTGTTGAGGGAGTACGGACTCCTGTAGGAAGAAGAAATGGATTATTGAAGGATATCCGTCCGGATGACTTAGCTGGTTTAACATTGAGGGAGCTGGTGAACCGTGCAGGCATCGACCCTGCGATTATTGATGATGTCATTTTAGGCTGTGTGACTCAAGCGGGGGAACAGGCAGGAGATATTGCAAGAGTTGCCGCATTGATCGCCGGCTTCCCAATTGAGGTACCAGGGACAACGATTGATCGTCAATGTGGTTCGAGTCAGCAGGCTGTTCACTTTGCTGCACAAGCAATTCTCGCTGGTGATATGGATGTGGTGGTTGCTGGTGGGGTAGAAAGTATGTCCCGGGTTCCAATGGGCTCCAACTATAAAGGAGCGGAGGAACCGTTTAGTCCTACGTTACGCTCTAAATATGAAATGATTCATCAAGGGTTGTCGGCAGAGCGAATTGCTGAAAATTATGGCTTTACTCGTGAGGAGCTCGACCGATTCTCGCTAGAGAGTCACCAAAAGGCACTAAAGGCGCAAGAGGAAGGATACTTTGCAAGAGAAATCTTTCCGCTTGAAGTGACCCTTCCAGATGGAACAACTACTGTGGTTAAAGATGATTCTGGTCCTCGAAAAGGGACCTCATTGGAAGCTTTAGCAGGACTGCGGACTTCTTTTAAAGAAGATGGGGTCATTCATGCGGGTAACTCCAGCCAAATTAGTGATGGAGCAGCTGCTTTGTTGTTGATGTCCCGCGAAAAAGCAGAGGAGTTAGGGTTAAAGCCACGATTCCGTGTTCACACACGTGTGGTGGTAGGATCGGATCCAACATTAATGCTGACAGGGCCGATTCCGGCAACACAGAAGGCCTTGGAAAAATCGGGATTTTCGATTGACGATATTGATGTGTTTGAGGTGAATGAGGCCTTCGCTCCAGTACCGCTAGCATGGTTGAGAGATACGGGTGCGGATCCTGCTAAGCTCAATCCAAATGGAGGTGCGATTGCTCTTGGCCATCCACTAGGCGGCAGCGGTGCCCGTTTGATGGTGACGATGATGCACGAATTGGAGCGCAGCGGCGGCCGCTATGGTTTGCAAACAATGTGCGAAGGCCATGGCATGGCTAACGCTACAATTATTGAGAGATTGGATTAGATTTTTTGTTGGTAATCGTGGATTCGCTCATAAACTAGTTAAATTCGCTCATATGATATTAGGATTCGCTCATAAATCTATGGCATTCGCTCATACTCTTATAAAATTCGCTCATTAAATCCTTCGCGATGAAGGATTCGCCGATAGACTAGTAGAATTCGCTGATAGAAAGCTGAATGCAATAGATTCGCGAATAAAGGGGCTACTTTCGCGAATAAAATTCAAAAATTCGCGAATAAAATCTCAAGATTCGCAAATAAAACCCTAAAATTCGCAAATAAAAAGCCATCAACCATATAAATACCCGCAAAAAACATAAAAAAGGCAATCGGCCCACACCGATTGCCTGCCAATCTATTAATGGAGGCGGTTAAATGAGTACGACAATCGGAAAAGTCTTTGATTTGACGGTAAAAAAGTTCCCAAACAAGGAAGCGATCTATGATGTCAGGAAAAATACCCGGTACACCTACAAAGAATGGAATGATCAAGTCAATCGACTTGCGAATGCCCTCCTAAACGAAGGTGTGAAAAAAGGTGATCGTGTTTCCACTTTCCTATTTAATACCGAAGAACTGGCAACCACGTTTATTGCCTGCGCTAAAATCGGTGCGGTCTTCAATCCGATTAATTTCCGCTTAATGCCTGAAGAAGTGGCATATATTTTATCAGATGCCGCCCCAAAGGTAGTTCTTTTTGAAAAAGCATTAGAGCCTGTTATTGCCGCTATCGAAAACCGCTTCCCACAAAGTGCCTTCTGGTTTATTGATGAAGACACGCCTGCCTATGCAGCCAGCTACCAAGAAAAACTCAACACCAGCTCAACTCAAGAAATCCACACAGAAGTAACTGAAAACGACATTTACGCCATTATGTATACAAGTGGGACAACCGGTCGGCCAAAGGGAGTCCTCCACCGCCACCGGAACATGGTCGAACAAAGCTTATTAGTTATCGGTGCGACCAAATACGAAGCAACAGATGTAGGTCTTGTGACCGCACCCATGTTTCATTGCGCCGAGCTTCATTGTGCCATCTTACCGAGAATTCATGTGGGAGCCCGAAATGTGGTCTTGCATCAATTCAATCCAAAGAAAGTACTAGAACTAATCCAACAAGAGAAGATTACGAAATTCTTCGCGGCACCAACCATGTGGAACATGCTTTTACAGGAAGACCTAACACAATATGACATTTCTAGCTTAAAACTAGGACTATATGGCGCAGCACCAATGGCTCCGTCACTTGTTCATGCCTGCCATGACCAGTTGGGGATTGCTCTTGTCCAGGCCTATGGAATGACGGAAATGGGCCCAGCTATCACTTTCCTGTCAGAAGCGGATCAGCTGACAAAAGCAGGTTCTGCCGGCCAGGCATGTCTAAACCATGATATCCGCATTGTCCGAACGAGAGAGGACGGTCCTTCCGATCCAGATGATATAGTCCCAGCAGGGGAAACAGGTGAAATCATTGTCCAAGGGCCGTGTATGATGACGGGTTATTTTAATCGGGAGGAAGCAACAGAAAAAGCCTTGTATAAAGGCTGGTACCATTCCGGAGATATCGGCTATTTAGATGAAGATGGCTATCTATGGGTGAATGACCGTGTCGACGATATGATTATCAGCGGTGGAGAGAATATTTACCCACGGGAAGTGGAGGACCTCCTGCACTCGCATCCAGCAGTCCTTGATGTGGCGATTGTTGGCCAGCCTGATGACCGTTGGGGGGAAACCGTTACCGCTTTTGTTGTAAAAAAAGACCCTGCCATAACGGACCAAGAACTCGATGACTATTGTAAAAATAGTGATAAACTCGCGAATTATAAGCGCCCGCGAAAATACGTATTTTGTGACGCACTCCCACGTAATGCCAGCGGAAAGATTCAAAAGTTTGTCCTTCGCAAGCAGCTGGAGGAACTATTTGCTCCTGGCTCTAAAAATGCGTAATAGAAAGGGTCCTAATCATGCTTGAAGGAATCAAAGTGATAGATTTTACTAACTACTTACCAGGACCATATGCCACATTACGGTTAGCCGAATTAGGTGCGGAAATTATCAAGGTGGAGCCGCCTGAAGGTGATCCGGCGCGTAACACTGGACTAACCAAACAGGGTACAGGACTTGTTTTTCAAGCAAACAATCGCCAAAAGAAAAGCATTACCCTTAATTTGAAGGAGAAAGATGGGCTAGAGACTGCACGAAAGTTAATTGCTCAAGCAGATGTTCTTATCGAAAGCTTTAGACCAGGTGTTATGGAGAAATTGGGGCTTGGTTATGAGGCAGTTCAAAAGGTAAAACCTGATATCGTGTATTGCTCTATTTCGGGGTATGGACAAAATGGATTGCTGAGCAAGCTTGGGAATCATGACCTTAATTACATGGCGTTAAGCGGTGTATTGGCCCAGTTGAAGGATCGACAGGGTAAACCGGTTCATCCCACTATTACAATTGCTGATTATTTAGGCGGTTTTGCTGCGAATGAACGAATTCTTGCGGGGCTAGTCTCACGCTCCCTAACAGGAAAGGGAAGCTATCATTCTATTTCAATCACCGATCAACTTGTATCGTTACTGGGTAATCATGTCATGGTAGAAAAAGAAACTGGTGAGGCGAACGGTATTAACGTGCTAAATGGCAGCATCATATCATATGCCTTATATGAAACGCGGGATGCAAGGTATATGAGTATTGGAGCACTGGAGCCGAAGTTTTGGCAGAACTTTTGTCTTGCTCATGGACGTGAGGAGTGGATTGCCGCTCATTTTACAAAAACGGAAGAAGCAAATCCAATATATAAAGAAGTGACTGCCCTTTTTAAAAGTAAAACCTTCTATGAGTGGATAGAGTTTGCTCAAAAAGTAGATTGCTGCATGGCGCCAGTATTAGAAGTAGGGGAATTGAACGAGCATCCTTATTTTAAAGAAAAAGAATTAGTCTTCACCTCCAAATGGGGGGACTGCCAAGTGAAGATGCATAGTGATTTAAAGCAGGAGGTAATCTCGCCGCCTCCTAAAAAAGGCGAGCATAGAGACCAAATATTAAATAATCTTTTTGTATAAAAAGAAGAAGACTGTCGAGAGATAATCGGCAGTTTTTTTATTAAGAAAAAAATTCCAAATTTATGTTGACTTAGAGCTAACTCTAAGTTGTAGCATGTGTATAGGAGGTGTTTGTGTCATGTACAGTATTTCGGAAGTTGCCCAGCAAACAGGGTTTACTGCACATACGTTACGATATTATGAAAAGATTGGACTGTTATCTTCACCGTCAAGGCAAAGCGGAAAAAGGTTGTATACCGATGGAGAAGTACGGTTGTTGCAATTTATGAAGGTTCTTAAAAATACAGGAATGTCTCTAGAAGATATCCAAGAGTTCTTAGTGGATGGTTGTCTTTTAGAAAATAAGGATTCTGAGCAAGATAGAAGCACGAAAATACAAAAACGAAAGCATATTTTAGAAAAACATTTGCTTACATTGGAGCAACAAAAAAGAGAATTGGAAATGGTCATTCAATTAACCGAAGAGAAACTGGCAACTTATCAAGACATGCTGGGAGAGGAATCTAATGAAAAACGCTAAAGTGGCAGGAATGCTAATTGGGTTTGTGTTAGTGACAGGTGCGACCTTCAACCTTGCTAAGTATGCAGTTCAATATTTTTCTGCGGCAAGTGCTGCAGGGTGGAGGTTTGGGATTGCGGCTTTTGTCATGTTTGCCCTTTTAATCATTCAAAAGAAAGTAAAATGGGAGACGATACGCCGGCATGGAATCACTTATACCATACTAGGGATAGTAGGGATATTTGGATTTAACGCTTTCTTCTTTTTTGGGATGAATCATACTTCGCCGTTGAATGGTGCTTTAATTATGGGGACCAACCCACTAGTTACGATGATCATGGCTTTTTTTATCTTAAGAACACCAATCACCAAACAACAAACCCTAGGTATCCTTTTTGCCCTTCTAGGTGTAACCCTTGTATTGACTAGAGGATCTTGGGAAGTCATACAAACTCTTTCTTTTTCCAAGGGGGACATTCTCATTATGGCAGGGAATGTGTGTTGGGCACTATATGGGGTGCTGGGGAGGAAATATTTGAAAACTAGTTCTTCCTTAGAAACAACCACCTATACGATGATAACAGGTGCCTTATTTCTCGTCATACTAGCAATCTTTTCACCAAGTACGAATGTAGAAATAAACGCCCCTATTTTTGCTTGGGGAGCTATATTATTTATGGCCATTTTCACTAGTGTGTTAGGCTATCTTTGGTGGAATAAGGCAATGGAAAGGATAGGACCAGCTAATACTGCCGTATTCTTTAATTTAGTACCTGTGGTAACTATGCTTATATCGGTTGCCACAGGAACACCGGTTACCAATGTGCAAGTAATAGGCACCGTCATGGTCATTTCAGGGGTACTGATTTCAGCTGGTTTTCTGAACTTTGGGAAGGTGTATAAAGTGATAACGAGGTCTCTTTCATAAGAGATCTTTTTTGCGTGAACTTCCAGGAATATTTGCAAAACCTGTTAGAAAAAGCAGTATAATAGAGTCATGACATTAACAGCCAAGAGACACATTCAATTTGAGAGGAGGAATCCCTTTGTTTGAAAAAGCATTGCCATTACTTGAAACACATTTTGGTTACAGCTCCTTCCGTACAGGGCAAGAACAGGCCATTCAATCTGTGTTAAATGGCCATAATACTATTTGTGTCATGCCCACAGGTGGAGGTAAATCGATTTGTTATCAAATCCCTGCGCTTGTCCTACCAGGAACCACGCTTGTCATCTCCCCATTAATCTCTTTAATGAAGGACCAGGTAGATGCCCTCTTACAGGTCGGTATTCCAGCTACATTTATTAACAGTTCCTTGAGTTTTAGCGAAGCGATTGAACGGATTCATGATGCAAAGCAAGGGAAATATAAACTTCTTTACATCGCACCAGAAAGACTTGAATCACCGGATTTTCTTGAGGATTTAAGAGAAATGGACATCCCGTTAGTAGCCGTTGATGAAGCGCACTGTATTTCTCAATGGGGACATGATTTTCGTCCGAGCTACCGCCATATCCATCAAATGCTTACTAATCTGCCGCAAAGACCAATTGTTCTTGCATTAACAGCGACAGCAACCCCAAGAGTGCGTGAGGATATTTGTCGTCTCTTAAGTATTGATGAAAGACATACGGTTATGACTGGATTCGAACGAACGAATCTATCCTTTTCAGTAATTAAAGGGCAAGATCGACAAAAGTATCTCTTTGACTATTTGAGAAAGAATGAGAAAGAAGCAGGGATTATTTATGCTGCGACTCGGAAAAATGTTGACCTACTTTATGAAAGACTACAAAAAGAGAAGATTAATGTTGCCCGCTATCACGCTGGGATGAGGGACGAAGACCGCATGTACGAACAGGAACGATTCTTAGAGGATAAGGCAACGGTGATGGTCGCCACGTCTGCCTTTGGTATGGGGATCGACAAATCCAATATTCGATATGTCTTTCACTATCAAATGCCGAAGAATATGGAAAGCTATTATCAAGAAGCCGGTCGTGCAGGACGTGATGGTTTGGATAGTGAATGTATTCTTCTATACTCTCCGCAGGATGTGCAGGTTCAACGTTTCCTTATTGATCAATCCAGTGATCGAACACGAATCACTCAAGAGTTAGATAATCTTCAGCAAATGGTTGATTACTGTCATACGGAAGCATGTCTCCAAGAATTTATTATAAAATATTTTGGTGAACAAGAGACAGAGCCATGTGGTAGATGTGGTAACTGCTTGGATACTAGAATTAGTATAGATGTAACCAGAGAAGCACAAATGGTCATGTCCTGTGTCATTCGGATGGGGCAACGCTTTGGTAAAACCATCACAGCACAGGTTTTAACAGGGTCGAAAAATCAAAAGGTAGTAGAAATGGGTTTTAACAGTCTTCCTACTTACGGAATTATGAAGGAGAAGAGTGCAAAAGATGTTAGTGACTTTATTGAATTCTTGATCTCACAAGAGCTAATAGCCATTGAGCAAGGCCAATTTCCTACTCTATTTGTTTCTCCAAAGGGGAAGGATGTTTTATTAGGAAAACAACAGGTGTTCCGTCGAGAAACGGTTCAAGTCAAACAAGTTTCTAAGAACGATCCGTTATTCGAAGTGTTACGGGAAGTACGTAAACAAATTGCTGATTCGGAAAAAGTCCCGCCGTTTGTAATATTTTCAGATGCTGCATTAAAGGATATGTGTGTCAAACTGCCGATTACAAATGAAGAGTTTTTACAGGTAAGCGGTGTGGGTGAACTCAAACTCCAAAAATATGGACTTCAGTTTATCGAAGCCATACTCACTTTCGTTGAAAATAATCCAGATTATCAAAGTGAGCAGAGTCCTGTAGAGAAGACAGCGAAAAAACCTGCAAAAAGGACAGTCACGGATTCACATTTGGAAACATTGGAATTACATCGAAGTGATTACTCTATTAAGGAAATTGCTGAAAAGCGGGATTTAGCGGTTAGTACGGTTGAGAATCATTTACTCCAATGTGCACAGCAGGGGTTAGAGATCGATTTTTCAAAGCATATCCCAAAGGAATATATGCCGCTTTTAGAAAAAGCAGTAGAAGAGGCAGGACGTGATCGTCTAAAGCCAATAAAGGAACTCCTCCCAGAAGAGGTTAGCTACTTTATGATAAAGGCTTATGTCTATTTTTTAAGTAAAAAAAGTAAGTAAGTCATTTTGTTTAAGTTATCTAATTTATTGGAAAATTTTAAAATTTGTCGATGCATCACCGAAATTTGTTGTTATTTCCCCGGGAATTTGTCGATATTCCCGAAAAATGGGAAAAGTGATAGCATTCGACATTAAAGAGGATGTCCCAAAACATTTGGGACATCCTCTATCTCTTATTCTTGATATTCATCTAAAAAAGGTTTATTGACGTAATAATACATCATCGCCATAAATACAGCTCCGCCTATCAGATTACCGATTGTTACTGGAACGAGATTGTGGATCACGCCAGCCCAAGAAATGGTTCCTGGGTGATGTAACACCAACGCGATGGCAAAAGTACACATGTTAGCGATACTATGTTCATATCCGGAAATAAAGAAGCAGAAAACAAACAGCATCATAGCAAACATCTTTGGTCCATCTCCTTTTAACCCCATGGGAAGGAAAAAGGCCATACAAACTAGCCAATTACAAAGGATTGCCCTAAAGAATAACTCAGTTGTAGGAACCTGCATTTTAACCTCTACCACATGAAGAAGAAAACCATTTACGGATGAACTGGCGTAAAGTCCTGTTGTAAAAATAATAAAGGCAAAGACGGCTGCACCTAAAATATTTCCTGCATAGCTAGAGACCCAGAGTTTTAGTACTTCCATCCAAGTCATTTTCTTGCGGAGTGCAGCATAGGTGTAATAAAACGTATTTCCAGTAAATAAATCACCGCCGCCATAGGCGATCAGTATAATCGCTGCTCCAAAGGTAAGTGCTGCCATCGGGTAGGCAAACGGTGAATCTACTACATAAAAGAAATTTCCAGTTTTAAACGCAACAATGACACCAAAACCAATAAACATACTTGCAAGCATTGAACGTAAAATATAGCGGAGGATGCTTTGCCGAAAGATTTTCACCTTTTTTAAGGCTAGCTTTTCGGCTTCATTCAAAGGCTGCATTTCCATATCTACTACCACCATTCAAATTCATTTACTATCCTATTATTTTTCATTAATACCTGAACAAATATGTATTATACGGGAATCCTTTCATATGCCAATGGAAAAAGAGAAATCGCCATAGAATATACTAATTTTACGTTCAAATGATTTTAACAAATTATTGTTGGCATTTACGTTACGAAATACGCTATAATAATAAGGTTTTTCCTACTACAAAAATGAAGGAGTTCGTATGAAGACACTAAAAAAAATTACCCCTCATTTCGATCCTTGGGAAGCTTATTTAGATATTGAGCAATATGGAAAACCCCTGCTTACCAATATAGAATTTACTACTACAACACTTTGCAACATGCGCTGCGAGCATTGTGCTGTAGGCTATACCCTTCAGACAAAGGATCCAACAGCCCTTCCAATTGAGCTTATTTTACAAAGATTAGAGGAAATTCCGCACTTGCGTTCGTTAAGTATTACAGGTGGTGAACCGATGCTTTCTCATTCCTCTGTCAGAGATTATGTCTTACCTATCTTAAAATATGCCCATGAGCGTGGGGTTCGAACGCAGATGAATTCGAACCTAACTTTAGAACTAAATAGATATGAACCAATTATTCCATATTTGGATGTTTTACATATTTCACATAATTGGGGCACTGTAGACGATTTCGTTGAAGGCGGTTTTGCTCGAATGGAGCGTAAGCCTGATTATGCGCAACGAGAAAAATATTTTAAGAGGATCATAGAAAATAGTAGAGAACTCGTAAAAGAAGGAGTCATGGTTTCGGCAGAAACTATGTTGAATAAGAGGACACTTCCACATTTGGAACGTATTCACCGCCAAATTGTAGGAGAAATGCTTTGTCAGAGGCATGAAGTGCACCCAATGTATCCAAGTGACTTTGCTAGCAACCTTGAAACTTTATCTTTGGATGAAATTAGATCAGCCATCCATCACTTGCTGGACATTAGAGATGAGAAGGTTTGGATGCTGTTTGGTACACTACCATTCTATGCATGCAGCAGTAACCAGGAGGATCTGGATCTTTTAAACAGGCTTTATCAGAGTAAAAATGTAACCGTCAGAAATGATCCAGATGGTCGTTCTCGGTTGAATGTGAATATATTTAGCGGTGATATTATTGTAACGGATTTCGGAGATACGCCTCCTTTAGGAAATATCCAAACAACCCCACTTGAAGAGGCCTATCAAGCCTGGCAAAATACAGACGTAGCGAAGCAATTAAGCTGTCATTGTCCAGCTGTTTCATGCTTAGGTCCAAATATCCTGGTCAAGAATAGCTATTATCAGGACCTTGATTTTACCAAGTTGCAAGCCAATATTTCAAAAGATTAAGCTCTGTTTAAAGGACGCTCTTTATTGTCTTCTTGCAATCACGGTTGTAAAATGTTATACTAAGTAAGAATTATTTTTGTTCGGTGTAAAGGATAGTATAAGATAAACTTTTCGTCTTGATGATCACTGAGTGCAAGGATAGTACCACAATGTGTGCAAAAGCACACGCAGGAGGAAACACACATGGAACAAGGTAAAGTAAAATGGTTTAACGCAGAAAAAGGTTTTGGATTCATCGAGCGCGAAGGTGGAGACGATGTATTCGTACACTTCTCAGCTATCCAAGGCGAAGGCTTCAAATCTCTTGACGAAGGTCAATCAGTAACATTTGACGTTGAGCAAGGTCAACGTGGACCACAAGCTTCTAACGTTCGTAAAGCTTAATAACAATATCGATAAGGACAGGCTCTATTTTAGAGTCTGTTTTTTTTATATTCAAAAGGCTGAATATTGTTGATATTATACCCTGTTGATTGGAGCGGAAGGTGCGAAGACTCCTGTGGGAGTATGGTTCAGGGGAGACCCCGCAGGCGCAAGCGCCGAGGAGGCTCGCCGAAACACCCACGAACCGCTCGCACCTGGAGCGGAAATCAACAGGCAAGTAACAAAGCATTACTCAAAAAAGACAAAACAAAAACCCCACTCATGAATGAGTAGGGCACACAAATGAAACAGTAATTCAAATGGTAGAATTATTGTATCATATATTTTGGGAATAACCTAATTTATTTCGATAAAGATTTTGGTAACTTTTGTATATTGAATAAGTGATTAAGCTGTATGTTTAACAAGCTTAGGATGACGCAGCACTGATACGAGCAAAATCAGACCACTAACTATTAATAAGGCACTCGTGCTGATAAAGACAGCAGAAAATCCGAAGTAGCCCGAGAGGAAGCCACCTAGCATGGGTCCAATGATATTGCCGAGAAATCGTAAACTATTATTATAGCCAAGGACTTCCCCTTGCATTGTAATTGGGGCTTCTTGACGGATATAGGCAATACGGACAGGAATGATGCCGCCAATAGTGACACCTAGGGCGATCCGGATAATGACAAGCTGCCAAAGGCTTGTAACAATCGCTCCTGGTAAGTAGACAATACCTGCTGAAAATAAAAGAATGACTAATATTTTGATATACCCATATTTATCGGCAATTTTTCCCCAGTTTCGCGACATCAATAAATTACCAAGTCCTGCAGCGGAAAAAGCAATTCCGGAATAAAAGGCGACATTTTCTGGTCCATGCAAGTCACTTACAAACAATGACAGGATAGGTTGAATGCTGAAATGGGCGATTTGAACAAGCGCAGAGATGAGTAGTACCGTTAATAAAACCGGATTTCGAAGGATATGTTTAATGACCTCTTTACTGGAATAATGAGATTTGGTCCCCTTTGTTGGTTCTACCAGAAATTCTTTCGTTGCGATCACAAGCATTGCAGATACAAATATGGAAATAGATGTCCATTTAAAAGTGGTCGCATAGCCGAGTGTATCGGCTAAAATTCCTCCGAGCATAGGTCCTAATAAGGAACCTGTAATACTTCCCGTTTGTAATGTACCTAGTACGCGGCCGGCAATCTCTTTTGGTGTTTGAGTAGAGATGAATGCCTGTGACATCGGAATAAACCCTGAGAAAAAGCCCATGAAAAACCGAAGCACAAGCAGCTGCCAGACAGAATGAACAAATCCTATTAAGAAGATGGAAAGGGCCATCCCTAATCCAGAAATGATTAGAATTTTTTTTCGTCCATACCGATCACCAATCTTTCCCCAAACAGGTGAAAAGAGAAAGGCTGAAACGAAAGTTATTCCAAAAGTAATGCCTGACCAGTGCTGGACATATTTTTCTGAAAAGTCCCCAAACGTCTCTATGTATAGCGAAATAAACGGCATGACCATCGTCATACTTCCTGCTACAAAGAAGTTGGCAAACCACATAATCAGTAAATTACGCTTTGCACTTTCCTGCTTATTCATGGATGGTAACACTTCTTTCTTTAGTTTATTTCGTTTCCCTAAATATAATCATACCGAAATTTCTTAGGAGAATAAAGGAATAACTTTTTGTAGTATCTCCTAAATAAAGTAAGGAGAAAGTTATTACTTTATTAAAAATATTAAAAATACTATTGACAACTTGTTAATGTGAGTTTAAATTTAGTTTAATACTTTAAATCAACAATACGTTCTCTTATCAAGAGTGGCAGAGGGACTGGCCCGATGACGCCCAGCAACCGTTCCAAAAAGGAATTGGTGCTAAATCCTGCAAAACATTTATTGTTTTGAGAGATAAGAGAGGAGTAGTCCTTAATTTGCGATGAAACCTCTCTTTTCTGGAGAGGTTTTTTTATTTTTACATAAAAGAAAACTTCTCCGATGGGAATAATTTAATTTGGTAAGGAAAACAAAAAGGGGGAGCTTTTATCATGAAAAAAAATCTATTTAAAAGTGCGCTTGTATCCACATTAGCTGCAAGTCTACTGCTCACAGGCTGTGCATCTGGAGGAGAAACGAAGAAGGCAAGTGGAAATAAAAATGTTTCCCTTGAAGGAGTACCAGAGGTTTTTACTAAAGGGGATCAAATAAAGATTAAAGTCATCCGTAAAATTGGCGGTGATGACCATACGGCCCAATTCTTAGCGGGAGCTAAAGAAGAGGGAGAAGCATTAGGTTTAAAAGTGGATGTGTTTACTGCAAACGGAGATACGGCAAAATTCCACGATGCGATTAATCAAGCTTTAGATCAGGATTATGATGGTTTCGTTATTTCACACGGTGATGATGATGCGACAGTGAACGACGTGAAGAAAATTATTGAAAAAGGAAAGAGCGTAGTTGCATTTGACTCCAATCCAAAACTGTCTGAGGTAGAAGGGGTAACACTCACCTCACAAGATGATGAAGCATTAGCAACATTAGCTTTAGATCAGCTTGTGAAGGAAACAAAGGGGAAAGCCAATATTGCCTACCTTTGGGTAGACGGTTTCCCGCCAATGGTAAGACGTAATAAAGTGTACCAGGATGTATTGTCTAAAAACCCTGGTATTAAAGAAGTAGAACGCTTTGGAGTTGCCGCTGCAGATACAAGTGTGCAAACACAAAACGCAGTTGCCGCTATGTTAAATAAATATCCAAAAGGAAAACTGGATGCCATTTTTGCTACTTGGGATGCTTTTGCTATTGGCGCTGCACGTGCACTAAAAGAAGCGGGTCGGGAAGAAGTAAAAATTTATGGTATCGATGTTTCGAATGCGGACCTTCAAGAGATTCAAAGAAAAGGTAGTGCATGGAAATATACAGCTGCAGTTGATCCGAAGCTAATCGGTGCAGTTGATATGAGATTGCTTGCTAAAAAGCTGGCAGGTGAAGAAACACCGCAAACATATGATTTAGAAGCTTCTCTAGTTTCACAAGAAAATCTTCAAAAGTCTAAGGACCCTGTTAATATGGTCAATCTTTCTAACATCATTCCTGGTTGGGGTCAGTCAGATGCATTTGAAGAAGATTGGATGAAGACATTAAAAAAACATTATAAATAATAACTTTTTTATTATAAGCACTCTCTTTATCAGTTGATTAAGAGAGTGTTTGCTTGATAGAGGGGATGATACTCATGCGATCGACATTGGAGATGAAAAATATAACTATAGAATTTCCAGGCGTGAAGGCTTTAAATCAGGTTCATTTTTCAACAGAAACGGGAATGATTCAGGCCTTGATTGGAGCTAACGGTGCAGGCAAATCCACGCTAATGAAGGTTCTCTCCGGAGCTTATGATCACTATAGCGGTGAGATTTTACTAAATGGAGAAACCTTAAATATTCGCTCTCCAAAGGATGCACAGGATGCAGGCATTCAAATTGTATATCAAGAAGTCGATACAGCACTGATTCCGAATTTAACCGTTGCCGAGAATATTATGTTGATGGACACGGTTCACCGAATGGGGAAAAAACAGTGGATGAACTGGAGTGCTCTTCATGAGAAAGCAGCTCAAATCTTAGCTGATATGAATATTACTCTATCCACAAAGAAGCTAGTGAGTGAACTTTCTCTTGCAGAAAAACAAATGATTCTAATTGCCCGCGCCGTCTCGAATGAGTGTAAGTACCTGATCCTTGATGAACCGACTGCACCACTTAGTCATACGGAAACGACGGAGCTTTTTCGAATTGTCCGCGATTTAAAAAAGCAAAATGTCGGGATTATCTTTATCTCCCATCGGTTGCCAGAGATATTTGAAATCTGTGATGACATCACTGTTATGCGAAACGGCGAGTTTGTTGTAAAAGAAACGATATCGGATACTACACAGAATCAAGTGGTGGAGCATATGCTTGGCCAAAAGCTTGAGGAACAGTTTCCAAAAAAGAATACTAGAATTGGCAACACGGTTCTTGAGGTAAAGGGAGTATCAGATCGGAATAAAATTAAAGATTTACATTTACATGTTAAGTCTGGAGAAATCGTAGGAGTGGCAGGACTTGTTGGGGCTGGTAAAACGGAACTTTGCAAGGCGTTGTTCGGGTCAGAAAAACTAACAGGAGGAGAAGTCCTTCTAAATGGATCAAAATTATCTTTGAAGAGTCCTTATGATGCCGTTAAGAATGGGGTTGCTTTAGTACCCGAAGAGCGAAGAAAAGAAGGAATTCTTGTCCTCGAATCAGTGGAATCCAATCTGACTGCAGCCAACTTAGGAAGCTTTACAAATATTTTTAGCTTTATTAATAGAAAGAAAGAAAAAGAAACCGCCAAGGGGTTAATTAGCCGGCTTGGAATCAAGACCCCTTCTGAAGAAACAAAGGTTCAAAATTTATCAGGGGGAAATCAGCAGAAGGTTGCAATCGGAAAGTGGCTGGTTGCCGAAGCCGATGTCTATATTTTTGATGAACCCACGAAAGGCGTGGATGTAGGGGCGAAGAAGGATATCTTTGAACTGATCACAGAGTTAGCGAGCAGGGGAAAATCCATAATTTATGCCTCATCAGAGTTATCGGAGATCATGGGGATTACTGACCGGGTTTATGTTTTATATGATGGTCAGTCAGTAAAGGAACTTGAGACGCATCTAACAAACGAGGAAGAACTATTATTTTATTCCACAGGGGGCAGGTAATATGGAGACAAATATTTCAACAAAGAATCAGACCCCAACCAAAAAAGCATTTGAACTATTTCATTTCTTATATAAATACGGGACGATTATTACGATTCTTGCACTTATTCTTATTTTTTCAGCAGCCAATCCTTCATTTATTCAGGGAAGTAATATTGTCAATATTCTTCGATCGATATCCATTGTGACGATTATAGCTATCGGGATTACCATATCATTATCTGTCGATGGCTTCGACTTATCCGTTGGTTCAGTAGCTTCGTTATCCAATGCTATCGTTATTTCAATGTTTGTTTGGTTTTCGCAAAATACAGTTGTCGCGGTTCTATCTGCGATAGCGGCTTCCTTAATTGTAGGGACCTTAAACTCGTTCATGATTGTAAAGCTACGGATTCCAGACATGCTGATGACCTTGGCGACTATGTTTATCATCCAAGGAACGGCTCTAACCTATACAAAAGGGGCAACGGTTTCTCAAAACATGGTCTTGCCCGATGGCTCTATGGCAACAGGCTTAATCAGTCCGTTTTTTGCAAAAATTGGTGCAGTGCCATGGATTATTATCATCATGGCGATTACGGTCATTTTGGTGCATATTTTTCTGACCTATACCAAACATGGGCGTTACATGTATGTAATTGGCGGGAATAAAGAGGCAGCTAGACTTTCTGGGATTCCGGTGAATAAGTATAAAGTAGCGGCATATTTACTTTCAGCATTATTCGCTTCGATTGGTGGGATTGTTCTTGCCTCAAGAGTTATGACATCTGAAATTAATTCAGGTGCACCATATCTTATGGATTCTGTTGCAGCAGCCTTTATTGGATTTTCTGTCCTTGGAGCAGGTAAGCCGAATGCATTTGGGACATTTATTGGGGCTGTTTTAATCGGCATTCTGCAGAATGGTCTCGTTATGATGTCCGTACCTTATTATGCTATGGATATTGTAAAAGGTACCGTACTGGCATTTGCCTTAGCGATTACCTATTACAAGCAAAAATAATTGTTGGTAACCTATTCACGCCTGTGGATAGGTTATTTTTTTGATTAAGGATATCAACAAATATTGCGCTTTTTATTAACAATATCCACTAGAAAATGTGTTATTCACAGGGAGGTAATTATTAAATGGAAGCGAATACATTTTTAAGTGAGGAAAATATAATGTGATGGAGGGAAGAGTATGACCAGCAATTATCCAATATTAGAAGGAGCAGAACCGTTTTACTTTGAGGGAAATAGAGTTGGAATTTTAGTATCACACGGATTTACAGGTACAACTCAAAGCATGCGCCCATTAGGAGAGGCTTACGCGAATGCTGGATATACGGTGTGTGGACCGAGGCTCAAAGGTCATGGAACCCACTATGAAGAAATGGAGCAAACTACCTATCAGGATTGGATTGCTTCCATTGAAGAAGGATTTCATTGGTTAAAAGAACGCTGTGATACAATCTTTGTCACTGGCCTTTCGATGGGGGGAACATTGACTCTATACATGGCTGAAAAATATCCAGAGATTCGAGCGATTATTCCAATTAACGCAGCTGTGGACATTCCGGAAATGGCCCCTGTTCGTTCGTTAGAAGGAGTAAGGTTTTTAGATGCGATTGGGTCTGATATTAAAAAAGCGGATATGAAGGAATTAGCGTATGAAAAGACTCCGGTTCAATCCATCAAGGAAATTCTAACGTTTATGGAATACGTAAAAGCAGACCTCAACAAAATTACTTGTCCGGCATTGATTTTTGTATCGGAAGAGGATCATGTCGTGCCGCCAAATAATTCACAAATAATCTATGATGCAATTAGCTCTTCCGTAAAAGAAATCCATCATATGAAGGACAGCTATCATGTTGCAACACTGGATCATGATCAAGCGTTTATTATAGGAGAAACTTTAAATTTCATTAAAAAAATCATTGAAAAGTAGAAGTAGGGGCAGGCTACATGGACTTTTTTGCCTACTTTTAAAAGAAAAGTAGAAGTAGGAGCTGTCTACATGGACTTTTTTGCCTACTTTTAAGTGAAAAGTAGAAGTAGGAGGCGTCTACATCGACTTTCATGCTTACTTTTAAGTGAAAAGTAGAAGTAGAAGCTGTCTACATTGATTTTCTAGCTTATTTTTAAATGAAAAGTAGAAGTAGGAGACGTCTACATCGACTTTCATGCTTACTTTTAAGTGAAAAGTAGAAGTAGAAGCTGTCTACATCGACTTTCATGCTTACTTTTAAGTGAAAAGTAGAAGTAGAAGCTGTCTACATCGACTTTCATGCTTACTTTTAAGTGAAAAGTAGAAGTAACAGCTGTCTACAACTACTTTCTTGCTTTCGTTAAAGTGAAAAGTAGAAGTAGGAGGCAGCTACATCGACTTTCTAGCATTCATTTAAGTGAAAAGTAGATATTGGAGAGTTCTCGGGCTGAAAACGATGGTATATTACCATCGTTTTTTTTTGGGTCATACGTAAAGAGCCGTTAGCGGCTCGACTAATGCATTAAGGCGCAACGGTTTCAACCCAAGTGCCTATTTTTAAATAAATTGATAAAAATATCCAATTTTAGTATTGACAGTATTTGTATTAACAATGATAATATAAACATAAATAATATGAGGTGAACACGAGATGAATATACAAGACGTAATCTTAGGATTTTTATACGATGAGCCAATGAGCGGCTATGATATCAAGCAAATGATGGAAAACTCTGTTTCTTACTTTTTCGATGCTTCCTTCGGGGCAATCTATCCAGCGCTGAGAAAAATGGAAAAAGAAAGTCTGGTGGAAAAACAAATCATTCAGCAAGACGGTAAGCCGAACAAAAATCTATTTGTGATTACCGAAAGTGGAAAGAAACAATTTCAAACGTATCTAAACAGCCCAATCAACCCGACTGTGACAAGATCTGATATCCTGATCCGAATCTTTTTCGGGCGGTTTACCACAAAAGAAAAGGTAATGGAATGGCTATTGGAAGAAAGAGGAAAGAACCAATCCATGTATGATAATTTGACTAGAATTGCTAATTTGTACCCAAACATGGAACCGAATAAAAGATTCACTTTAGAGTTTGGAATCCGCCAGGCAGAAATGATTTTAGGAATGATAGATGAGGAACTAAAAAAAATGAATGAAACCAAAGGGGAGTAACCTTAATGAAGGGTACAGGTGGAATGAAGGTCGTTTTGCTGATGTGTTTCGGGATTTTTGTTTGTATGCTGGATTCAACAATCATGAATATTACACTTCCAGCAATCCAGGATAGTCTGCATACCTCGCTGGAAACAAGCTCGTGGATGTTAAATGTATACACCATGACAATAGCAGTCCTAGCCATTCCTATGGCAAGGTTCGCTGAAATGTTTGGCAGAAATAAGTTTTATTTGTTTGGGATATTTATTTTTGGATTTGGCTCCGCTCTTTGCGGCTTAGCGACTACGGGAGATTTCTTAATCACAGCACGATTCATCCAAAGCTTTGGAGCGGCGATTCTAATCCCATGCAGCATGGTCATTGGTATTGCTGCCATGCCGTTAGAAAAAAGAACACTCCCGTTAACCTTACTTGGTGCTACTCAAGGGTTAGCCACTGCACTTGGTCCAACTGTTGGAGGGATTATTACTGAAAAACTTAGCTGGCATTGGGTATTTTATGTGAATGTACCTATCTGTATGATGGCCATGATCGGTGCTTTCTTCATACTAACGCTGAAAAATGAAAGTTGTGTAAAGTCAAAAATTGACTGGTTGGGATTACTCTTTTCAATTGCTGCAATCTTTCCATTAAACCTAGTTCTAATTAAAGGAAATACTTGGGGCTGGGATAGTATGCAAGCAATGGTTTGCTATATCATTACGATTATTTCTATTGTTCTTTTTATCATGGCAGAGAAAAATTCAAAATCGCCAATGGTTAACCTAATTCTTTTTAAAGATCGGTTGTTTACGGGATCGGTTGTAACAGTGACAACAGGTTTTATTTTCCTCATCGGTGTAATGGTCCTACTACCTCAGTTTTTAACCAACTTCCAACATAAGACAGAGCTTCAAGCCGCATTACTAGTTACACCAGTATCTGCCGCCATCTTCGTGTTTTCCAACTTTGCAGGTTTATTAACGAAAAAAATAGGGTTTACGATTCCGGTTATACTTGGATTTGGAATCATGGGAATTGCTTACTACTTGCTACACAACTTAAGTATCCATAGTACTTCTAGTCAGATTATTCTATTGTGCGGTTTGCTTGGGTTCGGATTTAGCTTTGTTATTTCTTCAGCCACGATTGCTAGTACATCCTCTTTTGAAGGGGAAATTCTAACAGCTTCGCAGAGTGTGTTTTCTATGCTTAGACAGGTTGGTGTCGTTTTAGCAGTTGCCATTTTTGTTGCAGGCCTGACCAATAATATTGAAGATAAGAAGCAGAATGTTGTTCAATTTGCGGCTCAAAAGCTTGATAAATTAGATTTGCCACAATCAGCAAAAGAAAGAATCCTTAGTGAAACAAAAAAATCAATTAACAAAGAAAAACAAAATCTTAAAGCAAATCAGGAAGAAATCTCTACTACAGAACGACAACAGCTGATTGATGGGAATGTAGAAAAAGTGCTTGCCTCTATGCCAGAAGGTCAGAGAGCTTTAGCAAAGGAAATGGTGTATAAACAAGTTGAAAAACAGGTCGATGAGGAGATCGTCCAAAATAGAAAGTTAATAAAGACATATGGAAGTCAGGTGACTGCCTATGCTCTTAATACGATTTCAACTAGTTTTGCTGACCTGTATAAAACCAGTATTCCATTTGTTCTCATATGTTGTTTTACTGGATTTATTTTTAGGGGAAAAAGGAGAAGTAAATTGGTTTCCGGAGTGAAGCAGCTTCAAACCAACGAAAAGGTGAATAAAGTCCTATGAATGCCTGCGTTGTAGATATAACGTAGGTTTTCCTTTTGGTTGTCGAAGTAGAACGAAAAATTAATTTTTTCAGTAAATTTTGGTAGTTTTTGTGGTAATATATAACTCTAGCAATTATAATGACTTTGAGTACAATTTCCTAAAAGGCAACCTATTTGAAAAGATAAGGACACAAGATTTAGAGGCTAATGTATGATTACCATAAAAGGTAGCTGCATATGTTTTAAACGGTCCTCATCTATTAACTCCATGACAGCCAGTAGGAATACAAAATGGAGGGAAAAACATGTTTAAAAAGGTATTCTTCTTTGCATTTTTTGTTCTAGCGTTGTCAGCTTTTGGGACTAGCGCATTTGCAGCAGAAACAAGTAGCACTGATTATGACGAGGTAATTGCTTCCCTAGAAAAAACGAACCATGAAATTGAAGAGAAGATTGATCAAGCAGTCATTGCTGCGGATGAATTACAAGCAGTGTACCAAAGTGATCTTCAAATGTTAGATGAAAGTGAACATAATGCAAGAACTGAAAAGTATAATAATGATCTCGATATATTAATATCCGATTTATATAATACAACATTGGAAATGGCTACTGATGCCATCAATAAGGCAGCGGAAAAGGGTGTCTATGCAGAAGCTTACTGGACACTTGTGGAATTAGGAGGAAGGTCGGTTTGGATTGACCCAATAAGAGTAGGATTATAATTTTTGGAGGACAAATATGGATGGGTTACAGCTAGGTAGTATAAATAAATATATAGAGAAGGTCAATATTGAAACATCAGAATTTAGTTTATTAGCTAGAGGAGATGGGGCCGAAATTATCTATCAAACCTTTAGCAAGGGGAAAACCTTCTACCTATACCCTAGTGATGATCCCAATACCCTTGAATTTTTTTTCATTATTGATGGGGAATGTGTATATGAAACAAAAGAAGGGAGTATCCATCTATTTCCTGGTGAGCATTTTTATATACAAAATCTAAAGGAACCTGCCTACTTTTTAGCAGAATCAGATATGAAGTTACTTTGGTTTACAACACAGCCAGCCTTTCACTATGTTAGTGAAAGTATTGAAAAGTTAACTAAAGTTGTAAAAATGGTGGAAGAAAAGGATCAATATACATATAGACATAGTATAAGTGTTCAACAACTCTCACTACGTGTTGCTAAACAATTGCAACTTTCAAAGGAAAAATTGGAGAATCTCTATTTTGCATCCCTTTTCCATGACATAGGGAAAATTCACGTCCCTGAAGAAATTCTAAACAAGTGTGGTAGACTTACTCCTGAAGAATTTGAAATCTTAAAGAAGCATTGCTCAGATGGCTGCGAAATGGTGAAATCTACCTACTATTCTCAGATTGGAGAAATTATTTTACAACATCATGAACGGCTAGATGGATCAGGATATCCAAATGGACTAAAGGGTGACCAGATCTTACTTGAAGCACAAATCATTGGAATTACCGATACATTTGATGCAATGACCTCTGACCGAGTATATCGAAAAGGTATGCACCCTGCTTTAGCAATCTCCGAAATAAAGAAATTAATTGGCCGTCATTACGATGCATCCCTGGTTGAAGCTTTTGAAAAGGTATTAATTATGGATGGGAAATTAAAAGTAGAAGACCTAAAACAAGTCCCTAAATAATATGGGACTTGTTTTTATTTTAAAGGAGTGGCGGGGATGGAAGCATTAAAAGCAATCAATCTAGGCATTAGATTTATATTAGAAATAGCAGTACTTACCATTCTTGGCTATTGGGGGTTCCATGTGAGCCAAAGTACAGTTATTAACATACTACTAGGTATTGGAACTCCACTGCTTGCCGCTGTTATTTGGGGTATGTTCGGAGCACCGAAGGCACCCTATACATTATCTGGCCTGCCTTTTTTAATGTTGGAGATAGCCATATTTGGACTTCCTGTCATTATTTTGTTCTATTTAGATAAACATACATTAGGCTTTGTTTATGGACTTGTAACGGTTATTAATCTGGTATTAATGAAAATCTGGAATCAATAGTTTTCTTAAGGCACCTGCCATTGAAGGCGGGTGTATTTTATTGTCGCAAAGTGTCGTCTTATTTTTCTGAAAATTCAATTGACTAGGTGAAATAAATGTAGTAATTTATATATAACAATATATAACGTTATATAAAGTTGTATGTTGTATATAGTGAACAGGGAGGCAATAAAAATGACGACAGAATTAGTATTTGACTTAAAAAATCAAGTGCAACAGGCTTTAGCAGAGGTTGAAAAAAGAAATATCTCGAATGTATACTTTGTAGCTTGTGGTGGTTCATCGGCTCTTATGTATCCAAGCAAATATGTAATTGATCGTGAGGCAAAAAGCCTTGATGCCCATCTGTTTAGTTCAAATGAATTTATCCATCGGAATCATGCTAAACTGGGAAGCAATTCTCTAGTTATTTTGTGCTCACATTCTGGTACAACTCCTGAAACCGTAGAAGCTGCAAAATTTGCTAGATCAAAAGGGGCATTAGCAGTTTCTTTAACAAACGTTGAAGGCTCGCCATTAGCACTAGCATCAGATGTAGTTTTAAAGTACCAATGGGGTGAAGGGGCTAATGCTTTCACAACTAATTATTCTGTGCTATATCAACTAGTATTTGGTGTGCTGAAAGTGGTTGAAAATAACGAAAAAGCTAGTATAGTAGAAGAAAGTCTTGAGAATTTACAAAATGTTTACGAAAAAGCAGCTGCACTCTATCAAAAGAATGCAGAAGATTTCGGAAAAGAATATAAAGATGAAAAAATTATCTATACAATGGCAAGTGGAGCAAACTATGGTGTTGCTTACTCATATGCCATTTGTATCCTTATGGAAATGCAATGGGTTCATTCACATGCTATCCACGCAGGCGAATACTTCCATGGGCCGTTTGAAATTATTGATGAAGAAACTCCTTTTATTATTTTGCTTGGATTAGATGAGACAAGACCGTTAGAAGAAAGAGCACTTGCCTTCTCAAAACGATATGGTAAGAAATTAGTTGTCCTTGATGCAAAAGACTTTGATTTTACTGGTGTAGCAGAAGAAGTTCAAGGATACATTGCTCCATTAGTCTTAAACTATGTTCTAAGAAAATATGCAGATCAGTTGGCAGAGGCTCGGAACCACCCATTATCAAAAAGAAGATATATGTGGACAGTTGAATACTAAACCAAATTAAATAGCTAATTTCCACCACTTTAATTATAGAAACTGATTCCTTTCTGGAGGGGAACCATAATGAAGAAGTTATTTATTTTAAGTATGATTGCTATTCTTTTCCTATCCTTTTTTTCCGGATGCTCTAAGAGTTCAAGTTCATCGAATGGAAAAGAGGTAGTAGAATTAAAATTCTTCCACCGCTGGCCTAATCAACCTAAGAAGCAATATTTTGAAAAAGCAGTTAAAGAGTTTGAAAAATCTCATCCAAATATAAAAATTAAAACTGAAGCTGTTTTGAATGATTCATATAAAGAAAAGATTCGTGTTGTTCTAGGGTCCAGCACCCCTCCAGATGTATTTTTCTCGTGGAGTGGAGAATTTGCATATAATTTCGTTCGTCAAGGACAAACACTGGATTTAACTAAGTATATTGAAGAAGATAAAGCTTGGTCTGATCAAATTATTGCCTCGCAATTCAATGCTTTTACTTTAGATAGCAAGACAAATGGAATTCCATGGTCTACTGATGGGAAAGCATTCTTTTACAATAAAAAGATATTTAAAGATTTAGATCTTGAGGTTCCGAAAAGCTGGTCAGAACTAATTGATGATTCTAAAAAGATTAAGGCTGCTGGCATCACTCCAATTACATTTGGAAGCAAAGCGCCATGGACGATCTCTCATTATATTGGAACATTGAATCAATTGATGGTTCCACAAGATGTGATTAACAAAGATTATGATTCTAATAATCCTGAAGGTGATTTCTCCCATCCAGGTTACGTAAAAGCATTGGAGAAATTCATGGAACTTGAGCCTTACTTTAATAAAGGAGTTAACTCTGTTGATCACGAATACTCACGTGAACTATTTAATAGTGGAAAAGCGGCAATTGGTTTCTTCCAGCTAGCAGAAATCGGACTGATTGAACCATCTCTAAAAGAAGACCTTGGGGTGTTTAATGTACCAGGTGTCGAGGGTGGAGAAGGGAATCCAAACTCGATCACTGCTGCACCTGAAGGACTTATGATTTCCTCTAAAACCAAACATCCAAAAGAAGCAATGGAATTTGTTAAATTCTTAACTTCGAAGGAAAAAGGGACAGAGCAATTAAAAGAAGTAAGTGAATACAGTGCGGTAAAGGGGACAACAACAGAGGAGAATGCATCTAAGCTTCAACAGGATGCTATTAATCTAATTGTTAACGCAGAGCAAACCTACTTATGGTTTGACACGGCTGTAGATATTAAAATTGTGGATGCCTATTTAAATGGAGCACAGCAAATGTTGGATGGAAAGAAGAGTCCAGAAGAGGTAATGAAAGATGTTCGAAAAGCAGCAAAAGAAGTGAAGGCTTCTGCGAAAAAATAGGAAACCGAAAAGGTGGTTGCAACTTGACCACCTTTTTTCTAAAGATACGCCTTTAAAAAAGGGGAGTTCATATGCAAAATACAAACAAATGGTTACCATACCTATATATTGCACCTTGCTTAATCTTTTTAGCCCTTTTTGTTTATTATCCAATTGTTGAAAATCTATTTTATAGTTTCTATGAGTTTTCTGCCTTTTCAGCAGAAAAGACTTTTGTTGGTTTTGAAAATTTCCTTAATCTTTTCAAAGATGAAGTTTTTTATATAGCATTAAAAAATAATCTTTGGTATGCAGTGATCTCAATTATCTTTCAGGTGTTTGGCGGGCTCATTTTGGCTGCTATACTTGAGGATAAAATAACAAGATTCATCAGTGGTTTGTTCAGAACCGTATTTTTCCTCCCAGTTGTCATTTCAATGACTGTCATCGCTTTGCTGTTTACCTTTGTCTATAATCCTGATATTGGGATACTAAACGGTCTATTAAAAATGCTAGGACTTGAGAATCTAGCAAGAGCCTGGTTAGGGGAATCAGAGACTGCTATTTTTGCTGTCATTGCTGTTTCTCAGTGGCAAAGTATCGGGTATATTATGATGTTATTTATTGTAGCTATTCAAAACATTCCTCAAGAATTGTATGAAGCTGCAGAGATTGACGGTGCGGGTAGAATTCGAAAATTCTTTTCCATTACCGTCCCACAAGTAAAAGAAATGTTCTTTGTCACAACACTTATTACCTTAACAGGTGCATTCACTGTATTTAATGAACCGTATATTTTGACTGGTGGCGGTCCTGGGAATGCCAGTGAAGTTTTAGGGACATTACTTTACCATTCGGCTTTTGGAAAAGATCAAATGGGTTATGCTGCTGCAGTGGCAACGGTCATTTTAATCATTACCTTAATTGTTTCGTTAGCCCAATTGAAAATATTTAAAACAGGAAAGGATGTTTAGGGTGGAGACAAGCAAAGTAATAGACTATCAACCATCGATTTCATTTAAATCGAAGTATAGGAAACAAAAAAAGACAGTTAAAAGCCTTCCTATTTTTACTGTACTTATTTTATATTTTGTCATCATTGCCTATCCGCTTTTTTGGATGGTCATCAACTCGTTTAAGTCCACACCTGAAATATTCTCTAGCAGCTGGGCGCTGCCAAAGGAATGGTTATTCTCCAATTATACGGAGGCATGGAATACTGGAATTTCTGGTTATTTTCTTAATAGTTTAGTAGTTACAGCAGCAACATGCTTTATCACAGTGCTAGTAAGTGCGCTTGGGGCATTCAGCCTAGCCAGATTTGAATTTAAAGGTAAGAATCTGCTGTTGATTTTTTGTATGGGAGGAATGATGCTATCCCCACAGGTTAGCTTAGTTCCACTGTACAAGCTTATTCAATTATTAGGCATTCATGATACGTACTTTGCCATGATCTTTCCTTATGTTGCCTATCGCATTCCCATCACTATACTTTTAATTAGGGCTGCTTTTCTTGAAGTACCGAAAGAATTAGAGGAATCTGCTTTTCTTGATGGTTGCAGTACGTGGACCATCTTTTTAAAGATTCTTGTTCCCTTAAATAAGCCCATCTTGCTTACTGCGGTCGTTCTGACGGCTTACTACACTTGGAATGAATTTATGTTTGCATTAATCTTTGTTGATTCTGATGCATTGAAAACAATACCTGCTGGTTTAATGCAGTTTCGGGATGCCCTGCAAACTAATTGGGGAGTCCTTATGGCTGGATTAATGATATCTGCCTTACCGATTATTTTATTATTTATTTTTATGCAAAAGTATTTTATTCGAGGGTTATCATCCGGAAGTGTTAAAGGATAAGAAGGAGTGAGACATGATGAAAATCATTGGAATAGGGGATAGCGTGGTTGATATTTATCAAGATCGAAATGAAATGTTCCCTGGTGGAAATGCTTTAAATGTGGCGGTTTTAGCCAAACGAAACGGGGCAGAGGCTTCGGGCTTTATAGGGATTGTTGGAAACGATGTGGAAGGGGATCATATCCTTGATTCATTAAGTAAAAATGGGGTAGACAGCAGTCTAGTTAGAAGAGCGATTGGTGAAAGTGGAAAAGCCTATGTGGATCTAAATGAGGAAGGTGACAGGATCTTTATTAAATCAAATAAAGGCGGTGTTCAGTCAAAGCTTAAGCTGAATTTGGCAATAGATGACTATGAATATATCAAGAGATTTGATGTGGTACATACTAGTATCTATAGTCATTTAGACGATGAATTGCCGGTTCTAAAACAGTATCTGCCTGTGTCATATGACTTTTCTAATCACTTTACAAATGAATTATTAGAAAAGGCTTGTCCACATATTCAATTTGCATTTATTTCGGGTAGTGATTTAACAGAGGTTGAACTAGAGGAGCTATTCAATAAAATTCATGGATTAGGAAGCCCTTTTATTATTATTACAAGGGGATCCAAGGGTGTGGTTATGTCACATAATAATAAACGCTACAGCCAGGGAATAGAAGAAGCAGATGTGGTGGATACATTAGGTGCCGGTGATTCATTTATAGCTGGATTCTTAACCCATCATTTTAAAGGGTTCACAATCGAAGAATCGTTACAAGCAGCTGCAAAGATTGCAGCGAGGACTTGCGAAGTCAATGGCGCATTTGGATTTGGAAAGCAATTAATTTGGTAAAATAAAAAGGAATGAAGGTTGGTATTCATCTTCATTCCTTTTTATTTAAGTTGTAATAGTTAGTGCAATTAACTGAGTTCTTGTTTTAAAAGTGGATATGTGAATAGGAATCCCAGCTTCATCATAAACCGTCTTATCGATATTAAATAAAGTTTCTCCTACTTCACAATCCAAGTATTCAGCTTCTGCTGTTGAAGCGGTTACAACTGTAATAATTTTCTTACTGGAACCTGATTGAATATTAATATGATAGATATTTTTTAAAACATCATATGTTGACTCATGTTCTGCAAAGTTTGCAAACAAATTAGGAAAGCGTTCCAGCGAATAATGAGCGATATCCAATACAAAAGGCTGCTGATCAATCGACATAATACGTACCAATTTTAAAACAGGAGAATCAACAGGTATTTGAAGTGCTTCAGCAATGGCTGGAGTAGCTTTTACTTCTTCACAGGCTAATATCCTCTTTGATGGATTTTTGCCGAGCTGTTTACTAAAATCAGTGAATCCATCGACGGAAACCAATTCTCTAGCAATCTTAGTCCTCGTAACAAAGGTTCCTTTTCCTTGTTTTCGCTCTAAAAAACCTTCATCGGACAGTTCCTGAATGGCTCTTCTTACCGTAATACGGCTAACACCATATAATTCACACAGCTCTGTTTCATTGGGTAATCGATCCCCGGCGTTATAAATCCCCTGATCAATGGATTCTTTAAGGATTTGTTTTAACTGGTCATACAATGGAGTGGAACTTGAGTTATTTAATTTCATTAGTAAATCCCCTTCAGTACACAAGTCATTATATAATATTATATAACAAATTTGCTGTTAGTGTATAGAAGTAAGCGGTACCTATTTTCATATTTTTGAAATAATGGTCATTTAATCCTATATTTTCTGCATTATTTAAATCATCTTTGTATAAAGTCTTGTTTTGATTTAAACTAAGTAACAAATGTAAAGATAATGTGGTGAGAATTGAATGGAGAAACAAGTTGAACAAACCTATGATATTATGGAGGTCTGCTTGCTGGCAGGAAAAATCATGCTCCAAAGCGGCGGAGAAACGTATCGAGTGGAAGATACCATGATGCGCATTGCCGCCGCGTTAGGTATTCAATCAACTCATAGCTATGTCACTCCGACTGGTATCATTTTTTCAGCTGAAGGGGCAGAACCGACCAAGACCAAGCTGATTCGGATTTCAGAGCGGTCCACTGATTTAAAAAAGGTGGCTATGGTGAATAGCGTTTCAAGAAGTATCAGTAGCGGTGAAATCAATTTACAAGAAGCGCTAGCGCAATTAAAAGAAATTGATTCTCTTGATGTGACGTTCCCTTTTAAATATCAGGTAGCAGCGGCCTCATTAGCAAGCGGGTGCTTTATGATCATGTTTAACGGAGGATGGAGTGATTTTATCCCTTCCATGGTCTCAGGAGGTTTGGGCTATCTTAGCTTTGTCTACTTCCATCGTTTTGTTCCTATTAAATTTTTCTCGGAGTTCTTAGCCTCGTTTGTTATTGGTTTACTTTCTGTATTACTTGTCAAAATGGGTATTGGGGAGCAATTAGATAAAATTATCATTGGCTCCGTTATGTCATTAGTTCCTGGGCTGTTAGTCACCAATGCAATCAGAGATTTAATGGCAGGACATTTAGTTTCTGGTTTATCTAAGGGAGCAGAAGCATTTCTAACAGCATTTGCCATTGGAGCAGGAATTGCTGTTGTGTTATCGTTTTTATAAAGGTGGATGGGAATGAATATGGAAATCCTTGGTCAATTAATAACAAGTTTTATTGCCACAGGAGCTTTTGGTATCCTTTTTAATGCACCAAAAGAAACATTAATAAAATGTGGATTGATCGGAATGGGAGGTTGGCTTATTTATTATCTTCTCGAGAGATATTCAAATGATGCCATATCTGCTACATTAGCAGCCACTATTTTTATAGCAGTTCTAAGTCAGGAATTAGCTAAGTTTTACAAAACTCCAGTCATTATCTTTAGTGTTGCTGGGATTATTCCTCTTGTACCAGGGGGATTAGCATATGATGCCATGAGACATTTTGTGGAAAATGACTATAATGCAGCATTAGGGTCAGCTGCGAAGGTATTGATGCTTGCTGGAGCCATTGCCTTCGGCTTAGTTTTTTCTGAGGTAATCAATCAAGTCATTCGAAAAATTAATCAAAGAAGGATTTGAATAGTGGAATATTCGAGGCTGGCCCCTTTGCTTTTGGTGCAGCCTCATTTTCTTAAGGAGAACTTAAGGTTTAAGGATTAAGATGAGTTGGAAAAGTTTTTCCTTTATCCATTTTGGATTATTTGGTATGTTTATATAGTAGTATTTTACTAATCTGCTAGTACCTGACAAAGTCTAACGCAAGGAATGGTATATTCGTCTATGAAAAAATTTTTATTCGTCCTTATTGTTTTATTCATATCTTTTATTGGTGCAAATACTATTTTTGCAGGGAAATTTAATTGGCCGGCTATTGTTCAATTAAAAGAAGTGGTGCAAACGAAGACAACGGATGTTGAGTCTCAAAAAGAAACGAACTCACAACCATTAAACAAAGAAGTACTAAAAGAAGATCCGGAGCCAGTTAACGAAGTAAAAGTAACGAATACTGAGCCAAGTACTCCAGATCATATATTACTGGATGTACCATTGCTAAACCAAATGGATGCACCTAAGCTTTATAATGGATGTGAGGTAACCAGTCTTGCGATGATTTTGAACTATCATGGTGTTAAGGTGACAAAAAATGAATTAGCGGAAAATATTAAAACCGTTCCGTTAACCTATAATAATGGACAAAAGGGAAATCCTAATGCCGGGTTTGTAGGGAATATGGCAAAGGGTCCAGGACTCGGTGTTTACAACGGACCTGTATTAGAATTAGCGCAAAAATATGTTGGTGATCGAGCTGTGAATCTAACCAACCATTCATTTGACGAGGTTTTAGAGAAAGTGGGTCAAGGGCTCCCGGTATGGATTATTACCACTTCAACCTTTGCGCCTGTCTCTGTCTTCCAAACGTGGGATACACCGCAAGGAAAAATTGATATTACGTTTAGTGAACACAGTGTCGCAATCACAGGTTACGATGAAACTCATATTTATATCAATGACCCCTATGGAATTAAAAATAGAAAACTTAACCGTGAAAGCTTTATAAAAGCTTGGGAACAAATGGGTAAGCAAGCGATTGTGATAGAGAAATAAAGCTCTATAAATTGGACGAAGGCAGAGGAAATTAAATTCCTCTGCCTTCTTATTGCTTATTGTTGATTCCCAAAGAATCATTATTGTAACTTGTGAATGCTAGTCTTATTCAGACAGTATTACTGTCTAGCTATCATGCGCTCTCAGGCGCTGAACTGTTCTGTTCGCAAGTAAAAACTTATATATAATCCATTGTTTTTTAAACAAATTTGCCGCGGTTATTCTTCCACCTGATGGTTTTGTACCTAAACGACGTAAGCCCTACCTCTCTTACATCCTAACGGCTCCGAAGCCGATCCAGTGTGAATAAGTCTTTATATTAAAACATAAGCAGAATGCCAGAAATAAATTCTTACATTGCGTTATCTTATAATTCCAAGTTACCCTAGTGCTAAGCACAATTACTTATTTTACAGTAATTTACTTCTCTTGTCAAATGTGTTTTTAGGAGTTAGCTTTTTAACCAATATAGGAAAAGAACCATTTCTAAAAACGTAAATAAAACTGTGTGGAAAAGGAATAGAGCATTTGTTAATCGAAGTAGTATATAAAAAAACGTTTGAATGGGAGTGAATTGGATGGAGGGCTTTAATTATAAAAATTATGATGGGTTAGGTATAGCAGAATTGATAAAAAACAGGGAAATAAAGCCAAAGGAAGTGCTTGCTGAAGCCATTCACACTATAGAAAAATTTAATCCCCAGTTAAACGCTGTCATCAACAGATTTTATGATAGGGCTGAAAAAGCAGTGGAGAACGTAAATCTAAATAGTAGGTTTGCTGGAGTACCGATGCTCTTGAAAGATATTACGCAAGAGGTGGAAGGAGAAAAAATTACCTCAGGTTCTAGGGCTTTGCAAACCTACCGAGCAAATGTCGATTCCGAATATGTGAAACAATTGAGGAAAACTGGTGTAATATTTGTAGGGCAAACAAATGTACCGGAGTTTGCTTTAATGGGAATTACAGAACCTCAATATTACGGACCTACTCGGAATCCGTGGAACCTTAACCATACGCCAGGCGGGTCAAGTGGAGGGTCGGCTGCAGCGGTGGCTAGCGGAATGGTTCCAATAGCAGGGGCAAATGATGGTGGCGGTTCTATTCGGATACCCGGAGCCTATTGTGGACTATTTGGCATCAAGCCTACTCGTGGCAGGACACCCGTTGGACCCCATTATGCTAGACATTGGCAAGGGGCTTCAGTAGACCACATTCTTTCAAGGACGGTTAGGGATAGTGCAGCTATGCTTGATGAGATTAGTATCCATGAGAAATATGCGGCCTTTTATGCTCCTCCATTTGAAGAGAAGTATCTGCAATTATTGCATGAACCGTTTGAGAGAAAATGGACAATCGCATTCTCTGTAAAGTCCCCGCTTGGAAATGTGGTTGATCAAGATTGTAAAGAGGCAGTCTTAAAGACAGCTAAGCTTTTAGAGTCCATGGGCCATCACGTGGTTGAAGTAGACGTACCAGTTGATGGAAGAAAAATAGCTAAAAGCTATCTAACTATGTATTTTGGTGAGGTAGCTGCCGGTTTGTCCACCCTTGAAACAGTTCTAGGAAGAAAGTCAAGAATGAGTGATGTAGAACCGACAACATGGATGCTCGGGTTAGTGGGAAAAGCCACCTCAGCTGAGGAGTTTGTATTAAGTATTAGAGAGTGGGATAAAGCTGCCATTCAAATGGAACAGTTCCATGAACAATATGATTTGCTTCTTACTCCAACAACAGCGGCTACACCTGCGAAAATAGGTGAACTTGAGCCAAGTAAATCTGAAAAAGCAGCATTGCAGTTTGCCGGAAAGCTTTCCTTAGGAGGCTTAATGAAAAAAGCAGGGATTGTTGAACAAGTGGCAGAAAAAAATTTAGAAAGAACTCCTTTTACACAGCTAGCTAATTTAACCGGTCAGCCAGCCATGACCGTGCCTATCCATCTTACATCCGATGGACTCCCTGTTGGCGTACAATTCATGGCAGCGAGAGGAAGAGAGGACCTTCTTTTTTCACTCGCAGGTCAGCTAGAACAAACGGAAGAATGGGTGCCTGTGCAAAGGAATCCCTTTTATATGAGAAAAGAAAACAAGTAATCACCACAGAAAGAGTGGGGGAGCACCATGCTATTTTTTAGGAAACTGTTTATAACGGCGGCTAAATACCGATATCGAACGTTACTATTGGTTACTACTTTTTTTATTTTGATTAACGCAGAAATTATGAGAATACTAGAACCGCAAACATTTGAAAACACCTTTCATGCTGTTTGGTGGATTCTCACGACTATGACAACGGTCGGCTACGGAGACGTTTCTCCAACAACACAGCTAGGAAGAATTTGGGCGATGCTGATTGTTTATACAGCAGGTATCGGTCTTTTTGGTGTAGTGATTGGAGTCATTGTTGATGCTGTTTCGCAATACAAGCGAATGAAGGAGGAAGGAAGAATGACGTTCAGAGGAGCAGACCATTATGTCATTATCGGCTGGACCACTAAGAGTAAAAACACGATTAATGAGCTTTTTCTCGGAGACTCTAAAACAGAACTTGTCCTTATTGATGAGTTAGAGAAAACCCCCTATGAACATGAAAGATTTCTGTATATCCAAGGAAGTCCTACGGATGAAGATACGCTAAGAAAAGCAGGAATTGAAAAAGCCAAAGCCGTTCTATTATTTGCTCCGGATGGCATCAATAATGCTGACTTAGCAGATGGTAAAACGCTCTTAGTTGCTTCCTCCATAGAGCGATATGATGAAGGAACAGATAATAACATTTATACCATCGCTGAAATTCTAAATGAGAAGCATGTAGGTAATTTTAAACATGTAAAGATTGATGAGTTCATCCTTTCACATGAATCTGTATCGAATCTTATGGCGAAGTCGGCGCAAACAAAAGGAGCAAGCCATCTTTTTACCCAGCTATTAAGTCGGAAGGATGGGGACGGGGGAAGTGATTTATGGGAAGTGAAAGTAAAGCCTGAATGGACGACTTATGGAGTGGCCTATGATTTTCTTAAAGAGAAAGGGGCACAGCTCATTGCTGATCGTAGTGACTTAAATATACTAAAGAAATGGAATGAAGCGATTCCTAGTGAGGCTAGGCTGTTTGTTATCTGCGATAAAGAAACTTATAAGCAATTGTAATAAAAAACGCATCCGGGGGATGCGTTTTTTAATACGTTAAACAGCCAGCAATGACGACTCCGATGGAAACGGATAAAAACATGAGGAACAAGCCAACTGCCTGATTATCCTCCTCAATGCTCTGCATAACATTGAACCTTGGAGTGAGCCATTCTGTTAGGTAAAACACGATAATTTGCGCGATAATTCCAATCGCTCCCCATATAGCCATATCTGCTAAAGAGATGGAATTAGCGGCAGTAGAATACAAAACGATGGCTAAACCGAGCAACCTTCCGCCTAGTACGTAGCTTGCTGCTTTGTTTCCTTTGGCCATTAAGGAAAATTCTTTTACCTTTGTAGTTACTTCCATTAGGAAGAGTCCTACTAATAAAAGACCAAGTGTAACTGCTAAGTATAATAAAAAATTCGCCATGTGCATCCTCCCTTTATTTTTTGATTCCAATTGGTAAAAAGTATGATTCGTTACCGGTGATTTTTCCTCCAGCTCTGACCCCAATACTGCTTGCTTTCCCAGCAATAAGGAAGGACCCAATTACGTAGGATAATTCCTCCATTCCTTTTTCCGTTTCCAAGGACACGGTAGGTAGGGGGGCATACGCTTGGTAAACAGGCAGTTCTTCCTGATAGGTTTGAAAGGCGTTCTGGGCAGTAATGTTGGATTGATGGTCCCAAATTGTTACGGTATCACCTTCTCTGCCTAGTGAAGGCTTTTTTACAAAAGATTGTTTTCCTGTAAAAACATCTGCTTCAAGATATGTAGGAAGCATGTATTCTTTTATCCACTTCTGTTCTTCCTCCGTATAAAAAGCTCCATTTTCAGCTAATCCCCAAATCAAGCACTGGATTGATTTGGGTTGAAGCAGGAAGGCGGAAACGGGATTGATTAGAGAGAGATTCCCTTTATTTACAAGCTGTAATAACTCAATTCCAACTAAATCACCTGTAATTGGATCCCGGTCTTCTAGTAAATGTTCGAGAGGGTAGGTTTGACGGTATAAAACATCAATGGCCTTACCTTCGGAGTCAAAAACAGCATTATCTGTTATCTGAAGAGCAGATAAGGGAACTACTTTATTTTTCACCTGACATAGCTCACTTAAATAAATGGTGGTATTCCAATCCTCCATATGGTCATCATGGGCTGTAAAGACAATATTAGGAGAGTTCTTTCCATGTGATGCATCGATCACTGCTTTAGTAATCCCAGAGGAAAGGAGGCGTTCAGCGTTTTCATTCGGATTGATGAGTCCGAATTCATTGCATACCTTGCCGTTTATGTGGAAACATTCCACGATAAAAGTAGGAGTATCGCTGTTGAATTCGAGCAATTTGATTCCGTCTTTTGTAACGGCAAAATCGAAGCGGGCGATCACTGATTCTGGAAAAAGATGCTTTGACCTGATAAACCCTAGGCTTGATTTAGGGTACCCCAGTTCAAGTAGCTGTTCATCTGAAAGACTGCGAAGCAGGCGGGCAGTCTTGAAAAAAACGGCACCCATACGTTCGGTTGCTTCCCTTATGAGACAGGCCTGTTGTTCAGTTACGGTCAAGACCTGAAACAGACTATATTCACTTCCATAAAGATCAGCCCAGTAAGATGGGAATTGAGAATAAAAGGATTTCCGTTTGACTGAATATGAAGACATGTTATCCTCCGAACCCACCTTTGGAACCACTGCCAAATCCACCTTTAAAACTTGACGAAGATCGATAGGATTTATAGGATGACGATTTTAAAAGAGAAGATTTGCTACTGAAAAAACTTCCCCCGTGATAATAATGGTGATAATGACTGGAATGAGTATCGTCACATTGCCATACACCTTGCTCATCATCCCATTCCCAATCCTGGCAGCTGGGGTCATCAGGTTGTGGTGGAAGATCATCTGAACAGCCAGACAAGGTTCCTGCAATAAGTGAGGAGAGAACACCAGTAATTAACCATTGAGTTTTCTTCACCTTCTCACGCTCCTTTATTTGTATATAATATTATTATAGAAGGTAACGCCAGGAAAACAATGCAAAAAATAGGAAGATTAAGAAGGGGGCATGAAAGATGAGATTAGAGTACCGGCTAGATGACAAATATCGTCAATACCCTGCTCTATGGAATTATCTTCACATTTCTACAGCAGAAGCAGTCGCAAGAATGTCCTGTGAATTTTTTGTGAAGGAAGGGGAAACGTATGGGGTTACGGCAACCGCCACGGACCCTGACGGTACACTAGTGTTATATGTTCAAAAGGAACAGTTCCCCAAGGATTCAATGGAACCAATATATTCCCACATTGGCCTTGAAATTAGAGAAATTGCTTTGGCTGGTACATCCCTAATCGAAAAAAGAGAGATTTGGGAGCATGAAGAGGTGTTAACGATTCTGCATGCTGATGTCATTTATGTTCAAAGGAACGGCAAGTTTATGGAATTTGCCTTAGATTCAAGAGAAATTGATGAAGATCGAAAATGCTATGTATATTATGGAAAGTTTACAGGTGACCATAGGTAATTTCATTTAAAAACTTTTTATAGAAAAAAGGAAAAATGGCGGTTTTTGTCGTATTGTTAACTATATTAGATAGGTATCCATGGGGGAATAACAATGCTGGCAGAAAAGCTCCTTTTGAATGTTTTGATTACTATAGCACCAGTCCTACTATCCAGTACTCTTATGGATAATAACCGGAAAAATAAATCGCCCTATTTATGCGGATTTTTACAAAGTATTGCCGCTATAACCTGTATGCTTTTCTCCTATGCAAACTATGGATTTCATTGGGATCTTCGCTATGTACCCCTTGTGTTAGCGATTCTTTACGGAGGACCTGTAGCAGGAGGTATTGTATTATCCTCCATAATTGGAACTCGCTTGATATTGGGGGGAGGTACGATGGTTTTTGGACTCTCAAACTCAGTCTTAACTGCTCTAATTCCCTTCCTCTTACTCAAAATCTTTTGGAGGTATTCTCCTAAACAAAGAGTTGTCCTAACCATGCTCGCGGGTGTTTGGTCTCTAACACTCTGTTTTCTTTCGCTAAGTATCTTTCGCTATTTAGAGGGTAACTTCTTTAAACTTGATTTTAATATCCCCGATCTTATCCTTGTCGGTGCCATTCAAACGTTAGCTTTGGGACTGGCTGCAAAGTTGAATGAAGGCATAATTGAAAGAAACCAGATGCAGAAGGAAATTCAACGGGCAGAAAAATTAAATACCCTCGGTGAGCTTGCTGCATCGTTTGCCCACGAGGTTCGAAATCCACTAACGGTTGTGAAGGGTTTTTTACAATTGATGCAACGAGAAGAATCGGGGAAAAACTATCAATATCTCTCTCTCGTATTAAATGAATTAGCACGTGCTGAGTTGATTATTAATGATTATTTAAATTTTGCTAAGCCGCAATTTGAAAAAGTTGAGGAGTTTTCATTGAGAGAAGTTCTAGCAGAAGTAGTGATTTTGATGGAACCACTCGCAGCCAAACAAGGAGTACAGCTTGAAAGCGAATTAGAATCGAACCGCTTTTCTCTTGTTACCGATCGGAATCAATTTAAGCAGGCCTTGGTTAATTTGATCAAAAATGGAATCGAGGCAACTCCAGAAGGTGGAAAAGTAACTGTTCATTCCAAATCAAACGATTATCATGCCACGGTAAAGATTGCTGACACGGGTAAGGGAATGACGGAAGAACAGATAGCTAGGATAGGTACTTTGTTTTATACCACAAAGGATAAGGGGACGGGGCTTGGTACATCAGTATCCTTAAAAATCATCCAAACGATGAATGGGAAAATTTCCTATCACAGTGTGCTTGGAGTCGGAACCGAAGTCACGTTGGTGCTTCCTGAAGGGAAAAAAGAACAGATGGTAATGAATGTAAACGCTAGCTAGTCTTAAAGACAGTTAGCTTATTTTTTTGATATAATAATGGTAATAGCTTTTTATTTAATGCAGAGGATAAGGGGAAAATCCTATGGTTGAATTATTACCTCTAATGCTTGAACGTGTAGGCATTTTAATCATTGTTGCTTTCGTCCTTTCGAGGATGAAGTCATTTCGTCAAATTATTCATAATGAACATGACCTTTCTGCAAAGGTAGTCATGATTATTATATTTGGAATTTTCGGTGTCATCAGCAATTATACTGGTGTAAGAATTGGGCATGGGTTAATTACTTCCCAAGAGTGGCTGACAAATATGGATAGTGAAAGTGCGATTGCCAATACAAGAATCATGGGAGTCACGATGGGTGGATTATTAGGAGGACCTATTGTCGGTATTGGAGTCGGATTAATTGCGGGCTTACATCGATTAACTTTGGGCGGATTTACCGCTACAGCCTGTGCCATTTCCACCATTTCAGCCGGGGTTGTTACGGGTTTTTTAAGTAAACGCTTTAAGATTAAAGAAGGATTATCTCCATGGAAAGCAGTCATTATTGGAATAACGATGGAATTTGCTCAAATGGGGGTCATTCTTTTACTAGCAAAGCCATATGAAGAAGCACTCCATTTAGTGGAGGTCATTGCCTTGCCGATGATTGTTATTAATGGTTTTGGAACGCTTCTTTTTGTATTGATTATTCAGGAAATCCTTCAAGAACAAGAACGTACGCGTGCACTTCAAACCCACAAGGCGTTATATATTGCTAATCAGACACTCCCGTTTTTCCGCCAGGGGTTAAATGTGGATTCATGTAAAAAGGCGGCAGAAATTATTTTAAAATGGACAAACGCTGATGCAATTTCAATTACAGACCAAACTCAGGTGTTGGCACATGTTGGCGCTGCATCCGATCACCATATTCCATCAGGAAACATGGCAACGGAATTAACGAAAAAGGTTCTTGAACAAGGAAACATTACGATTGCAAGATCTGCAATGGAAATTCAATGTTTTGATACGAATTGCCCTTTAGAGGCTGCTATTGTCTTGCCACTTCAGGTTCATGAGAAAATTGTTGGTACTTTGAAGCTTTATTTCACTGATTCGAGAAAGCTTGACCGCGTTGAGCAAGAGCTTGCTGAGGGTCTAGGGAAACTTTTCTCTGTTCAATTAGAAATGGCAGAGTTAGAACTTCAAACAAGATTATTAAAGGATGCTGAGATTAAAGCTCTACAAGCCCAAGTGCATCCACATTTCCTTTTTAATGCAATCAATACAATTTCAAGCCTTATTCGAACGGATACAGATAAAGCTAGAAGTTTATTAATCAATCTAAGTACTTTTTTTCGTAGTAATCTTCAAGGCGCTCGGCAAATGTTAATACCACTTGAAAAAGAACTTGAGCATGTGGAGGCCTATTTAAGGATTGAACAAGCTCGGTTTCCCGATCGCTACAATGTCGAGCTAGAAATTGATGAAGCGTTAAAAAAAATCCTTGTTCCTCCATTTACCCTACAGCCGCTTGTTGAAAACGCTATTCGTTACGCATTTCCAAAAGCCAAACACGGGGCAGTGAAGGTCAGGGCGTTTCAGGAGCAGGACGGAATGGTCCTTTTGACGGAAGACGATGGGAAGGGGATCCAGCCAGAACTACTAGAAAGACTAGGAAATCAAACGATAGATTCAGTTAAAGGAACGGGAACTGCTCTGTGGAATATAAAAAAAAGAATAGAAGAAATTTATGGACTTACAGCTTCTTTTCAAATTGAAAGTAAACTAGAGTGCGGGACAAAAGTATGGATTAAGCTGCCATTAACGCAGCAGAAGTGGGGTGAGGATGTTGTTAAGAGCATTTATCGTTGACGATGAGCCATTGGCTAGAGACGAGCTTGGCTATCTATTAAAACGGAGTAAGCAGGTTGAATTAGCTGGTGAAGCTGGCGGTGTGGATGAAGCGTTAGATAAAATGGAAAACCTCGATATAGATGTTGTTTTTCTAGATATTCAGCTTGCAGATGAAAGTGGAATGGAAATTGCCAGCCGAATCAATAAACTTGAATATCCTCCTCTGATTGTGTTTGCCACCGCTTATGATGAGTACGCTCTAAAGGCATTTGAATTAAATGCAGCTGATTATATCCTAAAACCGTTCGATGAAAAAAGAGTTCACCAAACGATTGAAAAACTGTTGAAGCTCTTAGGAAGTAAGGAACCTAATATTCCAATGCCTTCAAAGACGGGCTTATTTTCTAATACAGAAAAACTGGCTGTAACAGTTGATGAAAAAATAATATTAGTAAATGTTAACGATATTCTTTATATCAGTACCAATGAAGGAAAAACGATTATTGTAACTGAGAAGCAAAAGTTTGTGGTAAATGAGCCTTTAGTTACTTTTGAAAGAAAACTACAAAACTCTCAAATGATTCGTGTCCATCGATCCTATCTAGTCAACCTGAATTCGATTATTGAGATAGAGCCCTGGTTTAATTCGACCTATAATCTAATTATGGCAGACGGGGAGAAGGTTCCTGTTAGTAGAACCTATACAAAAGAGTTAAAACAGCTGCTTGGTTTTTAAGCGGCTGTTTTTGCATTTCAAGTCTATATTTCTACCTTTCATCCTGAAAACTCTATGTTAGCGTTTTCTTGAAGTATGATAATAGCAGATGAAAGGAAATGAGATTGGAGGCTGAAATAATGAATGCGGTTTCAATTGTAATCGGTTCCATTTGTATTTTAATGATTGCTTATCGCTTATATGGTACATTCATGGCAGCTAAGGTTTTAAAGTTAGATGACTCAAAACCTACACCTGCACACGAATTAAATGATGGTAAGGACTATGTCCCTACAAATAAATGGGTAACATTTGGTCACCACTTCGCGGCGATCGCAGCTGCTGGACCACTTGTAGGGCCTATTCTTGCTGCACAATTTGGTTATTTGCCAGGGTTACTTTGGCTATTAATTGGTGCAGTTATTGGTGGAGCAGTCCATGATGCAGTTGTTCTTTTTGCATCCATGCAGAAAAAAGGAAAATCTTTATCAGAGGTAGCAAAAGAAGAGCTCGGACCTGTTGCCGGTTTCTGTACGGGATTAGCCATGTTGTTCATTATCACAATTACTATGGCAGGGCTATCAATGGTTGTCCTTCATGCTCTTGAAAATAACCCATGGGGTACGTTCTCTGTAGGAATCACGATACCAATTGCGATGTTTGTTGGGATTGCTTATAAGAAAACAGGTAATTTGAAATTAACTTCAACTATTGGTTTTATTCTTGTCATGGTAGGCGTTTTTGTTGGTCCATCTATCCAGCATACTGTTTTAGGAGATTGGCTGACATTAGATACGAAAACATTAGCTATTATTCTACCAATCTATGCATTCTTTGCAGCAGCACTGCCTGTTTGGTTATTGCTTGCACCTCGTGACTATTTAAGCAGTTTTATGAAAATTGGTGTATTTATTGCTTTAATCATAGGTGTTTTCATTATCAATCCAAGTATTGAAATGCCTGCATTTACGAAATTTACTTCAGGCGGCGGACCAGTTCTAGGTGGACCCGTTTGGCCATTTATTTCTATTACCATTGCTTGCGGAGCGATTTCCGGATTCCACGCATTTGTTGGTTCGGGTACCACTCCGAAAATGCTTGATCGTTGGTCAGATATTAAGGTTGTAGGTTTTGGAGCAATGTTGGTAGAGTGTGTGGTAGGGATTATGGCGCTTATTGCAGCCACTGCACTACAGCCAGCAGATTATTTCGCAATTAACTCAACTCCAGAAGTGTTTAAGACACTGGGAATGCAAGTAGTAGAATTACCAAAGCTTGCTGACGAAATTGGAATTAACCTTGAAGGAAGAACGGGCGGAGCGGTTACGCTAGCTGTCGGAATGACTTATGTCTTCACAGGTATTCCATGGTTTGCTAAGTTATCATCTTACTTCTTCCAATTTGTTATTATGTTTGAAGCAGTATTTATCTTGACTGCTATTGACTCAGGTACACGTGTAGCTCGTTATTTAATTCAAGACTTCTTTGGTGAATTCTTTAAGCCGTTGAAGAAAACAGATTGGCTTCCTGGATCCATATTTGCAAGTGCATTAGCATGTTTCATGTGGGGATACTTACTATTCTCAGGTGATATCGGATCTGTTTGGGCACTCTTTGGAGTTTCTAACCAGTTAATGGCATCGATTGGTTTAATTGTTGGGGCAACAGTTATTCTGAGAATGGCAGATAAGCGACGTTATATGCTTACATGCTTAGTGCCACTATCTTATTTGTTTGTTACAGTAAACTATGCTGGATATTGGATGATTAAAAATGTATACCTCAATTCAGCATCAGCAGGCTATAGCGTATTAAATGGAGTTCTATCCATCATTATGCTGACACTTGGAGTAATTATTATGGTTACAGCTATTAAGAAATGGATTAATATGTGGAATTCTCCACGGGTTCAGTTGGAAACAAAAGTGGCTTAATAGATTAGCACAAAAGGATGATAGTATGGGGAATTCCCTTACTATCATCCTTTTTTATTTGCTTTTTTCGTAAAATTTTGGACAAGTTGAGTGGATTTTAATTTTATTTTTTCTGGATTTAAAACAGTTCGGAGAAAGTAGGGGAAAAAAGTAGCAACATTGTCAGAAGGTAAGGCAACTTCTGACAGAGTAGTGGGAAATTGCATTAACACTGTCAGAAGGTAGGGCAACTTCTGACAGAGTAGGAGAAAAAAGTAGCAACATTGTCAGAAGGTAAGGCAACTTCTGACAGAGTAGGAGAAAAAAGTAGCAACATTGTCAGAAGGTAAAGCAACTTCTGACAGAGTAGTGGAAAATTTCAGTAACATTGTCAGAAGGTAGGGCAACTTCTGACAGAGTAGGAGAAAAAAGTAGCAACATTGTCAGAAGGTAAGGCAACTTCTGACAGAGTAGGAGAAAAAAGTAGCAACATTGTCAGAAGGTAAAGCAACTTCTGACAGAGTAGTGGAAAATTGCAGTAACATTGTCAGAAGGCAAAGCAACTTCTGACAGAGTAGGAGAAAAAAGCAGTAACATTGTCAGAAGGCAAAGCAACTTCTGACAGAGTAGGAGAAAAAAGCAATAACATTGTCAGAAGGTAAGGCAACTTCTGACAGAGTAGGAGAAAAAAGTAGCAACATTGTCAGAAGGTAAAGCCACTTGTGACAGAGTAGGAGAAAAAAGCAGTAACATTGTCAGAAGTCAAAGCAACTTCTATGATTTTGAATGGTGCTAATGTTTGAACTACGTAGGTACGAAAAATATCGATGTTATTAATAATAATAAAGTCAGAGACTTTAATGGAAAACATAAGGACATTTAACGATAACTATTTTATAAACTGCATTTTTATTTACTAGAATAATAATTTTATTGTTAATAGATTTTAATGTAAGTAATTTACAAGGGATTATTTTCAAATTATTTTATTTTTCAAAATATATTGCTTTTTATGTAAAATGATTATATTATTTCGATATAGATTTTTTAGTTTATTTTTTCAGAACATTTAGTCAGTTACTTCCAGGAGGAATTCCTATGAACTTATTTAGAAAGAAGTCTATTTCAGCTCTTATCCAAGAAGCGGGTCAAAAAGATGTGACCTTAAAAAAGGAGTTAGGAGCTTTTGATTTATCTATGCTCGGTATCGGAGCAATTATCGGAACTGGGATTTTTGTTCTAACAGGTGTCGCTGCTGCTGAACATGCTGGACCTGCATTAATCCTTTCCTTTGTTTTATCTGGTTTAGCGTGTGTGTTTGCAGCACTTTGCTATGCAGAATTCGCATCAGCTGTGCCTGTATCAGGAAGTGCTTATACGTATAGCTATGCTACATTCGGAGAGTTAATCGCCTGGATTTTAGGTTGGGATTTAATTCTCGAATATGGACTTGCTTCATCAGCAGTTGCCAGCGGTTGGTCGGGTTATTTTCAGGGTCTACTGGCTGGATTCGGAATCCATTTCCCTAAAGCCTTAACAAGTGCTTACGATCCGGCTAATGGGACGTTTATAGATGTCCCAGCTATCATCATTGTTTTTGTGATTACCTTACTTTTAACGCAAGGTGTAAAAAAATCGGCACGTTTTAATACAATCATGGTCATTATTAAGTTGGCAGTAGTTCTTTTATTTATTGGTGTGGGCGTATGGTACGTTAAACCTGGTAACTGGACACCATTTATGCCATTTGGTTTTTCCGGTGTAACAACTGGTGCGGCAACAGTATTCTTTGCCTACATCGGTTTTGATGCAGTATCAACTGCTGCGGAGGAAGTGAAAAATCCACAGAAGAACATGCCAATCGGAATTATTGCTTCTTTGATTGTATGTACTGTTCTTTATATCATTGTTTCTGCGATTTTAACGGGAATTGTTCCTTACCAACAGCTTGACGTGAAAAATCCTGTTTCCTTTGCACTTAACTATATTCATCAAGATTGGGTTGCCGGCTTTATTTCTCTTGGAGCCATTGCCGGGATCACTACTGTATTACTTGTTATGCTATATGGACAATCTCGTTTATTTTATGCCATTAGCCGTGACGGGTTATTACCAAAGGTCTTCTCTAAGGTAGATAAGAAGAAGCAAACACCAACGGTTAATTCTTGGATTACTTGTTTACTAGTTTCTTTCTTCGCTGGTTTTGTCCCTCTAGGCAGATTGGCAGAGTTGGTTAATATGGGGACATTATTTGCCTTTATGACGGTATCAATCGGAATCTTATACCTTCGTAAAAATAATCAAGCTCCAAAAACAGGATTCCGTGTACCATTTGTTCCATATATTCCGATTCTAGCATTCCTATTCTGTGGATATTTAGCACTTCAGCTTCCAGCAGTCTCTTGGATTAGTTTTGGTGTGTGGCTTGTCATCGGATTAATCGTATACTTTGGATATGGACATAGAAATTCCACTTTGAACATTTCTAGTAATCGATTAAAAAAGGTAAGTTAAATATTTTTGAAAGTGTAGGACCTGTTAATGATAGCAGGTCCTTTTTGTTACATAAAATCGAAGAATGTCGAAAATTAGCAGTTTTTCTGAATTTATTGTCAAAAATTCGGAGGAAAGATGATAAAATAGGATTATTAAATATGAATGAACTTTATTTAGATTTCGAGGGAGTTACAAAATGAAAAAGAGCATCAAGAGTCCCCAATTAATTTTGGAAGAAAGGAAAGCAGTAAAGCTATTTTTATGGTCGTTTTATTTCATCTATTTTGCTTTTGATATTTTGACATATGCTTTAAAAAATGAAAAATTAGGTAGTCCAGTGGAAGGATTAGGCTTTTGGATTTATCCATTAATAATTTTGATTTTACCGATTGCTATTTGGAAGTTAAGAAAGGGATCCCCCTACCATGTAAAATATATTTATTTTTACAGCTTCCTATTAATAGATTTTATTAATACTTTAGTAATTTATATTGGCAATACTAAACATTATACAGGTGGACATATAGTTGAAGTTTTATTTGTTCTCTTTAGTCCTATTTTTGTGAGCAAAAGATATTTTTGGACGGTCACTTTGGGGATGATTGGAAAGTATATAGTTTTAGGGGTGGTCCTAAATGATTTTCAAGTGTTGATATCAATAGCATTGTATGTAATTCTATCAGGAATTGCCTATGTGGTATTGATACGTTTTTATTCCTATATTAATTCTTTAACTAGTGTTCATGATGAACTTCGCAAAAAAGAAAAGTTAGCTGTAATTGGTCAAATGGCAGCAGCCATCGGTCATGAAATACGTAATCCTCTTTCTTCGTTAAAGGGATTTACCCAGCTTCAGCAGGAACGATATCCGAATACAAATGATTTTTATCCAATAATGATTCAGGAAATTGACCGGATCAATTCTATTGTTAACGATTTAATGTACATTGGAAAACCTAGGGCAATCAAGTTCGAAAAAGCTAGTATTGAAGAAATTATTGCATACACTCTTTCAATTACCCAGCAGCAAGCTGAAAGACAAGGGATTACAGTTGAGACCCTTATGGCGGGGCCATTCCCACCGATAGATTGTGATAGTAAACAACTAAAACAAGTATTTTTAAATTTGATAAAGAATGCAATTGAATCTATGCCAGAAGGTGGAAGTATAAGAGTACAGGTTAGAGTAGTCGGAGGGAATAAACTGTATATTTCTATTGCTGATGAGGGCTGTGGAATTGCAGATGAAAACTTCTTAAATTTAGGAGAGCCCTTTTTTACTACAAAAGAAGATGGAACTGGCTTAGGGTTGATGGTTTCGAACCAAATTATCTTAGACCACTATGGTGAGTTAAAAATTGAAAGTGTTATCGGTATGGGGACCAAAGTTAATGTTACCCTACCAATATCACATAAAAATACGTATATAAATAGTTCTAGAATTCTACAAAAATCTGCGAAATAAAATGTTTCAAGCAGTTTTCATATGATATATAATGTAGGGGAACGCAGTATCTTGTCGTTAGTTGTAAAATATTGACATTTTATTAGGTGCGTGTGTTTGGCACACTCGGAGGTTTATATGTTACCACATGAAGAACAACGAACCGTGAAATGGTTTCTTTTGATTTTCTATATTATTTTGGTGGGTTATGACTTTTTTTATTATTACTTTTTGCCGGTCCATATAAAGCATGTGGAAGGTGGACTTCCTAGTAATTTTTGGTATTTAAATTATATCGTATTAACTATATTAATTCCAATCATGTTTTATTTAAATAAGATAAATAAGCAATTTTGGATCAAATACGTTTTTTTTATTACCTATTTATTAACTGCTTTTACTGTTGATATTGTATCCTATTCTATTAGCGGGAAAGAATATAACAGTGGGAATGTGGTAGAAGTGTTCTTGGTAATTACATTACCAATTTTCCTGAATACAAGATTCTTTTGGTTAGTGAGTTTAGGAGTTATTACAAAATATATTTTAACTGCTATTATTTTCAAAGCATCTTACCTTATCCTTCCAATAATATTGTTTGTCGTTATATCTTTGCTCTCATTATTCTTATTAGTTCGTTTTCAAGGCCTTGTTCGAGCAATCAAGATTTCTTTTGATAATCAGTTGGAAGGTATTGTCAAGGGGGTAATTGCTACACTTGAACTGAAGGACCCATACACAAGAGGACATAGTGAACGAGTTGCCAGCTATGCATTATTGTTAGCAAAAGAAATTGATAAGTTTTCAAAAGAGGAACAAAAATCATTTTATTATGCATGTTTATTACATGATATCGGGAAAGTTCATATCCCTGATCAAATATTAATGAAACCCGGGAAGTTAACGAAAGAAGAATTTGAGATTATTAAATCACATCCTGGTGTAGGTGCTGAAGCTGTCAAAAATGTTGAGGGAATAAAAGATTGTATTTGTGTGATTCGTTCACATCATGAGCGATGGGATGGTAAAGGGTACCCTGATCAATTAAAGGGAGAAGAGATTCCTTTGCTTGCAAGAGTTACTTCCATTGCAGATGCTTTTGATGCTATGACATCATCTCGATCGTACCGAGCAGCAATGCCAGTGGAAGAAGCATATCAAAGTATTATTGATGGTAGTAGTTCCCAATTTGATCCAACGCTTGTGGAAGAATTTAAAAAAGTATTCCCTGCCTGGGTTGAATTACATGAAACATATACATGTAAGAAAGAATGGGAATTATCCAAGGAGGTGGTATTATGAAAATTCGTAAGCTGAAAAAAGTAAAAACAACTTGCTGGTGGTGCCCCTTTGTAGGAATGTAACGATAAGATGTAGGATGCTAAGCGAAAAGGCTAGGCATCCTTCTTTTTATATAAATAACAAAAAAAGGGTGTTAAAATGTACCTTACACTTAATTCAACTCTATTGTTAGTTCCACTCAATATTCGTAAGGATAAAAAACATTACATCGTTGAAGATAAAGCTTCTGGTGAATTTTATGAGATGCCTGCAGTTTGTATTGAAGCGATCCATTTAATTGATACTGGAAAACAATTAGGGGAAATTGAAAGCATTCTAAAAGTAAAATACCCTAAAGAAGAAGTGGATCTGATCAGTTTTGCAGATCAGTTACTAGAACTAAATCTGATAGCTGAAATGGATGGCAGAATAATAGATATTGAAGGTAAGGTAGGAGAAAACTTAGGTTTTTTATTTATTCCACCTCAGCTAGGAAAATTCCTTTTTAATAGAATAATGTTACTTATCTATCCAGGATTATTTATTCTCAATATTATTCTTTTTATTACTTATCCATCACTGTTTCCTCACTATAAGGACTTATTTATCTATGATTATATGGTTTTGAATATCCTGGTGTGGCTGCTGTTGACGTTTTGTGCAGTGTTAATACATGAATTCGGCCATATTTTAGCAATGAGGGCTCATAATCTCCCTACAAAACTAGAGGTAGGCCATCGGTTAATTTTAGTCGTTCTTCAGACCGATATGTCCGCAGCTTGGAAACTGCCTTCTAGAGATCGCATTGTTGTATATTTGGCGGGGCTATGTTTTGATACATTTCTTCTTTCAGTTGCATTAATATGCCAGCTAGTTTTTAAAAATGGGTCCGGTATATTCTTGAGTATCATGTCTCTTGTAGTTTTAGATACCTTTATCCGTCTCATTTACCAATGCTGCATTTACATGAAAACAGATTTATACTACGTTTTTGAAAATGTAACTGGGTGTTATAACTTAATGGAAAATGCCCAACAGATGATTATAAAATGGTTCCCTTTTATTAAATCCAAGACAACGGAAGAAGTGGTTTTTGCAGAAGAAAAAAGAGTCATTTTCACTTATTCCATCTTCTATTTCATTGGGGTCACTCTAACGCTTAGCTTGTATGTGTTTTTTTATGTCCCACAATTATTGTTTGCAGTAAAAAGAGTGATGCCTGGGTACTTGGAAGGGCCGACCTCTCTTTCATTTTGGGATGCAACCTTATTTACGGTGCAAATGTTAATTGGCTTTCTGCTTCTGATGTACTCCTGGAGAAAGAAATACTCTCTATAGAACTTTGTGACAGAACTTTGTCTAAATATCATATATTTAGGGGTTTTTTCCCCCCATTATAGGGGGATTCCCCTATATAGATAACCCTGCTGTTTTTCTTACAATTAGGATAAGAAAACGGAAGTGTTATTTTTTTTATAGGAGGAACTCCAAATGCAAGCGAATATCTCAACGACTAAAAATCAAGGACGTTCGGTCAATGATGCATTTGCATCGCACTTTGCTAAATCAATGTTTTTAACGGTTGTCGGACTTGTGATTTTAACCTTTATCGGCACAAGAATGTTTACACATGTCGACTTAAATCTTTATGGATATATGGTTGGAACGATCGTATTTATTGGCGGTTTCTTCTACCGCTTTATTGCTTGGGGCGAAAGGCCACCAACTAAAATTTTTATTAAAAAGGGCTTGAAGCTCATTTTTAGAAAAAGCACACCAAAAACAGCTGTAAGCCACTTAGCGATTTATGACTTCATTCGCAATCGGGGCATTTATCGCTGGGTGCAACATATATTAATAGGCTGGGGCTGTGTGCTAGCCTGCTTAGTTACTTTCCCACTCGTTTTTAGCTGGATGTACTTCACAATGGAAGACAATGGATACTATACAATTGTGTTATTCGGAATGAACATTATGCAGGTAAAGGCAGATGGAATCATCGCCTGGTTATCCTATAATGCGTTAAATATTGCAGCGATTATGGTTACGGCTGGTGTTTGCATGGCACTTTACCGCCGTATGAGAAATATGCAAGCAAGAGCGGAACAAAAGTTTATGTACGATTTTTTACCACTGTATCTTTTATTGTTTATTTCCATTACTGGACTTTTATTAACAGTCCAAAACGTATTTTTACATGGCTGGATGCAGCCACAGATGTCACTAATTCACCAATTTTCAGTCATCGTTACTTTAATCTACCTGCCATTCGGAAAGCTGGCACATATTCCTTTCCGTCCAATGAGCGTGTTTGCAAGAAACTACCGTGAACATTATGGAGAACAACATATGAAAGAATGTAAGGTATGCGGAGAGAAATTTGTATCAGTTGAACAATCAAACGATGTGATTCAGGTATTGGGAGTCAATGAGATGGAATTTAATATGACAGATGGCTTCAACCTCGCTGAATTATGTCTTCCATGTCGTAGAAAATATCGTATTTCAAGATTCTCGGGATTCGCAACGCACCAAGTGAAGGTCAAGGAGGCCAACCAGAATGCAAAGGGATAAGTTCTTTAAAGAAATTGAAAATGTACGTCATCCAAATGAAACGCTCGTAAAAACACACTGCAGCTACTGTGGAATGCAATGTGGAATGAATTTACGTGTAAATACAAAAACAAACAAAATTATTGGGGTAGAACCACGTTATGATTGGCCGGTAACGGTTGGAAAGATGTGTCCTAAAGGGGTAACGGCTTACCAACAAACAAATCATGATGATCGAATTTTAAAACCGTTAATTAGAGACGATGCATCTTTAAAGGGGACAAAAGAAGGTTTCCGTGAAGCATCCTGGGATGAAGCCTATGATCTAATCGCTAAAAAGTTTGGTGAACTTCAAGAAAGATACGGAAAAGATACATTATCAGTTTTCAGTGGTGTATCCATGACCAATGAAAAATGTTATTTAACTGGAAAATTCGCTCGTGTTGCTATGCAAACACGTTATATTGACTACAATGGCCGATTCTGTATGTCTAGTGCGGCAGGTGGTTTCCTTCGTTCTTTCGGAGTGGATCGTGGTTCGACGCTACCATGGACAGATATCCACGAAACAGATTGCTTGTTTATTGCTGGTAGTAACACGGCTGAATGCCATCCTACTTCCATGTTCCGTGTTTGGAATGTACAGGAAAGAGGCGGTTACATCATAGTGGTCGATCCTCGAGAAACACCAATTGCAAGAAGAGCGGACGTTCACTTGGACTTAAGACCGGGTACAGACCTGGCTCTTGCTAACGGAATTTTAAATTTATTAATACAAAACGGATATGCAGATGAAGAGTTTGTTAATAACCACACAAATGGTTTTGAAGAAACAAAAGAATTAGTGAAAGAATTCACTCCGGAATATACAAGTCAGATTACCGGTGTTGCTCCAGAGAAAATTATACGTGCTGCTGAAATTTACGGAAAAGCACCAAATGCTGTTGTCATGTTTGCTCGTGGAATCGAGCAACAGCATAAGGGTGTGGATAATGTTTCAGCCTACACAAACATGGCGCTTGTCACTGGAAAAATTGGCCGTCCAAAATCAGGTGTAGCAACATTTACAGGTCAGGGAAATGGTCAAGGTGGACGTGAGCATGGACAGAAGTCAGATTTACTACCAGGATATCGCAAACTTACGAATCCAAAACATGTTGAAGAAGTGTGCCAGGTTTGGGGAATTACTCCTGATGAAATGCCAAAACCAGGTGTTTCTGCTTATGAAATGTTTGAATTAATGGAAGAAAAAACAATCCGCGGCCTATACTTACTTTGCTCAAATCCAGCCGTGTCTGCACCAAATCAAAACTTTGTCCGCAAAGCATTAAAAGGATTAGACTTTATGGTTTGTGCAGATTTCTATCTTTCTGAGTCTGCAGAATTCGCAGATGTGATTCTTCCAAGTGTGACTTGGTCAGAGGACGAAGGAACAGTAACCAATATTGAAGGTCGTATTATTAAAATCAATAAAGCGCAGGAGCCGATTGGTGAATCAAAGCCAGACTGGCAGATGCAAGTAGAGCTTGCGGAGCGTCTTGGAAGAGGAAAGTATTTCTCTCATTTAAAAACAGCAAGAGATGTAGCCGATGAATTCCGCTTAGCATCAAAAGGTGGCTATGCAGATTATTATGGTGCCACATGGGATAAAATCGAAAAACAAGATGGTGTATTCTGGCCATGTAAAGATGAAAATGACAAAGGAACACCACATATGTTCTTAGATAAGAAATTTTACCATCCAGATGGTAAAGCAAAAATTTGTGCCTTACCATACCGTCCACCAGCTGAAGAGCCATGTGAAGAATATCCGCTACGCTTAACAACAGGACGTGTGGTGTATCATTATCTATCTGGAAATCAAACACGCCGAATTCAATTCTTACGTGATATGTGTCCAGAGCCATATGTAGAAGTACATCCAGAAACAGCAGCTAAATACAATATTGAGCACGAAGAATATGTTCGCCTATTTACTCGCAGGGGCGAAGCTGAATATAAAGTTAAAATTACGGAAGCCATAAGAAAAGATACCGTATTTGTTCCATATCACTTTGGTCACGACAAATCTATTAATCTTTTAACGATTGCAGCACTTGATCCAATGTCACGGATGCCGGAATTCAAGGCGTGTGCAGCACAGATTGAAAAACTAGAAATGAAGAAGGTGCAGTAAATGAAAAAGAGGCTATATTTAGAACTTGAAAACTGTATAGGATGCCGCTCTTGTTTAGCGGCTTGTACACAGTGCGGAGGACATGAGGAACGTAACCGTAACTATGTTTACGATGTGAACCCGCTTGTTAACCGTCAAACGATGCCTCTTATGTGCCTTCACTGTGTGAATCCAGCATGTGCAAGAAGCTGTCCGGCACAAGCCATTCAAATTCACGAAACAGGTGCCGTACTATCGGCTCTTGTGGAAAAGTGTATTGGCTGTCAAAACTGTACGATTGCCTGCCCATATGGTATACCGAAGTTTGATACCGAGCAGAATTTAATGTATAAGTGCGATCTATGTATTGACCGTACAAAGGATGGCATCCCCCCAATGTGTGCAAGTGTGTGTCCATCTAATACTCTTCAATGGTTAACCGATGAAGAGATTGAAGCAAAACAAAAGCAGTTTAATTTGGATAATGGTAAGTGGGTAACAAGCATGCCTTATTTAGAAGGCGAAACAAACGTAAAAGTGAATCTCCCTGGTATTTTACAGGGCGTCACTAAATTGTTTTAGGAGGGATTATCATGACAGATAAAAATAATAAAATCCCGTTCGAAGAAGATAACTATACTCATAATATAAACCGCAATAACGAAAGAAAATTAGACCGTCGTGGATTTATGAAAACATTGGTTGGAGCGGCTGGAGTATTCGCCGTTTCCTCTCTTCCATGGGGAGTATTAGCAGCAAAAGAATTGAATGGGCTAGGAGACAAAAAATATCCAAAGCAGAAAATTGTTGATGTAAAGGCATTACCAATTGGAGATGCAGTCGACTTTGCGTTTCCTGGTGAACATGACAGTGCGATTTTAATCAGACTGTCTGAAAATAAATATGTTGCCTATCAAAATGCATGTACACATCTTCGTTGTCCTGTATTTTGGAAAAAGGATGAAGGTGAAATGCTATGCCCTTGCCACCATGGGAAATTTGACGTAGAAACGGGTGCACCCATTGCCGGTCCACCTAGACGTCCACTACCTGAAATTTATGTGAAAGTAGAAAACGGTGCAGTCTATGCCGTGGGGGTGAAGCGTTATGAAGCGTAGTTATCTCCCTGTTGGTTTGCTACTTGCTGTATTGATGCTCAATATAATTTTCACACAATATATGGTTCATCAATATTTCTATGAAAATTATACAAATACGATTATTGCTGCTGTCATTAATGTGGTCTTATTTCCAGTTGCAATCCTCATTTATAAAAAAGGTGTGAAGGTCAATGACTAGTGAAACATATATAGATTTTTGTTTCGTACGTCCGGAAGCAGGCGATTTTAGTACAGAAATTGATAAGTTATTGAAGAATACCTTTGCAAAAAAACGCTTGAATTGGTTTCTAGAAGAAAAAAAGATTGATGGAGCGGAAATGGTTGTGGCTGAAATTAAAGGGATGAGCGATTGGTCATCCGAGGAGGAAACCATTCAATATCTCGAGGAGAATGCCGGAGAAAAGTTTTGGGAGTATCTTCAAGGGTATAAGATGTTCATTTATCCGGTATTGAGAGGATGTAATAGCTGTGGAACTCATTAAGCTAGAGGATGTAGAACGATTTGTGGGTGTTCCTGTTGAAATTGCCATTCAGGACTCCGAGGGTGGAGATCAAGCTCCAGCAGTTAAAAAGACAGTGAAAAAAGTGCAGAACTGCCCGGATGGAACCCATATTCGTTTTTATTTTGATGATTTCTATTTTCTAGCAGTGCCATTAACAAGTGAGGTAAATCAGTCAGAGAATCAATGGTCTGCTTTTGATAAGGAAAGTGGCTTAACATATACAGTAAAAAAGGTTCAGGTCTTATAATAAGAACCTGCCTTTTTTTTATAAGGAAAAGTAGGAGGTGCAAAATGGATCAGTTAAGATCAAAGCAGCAGCAGATCAGCTCATATATTATTCACTCACAAGAAGAAGAAATTAAACGAATCGCCTTAGAACTGCACGAGGGCGTTGGACAAAATCTGTATAGTATTTTAACCGGATTACAGTTCATTGAATCAAGTGCAAATGAACCATTCATGAAAAATTATGTTCATGAGATGTCTCAGTTGATAGAGAAAACCATTCAGGAAATAAGGCTGCTGTCTGTGGAATTGCATCCGCCTACCCTAACCACTCTTGGTTTACTTTCAGCGATGAAGAGCTATATTAAGTTATATACCTCTACCTTTGGTATCCTTGTAGACTTAGAATCCACTGGTAAAGAACAGCAGATTCCAGAAAAAACAAGTATTACAGTGTTTCGCGTATGTCAGGAGGCACTTGCGAATATTGCTAAGTATGCGGATACCTGTAATGTGAAAATGAATTTCATATGGTCAGAGGATCAGTTAACGATTACAATTTATGATTTTGGCAAAGGATTTCGACCAGAGGAGCATGATGACAATCATCCATCATCAGGGCTAGCCGCAATGAAAGAAAGAATGCTTCTGACTGGCGGTCAGTGTAACATTTCCTCTAAAATAGGAGAAGGAACATGCATAGAACTATCTCTTCCGTTGATAAATAGGGATTAAAGGGGAGTTAAAAGTGATAAAAATCCTGCTGGTTGATGACCATGCCGTGGTTAGAATGGGCTTAAAAATGCTGCTGAACACAAATCCTGAAATGGAAGTGATTGGCGAAGCGTCGGAGGGCAATGAAGGAATCAAAAAAGCGGTAAAGCTGAATCCAGATGTAGTGGTCATGGATTTAAGTATGCCACATGGTAAGGATGGGCTTTCGGCAACGACAGAATTAAAAAAGCTAAGACCAGATATCAACATATTAATTCTAACGATGCACGATGATGAAGAATACTTATTTCGTGCGATTCAAGGCGGAGCCTCTGGCTGTATTCTAAAAAGTGCTCCACATGATGAATTGATGTCAGCGATCGAATCGGTAGCTAAGGGTGATGCGTATCTTCATCCATCTGCAACGAAGCGTCTAATGGAAGAATACCTAAGCAGTATGAAACAGGATGGCAATGATTCCTACAATCTCTTATCTGAGAGAGAAAAAGAAGTCTTAACTTTGACCGCAAAAGGCTATTCCAATAAGGAAATCGCAGAGCAGTTAGTCATCAGTGTGAAAACAGTCGAGACTCATAAAGGGAAACTAATGGAAAAACTACAGATGAAAACTAGACCAGAGCTAGTAGAATATGCAGTTAGAAAAGGCTTATTAGGTTATGGTATTTAAGGAGAATCACTTGAGATGAAAGAGATAATAGAAATTCCCGCGGTAATCGAGGTGTGCAACCGGCTGATGGCTGCTGTTAACTGTGATTTTGTTGCTCTGGCCCTTCAAAATAAGGTAGGTCCTGATGTTAGGTGGCATTATGCGTCGGGGAATCTAAATGAAAAATATAAAAGGATTACTGTTCGTTTCGGAAAGGGTATCGCTGGGAAAATTATCTCAAGTGGAAGTCCGATGATGTTGACTGATTTTCCAAACGGAATCCTTGGAAAAGTGACAGATCATCCCATCATGCTTGCAGAAAAACTAGTATCCTCCTACGCGGTCCCTTTATTTTTTAATTCTGTTCCAAAAGGGGTATTGCTTATTGGTAATAGAAGATCCTCTGTGTTTACTGAAGCAAATCAGCAAGAGGTAATAGAATCGGCAAGAACCTTGGAACAGGTATTAAAGGATGAGATCCTATTATAGATGCAGGAGGCAGCTATGGAAAAGAAGATGGACCAGCCTGCAAACAAGCTAGCAGATCTTGAGTTGGAATTAAAAAAATCAATGCAGGAATTGGTAGATATAAAATTTGCTCTTGATGAATCTTCAATCGTCGCGATTACAGATTCTCGGGGGACTATTACATATGTAAATGATAAATTCTGTCATATCTCAAAATACTCTAGAGAAGAGTTATTGGGCAATGACCATCGAATTCTAAATTCTGGGTACCATTCTAAGGAATTTTTCAGAGAGATGTGGAGGACCATTGGGGGCGGAAACGTCTGGAAGGGTGAAATCTATAATAAGGCGAAAAGTGGAGATTATTATTGGGTAGATACGACCATTGTTCCTTTTTTAAATGAAAAAGGTAAGCCTTATCAATATTTAGCCATTCGATATGAAGTAACGGCAAGGAAGCGGGTAGAACAGGAGCTTCAAAAGATGATGACAACGATTATTGATGTGCAGGAGGAGGAGAGAAAGCGCCTCTCGAGAAACTTGCATGATGGCATAGGACAAAACCTTTACAGCCATTTAATCACGATCAATCGTCTAATGGCAGAAGTCGATCATCCGTTGCTTCAACAAATGCAAAAAGAAGCTACTCAATTAATTGAAGAAATTCGCGAAATCTCTTGGGAGCTACGGCCATCCGTCCTCGATGATCTTGGATTAGTTCCTGCGATCCGTTCATTCCTATCCAGGTTTTCGGACCATTATAATATCGATGTGTATTTTGATTGTGTCTTAAATCGCCGCCTTAACATTAATATTGAGCTGACGATTTATCGAATTATTCAGGAGGCACTAACCAATATCAGAAAGTATGCCGAGGTATCAGAGGCAATGGTAACGATTAGAGAACTGGATGATCACATCAGAGTATTGATTGAAGATCAGGGCGTAGGTTTTGATATGAGTAACAGTTCCTCAGGTGTTGGGCACTTTAGTATGGATGAGAGGGCCCGGTCAGTCAACGGTGACCTAACCATTATCTCGGCTCCTGGTAAGGGAACAAAGATAATATTAGAAGTTCCTATTCAATAAGAAATGAAGCGTGACAATCGTAAATAGTGAAGGGTAGGATAAAACGCTAGTGGGTTTTATCCTTTTTTTTTGGACAAAAGTTTCAGTTGGAGCGTTTAGTGCCCATGAAGGAAGAAAAAAGTGGCAAACGGTAACTAGTCGAGGGGACTAGTGCCCATGAAGGAAGAAAAGAGGAGCAAACGGTAACTAGTCGAGGGGACTAGTGCCCGTGGAGGAAGAAAAGAGGAGCAAACGGTAACTAGTCGAGGTGACTAGTGCCCGTGAAGGAAGAAAAGAGGAGCGAACGGTAACTAGTCGAGGGGACTAGTGCCTGTGAAGGAAGAAAAAAGTGGCAAACGGTAACTAGTCGAAGTGACTAGTGCCTGTGAAGGAAGAAAAGCAGGGCAAACGGTAACTAGTCGAGGTGACTAGTGCCCGTGGAGGAAGAAAAGAGGAGCGAACGGTAACTAGTCGAGGGGACTAGTGCCCATGAAGAAAAAAAACAGGTAAAATAGTAACTAGTCGAACCATACAGAATCCAAAGAAAAAGAGATTGGGCTACCCCAATCTCTTTACCATTATATCTTAAACGAACTCTTCAACGAAACAATCCGGTTAAATACAAGTTTATCAACGGTTGTATGTTTCGGATCCACGTTAAAGTATCCATGTCTAAAGAATTGGAACTTATCCTGTGGTCTGCTTTCCTTCATGTTTGGCTCAACAAAGCCTTGTAACACTTCAAGTGAATTTGGATTTACGAAATCAAGGAAGGTTTTACCTTCTTCGCTCTCCTCTTTATCTTCGTCCAAAATGAGCGGCTCGTATAGTCGGAATTCAGAAGGAACTGCATGAGTCGACTCCACCCAGTGTATGGTTCCTTTTACTTTGCGGCCAGTAAATCCTGTTCCACTCTTTGTTTCAGGATCATACGTGCATCGAAGCTCGACTACTTCACCATTTTCATCCTTAATGACTTCCTGACACGTAATAAAATAAGCATTTTTGAGGCGAACCTCATTGCCAGGGAACAGACGGAAATATTTCTTTGGAGGCTCCTCCATAAAATCGTCTTTTTCAATATAAATTTCACGAGAGAATGGGATCTTTCTCATACCCATTTCAGGATTCTCAGGGTTAATCTCCGCATCCAACAATTCAATTTGACCTTCTGGATAGTTGGTGATAACCACTTTTAATGGATTAATAACACCCATTGTACGCGGCGCTTTTAATTTTAGGTCTTCACGAACGAAGTGCTCGAGCATTTGTGAATCAACTGCACCTGAACCTTTGTGAACACCCGTTTCACGAACAAACGCACGAATAGATTCTGGAGTGAAACCTTTTCTTCTCATGCCAGAGATGGTTGGCATACGAGGGTCATCCCAGCCATCAACAAAGCCTTCTTCGACTAGTTGCTTCAGCTTACGCTTACTCATAACGGTATTCGTTACATTCAAGCGGCCAAACTCGATTTGCTGCGGCGTACTTTCCATTTCGCATTTTTCAACCACCCAGTTATAAAGCGGGCGTTGATCCTCAAATTCAATCGTACAGATGGAGTGTGTAACCCCTTCGATCGCATCCTCAAGTGGGTGAGCAAATGCATACATTGGGTAAATGCACCACTTATCACCTGTGTTATGGTGGGTCGCATGAGCAATACGGTAGATGACAGGATCGCGTAAGTTGATATTCGGTGATGACATATCAATCTTCGCACGAAGAACCTTTTGTCCATTATCAAATTCACCTGCGCGCATTTTTTCAAATAACTCCAGGTTCTCTTCAATAGAACGAGTACGGTAAGGACTGTCTTTTCCAGGCTCTGTCAACGTACCACGGTACTCACGAATTTCATCTGCAGATAAGTCATCCACATAGGCTAGACCTTTTTTAATTAATAGAACAGCCCTATTGTACATCTCTTCGAAATAATCGGAAGCGAAGTATAAGTTATCCCATTCGAAGCCAAGCCATTTGACATCTTCCTTGATCGAATTCACATACTCGATATCTTCTTTTAACGGATTGGTATCGTCAAAGCGTAAATTCGTAAAACCGTTAAATTCATCGGCTAAACTAAAGTTGATGAAAATAGATTTAGCATGACCAATATGTAAATAACCGTTCGGCTCTGGCGGGAAACGAGTAACGATTTTTTGATGCTTACCGGATTCTAAATCTTTGATCATGATATCCTTTATAAAATTTGATGTGTGATTGTCCACCCTATTCAACCTCTTTCATCTTATCTATTATCTATAAATACCATAAATACTGATATTTTTCCATTCTTCCCATCAAATCTTACATAAAACAGAATTGCCTGAGAAAAATTATGATCCATAAAATTAGTAAGCTTGCCTTTCATACGTTAAAATGGTTAGGTGATAAAGTACATAATTGAAAGAGGTAATAGGATGATTAACTTTGCAACAGTTGGTACAGGATGGATAACAGACTCGTTTATCCAAGCAGCACAGCTAAGCGGGAAGTTTCATTTAGTAGGTGTTCATTCGCGTACAGAAGAGAAAGCGAAGCAGATGGCCGATAAGTATCAAGCTGCAAATTATTTTACAAACCTTGAGGAAATGGCCAAAAGTGAAGAGTTTCAAGCTGTCTATATTGCGTCCCCTAATTCTCTACACTTCGAACAAGCCCTAATCTTTTTGAAAAATAAAAAGCATGTCATCTGTGAAAAACCTATTTTTTCAAATACGGCAGAATTAGAAATGGCTTACCGTACAGCTGAAGAAAATGGCGTTTACTTAGTGGAAGCCATCCGAAATATTCATACACCTAATTTTCATATCTTAAAAGAAAAATTAGGATTGGCTGGTAACTTGCGAAGTGCCATGTTGCCATATGTTCAATATTCATCGCGTTATGATTTATTTTTACAAGGTGAAGAGCCAAATATATTCTCCGCTGTCTATTCAGGTGGAGCGATTGTCGACTTAGGGGTCTACCCACTTTATTTAGCCGTCTGCTTATTTGGTGAGCCACGGAAGGTCACGTATCATCCAGTGCTGCTCAGAAGTGGAGTGGATGGAAGCGGGACACTTGTATTAGATTATGAAGGTTTTGTTTGCACCATTCTATGTTCGAAAATTTCCCATTCGGAACTACCTTGCGAAATTCACGGGGAAAAGGGAAGCTTCGTTCTTGAAGATGCGGCACCGATTTCGGAAATCAAATTTATCGATAGCCATTCGAAAGACAGTCAAATCTTGGGTGTAGACCAAGAAGAACAAAACATGGTCTATGAATGTGTAGCATTTGCGAATATGATTGAAACGAAGAATGATGAAGAATATACTCGTTTGAAAAATTGGAGTAAGATCGTCCTTCGAATCACAGAAGAGGCACGTAAACAAAATAATATTATTTTTGCTGTCGAAAAATAAAAAATACCAGTGGATTCTTAATCCACTGGTATTTTTTTATTATGCAACTTTTTCTAAATCACGTTGTTCACCAGCTGATGAAGTACGGAACGTCTTTTCCCAAACGAAACCTGCCAAGGCGCCGACAAGTGCAGGTACAACCCAGCTTAAGCCGACAGAAGCAAATGGAAGGCTGTTCATAAAAGATTCTAAGAAACTAAGCTTTACCCCAAACATTTTTAAGCCATCATACAAACTTACTAATCCCGTAAGAAGCATAGATAAAGCATACACTTTTTGCGATCCACCGAAGAAACGATGGAAAAACGCAAGTGAAACTAACACAATAGTTAATGGATAAGCCATGACTAAGAATGGAACAGAAATTGTAATGATCTGGTTTAAACCAAGATTAGCAATCAAAAAGCTTGCCACTGTAACTAAAGTAACGACTAGGCGATAACTAAGCTTTTTGGCGATCTTTGAAAAATACTGACCACATGCAATGGTTAAGCCAACACAGGTTGTGAAGCAAGCAAGTGTAAAAATAACTCCAAGAAGGACCTTCCCGCCAGTGCCTAAAAGAATTGTGGAAGCGGAGGATAAAATCGCCGTTCCATTATCAAACGAACCGTAGGCAGCCATTTTGGCTCCCAGAAAACCAATAGCAACATAAACAAGTGCTAGAGCAGCGCCGGCAACCAAACCGGCCTTAATCGTATAGGCAGTTAACTCTTTTTTTCCGGTTACCCCTTTTTGTTTAAGTGTGGTCAAAACAACAATCCCAAAGGCAAGGGCTGCTAAAGCGTCCATTGTTGAATAACCATCGATAAAGCCCTTGAAAAGGGAAGCAGTTTGATAATTTTCCACTGGTGCTTGTAATGGCTGATCTAATTTTAGAAAACCAGTGACACAGAGGATAACAATCGATAATAACAAAGTCGGTGTAATAAAACGGCCCATGTAATCTACAACTTTAGACGGGTTTAAACTTAGTAAATAAACTAGCAAGAAGAAAATTGCAGTAAATCCTAGTAATAACGTGGATTGACTAGCTGATACTTGCCCAAGAAAAGGCTTGAATCCCATTTCAAATGCAACATTTGCATTTCTTGGTACTCCGAAGAATGGCCCAATCGATAAATAAACGACAACGGTAAAAATAGGACCGAACCAAGGGTGCACCCGGCTGCCTAATGTGTTAACTCCGTCTTTCACTCGTGCAATAGCAGTGAGAACCAACAGTGGAAGCCCCACAGCAGTAATAATAAAACCAATGATGGCCGGCCAAAAAGAGGTACCAGATCCCATTCCTAAAAAGGGAGGGAAAATTAAATTCCCGGCTCCAAAAAACATTGAAAACAGCATTAAACCAACAAATAACGTATCCTTCTTCTTCATCTTACTCTCTCCTTTTCCTTGCGGCTTTCTTGCTTAGAGAACCATCTAGCTCCAGCTCCCAGCGACTAGTGGCCATCCCAATCCTCCCTCCGATAAGTCAACATCGAATCGCTAACGCTCTTCGTGTTTCCTTTATCTCAGTCGAATCGGGCCCCTGTCCATACGTCGCTAAACGGTCGCTTCCGCTTTCAAAATAAAAAGCCCGCCCCTATGGATAGGGACGAGCTAGCTCGCGTTACCACCCTACTTCCGCAAAAAATAAATGCATCTGCGGCTCTCGATCAACGTACCATCATACGTGTCCCATGTTAACGGTGGGCAGGTCGGCAAAGGCTTACTATCAGTTTAATTCAGCCTTGCATCTCGGAGATGATTTTCACTTATGTCTTGACACCGGCTTTCACCAACCGCCGGCTCTCTGAAGTACAAGAATGATAAGCTACTCTTCTCGTCATAGATTTTAATAAGTTTAAAAAATTCTAACTAATATGAATAAAGCAATTATATTATTTTTAAATAATTTTGCAACCCCTTTTTTTATAAAAGTTATCAGTAACCGTTTACATGGTTGATGTATCAGTAAAAAATTATTTGACAAAATTAAGTTGTTAATGTGACATCTTTATGAAATGAATTCATCCCATGATTATTATCACATACCTCGTTTTTTACGTTCTTTATATTAAAAGTAATGGAAGAATGGAGGAAATGGGATGAAATCAAAAACTTGGTATAAAAAACAGTTGAAGCGTAAGCCAATTACAGTCACAAGATATGTTGTGCAGGCTGTTTTTTTATTGTTTTTACTATATGTAGGCATACAATTTTACCGATTCTATATGCATTTTGAAACACTCGGACAAACACCTTTTGTGGAAAGACCCTCTGCAGTCGAAGGATTTTTACCGATTAGTGCACTGGTCGCACTAAAGGTGTGGATAAATAATGGAGTGTTTGATCAGATTCATCCTGCTGGGCTTGTTCTATTTACTTTTTTTGTAGGTGCAGGAATCATCTTCCGTAAATCCTTTTGCAGCTGGTTCTGTCCGGTTGGAACGGTTAGTGAGTGGACAGCAAGACTTGGCAAAAAAATATTTAAAAGGAATTTTGAGATTCCTACTTGGCTGGCATGGCTTTTATCACCAATAAAATATCTACTTCTCTTGTTCTTCTTAAGCATGGTAATTCAAATGTCTACCTACAGTGCAAAGGCTTTTCTAGAGTTGGATTATAATAAAGTATCAGACGTAAAGATGCTTCTCTTTTTTTTACATCTCGGTGGAACAGGTTTAACGGTGATCATTGTCATTTTCATTCTGTCTCTATTCTTTAAAAACTTCTGGTGCCGGTTCCTTTGCCCATATGGGGCCTTAATTGGATTAGGCTCCATTTTTAGAATTACTAAGATTCGTAGAAATGAAGAGACGTGCACGAATTGTGAAATGTGTACAAAGGTATGTCCGCAAAGACTGAAAGTCCACAAGGTTGAAGCAGTCAATTCACTCAATTGTACAGCGTGTATGTCATGTGTAGAAGCATGCCCAGTTAAGGATACATTGAATATGACGGTGGTAAATAAAAGGGTAAATAAATGGTTTATTCCAATCGCCTTCCTTGTGATGTTTATTGTAGTCGTAGGAATGGCAAAACTAACCGGCCACTGGGACACCATCATTTCTTATGAAGAATGGAAGCAATTGATTCCAGATGCTAATTATGTTGGACATTAATCTTTGAGCAAAAGGCAACCTGAGAGTAGGGTTGCTTTTTTTACTAGTAATAAATCGGAAAATTCGGAAATTATTGTTGCAGAATGGAAGCAACTACCATTATCATGAAACTATATTTGAAAATCGAGGGAGGGGCTTAAACAAGCTATGGCTAAAACAATTGAAGGATATTCCTTATCTGAATTAATGAACCTGATTGAGACTGTGTTAAATGAAAATCCGAATCCGATTGAAGGTTTTTCAGCAAGTTATCAGTTTAATATTGAAGGAGAAGAAGAGGGCGTTTATCAGCTGCAATTCGATTCAGGAAAGGCACTTGTTAATGAGCAGAACGAACCCCCGGCTGATTGTTCATTATCCATGTCATTAGCCGATTTTCATAAATTTTTATTAGGAAAATTAAATGGTACGATGGCGTTCATGACGGGAAAATTAAAAATTAAAGGGGATCTTGGTAAGGCAATCAAAATTGAAAGCCTTCTTCGACAATATAACCTAAAAGAGCATTTATAAGTTCTCATAGATAAACACCCAGTTTACTTTTTTCATATACATATAAAAAAGTAAACTGGGTGATTTGTTATGTTTGAGAGTAATCGTCTACTAGTGAATTGGATTCGTTCTTGCCTTCCCCTAGGATCAGAATTACAAGATGCCATTCGATATGCTGATTTGGATGGGGATGGAATCAATGAAGTGTGCGGAATGTACCGTTACAATCATCAGCTTTATTTATTTGTGTTGAAAAACTATGGGGGACATTACTGGTTTTATTACCCGCGTTCACCGAAAATAGTGTACAGTGCTATTCAAGCAATATCAAAGCATACAGAGGATAGAGCCGTTTATCTCTTCCCTGCCCCGCTCAAACAAGTGGGTGGAACTAAATGGGGCTATATTGATGCAAAAGGAAAATTTGTCCTTCCGCCCATTTATGATGAGGCTAGAGATTTTCAAGAGAATGGTCTCGCCATCATTAGACTAGGGGATCAATCAGGTGTCATTGATGCAAAGGGATATTCTATAGTAAAACCAAAGTATGATACGATTCAGCCGTTTTCAGAAGGCCGAGCCATCGTTAATGACAGCCAAGGGCATAAGGTAATTGATGAGAGCGGCAAGGAAATCACCGATAAAGCCTATTCTGTTATTAGCCCAGAATATATGGAGGGGCGTGTCTCAGCAGCCATAGAGGATGAACACGGACAGTATCTATATGGGTACTTGAACAAAAGAGGTAAGGAGGTCATTCCTCTAATCTATGTTTCTACGAGTGAATTTAAGGATGGAAAAGCCATTGTAAAAACGAAGGAAGGGACTTTTCAGCTAATTGATTTAACTGGAAAGGTTCTACAATCCTTTCCATATGCATTTGTCGGTAATTATGGCCAAGGTTTACTAGCGTTCAAGAAAACGCAAGATGGAAACTTTGGATATATCAATGAAGAAGGAAGGATCGTCATTGAACCTCGTTTTACTGATGCAGAAGCATTTATAGGAGGGCGAGCCATTGTTGCTTTATCTGAAGGTAATGAGGCACGCTACGGGTTAATAGACCAAAAAGGACATTTTGTCATTAAACCGAACTACAATAATCTTATCAATCTTGGGGGAAATCGGTTTGCTATCGGTAAGGAAAGAAAGCCAGAACAGCCGTGTATTCGATCTATTTATGCGTTGGGGGATGCAGAAGGACACATTCTAACCGGTTTTATTTTTAATGAAATCACGTCTTTTGAAGAGGGGATGGCATCTGTATCTGATGACAAACATACTTTCTTTATTGATAAAAGTGGTAGGCGAGTGAAACACCTGCCATTGGTTAACGGTAGTGGAACATTGCAAATAGAGAAAACATTGATTAAGAGTGAAGTCGATATGCGATTACAATATTTTAGTCTTAACGGTGATTTCATATGGAAGCAAAACACTATAATCCCCCTAGCCAAGCAGTACTTCGTTTTAGAACAAAAATATAGGCCCAATAAAGATTATTTAGTTTACTATCCACAATTACGAGGGATTCCCAACCAAACAAGCGTTAATGCCGACCTAGCAAAGCTTGCAGGTGTAAAGCCAGTACCGTCCCATATACAATTGGAATCTACCTATGATGGTGATTTTGAGATCACTTTTTTTCAAAAAGATTTACTAGTAATTGAAATTACAGGGTATGATTATGTATCTTGTGCTGCTCATGGAATGCCTATTTCAAAATATGCTCATATTAACCTTAAAACTGGGAAAATGTATCAGTTAAAAGATTTGTTTAAGCAAGGAAGCTCTTATGTAAAAATCATCAGTGAGTTGATTAGAGAGCAGATAAAAACCAAGGATCAATATTCTTACCTTTTCCCAGATGAGTACCATGGTATTAAGGAAGACCAGCCCTATTTTATTAATGACAAAGGATTGAACATTTACTTTAATCCGTATGAAATTGCGGCTTTTGCAGCCGGTTTTCCTACATTTACGATTCCATTTGAGGAATTGAAGAGCATTATAAATCATAACGGAGACTTTTGGAAGTCATTTCATTAATGAGAGGGCGGGAGAATATCCTGCCTTTTTCGCTTTCAGAAAATTTAAAAATAACAATAGAAAAAGGTAGGCAGAATATGAAATAATGTGATTAACTATCAGATGATTATAGAAGGAGTGAATTTTATGAGGATTTACGATGTTTCTAGAAAGTTGATGACTGGAATGCCAGTTTGGCCTGGGGATACCCCTTTTCAATATGAGGTTTCGTGGCCGATGGAGGAAAGCGGCTCAGTGAATGTAGGCAGACTTGAATTGAGCACACATACAGGTACACATGTAGATGCTCCGTTTCATTTTGATAACCATGGAAAAAGAATCATAGAGTTAGACCTTTCATTATACATAGGTCCTGCAAGAGTAGTTGATATGGTCGGAAAATCTAGTATTGGGCTATCAGATGTAAAAGATCTCGACCTCGCTGGGGTTACGAGAGTCCTATTCAAAACACTTGCTTGGAACAATCCCGACGTATTTCCTGAGAAGATTCCCCATATTGAGGCAGAGTTAGCTCCATTTTTAGCAGAGAAGGGAATTAAACTGATTGGTTTGGATGTTCCATCCGTTGACCCCATCGACAGTAAGGAGCTTCTAGCCCATCACAGCCTGAATCAAAATGGAATTCACATCTTAGAATCACTCCTCCTTGATGAAATTGAACCGGGAGATTATGAACTGATTGCATTACCTTTGCCTTTAGCGGAAGGAGACGGAAGTCCCGTTCGTGCGGTACTCCGATCCATATAATTATAAAAAGAAGAAGCATCGTGCTTCTTCTTTTTATTGAATACTAAACATGAGGGCAACATATGCTGTGAAAATAAATAGAACGCTCATAAAAAGTGACATACCTTTTGAAGCTTTTTTTACAAAAATGAAAATGATGAATAAAAGAAAAATGAGAGCTGCGAGTAACAATCCGATAGAGCCCACTCCAACCGTTAGATTCAATGGAAAACTGAATTCACCGGAATGAAAAAAGCCATATAGCTTGGAGACTCCTTCTGTTTTGATTGTACGAAGGATGTCATGCGGTGGCGACTGTTGTCCCAGTGCTCCGGTAACAGCAAATATAAACAACACAATGACACTCTCTAGCTTCACCCAGGGTAGAGGGTTAAAGGTGGTATCAGCAGCCAGCTTTTTCCGAACAAGAATGCTGTTAATAAACGCAAAAACAAGTAAGGGGATAATTGCTAAGTGTTTAATCAACAATGCCTGCCCATAGGATAATGGCCAAGTATTAGCATAGTCTTTTACATTCATCACAAAGGTCATTAAGGCAATTCCGGAAATAACTGTGATAAGGAAACAGGTTACAGCAAGCGGTGTATACCACTTTAAAAACTTCAACCAATTTTCATAGTTTTTCGAGAACCATCCAACAATAAATAAAATCCCAATCCATATACTAACAGCTAAAAAATGAATGGAATGAGTAAGAAATCCAGGCCATTTGGATAGTGCACTCGCATGACTGGACATACCGAGTGCTGCGATCAAAGCCAGTGTCAGAATTAACCCGGTAATAGAAAGGAGCGGCTTTCGTTCCATTTTGATGGGTAGTAAAAAGATAAACAAAATAATGGAGAGAACCCCAGTTTTAATCCACGATTTCCCTACTTCGAAGTTGGTTAACACAGATTGCAGTGTGAGGCCTAACTCCAAACCGCCTTTTGATAAATATAAAATGATTCTTAGAACAGGTACAAAGGAAAAAAGGGCAATTCCAAGAACTGCCCCCAAGAGAATCCCTTTCGAGATTTTAATCTCAGGACGGTAATTTTCAGGTACAAGATTGATAATAAAATGTCCGAGCAGTATAGAAAAACATAAATATAGTAATGCTTCACTTAGTACATTTACGATTAACATGTTAAGTATGCTTCCTTCTAAAAATTAACCAGTAGCTCCCCAATCCAACAAAGATAATGAGTGCAACAGAAGCTGGGATGACATAATCCTTGAATGATGGTTCAACAGCCGTAGCTGTCGTTGTGACGGCGGCCGTTTCTTTGTCTTCCGTTGACTTGGATGATGTGACTGAATTTTTTTCATCGTCAGTTGCGGTCTGTTCCTCATTTTTTGTTGAGGAATCCGTACTTTCCGTTTGGGCTGTCGTGCTACTTACCTCTGGTAATTGTACTGTGAAAGAAAGGTCTCCTTCAAGTGGATGTCCATCTGTCCCGATAATCTTCCAGTGAATAGAATAAGCACCGTTTGCAAGATCTTTCTGCAAAACACCTACTAACTGATTTCCTTTAATTTCAACTGGAAGGGTAACAGATGTACCGTTCGCATCAGCTACCGTAAACGTACTAGTGGGTTCAAGGTTTGTTTCAAATGTTAGTTTGATTTCTTTCAGTGATTCAGTTAGCACTGCGCCATCTTTAGGAGATGAATCTTCTAAATGGGAATGGGCGAACACATTCGTTCCTAATAGAAAAAACAACAGAGCAGTGATTAGGGATATTTTATTAAACATCTTTTTCAACTCCGTTATATTGTTATCTAGCTGTTGTCATTCTATCACCATTTTCATCTTCTTATATGATTTTCCGCTAAAGTTCACAAACCTTTCGAAATTAGATGCCGTTTTCATTGATTTAAATCAATTCTTCCAAAAACAAGAGGTGATACACTTATCCTAACTTTTAATAAAGGGAGCGAAATATTATGTTTCAAATCGTAGATAAAAAAGCAATATTGGATGTCCGTGAAAGAATTGCAAAGGGAGAGCACCCACGACGTGAAATCCTAAATTTTATTAAATCAGCTCCTATTGGTACAATCTTTGAAATTCATTTGCCGCACAGAGGTGAACCGCTAATTGCGACAATCCAATCGCTGGGAATGAATGTGATCGTTAATGAAATAGAACCGATGCACTTCCGGCTGATGGCAGTCAAATTATCTGAACTTTAGTCGATTCCAGCCACCTGTTTAATACAATCCAACTCTAGAATCTGTATTTGTCTTTGTCCATCCATATGGATCCACTTCTTTGACATAAACGCTAAAAGTTTTCTGCTTACCGATTCTGGAGTTGTCCCAATATAACTCGCTAAATCTTTTTTCGAAATAGGAAGGGTGAATTTTTCTTGACCGGCATTCATTTTTTCCTGAAAAAGAATCAGTGCCCTAGCGAGCCGCTGCTCTACCTCCATCAAGCTTAAATATCCTACTGATTCATCCGCTTCATATAACCGGTCATTTAATGCTAATAAGAAGCGATAAGTTAAATCCGCATTTGTCTCCATGGTTTGTAGAAAATCCTTCTTCTCGATCAAGCATATAACCGTTTTCCCGATTGTTTCCGCATTTACATAATGTTTATCATTTCTGAGTAAAGAGGGTAAACCAAAGAAGTCTCCTGGAAACATCAATCTGACAATTTGTTCCTTTCCTTCTGGAGACATTTTGGTTAATTTAATGATTCCTTCATTCACAACAAAAAGCGCACCAGAACTTTCACCTTCACGAAAAATAAATTCTCCTTTTTCGAATTGCCGGCTCCTGGTTACCTTTTGTAGTAACTTCAATTCGTCTTCTTTCAGTTCCTTAAAGACAGGTACAGATGTGATGCATGATGAAGCATGTGAGCAGCATGGATCACAGCACATCTTATTTCAACTCCTCTATGACATATTGGCTTCTATAAGGCCATCATATCGATTTTTTAAAAATGGTGTAGTGATTTACATCAACTTTCTTGATGTAGGTCAAGGTTATTGAGAATTATTATCACTATAATAAAAGAAAAACAAGAGGTGAGTAAATCATGCAAGCTTGTTTAATTGTTTACGCGAGTATGACCGGGAACACCGAAGAATTAGCCCGCTTTATTGCAGAAGGTATTCGAAAATCCGGGGGCTCCGTGGATATTAAGGATATATTAGAAGTAGATGTGAGTGAGCTTCAGCAATATGACGGCATTCTTTTGGGCGCTTATACCTGGGGAGATGGGGAGTTACCTGATGAGTTTCTCGACTTTTATGATGAATTGTCTCAAATTAATTTAGCTGGGAAAAAATCAGCAGCCTTCGGCTCGTGCGACTCTTCATATGAAAATCGAGGTGGGGCAGTAGATTTATTAATCGCAAAACTAAAGGAATTGGGAGCAGAAGTCGTTCAAGAAGGATTGAAAATTGACTTAGCCCCAAACGATATAGAAAAAGAACAATGTATTCATTTTGGCGTAACGTTTATGGCGCATTTTTTACAAAAGAAAGGAGCATAGAACATGAGTATGATTGAATTTGCACTAAATGATCTTGCTTGTACTGGTTGTATAGGTAAAATTAAAAGAGGAATCGAAAGGACGAGTGGGGTTGAAAAAGTAAAAATCTTAAGCGGAACAGGAAAAGTAAGAATTGTATACGATGAAGACCATATCCATGAACAGGAAATAAGCCAAAGCATTCATAAACTAGCTTTACGTTCCTTTGATTAAAGAAGCTGTTCCTGCTGAACAGTTTCTTTTTTATTGGGTCTTTATTAAGAAAAATATGTTCGTTATAATGTATAATTGAGTGGTCATAATTTTTTCTCCCTGTTTAATAATAGAAAAAAGGGGGGATTAGTTTGGAAACTGAAAAAGACAATAAATTTGAGGAATCGTTTCTACCGATGTCCTCCATAGGTAATGGAGTTGGGATTGCTGTTCTTCCGGATGTTTTTTGTTATACGGACCAAATCGTCAATCTAGTATTGGTGGGAAACCCAAATGAGACTCATGAGTTTGTTTTGATTGATACCGGTATGCCAAAGTCAGCGGGAGAAATTAAGGAATTGATCCATGAAAGATTCGGTGACAATGCTAGTCCAAAGGCGATTATCTTAACTCACGGTCATTTTGACCATGTGGGATCACTGGCTGAATTATTGGAAGACTGGAAGGTCCCTGTTTATGCCCATCAGGAGGAACTTCCTTATTTAACAGGAAAGAAGGATTACCCTAAAGGAGATCCGAATGTGGACAGCGGCTTAGTTGCTAAGCTTTCGCCAATGTTCCCTAACCATGGGATAGATATCAGCACATATGTTCAGGCACTTCCTTCGGATGGTTTGGTGCCCTTTATGAGAAATTGGCAATGGATACATACGCCGGGACATACACCCGGTCATGTGTCTTTTTTCCGCGAACAAGATCGTACCTTAATTGCAGGGGACGCATTTGTTACCGTGAAACAGGAGTCACTTTTTAAAGTGTTGACTCAAACTAAGGAAATCAGCGGACCTCCAAAATATTATACGACCGATTGGAATGCAGCCTATGAATCCGTTCGGGAGCTGGAGGCATTAAAACCACAGGTTGCCATAACTGGACACGGTTTGCCTATGAGCGGAAAAGAGCTTGAAGAGAACCTTCGCTATTTGCTAGAACATTTCAATGAAATTGGAAGACCTGAAAGTGGACGTTTTGTAAATTAAATTTGTAGTTAGAATGGGGTTGCTATTGGTGCAGCCCTTTTATTGGGAGTGGTTGTTCGTTAATAAGAACAATTGAAATTGGGTACGTATTAGCATACGTATAAGTAGATAAACTGGTTAGTAACTATATTTTCAAGGGGGAACCAATGAGACTTTGTGTATTCCTGCTGTTCGCAGGGTTGCTGGATGCAGCGTTAACTCATTTTGGAATTGTTTCTGGATTTGTTTCCGAAGGAAATCCAGTGATGAAGTTTGTCATTAATAAAAGCTGGTCTTATTTTTATTTGATAAAAATTTCACTCCCGCTTCTTTTACTTGGCTTGTTTTATTTACGACCATTAAAGGGATGGATGAAAACTCTCTTGCTATCCACCTGTGTTCTTTATCTATCTGTCCTTGTATATCACGCAGCATGGGTAATCCTCTATTTTAATACTTCATTTTAATCTACTTCTTTGAATCTAGACACTCCTCGGTAATTACGATAGTATCAATACGATATACAAATACTAATAATAAGAAAAATGATTTTAAATAAAGGAGTACAATATGTTAAATACGTTAAAGCCATTTTTGCAGGAAGCATGGGAGAAAGCTGGATTTCAAGCGCAGACTTCCATTCAAGAATCGGCGATCCCAAAGATTTTAGAAGGCAAAGATTTAATTGCGGAGTCACCTACAGGGACAGGGAAAACTCTTGCTTACTTACTACCACTGTTACATAAAATCGATCCTGAGGTGCAATCTCTTCAAGCTGTTGTTTTAGCATCATCACAGGAACTAGTCATGCAGGTGTATCAGGAATTCCAAAAATGGTCAGAAGGAAGCGGGATCAGAGGCACATCCATTATTGGCGGTGCAAATGTAAAACGCCAGCTGGAAAAATTAAAAAAGCGTCCCCAAGTCATTTTTGCCACACCTGGCCGTTTGCTAGAGCTAATTAAGCAGAAAAAAGTAAAAATGCACGAAGTAAATATGGTAGTACTTGATGAAGGGGATCAGCTGCTCATCCCTGAGCATTTAAACACTGTCCAAAACATTGTTAAATCAACGATGAATGACCGACAAGTAGTATTATTTTCTGCGACCATGAAAGCGGCAATAGAGAAATTGGCTAAGGATTTAACGAAGGAACCAGAGGTTTTACGAATTGAAAAGGATGAAATGGCTTCTTCCGGTGAAGTAGAACATATTTATTTCAATTGTGAACCAAGAGACAAGATCAAGCTTCTTGAAAAAATTGTTCGCTTGGAGAAAAGTAAATCTCTTGCATTTATTAATGATATTGGTGAAATACAAGTATTTAAAGAGAAGTTACTTTTTAAAGAGCTTTCCATCGGAATTCTCCACAGTGATATGAAGAAGCTGGAGCGTCAAGCGGCTTTAAAATCGTTCCGTGATGGGAAATTGAAGATGCTGATTGCGACAGATGTGGCGGCAAGAGGGCTTGATATTCAAGGTGTAACCCATGTCGTTCAAATTGATTCACCAAAGGATATAACTCAATACGTCCATAGAGCAGGAAGAACAGGAAGAATGGGTGCGAATGGAACGGTCATTTCATTGGTAACTGAAAGAGAAGAAAGAGAGCTTAAGCGTTATTGCCGTGAGCTAAACACTCCACTTCATAAGAGAGTATTTTATCAAGGTCAAATCGTTGATGAGAAGCAACGAGCTCAAAAACAAAAAAGATAGGGGGGACAGTCCCCCACTGCGCTAAAGCGCTGGGGGACTGTCCCCAAAAAAGCGGTGGATGGAAATCCACTGCTTTTTTTGTCTTGAATAAAGGATTTATACTGTTTTGTCTTGAATTGTAAAAGAAATGGAGGGAAGAACTATGGAAAATGGAATATTAAAAAAATGGCATGATGAGTGGCTTGAGGAAGTAACGATTAGTGAGATCCAGGTGAAACTAAATAGCGGGGAGATTACATCCAAAGAACTGGTACTCATGTATTTACATAGAATCTCACTTTACGACCAAGGAGTGCATTCCATCCTTGAAATCAACCCAGATGCCTTGCAGATTGCGGAGGCACTTGATGCTGAAAGAAGAGAAATGGGTCCTCGGAGTCAATTACATGGAATCCCTATTTTAATAAAAGATAATATCGATACACATGACAAAATGCATACAAGTGCTGGCTCGCTTGCTTTAAAGGATTCCATCGCCATAAAGGATTCGTTTGTCGCAGAGCAATTACGAAAAGCTGGTGCGGTGATCCTTGGAAAAACAAATATGACCGAATGGGCCAACTTCATGGCTTATGGAATGAAAAGCGGATATAGCTCGAGAGGTGGCCAGGTATTAAACCCTTATGGACCTGGAACATTTGATGTAGGAGGTTCTAGTTCTGGGTCAGGAGCTGCCGTTGCGGCCAACTTTGGAGCTGCTGCAGTGGGCACGGAAACATCTGGTTCTATATTAAATCCAGCTTGTCAGAACTCTCTTGTGGGAATTAAACCGACAGTAGGATTAATTAGCCGTAGAGGAATAATCCCAATTGCTCATACGCAGGATACCGCAGGGCCAATGGCTCGGACGGTGGAAGATGCAGCCATCCTCCTTCATGCCTTATGTGGTAAGGATGAGCAAGATCCAATTACCAAAACAAATCCGTTTAATCACTTTGACTTTACAGAGTTTCTTTTAAAAGACGGTCTAAAAGGCAAAAGAGTCGGAATTGCTCTGGATGGATTCATGGAGATTCTAAGTGAAGAGAAGCAGGAGGTGGCGGCTAAAGCGCTAGCGGTATTGAAAACATCGGGTGCTGAGGTTGTCGAGAATATTGATATTCCATGTGCTAAAGTGGATTGGAAATATGATGTGTTAACATACGAGTTTAAACCAGATTTAAATGCCTATTTGAATCAGCTGCATCCTTCTGTTGGGATTAGAACGCTGGCTGATTTGATTGAATTTAATCAAAAGAATGAAGAAAAAATGCTTAAGTATGGTCAAAAAGTTTTGACGGATTCAGAAGAAACGAGTGGCAGATTGACGGAGGCTACCTATTTTGAGGCATTAGAATTTGATCTTTACCATTCGACAAAGCAGGGGATTGACTACGCATTAGAAAAATATGACCTGGATGTCATTATCTTCCCTGGCGAAGAAGGGTCACATATCAGTGCAAAAGCGGGATATCCATCCATTGCTGTTCCTGCTGGGTTTACGGCTGATGGGGAACCAGTTGGAATCACGTTTGCGGGAACGGCTTATAGTGAACCGCTGTTAATTGAAGTGGCGTACGCGTATGAACAGATGACAAAATTTAGAAAGCCACCTGTCCTTAAAAAAGAATAAGCTGATGTGGTTTCACCCATACTATCATTGTATTTCTATTTCTCGAAAAGGAGCTGGTACGAATGGGTAGACAGAAACTGGGAAATCAGAATGCACAACGAAATAACAACCGTAAGAAGCCAATGGTCATGAGCGAGGAACTGGTTGAATTTACAACCGGAGAAGCGATCAAACACAACCGTCCAAATAGTAAATAAATGAAAGGGCTGACTCTTTTTATAACTTGAGTCAGCCTTTATTTTTTAATTATCCCTTTTCAAGTATATCCAATGGTTTTCTTGCCGGGCCTTCGATCACATCACCAGCATACGAGAATCTTGAGCCGTGGCATGGGCAATCCCACGATTTTTCGGCATGATTCCATTCACACTCACACCCTAAATGAGTACAAGTAGTATCTACAACATAAAGCTTCCCATTCCTATCCTTATAGGCGCCTGCTCTTTTTCCGCGATACATGACAACCGCGCCTTCACCGTCTTGTAAGTCTTCAACAATTTTTCCAACAATTTCAAGCTTGCCCTTAAAGAGATGTTTAGCAACATCAGCATTCGCTGTAATAGCATTCGTTAAATCAGGGTCAGCTTGGAAGCGGGAAGGAGAATACAATTCTTTGTATGGATTGTTTCTACCGATAACATAATCGGTTAGCAAATGCCCGGCGAGAATTCCAGTTGTCATTCCCCATTTTTTATAACCGGTAGCTACCAAAATATGCTCTCGTCCTGAGGTAATCTCACCGATATATGGCAACTTGTCTAAAGTTACTAAATCCTGAGCAGACCATCGGTATTCGTATCCCTTAATCCCAAATACCTCTTCAGCAAAAGCCTCGAGAGCTTCGTAATGCTTTAATGTATCCACTCCCTGGCCCGTTTTATGATTCTCACCACCGATAATAAGTAACTTCTCTCCGTTATAAGGTGTATAACGAATAGATCGGGTAGGACTATCCGCACTAATATACATCCCTCCTGGATACTCTTTGTCGGTTTTCACCCCAATGGCATAGGATCGGTCAGCATACATCCTGGCAAAATAAAGCCCTGGCTTATCGTAAAAAGGAAAATGGGAGGAGATGATGACCTGATTGCAGGTTACTCTCTGACCATCCTTTGTGACCACCTTAGGCTGGGAGTGATCATCCTCAATATCTTCAGCCGTTGTATTTTCATATACAAAGCAGCCTGCGCTCACTGCTTCTTCTAGCAAAGCTTTCAGGTATTTTAGCGGATGATACTGCGCCTGATTCTTCATCACAAGTGCCGCTTTTGTTTGAATATTAAAGGGAATGGAATCATTCAGAGACCCTTCAATACCAAGGTTTTTATAGGCTTCCCACTCGGTTTGCAGCTTTTCGGCATATTCGTCCGTCACTGCATACATATAGGCATCTTCCTTACTGAAATCACATTCAATCCCATTTTCCTGAATCGTGCTCTCCACAAACTTTATTGCATCCATTTGTGACTCATAATAAAGTCGGGCTTTTTCTTTACCAAAATGATTAATCAATTCATCGTAAATGAATCCATGCTGTGCAGTTAATTTTGCTGTTGTATGTCCTGTTGTTCCGTTTAAAACACTACCAGCTTCAATAAGAGCAACCTTTAAGCCCTCTTTCGATAATAAATAGGCTGCCGTAATCCCGGTTATTCCAGCCCCTACAATCGCTACGTCAACTGATAGGTCCTCAGACAATTTTGGATAAGAAGGAAATTCAATTTCACGCCAAAAGGTTTTAGGAAACTTAGGTGTATTTTCAGATGAACTCATATGTAATCCTCCAGCTTAAAATATTCACATGTATAATTTTTCCTAAAAAGAAAAAAACATGTGGGTAACTGTAAATATATTTCTCTAATAAAAAAAGAACCCATGCTAGCACAGGTTCAGAAAGTTGTTGTATGAGTCCAAAAGATGACTAATTTAAAAGGTGAATCTAGGACATACCTGTTTAGAGGGGCTCCTCATCGGAGTTAATTTTATCGACTCGAGTAGCATCCTCTGAGTCAAGAGCACCACGTAGGAAGTGAACGAGTGTTCCTCCTACAAAACCAAGACAAAGGACAAAACCGATGGTTGTGACCCACCAAACAGCCATATAAAATCCCCCTTTTTATGTTGGCTGCCTCAATCGCCAAAGGCCGAACACTCTGCCTGAGCCAGCCGCTTTTATAAACTATATGCGTAAGGGGGAATATTTTTACCAATGATTCAAGCTTTTGTTTTTAGTCCTTTTTCTTTAAATCCGCATAATAATCAACCTTCTTAATATTAACACCGACAAAGGTTTCGATGATGGACTGGCCGCCAGCAATAGAAAAAATTAAGATAACAACGAAGGCTACCTTAGGAAACAGCAAATAGGCACCCCCAAGTAAAATGGCACTCCAGACACCTGCACACCAATAGCATTTCAATAGATAACCAAACATGGAAGTAGGAACTTCCTTCGTTTCTGTACCATTCTGCGTTTCTACCTTCACTTTTTTGACAAATGGCTTGCGAATAAATTCGGTAATCTTATCAAATACAATTAAATGAGTTAACCGGTAGCTCGCCAAAATTAACATAATATAGGTCATCCATGAAATGTCCGTCACTTCTCAATCCTCCAAAAATCAGTAGATTTAACAAACCAAAGTAGATCAAAATATTATTTTTAGTTCCTTGTATATTTTGAGCCTGAAATCAAAATTATATATTCGGAGGAGGCGAAAAAATGAAAAAATCTTTTTGGGTTAGTTTTTTGTTCTTACTATCACTTTTCTGTATTCCTAGCGTTTCTTTTGCACAGCAATATTACACGGTTCAGCCTGGTGACTCACTTTGGAAAATCGCGGTTCGGTATCAAGTTGGAATCTCAGAGTTAATTGCAGCAAACCCGCAGTTTAAAAATCCAAACTTGATTTACCCAGGTCAAAAGGTAACTATTCCAAACTTTGATGCCATTAAAAGTGTGGAAAATCAGGTCATTCAATTAACCAATCAAGAACGTGCTAAAAATGGCTTGCCGGCAATGACGGCTGATTGGGAACTTTCTAGGGTGGCACGTTATAAGGCAAATGATATGCGTGATAAAAACTATTTCAGCCATACAAGCCCAACTTATGGAAGTCCATTTGATATGATCAAGAATTTTGGGATTTCCTACCGTTCAGCTGCTGAAAACATTGCTGCTGGTCAAACCACACCGGCATCAGTGGTCCAATCTTGGATGAACAGTTCAGGACATCGAGCCAACATCTTAAGCTCTAATACACGTATCGGCGTGGGCTACGCTAAAGGCGGTTCCTACGGGTACTATTGGGTCCAAATGTTCATCTCCAAATAAGACTTAATATAAGTAAAAAGGGTCAGTTTTTTAAGCGATAGGCTTAAGGGGCTGACCCTTTCTACGTCTTGAGACCGATATAAAAATCAAGCTCAAGCGCAATTATGAGAACGAATGAAAAAAGGTAAGATGAAATCAAGATAAGAAAAGGAGTGAAAAACAAAATGAAAAAATTTGGTTTACTGTTAGCTGGAGGAATTGCAGCGATCATCTTACTGTCAACCATTGGTCCAATGGTGGGGTTATTAGTTAGCCTTGTGCTACTCTACTTCATTTTTAAACAATTTTTAAAGGCAGAATCCACGGGAGGAAAAATTGGGCTTGGAATTATCGGTCTTATCGTCCTAGTGGCTTCCCTTCATAATGCACCAGCCATCATTGGAGTAGTTGCAGCTTATGTGCTTTACCTCGTTTATAAAAAATGGAACGAGAACAAGCACAGCATGAAAAAAGAAGAAACAGACCCATTCGCCAACTTTGAAAAACAGTGGAATGAATTAAAAAATTATTAAATATAAAGGAGATCATAACCATGACAAACTTATTCACAAGAATTAAAAACACAATTACTGCAGATTTACATGAGGCCCTAGACAAAAAAGAAAAACATAATCCAATTGCCTTACTAAATCAATACCTTCGCCAATCAGAGCAAGAAACAGAAAAAGTAAGAAAGCTGTTAGAACGCCAGAATACACTAAAGGATGAATTCACAAGAGAATACCATCAAGCAGTTGAATTAGCGGAGAAGAGAAAGTACCAAGCAGAAGTAGCGTCAAAAGCGGGAGAAACGGAGCTATATCAATTCGCCGCTGCAGAACATCAGCAATATGCTGAACGTGCCAGCCGTCTAAGTGCATCACTCGAACAGGTAAATGGCCAGCTTGGGGAATTAGAAAGAAAATATGAAGAAATGAAGCACAAGCTTAAAGATATGCACCTCCGCAGAATGGAGTTAATGGGTCGCGAAAACGTCACTCGCGCCAACCTTAGAATCAACAAAGTACTTGACTCAAATACTCATTCTGATGCTGCTTTTTCAAAATTCAAAGACATCGAGAACTATCTGGATCGCTTAGAGGATCAAGTTAACAGTTCTTACTATCGTAATACGATTGATGCAAAAATCTCTCAATTAGAAAAAGAAATGAAATTAGAAGAAAGCAAGTCCATTTAATAACAAATATGGTATTCTAAAGAAAGGCGTAGGGTTCTACGCCTTTTACCCCATAAAAAAACATTGTGTACATATGGTAAAAAGGGAGGGTGAGCCGATGATTAAAAATACAAAAAATGATTACTTAGGATGGTTTGTGCTCATCGGAGTAGTCATTTTGCTATTGGAGATTTTATTTTTCAATAAAGGGCTTATTTTCTCCCTTATTATCGCAGGTGGAATGATTTATATTGGCAGGAAAAAGTCCGGACGAAAGCTTGGTAAAGTCCTATTTATCGGCGGGATTATTATTTTTGTCATTAGTATCTTTAACATGATGACCTTTCGCTTCTTATTATTAGCTATATTACTGCACTTTTTTATCCAATACTTACAATCAAAAAAGAATCCGAAGAAAATATCATTAGAAATTCAGGCTCAAGAAACAACTACACAAGAAGAGACAGTTATTAAAGTAGAGCCGTTGTTTGAAAATGTATTGTTGGGTCAACAAAAGACACCAATGGGCGTGTACGAATGGAAGGATGTAAATATCCAGACGGGAATAGGGGACACAATTATTGACCTCAGTTTCACCATGCTGCCAAAAGGTGAAACCGTGATTATTATTCGAAACGTAATAGGTAATATTCACATTCATGTTCCATATGAAATTGATGTAAGCATCAATCATTCATGTGTGGTTGGTTCCACAACGGTTTTTGGAAACCATGAATCTAAGATATTTAATCAAGTATTCCAATTAAAAACACCAGGCTATGACACGTCAGAGCAAAAGGTGAAGATCTTTACCTCGCTTATGGTTGGGAATCTAGAGGTGAGCCGGATATGAGTACAACTCAGCGCCAGATTGTCTGGAGTGTCGTCTGCTCGTTCCTCATTGCCATTATTGTCGCAGCCATTTTTACGATTGTTTTTCCATTGAACAGCTGGTCCGAATTGTGGACAAGGCATTTCATGGATATTCCCTTTGTCATTTTTATTCCAGCCTTTAGCATTGTGATTGGTATTCTCACAGGTGGTGTTTCCGGTTTTTTTTGGCGGAAGCAGTTTCTAGCTATTGATCATTCACTCCATCAATTGGAACAAGGGCGAGCACCAGAGGAAAAGGGGAAGCCGCCGATTGTAGAGATGCAAACCATTGCGGAACGGATTGATAAAATCGGCAAACAAATGTCGGAGCAAGCTAAATTATCCCAACGCTTAGCTACTGAAAAAGTAGAAGACCAAGAAGCAAGAATCCAGGAAATGATTGAGCAGGAGCGAAATCGTCTGGCTCGTGAATTACACGACTCTGTCAGCCAGCAATTATTTGCGGCATCGATGATGATGTCTGCTATTAATGAAACAAAAAAGGAATCAGAAAATGAACGCGAAACAAAACAATTGAAACTAGTGGAAGAGATGATCCACCAATCCCAGCTCGAAATGAGGGCACTCCTTCTTCATTTGCGTCCAGTTGCCTTAAAGAATAAAACACTCCAAGAAGGAATTGAAGAACTGTTAATCGAATTATCTCAAAAGGTAACGATGGAAATTCATTGGAAAGTAGAAGAATTCCCTCTAGACAAAGGTGTTGAGGACCACTTGTTCCGAATTCTTCAAGAATCCATCTCGAACACGCTGAGACACTCGAAAGCGAACGGTTTAGAGGTGTTGCTGGTCAAACGAGATGATTTTGCTATTCTGAGGATTGTGGATGATGGTATTGGGTTTGAAGTAAATGAAATGAAGGCTGGATCATACGGAATGCAAAATATGCATGAACGTGCGCTTGAAGTGGGCGGTACCTTAAAGGTAATCAGTGTGAAAAATAAAGGAACAAGGCTGGAAGTGAAAATTCCAGTGATGATTAATGGGGATGGTGCGAATGATTAGAGTAGTGTTTGTTGATGATCATGAAATGGTGAGAATCGGTGTTTCGTCTTATTTATCTGCTCAGCCTGACATTGAAGTGGTAGGAGAAGCAGATGATGGAAAAAAAGGAGTCGAACTTGCTCTTGAACTCCGCCCTGATATCATTTTAATGGATCTGGTTATGAAGGAAATGGACGGGATTGAGGCAACAAGGCAAATCATTGAGCAATGGCCGGAAGCAAAGGTTATTATTGTAACAAGCTTCTTAGATGATGAGAAGGTGTATCCAGCCCTTGAAGCAGGAGCAACCAGCTATATGCTGAAGACCTCTAAAGCTAGTGAAATTGCCAATGCCGTTCGTGCTACATACCATGGCCAATCTGTTCTAGAACCAGAAGTGACTGGGAAAATGATGGTAAAAATGCGCCAAAAACATACTCATTTGCCACATGAAGATCTTACTAGTCGTGAATTAGAAATCCTGCTGCTGATGGCAGAGGGGAAATCCAATCAGGAAATTGCTGATGAATTATTCATCGCACTGAAGACTGTTAAAACCCATGTCAGCAATATCCTAAGTAAGCTGAATGTACAAGACCGAACCCAAGCCGTAATCTATGCGTTTAAGCATTCTTTAATATCATAAATTGTGAACTATCCATATTTTTGGGTAGTTCTTTTTTTTCAGGCTTTAAAGGCGTTTGTCGAGGTGACTAGTGCCTGTTGCAGCAAATTTTCACGGTCGAAGGGAACTAGTCGAGGTGACCAGTGCCCGTTGAAGTAAATTTTCACGGAGGAAGGGAACTAGTCGAGGTAACTAGTGCCCGTTGATGTAAATTTTCACGGAGGAAGGGAACTAGTCGAGGTGACTAGTGCCCGTTGAAGCAAATTTTCACGGAGGAAGGGAACTAGTCGAGGTAACCAGTGCCTGTTGAAGTGAATTTTCACGGAGGAAGGGAACTAGTCGAGGTGACCGGTGCCTGTTGAAGAAAATTTTCACGTTCGAAGGGAACTAGTCGAGGTGACCAGTGCCCGTTGAAGTAAATTTTCACGGAGGAAGGGAACTAGTCGAGGTGACCAGTGCCCGTTGAAGTAAATTTTCACGGAGGAAGGGAACTAGTCGAGGTGACCAGTGCACGTTGAAGCAAATTTTCACGGAGGAAGGGAACTAGTCGAGGTGATTAGTGCCTGTTGAAGTAAATTTTAACGGTCGCAAATCCACAAATTAGCCCTTTCCCTTTTTAGCCAATCACATACAAGGCCCCTAGACAAATTTCATGAGTTTAATGTTAGTAGATCTTTTTTTAAAAAAGTAATTGAAAATTCTTCTCAATTACTGTTATTATATTAATAATGAAAATCATTATCAATTAAAAGGAGATTTTTACATATGAAACTACTAAAATTATCAGGAACGTTATTATTGTCTAGCAGTCTTCTTTTCGGATGCTCAAATACAGAGAAAACTTCAACAAAAGAAACCACGAAAGAAACAAAAACGGAAGTCTCACCTGCTCTTGACGGAGTATCAAAGGAATACCGAGAGTACGCGATTGGTGAAATAGAGGAATTTGTTAAGGCAACGGAAGCCTTTACAACGGCTGTTAAAAACGGTGATGTGGAGAAAGCGAAACAACTTTATGCACCAGCGCGTATGCACTATGAGCGTGCAGAACCAATTGCAGAGGTATTCGGTGATTTGGATCCTAAAATCGATGCACGTGAAGGGGATGTACCAGAAGCAGAATGGGGCGGCTACCATAAACTCGAAAAAGGGCTATGGATCGACAACACAACAAAAGGGTATGAGCAAATCGCTGACCAGCTAATGAAAGATGTCAATCTGTTGCGTGCGAAGGTAGATACCGTAGAGGTGACACCTGATCTGTTAATTACAGGTGCAGTAGACCTACTAAATGAGGTTTCCACTTCAAAAGTAACTGGGGAGGAAGACCGTTACTCACATACAGATTTATATGATTTTGCTGCTAACGTAGAAGGAGCAGAAAAAATCTATCAGCTCCTTCAACCTGCATTAAAGGAAAAAAATGAGGAAGTATCTAAAGAGATTCAAGCCCGTTTTGATGATGTGTATGCATTACTGAATCAGCATAAAAATGGTGAAGGATATAAACTTTATACGGAATTAACAGAAGCGCAAGTGAAGGAACTAAGCCAAGCCATCGATGCACTTGCAGAACCGCTATCTCAAATAGGAATGGTAACGGAGGCGTCTTAATTGACAACGAATACGACTAACAGCTTAGAGACATTGAATGAAAAAAAGGTTTCGAGACGTGATATCCTTAAAACGGCTGGAATCGGCGGGGTAGGAGTGATTCTCGGTGCATCAGGTCTGGGCGGAATCCTTTCCATCCAAGAAAGCAAAGCATCAAGTACGGGTACAAATAAAGACGTTGTACCATTTTATGGGAAGCACCAGAGTGGAATCACAACAAAAACACAAAATCATGTGTATTTTGTTTCCTTAGATGTGACCACTTCGAAAAAAGAAGAGTTAGTGAAACTGTTTAAAGATTGGACAAAAGCAGCCGCGTTGATGACAGAAGGGAAGGCGATCGGCGAGCTCACAGGAAACGAATTCCTGCCACCGCAAGATACGGGGGAGGCAGCTGGGCTATCCGCTTCAAACTTGACGATTACGTTTGGAGTAGGTCCATCTCTTTTTATAAAAGAAAATCAAGACCGGTTTGGATTAAAACACAAGCAACCAAAGGAATTGGTGGATCTTCCGAAGTTTCCACTTGATGCTTTAGAAGAGGAATGGACTGGCGGGGATTTGTGTATCCAAGCCTGTGCGGATGATTTGCAGGTAGCTTTCCATGCTGTAAGAAACCTCATTCGGATTGCGAGAGGGAAAGCAACATTGCGTTGGGCGCAAACGGGCTTCCAGCGTACCAAACAAGCAGATACAAAAAATGAAACACCAAGGAATTTGTTTGGCTTTAAGGATGGCACCATTAATCCTGATGTAAATAATGAAAAGGTAATGAACGAGCAGGTATGGGTTCAGCCTGGGGACGGTCCTGATTGGCTAGTGGATGGCAGTTACCTTGTTGTCAGACGAATTCAAATGTTTATCGAAGTTTGGGATCGAACCAATTTAAAGGAACAGGAAAATACATTTGGACGACATCGTGTAAGTGGTGCTCCGTTCGGAAAAAAGAATGAATTTGATAAAGTGGATCTAAAATCCATCCCGGCAGATTCGCATGTTCGGTTATCTCATGGCGATGGGTCACAGCAGATTCTACGCAGAGCCTATTCGTATTCGGATGGGATGGATAAGAAAACTGGTAGTTTTGATGCGGGATTGTTGTTCCTAGGTTTTCAGCGAAAGCCAAGTAAGCAATTTATCCCTATCCAAGAGAGGCTAGCTAAAATGGATAAATTAAACGAATATACCTCCCACCGTGGAAGTGCAATTTTTGCTTGTTTGCCAGGGGGCAAAAAGGGAAGTTTTATTGGAGAAACACTATTTAACTAGTGTTTTCCTTTTAAGGAGAGAGTCTTATGCACCGATTTATAGTTAAGCCCTTATTATTATTAACGGTACTATTTATTTTTTTTCAAACGATTCAGCCTGTCTCAGCAGCTGAGAATCATGATGAGCTTTTTGTGCTAATCGGAGACAGCTTAATGAAGGCGAAGGATGGAGATGCTGCTGTAGTTTCTAGTAATATGGAGCAATTTGCAGCCGATTGGAAGGCAATAAAGAAAGCAGATAGTAAACAGGCTAAAAAGGTTGACCAAGAACTTAAAGAGGTTCAAAGTTTACTGGCTAAAGGGAATGTGGATAAAGAGACACTTGCCAAAAGCCTTTCGTCTCTTTCTAGTGCGGTGGTTTTGTACGAGGAGGAACAAAGTCCACAAGACAAAGAAAAGGCAAAAGAACAGGTCAAACAATTACTCCCACTCATTAGCACTATGGAGGGTTCTATTGAAAAAGGAGAGACTGCTAGTTTAAAAGGCCAATACCAAAAAATATTGAACCAATGGACTGCTTCTGAAAAACTAGTCCATGATGAAAGCATTGCGGCATATGGAAATATTGAAAAATATATGGCTCTTGTTCGAATCGCTATTACACAAGAGCCTGCTGACATGCAAAAGGCAAAGGAAAACCTAGACCAATTAACGGCCGAAGTGGAGAACTTTTTAGCCGGAAAGACTTCAAAGCAACGCCAGGGTGACGCTTCGCTTTCAGATGTAGCGGCTTTGTTAGATAAAGCGGAAAAGCAGATTGCTGAAAAGGACTATAAAACTGCCAGCGACCAGCTAAATGAAATCCTTACTGTTTGGCCAATGGTAGAGGGCGACGTTCAGACGAGGGACAGTGGATTATATAGTGATATTGAAACGAAAATCCCTACGGCAATCAGCCTGTTAAACTCAGAAAAGGTGAAGGCGCAGAAAGCTGCTGATATTTTAAAGGAAATTAGTGATCGCCTTGCTCCCTTATTAAGTAAGACCAATTACACGTTATGGGACGCAGCCCTTATTCTTCTGCGTGAAGGATTAGAGGGGTTACTAGTTGTCGCAACGTTAATTGCTTTCTTGAAAAAAATGGGCCAATCATCAAAACAGAAATGGATTTGGTCCGGGGTTATTGCTGGGATTTTAGCTAGTGCGGTATTAGCGATTATTATCAATATTGTCTTTTCAGAAATCGTTGCAGGCTCAAGCCGGGAATATATTGAAGGATTAACCGGTGTGGTAGCTGTGGTGATGATGCTAACAGTAGGGGCGTGGCTCCACAATAAATCGAGTATAGGAAATTGGAACAAGTACATCAATCAACAAATGCAACAGGCAATTGCGAAGGGCAGTCTTCTCTCCTTTGCCTTCATTAGTTTTCTATCCGTTTTCCGTGAAGGTGCAGAGACAATTATCTTCTATACAGGAATTACTCCATATATAAGTTTAATGCAGCTTATCAGCGGTGTCTTGTTAGCGATTGTCATTTTAGTCATTGTCGGTTTTGTGATTATCAAGTACAGTGTAAAGATTCCTATTCGTCTTTTCTTTAAAACAGCCACATTACTGATCTACTTTTTGGCGTTTAAAATCCTTGGAATTAGCATCCATGCATTGCAGATCTCGAACGTGGTACCAACCAGCACGGTTGAAGGATTGCCATTTGTCGATTGGTTAGGACTGTATCCAACTTGGGAAACAACTATATCTCAATTACTATTACTTGCAGTCATCATGAGTATGATGTTTTTTATGAAAAAAAGAGAAGGAAAACAGATGGTTTCTGCAGAAGTTTAAAAGGGCGCTCATACGCCCTTTTTTTCGTTAGCCGAAAAAATTCTCCTACTAATCTTACAACTTGTCTCATAGGTTATTAAAGTAAGATTGGGTCAAAGGGGAGTCGATGTATGGCTATTTACTATAAAGGGATATTCTTTTTAGCAGCGTCCGCATTTTTAGGGGAAGGGATTGAAGTTCTAGTGAATATGATTCTGGCACGAGAGCTGGGATCACATGGGTTAGGACTTTATATGTCCATTCTGCCTTCTATTTTTTTAATTGTCTTACTGTCTAGCTTTGAACTGCAAGTATCCATTTCTAAGTTTATTGCTGAAAGAGAAGAGCGCTATCACCGGAATATCCTGCATCATGCCATCACGATTACGATTGTGTTTACAAGTATTCTCTTTTTATTAACAGCAGCCGCTCTTCCGTTCATTCCTATCTTTGATGGCTACCATCCTTATATCCGTTGGCTTGTGATGATTCTTATACCGGTTATTGCATTTACTTCTGTTGCCAGAGGGTATTTTATGGGAAAACAGGATATGGGAAGAATTGCGATCTCTAACTTTCTAAGAAAAGTCATTCAACTAGCCGGATTGTTTTTCCTTTTCCGTTTGTTTGAGTTTAATGCACAGTCAGCATTGTTGATCGCCATTGGTACGTTAATTGGAAGTGAAATTGTTGTCTTTCTTTATTTAATCTACTTGTTCATTATTCAATTTCAGCAATTGAAACGGCAACCTTTTTCCAATATTAATCGGAAGGTTGTTCGAAAGAATTTAATGGCGGTTTCTGTACCAACTACAGGACTGCGGTTGTTTTCTGCTTTTACTAATGCAATTCAGCCCTTTATTATTAAGGCTGCATTGGAACGGTCAGGTATGTCAGATGTCCTTGCAACAGAGCAATTTGGAATGTTGATGGGTGTTGCGGTTTCGATTGGGTTTTTCCCAGCCTTTATTGCCCATTCGTTGATGATTGTTTTGATACCTGCCGTGTCAAAAACACATTCACAAGGTGATTACCCTACATTACAAAAAATGCTGCAACAGGTGATGAAACTTACTTTTTTATATGGAGTCACGGCAGTAACCATTTTTTACTTCTATGCCCCCGAATTAACGTCATTATTTTTTAAATCAGATACATCAGCCATTTATTTGCAGTTGCTCTGGCCATTTTTTTTATTTCACTTTTTCATTATGCCAATGCAAGCTTTCATGATCGGACTAGATATGATTAAAGATGCCTTTGTCCACATCGTCTGGTCCATTGTGATTTCCTATGCACTAGTCTTATGGCTAGGATCCTCGCCAGACTGGAGAATGAATGGAGTCATCATTGGGATGAATACCGGCTCTGTCCTATTAGCCTTGATGCACTATTTAACAATCTGCAAAAAAATTGGCGTATCTGTTTTAATGAAAAGCGGGGTCAGTCCCCCGTTGCGCTAAAGCGCCGGGGGACTGACCCCAAAAAAAGAAGTGTAGGGGTTTGATGTGTCCATTCCGTCTAATAATTAGAAGATTTTTTAGTTTGGAGGAATGGAAGCTATGAAAAAGCAACTGACTATTTCGTTTGAGGAATTAGTAAATGAATATGGTAAAGCAATCTTTAAATATATTTTCTCGTTAGTAAAGCATAAGGAACTTGCGGAGGATCTTTACCAGGAGGTGTTACTCTCTGCTTATTTAGCATATTCTTCAATTAAGGAGCAGGGTAAATACAAAAGCTGGTTATACACGATTGCCATTAATAAGTGCCGCGATTATTGGCGGAAGGAAAATAAATCGAAGCAATTTTGGAAAGAAGAGGTATATTCCTATTCTGTCTCGTTCGAATCACCCTTCATTCCTGAAGAGGAAGTTCTACATAATTTTTCAGCACAGCAAATGGCTGAAAAGGTAAGCTTATTACCCGAGATTTATCGTAATCCTATTTATCTTTATTACTATCACGATATGTCTCTCGTAGAAATTGCACAGACCAATAATCTACCCATGTCTACCGTCAAAACAAGGATGAAAAGGGCCAAGGAACGGTTACGACCCAAAATGCTATCACTAGCTTAAAAAGCTCGATTCCTAATTATTTATAAAAAAGGGGAAGGTTTATCATGACTGCAAATGGAACGAAGAAGATTCCTGCAAATTTACAGCCGTATATTTCAAAACAATACTACCACCGCTATACGCCCATTGAACATGCTGTTTGGCGTTTTGTTATGAAGCAAAATCATTATTTTTTAAAAGAAATTGCCCATCCTGCCTACGTGAATGGATTAAGAGATTCAGGGATTAAGACAGAAACCATTCCGAAAGTCGATGATATGAATACCAGCCTTTCGAAAGTCGGTTGGGGCGCGGTGACTATTGACGGACTGATTCCAGGCTCTGCTTTTTATGGCTTTTTAGCAAACCGACTTTTACCGATTGCAACAGAGATTCGAAATGTACAAAACATTGCTTATACACCAGCACCGGATATGCTTCATGAAGCAGCAGGCCACGCTCCTATTCTTTTAGATGAAGCCTACCGCGAATTTGTTAGGAAAATCGGCGAAATGGGAGCAAAGGCTCTTTCTAGTAAAGAAAAGGCACAGGTGTTTATGGCTGTCCGTCATTTAACGATTGTGGCTGAAGACCCCAATTCGACTCCAGAGCAAGTAAAAGAGGCGGAGTTGAAGGTAACGGAGGCCCGCAAGAAATTGCAAGGATTAACTGAGGCAGACAAGGTTTCACGTTTGTTTTGGTGGACGGTCGAATATGGGTTAATAGGTGAACTCGATAACCCTAAGATCTATGGGGCTGGACTTCTATCGTCGGTTGGTGAGAGCCAAAGCTGTTTGAAGGATGACGTTCGAAAAATTCCTTTTTCTGTTGAAGCTTGTATCAATACACCATATGATGTGACTAAGCCACAGCCGCAATTATTTGTTTGTAAAAACTTTGATGACTTAGTCGCAGCGATCGATGACTTTGCTTCGACGATGGCCTTTAGAAAAGGTGGAACAGAGAGTCTAGTTCAAGCACTCCAGACAGATAATACGGCAACGATTTGTTTCTCTTCGGGTCTGCAGGTTACAGGAACCCTGGCTGATATCATAATTAATGATAAAAGGGAAGCCGTTTATTTCAAGACAAAGGGTCCAACTGCATTGGCCTGTAATAACCAACAATTAGATGGGCATGGGAAGGAAACTCACCGGAAGGGTTTTGGAACACCAATTGGCCGATTAGAGGGGAATATCGTCTTGGAGCACTGTACTCTCGCCCAGCTAAAGGACTTAGGCATCTTTCAGGATCATAAGGTTCAATTAAAATTTGAGAGTGGAGTAATAGTTGAGGGAACGGTAAAGGACATCCTATTATCAGAGTCAAAACCGATCATCATCTCTTTTAAAGATTGTCAGGTGACCTATAAGGATCAAGTCCTTTTTGAACCGGCATGGGGGACATTTGATATGGCGGTTGGCGCAAGCATTGATTCTGTATTTGCCGGTGCTGCCGACCCTGATGCTTATTTTGAATGGACAGAAATGGAAGGTTCAGAGGAAGGATCAGAGTTGCCGAAATGGAATGAACTAGAGAATTTATATGAAGAGATTCGCAATATTCGTGAAGGCTCGGTTTGGAATGATCAAAGTGCATTCCATGTAGGGGAAGTGTTAGCCATCTTAGATGACCGATATCCAAAAGAGTGGCTACTGCGCTTAGAGATCCTGGAACTTTATAAAATACATGATGACGGTCACCGGAATGTAAACGCTATCACAAGTAAACTACAAAATTCTGACTGGGACTCATCTGTTAAACAAATGATTAACAGGGGATTAACTTTATTAAATTCCGTTGAAAAATAACATGGTTTAAATAAAGAAAAATCCGTGTTTTTTTGTAGGGAGTGTTGGTCTACGTGCCCGAAATGGGTGTGGAAAAGGAAAGTGGGTAACGTAGAAGCAGGCTACGTGCCCGAAATGGGTGTGGAAAAGGGAACAGGGTAACGTAGAAGTAGTCTACGTGACCGAAATGGGTACGGAAAAGAGAACCGGGTAACGTAGAAGCGGTTTACGTGCCCGAAATGGGTACGGAAAAGGGAAGTGGGTAACGTAGAAGCGGTCTACGTGCCCGAAATGGGTGTGGAAAAGGGAAGTGGGTAACGTAGAAGCAGTCTACGTGCCCCAAATGGATCCAGAAAAGAGAACAGGGTAACATAAAACAGTCTACGAGATAAACTAATAAAGTAAAAGGAGCTTGGGATTAAATCCAAGCTCCTTTTACTATTAGTCTTTACTTGAGAGGATTCCCAAGATACGAAGAATGCTGATAAATAGGTTAATAAAATCAAGGTATAGGTTTAAGGCCATTAACGGCACATCTTCTGCTCTTACGCCATAATGCTTCATACGGCTGATATCAAATAGTACATATCCGCTGAATACGACTACACCAATAAAGGAGTAGACGAGCATAGCCATAGAGTTTAACGGAGAGAAGATATTAAAAATCCCAATAGCAACTAACGCAAGTAGAGCAGCCAGTAGGAATCCACCTAAAAACGAGAAATTACGCTTAGATTTAGCTGCATAAATAGAGATACCTGTAAAAACAACGGTTGTACTTGCAAAGGCCATAACTACTACGTTTGCTCCTGAGGTCGCAAGGTAATGAGCGACAATTGGATATAGCGTGATTCCTGAAAGAAAGGTAAAGATATAAAGGAATGAGTACGAGATGGCTTTTTTTCGTCTTAAAAAGAACGCAGATATAAGCATGACAAATTCTAAAACATATAATGGGATCATGAGCCAAGACGGTACAATAAATGCACCTGCCATAGTACCTAAGAATGCAATAGCGAGCGAAAGAGCAAACGTCCTTAGAACAGATGGCATAAACTCAGTAGATGTTTGAGTATACAAATGGTTCACCTCAAAATTTATTTGTTACTAGAATATACGTACAAGAGGTCAAGATGTTTCATTTTTTCTTAAAATATCTCGATCTTCTTTTAGTAAGTCACGAATTTCGGCTAAAAGTTCTTCTTGGCGATCGATTTTTTCTACGACTGGAGCTGGTTCCTCTTTCTTTTTGAAGCGATTGATGAATTTTACAAAAAGGAAAATAGAAAAGGCAATAATGAAGAAATCCACTACATTTTGAATGAATTGCCCATACTTTAGTTCGGCGCCGCCTATTTTTACCATAAGGTTCGTAAATTTTACGCCTCCTAAGAGTAGGCCTACTAATGGCATAATAACATCGGCAACAAGTGAAGAAACAATTTTACCAAATGCTCCCCCAATAATAACCCCGACAGCCAAATCAATGACATTGCCCTTCATGGCAAACTTTTTAAATTCGTTCCACATAGACATGCTTCCTCCTTATTCATTCTAATTTATATTGTACCGTGAACCAGTCTCCTTCTCAACAGGTCCAAGTTTTCCAGTAAAATGTTGATTGACAGTGAACGGAAAATTATCTATAGTTACTATGAAATTAATTACATGCTACCCGAATATTGGGGAGAGGTTCATAGCGAATACCCTCTATAAAAAACTATGGAAATGGAGAATTCAACCATATCCTTAGGATATGGTTTTTTATTTCTTTCTTATAGTTATAACCGGGTTATATAAGGAGGATTAACAATGGCAGAAGGAAGAACAGAAGCTGAATTAGAAGGTGTAACATTATTAGGAAACCAAGGAACAAAGTATTTGTTCGAATACACGCCAGAAGTGTTAGAGGCGTTTGATAATAAACACCCAAACCGCGATTACTTTGTTAAATTCAATTTCCCTGAGTTTACAAGTCTTTGTCCAAAAACAGGACAACCCGACTTTGCCACAATTTATATCAGCTATATTCCGGATCAAAAGATGGTTGAAAGCAAATCGCTTAAGCTGTATCTTTTCAGCTTCCGTAATCATGGTGATTTCCACGAAGACTGCATGAATATTATCATGAATGATTTAATCAAGTTAATGGACCCTCGTTACATTGAAGTATGGGGCAAATTCACACCAAGAGGCGGAATCTCCATTGACCCTTACTGCAACTATGGCAGACCGGGAACAAAATACGAGCAAATGGCCGATTATCGTATGATGAACCATGACCTATACCCTGAAAAAATCGACAACCGCTAAACCTGGGATAAATCTGGGGACAGTCCCCCGATGCGTTAGTGCGTTAAAAGAGCAGCTTCTCGAAGCTGCTCTTTTTTATGATATTAATTTCATTTTTAAGGCTTTAACAGCAGCATCTGTCCGATTTTTGGCTTCTAATTTTTGAATAATAACGGATACATAATCGCGTACTGTGTAGCTGCTCAGATGAAGTTTTTCCGCTGCTTCATTGATGGATGCACCGCTGGCAATCAATTGTAAGACTTCTTTCTCACGCACGGTTAAGACCGATTGTGTGCCGCCAAATTGCTGCAGGGCTTCGTCCCAAATGGAATATAATAGCTCCCCGGCATAATGTCCGAATTTAATGAGGGTCGATAAAGTTTGCATCGAGATTTCAAATTGTGAGTCCTCACCTTGGTCTAAAAGTGCAATGCCAAGCAGTTTACTTTTTGTGGGAACGAAAATAGGTAACACCACTAATGAGCGAAGCTGAAATTCTTTCACATACTTTTTCGGCAACACCTCAGTGGCATTCGAAAAATAAAGCGGCTGTGAATGGGTTAAAGAGCTTAAATAGTTTTCTATTAGAGACAGTCCTAGGATTTCTTCTTGGATTTGCTGAACAGAAGGAATGTTGACATTATAACCGGACACGCCTATCCCTTTATCTTCATAATGATTGTATAAAAATAGAGCGCAACGGTTAAACGGCATATAATCGACTAACCCCTTGGTGATCGCCTTAACCGCGTCATCAACACATCGCGCACGTAAAAGGTGTTGTAAGAAAAGGAGGGAACCGTCCTTCCATTCCATTCTGCTCTCCAACTGCTGTAGTTTTAATTGGCGAAGATACATGCCTCTAATAAAATCATATTGTTGTTCGGTAACCGTCATTCCCGGCTCCCGTACACAAACTAATAGAACATCATTCAGACAGGGAACTTGAACGATATCTGTCTCTTCCTCTCCAGTGCCTATTAGTTTTTTTATCGCCACTGATATATGGCAGATTTGACTGGCTTTTAGATTTGAGCACATGTCGATTAAGTGGCTGTCCACAGCGTATTCTTCTGCACATACAACACTTTCTATCTGATATAGCTCCTGTTCTTTTTTTACCACTGCCACCCATTTCATAGGAATGATATTCGTAGCAATTATATTTTTTAACCACTTTTTATTTTGTTCTTCCCAACTTTGGGTTAATAATGCTTGATCCATCATTCGTGAAAAAAAAGATTGGATGGCCTGGTGATCAAGAAATGTGGTGGTTTCTTTATCAGCCAGCAACTTATGAAATATATTTTCAATCGATGAAACAAGAGAAAGAGACTCAGATTCGTTGTACTGGGTGGAGTATCGACTTTGCCACTCAGTAAGAATCGAATGGATGAAGGTGTCTACATTGGAAGCTTTAGTGGATGTTACTTTCTCGGAAGCAATTTGGATCATCGTCTCTATTTCTTCGACTAGATGATCATTTTGATATTTTAAGGTGGTTTGCATGTCCCGCCACTCCATCATGAAAGGTTCCTTCAACTCAAGAAGGAGGGACAGACCCTTTTGCAGAAGTTGCTCGATTTTATGCTTCATTTTCTCCACCTCCGTTAAAAGTGCTTTCGTTTTTCTAAATAGTACGATGAAAAAATTTCCATTATGTCCGTAGTGATAAATTTCACCCCGACATTTGTCGGGGGTGGGATTTTTTTACGATATTTTCCGTGATTGTAGGGAGGATACCTTAGATAGTATTGTAAAGGAAAGGTTGTTTATTGAAAATTGGGAAAATTGGAGGGGTTTTATGGAAAGCACAATGGAGCTTGTTGAGGGTACTACTAGTAAAAAGGTTTTTTGGTCCGCTCTTGGAACAGGAATCATAGCACTCGCTCTACTATTAGTGTCATTCGGAATATCTGGGGTTGCCTATGCAGTACCCATTGCAGGTGTCGGAGATTTTTATGTAGAGTTTGATAAGTTAGAAGGGAATGGCTATGTTTTCTATCCGAAAATGGGAGAAACAAGCAGTTCCGATTCGGCACCACAAGGAACAAATTTAATAGATACACTTACCATTGATAATCTCCAGTTGTACAAGGATTTCCAGGTAGGAGGAGAATGGATTCGCGTTAAAATCACAGCCTCCAAGCCGGTTCAAATAACAGGGCTGCAGCATGATGCCGGTCTCATTGAAGCAAATGCAAAGTTTCAAAACCTAGTACTCCAAGAAAAACATAGTGATGACTGGCAAAAACAATTTCAACAAACTTCTTCCAAAATTATTCTAGAGCACGCGAAATTAAAAACACACTACCTATTTCAAAAGACCATTAATATGAACGGTATGAGATTAACAGTTGAAAAGATTAATAAGAAATAAAGAGGAGGGACTGTGATGGCATTTCAAAAATGGCGAAAAAAACGGCCGGTGTGGGGAGCATTAATGACCCTTCTTAGTGGTCTTATGATCTCCTGGGTCCCATTAAACCTTTATCTAAGTACATTTCTCCCCGGTTCGATTGCTATTATCGGATTACTATTTGGTGGGGTCATCACTATCATTGGGATCGTTGCCTTATTTTTTCCGAATGCCTCAAAAATTCTAGGAATCTTTACTATTTTTCTATCTATTCTCTCCGTAATTGGGGCATTGGGGGGCTTCCTGTTTGGAACGATTTTTGGCATCATCGGCGGTGCATTATTAATGGCATGGCGTCTGGCTCCTGTTCAAGTGAAGGCTGGACCTCCAAATAGAGTTGAAGAGACGGTACACACTGTCTAAAGGGGAGCAAATTATGTGGTGGAAAAGGAAGTATATTTTCTTAACAGTATGTATCCAGCTATTATTTCTGACATTCTTTTCTTTTGGCACAGCTGCAAAGGCCAAAAATGCAGTTAATGATGGATTTATCATTGAAGCGGAACGAGTGGTAGGGTCTGGTATGACTGCTTCCATTGTAAGGCAGGAAACCTCTGCGAGTGATCAGAAGCCCATGCTGCGCTTCCACTATAAATCCGCCGTCATTTATGGAATGAAATTAACGAAGCAATTAGAATCTTCTAAGGGACCGGTTACGATTACTTTAAAAGCAAAAGGTCCCGTCACGGTAAAAGGTATGACAGTAGATACAACGGCCATTTCATTTAAAGGAGCATGTGTGAAGGCGTCAGAAATCGTCCCAGAGCTTGGGATGGAAAATGTGGTCATGAATGCTCATTATATGGAGTCTGAAAACAGTATTATTGAACAATTAGTTATGGGGACTGTGGCTGGTAAGCAGGGTCCTCCACATCCAGCTCAGAGTAAACTTTTGCAAGATTTAAGCACCTTGCCAATGAATCAATTAAACAAAGAAATTGAAAAAATATTAAAAGGGCATTTGCCGCTAACATGTAAGGATGGTACAACAGGAGCGGAGCCTTCAGGCAGCATCGGAGAAGTTACTGAAACTCTTCCAGATGTGGTAGGTGAAGTGACAAAGCCGTTGGATCCAGTTTTGGAGCCACTTGAACCTGCTTTAGATCAACTAGATCCAGTTTTAGAGCCACTTGAACCTGTGCTAAAACCACTGGAGCCAGTGTTAAAACCGTTAGACCCTGTGACGAAGCCACTGGAACCGGTGTTAAAGCCAGTGGAACCAGTTGTAACGGAGACAACGGAAGAGGTTGGCCAAGTAGTCCAGACTGTTTGTGTCCAGTTGGATAATGCCAAGGGAGTTATCACAAAGGAATTGACGTTGACACTGATTGACGAAGCGATTTCGAAACAAGAACCTTTATCGTCTGTCTGTCAAAAAGACGCAACACTGACTAAAAACCTTCAAGTTTTGGAAAAAAGTTTACTTTCGTCACTAGGACTGATAGATGTACTCGGAAAAATCATAAAGGAGGATCCCGTCCAACAGCTTCAAAAAATGCGTGAAAAAATTGCAAAAGAAAAGGACGGTACAATTATATTTAAGCCATAGGAAAAGAGCAGGTGATGGCACCTGCTCTTTATTTAATTGAAACGGGTTATTAAAATGCCCAGTTTCCAGCTCTAAAGATTGGTTCTGTTTTTCCATCCGCTGTGATTCCATCGATGTCCATTTCAGGAGATCCAATCATGAAATCAACGTGCGTTAAACTTTCGTTAAGGCCATTTTCTGCTAATTCTTCAGATGACATTTTCTTACCACCCTCGATACAGAAAGCATAAGCGCTTCCGATCGCTAAATGGTTTGAAGCATTTTCATCAAATAAGGTATTAAAGAATAGAACATTTGATTGCGAGATTGGTGAATTGTAAGGAACAAGCGCAATTTCACCTAGATAATGAGAGCCTTCGTCTGTTTCCACAAGACGCTTTAAAATCTCTTCGCCTTCTTCTGCTTTATAGCGTACAATTCGGCCGTTTTCAAATGTAATAGAGAAACGGTCAATAATGTTTCCGGCATAGCTTAATGGCTTCGTGCTTGCAACCGTACCATTCACACCTGTTTTTAATGGAACCGTGAAAACTTCTTCAGTCGGCATATTAGCCATGAACTCGAAGCCCTTTTCATTGATGCTGCCTGCACCAACCCAAATATGCTTTTCAGGAAGTTCAACTGTTAAATCAGTTCCTGGAGCTGTATAGTGTAGCTTCTGGTATCTCTTCTCATTTAAATATGTTACTTTTTCATGAAGTGTTTCATCATGCTTTTTCCAAGCTTCTACTGGATTTTCTACGTCTACGCGAGTCGCTTTAAAGATCGCATCCCAAAGCTTGTTGACTTGATTTTCAACAGGCTCATCAGGGAATACCTTTGCTGCCCATGCAGGAGAAGGAGCGGCAATAACTGTCCAGCTCACCTTGTCGGATTGAGCGGCTTTACGGTAGTTTGCCAAAGCTTTCCCAGCTGCTTTGTTAAAGTTAGAAATACGCTCTGGGTCCACTCCACTTAGCAAATCTGGGCTTTGTGACACAACAGACATGAAGGCTGCCCCTTTTTCTGCAAGGTCATCCATTTCTTTCGCGCGCCAAACTGGATACTCTTGAAAAGCTTCATCTGGAGCTAGATCATATTTTGTTCTCGTAACTGTGTCATCGTTCCAGTTGACAATGACATTATGGGCACCTGTTTCATAGGCTTTTTTTACAACTAGGCGGATAAATTCTGCCGCATCAAGGGTTGCGTTCACAACCAACGTTTGACCTTTTTGAATGTTTACACCGACTTTAACAGCCAGCTCAGCATATTTCTCAAGATTTTTTTGAAAATCACTCATATGTATAGTCTCCTTTTTCAGAATCTTCCTATATTGTATCGTTTTTCATTGGAAAAAGAAACCGATAACAAAAGGTAACATAGATTGCCACTTTAAACAAAAAAACAGTAGAGACATATCTCTACTGCAACTTGCTACCGTATACTTTTATATTAAAATAAACACCTGCTGAAAATAAAACGAGAAAAGTAATAATTCCTGATACCGAGGTTGGAGACATGAATTGTGATAATTCCATACATTCCACCGTCCTTATGAATTAAACCATTTACAAGTTAATTATAATATTAAAAGAGGCAGATGTGAACATTTTAGCACAATTTTCCGAAACATATTTGAACATTTAATAGAAAAAGGGACCGTGATTACGACGATCCCAATGAAGTTGATTTTTTTTCAAAATGAACAAACATAACCCAATATAAGGCAGCACTTAGAAGCGCAAGAAAACCAAGAACGAAAAACGTCCATCCATATCCAATCCAAACGGTCATTGGAATGGATAGAGGAGCAATCGTACGACTGATCGTAAAGCGCAAGCTTGCGGCAGCGAAGTATTGACCTCTCATATGCTCCGGAGCCAGTTTTGAAACGAAGCTCTGCTGCAATCCAGCCCCCATTAATTCTGCAAAGGTGAAGACAGCCATAGCCATAATTAATCCCCAAATCCAATGTGTTTGACTGAAAATAACGATGGAAATGGCGTAAACAATAGAAGAGAGGACAAATACATTTCTTTCATAATATTTATCCATCCACTTGGTTACAAAGACAGTTAATAAGGCAACAAGGAAGCCATTTTCCGCTAAGACGATTCCAAATACCTGTTCTCCCTTGATGCTAAACGACCAATCACCGATGGAAAAGAGGGTTTGATTTTCTACAAAATCCTTTATATAAACAGGAATTAACAGGTCTAGTTGCATAAATGTCTGGCCAGCTAAGACGCCTGCAAGGATAAATAACAAGAAGGTTTTATCCTTGATTATAAGGGCATAATCTTTTAGTTGATTTTGTAAAAAATAATACCACTTTCTATCAGCAGAAAGATCGGTGTTTTGATGAAGCGGAGCTGTTTCTCTCGTCATTTTAGCAAGAATCAATCCAAACAAGATGCAAACGAATCCAGCAACAAGTAACAGCTGAAAACGGTAGTGGACATAAAAAATGGCACCTAGTATAGGACCGACCACCACTGCAATATTAATCGATGTATAAAAAATGGCAAAAACACTACTTCTGTGTTTTTCTTCAACGACATCTGCAATCATCGCTTGGCTGGCAGGCCAGTAAAACGAGCCAAAAACCCCAGCGACCGCGAACGATATAAATCCAATCCATGGGGAATGGAGCCATGGAGAGCTGGCCGCAGCAAATACTAAGAAGGAAAGCCCCTGACCAATTGCAGAAAGAACCATCATCCGTTTTCGTCCAAATCGGTCTGCACAATATCCGCCCATCAGGTTCGCAGCCACAGAGAAAACTTGAGAAAAAACTAATAATAATCCGGCTTTATTTTTGCCGAATTCATCTGCAAAGTAGATGGTTAAAAACGGGAAAAACATCCAAAAGGTAATGTTCATCATGGCTTCGCTATATAAGCGAACCTTTAAATTTGGGTCCCAATCTCTAATTCTCATGTTGAATCCCCATTTCTCATAATCATGTCAATTCATCATACTATTCTCAGGGAAGGAGATTCAAGAAAAAAGCAGGTGTACAAATAAGTATCTACAAAGAATCTCAAAAAAACGTAAGCAGGTGGAGTGGAGAGTGACTGTTAGCCACACTAAAAAAGCTTAAATGTAACTGTGAAGAGTTCACAACTCCCGTAACCGCACTAAAAAGGGTTGTAGGGGAATTGTGAAGAGCGCACAATTCCCATAGCTCCATTAAAAAGGGTTGCAATGGGATTGTGAAGAGTTCACAACTCCCGTATCCCCGCCAAAAAGGGTTGTATGGGAACTGTGAGGAGCACACAGTTCCAGTAGACCTTCAAAAAGCGCTTTAGTGGGAACTATGAGAAAAGACTCTCAACATTATTATATAGGTTGAATTACCGAATCCATTTGGGACGTATGCTATAGTTAACTTACGAAAACTTGAAAGGATGTTTTAAATTTGGTAAAAAGTGTTGTAATTGCTGAAAAACCTTCTGTCGCACGGGATATTGCCCGTGTGCTTAATTGTCATAAAAAAGGAAATGGCTTTCTTGAAGGAGACAAATATATCGTTACATGGGCACTTGGACATTTAGTCACACTTGCTGACCCGGAAAGTTATGATGTGAAATATAAAACATGGAAGTTAGAAGATCTTCCTATGCTGCCTGAACGGTTGAAGTTGACAGTCATTAAGCAGACGGGAAAACAGTTTAATGCTGTCAAAAGTCAACTGATTAGAAGTGATGTTAATGAAATTATCGTGGCTACCGACGCAGGGAGAGAAGGAGAATTAGTTGCCCGGTGGATTATTGATAAAGTAAAAGTCAATAAACCGATTAAACGTCTATGGATCTCATCTGTTACGGATAAAGCGATTAAAGATGGATTTGCAAACTTGAAGCCAGGTAAAGCCTATGACAATTTATATGCTTCAGCGGTCGCGCGGTCAGAAGCAGACTGGTACATCGGTCTGAATGCTACACGCGCATTAACCACCAGGTTCAATGCCCAACTGAACTGTGGTCGTGTTCAAACACCTACTGTTGCAATTATTGCTGCCCGTGAGGAAGAAATCAAAAACTTTAAAGCTCAAACCTATTACGGCATTGAAGCACAAACATCAGACCATTTAAAGCTGACATGGCAAGATGATAAAGGTAACAGCCGCAGTTTTAATAAGGAAAGTATTGATACGATTGTCAAAAAACTCGGTAACCAAAATGCAAGAGTAACTGAGATAGAAAAGAAGCCAAAGAAGTCATTCTCTCCAGGTCTTTATGACTTAACAGAATTACAGCGTGATGCCAATAAAATATTCGGCTACTCTGCTAAAGAGACACTAAATATTATGCAAAAGCTGTACGAGCAGCATAAAGTTTTAACGTATCCACGTACAGATTCACGCTTTATTTCGTCAGATATCGTTCCAACGATTCCAGAACGTCTGAAAGCGTGTGGAATAGGCGAATATCGTTCACTAACAAGCAAGATCTTAAAAAAGCCAATAAAGTCATCTAAATCGTTTGTAGACGATAGCAAGGTATCCGATCACCATGCGATTATTCCAACTGAAGGATACGTGAACTTTTCAGCCTTTACGGATAAAGAACGCAAAATTTATGACCTAGTGGTTAAACGCTTTTTAGCAGTATTATTCCCTGCACATGAATACGAGCAATTAACGCTTCGCGCGAAAATCGGTGAGGAAAACTTCGTTGCTAGAGGAAAAACCATTCTATCGATGGGTTGGAAAGAAGTTTACAATAATCGACTTGAAGACGACGATCATACAGATGATCTGAAAGAGCAAATATTACCTCGTATCGAAAAAGGGGATACATTAAACGTAAAATTAATCGCACAAACTTCAGGTCAAACAAAGCCACCGGCAAGATTTACTGAGGCGACATTACTTTCAGCGATGGAAAATCCTACGAAGTATATGGACACTCAAAATAAACAACTAGCAGACACCTTGAAATCGACTGGTGGACTAGGGACTGTTGCGACGCGTGCTGATATTATTGACAAGCTATTCAATTCATTCTTAATTGAAAAGCGTGGCAATGACATTCATATTACTTCTAAAGGTCGGCAATTGTTGGATTTAGTTCCTGAAGAGCTAAAATCACCTACGTTGACAGCTGAGTGGGAACAGAAGCTTGACAAAATCGCTCAAGGCAAGTTGAAAAAAGAAGTATTTATCAGTGAAATGAAGAACTACACAAAAGAAATTGTTTCTGAAATAAAATCAAGTGATAAAAAATATAAGCACGATAATATCTCCACAAAGAATTGTCCAGACTGCGGAAAACCAATGCTTGAAGTGAACGGCAAAAAAGGTAAAATGCTCGTGTGTCAGGATCGTGAATGTGGACATCGCAAAAATGTGTCACGCGTTACCAATGCACGCTGCCCACAATGCCATAAAAAGCTAGAGCTACGAGGCGAAGGCGAAGGCCAAATCTTTGCATGTAAATGTGGATACCGTGAAAAACTATCTGCTTTCGAAGCACGCCGCAAAAAAGAAACTGGTGGTAAAGTCGATAAACGGACTGTACAAAAATATTTGAAAAACCAGCACAAAGAAGAAGAACCTATAAATAATGCACTGGCAGAGGCATTAAAAGGATTAAAGTTTGATTAATTCCATAGTTAATAAGGCGCTATCCCGTAACAAGGACTAGCGCTTTTTTGCATTTGATATTAACCAGGTATCCTTTCATTCACTATTCTGCTAAAGTGATATTGTACTAAAATTCAGAAAATTCAATTGACAGATAAACATTTCATCCCATACAATAGTTATTAATACAATAATAAATTGAATGGAATGATTTTCATGAACCATCGTCAAAAAACAATTCCATATTTAATTCCAATTATAAAAGAGGCTGTACTCCAATTCTAAAAGTGATAAGGAGTCCAGCCTCTTTCTTTATTATACTAAAGTGGTAGAGGAGCGAGAAAGATGATTACATTAACAGGAGCAAGTTTAACGTTAGAACAAATGAAGGAAGTTTTGTACCGCGGCCAAAAGGTTCGTGCTTCAGAGCAAAGTATGGAAGCAGTTAAGAAAAGTAGAGAAGCGGTTGATCGAATTGTTTCCGAATCCAAAGTAGTCTATGGAATTACTACTGGATTCGGAAAATTTAGCGATGTGTTAATTGATAAATCACATGTTCAGGACTTGCAGCTTAATTTAATCCGCTCCCATGCATGCGGGGTGGGCGAACCGTTCCCTGAAATTGTGTCTAAAGCGATGGTTCTTCTCCGTGCAAATGCACTTCTTAAAGGCTTTTCTGGAGTTAGACCAATCATTATTGAAAAGCTTCTGGAGCTTGTTAACCTTGAAATTATTCCTGTTATTCCCCAACAAGGATCTTTAGGGGCGAGTGGTGATTTGGCGCCGCTATCCCATCTTGCTTTAGTATTAATTGGGGAAGGGGAAGTTTTTTATAAAGGAAACCGAATGGAGGCCATGAGTGCTCTTCAGCAGGAAGGGATTCTTCCTGTTACATTAGAGGCAAAAGAAGGCCTTGCCCTAATCAATGGTACACAAGCAATGACAGCCATGGGTGTAGTGGGTTATTTAGAAGCAGAGCAATTGGCATATGAAGCCGAACTGATTGCTTCTATGACAATTGAAGGACTTAACGGTATTATTGATGCCTTTGCGGAAGAAGTGCATGTGGCAAGGGGCTATAAACAGCAAATTGATACGGCGCGCAGGATCCGTAGCTATTTAAGCGATAGTTTATTAACGACTCAGCAAGGAGAGTTGAGAGTACAGGACGCTTACTCCTTACGTTGTATTCCACAAGTCCACGGTGCATCATGGCAGGCCTTGGATTATGTAAAAGAAAAATTAGAAATTGAAATGAATGCAGCAACGGATAATCCATTAATTTTTGATGATGGTGAAAAGGTCATTTCAGGAGGAAACTTCCATGGACAGCCTATTGCATTTGCTATGGATTTTATGAAAATTGCCGTTGCGGAATTGGCTAATATTTCGGAGCGAAGAATTGAGCGTTTAGTCAATCCTCAGTTGAATGATTTACCGGCTTTCTTAAGCCCACAGCCTGGTTTACAATCGGGGGCCATGATCATGCAATATGCAGCGGCAGCACTTGTATCAGAGAATAAAACATTAGCACATCCAGCAAGTGTGGATTCTATTCCATCTTCAGCGAATCAAGAGGATCATGTAAGCATGGGAACCATTGCTTCTAGACATGCTTATCAAATCATTCAAAATGTAAGAAGAGTATTAGCTGTGGAACTCATTTGTGCCATGCAAGCAGTAGAAATTCGCGGGGTAGAAAAAATGGCTGCTCAGACGAAGAGAATTTATGAAAAAGGGCGTGAGCAAGTAGCCTCGATTACCCAAGACCGCGTATTCTCGAAGGATATTGAAAAAGCTGCAACATGGCTAAAAGAAATAGAGATTTCTCATTTTATAAAACAATTCAGTGTGGAAAAAGAACAATATTAATGGGCAACGGAAAAGGCGTGAAAAACTCACGCCTTTTACTCTGTCTGATCGGATAATAAACGAGCAGTATCACCGCGATACTCTTCTTCATTTTCTACTCTATTTTTAAATGCTTCGCGAACCACTAGGAACTCTTCATCTCCTACTGCTTCCTTCCCTTTCTTTTCCGTTAAACTATTCTCAGGAAAATTACCAGGATGATTCTTGTTCTTATGGTTAAAATGTTCTCCACGTGCCAATGTCAACACTCCTTTCATCTTCGCAAGTAGCATTCCCGAATTTGAGTAAAATAATTTACTTATTGATCGGTTTCTATTTTTATCTATAAGGTTCAGGTTGTTATAATGAATATAGTGATAATGGTAAAAATAAGGAGGTCGAAAGAATGGATATGTTTCATATTATCTCGGAAGACCGCATAAAAAAGGCATACAAAGACGGAGAATTCGATAATCTTCCAGGGTTAGGAAAGCCTCTTCAATTAGAGGATATGTCAGGAATCCCCGAGGAGCTGCGTATGGCCTACAAATTGCTGAAAAATGCAGGATACACCCAAGAGGAAGGTCAGCTGCGACAAGAAATGGTGACGATTGAGAATTTAATTAAGAAATGTGATGACTCCGGTGAGAAGGAAAACCTCCAAAAGAATTTGAATGAAAAACTTATCCGCTTCAATCAGTTGATGTCCAAACGAGGCGTAAAAACTAATTCAGCCATTTTCAAAAACTATGAGCAAAAGGTACAAAAGAAGATAAAATATTAACATATGAAATCTTTACGTGCCCAAGGTAGGTGCTATAGAGAGGTACCGGTCACGTAGAAGAGGTCTACGAGCCCCAATCGGTAGTGGAAAAGGGAAACTGGTCGCGTAGAAGAGGTCTACGAGCCCTAAATGGATTGTGGAAAAGGGAAACTGGTCGCGTAGAAGAGGTCTACGAGCCCTAAATGGATTGTGGAAAAGGGAAACTGGTCGCGTAGAAGAGGTCTACGAGCCCTAAATGGGTTGTGGAAAAGGGAAACTGGTCGCGTAGAAGAGGTCTACGAGCCCTAAATGGGTTGTGGAAAAGGGAAACTGGTCGCGTAGAAGAGGTCTACGAGCCCTAAATGGGTTGTGAAAAAGGCAAACTGGTCGCGTAGAAGAGGTCTACGAGCCCTAAATGGGTTGTGGAAAAGGGAAACTGGTCGCGTAGAAGGTTTCTACGCGACCTAAAGGGTCGTGAAAAAGACAAACTGGTCACGTAGGAGCGGTCTACGTGCCACAAGAAGGTAGGGAAAAGCTGAACCGGTCACATAGGTTCGTTTTTGGTTAAACAAATCAAAAAAAGCTGGTGAAAGTGGGCCTCATACACTTTTCACCAGCTTTATTTTATTTCTCCACTTGGAGACTCTCCAGTCGAGGCATCCTTTTGTTTGGCCGGTTTGCACATACGGTCCAATAAGAAACCAGCAAACACCATAAACGCAATCGGAATCGAGTAATTTAGAACATGAATCACAGTCACAGCATTAAACACCACCTTTTATTTAGAATATTAATAATATTTAGTATACTTATATGTTGTTTACATTATATGTCACTTGTCACATTTTAGACAAATTTTATTATCATATTTTCTTTTGCTTAGATTTTCGAAATTTTTAACAGGATTTTCTAAATTTATATCGTAATAGTTATATAAGTAGGGAATAGTTGAAATTCTGACTTGCTTAACAAAGGATCTTAAGGAGTGGGTGCTACTATGAACAAACAAGGGGCAATCAATTTTGATATTCTCTGTATTGGCGGTGCAAACGTAGACCGAAAAATTCAGGCACTTAATCAGTTGAAATATGGAACATCAAACCCGGCTGTAAGCTCTATGTCACGGGGAGGTGTTGCAAGAAATATTGCAGAAAACTCTGGACGAATTGGACTTAAGACATCTCTGTTTGCATACGTGGGCTCTGATCCTGAAGGGGAATGGCTGTTAGATAATACGAAGCCTTTTGTAGATGTAAGCCCCACACAAGTCATCCAAGGAAAATCCACTGGGACCTATACTGCGGTTCTTGATCAATTGGGTGAAATGGAAATCGCCTTAGCTGACATGGCTATTTATAATGAAGTGAACGATGCTATTTTTGAACATATTCTATTACAAATTGAACAAGCAAAAATGATTTTATTAGATACAAATTTCCCGAAGGAAGTCATTAACCAAGTAATTAATGACAGTAAGAACTTCATGAAACCGTTATGTATTGCTACTGTTTCTTCTCCTAAGACGGAAAAGCTACCGATATCGCTTGAGGGTGTAACCTGGCTGATCGCGAACCATAAAGAGGCAGAGGCTTTATCGCAATTAGAAATTAACTCTGAGGGTGACTTCTACCAAGCGGCAGAGGTCATTATGAAAAAAGGTGCTGAAAAGGTTGTTATCACTCGAGGTGAGAAGGGGTTAATTTTTTACACAAAAAATGGAGAAGCGGGTGCGCTAATTCCCCCTACTGTGCCTATTGTGGATGTAACTGGAGCAGGTGATTCCCTCATTGCTGGAATATTATTTGGATACTTAAAGGGGCTTAGCACGGAGGATTCTTGTAAGATTGGACTATCCTGTTCATTGATCACTATTAACTCAAATGAAACCGTAAGTCCGGAATTAAACCAAAAGACATTACTTGAAACGTATCAGAAATACTTCAGTAAAGGGGTCACCAAGCGATGAAGCAAGAATACCTTTCTTTTTCAGAGGAAGTGCTTGAAGCAAAAAGAATAGGGAAACCAATCGTAGCACTTGAATCGACAATAATTTCTCATGGGATGCCGTACCCTCAAAATGTACAAACAGCTAAGGAAGTGGAAGAAATTATACGGCAGAATGGAGCCGTACCAGCTACCATCGCTGTCATTAATGGGAAAATAAAAATCGGTTTATCTGATGAAGAATTGGAGTTTTTAGCGACTAGTAAAGAAATTATGAAGGCAAGCCGGCGCGACCTTCCATATCTCATAGCTGCTAAAAAGCATGGGGCAACAACAGTAGCAGCAACGATGATTTGTGCTCAACTGGGCGGTATACAAGTGTTTGTAACTGGCGGAATTGGCGGTGTTCATCGCGGGGCGGAAGTGACGATGGATGTGTCTGCAGACCTGCAGGAATTAGCCAAGACCAATGTAGCCGTTGTTTGTGCTGGCGCTAAATCTATACTAGATTTAGGCTTGACATTGGAATATTTAGAAACAAATGGTGTCCCGGTTATTGGATATCAAACAGACATACTACCCGCTTTTTATACAAGAACAAGTCCACATCATGTAAACTTTCGTGTGGATTCACCAGAGGAAGCTGCGGCATTAATGAAGGCAAAATGGGATTTAGGGTTAGACGGTGGGATTGTTATTGCCAATCCGATTCCCGAAGCCTATGCAATGGACGAATCAGTCATTAATGATGTAATCGAAGTAGCCTTAAAGGAAGCAAATAGTAAAGATATCCAAGGCAAAGAGGTCACACCGTTCCTTCTAAGCAGGGTTAAAGAATTAACAGAGGGGTCAAGTTTAGAAGCGAATATTGCACTAGTAAAACATAATGCTAAAGTAGGAGCACTTATTGCAGCATCAAAAGCAAACTAAACATAGTCCATTTTCAAGGGAGGATTTGATTTGAAATCCTTCCTTTTTTGTATTTCAATAAAATTGGGATAAATAGGGATTTTTTGTAGAAAAATAGGATAATTTGTGTGAAAAAATAGTTAGAAAATTATAAATTAAAGACAAAATACAACAACCTAATATAAAAGGACTAGATATAATGTACATATCATTTGATTTTAAGTAATTATACCTAAATAAATAGTAGAGGTTGGAAAAATACAATACTTAAGTTACAGGACTAACAGAAAAAGGCAAACCTGTTGAAAAGTAGGGACGCAAAACCGAGGATCTAAGGCACGCGATAAGCTTGCTATGATGGCCGGGTTACCTGGAATACAATATGTATTTTAGGGGTGAGGAAAATGATGATTACAGAGAGAGACGTGGATGTAATTGATCAGGAATGGGTTGCACTTATATTGGAAGCAAGAGAACTTGGTTTATCTATAGCAGATGTTCGTGAATTCCTTCACCAAGATGGTCAGAAATAACTCTTGGTATATAATTAAAAAAGCATTCTACAAAAGAGATCTTCTAATGTAGAATGCTTTTCTTCTTTATAGTAACTTCTATTCATTAGTATTATTTTGGTTTATTCTCCACTTATTAAACTCGAGGAAATCACGAAATTGTTCTTTAGAAACACCAGATCCCATTGCTTCTTTCACTAGGTTCATCCATTCACTATCTAACTCATCTTTATTAATTTGCTCATGTATCAAATGCTCGACTGGGAGATTTAATACGGTAGCAATTTTCTCAAGAAATTGGATCGATGGGTTTTTTTGCAGGTTTCTTTCAAGAGAACTTAAATAAGACTTAGCGACGCCAGCTTGTTCTGCAAGTTCGGAAAGAGACATTTTCTTTTCTAGGCGAAATTTTTTAACGCGGTCACCAATCATTAAATTCACACACCTATTTTACATATTTATAAGTTAATTCTACCAAAAAGAATGAAAAAGTACCATATTAAGAACAAAGGAATATGAAAAATAGTGAATATTATTAATTTTAGATTAGCAAAGCCTATTTTTGAAAAAATTACAGTTTAGCGTTAATATTAGTAGTGTTGCCAAAACGTATAACGAGTAAAGATCATATATATTAACATACATAAAAATAATTTAAAAAGGCAGGGAAAAGAATGATTGTCCTAAAATCACAACGTGAAATTGATGCGATGAAAAAGGCGGGGGAAATCCTAGCGGCATGTCATAAGGAAATTGCAAAATTAATTACGCCAGGCGTGACTACTTGGGAAATTGACCAGTTTGTCAATCAGTTCTTAAGTGAACATAACGCAACACCAGAGCAAAAGGGATATAAAGGCTATGAATATGCGACATGTGCCAGTATCAATGATGAAATTTGTCATGGCTTTCCAAGAAAACAAGCTTTAAAAGAAGGAGATATTGTCACCATTGATATGGTAGTCAATTATAATGGGGCATTAGCAGATTCAGCATGGTCCTATGCTGTTGGGAATATTTCTAATGAGGCAGATCATTTGTTAAAAGTGACGGAGGAAGCCTTATACAAAGGAATTGAGCAGGCTGTTGTAGGGAATCGAATAGGTGACATTGGTCATGCCATCCAAACTTATGTAGAAGGTGAAGGCCTATCTGTTGTGAGAGACTTTATTGGACATGGAATAGGTGCAGTCATTCACGAGAAACCGGATGTTCCACATTATGGATTGCCAGGAAAAGGGGCAAGAATCAAAGAAGGAATGGTCTTTACGATTGAACCAATGGTGAATATCGGTCAATATCAAACGAAGATGGATTCTAATGGCTGGACAGCCCGAACAGTTGACGGTAAACTTTCCGCACAATATGAGCACACTATCGCCATTACAAAGAATGGCCCGATGATCTTAACAGAGCAAAAATAAAAAGAAACCCGTTATTTCGCAAAAATAACGGGTTTTGTTTGTATTACTTTTTCCTTAAGCTCCCTAGTTCTTCTACTAGTGCTTGCATTTCATTAGGGCTAAACGAGTTCTTTTTGAGGACCATTTCATAGATTTCTTTTAATTCCTCGTACATTTCTTCATCAAAATGCGAAGGTTTAATCGCTCCAAGGTTTAACACCTTTAATTTTTCCTTTATCTGTTCAATCATATATTCTACATTTTCAATTGATTTTTCTGATAGATTCATTTCGGTCATCCTTTCCGAATTCATATACCCATCTTTTCATGTTAAAAATGATCTGTCAATATATTCTTCTCTTAAGTTCATACGATTAGACTCGTAAAAGAATGGGTATAAAATAGAACGCAGACTTGCATAGGAAACGGAGATAAAGCAAAATAAACGTAGGGAATTGTTGACATTATTTTTTTAAAAAAGATGAATGATAATAACTAGGATTAAGGAGAGTTTAAGATGACAAAAAAGAATCAATTTTGGAGAGGGATGCTAATTGGTGCTCTTGCTGGTGGTGCCATCAGTTTATTCGATAAACCAACCCGCCAGGCCATGAAGGAAAATGTTCTCAAGGTGTCCAGCAAGGTGACCTATATTGCTAAAAATCCTGGTGAAATTACCGAAAAGGTAAAAGGAACTGCAGCCAGAATTAAGGATACATTTGAGCAGGTGAGTGAGGATATTGCTTACATAACAGATAAAGTGGACGAGTTACGTGAACTAACCCCACAAGTTACTGAAATTATTAAAGAAACGAAAGAGACGTTTGTTAAGAATGATGAACTTGATGATTTATTAGAAGAAGTAAAAGGAGAAGAAAAACTATAAAAAAAGGAGGAAGGAAATGGACAATTCAGAGAATGTACGTTCTTCATTGCTTAAATTACTTTGGCACAGGATTGAAGAAGATGATCTCCCTGGATTAAGTGCACAATTGGCCTATTTTTTATTACTTTCTTTGTTTCCACTCCTCATTGTTATTTTTACATTATTGCCTTATATCCCTTTTCCGCATGAGGATATACTCGGAATGATTAAAGATTTTGCCCCAGCAGAGGCCATAAATTTAATCGAAAAAAATGTGGATGAAATCATGAACCATCGGAATGGTGGACTGCTTTCATTTGGGATAATCGGGACAATCTGGTCTGCATCCAATGGAATTAATGCTATTGTAAGAGCATTTAACAAAGCGTACAACGTGAAGGAAAGCCGGTCGTTTATCGTTGCAAGAGGGATGGCTGTTCTCTTAACCTTTGGTATGATATTTGTCTTTATCCTTGCCCTTATCATACCTGTATTCGGGAGAGCAATTGGTGTCTTTCTTTTTTCGCAATTAGGTTATACTACGGAATTTATTAAGCTTTGGAACGCGTTAAGCTGGCTGGTGAGCGCCATTATTTTGTTCCTTATATTCACAGGACTTTACTGGATTGCTCCCAATGTCAAACTAAAGTGCCGCAGTGCTTTTCCAGGAGCGGCATTTGCAACAGTTGGCTGGATTATCTCCTCCGTTGGGTTATCTTTTTACGTTGGAAATATCACTAATTACTCCCTTACGTACGGCAGTATTGGTGCGATTATTGTACTAATGATTTGGTTATATATATCTGCCTTTGTCATTATCCTTGGCGGAGAAATTAATGCCTTTTACACTGAAAAAAGTAAGACGAATTGCTAATACTTTCCCCTTATGAAAAAGGGCCTTCTGTTCAAACTATGATGGAGGGGCAACACAAAGTAAGGGAGGGTAAATGCGATGACCAAACATACGAAAAAAGATGGCAGCACAAAGCAAAAAGGAAAAGGCAGTAAAGGCAATAAAACATCTGGTTCAGCCAATGGTTCAAATGGCTACCACTAAATAACGAAAGGAGGCTGACTCGTGTCAACCTCCTTTTTCTATCATTAGGATTTCAATAACCTTAAACTGTTTAAAATGACAAGAATGGTACTTCCTTCGTGACCGATGACGCCAAATGGTAAATCGAGCACTTGAAAGAAATTGGACGAGATGAGAAGCATGATAACAGTGATAGAAAATACCACGTTTTGCTTAATGATTCTGTTCATCCGTTGTGAAAGATTGATGGCCTCAGCTATTCTTGGAAGGTCATTCTTCATTAACACAATATCCGCTGTTTCAAGGGCAACATCCGTTCCCTCTCCCATGGCAATGCCTACGTTGGCAATGGCCAATGCAGGCGCATCGTTGATCCCGTCTCCTACCATTGCAACAGTATTATACTTTGCTTTCAGCTTTTTGAGGTGTTCCACTTTTTCTTCTGGAAGGCATTCTGCAAATACTTCATCCACATGACTTTCCGCCGCGATTGCACGGGCGGTTTTTTCACTATCACCTGTCAGCATTACCGTACGAATACCTTGTTTTTTAAGATGGTCAATAGCAAGCTTCGTTTCTTCTCGGACGACATCCTTTAAGGCAATTAGTCCACTAAGCTCATCGTTAATAGCGATAAACACAAGCGTATTTCCTTGGCTTGCGAGCTCTTTTGCTTTTCCATCGGCGAACCGTTCTACCGCTTCTTTTCCAACAAATGCGGCCTTACCAATTTTCCATTGTTCCCCGTTTATCTCAGCCTTAACGCCCCATCCTGAAACATCCTCAAGGCTGTCTGGATGGAATAGATCCGTTTTGCTGTGCTGTTTGACGTGCTTTACGATTGCCTGTGCAAGAGGATGATTTGAATGACTTTCTATAGATGCAACCTTCCAAATCAGATTTTCCTTATTTAATCCTTCTTTTACGATTACCTCTGTGACCTCTGGTTTCCCTTTTGTCAGCGTCCCAGTTTTATCAAATGCAATGGCACCAAGATGGCCAAGATTCTCAAGATGGACACCACCCTTAACTAAGATTCCATGTTTGGCACCATTGGAAATAGCCGATAAAGTAGCAGGCATGATGGAGGCAACCAATGCACAAGGTGATGCGACAACTAATAAAATCATGGCACGGTAGAAGGATTCATGCCAGCTCCACCCTAGTACAAAGTGCGGTATAAAAAACATGGCAACGACGACAAGCAGGACTACCTTTACATAAGTTCCTTCAAAGCGCTCGATGAAAAGCTGTGAAGGGGATTTCTCACTTTGAGCTGATTGAACAAGCTGAATGATTTTTTGAAACAAGGTATCATTGCTTGATTTGGTTACTTCAACGGTAATGGAGCCAGTCATATTCACCGTCCCGGCAAATACTTCCGTTTGTTCCCCTTTAGATACTGGCATCGACTCACCAGTAATCGCCGCTTCATCTATATTGGTTTGACCTTTTATAATGATTCCGTCAGAAGGAACGCGTTCTCCAGGCTTGATCAGAATGTGATCGCCAACAATTAGCTCGGAAACAGATACTCGTTTCTCATAGCCATTGGAAATCAATAAGGCTTCCTCTGGCTGCAACTCCATTAAAGAGGAAATTTCTTTATGGCTTTTGTTCATGGTATATGTTTCAAGGGCGCCGCTGACTGCAAAAATAAAGATAAGGATGGCTCCTTCAGTCCAATATCCGATAATGGCAGAGCCGACGGCAGCAAAGATCATTAACATTTCTACATTTAATTCTTTGTTCTCAAAGGTTTCCTCTATACCTTCTTTTGCTTTGGCAAAACCGCCAATGATAAATGCCAAGAGGTAGGCAACGATGGAATCTGCTCCTTGCCCATTTTTATCAAGAAGCCAGCCAGCCGCAATCAATACTCCACTTAGACCAGCTGCAATTAATTCAGCATGTGGTTTTATTTTTTCAAAAAAGCTTGGTTCCTGCATCCCCTTTGTAAGAGACTTTGCTTCTGAACTCATTTGTTTGTCCCTCCCTATATTTGTTCTCTTATTTTCCAATTGAGAAAAATAATCATACTCACTACCCCTAAAAAACACGAAAGCTGTCATCAAAGGATGACAGCGGAAATTCTTTCTTCTATTTACTTTTATCTTACCATACATTTTATTCAGTGAACACGTTCTTGCTTCTTTCTTTTTCATTTAAATGAAAGGATGAAAGTCGATGTAGACGGCTCCTACATCGACTTTTCACTTGAAAGAAGGCATGGAAGTCAATGTAGACGGCGCCTACATCGATTTTTCACTTGAAAGAAGGCATGAAAGTCAATGTAGACGGCTCCTACGTCTACTTTTCACTTAAAGGAAGGCGTAAAAGTCGATGTAGACAGCTCCTACGTCTACTTTTCACTTAAAGGAAGGCGTAAAAGTCAATGTAGACGGCTTCTACATCTACTTTTCACTTGAAAGAAGGCATGAAAGTCGAAGTAGCCGGCGCCTACGTTTATTTTTCACTTGAAAGAAAGCATGAAAGTCGAAGTAGCCGGCGCCTACGTCTACTTTTCACTTGAAGGAAGGCGTAAAAATCGAAGTAGACAGCTCCTAGGTCTATTTTTCACTTAAAAGAAGGTGTAAAAGTCGAAGTAGAGGGCGCCTACGTCTATAAATACTTATGAATTTTGCTGATTAAGCAGTGGATAAGATTTTTTTCCAAATGCAAAGATGATGACTGATAATATTAAAAGCATTGTACTAATAATATAAAAGAAGCTTACATCCTGCAGGTATTTAATAAATAATCCGCCGATTATTGGACCCATGAGGCTCCCTAGACTGAAGAAAATACCACATAATAAGTTACCGGTCGGCAGCAATTCTTTTGGTACAAGATCGGTCATATAGCTAATCCCAAGTGAGAATGTGGAACCAACGACCATTCCTGAAATTAGAAAGGTCACAAACAGTCCAATAGTGGACTGCTCCATGAAACTGGCTGCGGTAAAACTAAAAAAGCCAAGAAAAAGGACCGTCATTAAAATATTTCTCCGACCGTACTGATCGCTTAACATACCCAATGGAAGTTGGGTAATAATACTTCCGATAGCGAAGGCAGACAAAACAATGGAAACACTTGAAACATCAATATTAGATCGTAAAGCATAAACGGGAAAACTACCGTTTAGGGATGATTCTAAGAACCCATAAGAAAATGGAGGCAGGAAGGCAACCCAACCATACTTTAGGGCACGTCTAAATTGTTTAATGGTACCTAAAAAGGAATTAATGCCAACCTCTTGCTCTGGCAGTTCATTTTTTAAAAGAAAGACAAATCCCCAGCCAATTAAACAAAGAATAGAAGACGCAATAAATGGTAAGGATTCGTTCACATTAACTAATGGTGTCATTAATGGGCCAGTTGCGAAGCCGATTCCAAAAAACAAGCCGTATAAAGAGATATTTCGTCCACGTCTTTCTGGAGGTGAGAACGAGGTTATCCACGTCTGTGTCGCAAAATGTAGGGAGTGATCACCTATACCAATCAACAATCGTAAGAAAAACCAAAACCAAAAGGTCTTCCATAACGGAAATAATGCTAAAGATAAAAAGACAAGTGCACCGCCAAAGATAATAACAGGCTTGTATCCGTATTTTCTAAGCGGCCATTCCATAAAAGGAGAGACAAGTAGGATTCCAATATAAAGTGCTGTCGCATTTAATCCGTTTAGTGAAGGAGAAACCCCACTTTTTTCAAAAATAACGGCAATTAGGGGTAAAAGCATCCCTTGGGAAAAACCAGAGATGGCCACAATACTGACCAAGATCCAAAACCGCAGATACATTTTATTCATTTAACTTTCTCCACTTTTAGAATTTATAATAGTTTTAATTGTTTTCTAAATGATGGTAACGAGAAAATGAAACATTTGCAAGAGAAATACCATTTGAAATTTTTTATGTTTTAGAGGAAAATTTAGGGGAAAATAGAAAAAACATATATAATAAAGTAAAAAAAATTTACGGAGGTAATTTTGTGACGAACAAAATCTTTATGATAATGACTTTCATCGGAGTTCCTCTCTCCATAATCGGAACTCTGATGCATTGGTCGTATATTGTCTTATTTATTATATACTGCCTAACCATTATTGCGTTAGCCAGCTATATGGGAAGAGCAACAGAAAGTCTGGCCATCGTGGCTGGACCGCGGATTGGTGGGTTATTAAATGCCACCTTTGGTAACGCTGTTGAGCTAATCATTTCCATCTTTGCTTTGAAGGCGGGATTAGTTGGAGTGGTTCTTGCTTCATTAACTGGATCTGTATTAGGAAATTTATTACTTGTTGCAGGGCTTTCCTTTTTTATTGGCGGCTTAAAGTTCAAACGTCAGCAGTTTAATGTCTATGATGCCCGTCATAACTCAGGTCTGCTTATGTTTGCGGTGATTATTGCCTTTGTTATTCCAGAGGTTTTCGCCATGAACATGAATGAGACCAAAACTCTTTCATTAAGTATTGGAATTTCTGTAATTTTGATTCTCCTTTATCTGGCAGCCTTATTCTTTAAACTAGTTACACATCGTGGTGTGTATCAATCAAGTAATGAGACTACAGCACATGAAGAAGAGGAACCAGAATGGAGCAAAGGGAAAGCAATCGCTATTTTAGCAATTGCAACGGTTGCTGTTGGATATATATCTGAACATCTTGTACATACCTTTGAATATGTAGGCGATACTTTTGGCTGGTCCGAGTTGTTTATTGGGGTTATTATCGTAGCGATTGTCGGAAATGCGGCAGAGCATGCTTCTGCAATTGTTATGGCTTATAAAAATAAGATGGACATTGCAGTGGAAATCGCCATTGGTTCTACCCTGCAAGTGGCTATGTTTGTATTACCGGTACTCGTTTTGGTTTCGCTATTTTTCGAATCTTCTATGCCGCTTCTATTTAGCTGGCAGGAACTAATCGCCATGGTTGCCTCTGTTCTTCTCATGGTGGTAATCTCGAATGACGGTGAATCTAACTGGTTTGAAGGGTTAACATTATTAGCTGCTTATGTGATTATGGGAATCGGATTTTATCTACTATAGTAAAACTGAAAGAGACTCTAAGCCAGATGGCCTAGAGTCTCTTTTTTTTCCAATTTTTTAAAATGTACGAAGTAAAAGTTACTCTTGCTATGCTATAATAGATCAGCATGATTTTTAGGGTTCAAAAATCAATCGTTTTTCTCTGGGACCATCAACCACCAACCTTCATGTTTAGTTATAGGTAATAAAACACGAGTGTTGAATATCATATAAGACGGGAATCCCAACCTCCTTAGTGAAGTGAATATAAGTACCGATTGATTACTGCCCTCCTTCTTTAAAGGTTAAGTTTATTATAAATCTTAGTAAGAATTTTGTAAATAATCAGATTATTACATTTACATTACTTTTCACACTATTTTTAAGGAGAAACCAATGAAATTTTTTATTCGGTTATTATTTTTTATTTTAGGTTTAGTGATCATGACTTTTGGCGTATGTATGACCATAAAGGTAGCAGATATTGGGGTAGGCGCCTGGGATGCACTGAATGTTGCCTTAACTGAAAAAGTAGGTTTATCAGTAGGGAAGTGGGTCATGATTGATGGGGCGATATTAGTCGTTGTTAATTCCCTTCTAGTAAAAAGAAGACCTGCCATTCTTTCGCTTTTTACAATTATAGTAATTGGCTCTTTAGTTGATTTTTGGTTGATGACGTTCTTTCAATTATTTGAAGTCCATGGTCTAGTTGCAAAAATAGCAATGCTATTGGTAGGAATATTAATTATCGGGTTTGGTGCCGCGATTTATATTCAGGCTAAATTCCCACAGAGTCCAATAGATAACTTTATGTTAGCTATTAAAGAACGATTCCGTGTGAATTTAATGATGGCAAAGACAATTGGGGAAATTACCGCCTTAATTCCAGCGTTTCTTTTACATGGACCCATTTCATATGGGACAATCATTATAACTTTTACCGTTGGACCTGCCATTCAACTTTTCTTTCCAACTTTTGAAAAACTAATGCAAAGGCTCCAAGAGAAATATTAAATTCATTTGCTTGATGGATAATATTGATGAACTCCGAAAAAACTACTAGCAGACCGTTGAAATGCTATTAGTGAAAGGAGTATCACTCGTGAAGAGAAATGTATCGATTCTGTTGACATTGCTATTAATGCTAACCTTTATTCCATCTGCTTTCGCTCAAAAAGCACAAGAGAAAAAAGACCAGGTAAAATATCAAGTCCCTGCCTCGGTCAGAAATATCACGAAAGAAAATACCTATCCAAACTCTACTCAGGATCTTCCATTGCTGCAACCAAGTGATTTAACGAAGAAACTAATTAATTCTTCTAAAGTGAAGATTCAGAATCCAGATTTGATTCGTATGTTAAACGAATCAAGTATTAACAGCACTCCGTTTGCCATTGGATATCGTGCCATTGTTTATCTTGGACAATGGCCATTAAACTATGAGTCATCGGAAACTTCTCCAAATTGGGAGTATCAAAAGATTAACACAAACTATTTTGATAATCGTGGAGGAAAAGTCCCTTATCAAATTAAGTATGTTCAAGAGACTCAAAAAATTATCAGAGGCGGCCTGACTGCTAAAATTGCTAATGCTGAAGATGTGAAAAAGATGATGCTGTTAAAAGCAATGGAAAAGACTCGTCTTCCACTGGCGTTTGAAACCATTATTGGCGCGGGAACGAAAAATGATCATATTTACAATATCCCGGCAAACCGGTTAGGCTATCTGTATGCCTATGCTCCCGGTGTCAATGAAAAGGGTAAGGTAACTTACGGTGAAGTGTACTTAATGCTAAAAGGCAGTAAAAAGTTTATTGTCATTAAGAACGTGACTTCACAAGGGATTGGTGCCTGGATACCTGTTCAAGATTATGTGTCATTTGGCTTTGTTGCCTCAGAGCGACCAAGATGATTATTAAAATAACGACTCCTGCTGATTGGTTTGCAGGGGTCTTTTTTTGCATGTGGCTTGTGGTTTCTTTTGTAAAACTTGGGTAAAATAATGATATCTATTGCCAACAGCCTTCTTTTTACGATAGGATGAAGACGGAATAGGAAAGGAGCGAAGCAGCATGGGCAGCCCAGTACAAGATAAAAACCAACAAGTTACTTTTTTAAAACAACGTTTAAATATGTTTATTGATGTGCTTGATGCAATTGATCCGGAGGATACGGATCTTGATGATATTGATCGTCTGATCTCAATGTTGGATGATATGGAATCGAAATGTAGGGAATTCAATAATCGTGATACTTCAGAGTCTGTTTAAAATGCAGGCTCTTTTTTATTTGTGTGAATTTCCTCAATATGGAATGAATTCGTTTGCAACCTTATTCTTTAATTAACTTGAGTATAGGAGTATAATGGTAACGTAAAAAAATTATAAAATTGAAAATAGATAATTTGGGGAACAAAGGGAAAGGGGTACTCGAATTGAATATCGAAAAATTTCAAGAAAGCATGTACAAGCTAATCGTTGAAACATCTACAAAGCTTCCAAAGGACGTGCGTCGAGCTGTTAAGAGAGCGAAGGAATTAGAAAATGCCGGTACAAGCGCGGCAATGAGCCTTGCAACCATTACTAATAACATCAAAATGGCAGACGATCAAGTATCACCTATTTGCCAGGATACAGGCTTACCTACGTTCAAGATCAAGACGCCAGTAGGTGTAAACCAATTGGTTATGAAAGAAGCCATTAAGAATGCGATTGTCCAAGCGACAAAAGAAGGAAAGCTGCGTCCAAACTCTGTTGACTCCCTAACAGGTGAAAACAGTGGGGATAACCTTGGTGCGGGCCTTCCGGTTATGAAATTTGACCAATGGGAAAAGGATTATATCGATGTCCGCCTGATTTTAAAAGGTGGCGGATGTGAAAATAAAAACATCCAATATAGCCTTCCATGTGAATTAGATGGCCTTGGCCGCGCAGGTCGTGACCTTGATGGTATCCGTAAATGTGTCATGCATTCTGTATACCAAGCACAAGGACAAGGCTGCAGCGCTGGTTTTATCGGCGTAGGTATCGGTGGTGACCGTTCATCAGGCTATGATTTAGCAAAAGAACAGTTATTCCGTTCCGTGGACGACGTGAATCCAAACGAGGATCTTCGTAAGCTGGAAGAGTATGTAATGGAAAATGCAAATAAACTAGGCATCGGTACGATGGGCTTTGGCGGTGAAGCTACGTTGTTAGGCTGTAAAGTTGGCGTGATGAACCGTATTCCTGCTAGTTTCTATGTTTCTGTTGCTTACAACTGTTGGGCATTCCGCCGTCTAGGTGTAAGTGTGGATCCTGTGTCAGGTGAAATCACTGAATGGGCTTATCAAGATGGTGAGTTTATTGATTTTGCCGACGGTGAAGCGGCGGCTGCGAAGGAAACAGCAGTTGCTAGCGAATCTGAAGGTGTAATCACATTGCAGGCACCAATTACGGAAGAGCAAATCCGTGAGTTGAAAGTCGGGGATGTCGTTCAAATTAACGGATTGATGTACACAGGTCGTGATGCGATTCATAAATATTTGAGTGATCACGATGCGCCGGTTGATTTAAACGGTCAAGTTATTTACCACTGCGGTCCGGTTATGTTGAAGGATGAAGAAGGTCAGTGGCACGTAAAGGCTGCAGGACCAACAACAAGTATTCGTGAGGAGCCTTACCAAGGTGACATCATGAAGAAATTCGGAATCCGCGCTGTTATCGGTAAAGGCGGTATGGGACCAAAAACGTTAGCTGCGTTGAAGGAGCACGGCGGTGTGTACTTGAATGCAATTGGTGGCGCGGCTCAGTATTATGCTGACTGTATCAAGGGCGTTGAAGGCGTGGACTTAATGCAATTTGGTATTCCAGAAGCCATGTGGCACCTTCGCGTAGAAGGCTTCACAGCAGTAGTAACAATGGATTCCCACGGCAACAGCTTGCACGCTGATGTTGATAAGTCTTCATTGGAGAAGTTGGCGCAGTTTAAGGAGCCGGTTTTTAAATAGGATGGTTGGGGGGGCTGGGCACTTGGTGTGCTCGGCCTTTTTTATTGTTTCGGGGTGGAGGGGATCCTATTTTAGGAGCGAAACTTCATTATTTTTCCCTTAATTAGTGAATTGGAAATAGGTTTCCATGTTTTGTAGAATACAACCTCAATTTTGTAGAATAACTTAAAATTTTGTAGAATTCCTCGCTTCTTTTGTAGAATTATCCTAGTTCTTGATCTATATCCTTAATAATTGGGATTTAATTACCAATATTTGTAGAATTCACCCTCAACTTTGTAGAATAACTTGAAATTTTGTAGAATTCGTCCTCCAATTTGTAGAATTCTTGACTAGTCACAAGGAAATTCCCTCAAAACTACTCTAAAATTAAAATTTTCACAAAAAATCCACACAAGAAACAAAGGAAAATCTGGTTCATCAGCCGAAATTCTATCTAAAATACAAAGGAGGTATCATATATTGTTTGATAAGGACCTTAAAATACCCATTAATTTACTTAAAGCAGAAGCATTAGAGAGAAGAACGGACGAAAACCATCCATGTAGGGCTGATTTAAAGACATACATAAAAAATTTACGGTCCGGATATAACGGGGATAGGACAATTAGCTATTTTTTAAGTCAAATTCCCCCTCAAAGGTTTCGTATTTTCCACGATTTACGTCTCCCTCATGGTGATACTTTTTTTCAAATAGATACTCTTATATTATCTACAAAGTTTATTCTCATGCTTGATGGGAAAAATCATTCTGGAAAACTTCATATTGATAAAGAACAAATGGTTCAAGAGTATATGGATATTCGTAACGTATTTGAAAACCCAATTATACAAGCCAATCGCCACAACATTTTGCTAAAATATTTTTTAGAAAAACACAAAATCCCCCAGATTCCTATCGAATCACTAGTGGTTATAAGTAAATCATCAACGGAAGTGACTATTGACGCAGGTTACACCGAGGCATATAGAAAGATATGTCGGGCAAGTGATTTAGTTAGAAAAATGGAGGAAAGATATCAATATTACAGAAAAGAATACATTGATAATAAAACCGTTGAAAAGATTAAAAAACTGTTAATAAAAAAACATACACCGCTTAACACAAACATAATGGAGAAGTTTAATGTTTCTAGACAGGATATCAAAACTGGCGTTCAGTGTCCTAAATGTTTCCTTATACCAATGAACTACAAAAGGAAAAATTGGCTTTGTTCATCCTGCCTTTTTATTTCTCCAAATGCATTTGTAGATGCAATAACTGATTATTTCCTACTAATTAGCCCCACATTTACTAACGAGGAATTACGAACGTTTCTCCATCTTCCAAACTCAAGGTCAGCAACTTACTTCATATACTTACTAAATTTCCCTTCGACAGGCACCACAAAAGGCCGCATCTACCAACAACCCAAGGATTTCCTATAAATGCTAATCATCTTTTCCCAAATAAAACAAACACTAAGAAAAACAAAATAGGGGGAACATGGATGAAAAGACTAGTTGTTCTGCTACTTGCGGGGGTTTTAACCATACCTCAATTGACTTATGCAGCTGTCTCCAATCAACCCATTCATTGGGGCTTTAAACGATCTGTCAATGAGCAGCCGCCTGAAGCGGGAGCAGCCTATGATCAAATTTTGGCCAAGTACGGGGCTTTTTACAAAGGGAACCCGAACTCCAAAATCTTATATCTGACATTTGATAGCGGGTATGAGAATGGTCAAATGCCTAAAATTCTTGATGTGCTTAAAAAGGAAAAAGTACCTGCTACTTTTTTTGTCACCGGTCACTTTTTAGAGTCTCAGCAAGAGTTGTCCAAGCGAATTGTAAAAGAGGGCCATATTATTGGTAATCATTCTTGGCATCATCCTGATTTCACAGCTGTTAGTGATGAAAGAATTCGAGAAGAGCTGGCAAAGGTAAAGAAACGAACAACCGAGATAACCGGCCAAAAAAAGATGAAATACCTCCGTCCGCCGCGCGGTGTTTTCAGTGAAAGAACATTGCAAATTGCGAAAGAAGAAGGGTACACCCATGTCTTTTGGTCGCTCGCGTTCGTTGATTGGAATGTCAATCAGCAAAAAGGTTGGCATTATGCCTATGACAACATTATGAGGCAAGCTCACCCTGGCTGCGTAATGCTGCTCCACTCCATCTCACAGGACAACGCAGATGCGCTTGAAAAAGCGATTAAGGATTTGAAAAAAAGAGGCTATACATTCAAAAGCCTTGATGAGTTTAAAGAATAATAATTTGAAACCGAATTTCACAGAGAAATTCGGTTTTTCCCTTTTTAAGATTTTTCGTGCTATAATACGGGGAAAATATTATCTACCTAAAGGGAACATGTGAAAACTTATCTAAGCTACGCTTCTTTTTCCTTATGAAGAAGCTTTAAATATTGGAGTGAACTTATGAAGACCGAGCAAAGTATAAAAATTCAACCGAAGCAGACCTTTCCGTTAACGATTAAAAGACTAGGGATCAACGGGGAAGGCGTCGGCTATTTCAAAAAGCAAGTGGTGTTTGTACCTGGGGCACTACCGGGTGAAGAGGTTGTTGTTGAGGCAACGAAAATCAATCCTAAATTCGCTGAGGCAAAAATTAAGAAAATCCGGATCAAATCACCACACCGTGTACAAGCACCATGCCCGTTTTATGAGCAATGTGGAGGTTGTCAGCTGCAGCATCTACAATATGGTCAGCAATTAAAAGAAAAACGCGATATCATTATTCAGTCACTGGAACGGCATACAAAATTGGCTGTTAACAAGTTGGATATCCGTGAAACGATCGGAATGGAAAATCCATGGGGCTATCGAAATAAGAGCAGTTTCCAGGTGGCTCAGAAAAATGGCAAGGTGCTTGCCGGATTATATGGAATGAATTCGCACCAGCTCATCGATATCGAACATTGTGCGGTCCAGCATTCACAAACAAACGAAGCGGTCACAAAGGTTAAAGCGATTCTAGAGGATCTACAAATTCCTATCTATAATGAAAAAACACGAAAAGGAATCGTAAGAACGATTGTTGCACGTGTTGGAGTAGAGACTGGTGAGCTTCAGGTAGTACTTATCACCACACAAAAAGAACTGCCAAAGAGGGAGCTTATTATTGAGGAAATTCAAAAAAGGCTGCCACAGGTAAAATCGATTGTGCAAAACATTAACGGTGAAAAAACCTCACTGATTTTTGGAGCAGAGACTCTCGCGCTCGCTGGGGAAGAGTTTATCCAAGAGACACTCGGGGACCTACAATTTGAATTGTCAGCAAGAACGTTCTTTCAGTTAAATCCGATTCAAACCGTCAAGCTCTACGACGAGGTGAAAAAGGCAGCGGCCCCGACCGGAAAAGAAAGAATCGTTGATGCTTATTGTGGAGTGGGAACGATTGGACTGTGGCTGGCGGATCAAGCGGCAGAAGTCCGTGGCATGGACGTAATTCCAGAATCAATCGATGACGCAAAGAAAAATGCCAAACGCCACGGATTCACCAATACGAAATACGTTCCAGGTAAAGCAGAAGAAGTTTTACCTAAGTGGGTAAAAAAAGGCTGGAAGCCGGATGTCATTGTGGTCGACCCACCAAGAACCGGCCTGGACAATCAGCTGCTTCAAACCATCTTACAAGTGAAGCCGGAAAAGTTGATTTATGTTTCTTGCAACCCTTCTACTTTGGCAAAAGATATTCAAACGTTAAGTTCAAAATATGAGGTTAAATATATTCAGCCGGTGGATATGTTTCCGCATACGGCGCATGTGGAGTGCTGTTCACTACTTGTAAGAAAACACTAAAATGAGGTGTAATTGTGAGCAATTGGTGGCAATACTCAAAGAGAGTATTGTCACCCCATAACTGCCCATATGTAATGAAATAGAACAATGAAATTTATTAGGAATTACTAATGTACTACTCTTACTGAATTTAACGTTTCCTACTGTATGGACTGTCCTTCTTCCTACTTTAAGTACTTTTGAATCTCTTCCGGGGCCTCTTGACGATACGCCATTTTCCAAACCTTTAAGAGATTTTCTTTTGTTACACTCATCGCAGGTACAACATAGAAGGGAGCTACTTCTTTTCCAAGTAATGAATATCCCGCAATAATTGCTTGAGCAACTCCGTTTTCATAAGGTAACTGTGCTCCAAGGCCTTTTACATTTCCTCCGGAAGCAATTTGTATGGCTACGTTAGTGCCCAGGTCAACTGTAGTAAATACTATATCATTTTTCCCTGCTCTTCTTGCTGCAGCTAGCGCACCTTCCGATGGTCTATCCCAAACCGCAAAGATCCCATCTAAATCCGGGTTTTTTGCTAACATAGAAGAGGTCGCCTTTTCCGCATCGTTTGGAGTTGTAATTCCAGTACGTGCAACAATTTTAATATTTGGGTATTCTTTATTAATCGTAGTTTCGAATGCTTTTACACGCTGGCTGGTTACAAAAAAATCAATATTATAGTAAATAACACCAACCCTGCCTATCCCTTTAAGTTCGTTTCCCATAATCCTGGCTGCAAATATACCATTTGCATAGTTATCAGATGACACAACGCTTAAATAATCCTTACCGAATATCAATCCTTCTGGCATGCTGTCCATAAGGATTAGCTTGATTCCTGCTTTTGCGCACCTTTTAAAAACCGAGGCAGTTGTAATTGGGTCAACCGGCAAGCTTACTAACACATCTGGTTTTTTTGCTATGATGGTTTCAATATCGGAAATTTGTTTTTCAGGATTAAAATGTGCATCAGCAACAGCAATAACTTCAATACCCATTTTTTCAAAAGTATCTGTCAATCCATTGATAATTGCATTTGAAAAATCATTATCAGTATAGTGCATGGCAATAGCAGCCTTATAATTCTTTTCCTTAAGCTTTTTCAGTTCTTTCAAAGATAACTGAAGTGTTTTAGCTGAGACAGCTTCCTCTCCATACGGCCCTGTGCTTAAAATTTTATCATCTGGAATATTTTGATTAATGGTGCTATTCAACGTCTCTTTTATTATTGTTAAAAACTCTTTTATATTAAAAGGTTTGGTTACATAATTATCAAACCCCTTGTCTAATGTATATTGTATATCCTGTGGTAAGGCATTTGCACTTACAGCAATTACTGCAGTATCTTTTAATTGTCCTATCTCTTTTAACTTTTTAAATAATTCAAAACCATGAATATCCGGGAGGTCTAAATCTAGTAGAATCAAATCAACTTTTTCAGTTACTGCTATATCTAACCCTTCATTTCCAGTCCGGGCCGTTAAAAGCTTATAGGAAGGCTGAGATTTCATTATATTCGTGACTAAATGTAAGTTCGAAGCGTTATCTTCAATATACAGTAAACAATAGTTCTCTTCCTTACGGGGATTAGCCTCAGTTAGTCTAACTGACTCACCCCATCTCATGACAACCTTTAAATCATTCGGAACTGGCAGACTAAAGAAAAAATCACTTCCTATTCCTTTTTGGCTCGTAACACTAATTTTCCCGCCCAGCTGGTGCACAAGCTGTTTAACGAGTGATAATCCAATACCTGTACCTTCTTCTTGCGTTCCTGCAATTCGATAAAAAGGAACAAACACTTTTTGGTATTCGTCTACTGTAATTCCCTCACCAGTATCAACGATATGGATAACCTGCTCACTTCCGTCTAAATGGCTGAAGATTGTCACTTTCCCGCCTTCCCTGTTATATTTAATAGCATTATCTATAAGATTTAGAAGGATTTGTTTAAGACGAATGGCATCAGCAAGAACGAATATGCTATCCGATTGATTCAATTGGTTATCAATTCTGATTCCCTTTTTTTGGGCAGTTGGCTGTAAGATATATATACATTCATTAATAATAGTAAGCAGATTAACCTCTTCAATCGAAACTTTTAATTGACCTGTCTCTATTCTTGATAAATCCAAAATATCATTAATTAAATTTAATAAATATCTCCCGCCAGCTAAAATCTCTTGGACAAAATCCAATTGTTCAGTATTTAGGGTTTTATCTATTTCCAAAAGCTGCGAAAACCCTAAGATACCATTCAAGGGTGTGCGAAGTTCATGACTCATTTTAGAAAGAAAGTTAGATTTAGCCATATTTGCTTTTTCAGCTTCTTCTTTCGCTTTTAATAAATTATTTTCCGCATTCTTCCATATAGTAATATCAGAAATAGTGACAAGAGCTGCCTCTGTACCACTTTCATCTGTTCTAAGTGGTTTTGAATTTATAGAGAGCCATTTCATTTCCAGATTTGGGTGATTTATTCCTACAATAAAATTTTGAAAATAAATGCCGTATTTAAGTGTGAGAGTTCCTGGTAATTCAGAATAGGGTAAGCGGCTCCCATCTTCTCTAATAAAATTACTTTCCTTCAGGATGGATTCAGTTAATAATTTCGATTCTATACCTAGTATTTTTTCAATATTATCATTCAGAGAAACTATGTTACCTGACTTTTCAATAATAATTACACATTCAGACATGGTTTCAAGAACTTCCTTATATAATTTTTCTTGCTTGTTTCCTTCCATTTTTACCTCCCAGCTAAAAGACGAATTTGTACCTCTAAGCAGCAGCGGTTCACTGTTACTATTTTTCCATTATTTATAAAAATTACAAAGGGAATTGCTTCTCTCTTAATTTTACAACTTTCAAAGTAATATAAACTGATTTATACTATAATTAAACAGAAAACGTTTACACGTAAAATATGCTCTTATTATTCCTTTTTTACAATAATTAAAATAACTACATGAGGGATATGCTATGAAAGTTTTGATTGCAGAAGACCATGAACCATCAAGAAAATTGTTGAAACATATGATTAACCTTGTGCCGGACTATCAAATAGTTAGCGAGGCGGTAAATGGTGAGGAATTAATCAACATCGTCATGATAGAAAAGCCCGACATCGCTTTAGTTGATATTAATATGCCATTATTGGACGGCCTGGAAGCAGTAAAATCATGCAAAAAAATTGTTCCCTCTTTACAGGTAATCTTTATTACTGGCCATGATGAATATGCTTTAGAAGCCTTTGGTGTTAATGCGATCGATTACATTGTGAAACCAATCGAACGTGGAAGGCTTTATTCTGCTTTAGAGCGTGCTGCTTCCATGATAAAGCATACCACCACTTTACAGATTCAGCAGTCAGTCAAAAAGGATTTAATGATCAAACAACAAAACCAATATTCGTTTATTCCATTAGATGAAATTATCTTTATAGAAAGAGCAGACCGAAAGACTGTCATTCATACTATAAATAAAAAATACCAATTAAATGAGCCCTTAACGAATCTGGAAGAGGTCCTGGATTCTAGATTTATAGGCTCTCATCGATCTTATATTATTAATTTGCAATTTTTAACTAGAATAGAAGCTACCGGTCAATCATATAAAGCATATTTTAAAAATTATGAAGAGACAGCAAAGGTTTCGAAGAATAAATTAGAAGAATTACAAAAAAACAAATCATTGTGAGGCTCCGTTTTGCGGACCTCTATTTTTTTTGCTTTTTTTAAAATTTGTGAATTTTTTGTCCGAACGAATAAATGGATTGTCTGAAGGGATAGAAAACGATTTCAAAACAGTAAAAACCTTGTTTGAAACCAGTTAGACAGCCTAAATGTAATCGATTACAATTCCGGTATAAGAAGGGAAGACATATAAGTTCATAAGATCTAAGGGGAGAAAGATGGCAAGAATTGTAGATGTTGCAAAGATAGCAAACGTTTCCACTGCAACGGTTTCCAGAGTGATCAGTAATTCGGGTCCAGTCAAAAAAGATACTGCACAAAAGGTTCTTGCAGCGATAGAGAAGTTAAATTATCAACCGAATATCTTAGCAAGACAGCTAAGAAGGTCAGAAACAAAAACCATTCTTGTAATCGTTCCTGATATTGCAAATTCCTTTTTTATAGGGGTTTTACGAGGCTTGGAAGAAATTGCAATCAAACACGGATATCAAGTGCTTCTCGGTGATTCATGTAATAGTAACGAAAGAGAGGACGGATATCTGAACCTATTACAGCAAAAAAAGGCTGATGGCATGATTTTGCTGACTGCCAATATTGATCAGCACATTGTGGAAGACTTTGCGAAAGAATACCCTGTGGTCCTAGCGTGTGAGTACATGGAAGGATCTCTAATTCCAACTGTATCAATTGATAATATTAGCAGTGCGAGAAAAGCTACAGAACATTTAATCAACTTGGGACATAAAAGGATAGGATTTATCTCCGGCCCTTTGCAAGGTGTATTGGGGCGGGATCGTTTAAAAGGTTATCAACAAGCAATGATGCAGCACTGTTTACCTGTTGAATCCATTTTGATTCAAGAAGGGGACTTCACTTATGAGAGCGGATATAATCTCATGCTAAAATTCTTAGCATTTAACAATCCGCCTACAGCCGTGTTTGCAGCAAATGACGAAATGGCAATTGGAGCGATAAAAGCGGTTAAATTAAAGGGTCTAAGAGTTCCTGAGGACCACGCATTGATCGGTTTTGATGATATAAAATTTGCATCAATATTTGAGCCGGCCCTTACAACGATTTCTCAACCAAAATATGAAATTGGCAAAAACGCAATGGAGTTACTTATTAAGCTAATTAATAAAGAAAATTTAATGAAAACTCAAATTATGTTAGATGATCATTTGGTGATAAGAGAAACTTGCGGTGGAAACAAAAGACAAAAATTTTATTAGTGAAAAATGTAATGGATTACATTTTTAGACTAAAAAATATTAATCTAACTTGTTCAATTAAAGCGTTTTTTAACAACACAATGTAATCGATTACATCATCACAAACAAAAATTATAAGGAGGTGATGCCAACGGCGGAACCTACAATAAGACTGCATTTAATTTTATACAGATGGTTAAATTTGGAGGGGAATAATAATGAAACTAGGATATCAAACAAATACATGGGGCGGGGTTGTTGGTCACCCTGCAGGAGTAACTTCTGTAAAAGATTTATATTATTTGGCAAATGGTTCAACTGAAGAAGCATTAAAAGATCTTTCAGCAGCAGGTTTTTCAGGATTTGAAATTTTTGATGGAAATTTAATGCAATATGCTGGAAAAATAGAAGAGTTAAAAGCACTGGTACAAAAACATTCATTATCATTTATCGGTGTTTACACCGGAGGCAACTTTATTTTCCCTGACATTTTAGAAGAAGAATTAGCCAAGATTGAAAGTGTAGCAGTTTTTGCATCCGAATTAGGTGTTGAACATCTAGTTGTGGGTGGTGGGGCAATCCGTTCAAATGGCATCTTAGAGAGTGATTACGCAGCCTTGGGACAAGCTCTTGATAGAGTAGTAGCAATCGCAGAAAAATATAATTTAATCCCAAGTTATCATCCTCATTTGGGAACATGTGTAGAAACACCTGACCAGCTGGATAAGTTAATGCAATTAACAAAAATCAATTTATGTCCGGATACTGCCCATATCGAAGGCGGAGGCGGCGATCCAGTTGAAGTAGTTAGGAAGTATATAAACCGAATCAAGTACATTCACTTTAAAGATTATAAAAATGGTGAATTTTTACCTTTAGGGGAAGGGAATCAACAATTTGGTGAAATGATCGAAATACTAAACAAAGCAAACTACGATGGATGGATTACAGTTGAACTGGACAGTTATCCTGATCCACTTGAAGGTGCTAAAATCAGCAGGAAATATCTGAAGAGATTTGAGGTTTTAGTTTAATTATAACAGTCATATTGGGGGGGAGAACCATGAAAAAATTATTTTCTATATTTTTACTAGTGTTATTGACTAGCAGTATCGTATTAGTGGGGTGTGGAAAGAGCAACACCGAGAAAACAAGTGCAGAAAGTGCAAAAACACCAGAAAAAATTTCAACATCTGGACCTATTACAATTAACCCTGATCTTCCAAAAGGAAAAGAGATACTAAGTAAAGGCCCACATGGGGAAACGGCAGTGGATGCCAGCACTTTACAATTAACGGAAGAAGAAACAGCCAAGATTAAAGAAGGTAAATATAAAGCGGCTATCGTTATGCATTATGCAGGTAACGACTGGTCTACAGCACAAATTAATGGTTTAAAAGCAACTTTCAAAAGAATGGGAATTGAAGTTGTAGCAGTTACAGATGCTCAGTTTAAAGCAGAAAAGCAGGTATCCGATATTGAAACCGTTTTAGCTAAAAAGCCGGATCTTATTGTAAGTATCCCGGTAGATGCTGTATCTACTGCAGATGCTTATAAAAAAGCAGCAGATGCAGGTGTGAAACTAGTATTCATGGATAACGCTCCAAGTGGGTTGGAAGCTGGCAAGGATTATGTAAGTGTTGTATCTGCAGATAACTACGGTAATGGTGTAGCAGCAGCTGATATCATGGCAGAGAAGATTGGTAAAAAAGGAAAGATTGGTGTTGTTTACCATGATGCAGACTTCTTTGTAACTAAGCAAAGAACGGAAGCATTTGAAAAAACAATCAAAGAAAAATACCCTAATATTGAAATTGTAGCTCGTGGTGGAATTACTGATGCGAACCAGGGAGAAAAAGTTGCATCTGGTTTGTTAACCAAAAATCCTAATTTAGATGGTATCTTCGCAGTTTGGGATGTTCCGGCTGAAGGAGTTCTTGCGGCAGCACGTACAGCAGGAAAAGATAACTTAGCTATTACAACAATTGACTTAGGCACAAACGTTGCCCTTGAAATCGCACAAGATGGAATCATAAAAGGTCTTGGGGCTCAGCTTCCATATGACCAGGGTATTGCAGAAGCAGTTTTGGCAGGGTATGCATTACTAGGTAAGGAAGCGCCTGCATATGTTGCTGTTCCATCTTTAAGTGTTACAAAAGAAAACGTATTAGATTCTTGGAAACTTGTTTACCATACAGATGCTCCGGAATCCATTCAAAAGGTCGCAAAATAACAATTGATCATTTTTTCGAGTGCTTACCGACAGATAGTTGGAGCGTTCGAAAACAAAAAATATTAATTTAGTACACTATGGAGGTCATTATAATGAAAAAATTAAATGTTGGGATGATCGGTGGAGGATTTATGGGAAAGGCACACGCTCTTGCATATGCAGGAATGCCAATGTTCTTTTGGCCGGCTCCTGCTATACCGCTCCGTCACACAGTAGTGGATGTTACGGAAGAACTGGCGAAAGACGCGGCTGCCAGACTAGGCTTTGACCATTATGCTACTGACTGGAGAGAAGTAGTCAATAATCCAGAAATTGACGTTATTGATATAGTAACACCAAACAACACACATGCAGAAATTGCTATTGCAGCTGCAAAAGCAGGTAAACATGTTATTTGTGAAAAACCTCTGGCACTTGGTGCGGAACAGGCAAAAGAAATGTTAGATGCTGTAACAGAAGCTGGCGTACGCCATATGGTAGCATTCAACTATAGAAGAACACCTGCTGTTGCGTTAGCAAAAAAATACATTGAAGAAGGCAGAATTGGGAAAATTCTTAGCTTCCGTGGTACGTATTTACAGGATTGGTCAGCAGATCCTAACTCACCATTATCTTGGCGTTTCCAAAAGAAAGTAGCAGGATCCGGTGCCCTTGGAGATATCGGTACCCATGTGGTAGATTTTGCACGCTATCTTGTTGGTGAAATTACAGATGTAAATGCAGTGACCAAAACTTGGATTCCAGAAAGACCGATTCAAAATGGCGGAGCAGATAAATTAGGTACTGTCAAAGGTGGAGGAGATTTGCCAAAGGCTCCAGTTGATGTTGATGATGAATTCATCACAATGGTTAAGTTCGATAATGGTGCAATCGGCAGCATAGAGGCTACACGTAATGCTTGGGGTCGAAATAATTTCTTAACATTTGAAATTCACGGCGAAAAAGGGTCTCTATATTTTAACTATGAGCGCCGTGACGAACTTCAAGTTTGTTTTGCTGACGACCCAAGTGATGCAAAAGGTTTCAGAACGGTTTATACAGGACCTGCAACTCCATACGGAGAAGGATTATGGCCAATTCCAGCACTAGGTATTGGGTATGGTGAAACAAAAATTATTGAAACATATGACTTCTTTAAATCCATTGCAGAAGGTACGGAAGTTTCACCAAATTTCAACGATGGTTATCAAATTGAATTGATTGCTGATGCGATTCTTGAATCTGCAGAAAAAGGCGAATGGGTTGAATTGAAGAAATTATCAGTTTTAGCAAAATAATAATTTTATAGAGGCTGCTCAACAATGAGTCAGCCTCTTGTAAAAAGAAGGTGATTGATTTGGAAAAGCCAATTCTTTCCATGAAGAATATATCAAAATCATTTAATGGAATTCCAGTATTAAAATCAGTCGATTTTTCCATAAAAAAAGGTGAAGTTCATGCTCTTATGGGAGGGAACGGTGCCGGAAAATCAACATTGATGAAGATTCTTACGGGTGTTTATACAGCGGATAGCGGAGAAGTTTTTATTGAGGATAAGCAAGTTACAATTAAGGATACAAATGACGCACGTGCAAATAAAATCTCAATGATTTATCAAGAGTTTAGCTTAATCCCAACTTTAACAGTTGCACAAAATATTTTTTTAACGAGAGAATCAAAAACAGCGGTTGGCTTATTAAATGACAAAGAATGTATTGAACGTACAAAAGAACTTTTAAGAGAATTAGATGTTGATATTAGCCCTAATGATGTGGTTGAGAACCTTGGTGTAGGGTATTGGCAGATGACTGAGATTGCAAAAGCTCTATCTCAGGAAGCTCAAATACTCGTAATGGACGAACCGACATCTTCCTTAACAAAGAAAGAAACGGAAGTTCTATTCACTTTTATGGATAAGTTGAAGCGAAAAGGAATTTCTATTATATATATATCTCATCGTATGGATGAAATCTTTGAGGTTTGTGATCGAATAACCATCTTGCGAGACGGTAAGAGGGTCTTAACAGAAAATTGCAAGGATATTGGCATGGAAACAGTTATTCAAAATATTGTTGGTGCAGAAATGGATAAGGCATTTGACTGGGTGGAACGCTCTTATTCTAAAAATGTAACACCAGTATTGGAGGTAAACAACCTAACTGTTGAGACAAAGGTACAGAATGTCAACTTTAAATTATACCCAGGTGAAATTTTGGGCATTGCAGGACTTATGGGAAGTGGTCGGTCTGAACTTGCTCGTGCTGTTTTTGGCATCGATACTAAAGACAGCGGTGAAATCATTATAAAAGGGGAGAAGAAAACGATTAATACCCCTTCGGACGGAATTAATGCTGGACTAGCTCTTATCCCGGAAGATCGCCGGGTACAGGGGCTTGTACTTGAACATTCTGTTAAGGACAATTTAATTTTACCATTTGTAAAAAATATTAAAAAGGGAATTTTGCTAGATGAGAAGAAAGCGAATGAACTTTCTAACGACTTAGTAAGAAAATTAAATATTAAAACGGATGATATTTTTAAAACTACAAAACTATTATCTGGTGGAAATCAGCAAAAAATTGTTTTAGCCAAATGGCTTTCTAACAATCCAGATGTATTAATTTTAGATGAACCTACCATTGGGGTAGATATCGGCGCAAAAACTGAGATCATTGATATCATACGTGAACTTGCGGACAATGGGAAGGCAATTATCGTAATTTCATCAGAACTGCCTGAACTTTTGGCTCTTAGCGATCGAGTTATCGTTTTACACGATGGCCGTGTTACGAAGGAGTTACAAAGAAGGGAGATTAACTCAGAGGAGGACCTTCAACATGCAATCCAGGGATATTGATGTAAAGGTAAATAACCAAATGAATGGACTACAAATAGCCAAGAAGTTTGATTGGCGTAATTATATAGTATACATCGCCTTTATTGGCGTTTTAATCTACTTTTCTATTACCTTAAATGAGGATGGATTTCTTTCTACTGATAATCTATTAAATATTGTCCGTCAGACTGCAATGATTTCAATCATGGGTGTTGCGATGACATTTGTCATCGCAGCTAAGGAAATTGATTTATCTGTTGGATCGATTACTGCATTATCTTCCCTGACAGCTGCTTTAGCAATACAGGCAGGGTTTGGACTAGTCGGGGGTGTAGTTGCTGGGGTAGGTACAGGAATCGTCGTGGGATTGATTAATGGTCTATTAATCACAAAAGCTGGGATCCCTTCATTCCTTGTAACGTTAGGAACAATGGGAATTATAAGTGGTGCAGCAATGTGGACTACAAATACAGCTCCTGTGCCAATTGTTGACCCTACATTTAACTTTATTTTTGGATCAGGTGATATTGGTCCTATTCCAATCCTTTTAGTTTGGACTTTAATTTTCACAGTAATCGGACATGTTTTATTAAAGAAAACAGCATTTGGCAGACAAACATTGGCAACAGGTGGTAACGAAAGTGCAGCCAAGTTCTCTGGTGTGAAAACAGGGAAGATCAAGTTAATGGTGTTTGTCGGAATGGGTATGATGGCTGGTTTTGCTGGTATCCTATACGCAGGACGGATGCATGCGGGGCGTTTTACATTTGGTGAAGGCGATGAACTTTCTGTAATCGCTGCTGTTATCCTTGGAGGAACAGCTCTAGCTGGTGGAGTTGGAACCGTAATTGGAACGGTTATCGGATCTTTAATGATTGGTGTTATTAACAATGGTTTGATTATTATGGGTCTTGATGTTAGTCAGCAAATGATGATTAGAGGCTTAATTATTATCCTCGCTGTAGCATTTGGAAAAAAAGCTATCAATAAATAACATCTGGATAGAGTTTGTGGGGAGGGCCATAGGATGGAAAAAATTAAAGTTGGGGTTATTGGAACAGGCTTTATCGGGCCTACACATATTGAAGCAATCCGGAGATTAGGATTTGTTGAGGTTGTAGGCTTAGCAGAAAATGGACAGGAAGCAGCTGAGAGGAAAGCTGCTGCGCTGGGGATCCCTAAAGCTTTTGGGGACTATAGGGACATGCTTTTAGATGGTGAAATTCAAGTGATTCATAACTGTACACCGAACCACCTTCATTTTCAAATAAACAAAGAGATCATCATGGCTGGGAAGCATGTAATTTCTGAAAAACCATTAGCGATGAACAGGCAGGAATCAGGAGAGCTCTTGGCATTAGCAAAAAGGTATGGTGTTGTCCACGGTGTCAATTTTAACTACAGACAGTTCCCGAGCGTTCAACAATTGGAATCTATGGTTAGAAACGGTCAGTTAGGAAAAATAAATCTTGTTCACGGAAGCTACTTACAAGATTGGTTGCTGTATGAAACAGATTTTAACTGGCGATTAGCACCAGAAGTTGGCGGCAATTCACGTGCAGTTGCAGATATTGGCTCCCATTGGTGTGATACCGTTCAATTTGTAACCGGGAAAAAAATTGTAGAGGTTTTTGCTGATTTAGCTACTGTTCTTCCGATTCGTAAAAAGCCAAAGCAAAATAGTACGAATACCTTTGGAACAAATATTTTAGAAGCAGATATGTATGAAGATGTTTCTATTGAAACAGAGGATTATGCTTCAGTACTGGTGCGTTTAAGTGACGGTTCAAGCGGAGTGTTTACTGTTTCACAAGTAAGTGCAGGGCGAAAAAACAGATTAAGTTTTGAATTAAATGGAAGCGAGAGTTCCGCATATTGGAACCAAGAAGAGCCTGAGAAAATTTGGATCGGGCATCGTAATAGTCCAAATCAAGTGCTCCTTGCCGATCCAGGCTTATTCAACCCGGAAGCTCTGCAATCGATTCATCATCCAGGCGGGCATAATGAGGGCTGGCCGGACGCGTTAAAGAATGGGATGAAAAATTTCTATACTTTTATTAAAGAAGGCAAGAGTCTAGAAATAGACAAACCAAATTTTGCAACATTTGAAGACGGACACCTTTCCATGTGTATTACTGATGCCATTTTAGATAGTAACAAGGAACAAAAATGGGTTAAGGTTCAGCTCGGAGAGGGTGTGGCACTTTGCGAGTAGGTCTTTTTACTGTACCTTTTCAGGAAATGGCATTTGAAGGAATGTTAGATAAGGTTGTAGAAATGGGAATCGAAGCGGTGGAACTTGGTACCGGAAACTATCCGGGGAACCACCATTGTAATCCTGAGGAATTATTGGACAATCCTGAAAAAATAAAGAAGTTTAAGCAGGCAATTGAAAGCAGAGGCATTATCATCAGTGCATTAAGCTGCCATGGAAACCCGCTGCATCCAGACAAAAAGGTTGCCGAGGAACATCATGAGGTTTGGCGCAAAACGGTGCTGCTGGCCGAGCAATTAGGTGTAACAGTAGTTAATACATTTGCCGGCTGTCCTGGGGACCATCGAGATGCTAAATCCCCAAACTGGGTAACGTGTGCATGGCCGCCTGATTATTTAGATATTTTAAATTGGCAATGGAATGAAGTTGTCATTCCTTACTGGAAGAAGGAAGCAAAATTCGCTGAAATGCATGGCGTAAAAATAGCCTTTGAGATGCATCCAGGATTTGTTATCTATAATCCAGAAACTCTTTTAAAATTGAGAGAGGCTACCGGTGACAATATCGGTGCTAACTTTGATCCAAGCCATCTTGTTTGGCAAGGAATTGATCCTGTTGAGGCTATTAAGATTCTAGGGAAAGAAAATGCTATCTTCCATTTCCATGCAAAAGATACTTATTTGGATCAAACGAACATCAAACAAAATGGTGTGCTTGATACAAAACACTATAGTAAAATCTTAGACCGTTCCTGGTCTTTCCGTTCAGTCGGATATGGCATGGATGAAAAAGTATGGAAAGACATCGTTAGTGTCCTCCGTGCTGTCGGGTATGATTATGTCCTTTCTATTGAACATGAAGATATGCTTGCGTCTATTGACGAAGGTTTAACAAAAGCTATCAAGCTTTTAAAAGGAGTACAATTCAAACAAGATATTACGGAAATGTGGTGGGCGTAAGTACGGTCAATGTACTGCTCGAGTTTTGTTGAATGGTTCAGAGGACTCATCTACTAACATCTGCTTTACAATGGGGCAAGGGAAACATTCTCTTGTCCTTTTCTTTTTAAAAAAAAGGAGATGGTCAATTTAATGAAAAAACCAAAAGTGTCCCAAACCAAAATTTCCAGCCGAATCCATAATAAACATTTTCGATTTCACGTTCGAGGGTTAAAAATTTCGTAAAAAAGCGTTTGAAATAAAGAGTCACTCCTTGCAGGTTTTGCCTTTTTGCTTTTTGGGGTCTGTGGAATTCGGCTGTTGCCTCTTTTTCTCAATTAAGAGGATTAACAAAACAAATTTATATATAATTTAAATATCACCTGACTGTTACAGGTGATTCTTTCTACAAGCGAATTCAAAACATGAGGAGTTAGATTTTTAAGTGAAAGAAGGTCCTTAAGCTTATTACCCATATTAAATGGGGTGATTTTCATTTGTACATTCTTCTAGTTTCTTTTGAAGTTGCGTCATCGACAAATTATGGGTAGTGCCAGCACCTGCTAACAACCACTAATCACAACATTGGCTCCAGTTAGTGTGATTGTAAAGGTAGATGCTCCATCAAAGGTTGCTGTTACTGTTCCATCCCGATTGGCTACAATAAATACACGATAAAAAGCTCCTCCAAGGATAACTCCCGCTTGAATCACCGCTTCATTTCCATCACACACCGTAGATATGGTTCCGTCTTCAAACTCTCCTGAAATAAGAATCTGTACAAACTCCTCCCTAATAACGACGGATAACGAACTATTCGCAGCATCACAATTACACGGAACATTAATAAAAAGATCGGATATTGTTGCTGGAAAGAACACATTATCCCCGGTGACTATAATCACAGTATTTTGATTCGTTGTGATCGTTACGGAACACGCACAATTGTTTGCAGGTTCAAGCCCTTCATCTTGGCACTCTTCCACTTCGATAACTGCATCCGAAATTTTAAAAAGAAGGCGGTTTTGTTCATTTTCTAAGAAAATCGTCATATTCCCATTCTCATTCAAGGAAATGACTGCATTATATTCGCCGTCCAACTGATTGTTGGAAGCATTGACATCAACTGTAGCTCTAATTAAAGCGGTGTTAAATGCTGGGTTGCAGAAAATGTTTGCTGTGTTTTCAACTAAGGTAATGGCCGCAAATGGACAAGCTCCATGTGAAAATCGTAACTGGATTCTATCATCATCCGTTGTACAATTCTCACCTATAAAAAGATCAATATGATCCACAGTCACATCAAAGTCAATCATTTCCTCATTTATATAGGCAGCTTCAACAACCGCCGTCCCAGTTGTAGCCGTGGCAAAGCATAAATTTTCTAACGCTGGGACATCCCCCATTAGATCAGCCACTTCTTTAAGCTTTAATAAAAGAAGCCTCTCTTTATTTGTGATGGTTTGCAATGTGTTGTTAATACTGCGATTTAGTCGCAACAGACCATCTAATGATTTGACCATTGAACCATCGTTTCCACTACCGTTGACAGGCAGATTACCTAATGCCATTTGAAGCAAATCAGCTTCAGCTTTAACCATATAACCTAGAGCGAACTCTTCAAAGCCAATTGAGGCTAACAGAAGATTAATAACCTGGTTCCGGTTTAAACGACTTAAATCTGTACCATTTGGAAATATCATTTGATATAGTTCCCCCTTTTTCAGCTAATAACAGCTATGTTTGAGTTGGATTACTCTTATGGAAAAACGAAAGAGCCCCATATCGACGATTACCGTTAGTTATAAAGGAGTGTTTAGTGAGGATGATGGTGGATGCCTTCGGAAACATGAGGAAAGGTGAAAAATACACTGGCCATACCTAAATTCTTTTTTCCATCATAGTTGTAATCATAGTATGCAGAGTTCGACAGCCTGTACAATGAATTTACCCAAATGATTGGTTATAAAATACATACTAAAAAAACTAACCAACTCAACATTAAGGAGGTTTTATTGTTCAACGAGAAAATTAAATTATGTAGATATTCTAAGCTTGCTAGTGAGGGGAGGGTTCCCTCTTGTTTTTTTAGAGAAGTGATATTTAAAAATATTAATAAAAGGGGTACCCAAGTATTGGGTACCCCTTAATCTTTATTTAAAACACTTTCGTAGTCCAATCCTCACAATTCCAAATATCAGTCGCAATTTCACGATAGAAATCAGGTTCGTGGGATACCATTAAGATACTTCCGCGATATGCTTTTAAAGCACGCTTTAATTCTTCTTTTGCGTCCACATCCAAGTGATTGGTAGGTTCGTCTAGAATTAATAAATTCGTTTCTGTGTTTAAAATTTTACATAAACGAACTTTGGCTTTTTCGCCACCAGAAAGGACTTCGATTTTACTTTCAATATGTTTTGTCGTTAATCCACATTTTGCAAGAGCAGCACGGACTTCAGCCTGATTCATGCTTGGAAACTCGCTCCAAATCTCTTCAATACAAGTATTGTAGTTGGACTGTTTAACTTCCTGCTCAAAGTAACCGATGTGTTGATACTCACCACGTTCCACATTACCCGAAATGGGATTAATTAGCCCAAGAATGCTCTTTAAAAGAGTAGACTTACCAATACCGTTTGCACCCACGAATGCAATTTTTTGTCCGCGTTCCATTTTCAAGTTCAAAGGACGAGAAAGTGGTTCATTGTAACCAATAACAAGATCTTCAGCCGTGAAAATATAACGACTAGCTGCACGAGCTTCTTTGAAGTTAAACTCTGGCTTCGGCTTCTCTTTCCCCAATTCAATAACTTCCATTTTGTCTAGCTTCTTCTGACGAGACATCGCCATATTACGAGTTGCAACACTTGCCTTGTTACGAGCAACGAAATCCTTCAAATCAGCAATTTCCTGTTGTTGGCGCTTGTAAGCAGACTCAAGCTGTTGCTTCTTCATTTCATGAATTTTTAAGAAGTTATCATAGTCACCAACATAGCGATTTAACTCTTGATTTTCCATGTGATAGATTAAGTTCACAACATTGTTCAAGAATGGAATATCATGTGAAATCAAGATAAATGCATTCTCATATTCTTGTAAATAGCGCTTCAACCATTCGATATGCTGTTCATCCAAATAGTTCGTAGGCTCGTCTAGTAATAGGATTTCAGGCTTTTCTAGCAAAAGCTTTGCTAGCAAAACTTTCGTACGTTGCCCACCGCTAAGATCATCCACATCTCGGTCGAGTCCAACATCGTCTAATCCTAGACCACGAGCAACTTCCTCAACTTTTGAATTAATTTGATAGAAATCATTACTATCTAAAGTTTCTTGTAGCTCTCCAACTTCGGCAAGTAAGGCATCGATATCAGCACCTTCATCACCCATTTTTGCATAAAGTTCATTGATTTCTGCTTCAGCATCAAATAGATATTGAAAAGCAGTACTCAAAGCTTCGCGCATCGTAGTACCTTTTTGAAGTACAGCGTGCTGATCTAAATAGCCTACACGAACTTTTCGTGACCACTCCACTTTCCCCTCGTCGGGTTGCAACTTCCCGGTAACAATATTCATAAAGGTAGACTTACCTTCACCATTTGCCCCAACTAGTCCAACGTGCTCTCCTTTTAAAAGTCGAAAAGACACATCATTAAAAATCGCACGATCACCGAAACCGTGGCTTAAATTTTTTACGTTTAATACGCTCATTTTTTTAACCCCTTATCTAATGTCACATGTGATTATCTTACTAGAATTTGTCTTCTTTTTCTATCTTGAAGTTATTTTTTGTGAAAAATGAAGTCTGTCCCATCTTAATAAAATGAGATTATAAAATTATTTTTACTTAGATGTAAAACAATCGGGTAAAAGTCTATTATACAACCGAACTAGGATGTATGATATGAGGTTTTCCTATGTGGGAATAGTTCAACAAAAAATGAAAGAATTGGTTGTACTCTAATTTTTCATCACGGTAACAAAGGAAGCCCTGCCTGCGATCTCCTAGAAGTAATGACTATCGTAAAATTAATCATTAAAAGCATAAGGAAAATCATTTAGGAATAGAATGAGTGATGGTAAACTTAATAAAAAGGAGGTTTTCCCCACAATGAACCAAAACTATAAAAATCACAGAAAAGTTGACCCGCTTTATCATTTTGGGACAGCTTTGCTTGGACTTATTATGCTCATTTTATCGATTGTGTTTTTCTTTCAACATGTAAGAAGTCAGTTGTTGTTAAGTGTGATTGTGTTAGGATTCGCCTTGTTGTTTTTCTTTGTGACAGTTAAGCTAAGAGGATATGCACTTCAGCTTCAGGACCGAATCATCCGTACGGAGGAAAATTTTCGCTACTATCGTTTAACAGGGAAGCTATTAGACTCGAAGCTATCGTTGAAGCAAGTGATTGCATTAAGATTTACGGCTGACGAAGAATTCGTAGATTTAGTTGAGCGAGCTGTTCAAGAGAACCTTTCACCAGATGACATTAAAAAGGCTGTTCAGAATTGGCGTGCAGACCATCATCGCGTATAATTGATAAGGAAACAGCTTTAAATGGCTGTTTCTTTTTTTGAATTCTCAAATTTCCAATAAAAGGATCATATAAATTTCCTAAGGAGGCTTGCTATGCATAAAAACATAATGGTAGACGTAAAGGGTCTATTAAAACGATACGGCTCTCACACAGCGGTTAACGGGGTATCCTTCCAGGTGGAAAAAGGAGAGGTTTTTGGCCTCCTTGGACCAAATGGTGCTGGAAAAACAACCACGATTGAAATGTTAGTCGGTCTTAGAAAGCCAGATGAAGGAACCGCTGCACTCGCAGGCTTTGATGTGAAAAAGGAAGTGAACAAAGTCAAAGAGGTCATCGGAGTTCAACTTCAGTCCACTTCTTTATTTGAATTATTGAAAGTAAATGAAATTCTGCAATTGTACGGAAGTTTCTATCCGTTCCACGTTAACATCGATGAATTAATTGATGAAATGCTTTTAACAGAGAAGAAAAATGCCCGTATTAAAGGACTTTCCGGCGGACAAAAGCAGCGTCTTGCTATTGCCTTAGCTCTTATACATGACCCGCAAATTGTGTTTCTCGATGAACCAACGACTGGACTCGATCCACAAGCAAGAAGAACCTTGTGGGACATTGTACTACGTTTAAAGGATCGCGGAAAAACAGTTATTCTTTCCACGCATTATATGGATGAAGCTCATGTGCTCTGTGACCGCATCGGGATTATGGATCAAGGAGAATTGATTGCTCTTGATACGCCAGACAATTTAGTGAAGAAACTTCAATCAACAAGCACCATCGAGTTTCATTTAAACAATTCGCCTGAAAAAGAGTTACTTTTGAATTTAAATGGTGTGAAAGAAGTGTCTATAAAAGATACCTTTATCCAGTTATATACAGATGATTTACAAACAGCTTTAACATCCTTAATTCAGGCCTCTACGGAACATCTATTTAAAATTGAGGACCTACAAACACGTTTAGCAACATTAGAGGATGTTTTTATTCATATGACCGGAAGGAGTATCAGAGAGTCATGAGAGCTTACTGGCAGTTAACTCTTGCACAATTAAGAATCTTTGCTCGCAATAAACAGGTTTTATTCTTTACCTTACTCTTTCCGATTATCTTAATGCTAGCTCTTGGTTCTTTTGCAGGTAAGGAGGATAATCTATCGTTAACCGTAGGGGTAATCGACTTGGAACAAACAAGTTCCTCGGAGGATCTAAAGAAACTGTTTGACAAGTACGAGGGACTAAAAACCAAAAGTTATGGAAAAGTTCAAAATGGAAAACAAGCCTTGAGAAATGGAGAAATCCAGCTTCTTATTGAAATCCCAAAAGGGTATGAAGAAAACTTGAAGGACAAGGAACACCCCTTTTCCCTTCCAGTTTATTATAATGAGAAAAATCTCACCACCTCGGAACTCGGCCTGACCGTTGTAAATGGCATCATTGATCAATATAGTAAAGCACTTGTTGGCTACAAACCTTTAGTGACGGTTGAAAAAATAGGCATAGAAGCCCGAAATATTCGTTATGTCGATTTCCTCGTCCCAGGAATCGTTGCTATGATGATTATGAGCAACAATATGAACGGTGTTGCTGGACAAATCGCTGCCTGGCGGGAAAGAGGAATCTTGCGGAGAATGCAAGGAACGAGACTCAAAGCCTCTACCTTCATTGCTGCTCAAATCACAGCTCGTTTATTACTCAATGGAACTCAAGCTCTACTGGTTGTATTAATTGCTAATTTAGTCTTTGGTATTAGCGTCGTTGGCTCTTGGCTTGCTTTAGTCTTTTTCATTGTCCTTGGCACCCTTGCATTTATGTCACTTGGATTTATTATTGCAGGGATCGCGAAAAATCCCGAAAGTGCTGGGCCAATTGCAGGATTTGTTACGTTTCCCATGCTGTTTCTTGGAGGCGTGTTCTTTCCGATTAATAATATGCCAGATATTATTCAACCCATTGTTAAGGTACTGCCAATTGCCCATTTAAGTTCTGCCTTGAGGGAGACGATGAATCTTGGAACCCCTTTTCTTCACTTGGGAACGGACATTCTTGTATTAGGATGTTGGTTAATAGTTGGGTTTGTATTAGCCAGTTTTGTGTTTAAATGGGAATAGGAAAAAGGCTAATAATACGGATGTAAAACCGATAAAACATGATATTAAAATACATGAAAAGTCTAATCTTTTGGGGATTAGGCTTTTTTTATTCCATCTGGCAGTGGCATCATTTGTCGAAAAATCTGGTTTCAACCAACTTTGAAGGGGGTATTAAAAAAGAGAACCTCAGGTGGGACTGCTCTGCTGATTCAAAGCAGAAGAGCAGTCCTTTTCATCAATGCTGGGAAAGTAGAGGTTTAGCTTGAACGAGAGAGGAGAAAATCAAGCATGGAAAAACGATACATAATGATTCTATCGTGCTTATTTCTAATGGGGATGCTGACTGGCTGTATCCAAAAGGACCAGTTGGCAGATGGAACAAAGCTGATAGATAAGCAGAAATTTATTTTTGCAGCTTCAGGAGAATTTAAGCCCTTTAGCTATGTTAGGAATGAAGATTTATCGATGACTGGTTTCGATATTGAGGTAGGAAACGCAGTAGGAAAAGAGATGGGCCTTAAACCAGTTCAGAAGAGGATGAAATTCAAAGGACTCATTGAGGGTATTAAAACGGGACGGGCAGACGCAGCCGTTGCTAGCCACACCATTAACCCCCAACGCGCCAAACAAGTTAATTTTTCCACACCCTACTATTACTCAGGTCCACAGATCTTCACAAGACCTGACAGCAAGATTAAAACAGTCGATGACTTAAAAGGTAAAGAAGTTGCCGTAGCAAAGGGCTCCACCTATGCGGATACAGCCAAAAAGTATACCAGCAATATTAAAATGTATGACAGTGATATTACGGCATTAAAAGCGCTAAGTATTGGCCGGCATGACGCCGTTATTACTGATTTTGTTACTGGTAAAAGTGCAAAAAAGGAAGGATTTAAAATTCAGGGGCAGCAGTTAATTGAGCGAAGCGAGCAGGCTATTGTTGTTCCGAAAGATAATCCAATCCTGCTCAAGAGGATTAATGAAGCACTTCAAATCCTTCGTAACGATGGAACATTATCGCGAATCAGTCAAAAGTATTTTGGTGAGGATATTACGAAAAAACCAGAATAATAGATTGATTATTAGAAAGAAAGGATGTTGTTATTTTGCCTAGTTTTTCACACTTTTTACATACGTTAATCAATAGTAAAAATATTTTCATAGATGCGTCATTTTTGACCTTGAAGCTTACAGTTGTTTCCATTTTGATTGGGATTTTATTCGGATTATTTTTTGCTCTTTTAAAAATATCAAGGATTAAAGTATTGGGCTATATTTCAAATGCGTATGTATTCCTTGTAAGGGGAACTCCACTCATTGTCCAGATTTTCATACTGTATTTTGGCTTTAGCGGAATTTTCCTCATTCCTGACTTTTGGGCAGCGGCTCTTGCACTCGCCTTCCATAACGGTGCCTATATCGCAGAAATTTTTCGGGGGACGATTCAGTCCATTGATAAAGGGCAAATGGAAGCGGCACGCTCTCTCGGCATGACCAGAATACTAGCCATGCGCCGGATCATTCTTCCACAAGCTTTCAAGAGGGCACTGCCTCCCCTTGGAAACCAATTTATTATTGGACTTAAGGATTCATCTTTGGCAGCCTTTATTTCCATGAATGAACTGTTCAATGTTTCAACGACACTGGGTTCCAATAATTTCGATGAAATGACCTACTTGTTAATAGTAGCCGTTTATTATCTAGTACTTGTTGCAGTATTAACAATGATGGTGAGCCTGTTCGAAAAGAGATTAGCAGTTAGTGATCGATAGGAGGACAATAAAGTGAGTGAACGAGAAATGATAAAAATAGAAAACTTACATAAATCTTATGGTAGTTTACATGTATTAAAAGATATAAACATGTCCGTGTATGAAAGTGAAGTTGTCTGCTTGGTCGGATCATCTGGCTCTGGTAAAAGTACTCTACTAAGATGCCTAAACTTTTTAGAAAAAAGGGATGGTGGGAAAATTTCAATTCGTGGGGAAAAGATTTGCCCTGAAACCCACAATATTAACAAGGTCCGCCAAACAGTGGGGATGGTTTTCCAGCACTTTAATCTATTCCCACATAAAACCGTACTTGAAAATGTCATTGAAGCACCCATCATGGTAAAGAAAGTCCCAAAAGACCAGGCCATTGCTGAAGCAAACGAGTTGCTACAGAAGGTGGGGCTTGAGGATAAGGCTAATGTTTATCCTAGTAAATTGTCAGGCGGTCAAAAGCAGCGTGTGGCAATTGCCAGATCGCTGGCCATGAAGCCGGATATTATGCTTTTTGATGAACCGACATCTGCCCTTGATCCGCAGCTAGTTGGTGAGGTATTGGCAACCATGAAGGAGTTAGCCGATGAAGGAATGACCATGGTAGTGGTTACCCATGAAATGGGCTTCGCTCGTGAGGTTGCTGATTGGATTGTCCTCATGGACGATGGTAGAATTATCGAAAGAAATCGGCCAAATGAATTCTTTGATCATCCAAAGGAGCAACGTACAAAAGAATTCCTTCAAGCAACCATGTTAAAATAACTTGAAATATTGTGTGTATAAAAAGTCTCTCTGCTTGTAAAGTGGAGAGACTTTTTTGACTATAAGTTTTATTTTAGCAACAGTTTAAAATACTTCAACGCGAAATAGGCTCTTAGTTTAGTAACAGAGACCTAAAAGAAAACATAATTTGTTGAAGAGAGTACACATCGTAACTAATGATTTCGTTTCACAATACTGGTATTGACCTTTTTACTCTCTATTCAAGGCTATCATAGATCATTAAATACAATGGGGAGGAAAGTATACAAAATGTTTCAAAATGAGCTACAAGGGTTGGGAATCGACCCTTATCAAGTTGGTCAGTTAGTTCCTATGGATCTTCAGAGCCAGGACCTGCAATCTATGGCTAGACGTTGCGGTGGTTGCGGACATTGCGGTGGTTGTGGAGGATTTCGTTGTGGAGGCTGTGGAGGCTTCCGTTGTGGTGGTTTTGGCTGTTTTGGCTGCTTCGGTTTCAGTTGTTTCGGCATTGGCATCGGTTTTAGCTGTTTCGGTTTCATTTAATTCCTTTGGCGGTGTGAACTGTTGTGCGCCAATAACATTTCCTAAAGAAAAAATTAATTTTGTAAATCAACAGTGCCCTTGCGTAATTTGCCCGCAGGGGCACTTCTTCCTTTTCTTATCATATTGGACAAAAAATCGTACATAAACTGATAGTGCATAATTTAGTAGGAATATGAATAAGGAGGGGCTGAATGACAAAACTGGACTCGTCCTCACGTCTCAAAGTCAAAAGGGATACTTTCTTTCTTCCAGATCCACATGGCGGTGTGTATTTAAGAAACAATTTAAGCTCATTCCGAATGGAAGGGAATACAATCTATCAGTGGATTGAAAAATTGCTTCCAATGTTCAATGGGGAGCATTCAATGGGAGAATTAACAATGGGATTAACTGCCCCTTATCGGGACAGGGTGTACGAAATAGGAGAAACGTTGCACAACAACGGTTTTGTACGCGATCTAAGCAAAGATAAACCCCATCAATTGAATCGAGACCTTCTTGAAAAGTATGCATCACAAATCGAATTTATTGAGAATATTATGGGGTCCGGTGCTTACTATTTTCAAGAATATCGTCAGGCGAAAGTTCTGGTTGTAGGCTCGGGCCACTTTATGAATTCATTGGTTTCAGCGTTAATCGAATCAGGTCTGCCCAAATTAAATGTCTTAGTCACAGACTCCGTTCCTATCAATTTGCTGAGGCAAAATGAATTGGTGCAAAATGCCCGTAAGACCGATTCTGAAGTCGAGATAAAGAATGTGCCCTTTCATAAAGACGCAGGAAGCAGTTTCTGGAGAGATGCGGTTCAGCCCTATGATTGGATTCTATATGTTTCGCAGGATGGCAATATAAATGAGCTAAAGGATCTTAATCTGGTTTGCAAAGAAGAAAAGAAGGCATTTATGCCAGCCATCTATTTAGACCAGGTGGGGCTTTCTGGTCCATTCGTTCAACCGGATACAGATGGATGCTGGGAGTCCGCATGGCGCAGAATCCATCAATCAGCACTAAAAAAAGACCGACCGCCTCAATCCTTCTCTTCAACAGCGGGATCGATTCTGGCAAATGTTTCAGTATTCGAATTTTTCAAAAGGGCTACAGGGATTACCGATTCCAATAAGAGTAATCAAATTTACATGCTTGATCTTGAAACCCTCGAAGGAGACTGGCTTTACTTCATCCCACATCCATTGGGTACGTCTAAATGTGATACTCCAAGACTGGTGGAAGATTTTGATTTACGACTCAAAGAGGAAACGGACAGAAGTGAACCAACGAGTAACATCTTAGAGTATTTCAGTGGATTAACGTCAGAAGAAATAGGAATTTTTCATACCTGGGAGGAACGAAATTTACCCCAACTTCCACTTGCACAGTGCTATGTTCAAGCAGTTAACCCTTTTTCAGAGGGACCAGCTGAGCTGCTTCCTGAAGTTGTCTGTGCAGGACTAACACATGAGGAAGCAAAAAAAGAGGCAGGGCTAACGGGCATTGAAATGTATGTTTCACAAATGATAAATTTGCCGGTATTGCGATACAAACATCAGAAAAATAAGGCAGGTGCGAAAATACCTGAGGGATTTATTGGCATCGGTTCTGGAGAAACAATTGCAGAGGCTGTTTGTAGAGGCCTTCAAGTATATTTAGATGAAGAATTGAAAAAGAGAAAGGTCGATCAGCAGACTAGGGTTTATCGAATGAAGGTGGGAGCCCTAGAAGATAAAAGATGCAGATTTTATTTAGATGCCTTGACTACCTTAAATGGTGCTCCAACAATTGGTTTAAAAGGGGATGTACTAGGCTTCCCTGTGGTAGGGGTAAGGTCGAAGGGCCGTTGGTACACAAGCGTAGGTCTAAATACCACATTGTCATTACGTAATGCATTGGAACAAGCGCTTTTGGATGCTCAAAACCAAGTATATTCCACAGTAAAGCAAGAAACTGAGCCTCTTGTTTTTCTGGAAAAAAACGAAAGCAAACTGGATTTCCCATCTTGTGATGAAATTACGTCTCGGGAGCTATTACAATCGTCTATTCAGGTATTGAACCGGAACCGCAAGCAGCTAGTAATCTATGACCTTACCTTTGAGCCCTTTTTAAAACAAGAGCTGGCTGGGGTGTTTGGTGTTCAGGTCAAAGAGGGGGGATCCTAATGGCTGCTCAAATACTTATAGATGGTGAGGGGGTATTAGCGGATTATGTCTATGATCAATTGTCCCCAAACTATCTTGTTAGGCGCAAAAGCATTCTTGAAGAGGTTCCCGAAAATACAGAATTAGTTCTTGTGCTGCATGATACCTGGAAACCATCCGTTCATCAAAAAGCGGAAGAGAGGTTAAGGGCTTTAGCTATTCCGTGGTTTCGAGGTTTCGTTTCATTTGGTGAAGGAATAATAGGTCCGTTTGTACGCCCTGACGTACCGGGATGCTCTCACTGTGCTGATATACGACTTATGTTAGCTGGACCTGACCGCCAAGAAATGTGGGGGCTTCGGGTGAAAGTGGCAACAGGAGAAGGTTTACTGCGTGATGCATGGGCATCAAGAACCGGATTATCGCAAATGGCGATCTTGATTAGCAACGAAGTGAAAAAAATTCTTAAGGGAGAACAAAGCAGCCTAGAAGAAAGGGTGTTCATTACAAATCTGAAATCGTTAACAATCTCGAGCCACTTTTTCTTGCCAGATTCGTTATGCCCTATGTGCAGTCGAATACCTAAAGACACATCTGAATTGGCGCACATTAAGTTAGAACCTAGTCCTAAATTGAACCCCACTGGTTACCGATGTCGTTCGATGGATGAACTAAAAAACGTGCTAGTCAAAGATTATCTGGATTTTCGTACTGGAATCATGAATGGTAAAATGCAGGATTTCAAGCTGCCGTTCGCCGATGTTTTAGTGAACATGCCGTTGTTTGATGGGGACGAGGGAGTAGCAGGCAGGACTAATTCTTATGAAATGAGTGAGCTAACTGCCATTTTAGAGGGTTTGGAGAGATATTGCGGAATAGAACCTCGCGGTAAAAGGAAGGTAGTTCGTGATAGTTATTACAATTTAGCGGAAAAAGCACTAAATCCTGCAAAGGTAGGTTTGCATGAGAAAGAACAGTATGCCAGGCCCCTTTTTCCATTTAAACCATTTCATCCTGATACACCAATGAATTGGGTCTGGGGATATTCATTAATACAAGAACGCCCTATTCTGGTTCCGGAGTTACTGGCCTATTACAGTTTGGGATATGGTGAAGGCTTTGTTTATGAGACCTCTAACGGTTGTGCATTGGGAGGAAGTTTAGAGGAGGCCATTTTCCATGCCATTATGGAGGTAGTCGAGCGAGACTCATTCCTATTAACCTGGTATGCACAACTCCCCCTTCCCCGTCTTGACCTGAGTTCTGCGAACGACAAAGAATTGCAGCTGATGGTGAGCCGGATTCGTGAGGTGGCTGGTTATGACCTGCATTTTTACAATTCGACGATGGAACATGAGATTCCAAGCGTTTGGGCAGTGGCCAAAAACAGAAGATCCAAGGGAGCAAACCTCATTTGTGCAGCCGCAGCGAATCCTGATCCTGTTAAGGCAGTAAAAAGTGCGATTTACGAGCTTGCAGGAATGATGTTTAGGCATGACGAAATCTTGGAGAAAAATCGACCGAAATATGAAGCGATGTTACAGGATCCGTTTGCAGTACGTACTATGGAGGACCATGGCATGCTTTACGGACTAAGAGAAGCAGAGGAGAACTTGAGCTTTCTATTAGATGAAAATCGCCCTTTACGTACATTTGCAGAGGAATTTAAATGCCCACCTGTGAATGCTAATTTGAAGGATGATGTTGAGGAGATTCTAAATAGGTTCCGAAGGTTAGACTTGGAAGTCATTGTGGTTGACCAAACAACACCAATAACCAAGCGGAACGGTTTATTTTGTGTAAAGGTATTGATTCCTGGCATGCTGCCAATGACATTTGGACATCACCTTACACGTATACAAGGTCTTGAACGGGTACTCAACGTACCTGTGAAACTCGGGTATAAAAAGCACCCATTAACATATGAACAGTTGAATCCATATCCCCATCCTTTTCCATAACTGCATGAGTAGGAGGGTTTCAGGTTGGAACTAGATACATTCCTATACAATCTGCATTTTGACACTGATAAACTTCTTCCGCCGGATTGGCAACCGGATTGGGAAGATGCACCACTTCCCTATAAACTGTACCGAGGCTTACCAGAGATTCCACTTACAGCAAATGTACCTTTAACTCTCAAAGGAAGAGAAACTATCTCAATACCCAGCTTGGAGGAACTTGGTCATTACTTATGGTATGTATATGGTCTTACACGATACTCTCAAGCTGCTTTCATTGAAGGCACCGAGGAAAAAGCTACTGTAAGCTACGCCCAGTTGTTTCGCAGATTTGTTCCCTCTGGCGGAGCGTTGTATCCCAATGAAATATATGTGTACTTAAAGTTGGTGGATGTACCAGAGGGAATATACCACTACGATGTTGCACACCATCGCCTTTTATTGCTGCGTGAAGGCAACTACGATTCCTACCTATCCAGAAGTCTTGGAAATCGTTATAATCTTTCAGATTGTTTTTGCACAGTTTTTGTATCGACGGTTTTTGGAAAAAATTTTTATAAATACAATAATTTCTCTTACAGGTTACAAGGGTTAGATACAGGCGTGCTAATTGGGCAATCGTTAGAAGTAGCGAGTAGGATGGGGTTCTCAACACGGGTATGTTACCAATTTCTAGATCGTTCTATCAATCATTTGCTTGGGCTATCTGAACAGGATGAAAGTGTATATGCGGTGATCCCAATATCTATTTATAATGTTGACCAAATTAGTATAGAAAAAAATATTTCTATTTCTGCAACGGAATTGTCCCGGGAAGTTCCATTGCTCAAGCATGTAACATATAACCGTTCAATGAGAGTCATTGATTACCCAGAGCTGAAAGAGATCAATAAAGCCTCGATGTTCGAAACAACACATTCATTTGTGAACATAAAACAAGAAGATTCTCTTAACACTGCATTAGGTACAGAGTTAACCTTACTGCCATTTCCGGAGGCTATTTCTTACGATCTGGCATCCGTTTGCAGAGAGCGGCACTCTCCAGATATTGATTTTATGATAGGGAAAATCAGTCAAACAAAGGTATCCACTTTGTTACATGAGACTTTTTCAGTTTCATATCAAAAGGACCTTGACGATTCACAGGGGAAGTTTGAGACTAGTTTAAAATTGTATGGCACTTTTTATAACGTGGAAGGTGTTCAGGATGGTGCTTACGTCTATGACAAAAGTGTTCATGCACTTCGGAGAATATCTAAAGGGGATTTACGGGAGTATATGCAAAATTGTTTAACAGTGCCTAATGTAAATCTGTTTCAGGTACCGCTCTGTCTGCATGTTGTTGGAGATAAGGACCACTTCAAAAAGGAACTGGGCTATAGAGGATACAGAATTCAACAGATGGAAGCTGGTATACTTGTGCAAAGGCTGCTCTTGACAGCGTGTGCCCTAGAGATGGGAGGACACCCACTATTAGGATTCGACTCGAACCAAAGTGATGACCTTTACGGAGTCAATTCAAAAGAAAAAACATGCCTAATACAAATCCCTGTAGGTCCATACCGTCCCCGCGTCTGGTTAAAAGGAAGTTTGAATAGTTAGGATAGACAGGAGAAATAGAACTTTGAAATTAATTCGAGTGACACCATTCAAGTCAGTGGAGTGTATAGCACTGCTTGTTTTAAATTAAATTTTACCGAAATAGCTCAGTCCAAAGACTGGGTTATTTTGTATGTAAATTAAGATATATCCCCGATTTGGAGAAAATAAACAGTTCCAATCCGTTTGATAAAAAGTGCTTAAACATGGTATAAGTGTAAAGGAAGCAGGGACATTCTGCTCTTTAATTTTGGGACAAGAGTTTGGCCAGGTATCCCATAATGAGAGGATTTGAATTTGAATATGAAAGATAATTTTTGGCGTGATTTACCACGACCTTTTTTTATACTGGCACCCATGGAAGAAGTGACGGATGTTGTTTTTCGTCATGTAGTGAGTGAGGCAGCCAGACCTGATGTGTTTTTTACAGAGTTTACAAACAGTGAGAGTTATTGTCACCCAGATGGGATCAAAAGTGTACGCGGGCGTTTGACTTTTTCTGAGGATGAACAGCCAATTGTCGCTCATATATGGGGAGACAAGCCTGAAAACTTTCGGCAAATGAGTATTGGTATGGCGGAACTGGGCTTTAAGGGTTTGGATATCAATATGGGTTGTCCCGTACCCAATGTGGTACAGAACGGGAAAGGTAGTGGCCTGATCCGACGCCCGGAAGTGGCAGCAGAATTAATACAAGCAGCAAAAGCGGGAGGATTGCCCGTAAGTGTAAAGACAAGGCTTGGTTACTCGGATGTAGACGAATGGAAGGTCTGGTTAAAACACATATTGGAACAAGACATTGCCAATCTTTCCATTCATCTGCGTACAAGGGATGAAATGAGTAAAGTAGATGCGCATTGGGAGCTGATCCCTGAGATTAAGAAACTTCGTGACGAGGTGGCACCAGATACCCTTTTGACGATCAATGGGGATATTCCTGACCGTCAAACTGGCTTGAAGCTTGCTCAGCAATATGGTGTCGATGGGGTTATGATTGGCCGTGGTATTTTCCATAATCCATTTGCCTTTGAAAAAGAACCGAAAGCTCATACCAGTCAGGAATTGCTTGATCTCTTAAGACTGCATATGGATCTTCATGATAAATATTCGCATTTAGAGCTACGACGCTTCACGGCTCTTCATCGTTTTTTTAAGATCTATGTCAAAGGATTCCCTGGGGCTGGTGAATTAAGAAATCAATTGATGAACACGAAATCAACAGATGAAGTGCGTGCATTGCTTAATACCTTTGCGTCAAAGAATCTTGAGGGAATTGGGGAACAGTAAAATGATGTGCCCTTTGTATAAATTCGCAAAAGTTTATATTGGTTATACAAAAAATAAGCAGATACCAAAATGGTGTCTGTTTATTTTTTTGAACTTAGGATATTATTCCCATGTTATGCTTTTCCTTAGAAAAAATAAAAACTCTAACTTTTTGAAACTTTTCTTGATTATAAGTTCCACTAATTAGTAAAGGGGGTTAAAAAAAGATGGAAAATGAAAGCCACCGGCTAGTTAAAAAAGCAATCAAAGGTAATAAAAGTGCCTTTGAAAAGTTAGTTCAACAACATTATGAACGAATCTACCGTACTGCCTATCTTTATGTACATAACGAAGAAGATGCGTTGGATGTTGTCCAAGAAGCAACCTATCAGGCCTTTACATCTATTCATTCGTTAAAAAATCCGGAGTATTTTATGACCTGGCTCACTAGGATTGTCATCCGATGTGCGGGACATGTCCTAAAGAGAAAAAGCAATGTTGTACCTTTGAGTGATGAGATATTGTCAAACCTGCCCGGTCAGGTAAATCCAAACATTGAAGAATCATTACAGCTGCTTCAAGCCATTCAACAGCTGAGAGAGAATTACCGTACTGTGATTATCTTATTTTACTATTATGATTACTCGATAAAAGCGATTAGCAGTGTCATGGAAATTCCAGAGAGTACTGTAAAAACTTATTTAAGCAGAGGCAAAGCGGAGTTGAAAAAATTCTATAAAAATGAGGAGGACAAATGCCATGGATAACAAGGACTTCAAAACAGCAATAGAGCAAATACCTGTGCCAAAAGAAAAAGTATTTAGCGCCATTTCCAAAGGGATCAACAAGGAAGGCAACAGGGGAAAGGCAAAGTATAAGAAGGTTTTTGTAGGAGTGGCGACTACTGCTGCTCTTCTTGGAATCACCGTTGCCTCAGGATTTGTTAATCCTACAATGAATAGAGTATTAGCTAAAACTCCTTTAATAGGCGGGATTTTTCAAGAATTTAATGATTCAACAGGAGTGGAATTAGCTAACCAGGATGCGGTTACAGAATTAAACCAATCCATTACAAAAAATGGGGTAACTATAAAACTGACCAGTGCTTACTTTGATGGTAGTGTGGTATCCATTACAGGATTTGTAGATGAAGATGTAGAAAAGGGGCATAACGAAAAAGGGGAAGTAAGCTTTGATGTAAACTTTGAACACAATAAAGGGGATCATGACCCTTGGCTAAATGGAAAGTCAAATGACATTAAGAAAGTGGAAAATGGATATAATTTTCAATGGAAAATGAATTATCCCTATAAATCATTTAAGGAGAACTCTACTCTTCCTATAACGATTCATAATATAAACGGGATCAAAGGTGAATGGAATTTTGATATTCCTATTCAACAAGAAAAAAACAGTACACTTGCTATTAACAAGGAGCAAGGATATCCGGAAGATGAGGTCAAAATCGGTATAAAGGAGATTCTTACAGCAAAAGCGTCTTCTTCGCTTATTTATGAGACCGTGGAAAAATACAAGGGTGATGAAATTTATATAGAGAAAGCGGTTGATAATAAAGGAAAAGTGTATAGGTTTGAAAACCCAACCTATCTCGAGGAATCGAAACAAGAAGATGGATATCATAGTATCATGAGAAGAGAAATGACCAAGCTCGATTCAGATATTACTTCACTTACCTTTTATCCTCATTTATCTGTAGAAGATCCGAGTGTACAACAGCTTTTGAATAGTAAATCGTTCACCTTAAAAAGCACACGGTTCAATTTAGGCCTGCAGGTAAATGATGTTATTCAAAAAGGTGGGAAATTGGTAATAGATTATCAACTAACAGGGCTTCCGAAGAATTTGAGTAAAGGTAAACTGGAAACAATTAACCATAATTTAGAATACCTTTTCTGGTTGGTCGATAAGGAATATGTAACGAAGATTGACCCGGAAAATCCATGGCCACCTAAAAACCACGGTATTCCTTTTAATAAGGTAAAAATGATTGATAAGGCAACTGCACACTTTCAATCTACTTTTGACTTAAATGGAGAAGAAAGGATTGAGAATTTTAAGCTAGAAAATACCATGTTGCTATTTGATTTTTCAAGCTTTGTCCCATCTAAGGACTTAAAACCATTTACAGTTGAACTACCTGGGGAAAAATAAACCGACCGTAGTAAAAAAATGTTATTGGAAGAAAATACCCATATGCTATTGCAAAAATTCTAAAAATATAATATATTTATTATGGATATAGGGTTAATGCTCTGTTCTATTTAAAAATGAAGTAAATATTGAAATCTATTCGGTAACGAATTCTAGAATAGTACGCTAGATTTTAAAGCCACAGTAAGTAGAAGGGAATTCCCTGCACTTATTGTGGCTTTTTTATTTCATAAAAAGGGGGATCAGCCTTATCGTTATATATGGAACTGACCGAAAAAGTGTTCTTTTAAAAGTTTATAGAGATACCAATATGGATAAGGACTTCTCAATTCTATCTAAAAATCGCGATGCGTTTATATTAATTGATTTGCAAGGGAACATTGAATATGCCAGCCATGCTTGTGAACCGCTATTAGGTTATTCAAGAGATACCTTACAACAATTATCATTAAATAAACTGTTTATCTCAGATTTTTTAGAACCAGCGCATACGTTTTTTAATGGAAGAGAACAGGGGAGACTCGATAATTTCGATGCCCAGGTAAAGGTAATTGAGGGGAGTATCTTGGATGTTAACATTACCTCAATGCCCATTTTTTTTGAAAAAGATTTTCTCGGTTCGTATCTGGTCTTAAAGGATATTACAGCCATAAAACAAAAAAGGCTTTCAACGGAACGTGAAAAAGAGTATCATACCTTAATTAAAAGTTTATCACGCATATCAGAAAAACAAGCTACGGCAGGACAGTTGGCAGCTGGGATTGCCCATGAGATTCGTAATCCAATTACAGCAATCAAAGGCTTTTTACAATTAATTATGGGAGAAAGCAAAGGTAACAAAATCTATTTTGAAATCATTAATTCTGAAATTGATCGGATCGAAGTTATTCTAAAGGAATTAATGGTGCTCGCAAAACCATCCAAGCAAAAATATGAAAGAGTAAAACTCCAAGTTCTATTAGAACAGGTAGTGACCTTAATGCTACCTCAAGCCCACTTAAATAATATTCAAATTGAAAGACAATTCGATTTTACTAATACATGTATCATTGGTGATAGCAACCAATTGAAACAAGTTTTTATTAATTATATAAAAAATGCAATCGAGGCAATGCCTGATGGGGGCATACTACGAATACATGGGAGCCACATTGTTGGAGGACTAGTCAAAATCAGCATCAGTGATCAGGGTTCCGGTATTCCGCTGGAAATACTTAACCAAATTGGCCAGCCTTTTTTTTCAACAAAAGAAAATGGAACTGGACTTGGCATGTTAGTCAGTAGGCAAATTATTAAGGAACATAAAGGAGATATATACATAGAGAGTAATTCAAATGGAGCCTCCATTCATGTAGAAATACCTGTCCCTTCACAAAAGTGATGTTATTCTATTATTTTTCAACTAAAGATATTGTTATCCTTACATCATATTGTTATAATTGTCTTTGTCTAATGTCTTGCAGTCATTAGTTATATAATTCTGTTAAAAATGAGTAATTTCAACTTAATTAATAACTTACTGTAATGGTAAATAGTGGAAACTATCTTAATAGTCGTCCTAACTGTGGCCTAACTTCCTTTTTGTGGAGTTAGGCCTTTTTATTTCATTATAAGAAAGTGTAAAAATCGACTTCGAGAATTGTCCAGCTCCAGCGCCTAGCCCCTCGGGTCAAATAACCTTCGGCAATAAAAGTCAAAATGCGGACTTTTTTTGCCGAAGAACATTTGCCTGTCGGGGCTGACCAAGGCGCTTGCGCTTTTCTTATTTGTAAGGGGGATTTGAATGGTTGCAACTCAAGAAGATTTGATGTCTCTTAGCAGTTCATTTAGTAAAGTCATAAAGCGGGGGTTTGGAAAAGGTCCTGAAACTTGTTATGCAGTTTTAAGGGCAAACAGATTATATGTGTATATCGGTAATTTTATGACACCAGCTGAGGAAATATTGACGGACAAGCAAGAATATAATTTAGTAATGAAATACCGCTCCACCGTCATAACAGCATTGTCAGAAGAATTATTAAGAGAGGCATCGCAACTATTAGGTAGTCCCTTTGAATCACTCTATCAAGATTGGAACTATCATTCTAATTCGGGTATTTTACTATTAGTGAATAATAGTTTTTATCCTGATATTAAGATAGATGAAAGCTTTGAGAGGAAGTTATTTCAATTAGTTCGACTAGTAGGCTCCAAGCTTCATAAAATCCCCAGTGAGCTCAAGGTTGTTAAGTATACCCATAATATTTGTGCGATTGAATCAAAAGGGGTCATTCTTCCACTAGACTATTTGCTAGTAGAACAGGGGAATATTGACTTATTATTTACTAATGCTAGGGAAATTAAAAAGGGGTATTATCAGCATCGTGAATTATTCGAAGAAATGTTTAATCGGTCGATTGAAGATTTATTTATGATGTGGGATCCTAAAAAGAATAGAAGTTATTTAATCTTCATTTTTAACAAAGGCCATACTAATTAAAGAAATAAAGAATTTACTGCCTGGGCATGATAATGTCAGGCAGTATTTTTTTGCTTTAAGGAAAGTGAGGTCCTAGCACTGATGTCTTTGTCACTGCAACAAAAGTTAATGGATATTAGCAGCTTAACGAGTAAATTGTTGAGGAAAAATTTTGGACGTGGGCCGGAATCCTGTTTTGCTTTTGCGAATGAGAGGTTTCTGGTTTTTTACATCCGGGGATTCATGTCCCCAATAGAATCTACTTTGTTGGAGCACGGAAATTCAGATAATATTGATATTTCGCGAAATATAGTCATGAAAACAGTTCTTAACCAATTAAAAGGGATTCTTGAGCTGGAATTTGAACAGGATATTGAATCCTTTTACCATGATTGGAACTATCCGCAAAATACAGGTATGATAACTGTTCAATTTGAAAATGCTGTCACTCTGTTTGTAGACCGGAATCAGGATACCCATGTTGACCTGAACCCTTTAATCGATGAGGTTGATAGAATTAGTGTATTGGTGGAAAAAAAACCTGAGAAAACAGAAGCCTATTTTATTTCGCCGAAGATATTTTTGGTGAAACGAGATGGGATTTTAGTGCGAATTGAAAAAGCATTGATTGCCAAGGGATTCGAACAGACTCTGTCGGTTACCAAGGATGAACTCGAAAAGTCATATCTTCACCGTGATGGTCGCTTTGAAGAAATCTTTAGCAATCCTGTTACAGATATATTTGTGGATTGGGACTTTCACGAAGATAACAGTATCATATGCTTTGTCCTAAAGTAATGCAATGAAAGGATTTTTGGAAAAGGAAATTTAATTGTACAAAAAGGAGAAGCAGGTTCCTGATAAGGAATTACCTGCTTCTTTTAACATTAAAGGAAAGTATAAAATTCGACTTCGAGAATTGTCCAGCTCCAGCGCCTAGCCCCTCGGGTCAAATAACCTTCGGAAATAAAAGTCAAAAGGCGGACTTTTCTTTCCGAAGAACATTTGCCTGTCGGGGCTGATCAAGGCGCTTGCGCTTTTCTTAGCATACAGATATTGTAAACAATTTGCTTAACTTATATCATTAGGTATAAAGAGAAGGTTAAAGGGGGGAACAAATTGATGATCCCAGCAAAAATAGAATCCATCGTAGATTGGTTCGATCAAAATTTACAATCGCTCTATGCACTTGGTTGGTCCTATCTTAAAAGTCAACAGCAAATGGAAGAGCTTTTTTTCAGGACTATAATAAAAGCCCATAAGGAAATGCGACAAATGAAAAATGAAACATCATTCGAAATGTGGGTTACATCCATTTTCATACATACTTGCCGGGAGCTTTCTGATAATAGTAGTTTACTAGATTCAGGAGATAGTGAACCACGTCAGGATTTATTTAAAGCACTAGATCAATTGAATGGGTACGAAAAAGATGTGATGGTACTTACATATATAAAAGGAATCCCTAATGAGGAAGTGGCACAGCTTCTCCAAATTTCAGTAGAGAAGCTGAAAGAGCATTTGGTTTCCGGAATCCAGTCACTAAGAAATGTAATGGGGTACGGGTCATCCTTTAATGGCTGTAAAGAATATCATATGAATTACTTGGATTACCTAGAAAGAACGATGGATCGACCGAAAAAGATTGATTTAGAGAAACATATTTTTCATTGCCAAAATTGTCAGGAAGATTTGGCTGCCTTTCAGGATGTCATGTTAACCATGTTAAATCTTACTGAAAGGATGGAGGGTTTCCATGTGTCTTCTGGTTTCATGGAGAACGTCAAAAATAGGTTGGCTGAAGTGGAAAAGCACAGACAACAAAAGAATAAGAAACGTAAAAGAATGGGACTTGTTTTTGCAAGTATTTTTGCATTGTTAATAGGGATCGAATATTTTACAGGAGCGTTTGCCAGCCTCTACTATTCATGGACGGAAAAAGATCCGGAATTGAGTAGGTATCTTCAACAGGGCCTGGGTGAGAGGATGAACTTGGAAGCGGAAAGCAATGGGGTGAAAATTAAGATCAAGGGTGCGATTGCTGACGATGTTCAAACGATTGTTTTTTATGAAATAGAAGATACAGATGGAGATAATCAATATGTGATGAATAGTCAGGATGGGGTTTTAGTAGAGAATGCCTATGAAATCATGAGCCGAGAAGCAAATCTAAGGGAATATCCTCCTAACCATGAATCCGCTGTAAATAACGAAAAAAAGAACGTGTATCACGGGAAGATGAGTCTGCTGCCACTCTCCAAGAAAAACGGGACAATCAAATTGAAAATCACAAAGGTTCAGAAATTGATGCGTGATTCCTCTGATCTGAATAGTATTAGGGCTTACGAGAACATGGAATATGAAACAGGGGAGTGGAACTTCAAGATCCCTGTAATAAAAAAACCTTCCGCCGAATATGCATTGGATGAAAAAACAGAAGTCGAGGGTATTCCCATTAGATTTGATAAACTGACCATTGCTCCAACAGCGACAATTCTGCAATATAGTATTCCAAATGACGAGTCTGAAAAATGGATAGATAATCTCAATTTTGACTATCTAGAAGTGAACAATAAGACAGCGAAAGCTGATTTGAATGGAGGCTCTTATTTAGATACATCACAAGATATGAATTGGAGTACTTTTCAAACAAACTTTGACCCTCTTTATAGAGAAAAGCCAAAAGAGGTTAAAGTTAAATTCGGCGCTATTCATTTAACTATTCAAGACCCAAAAACTATCGAACTGAATGCTACCCAGGAATATCCTCAAACCTTTGAATATGCAGGAAGTACAATCTCGATCGACAAGGTGGAAGTTGGACAGCCAACCAAAATTGTCATAAGCAATCATGAAGTAGAGAATCGAGCATATGAGTCGCTTCAATACAATATTATCGGTGAGGATGAAAATGAACCAAGTTCTATGGAGATGAGTTCTGAAGGAGTGCTCGTTGACAAAAATGGAGAAGAATACAATGAAGATATGGCTTCCTCTTATGAAGACATCGAGCAGCCCCATTATTTCGTTACAGTTGAAAGCATGAAGGTAGAAGGTAACAACACTGGAGAAAAAATAATCCCCAAAAGACTAGAGATTTATGGATATAATATAACGAAATATTTGGAAGATATTGTGAAGATTTCGTTGAAATAATCTAAACCCCGGACACGTGGAATGCGTGGCGCAACTCATTTTGTAGAAAGGGACAGTTCCTGAAAAAGCCATGAGAACCGTCCCCCATGCTTATCTGTCGCATATTTTGTGATGAAAGGTAAGAGCTCTAATAGGAAACAGAATTATAATGAATAATAAGGTTATATAATTTGAAGGCAACTAACCCAACCTGGGCAGTTGCCTTTTTTGATTTTTGGCAAAACTAAAATTGACATATACAGTTCGACTGTATAGAATAAAACTATACAGTTCAACTATATAGTTTGACGGAGTAAGGTAGGAGAATAATTATGAAACGAGATAAGCATATTCCACTTACAGAAACAGTGTATTATATCCTTTTGTCATTTTTAGAACCGGCACATGGATACGCGATTCTTCAAAAGGTTGAAGAGCTTAGTAATGGACAGGTAAGGATGGCCGCAGGGACATTGTATGGAGCGATAGAAAATTTACTAAAGCTCAAATTTATTCAGCCAGTTGCAAGTGAGGATAGCCGTAGGAAAGTTTATTTAATTACGGAAAAAGGAAAAGAAATACTCCGTCTTGATTTAGAAAGAATGAAGCACATGATACAGATTACAGAAGAGGCTCTCATAAACTAAACATGAGGTGAGATCATGAGGAAATTTAAATTTTTCCTGAACTTTGAAAAAGAGGAGAACTGGTTAAATCAAATGGCAGCAGAAGGATTTGAATTTGTCGGAAAGACAATGGCGTATCGATTTCGTTTAGCAAAACCAGAAAATGCAAATATAAAGATTGACTATCGAACGTTTAAAAACTCTTCAGATTTTCTTGATTATTGTACACTTTTTGAGGATTGTGGCTGGAAGCATATTGCTGGAACAAAAAGTTCAGGCTCTCAATATTTCAAAAAGGTAAGAGAAAATGCTGATGAGGATATTTTCTCTGATGCTGATTCAAAGGCTGGCAGGTACAAAAGACTGTCACAAATGTATATTGGAATAGCATTTTGTTATTTGCCTATTTTTGCAGCATTGATAACAACAGGAGCAATCGATGCAGCTTCTCTATTAGATCCCAAAAGGCTCTATTTAACTCCAGGGTTATGGGGAAAGGCAGGAACGGATTTTTGGGGATCTTTTTTATTTGAAACACCCTTTGTTATATTTAGGGCTGCGACATGGTCCCTTTTTCCAATAATGATTATATTGTTCTTTATTTTTAGTTTTAAAGCTGATCAGCAGTATAAGAAAATAATAAAATAAACATGTGCCGGGGGGACGGTTCTGCTGGCTCTTTGATAATAAGGGAGACCTTGCAAAGACAAAAGAGCCGCCCCCGTGGCGTGCCCCTAGTAAACGCTGAAATTTGTCGAATCATAGGTTATTGACAAGCTTATCGGTTCATGAAATTATTATATTGAAAACCTCACTTTGCCCCTGGCGCTTTCCACAATGTTTAACCCCCTATGTACACATGAAACCCTTAATGAAAACAACTATTGAAATATTCAAACGTTTCTAAACAACCTCTGAATTAGACCTTCATAGTTTTCTACTATAACAAACTTATTAATTCCATACGGTTTCGAGAAAAATTGTAGAATACAAAAACTGAAAGGAGTGATATACCAAGTAAACTACTTATTACAGTTTTCCAAGACCATAAAATGATTAAAATTAGAAGGAGGAATTATGATGGGTCACGATATTTATGGAGTCAATAAAGCAGGAAAAGAAATTGCTTATGCACGTTTTAGCATGGGGAATTATAATGCTACGATCCTGTACAGCTTGCTTGAAGCGCATAAATACTATGCAGGAGTTAGTGGGTCAGGAGATTGGAATACTTACTCCATACAACAAATTGAAAAGGCTTTGAATAAATACAAGCAACTATATAATAATGGTGATTCTCAGAATTGGGATCTAAAACAAATCCTGGAGTTTATACAAAACTGTCTAGAAACAGCAAAAATAGAAAAGAGTGTAAGAGTGTATTTTGGCTAATTTAATTGTTTCTGAATTTTTTTATCTCTATTAAACCTGCAATCTTCCCCTTTAAATTTCACCATTTTAATCCCACGACCATGCCCTCATATACTAACTTTCTATTAAAGTGATGAATCGAGTTTACATTAATAATAAGAATAAACGGGAAAGTTGCCTTTATTTTGAAGTATAAAAAAGGAGAGGTAGTATGAATGCGGTTCTGAGAAAAATTGCTCAAGGCGTTACTGTTTGTTATTCAGAGATCTTCCCAAATCAAGACAGTGATTTTTTTTCCCTAGACTATTTGGGAAAACTATTTTTGGTCGCTGACTCCTATTGTATGAATCCTGATTGTACATGCCAAGAGGCGGTTCTTCATTTTCTACAAGTTTATCCGAGAGAAGAAAAAAAGGCTGACAGTTTTATGGTCAGGTATAAACTTAAGGGAAGGGGATTTAAAATTCATGAACGTGGCAAATTCAACAAACGTGAAATACAGTCCATTGTCATGCACTTTACCGCCGATGACACGATCCTAAAACTCTTAAATAATCGATTCAACGAAATGAAGGAAAAAGCACAAGAAATAATTTTGAGGTAAGCCATAGTGCCGATGAAAGGGGGTACCGTTCTTAATAAGCCAAGAGAACCGTCCCCCTGGCACCCCCGGACCCTTTTAATTGACAAATAGGCTAGTAAATTTTACGATAGATAGCACACGATGTATCTTATGGGATATATCGTGTGCTATTTTTTTGAAAGGGGTTAATAATGGAAGAAAAAGCTGTTTTTATTCGTGAATCTCTTGATCTATTACAAAGTTATATAATGAAAAGTCTTCAGAAACATTCTGAAGAGCATGGTGTAACTATTCCCCAAGCAAGAGTCATTGGGGAAGTATTTGCTCATAAAAAAATCAGTATCAAACATCTTTCTCAAAACCTTAAAATGACCCAAAGTACGGTTTCAGATATCGTTGAACGACTTACCTCAAAAGGGCTTCTTGTGAAAACACCAAACCCTAAGGATAAACGGTCAGTGTATATTTCACTTTCCAACGAATTAAATGAAGGAATAAATGAGGACATATCAGAAATCGCAAATAAGTCATTATTGGAAGTATTAAATCTCTTAAACCCAGATGAACAAGAGATTGTTGAGAAGGGCATGAGATTACTGGTTTCTGCTGTTAAGGAAAAAATGGAAGCAGAAGGAATGGATAATCGTGAATTCTTTGATGTTTTATACTTTCAAGAAAAAACAAAATAAATTTCTAAAATAACGGAGGATTCAAGGTGAGAAGCATTATTAAAGGCCGTTGGGCCATTTTTTCCATTTGGCTGATTGCAACGATTGTGCTTACAGTCATTCAGCCAGACATTAATGCCATACTAAGGCAAAAAGGCCAGCAAGGAACGAGTAGTAACAGCCCTTCAGTGATGGCAGATCGTATCTTAAAAAAGATGGATACAACGAAAGGGACCAACAACCTTATCGTTTTTTACGATAAAAATAAAATATCAGATGATGAAATGGAGAAAATCGGTGATGCAGTAGAAACCATTCGCGAGAACGGTTCAGAGCTTGGTATTGCTAACATTATGGATCCATTCAGTATCCCCGAAGCCAAAAGCTCTCTAGTATCTAAAGATGGTACGACGCTTATGGTGAGCTATAAGCTGGATAAAAGAGGGCGAGAAATAGATGATATCCAAAAACAAATGGAAAGCAAATTGGACCATGTACCTGTTGACTACTATCTCAGTGGTGAAGACTTTATCAATAATGATTATCTGAAGGCGTCTCAGGCAGGTGTTGAAAAGAGTGCGGCATTAACGGTTATTTTTATTTTGGTTGTCCTTATTATTGCATTTAGGTCAGTCGTGACACCGTTGATTTCCTTAGTGGCTGTGGCTTTTTCCTATCTTGTTTCCATGGGGATTGCCGCTCAATTAATTGATAAAGCAGGATTTCCAATAACGAGTCTTACCCAAATGCTGCTGGTCCTTATCCTTTTTGGGATTGGTACGGATTATAACATCCTTCTGTTTAATAGATTTAAGGAAGAACTGTCCCATGGCCATTCTATAGACGAATCAATCTTTAATACCTATAAAACAGCAGGTAAAACCATTGCGTACAGTATTCTCACGGTATTTATTGCTTTCCTTGCACTTATTTTTGCCGAATCGCCAATCTATCGATCTGGTGTTGTAGTTGTAATCGGGGTAACGATCTTATTGCTTGAAATTGTGACCCTAACTCCATTTATCATGAAGGTGTTAGGCAAAAAACTTTTCTGGCCATCTAAGAGTGTTACCGGTCATAAGGAAAATAAGTTTTGGGGAAGTACATCCTCTTTTGCAGTTAAGCATCCAATAATATCTACGGTCATCATTCTTTTAATTATTGGCCCCATGATGTATTTGCATCAGGAAAAGCTAAACTTTGATACCATTGGAGAACTTGGAAATAAATACCCTTCATCTAAAGCTATTAATTTAGTAGCGGATCACTTCGGTAAGGGTCAGGCAATGCCGGCGACTGTTGTCATCGAAACTAGTAAACCACTAGATAATAATGAATCTCTGGCAGTCATTGACAACATAACCGAGAGAGTGAAGGGGATTAAAGGAGTGAAGCAGGTCTCATCCATCACACAACCCCAAGGTAAGCCAATTGACGGTTTTTACGTCGATAAACAAATGGGGTCTGTTACGGATGGATTGTCCCAAACACAAGGCGGCGTGAATCAAATCTATGATGGATTGAAAGAAGCACAAGAAGGATTTGGTTCAGCAGATTTTTCTAAAGTCAGTCAAATGGTGGACGGCACGGCAAAGCTTCATGATGGGATGGCGGCGTTAACCGATGGGTTAAAAATGGTCCAAACGAGTATTAATGATGGATCAAGTAGTTCGAAAACAATCACAAACGGGCTAACTATAATTGAAAAGAATCTTTCTCAAACGAGCAGTGGTGTTAGCGTGTTAGTTGAAGAATATGAGAATATGCAGGATGACTACGCTGAGATGGGGAGCAATTATCAAAATAAGGCAAAGGAACTTTTAAGGGTTAAAAGTGAATTGTCGCATATGCAATCTTTGGTAACTGCATTAGGAAGTAGTTATCAAGATTCTCAAAATGATGACAACTATTTAAAATTGAAACAAAAAATTGATGATGAATTAGAATCATTAAATAAAATCACACCTGAGGATATCCAAGAATTAAATGAAAAATATAATAAAGTAACTGCTGATTTTGGAACAGCAAATAAGAGTCTAGATGCCATGAGCAACGGTTTAACTCAAATGGCAGCCGGGTTGAAAGAGCTTGAATCTGGACTTGGCCGAGCATCTTCAGGAATTGGCACCATCGTAACCAATATGAACAATGTCACGAATGGCCTGAACCAGATGAAATCAGGTCAGCAGCAGTTGGCAGACGGCCTCAATGGATTTAGTGTGTTCGGTGAAAAACTATCAGATGTAAACAACGGATTAAAGCAAATTTCTGATGGACTAGGGCAAACAAACGGTTACTTAACACAGCTTAATACGAATAAAACCTTCTTTATGCCAAAAGAAGCATTAACAAACAAGGACTTTAAAAAGTCATTTGACACGTTCATGTCCGAAAATCGAAAAATCACCAAATTCATGGTTGTCTTGAAGGACGATCCTTATTCTGAGAATGCTTTAAATACTGTAGAAAAAATCAACCAAACAGTTTCTGACGGTCTTAAGGGTACGATTATATCAGATGCGAAGAGTGGAACATCCGGTCCAAGTGCAACAACGAACGATATGAATAATGTATTAACCAGGGATCTGAATAAAACAACGACAATCGTCATTATTGGAGTCCTGCTTGTACTGTTCTTTGTTATAAGATCCTTTTGGACACCGGTTTTCATTACCGCGTCCCTAGTAGGAGCATATTATGCGGCAATGTACATCATCAATTACATTTTCATAGATTTGAAAGGGCTAGCAGGTATTTCTTCTTTCGTACCATTCTTCTCCTTTATTATCATCGTCGCCTTGGGAGTTGACTATAGTATTTTCTTAATGATGCGGTTTAAGGAATATCCAGATATGCAGGCTAAAGAAGCGATTGTATTAGCTTCCAGACAAATAGGTGGAGTAATTATCGCAGCAGTGATTATCCTTGGAGGTACCTTTGCCACACTGATGCCTGCAGGTATCGTGCTATTATCAGAACTGGCTATTGCTGTTATTTCCGGCTTGGTGATTCTTTGTTTTATCCTGCTTCCCATCTTTGTTCCGGCATTAATAGCTCTTCCAGAAGCTCTAGCAAATATTTTTTCTAGAAATAAAGTAGAAAATGGAAGTCTTGAGAAAAAAATAGTGTAAAACGTAATAGGCAGTTCCTTTTCGAATAGGGAGACTGCCTTTTTTTATCGTTGACGGAATTTATTTCCATAAAATATCCTATAATAAAGAAGTGTGAAAGAATTCTACTAAAAGTTGAAAAGCAACTTAGAAATAAATTCAATTTAGTGAAAAATAGGAGGTAATTATGGGGAGATTAGTACATTTCGAAATTCATGTGGATAACATGGAACGGGCAACGAAGTTTTATGGAGAGGTATTCGGATGGTCATTTCAGGATTGGAGTGAGTATGCGGGAATGCCTTACTTTGGAGCAGTAACTGGGGATGAAAATGAACTAGGAATTAATGGTGCTCTGATGCAGCGTCGAAGTGCTCCGCCAGAAACAAACCAACCTTTAAACGGATATGCTTGTACAATGGGAGTAGAAAACTACGATCAAACAGAAGCTAAGATTCTTGAACATGGCGGCAAGGTGGCGATGCCTAAGTATGCCCTTCCTGGTATGGCATGGCAAGGCTATTATATTGATACCGAAGGCAATATTTTTGGAATTCATCAACCCGATATGAATGCAAAATAAACCGTCTTAGATGAAAAAATGAAAGGCAATTTACCTCTTTCTGGGTGTTGCCTTTTTTCGTTTTGGAGGTAGTATAACTTTTTTCTATAAAGGGAATTTTTTACTATCAATCTTAGTATATAGTTCAAATTACCTGTTTTAAAAATCTCCCATCATATGTAGCGAGTTATAATAATGATAGAATTCCGCTATATTTCACATATCCTCAAATATTTTTCTACAATTAACCATATTCAGTCGACAATTTTGTCAGATTATTCTACATAAAATTACATTTATATTACATTCCTCCCAATTCCATTGTTTTTAGTCCATTTGGAATATAAACTAGTAATATCTTAGTAGTTTGAAAAAATGATAGGATACAAGAGGAGATAATATAATGTTTAAAAAATTATTTAAATATACAGTAACAGCTGCCATTCTTGCTACTACCATTCAAGCGTCACCCACTTTTGCAAGTCCAGAAACTTCAGCGATTCAAGGACAAATAAGTGCAACGGAAGATCAAATTGATAATTTTGAAACCAGAATTCAACAATTAGACGATCGTATAAGCCAATCAATGGAGAAAAGTGAAAAACTTAATAGTCAAATCAAGACGCAACAAGGAAAAATTGAACAAACCCAAGCAGATATTGAAGAATCTAAAGCGTCCCTAGAAGCACACAAAGAAGTTTACTCTGAACGTTTAAAGAGCATCCAAGCTGAGGGGAAACAGTCAATTGTTACATATGCAGAACTATTGCTTTCATCTAATAACCTTTCTGATTTTTTAACTCGTTTTACTGCGATCTCCAGTATTATGGAAAGTGATACAGCGTTATTGAACGGCTTAAATGAAAAAGAGCAGGCTTTAAAAGATGCAGAGGAAAAATTACACGATGAGTATGATCAATTAAAAAAGAGCCAAAATGAATTAGCTTCTGAACAAAAACAGATCCAAGTAGCTAAGGCAGAGATTCAAACTGAATTAGCCACTGCACAAAGCGCTTTACAAAGTCAAAAAGACCAATTAGCTCATAAGCAGGCACAAGAAGAGGCTCAAAAACGTGCGCAGGAAGAGGCACGCCGTCAAGCTCAATTAGCCCAGCAGGCTACTCAAAGGCAATCCGGAGGAAGCCATTCTTCTAAATCAACTCCAAAGTTAAATGTATCTAATGAAACTACTTCTGCAACAGCAAGTAATGTCATTGCTATTGCAAAAAGATATCTAGGTGTTCCTTACGTATGGGGAGGAACAACAACAAGCGGCTTTGACTGTTCAGGATTCACAAGCTATGTGTTCCGTCAAGTTGGCATCAGTCTTCCAAGGGTGTCACGTGACCAGCAAAGAGTTGGAATGAGAATTTCTCCAAGTCAAGTACAACCAGGAGATCTTGTTTTTAGAGGTTCACCTGCTTACCATGTCGGCATTTATATCGGAAACGGACAATATATTCATGCACCACAAACAGGTGATGTAGTGAAAATCTCTACTTATAACCCATCAAAATTCACTAGTGCGGCTAGAGTTCTACATTAATTCTTGAAAAATATAAAACAGAAATCTAATATAACTTATAATTGCAGTGCCTGTTCCTATAGGGGGACAGGCATTATTTATTAAAGAAATGTAAAATTGAATAGGTGAAGTTATGATACACACATACTCTGGAGAGACCATCTTTTTTGAAATCAAGTACAAAAACCGAACATCCATCGGTGTTACAATAGACGGCTATGGGAATATTGAAGTCCAGGCACCGAGAGGAACACCAGATGAAAAGGTTATTCAATTATTAGAAACCCATTGGGAGCAGCTTCAGCTTAAAGTAAAAGAATTGAAAGAGAGGCTGCAAGGACCACAGGAAAAGGTATATGAGCATGGTGAGAGTTTTCTTTTTTTAGGAAACACTCTACCCATACAGATATTTCAAGACAATACCATTGAACAAGATTACGTTAAATTTGAGGAAAATCAATTAGTTATATATGTGAAATACCCTGAGGATGAGAAAATTAAACATGCGTTAAAACGATTTTATTATCAGCAGTGTAAAGCATTAGTTGAGAAGAGCATTTCCTCGTATCAAAGTTACTTTAATACAAAGCCGCGTTCTATTCGGATCACAGATAATCAAAAAACATGGGGAACCTGTGATTCAAAGCATCAATTAACCTTTAATTGGAGGCTTGCTATGGCACCTCTAAGTGTTATTGATTATGTTGTCGTTCATGAAATGTGTCACATGGTCCATTTAAATCATGACCGCTCTTTTTGGCGGCTAGTTGGAAAAATAATGCCTGATTATAAGGAAAAAGAAAACTGGTTAGCCTTATCGAACTGGAAAATGACTGTATAGTAGTAATATGAGCAAGCCTTTTCTATGGAAGGTTGGGTATAATAAAATAACAAAACACAAATTTTAGTACGACAAAAGAATTAAAGGAGACCCAATGATAAAAGAATCAGGATGGAACTTTGACAATAGTTATTCACGTCTGCCAGAAGCATTTTATAAAAGCACCAATCCAATTCCAGTAAAATCACCGCAGTTGGTCATTCTAAATGGCTCCCTAGCTAAATCTCTAGGGTTGAATGTTCAGGCCTTGCAAAGTGAGGATGGAATTGCCGTTTTTGCAGGTAATAAGATTCCCGAAGGAGCTTCACCTCTGGCCCAAGCTTATGCAGGACATCAATTTGGTCATTTTACAATGCTAGGTGATGGCCGGGCTGTGTTGCTTGGTGAACAGATTACTACTGAAAATGAACGAATGGATATTCAGCTTAAAGGGCCTGGAAGAACGCCATTTTCTCGAGGTGGTGATGGCCGAGCAGCACTCGGACCGATGCTGCGGGAATATATCATTAGCGAAGCGATGCATGCACTCGGTATTCCTACAACCAGAAGTCTTGCTGTCGTCACAACTGGTGAACCTGTATACCGTGAAACGGTCCTGCCGGGTGCTATTCTAACCCGTGTGGCTGCCAGTCATATTCGTGTTGGTACGTTTCAATATGCGGCAAGATTTGGTACTGTGGAGGATTTAAAAGCTTTAGCTGATTATACGATTAATCGTCATTATCCTGAAATTGAAGATGATGAGAATAAATACCTTTCGTTTTTAAAAGAAGTAATTAATCGTCAGGCTACACTTATTGCTAAATGGCAGCTGGTGGGCTTCATTCATGGAGTGATGAACACCGATAACATGGCCATTAGTGGCGAAACGATTGACTACGGTCCATGCGCTTTTATGGATGAATATAGTCCAGCAACCGTATTTAGTTCGATTGATCGTGAAGGTCGTTATGCCTATGGGAATCAGCCGTATATTGCTGTGTGGAATCTGGCGCGTTTTGCTGAGTCACTTTTGGCGCTTTTGCATGAAAATCAAGATGAGGCTGTGAAGATGGCTGAAGAAGCCCTATCAGGATATGGTGCGTTATTTGAGGGAGCATGGCTCTCAGGAATGAGGGCAAAGCTGGGGATCTTTACCGAAGAGGAAAAAGATGAATCTTTAGTGAAAGAACTGCTTCAGTTGATGGAAAAGCATCATGCAGATTATACTAATACCTTTCGTGCATTAACCTTTGATACACAGAAAGATAGTGCACTGTTTGAAGGTCCGGATTTTGCTCAATGGCATGAGAAGTGGCAGGCAAGACTAGACAGACAGCAGGAATCCAAAGAATCTTCACATAAGTTAATGCGGAAAAGCAATCCATCGGTCATTCCCCGAAATCACCGGGTAGAAGAGGTTTTAGAAGCTGCGGTGGAACAGGGGGATTTCAGTGTATTGGATAAGCTTCTTCAGATGATATCAAATCCTTATGCGCACTCTCCTGAACAGGAAGAATACTGTACATTGCCTGAACCATCAGGACGTCCGTATCAAACGTTTTGCGGCACCTGATTTAGGAAAATGCTGCTTCGTGTTAGGAAGTAGCATTTTTTTCTTTTGTTATTCCATTTATTGAAGCTTAGCTGCTAGGGTTTTTAAAAAGCTGATGCCCGATAATTTAAGGGATAGTTTTTCTTTATTACATAAAATTTTTTGTACATAAATTGAAAGATTTTCAACGTTTAATTCGGTAAACTGATCGGTTGTTTTGGGCTTTCCTGGAACTGCCACTACTTCCTGAACACCGGGAGCACAACAAGTTTTTGTTTCTAGAATTTTTACAGTTATTTGACTACCTTTAGATTCTATCCATTTCTTTGATTCTGCATCTATTTCAACATGCATACAAACATCCTCCCCAGGAATGGTATGTCTTTATTATACTAAAAAAATTGATTTTAACAGTGTTAAACATATTAAAAAAGCAAAAACAACAAGTAGAAAGCAGCCACCTATTGTTTTAAGGTAAATTATTTACCTTCTATTTTTTCCTTTTTTCCTTTGATTCCGTCTTCATAGTATTCGTCTTGCATATCCTCTTGATTGTCACGTGTTACTTTTGCAACCATAAAGGATGAAGTGATAATTCCGATGGTCCCCATTTTTTATAATTTATTACAATGATTTTACCATAAAAGTACAAAATTAATTTACAAAATTATATATTTTGCGTTGTGAAATCCCTCCTGTATGTCCGAACGCTTTGTACAAGTTCTGCATATAATGGCAAAAAAAGGAGTAAATAGCATGACTATTCTTTCTTTTATTCTCACTGTTATTGTTGCTATGGTAATTGGTGTTGTGGGGAGCAAGTTATCACCTTTCGATATGCCGGGGGGCTGGGCAGGAGCTATTGTTGCAGGTTTCGTGGGAGCATGGGTTGGTCCATATTTAATGGGGGCTTGGGGGCCTATGATTCTTGGATTCTCGTTAGTCCCATCTATAATAGGGGCTATAATTGTAGTCATTGTAGCTGGTATTATTGCTAAACTGTTTGATTAATTGGTCAAGAACTATTTCGAATTCTGCTAAAAGGTTGATTAAGTTTCTAAGATATCCTGTATGCTTCCTAAAAAGCTCCGTAGCAAAAAAAGGACTCTTGCCTAAGCTGGAGTCCTTTTTGAGTGAATGAAGAATGGTATCTGAGTCGATTCTTTTTTCATTAAAAGTTTGAATTTTAATAGGCCGGACATTTGTAGTCCGAAAACGATAATGAGGATTCCAGCAATTTGCATAACGATTATACGATAGCTCATTAATATTTTTCCAAGAAAGCTTGCTGAAGCCCCAAAGGCGATGGAACCGAACCAAATGTCTTTTTAAATGAAATGCAGAAAAAACTACAGTTGTCTGGTGATGTGCTGACAATTGCTGAAGGTGAAGGACAAAATGCTGTTTTTTTAGCGGAGCAAGAAATGAATGTAACCGCATGGGATTATGCAGAATCTGGGCTAGCCAAAATAAAAAAGCTTGCTGAAGAACGCGGGGTCACCGTTCAAACCGAATTGGTTGATCTAAATGAAGCAACCGGTTCAAAACCAGTGGAATGAAGTGGTCCGGCATGAAGGAGAATTACATAATGGATTGTCACATGTTATTCAATTTGTGGGGCAGAAACTGTGAATTAAATGAGACTGGTTATTACATCTCTCTATTTGAAAATTGGGAATTGGAAAAGTTTAAGAACAGTGGATATCTGGGTATAGATTAGAGAAGGATAATGGTAAAAAAGGAGGTCTTCTCGTGGTTCTAGACGCAGATAATCAAAAGAATAAGGAAGAGAAGGACAAACTTGAACAGGTCCTTGAACAAAGCATCGAGGTGGAAGAAGAGTTGATGCGAACGTACCTTATTACAGCAGACCGGATTCACGATGATGCTGAACTTAAGGAACGCCTCGAGAACTTTGCTGAGGGGAATGCCAAAAGGACAAAACAATTAATAGATGAACTAAATGAAACAAGAGAAAAGTAAACTTGAGATTTAAAAAAATGAACCCGCAGAGAAGTCAACATAGTTCTCGGCGGTTTTTTAATTTGGGCTATCCCGAAAGCTTATCAGCAAAAGGAAGTAAAGTTCCAACAACGGTCAGGCTGTAATTGTACTTAATTTGTAATTTTTCTTCAGTCAGTTTGTTAAATCATATGTTATGGTGAAAGTAAGATAGCTACTTTAGTAAATCTAGAAAAGGGAGGTTTACTATCATGATGGCAAAATTAATTGAGCCAAATAATGGTCCAAATATTCAAAAGGAAAAAGAGATTGTCAAGGAGATGATTAAACTCTACTGCAGAAAAAAGCACCATCGGGATGTTTTATGTAAGGATTGTGAGGAACTAAAGAACTATGCTTACTACGACTATCATTCTGTCGGTTTGGTGAAGATAAAACAGCTTGCTCAAATTGTACAGTCCACTGCTACAAATTAAGGTACCGGGAAAAGATGAAGGCCGTTATGAGGTATTCAGGTAAATGGATGCTGTTATACCATCCCGTTTACTCTGTAAAGCACTTGTTGAATAAATAAAAAAGCGGCTGATTGATCAGCCGCTTTTGTTATTATTTTACGCCCTTCATGTACCCCTGAATTTTCGGAGATAACACTAAAAGGATGATACCAAGTACGATGGATGCACCACCGATGATTCCGAAATAAGCCATTTCAGTATCTTCTGAGTAGAATTTAACCACTTGTGCATTTAGTGCTTGTGCAGCTGCACTAGATAAGAACCATAAGCTCATTGTTTGTGCAGAGAAAGCAGCAGGAGCTAATTTAGTTGTAGCAGAAAGTCCTACTGGTGAAAGCAATAATTCACCGATTACACAGATTAAATAACTAAGAACAAGCCATAATGGGTTTACTAAAGAATCTGTGCCGCCAAGATACGAAGGCAATAGAATTACTAGGAATGAAACCCCAGAGAAAAGTAATGATAATGAGAATTTTTGCGGAATTGTTGGCTGACGGTCTCCCATTTTAACCCAAATCCATGCGAAAACTGGCGCTAAAGTAATAATAAATAATGGGTTTAAAGATTGGAACCATGCAGGCTTAATTACAATTCCTGCAAAATGTAATTGTGTGCGAGTATCAGCATAGCTTGCAAGGATCGTTGAACCTTGTTCTTGAATCGCCCAGAACATAACAGATGCAATGAATAATGGGATGTATGCAATAACACGTGAACGTTCTACTGCAGTTGTTTTCGGGCTGCGATACATAACAATGAAATACATGGTTGGAATTAACACACCAAGAATAGTAACTAAATTAATAAAACCTGCAAATGTTAGGATGCCTTTTGGAATTAAAATAGCAAAAATAACTGCAAGAACAACGACACCTAAACCAATATAAGTAAAAACTTTTTTCTTTTCAGATGGTGACAATGGATTTGAAACCATGGTTCCAGCAAGGCCAAGATTTTTTTTCTTAGTTAGCATAAACATAATTAGTCCTAGGAACATACCAACTGCAGCAATACTAAAACCTACGTGAAAGTTGCCAACAGAACCAACGATTAATGGGGATAAGAAAGCACCCGCGTTGATACCCATGTAGAAAATGGTGAATCCTGCGTCACGACGTTGGTCTTTCTCACTGTACAATTCACCAACAACAGTTGAAACGTTTGGCTTCAATAGTCCTGTACCAAGTACGATTAATACCATTGATACAAAGAACATAGAGATATTACCAGGAATCGCTAGGGCGATATGACCAAACATGATCAATATTCCACCGTAAAATACTGCTTTTGAAGTACCAAATACACGGTCAGCTAGCCATCCACCGATAACACCTGACATGTAAACTAGTGATCCATAAATGGACATGATGGAAAGTGCGAGCGTTTTATCAATGCCCAATCCACCTTTTGAAACTGAGTAGTACATATAGAAAACGAGGATTGCTCTCATACCATAGTAAGAAAATCTCTCCCAGAATTCCGTAAAGAAAAGAGTGAATAATCCTTTAGGATGTCCAACGAATCCCTTCTGAGGTACACTATCCACAATTTTCTGCCTATTTAAGTTTGACATGTTTTTACCTCCTTTATTATTATTTTATAATACTTTTTAGGGTTTTGAATTGTCAAAAACTTTTTTTGGAAATTAAAATGTATGCGTTTTAAAAAGCTTGATAATACTGTGTTCATACATTTTTCAGATTTAAAAGAAAGTTTTTTTAAAATAGTATATAAATTTTGATTAGATTCATTTTTCTAACTAATAGTTTAATAGTAGTGTCCAATTTAGGATATATTTGGTAATTTAAAAGGTAGGATAACCAAAAAGACCCCGGTTTAAAAACCGAGGAAAATAGATGAAATCAATTCAATTTAGCAGTGTATTTATTAGAGAAGAATCTATATTTTTTTGGTATTTGAATTCTAACCATTTTTCGTCAATAATCACATGTTTGCACTTGCTGCTATTTAAATAGCTATAAATAATTTGTGCTACATCAATATCGTCTTTGCTAACTTCAATGGATGATTGTTCGCGAAAACTCTTAAAATGCTTTAATATACTCTCTTTAATCTTCCCGACCAACTGTTCTGAATTCGCTTCCTTTATTTTATATTTTTCACTAAAAAGAATATGATTCCCCTTGATTAGAAAAAGTTTCAAGGTGACATCTTCTATATATTCGATAAGAGCAATATTTTTATTTGCTTCTGTAAATTCGATTACCTTTTCTTTATAGAAGAGCGATTGAAGCGCATCCAGTGTATCTCGGCATTTAGCTGCTGTCTCAAAGTCAAAGTTATTTGAGGTATCTATCATTTTTTGTTTCAATTTTTGAAGGACTTCGGTATCCGTCCCTTGAAGAAAATCCATCATTTTCTTCAACTGATCATTGTATTGTTTACGTGAATCTTCATTGAAACATATACCGATACATAAACCTAAGGAGTAGTTCAAACAAGGCGTGCCCTTATTCGGATTACCACAGTCTATTTTAAGAAATTCTTTCATTCCTTGGAGTGCTTTTTCAACTACATGTTTACTTGGATAGGGACCGAAATAAAGGCTACCATCCTTTTCAATAGTGTTTGACAAATCAATAATCCAATGGGTGTTTCTTTGGTGGAACCTGATATAAGTGTAGGAAGTGGGATTTTTCATTTTTCTATTAAAAATGGGCTTGATTTCTTTAATTAATTTACATTCCAACATAAATGCTTCGAATTCAGTATCGGTCAGTATTAATTGAAAATCATTAATGTTTGCCTTCAACTTTTTTATTTTCTGAGAATGTGCCTTAGTGTTTTGAAAGTATGATCGCACTCGATTCTTAAGATTTTTGGCTTTCCCCACATAAATGACCCTGTCAGAGGAATCCTTCATTAGATAAACCCCTGGTGTTGAGGGGAGATTTTTCACCTTTTTTCTAAGCTCCACAGGAATCGCCTCTTTGAAAAACTTTTCTCTCATTCTACCATACAAATTAGGGGAGCAGTAACCAGTTAGGGACTAGTGCCCGTGAAGGAACAAAAAAGGGTGGAGCGGTAATTAGTCGGGGCGACTAGTGCCCGTGGAAGAACAAAAAAGGGTGGAGCGGTAATTAGTCGGGGCGACTAGTGCCCGTGGAAGAACAAAAAAGGGTGGAGCGGTAATTAGTCGGGGCGACTAGTGCCCGTGGAAGAACAAAAAAGGGTGGAGCAGTAATTAGTCGGGGCGACTAGTGCCCGGTGAAGCAACAAAAAGGCTTGAATGGTAACTAGTCCGTGCGACTAGTGCCCATGAAGGAACAAAAAGAGGGTGTCATAGTTCATGTAGCTATCGTTTATAGAGAATTATGAGAAGGACAAGTATCACAATGTCTAACCGTGCATGAAATGCAAATGTTAAAAAGCTAGTGTGCAAGAGTGGAAATTTAGTTAAAAGTATTGCACCAATCATAATTGCAATTAAGGGGATTACGGCATGGTTAACTGCCTTATTTAACAATAGTAATACCCCGCACCCAATCTCAAGTAGGATGACGGCTTTTAACAGGATGTGGGAATAAGGTAAACCTAAATTGAGAAACCCATTGGCTAGTTCAGTGTTAACTAATTTCATAACTCCTGAGATTATAAATACATATGCGACAGAATAGCGGATTAGCTTCGTCGTTGATAAAGAACTGTACATGTCCATCCTCCTTTAGTAAAACTGTATGACTAAAGGAGGTCAAAAATCACAAAAAGCATCAGATAGGACGCGAAAAAAGTCCCTAGGACTTTTTTGAGGGGAATTAATCTACTATTGAAATTACCGGTGGTTTATCCAAGAATCTCATCAGATTTAAAACGTCACCTTGAACTTCCTGTCCTTCAGGGGATGATAACGATTGACTCAATTCTGCGGGATTATCGAAATGAAGCTCTGCAAAGAGGTATAAAGGTTCAGTCGTGTTTTCAGCGTGCAAGACACGATGAACTTCAGCACCTTTAAGATGTGGAAGTTTTTGTACTAACGGAATATGTACATTGAAATAATATTGTTCAAATCCCTCCTGATCATTAGGTTGATTATAAATAACGAAAAGCTTAGCCATAAACCTACCTCTTTCCTGTTTTTTGTTCTGTGGGGATTTTTTCCTAATTCTATTATAAAAGGCGAAAAGAGCTAATATTATCAAAACAAGTCGACAATATTTTTGGTGAAACATCCTTAGTCCTTATAGTGACCAAAGTGGTTGATTACCGGGTAAGATAGAAGCGGTTTACGTGCCCGAGATGATACAGGAAAAGCGGAACGGGTCGCATAAAGGGAGCTTGATATGAGTAGAGCCATGAAAACAAAAACCATAAAAATGTTATAAAAAAATAGGAAACTGGTAATTGACATTCACGCAACGTAAAGGTGTATTGTTGGATTATAGGAGGTGAGCGAATGGAGTATACAGTGCAGAAGCTGGCCGAGTTAGCCGGGGTAAGTACACGGACCCTTCGGTATTATGATGAAATTGGAATTCTTAAGCCGGCAAGAATCAATTCATCTGGATACCGAATCTATGGGCAAGCTGAAGTGGATCGTCTGCAGCAAATCATGTTTTATCGAGAGTTAGATATCAGCTTAGAAAACATAAAAGAAATCATATCTGCCCCTGATTTTGATGGTGCAACTGCGCTTAGAGATCATCGTAAAAAACTCCTTGAGAGAAAAGAACAATTAGAGAAATTAATTGCCAATGTAGATAAAACAATTGCATTAGCAGAAGGGAGAATGGAAATGTCTAATAAAGAAAAATTCGAAGGCTTCAAGAAAAAAATGATTGATGAAAACGAGAAAAAGTTTGGTAAAGAAATCCGTGGAAAATATGGCAATAAAACGGTGGATCAATCTAATGCGAAACTGCAGAACATGACCCAGGAACAATACGATCATGCTGCAAAATTAGCTGAACAGGTGACTGTAACCTTAGCAGAGGCGTTTAAAACAGGGAATCCTGCGGGAGAACTAGCGCAAAAAGCTGCTGACCTTCACAAGCAGTGGCTGTGTCACTATTGGAATGAGTATAGTAAAGAGGCACATGCCGGTCTTGCACAAATGTATGTAGACGATGAGAGATTCACTGCCTACTATGATAAAGAACAGCCTGGTACGGCTGAATTTTTAAGAGATGCCATTCATATTTACACAGGTATGAAAAATTAAATTCACGATTGATAAAATCTGTATGATGCTGAAGATACCTTTGTTTTTAAAACGTGAATAGGATGGATTGTAACAGGCGCAGTTGGCTGAGGGTGCTAGTTTTCGGCACCCTTTGGATTGTGGTTTGAGTTTGGATTGGAAGTTTATTTCCTGTTTTTGTAGAATCGGGCATCGATTTTGTAGAATAACTTGAAATTTTGTAGAATTCCCCTTCAGTTTTGTAGAATTCCTCTATAGATTTGTAGAATTAATCTTCACAAACCCTCGATTTGTAGAAAAAATCCAAATCTGTGTAGAAAAAACCTGATTTCGTGTAGAAATAATCCAAATCTGTGTAGAAAAAATCCAATTTTGTGTAGATAAATTCCAAAAGTGTGTAGAAAATCCAACCACCTAAATTTTAAACGCTAAAAATGCTTCAAAATCAAACCTAAAATCAAAAAATCCCCCGCACTTTTATAAAAATAACTCATATTAATTCCCAATCGCAAAAATAGCTTACGTTTCTTAAACGCTTCCTCGCAAAACTCTTCATCCGGGGACAGTCCCACTAGCCTTGCACGTCTTTAAAATAATCCCATAAATTCAAATAAATAGTATTTACACACAAGAAAAAAACTCCTATTGTAGAAGTTGCGACCTTGATTGTTCCCTAAAACAAACA